>DASTTB010000033.1:0-373868 GCA_035760365.1 Pyrinomonadaceae bacterium
TAAGCTTGATTTAGACTTGAAGACCAAAGACCAAAGACCAAAGACAAAAGACCAAAGACCAAAGACCAAAGACCAAAGACCAAAGACCAAAGACCAAAGACCAAAGACCAAAGACCAAAGACCAAAGACCTTTCAAGGAGCAAGGTAGAAGGTGATCGAGAGTCAAGCGACAAACCAGGAGATTCACGGCCACCCGGCGCTGCAGCACCATTTTGAGAACATGGAGCAGCAGCGTGAGGCGGGCACGCTCGGCATGTGGGTCTTTCTCGTCACGGAGATCATGTTCTTCGGCGGGATGTTTCTCGCTTATACGCTGTATCGCTCGTTGTACCCAGAGGCTTTTGCGTCCGCCAGCAATCACCTCGACATCACGCTCGGCGCGGTGAATACGGGCGTGCTGATTCTGAGCAGTTTCACGATGGCGATGGCCGTTTACTTCACGCAAATAGGTAAAAACCGGCCGCAGGTTCTCTGTCTGATACTGACGCTGGTGCTGGGCCTGACGTTTCTTGGGATCAAAGCCGTCGAGTATTACTCCAAGTATGAAGACAGGTTGATACCCGGCCAGTTGATACCCGGCGCTCCATTCGGTCCGACCGTCGCGCACGAAGGAGATCACGATCCGCACAAGCTGCACCTGATCGGCAACGCCAGCGTCAAACAAGTCGAGCTGTTTTACTGGATCTACTTTGCTATGACTGGCATGCACGCGCTGCACATGATCATCGGCGCCGGTTTGTTGACGTACCTTTTAATCTTCTCGATTAAGCGGCGCTTCGGTCCGGAGTATCACAGTCCGGTTGAGGTAATCGGGCTTTACTGGCACTTTGTCGATATCGTGTGGATCTTCCTGTTCCCGTTGCTTTATTTGTTGGGCCGGCACTACTTGCACTGAGAGACAATGAGCGAACATATCGTTCCAGTCAGAGTTTACGTAACGATCTTCCTGGTATTGGTCGTGGGCACGATACTGACCGTCGTGGCGGCCTTCGTCAACTTTCCCGGACCGCTGAACACTATCGTCGCGTTGACCATCGCTACAATCAAAGCGACGTTCGTCGTGCTCTACTTCATGCACGTGCGCTATAGTTCACGGCTTATCTGGGTAATCATGGCTTCGGCGTTGTTCTGGATGGCGATATTGTTTGCGTTTACGTTCAGTGACTATTGGACCCGTCACTTACTGTCGCCCGGCTTTTGAGGTGTTTACTCGCCGCGTTGCAGGGTCATTTCCCGCACTTCTATCACGCGCTTACAGGATGGGCAGTTCAGGCGAATCGTAGCGTCTGAGGTTTTGATGGGCGCGTCGCAGTAAGGGCACGTGCTGTTGATTTCGTTGTGATGGAAGAGGTCGCGCATCATGAACAGCGGCAGCACTAAACCCGCGATGAGCAGCGGGATGCCGAAGATGAGGCCGATGGTGGCGCCCTGGCCGAGCGTCAGGCTGATGACGAGCCCGGCAATGAACAGAACCAGCCCGACGGCAATGCTGAACGAGAAACTGTAAGCACTGTCGAAAGTTCGCCCTGATTTAGCGAGGTTTTGCTGATTTTGTTCCATGGCGGTGACAAACTTTATCACAGATTCGTGTTTAATAATATGACTCCTTTCGAGAATTTTCTTAGTCAACATGACGAAGAAGCGTGGTCGGCGGCGCTGACGACGCTGCTCCGATCGATCCACGCAGTCGACCAGAACGCGACGCAGATTTGGTTCGCTTTTTACCCGCTGGCGCTGTTTCAGGCGCTCGCCGCCGCCGAGGATCCGGAGAAACTGCGGCAGCAGTTGTTGATGCAGGGAAACTACTACCTGCGCGACCAGATCGACACGTCGCACACGTTTCTTTACGGGCATCGTTACTGGCCGGAAGTGAAGACTGCGGTCGAAAAACACGCGAGCGAATTTAGCGGGGACGCCACGTTGGCGGATCAGGTTCTCGCGGTCGCTGAGCAAGTGGCTAAGCAGAAGAAGGTCGATCGTTCGCTGGTTGTAGGAATCACGGCTGTGGCGTTTATGACCGTTCAGCAGGCGGGGTTGGAAGCGTTCGCGAAAGCGCCCGGAAAGATGCACATCGACCGCGCACACGCGCGACATTCGCCGGAACAGGTCCTGCGCGAGCGCGCGAAAGACGACAGCCAGGGACTTTTGGGGTTCCTGCGCACGGTCAACAAGAAATGGACGATCACGTTCGACGAAAACGACGACCGCGCGACGTATCGCATGAATCACGTGCAGGATCTCGCGTGGGGCGCCGCCGACGATCGTTCGCGAAACTGGCGTGAGATCGATCCGCGACGAGTCGAGGGACCGATCCCGGTTGAGTGTCGCTCGGCGTCGTGCGGAACTTGTTGGGTCGGTGTTTTGGGTGGCGCTGAGAAGCTGTCGGACGTCGCGGCGCGCGAGGGAAAGAAGATTAAGGAGTTTGGATACATCGACACGTCGGAGCCGAAGCCGTTGATTCGGCTCGCGTGCCAGGCGCAGACGCATGGCGCGGTGTCGATCGTGATTCCGCCGTGGAACGGTGTGTTTGGAAAGTACTTAAAAGGCTTGAAAAACAATCCGTGAAGTCATTTTCCATTTTTCATTTTCCGTTTGTCGTTTTTCATTGCGCGGCGTCAGAAAATGACAAATGAGAAATGCCAAATGACGAATGGAAAATAAACACCAAGTGTCGCCACTGTTGTTTGTCTTTGCCGCTGCATTTCTTTGGAGCACTGGCGGGCTCTTCATCAAATGGAACTCGCTTGAAGGACTCGAACTCTCGTGTCTGCGATCGTTCTTCGCGCTGATCACGGTTGCGCTCTTCACCCGGCAGCACGGCTTTGGATTGAATAAGGTCACCGGTGCAGCGGCGGTTCTTTACGCCGTGCTGGTGATACTTTTCGTGATGGCGACGAAAGTGACGACCGCCGCCAACGCGATCTTCCTGCAATACACCGCGCCCGTTTACCTGCTGATTCTCGAACCACTCATTTACAAAGAGAAGTTTCGCGCCCGCGATCTGATTACGGTGTTTGTGTGTCTCGGTGCGATGGCGTTGTTCTTCGTGGGCCAACTGCGGCCGCAGGACGTCGCCGGAAACGTGATGGCGCTCGCGTCGGGGTTTTGTTTTGCGCTCTATTTTCTTTTGCTGCGACATCCGCAGGCGCGACTCGTCAATCGTGCTTCGTCTGTGATCTACGGCAATTTGTTGGTTGTGCTGGTTGCGGCGCCGTGGGGACTGGCTGCGTTGCCGCGCGCGGATTTTCAGGATGCGTTCAGTGTGATCTATCTCGGCGTGGTCCAACTTGGGATTTCGTACACGTTGTTCACTGTCGGGATGGAACGTGGTGTGCGGTCGCTGGATGCGGGAATTGTTTGTTACGTCGAACCGGTGCTGAATCCGGTTTGGGTTTTTCTGGTGCTTGGTGAACGTCCCTCCCGCTGGGCGCTCGTCGGCGGCGTCATCATCATGGTTGCCGTCATCATTCACATGTTGCTGGACACGCGCTTCAAGAAGCTCCCGCCACTCGAAACCGCGCACGGCTGATTTTAACTTTAGAGCAGCCATTGCGGACGGCTGTCGTAGTAGCTTGGGGAGCGATCTGGGTTGCGTTTTTTGTAGGCGTGGTAACGGGCGAGGAGTTTTTTGTAGCGTGCGTCGGATGAGCGGATGGGTTTGTGTGGGATCGCGCGCAGGTGATCTTCGATCTTGCTCATCTTCCGTGGTGAGAAACGCCAGTCGTAGGTGCCGAGGTCGTAAAGACTCGTTAATCCGTAGCCTTTGAGGCGTCCTGAGAAATCGACGTACGGATCGAAGTAACTCCACGCGAGATCGCGTAATGATCGAAACACGGGTTTGCGTCCGTGCAAACCGATGTCACGCGAGCGTCCGATCGATCCCCATCCGCCGGCCTCTTTAAAAACAAAAATTACGTGGTCTAAGAGATCGTGCGATTCGAGATCGAGTAACAGTGGTGGGTAGCCGTGCTGTTCCAGGATCGCCGCTGCACCGACTGCTGCTTCGAGGCAGTGCACTTCGTTTCGTTTCACGAATTCACGAAAGGAGCGCATCGTCGCCCCGTCGCGCTCCCAGTTGTATGGCATTGAACTGAAGTAGCGTTGGACTTTTGCGGGCGTGTTGAGTTGCTGCACGAGCTTCCACTCACGCGCAGTAAATAGATCTTTATTAATCCGTGTTCTCATGTAAGTCGCGCCAGCGCTTCGTCAATAAAAACGGATTTCAACCGAGACTTTGTTCAAACAGCGGGCAAAAGCCAACCCTGCACTTGCCTGATTCACGCGCAAATGTCAGACTTACCAACTGGCTCGCAATCACGCCAGCATAACTTTTACTTTTACCAGCATTACTTCTTTTTTCGCTAGAAAGACTTATGAACCAGCAGGCCGCAGCTTCACAAAAATCCCGCGCTGAACAAGAAACTGAAAATGAGGCAAACCGATTGAAAGAACAAGTGGAGGCGGCGCTTGCCATCGTCGCCCTACGTTCTCCAGACGACGTCGACTCACTCAGCACCGCCGCCGATCGCATCGAGCGTGCCGCCCGCGATCTCTCCGACGCTCTACGGCAACTCGCCAAACAGCGCAAAGCCGCGGAGGACGAATAGTCAGACCCGAAAATCGATTTTCCTCGTTTGATTGGAGACATTGAATGGCGTCCACTCGCATTGAAAGCAATACAAAACATCTCGGTCGAAAAAACACTACATTCGAATTAGACAGTTACGGTATCGCTGCACCAGCACGCGTCTATTGGAACCTGAACACACCGGAACTTTACGAAGAAGTCGCGCGACGCAACGAAGGCGTTCTTTCCAACCACGGAAACCTGATCGTCGATACCGGCGAACACACCGGACGCGCCGCGAAAGACAAAGCGATTGTTCGCGAACGCGGCAGCGAGGACAAAGTTTTCTGGGGCGACGTCAACAAAGACTTCCCGCAAGAGAAGTTCAACGCGCTCAAAGATCGAATGATGGCCCACGCAAACGGCCGCGATCTCTTCGTGCAGGACACGTTCGTTGGCGCCGATCCGAAATATCGATTGCCGATACGCGTTATCAACGAGTTGGCCTGGCACTCGCTCTTCGCGCGCACGATGTTCATCAGCAACACAAACGAGACCGCGCCGCACAAGCCGGAGTTCACGATCATCAACTTTCCGAGCTTCCAGGCTGATCCACAACGCGACGGCACGCGTTCGCCGACGTTCATCCTGATGGACTTCAGCCAGCGTCTCGTTCTGATCGGCGGCACTTCTTACGCAGGCGAAACCAAGAAGAGCGCGTTCACGATCATGAATTATCTGTTGCCACAACGCGGCGTGATGAGTATGCACTGCTCCGCGAACGTTGGCGCTGAGGGCGACGTCGCGATCTTCTTCGGCCTTTCAGGCACCGGTAAAACAACGCTTTCCGCCGATCCTGAGCGACGGTTGATCGGAGACGATGAGCACGGCTGGTCTGACGACGGCGTGTTCAACTTCGAAGGCGGATGCTACGCGAAGGTGATCAAACTTTCCGCCGAAGCTGAGCCGGATATTTATCGCACGACGCGAATGTTCGGCACGATCCTCGAGAACGTTGTTTACGATCCCGTAACGCGCGAGATCGATCTCGACGATGCGCGCAAGACTGAAAACACGCGTGCTTCGTATCCTTTGACGAGTATCGCGAACATCGTGCCCGAAGGACGCGCCGGCAATCCGCGCAACATCATCATGTTGACGGCGGATGCGTTTGGCGTGTTGCCGCCGGTTGCGCGGCTCTCGCCTGAGCAGGCGATGTATCACTTCCTCTCTGGTTACACGGCGAAAGTCGCGGGCACAGAGAAGGGGATTAAAGAACCCGAAGCGACTTTCTCGACGTGTTTTGGCGCGCCGTTTATGGTGTTGCATCCGGGCGTTTACGCGGATCTGTTGGGACAGCAGATGGCGAAGCATGACGCGGCGTGTTGGTTGGTCAACACTGGTTGGAGTGGTGGTCCTTATGGCGTGGGCCATCGAATGAAGATCGCTTACACGCGTGCGATGATTCGCGCGATTCTCAACGGAAAGCTGGCGCAGGTTGAGACTGTGGCGGATCCGCTCTTTGGGGTGAACGTTCCTGTTTCGTGTCCTGACGTTCCGAACGAAGTCCTGCAACCACGCAACACGTGGAGCGACAAGGACGCCTACGATCGACAGGCGAAAGATCTCGCGCGGCGTTTCAATGAGAACTTCAAGAAATATGAAGCAGGGGTTTCTGAAGCGGTGCGCGCAGTAGCGCCAAAAGCTTAGCCACAAAGAGGCACAAAAGGCACAAGAGGCACAAGAGGCACAAGAAAAGGAATTAAGGGGAAACCGGGTTCAGAATTCCCTAACTCTCTTTCTTGTGCCTTTTGTGCCTCTTGTGCTTTTTTGTGGCTACCCTGGTGGCCAGGTGAGTGCGCGACCGGCAAGGACATGAACGTGCAGGTGAAACACGGATTGTCCTGCGCCGGCGCCCGTATTGATCACAGTTCGAAAACTACTGTCAGGGTGATCCTGCGAGTTCGCCATGCGGGCGCCAATACGCAGCAAATGTCCCAACAACGCTTCCTCACGTTGCGTTGCATCATCAAGTGATTCGAGATGCTCGCGCGGGATCACCAGCAGGTGCGTCGGCGCCTGGGGATTGATATCGCGAATCACAACGCAATGCTCGTCCTGGTGAACGAACTCCCCCGGTATCTCGCCCCCGATAATCCTGCAAAACAAACAATTCTTTTCCGGCATCCCAAACACTCCTTAATCCGCCGCATTCGTACCTTGAACGAGACTCGCCGTCACCGGCGCCGTAATCCGCTCAATATCCGCGCCAACCGCGCGTAA
This sequence comes from Pyrinomonadaceae bacterium, assembly GCA_035760365.1. GTDB lineage: Bacteria > Acidobacteriota > Blastocatellia > Pyrinomonadales > Pyrinomonadaceae > PSRF01. Next base: position 6,851 of record DASTTB010000033.1, read on the forward strand.
CTTCGCTTCGATCTTCTCGTAACCGCGATCGATGTGATACACGCGATCGATCAACGTCTCATCACTCGCAATCAACCCCGCCAACACCAGCGACGCCGACGCCCGCAGATCCGACGCGATCACACGCGCACCCGTGAGTGGCGTCACACCTTCGACGATCGCCGTGTGGCCGTCGATATGAATCTGCGCGCCCATGCGCTGTAACTCCGACGCGTGCATGTATCGATTCTCGAAAACCGTCTCGACGATCTCCGATCGCCCGCGCGCCTGCGTCATCAAAACCATGTACTGCGCCTGCATGTCAGTGGGAAAACTCGGATGCGGCGCGGTGGAAACGTTTCCCGCCGTGAGCCCGTCAGGACAACACGTGACCTCCAACGTCGTCGGATTAACTTCATCGATCACCACGCCGACGTGGCGAAGTTGTGCGATCACAGCTTCGAGATGATCCGGACGGCAGTCTTTGATCTCGAGCCGGCCATTCGTGATCGCAGCGGCGACGATAAAAGTCCCGGTCTCGATTCGATCCGGAATGATCGTGTGCTCCGCGCCGCCGAGCGCGGGCACGCCTTCGATCTGGATCGTGTCCGTGCCGGCGCCTTTGACGCGCGCGCCCATCTTGTTGAGCAACTCGGCGAGATCAACGATCTCCGGCTCGCGCGCAGCGTTGCGCAACGTTGTCGTGCCGCGTGCGAGTGTTGCGGCCATCATCAGGTTTTCAGTTCCCGTGACCGTGACTTTGTTGAACGTGACGTCTGCTGCGTGCAACCGGCCATCGCTTGGAGCGCGAGCGACGACGTTTCCCGCTTCGAGTCGAACCTGCGCGCCGAGCTTTTCAAAACCCGACAAGTGCAGATCGATCGGGCGCGTGCCGATAGCGCAACCACCCGGCAGCGACACTTTCGCCTTGCCGAAACGCGCGAGCAACGGGCCGAGCGCGAGCACTGAAGCGCGCATCGTCTTCACCAGCTCGTAAGGGGCTTCGAAGATCTCGATGTGCGCGGCCGTGATCTTGTGTGTGCGAAGTTCGGGCGTCAGCACGGTCGCGCCGATGTCTTCGAGTAAACGTCGCTGAGTGATGATGTCGCGAACGTAAGGGATGTTGTGCAGCGTGACGGTTTCGGAGGTGAGCAACGCCGCGGCCATGCAAGGCAGTGCCGAATTCTTCGCGCCGCTGATCGACACTCGGCCATGAAGCGGCCGTCCACCTGTGATGCGAAATTTATCCACGAGCCACAGATTATACAGATCCGCATAACCTGTGGCTCGTGTGACCGAAAGAATTGGTAGTGCCGTAATTTCCTCTCCGCGTTGCTCCGCGTCTCTGCGGTTATCTGTTCTTGCGGTTCTTTTACCGCAGAGTCGCAGAGGAACGCAGAGAATGCTGAAGAAACTAGGACACCACCGAAGGATTTAGTCGTTCGCGTTTGTCCGCTTGAGGCGCACGCCGCCGTTGGTCGTCATTGCTTTGACGGTCGGGCCGCCGGAGCCGAGATTAACGGCGAGCTGTTTGGTCATCTTTCCCTGAACGGTGACTGGAAAATCAACGCTGATACTGCCGTTTACCGTTCCCGTTTCGAGGTGTGCCGAGTAGTTCTCGGGCACCGACATCATGACGCCGCCGTTGGTGGTGCGCACGTCGAGCGTTTCACCTTCCCAGCGATCGCCGGTCAGTTCGACTGCGAGTCCGCCGTTAGTCGTCGATCCACGAACCGCGCCGCCGACTCTTTTCAGAACCACGCCGCCATTCAACGCCGTGAAGTCGATCTTGCCGTTGACGTCGGAAATCGAGATGCCGCCGTTGTGCGTTTCGACCGAAAGATCAGCGCGGCGTGGCACGAACACTTCGAAACTCACGGACCACTGATACTTGTTTCTGCTCTCTGGACCACTGGCGTGGATCTTCGCGCCGCTGGTCTCGATCCGGATCTGCTGCGCGAGTTGGGTGGCCTCTTCGGCTGTCGGCGCGCTGGTTTGCACGCGTGCGCGGACAAGCACCTGGTTCTGGTCCCAACCTTTTACGGCAACGCCGCCGTTTTGCCGGCCATCGATGGCGATCGTCCCGCCGGACGGCGCCAGCGTTTGCTCGCGCATCTCGCAGTGACTGACCAGCTTGTCGTTGTTCCAATTATCGTCGCGGCATGCAAGTGTGCCTGTCTTTTGCTGCGCGACTGCGGAAATGCCCGTGAAGATCACCAGCGACGCAATCAACACACTTCGCCCTAAAAAGCTGTACATGGCTTCGCTCTCCTTAAATCGTCTGGGGTTGAATTTTCAGTCGTTAATGTGGCTCTGGACGATATACACCGCTGGGGTAGCGGTTGTGGCAGGAAATCTGATTATTCAGATCTGCTCTGGAGGACGACGATGCGCGGAATGCCTTGTAAATCGGGCCGAATTTCGAGTAAACGCCAGTTCTGATCGACCAGGGCCTGCACTTTTTCGCCCTGGTCGAATCCGATTTCCATGATCAGGTATCCGGATTTTTTTAGAAATGCAGGCGCGTCGGCGAGTAGACGGCGGATCACGCTGAGGCCGTCCGCGCCGGGCGAAAGCGCGACGAGTGGTTCATGATCTCTGACTTCTCGTTGCAATCCGTCGAGCGCGCCGGCCGAAACGTAAGGCGGGTTTGAAACGATCAGATCAAACTTAGAATCGACAGCGTCGAAACAATCAGAAATCGCGAAAACGATTCTTTCCGCGACGCCGTGTCGCCGCGCATTCTCAGCAGCAACCGCAAGCGCCGCATCCGAAACATCGACCGCAATCGCACGCGCGTCGTCTCGCTCGCACAGTAACGTCACCGCGATACAACCCGATCCTGTTCCCACGTCGCAAATCATCGGCGTCGCTGTGTCTGCAATGACTTCCAGCGCTGCTTCGACCAGCAATTCCGTTTCGGGTCGAGGTATCAGCACGTCGGGCGTCACACGAAACTCGCGACCGAAAAAATCCTGCACGCCGGTGATGTATTGCAACGGCTCGCCTGCGGCGCGTCGCGTCACCGCGTCGCGAAAGCGCTGTAAATCCGCATCGTTAACAAGATCTTCCGCGTGACTGATCAAAAACGTCCGATCCTTCGCGATCACAAACGAAAGCAACGAACCCGCTTCGCGACGCGCTTCAGCCACGCCGGCTTCGCGCAGTGTCTGCGCTGCTTCCTTCAACGAATCGGCAATCGACGACATCACTTTTTCAGGAACACCTCGACGATTCAGCGTATTCTTTAAGCATTAGAACGAGTCTCGTTCCTCCCGTGACGTCATGGACCCTCGAAGCGACAGGCCTCGAGGGTCTTGGCGTAAATGGGCAAGGTTTAAACAACGTTTGCCGAGGGTTCCCAGTGGGTGCGCTGTCAAAAAGCTTACTGCTCTTCGTTCTGAACTTGCTCGATGCTCAACTCACGCTCCTCTGGGTCCGCATGAACGTCGCTTCCGAGGGAAACGCCCTCATGGCCACCCTCATCGAGCACAGCGAACTCTCGTTTCTCGCAATCAAACTCAGCATCGGCACCGGCGCTGCCTACATCCTCTACCGCTGCGCGCACGTTCCACTCGCCAAACGCGGACTGACCGCGGTCCTAGTGCTCTACGGCGCCCTGATGTTAATCCATGCCGTGACCGGTTGCGTCGCGCTTGGCTTGCTCGCCCCGCCCGCTTTCTAGGTAGTGTCCTACTTTGAAATTCGTTTTATCCGGGTTCCCTATGAGCGGTGGCTTCTAAATCCCCGTATTCCCAATCGGAAAACAGCGGCTATAATGGCCCAGCCCACAAGTTAACAGACACAACGGCGCCCTGCGCAAGGGCATCCTAAGAATCGTGCCGTGTTGCTTACCAAAAGAATCACTTTAGAGAGGGAAGAAGCTTTATGTACAGACTCTCCGCCCGCCAGATTTTATTAATCGCGCTTATTTCAGGTTTGATTGCAGCTATCGGAGTGGTGGCGTTCGATCGCTTTTCGAATCGTTTCGAGCCTTCGCAAGCGGCGTTCACAGAAACTCCGCCGGCCGGCATCACCGATCCGGCTACGTCAACCGACGAACAAAACAACATCGAGGTTTATCGCACGCTGAGTCCGGGCGTGGTGTTCATCCATTCAACGTCGTACGCCCGCGACTTTTTCGGATTCGTCGAACCGCAGGAAGGTTCGGGTTCGGGTTCGATCCTGGACCAGCAGGGAAACATCCTGACTAACTATCACGTCATCGCCGGCGCGCAAAAACTGTCGGTCAGTCTCGGCGGTAAGAAAGACTATCCGGCGGTCGTTGTCGGCGGCGATCCCGACACGGACCTAGCCGTCATTCGTTTGACTGAAAAACCTACTGGTCCACTTACGGTCGTTCCTTTAGGCGACTCCGACAAGCTCGTCGTCGGACAGAAAGTGCTCGCGATCGGAAACCCGTTTGGTCTGGACCGTACGTTGACGACCGGCGTGATCAGTGGACTGCAACGTCCGATTCGCGCGCGCAACAATCGCCTGATCGAAGGCGCGATTCAGACGGACGCGTCGATCAATCCCGGCAATTCCGGTGGACCACTGCTCGACTCGCGCGGCCGCATGATCGGCATCAACTCGCAGATACTTTCGCCGTCGGGAAGTTCCGCAGGCGTCGGTTTTGCGGTGCCGGTGAGCATTGCGAAACGCGTCGTTCCGCAGCTTCTGCAAAGCGGACAGGTGCGACGTCCGAAACTCGGCATCAGCACGCGCGACGTCGATACGATTCGGAACCAGGTTGACCTGCCGGTGAATGACGGCGTGCTGATCATTCAGGTTGCACGTGGCGGTGGCGCTGCCGCAGCCGGTCTGCGCGGAATGCAGCAGACCGAAATGGGCGACTTCGAGCTTGGCGATATCATCGTCGGCATTGATAATGACAAGGTGGGAAATTCAGACGATCTGTTCAGGGTGCTTGATAAACATCAGATCGGCGAAACTGTACAGGTTCACATTTGGCGTGACGGGCGCCGCATGTCGGTGCCGGTGCGTTTGATGGAGTCGCCTGACAGCCGTCGCTGACCTCTTCAGGAGGTTTAGTGCACCAGACCACGCATTTCTTCAATCTTGGTTATGGGTGGTTGTGTAAGCATTGCAGCGCGGAGAATGCAGAACGGAAACACCAGCATCAGCATCATCATCAACACGAGGCTCATCGTAATGCGCCACTGGCTCTTGCTCAGTGGGTGGAAGACGATGGGCTTCGTGGATTGATGTGTCCTCGCTGCAAGATTGCAGAGCCCGTCGCCAGGATCTAACGTCCGAACTCATCTTCGTAATCGCGGAGGCTTCGAGTGATCACGTCGAGCGCTTCGATGCGTCCGTAGACGTCCGCGATCTCGACCTTCTTGTGTTCCTCGCTCGGTAACTGCTTGTAACTCAAAAAATAGTGTCTTAGTCGATCGACGAGTCCGGATGGAACGTCGTCAATATTCTCGATGCGTCCGTAAGCGAGATCGGATTCGAGCACGGCGATGATCTTGTCGTCCGCTTGTTGGCCGTCGATCATTCTGAGTCCGCCGATCGGGCGCGCATGGAGAAAGAAGCTGCCGTGAGCGAACGTTTTTTCAGACAAGACGCAGATGTCCATCGGATCTTTGTCGCCTTCGATGCCTTTGCGGCCGGTGCGTTGTTCGCACAGTTCGGCGACCTGGCGGCCGCAATAGGTTTGTGGGATGAAACCGTAGAGTGTTGGGCACATCGACGAGAAACGCTGCGGGCGATCGACGCGCAGGTGACCGGACCATTTGTCGAGTTCGTATTTGACGGCGTCGGTGGGGACGATCTCGATATAGGCGTTGACGAGTTCGGGAGTGCGTGGCCCCGGAGTGACGCCGTGCCACGGATGAGCTTGAAATAATTGTTTGTTCATTGGCTTTCTTCTCGGGTTCGGCGCGATGATAAAATGTCGCCGGGTCGAAACCAAATCTGACTTGTGTCTTTTGTGCCTCTTTGTGGCTATGGCTGCAAGTGCCGAGATAATCAGTAAACCTGTTGCGAGCGTGATTTCGTTGCGCTGGATTATCAGCGCGCGTGACGATCTCGTGTGGTTTATCGGATCGGTGGTAACGAGTTATCTGTTGCTGTTTCTTTATGTGACGGGAATCGTGCCGCTCGTTCCGATGGTCGCGGCGTGGGCGATACTGATCGATGCGCCACACGTCTTCGGCACGTTCTCGCGCACGTATTTCGATCGCGCGGAACGAAAGAACCGAGCGCGATTATTGTGGGGCTCGTTGCTGTTCTTCGCGATCGGCCCGCTGCTCGTGCTCGCCGGCTTCGCGTTTGTGTTCTTCTTCGTCGCGGCGTTGTGGGCGTATTACCATCTCGTGAAACAGCACTACGGCTTCATGGTGCTTTACAAGAAGAAAAACGGCGACCTCGCACGCATCGACAACGCCCTCGATCGACTGCTGCTGCTGTTCGCATTCAACTATCCGTTCGTCGAATTTATCGCACGCGATCCGGAGGCGATGGCGCGCGTTCCGTCAGTGTTGCGGGGCGGCGTGAGCGGCTTCGCGAAGATTCTACTAGCCGGAACGATCCTGTTGTTCGTCGCCTGGTTGGGACGCCAGATCCAACGCGCGATCGCAGGCGAGCCGTTGAACGTACCCAAATACTTGCTACTCGCGGCGGCGATTCCGATGCACTGGATCGTGTTGCTGACGCCGATGCCACACAAGCCGATCGCCATCGTCGCCATTCTGACGATCTATCACAACTTCCAATATCACCGCCTCATTTGGTTTCACAACAAGAAATACAAATCGCGCGAGAAATACGGCGCGGCTGAATTTATCTCACGGCGACTGCTCTTTTACATTGCGTTCGGAGTTATTTTCGGGGTGATTTATCAGGGACCACGCCAGATACTCGGCTACATCGGTTTGCAGAACGGCGCTCAATCACTCGCCGTCCAACTCGGCATTTCATTCCTGTGGGGATACGCCTTCATTCACTACTACCTCGATTCCAAGATTTGGCGCGTGAGGCGCGACCCGTCGGTAGGTGAAGCGCTGAAGATGGGGTAGGTTTTTGGACTTTGGACTTGGGACTTAGTACTTAGTACTTAGTACTTAGTACTTAGCACGAAGAACCGAAGACCAAAGTCCCAAGACCGAAGACCAAAGTCCCAAGACCAAAGACCAAAGACCAAAGACCAAACACCAAACACAACGCTTACCCTTCCATGTGCTCGTCGCCGTTGTAATGCAACACGGTCGACTCGTCGTCAATCATAGTTTCAAGATGCACCGGCCGCCCCCAAAGCGTGTAGACGTGTTCGAGCGCTTTGCGTCCGTAGCGCAGGTCCAGCTCCGTGCCTTCGTAGCGGTGTTTTAGATAAAGCTCGCGGTTGCCGTTGTAGTCGCCGTCTTCAACTTGCAGGTAGGGAAAACCGAAGTTGGTCATATTCGAGACGAGTTGGTCGCGCACTTTCTCCCAACGCTTCTCGGTGATGGTCCATTCCTCTTCCTCGATCAGTTCAAACACAAACAGGTCCAGCTCTTCACACAGCTCTTCCGTGAGATAGTTGCGCAGAAACGAAACGTCATTCTCCAGTTCACGCACCTCAAATATCTTTTCGCGCCCTTCGTTGCCCTTTCGCCCAAACTTCTCGCGTTCTTCTGGCGACGGCTCGTTCCAGCGGCGCTCGATGTCTTCGTAGATCTTGTAGCCGAGATAGTAAGGATTGAGCTGGCCCTTCTGCGGCGAGACGACGCCGGAGTGAAGATTCGCAAACTCGATGTGTTCGTTGTCGTTCAGATCGAGTTCGCGCATGATGCGCGCGTGCCAGATGCTGGCCCAACCTTCGTTCATGATCTTGGTCTGCATCTGCGGCACGAAGTACTCCATCTCCTCGTGGACCATCGCGATGGCGTCGCGTTGCCACGGCGCGAGACTCGGCGAGTTTTTCATGATGTAGAACAGCAGATCTTTTTCAGGCACGCGATCGCGCGGCTCGCGGTCTTTGTCGTCGCGATTCGACGCGGCCGAGGCGGCAGTACGCGCGTCGCGGTCCGTTTTGTCGAGATGCCAGAGATCGTCGTAGCGCCCATCTTTTGGACGGTGTTCAGCGCGGCGTTTTTCTTCCTCGATGGAGATTTCACGCTTGATGAAGAAGTAGGGATCGATGTGTTCCTCGATTGCCAGCACGGAATCGAGAAAACGTTCGACCGTCTTGCGGCCGTGTTTGAACTCGTACTCCATCATGCGCTGCGCGTGCGTGGAGACGCTTTCGACCATGCGCCGGTTCGTTTTTGAAAAGTAGGTATTGTTCTTAAAGAAGTCGACGTGGCCCAGCACGTGCGCGATCACCATCTTGTTCTGGATGGGACTGTTCGTTTCGAGTAGAAAGCCGTACGCCGGATTGGTGTTGATTACGACTTCGTAGATCTTCGACAACCCGAAGTCGTACATCGTTTTCATGCGATGGTACGCCTTGCCGAAGGTCCAGTGAGAATAGCGGCCGGGAAGCGCGTACGAGCCTACTTCGTACATCACCGTCGCGGGCACGATCTCGAAGTTCGTCGGATACGGATCGAGACCAAAACGCTGGGCCACTTCCCAGATCTGCTCAACCGCGCGTTCCAGGTCTTTTATTTCGCGATCTTCCATACTTGTTCTTTGTGCTTAGTATTTTGTGCTTTGTTATCAAATCCAAGTACAAAGCACGAAGTACTAAGTTCCATGAGCAAAACGTATCAAGCAGGAGTCTCCACCCCGCGTCTGCCAAAAAACTGCTTCAGCGCCGGATAAACGTCTTCCTTATCGTCGATACGGACGCCGACAAAGCGGTCCTTGTTCTGCAAACGATCGCTGAAGATCGATAGCAAGGCGCCTGACGAACGTCGATAGCTCGACGATCCTTCTTCTCCGATCTCGCCATAGCCGAAGAGGTTGCACGTCGAGATCAGTTCATCCGCCAGTTTCACGGCTTCTTCGTTATCGGAGTAGTAGTTGTCGCCGTCGGAGAAGTGAAACGGATAGATGTTCCAGTCAGACGGCCGGTAACGGTGCTTGATGATGTCGAGCGCGAGTTGATACGCGGACGAGACGACGGTGCCCCCCGATTCGCCCTGCGTGAAGAACTGCTCTTCAGTCACTTCCTTCGCTTCCGTGTGATGCGAGATGAAGACGATGTCGACGTTGTCGTACTTCGTTCGCAGAAAACGGACCATCCAGAAGTAAAAACTGCGCGCGATGTATTTCTTGAACTCGCCCATCGAACCGGAAACGTCGATCATTGCGATCACGACCGCGTTCGACTCGTAACGCATCACTTCTTCCCACGTTTTGAAACGCAGGTCTTCCTTTTTGATGTCGCCGAAGCGGGCCTTGCCTTCGCGCGCGTTGCGACGGATGTTTTCGAGAATCATGCGCCGCTTGTCGAGGTTGGCGATGACGCCGGTGCGGCGGATCTCGTTGAACTGCGTCTTGCGCGATTGGACCGCCTTCTTCGCTTTCTCCTGGAGATAAGGAAGTTGCAGGTCTTCGAAGATCAGCGCGGCGATCTCGTCGATGTTGACTTCCGCTTCGTAATAATCCGAGCCTGTTTCCTGTCCCGCTTGTCCCGAGCCGGTACCGCCGCCGGTGCCGCGACTTTCACGGCCGATGACGTCGCCGACGCGCGTCTTGCCGTCGCCCTGGCCCACGTGTTTGGCCTTTTGATAGTTGAAGCGAAACTTGTACTCGTCAAGCGCGCGGATCGGAACTTTAACGGTGCGCTTGCCGTCGGAAAGAATGATCGCTTCGTTGGAAACAATCGAGCCGAGATTTTTGCGGATTGCTTCCTTGACGCGATCCTTGTGGCGTTCCTGATCGATGATGCCTTTGCGTTGCAGTGACCAGTCGTTGCGTTGGATAGACATAATGCTGTAACTCTGATTAGCACTGATCTGTTTTACACGGATTTACGTGTTACAAAATCTGCGACGACGTTTGTGAATTCCTCCGGGTACTCCTCGTGCGGAATGTGACCGCAGTCGAGGAAAACAATTAGACGCGAGCCGGGGATCTGTTCGTGCAAACGCTCGCCGTCGGCGAGTGGGATCTCGCGATCGTTTTCGCCCCAGATCAGGAGGGTGGGTTTGCGGATCAGGTGCGCGTCGCGCGAGATCCGATCCGCGTCCCAATTGCGAACGGTGCGAATGATCGCGCGTTGCGTGCCGGCAGCGCGCAACGGCAGGTGACGGGCATCGACGCGTCGTTCGTCGAGCACCCAGGCGTGACGATCGTAAACGCGCTTCATGCGCCGGCGTAGTAAACGACGCGAGCCGATCAGAAGCGGCGAAACGACGTCGCCGAACAAGGGCGATCCGAAGACCCGCATCAGTTTGTAATTGAGCGGACGATTGTTGTTGACTGCTCCGATCAGGACCAGTTTTTCAACACGTTCCGGGTAATCGAGCGCGCATGTCGCAGCGACGGCGCCGCCGTAAGAGCTGCCGACGAGCGTCGCACGTTCGATCCCGAGCTCGTCGAGCAGACCGACCAACATTTTCGCTTGTCCGCGGATCGTGTACTGGCCGTTTCTCGGTTTACCTGAGTAGCCAAAGCCCAGCATATCGATTGCGATGACGCGAAAACCGGCTTCAGCGAGGTCAAGAAATACCTTGCTCCAGACGAGAGTCGAAGACGCGAAGCCGTGAATCAGGATCAACGGCGGCGCGGACGGATCGCCCGCCTCCTGGTAATGGACGCGCGAGCCGTCGACGTCGGCGAAGTTTGAATGTTCGGAATGAAAAACGATGTGACGATAGCGTGACCAATCCGCATCGCGCGGACGCGTGAGCAACTTAGCGGCGACGCCAAGCGTTATTGCTCCAGCGATCCAGTAGCGTTTCTTCATGCATTCGCGTTATCCGTGTCTCGACATTACCGAGACAGTAACGTCCCTACATAAGTCAGCAACTCGTTCGCGCAAACCGGACAGTATCCGTGTTCTTTCACGAGTCGATCGACGACTTCGTTGATACGTCGCAGTTGATCCGGATCCGGAGTTTTTGCTGACGTTGTAATCTTCACGACGTCTTTCAGGTCGGCGAAGATCTTCTTCTCGATCGCTTCCTTCAGACGTTCGTGCGAGTTGTATTCAAACGGTTTGCCTTTGCGCGCGTACGACGAGATGCGGATCAGGATCTCCTGGCGGAAAGTGTTCTTCGCGTTTTCGGAGATGCCGATCTGTTCTTCGATCGAGCGCATCAACTGCTCGTCCGGATCCATCTCTTCTTCGGTAATCGGATCCTTGATTCGTTCCTTGTTACAGAACGCCTCGACGTTGTCGAGATAGTTGTTGCACATCGTGCGGGCCATCTCTTCAAACGAGTAAACGAAAGCGCGCTGCACTTCGATTTTCGCGAGCTCGTCGTACTCTTTGCGGGCTTGCGAGATGTGGTTGAGATAGCGTTCGCGTTGTTCGCTGCTGATGCCGGTGTGCTGTTCGAAACCGTCTTTGATGGCGCGCAACGCGTCGATCGGGTTGATACAGGTGACGCCGTCACGAACGAGCGCACTCGAAAGACGATTGATGATATAGCGAGGCGAGATTCCGTCCATGCCTTCGCGGATCGTCTCTTCTTTCAACTCGCGCACGTCTTTTGACTTGTAACCCTCGACGTCCTCGCCGTCGTAAAGCTTCATCTTCTTTACGATGTCGACGTTCTGTCGCTTTGGTTCTTCGAGGCGCGTCATGACCGCAAACATCGCGGCGACTCTCAACGTGTTGGGCGCGAGGTGAACGTTACGCAGCGCTTCGGACTGATGCAGAAGCTTGTCGTAGATCCGTTCTTCCTGCGAGACGCGCAGGTTGTACGGAACTTTGACGAGGATAATGCGATCCTGGAGCGCTTCCGATTTGCGATTGCCCGCAAAGGCGATGTACTCGTTTTCGTTCGAATGCGAAAGGATCACTTCGTCGGCGTAGATCATCGCGAAGCGGCCGGTCTTTATGCTCTGTTCCTGCGAGAGTGTCAGCAGGCTGTAGAGAAACTTCTCGTCGACCTTCAGCATTTCGACGAATTCCATCAAGCCGCGATTGGCGATGTTCAACTCACCGTCAAAACGATACGCGCGCGGATCTGATTCGACCCCCACTTCGCCAATGGTCGACAAATCGATAGACCCGGTCAACTCGGTGATGTCCTGGGATTTCGGATCGCTCGGCGAAAACGTGCCGATGCCGACGCGTTCTTTTTCGGAGAACGCGACGCGATGCACTTTCACGTCTTCATGACGCCCGCCGTAAGTTTTATCGAGCGCGTAGCGGCACTGCGGACAAAGATCGCCTTCGATGTAGATGCCGTACAGTTTTTCAACTTCGGCGCGAAGCTGTTGGGGAATGAGATGCAACGGCTCTTCGTGCATCGGGCAATCTTTGATCGCGTAAACGGATCCGCCTTCAGTTCGCGTCCAGTCTTCGAGACCACGCTTGAGCATGTTGACGATCGTCGATTTACCGCCTCCGACTGGCCCCATGAGCAGCAGGATGCGTTTACGAACTTCAAGACGCTGGGCCGCTGACTTGAAGTACTCGACAATCTTCGCGATTGGCTCTTCGATGCCGAAAAGTTCGCTGGAAAAGAAATTGTAAGAGAGGACTTCGTGCTGGGTTCCCTCGTTGAGCCGTTCAACACCGGCCGCATGAACCATGTCGTTTATGCGTGCATGGGAAAGTTGGGCGATACGGGGGTTTTGGGCGACCAGTTCGAAGTAATCCCGAAACGATCCTTCCCAGCGCAGCGCTTCGTGCTCGCGGCGCAGATCTTCCAAACGTTCACTGATGTTAAATTTCTTGTTGCCATCCTGCTCTTGCATAGCCTTGAAACCTCTTCGGCTTTCGCGCATTGGACAGCGTGTGGGGAGAGGCCACGCCTTTTTATGAACCGCCTACGTCGGGGAATCGCGGTTGTCGATCTTCAATTGCCTCGTGATACGCCTCATGCGCGCGTAAGCATGAGCTACGTCCTCGAAACAGAGTTCTCAATGATCGTTGTCAACAGGAAGTCCGCGGTGGGAACACTAAAGTTCGGAAGCTCTTCGCACGGCGCTTCCTTGGCTCGCCAGTATAGCACACGGGTAAAGAGCAAAAGACAAGCTTTTGTAAGGGCTCCGTGCGGCCTGCGTTTTATCTGTTGCGCACGGATCAGACGAGTACCACGCCGGGATGTAATTGCCGTGACTTCGCGTCGTAATTACCAACCGCGATCAGGTGATCGTCGACGTCGCACATCCTTACCTTTTCTCCGTCGGACCATTCAGATTCCCCAACATTCACCTCCATTCCGTGACGCGCTCTGCGAACGTCATCACGGCTTAGATGCACAAAAGGCAGACGCGAGAGCGCCGCGCTCGGCGGCAGCAGAATGGTCCCAATTGCTTCCTCGCCAAAAGCTGTTTTTAACTGATCCAAGGTCACAGCGTTTGTGACAAGAAATTCGCCAACACGTGTACGTCTTAACTCCGCTAAATGTGCGCCAACGGACAGGCGCTTTCCGAAGTCAACAGCGAGTGCGCGAACGTAAGTGCCCGCTGAACAGACCACGCGAACGTGGAAGTCGAACGTGCCGTCGAGATTGTCTTTAACCAACTCGCCATCCGGCCTGATTGCTTCAAATTCATGAATGCAAACACGAACGGGCTCGCGTTCGATCTCTTCGCCGCGACGCGCAAGCTCGTACAACTTCTTCCCGCCGATCTTCTTCGCCGAATACATCGGCGGAACTTGATCGATGTAACCGCGCAGACTCGCGAGCGCCTGTTCGATCTCGTCATCACGCCATTTGCCGAAGCCAGCTTGATTCTCGATCGCGGATGGACCAGGAATTTGTTTTCCCATGCGATCGCCCGTGTCTGTCGCATAACCGAGCCGGATGATCGCGTCGTACTCTTTGTCTTCGCCAGTGAGAAACTGAGAAAGTCGCGTCGCTTTGCCGACGAGCACGAGCATCACGCCCGTTGCGAAAGGATCGAGGGTGCCGGTGTGACCGATGCGGCGTTCTTTCAACGTGCGGCGCGCGGCCGCGACGACGTCGTGCGAAGTCATTCCCGAAGGCTTGTCGATTACGAGCAGTCCATCCATGCAGACATTTTAGATCAACGTATGTTTCGTTTTCCTTCCAATCCGTTTAAGCTTTGCATCCGTGTCGGATGAGGTTCGCCGCAAAACGTTTGAACGCGCCGTTAAGCTGCTGGCTGCCAAGCCGCGGTCTGTCGCTGAGTTGCGCGAACGGCTCCTGCAAGGCAAAGGCACGAATAAAGCCGTCGTCGAAACCGTGATTTCTCGTCTGCGTGAATATGGTTATCTCGACGACGAACGGCTCGCGTTCAGTTACGCGTCGTCCAAAGTCAAACAACGACCGATCGGCCGCCGCCGTTTGCAGCGTGACCTGAAACTCAAGCAGGTCGAAAACAAAGTCGCCGAAGAAACGTTGGAGCTCGTCTACGCGGAAACGCCCGAAGAGCAGCTAATCGACCGCGCGATCGAAAAGCGAATCCGGCTTCGCGGCCGGCCAAAGACGCGCGCGGAAGCCAAGAGCCTGTTCGATCACCTGCTGCGGCAGGGATTTGGCTTCGAACTGGCGAGCGAGAAAGTCCGTTCGTTGATGCAGTACACCGATGATGCTTGAATACCTTGTGCCTCTTGTGCCTCTTGTGCCTCTTGTGCCTTTTTGTGGCTAATGAGTGCTAAACTCGAAAACGATGATGACAGGTAACGAAATTCGCGAAGCTTTTCTTAAGTATTTTGAGGATAACGGGCACACCCGCGTGCGCTCCTCGCCGCTCCTGCCCGCAAACGATCCGACGTTGTTGTTTACCAACGCCGGAATGAATCAGTTTAAAGATACCTTTCTGGGCGTCGAGAAACGTGAATACGTGCGCGCGGCGTCATCGCAGAAGTGCGTGCGCGCCGGCGGCAAACACAACGACCTCGACGAGGTCGGCAAAACCGCCCGGCATCACACGTTCTTCGAAATGCTCGGCAACTTCTCGTTCGGCGACTACTTCAAGGAAGGCGCGATCAAGTTTGCCTGGGAGTTGCTGGTCGATGTTTTGAAACTCGATCCGGCAAGACTTTGGTTCACCGTCTATGAAGGCGATTCGGATGTGCCGCCCGACGAAGACGCCGAACGTTTGTGGGAGCAAGCGGGCGCGCCGAAAGACAGAATCCTTCGCTTCGGGCGCAAGGACAACTTCTGGCAGATGGGCGAAACCGGTCCGTGTGGTCCATGCAGCGAGGTCCATTACTACATGGGACCGAGCGCCGACGATCCGGAGAACAGCGCCGCGAACGTCAATGGTCCGGGCGACACGATCATGGAGATCTGGAACCTGGTCTTCATGCAGTTCGATCGCAGTGAGCTCGAGCCGGGAAAGTACAAACTGGATCCGCTGCCGGCGCCGTCGGTTGACACGGGCGCCGGGCTCGAACGACTCGCCGTCGTGTTGCAAGGTGTTAAGTCAAACTACGACACCGATCTGATCCGGCCCATCATCGATTTCACCGCGCGTCTTGCGGATCGTCATTACGAACCTGAAACTCAGGAAGGTTTTGCGATGCGCGTCATCGCCGACCACGCGCGCACCGCGGCTTTCTCGATCGCCGACGGAATCCTGCCCGGTAACGAAGGACGCAACTACGTCCTGCGCAAGATCATGCGCCGCGCCATCTACCAGGGCCATCACACGCTGCACTTCGAAGGTTCGTTTTTCAATGAGGTCACGAATTTCGTCGTCGACCTGATGAAGGAACACTATCCGGAGTTGGAGGCGCACCGCGAGTTTATCCAGAAGATGGTCCGGCTCGAGGAGGATCGTTTCCGATCGACGCTGACTGTCGGTCTGAACAAGCTCGACGAACTATTCGGTTCGACGAAAGGCGCGATGCCGGAGTACAAGTCGCTGGCTCGTCTCTACGATACGTTTGGCACACCGCGCGATCTGATTCGCGTCGGGTTGGAAGAGCGTGGCTTTGTCGTCGACGAAGAAGAGTTCAATCGATCGTTCGATGCGGCGCTGGAGGATCTGCAACAGACTGTCGCGACTAAGCGCGAAGTTAAACCGCAGCTCAATCCCGCTTACGAGGGATTACCTAAATCCGTGTTCAAGGGCTACGAAACCACAAAGGTCACGGATGCCAAAGTGATTGCCGTCGTTGAAGACGCGATCGTTCTGGATCGAACGCCTTTTTACGCGGAGAGTGGCGGACAAGTCGGAGACCAGGGCGTGCTGATTGGCGAGGGTACTCTGGCGATTGTTCAGGATACGTTCTCGCCGACCCAGGGCGTGATCGTTCACAAGGTGCAAATTCAGGAGGGAAGTCTCAAGGTTGGTGACGTCGTGTCGGCTGAAGTCGACGTCGAAAAGCGCGATGCGACGCGGCGGAATCACACGGCGACGCACTTGATGCACGCTGCGTTGCGCGAGGTTTTGGGAACGCACGTGAAGCAGGCTGGATCCGTCGTCGCGCCGAATTATCTTCGTTTTGACTTTTCGCACTATCAGCCGTTGACGGCTGAAGAGAAGGAAGAGATCGAACGTCTCGTCAACTATTACGTTTTGCGCAACGAGCCGGTGCAGACTGACGAGATGGCGATCGATGAGGCGATGCGCTCGGGCGCGATGGCGCTGTTTGGCGAGAAGTACGGCGAGCGTGTGCGTGTGCTTTCGATCAAAGGACTCGAAGGGATCTTTTCGCGGGAACTGTGCGGCGGTACGCACGTGCGTGCGACCGGCGATATCGGGTTGTTCAAGATTACGAGCGACGAGTCGATCGCGTCCGGCGTGCGACGCATTCGTGCCATCACGGGTGTTGATGCTTACCAGCGTTTTCGTGAGTCGGAAGTGTTGGTCGATGAGCTTGCGTCGGGCTTGCGGACGTCGCGTTCCGAGCTCGCTGCGACGGTGACGCGTTTGCAGGACGAGCTGAAGAAGGCGCGGCGTGAAGCTGAGGAGTTGCGGCTGAAGATTGCGAGTGGCGCAGTTGGCGCGTCTGCGAATGGTGACGAGTCGCGGGAGATAGCAGGCGTGAAGGTTGTTGCGCGTGAGGCGAGTGGTTTGGATGCGGCCGCGATGCGACAGCTTTCCGATACGCTTCTGGCGCGAATCAAGTCGGGTGTGATCGTGTTGGGACGAGCGAGTGATGGAAAGGTGTCGCTGATCGTTCGTACGTCTGCGGATCTTACCGGCCGCGTGCCGGCAGGGCAGGTGATCAAAGAACTCGCGCCGATCGTTGGTGGTCGTGGCGGCGGCAAGGCTGATATGGCTGAGGGCGGCGGCAGCCAGCCTGAGAAGCTGGGCGATGCGCTTAAGGAAAGTTACAAAATCATCGAAGGTTTGTTGAAATCCGCGTAATCCGTGTAACACGGATTGCACGGATGAGGGTGGCGTCACTGCCACCCTCATTGTTTTTCGGGTCGCTAAAAACGCTCACATACTTTTTTGTTTTTCAGTGAGCGTGATGTTCATCTTTTCCAAGGTGACCTTGTTGAGCGTGCCGGTCACTTTCAGTCCCTCCGCTTGTTGATACTTACGCAGGCCCTCGCGTGTCGCATCGTCGAGTTTTCCGAGCTGCTCGCCCGCGTAGAAGCCGCGCGATTTGAGCAGCGCCTGCGCCTGGTTGATCTGTTCTTTCGTGGCGCGAAAAATCGGCCCGCGTTTAGTTTGTTTCGAGGTAACACTGCGCGAGCCGGAACTCGCGGAAGTTTCGTTCTGAGCGGTTGCCGCCGTGGTGAAGACACACAGCAACAGCAGCATGAGTGTAAGGAATTTCTTCATTTGTTTTCGTCCTTTTGTGAGGCGCGCAGAGCGCGCGGTTAATGGTTATTCGTGAGGTTAGTCCCGAAAAACGCGCCTATCATACATCGCCTGTCAAGAACCGTTCGGCCAACGATGTTGGCAAATATTTAACACCCGTGCTACCATGCCCGTGGCTTGAACCGAAAAGCCTTTTGGCTTTGGAGCCGAAAGCCTCTGTCCCCGCTCACGTCCGTTCACACTCGAGCAAATGCGAAAAGTCCTTCTAAGTCTCGTTATCTCGACTATCGTTTGGGGCTCGGCGTACGCCCAGTCGCCCGGTTACCAGGTCGATAACTTCGACTTCGCCAACGCCGTCAAAATCGAGACACCCCCACCTCCGCCCGCAAAGAATCCAGCCGCCGCACCCAAAAAGCTTACGAAGCTCAGAAACTACACCTACACGCCACCCGCCGGCGCGCTCGTCGAGTTGACCGGCAAATCGCTCAACCCCTCGCTCGGAAACTTCACCACGGGAAACACGGACGTCGATCGTTTCATCGTCGAATCAGGCAAGCGCAACTCGGTCGATCCGCTGTTGCTCTACTCCATCATGCACCAGGAGTCGAGTTTCAAAACGCGCGCGATGTCGCACAAGGGTGCACGCGGACTGATGCAGTTGATGCCGGGTACCGCGGCGCGATTCGGCGTGACAAATATCTGGGATCCGAAACAGAACATTGAGGGCGGCGCGCGCTACATGCGCTTCCTGCTCGACCTCTTTGGCGGCGACATCAAGCTCGCGCTCGCGGGTTACAACGCCGGCGAGGGCGCGGTGATGAAGTATGGCTACGCAGTGCCACCCTACAGCGAAACGCAGGAGTACGTCCGTCGCATCGGACGCCGCTACAGTCTGATTCGCGACCCGAACGCGGCCGCGATAGCGGCTGAGGCCGCCGTCGCGCAAAAGGATTCGAAACCTCTCAACGTTTACGAACGCAGCGTCTTCATGGTCCGGCTTCCGGACGGCCAGTTACAACTCGTCAGCCAATAAGATCCCTACATTAAAGTCCAGCAAATCCGTGTTCTGAACCTCCGCAGGAACACGAATAGGGCGGATTCCGTTTTGTAATCACGAGGCTTTAGGTATGATGGCCAGGCTGAGCGAGGACAAATTCATGACGTGTTCCAATTGCGGAGCATACGTTACCCCCAGTGTTCGTTTCTGTTCAAACTGCGGCGCCGCTGTTGATTCGGACGCCACGCGTATCGCGCGCATTCAGTCGACGGCCTTAGAAACCGGCATCAACTCGGACCTGGAACAAACGATCTTCAGTGTTCGCCCGACGATGATCTTCATCAAGGCGGGTTACGCCCTCGCAGTGGTCGCCGGGATCGCGCTCGTATTTCTGCTCGCGAGTCTGAACGTTTCGGCCTCGATTTCGATTCCCCTTGCGCTGGCGCTGCTGTTGATTCCCGGGTATTACCACATCCGGCGAAACATGGTTCGATACACGGTCACCGACTCGAAACTTCAGATCGACACGGGCCTAATCGCCCGCACCACGCGAAACATTCCGTTGAGCAAAGTGCAGGATGTGACCGTTTCAGCCAGTATTCCGCAACGACTGCTCGGTTTTGGCGACGTCATCGTCGACAATGCCAGCGATCTTGGCGGTCAAACCGTGATGCACAACATCAACAGCCCCCGCCATTACGCCGACCTGCTTTTGCGAGAACTCCGACGCTGGCATTAAACTTATTTCGTGCTGCCAATCAGGTTCAGGGAACATCAAAACCCTTGCGGTTTCTAAACAGAGTTTGTGCGCGCGCGCGCGACTGAAGGCACGAGGAGTTTGTCGTTTTGCGTTTTGTGAAAACTATTATTGCAGTGCTTGTTTTATCGGCGTTTGCGGCCGGGGCGGAACCCGAGCGCCTGCTGCCGAACCAGCTTGGAAAATTCACCTACTCGACGCCAACCGTATTGGGCAAATCGGATTTAGCAGTCGATTCCGTGGCGACTGAGCGGGCGGAATATGTCGGGGCAGGCGGTGCTCGAGTGCTCGTTGAAATGCTCCGTTTTCCGCATGATGCTAAAGCCTACGAAGTGCTCAGCGTAGTCGCGGCTGCCGCAAAAGCACAGATAACGACGGACTTCGGAACAGCGGGATTTGCCGGCGGTAATGAGATCGCGTTCTTTAAGGGCGCGGCCTTTGTTCGGTTGCAAAGCGCTGACAACGCGAGCCTCAAAGCAGTGGCGCAGGAACTCGCCAACTCGCTCGACAAAGGCGAGGCCGACATCCCGGTCCTGATCAAACATCTTCCCAACCCGGAAGAAGCACAGAAGACGGCCGTCTTCCTGCACAGCTTTGCCAATCTCGACAAGTTGGGATTGCAGCAAGGCGTGCTCACCGCGATCGACTCGCGCGGCAATGCGGACGCAGCGTTTGCGGCGTATGGTCCAAGCAAAGTCCTGATCATCGAGTTCAACACACCACAACTCGCCAAGGAAAACGACGACCGCATCCTCGCTCGGATCCAGGAACTGTGGAAACTCGGTCAACCCGCGCCGACTGCGTATCGCCGCGAGGGCAACTATTCAGTTTTCGTCTTCGACGCGCCTGACGACGCCTCGGCGAAACAGTTGATCAATCAGGTCAAATACGAGCAGATGGTGCAGTGGCTGGGCGAGAATCCAAACATTTACAAGCAGGCCGAGAAGTATTACATCGACACGACGCTCGGCGTTTTGGTGGCCGTATTGAAAGCGTCAGGTTATGCGCTGATCGCGTGTTTGGGATTTGGTGGATTGGCGGGAGCGCTTTTGTTCGCTCACCGTCGCAATCAACAGAAAGACGTCAGCGTTTATTCGGATGCTGGTGGAATGCTGAGACTGAACCTGGATGATTTAACCGCGGCGGAGACTGATCCGGCCCGACTACTTCGCGATCGTAATTAAAAAGCCCGCAAAAAAATGCGGGCTGCTGATTTTTCCTGGGAGGCTCCCCCAAGCCCCGTCAAGACGTCAATCAGCAGCTCCGCTATTGTTGCTCATCAACTGCGTCACAAGTGCTACTCCGTTCCCCCAAAAGAGTCATCACTTGCTTTAAATCTTGTGAGAGGATGCCTCCCCCAAAGCCTCCACTCACCGCAGTTTTCCGAGCCTGACCCGATTTACCCTTATCTACCCTTCTTGTTCTGGTTTCATCTATTGGCAACGACCGTGCCATTACTCCTCATGGACCACGCAACCACGGTCGATCGCGATTTTGCGCGGATTCTCGAAGTCTGACGAGGTAAACCAGGTCCGAAAAAGTGCGGTATTGATCAGAAAGTTGTACACGTTCAGTACAGATAGCACTGTACGATCGACCTATTTTCGCTCGCTGCGGGCGCGATCAGGGAAGCTGCTCGACTAGATTGTCGATCTCTTCAGGCGTGTTGTAGAGGTGTGGGGCGATCCGAAGGCGATCACCTCTTGGCGCTGTGATGATGTTGCGTTGTTTGAGGTGAACGTAGAGGGCCATCGCCGACATGCCGCGCGTATGACGAATACAGACGATCTGCGATTTCTCACCAGCCGCGCGCGAACTGGCCACTTCATAGTTCCTGCCTTTTAGGCGCTCGCAGAGGTGGTCCGTCAGGGCTTCGAGGTGCCGAGCTATGTTTTCCACGCCAACGCCCGTTAAAAGCTCCAGGCTCGCCCGTAATCCGTAGATCAGGGCGGCTGGGCCCGTCCCCGTCTCCCAGGCTAGTGCGCCCCGATTCCATTCCTGGTCGAAGTTTTGAAAGTCTTCGGGATTTGGGACGCTGATCCAGCCGACGAGCGTCGGTTGAACTCTTTCACGCGCGCGGTCCGAGAGGTACAGGTAGCCGACGCCTTCGGGCGCCATCAGCCACTTGTGACTCGCGCCTGCGGCCACGTCGATTAATTCGCGGTCGACGTCAATCGGAACGACGCCGAGTCCCTGGATGACGTCGGCGACCAGCAACGCGTCGTAGCGTCGAACGTGGCTGGCGAGTCGTTGCAGATCGATGCGAAAGCCGGAGGCAAACTGGACCTGGCTAATACTGACGAGCCGCGTGTTTCCATCGACCAGCCCTGTAAGCTCATCGAAATCGATACGTCCGCCGCGTTCTTCGCACATGCGAACTTCGACGCCGAAAGCGTCGCGCAGCCGCAGCCACGGGTAGATGTTCGACGGAAACTCACCGCGAAACGTGACGATGTTGTCGCCTCTTTTCCATGGGAGCCCGTTGGCGACGGTTGAAAGCGCGTCCGAAGTGTTGCGCATGAACGCGATCTGTTCCGGGCGCGCGCCGAATAGAGTCGCGAGCAGTTTTCGTGCTTGCTCCTTTGTCGAGAGCCAGTCCTGAAAATTAACCGAGCCGAATTGATGGACGTCTTTGAGTTGACTCTCGACGGCCTGGAGCGTCGGGAGTGGCAAAGGTGAGACGGCGGCGTGGTTGAGATAATTGAACCGCTCGGTGATTGGGAAAAGTTCGCGCAACATCGGTATCGCAAAGATGCACAACCAAGAACACAAAGAGGCACAACGAAGAACGCAACAAGCAAAACCCTACTTCTTGTGTTTCTTGTGCCTTTTTGTGGCTCAAGGAGAATACGGCCGGCCGTAAAATTCTTTGTACAGCCAGCCAAGCACGCGTGCTTCGGCCGTACACAGCGTTTCGATCCAGCAGTTGATCAGAAACTCGGATCGACCGCGTTCAAAAGGAATCTTCTCGGCTTGTTTGACGATCGATCCGCCGCTGCGGAGATCGAGTTTATAAGCTTCGGCGGTGGATTCGTTTGCTTTTGCTGCCGTATCGAGCGCCGTGAGCAACTGTCCGATCCACGCGTGCAGTTCGCGTTCGGTCGTATTGTCCGCGAGTGCCTGGATGATTCCGATTGCGAGCCGGTCTTCAGCCTTGTTGAACATGAAGACCTGTTCACCCTGCGCCTCGCTCTGTAGCTGTTTCCACTGAAAAACTTCTTCGACGGAAGGATGCTTAACGACGGCGACGCGCTGATCGTTGTTCAGGAACCACTCGATCACGTCGGGGACTGAATCGACGTCGATGTTTCCTGACCGGTCGCGTTGCAACTGAGGTTCGCTTGTCATGCCGTTAATCATTTCCGGGCTTTCTCAACTCGAATGACGCGCGGATCTCGCCGACGACGTCGCCACGCCGGTTCTGAATCGGAAAGAACGCGTAACGCGAGACGGCTTCGAGCGACGCGTCGAACAGCACGCCGAGTTGGCGCAAAGATTCGATCACCACTGTCGGGCGAGCGCGTTTGTCGTCGCCGTCTTCGATCTTGAGGGCAAGTCCTAACCCATTGGGCCATCGCTCGCACGGCAAGATCCCTGCCGTGTAAACACCTTCCGCGCCGACTTTCGAAACGATGCGTCCGGGCGCTGCACGCATGATCTCGGTATCGAGTCGTTCGGAAGTGCCGCCGATTAGTTCCGGATACGCCGTCATCACGCGCACGATTCGCGCGCAAGCGTTGCGGGTCGCTTCGTCGAAATTTGCAGGAACTGAGACGAGTCGCGCATAGGCCAAAGCCATTGCGCGCACGCTGACGCCGAAGATTGGCGCGGCGCATCCGTCGATGCCGACCGCGAGATCCTCGACCGGAACGTCGGTGAACTGCGAAACTGCTTGTGCGATCGCGATCTGAACAGGATTCTCCGCAGCTTCATAGTTCTCGGTCGGCGCGCCGAGTTGCAATGCGACCGCCAACATGCCGGCGTGTTTACCGGAACAATTGTTATGCAATGCGTTCGGCAGTTCGTTACGCGCGCGCAGGACGCCGGCGGCTTCTGGGCTGTACGGCTCGTGAACGCCGCACTCCAGTGCTTCGCGATCGAGACCGATCTTTTCGAGCATCGATGCAACGATCTTCGTGTGAATCGGTTCGCCGTTGTGCGACGCGCAGGCGAGTGCGACTTCCTCGTCTGTAAATCCAAAACGCTCGGCGGCGCCCGAGGTTAGTAGCGGCAACGCTTGTAAAGGCTTCGCTGATGAACGGAGAAAGGTGACGTTGTGTGGCGCGCCGAGCGAGGCGACGGTATTTCCGTCGGGCTCGATGGCGACGATGTGACCGCGGTGACGCGATTCAGTAATGCCGCCGCGCCGCACTTCGACCAGCGGTTCCGCCAGCGGGATCTGTTGTTGGGACATTCGCAGCGCATCTTAACACGCTGAATCCGTGTTCCAACGGGTGGTTGAAACACGGATTTTAGAAAATTGGAGGGATTTAGCGTTTGACCGGTTGGGCCGAACGTTTCTTGCCGCCAAGGCTGAGCACGGTGAGTTTTACTGTCCGGCGTCCGAAGCGCATCGCTTCACGCGAGCTCGGCGTCCAGATGTCGATACGCTTGCCGCGTACCATTCCGCCGGTATCGGCGACGATGTACTCGCCGCTATACGGACCGGCTTCGAGTTTGACGCGTGAACCAAGCGGAAGAACCCGCGGGTCCGCTGCAATCAATCCCTTTGCGACCGGCAAACCGCTCGCGGTGCGTCCGCGCAGACTGTAAGCGGTAGCTACATAAGAAGCCGGCGCCACAACGAACACTTCTTCTTTAGCGATAGCTTCGGGCTCGCCTAACTTGACGTTATCGGCAGCCTCCATCGCGGATCTCGCCGCTTGAGCTTCTTCAACCAGGTTCGACTGTTTGGTAGTTTTATCGTGAGAGGGAAGTGTCTCCGCTGCGAGAGGACGAGCAGAAAAAATCAAAAAAGCATTCAGAAGTGCGAGGCAGAGCAACGCGCTTCCGCTGAAGATAGATTTAACTTTCAAGCTTCGGGTCTCCTGTCCGATTTATGTTTCAGCGTCCTGCGCGAGTCCGTTCTTTCCTATGACTCGTCCCCTGGCTCTAGGAGTCCTGCAATGAAGTCAGCCGAGGTTGGGGGCTTGCATCCTTGATGCGGTGCGCTGAAAAGATCTAACTGTTTGTCTCTACAAAAAGAAAACGAGCAATAAGCTCGTCTTTTCAGGAAAGGAGGCTAGCACACGGTTCCGTGAGAGTCCAAATGCAAATCCGTGATATTTGTGAGATAAATCGCAAGAATCCGCGATAACTGGTGAAATAGCAGGTTTTAGAGGGCCAGAAAATTCTCGACGATCCGGCGTCCTTCAGGGTGTTCGTCGTCGAAAAGCTCGGGGTGAAACTGGACTCCGTAGACCCGCCGCCCCTTCTCCTGCATCGCCTGAATGGCGCAGGTTTCGTTCGATGCAGTCGCGCGAAAGCCGTTCGGCACTTGCTTCACTTCGTCGCAGTGGTTGTGCCAGACAGTTAACTGCGACGGCAGACCTTTGAACAGACCCTCGCCGGTGTTCTCGATCGGATGAAAGCCACGTTCGCGCTTGGCGCCGGCGTAACCTTCGCCCGGTTCGAGTCGTTCCATCAGTCCGACCTCAGCGCCATGGGCGATGGCGATCTGCTGATGACCGCCGCACACGCCGAGTATCGGCTGGCTCGCCTGTTTGATCACGTCAAAAACGCCGGCCAGTGATTCGGCCGTGTAGTTGTTCCACGGATGGCTTTGTCCGCTGAGAATAATGTGCGACGGCCGCAGGCTGCGGACGCGTTCGAGCGATACGTTGTGAAAAGGTTCGGTGAGAATTTCGAGGCCGGGAATCAAACGGCCTAACACCGCCCGCAACTCGCGCGGGCTGTCGCCTTGACCGTTGATTGTGTTGTCGACCAGGTAAACTAGCAAGTTACTTCAGACAGTAGAGCTTCCCGTTGAAAGCGCCGATATATATTCGACCGCCGAGAACAGCGGGCGTGGCGTTGATATTATCACCGATCTTTATTTCGCTGATCAGCTCTCCGTCTCGCGCGGAAACTGAGTGAAGCCAGCCCGACTTGTCGCCGAAGATCAGACGCCCGTCGACGAGCGGCGACGTTCCCCAGATCGGCGCGCGCGCTTTGTAACGCCACACAAGTTGACCTTTATCGGCGGTGAGACAGTGCAGGTAGCCGTTGTTTGAGCCGATGTAGATGCGACCGTCCACGACAATCGGGCTCGCCCAGATTCCGTTTCGCTCTTTACCGATGCCGCCGAGTGTTTGGTACTTCCAAACGATCTCGCCGCTATCCTGCCGGAACGCGTAGACGACGCCGTTTTCGGCGGCTGTGTAAACAAAGCCATTCGCGACGGCTGGTGTCGAATCAGAATCGGCGCCGATCCGCGACTTCCACACCGTCGAACCGTCAGACAGATTGAGACAGAACAGGTCGCCTTGTTCGGTTCCGAGATACGCGCGTCCATCGACGACGGTGAAACTTCCCTCGATCGATCCGAGCCGTTCGGTCTTATAGATCAGCGCGCCGTCCTCGAGATTCAGACTGTAGAAGTGACCGTCTTCGCCGCCGAAGTAAACGCGGCCATCGACCACGGCGGCCGAGCAGTCGACTTCAAAACCCGTCTTGTATTTCCAGATCAACGTTCCGGTGTTCTTGTCGATGCAGTAGATGTAGTGATCGAGACCGCTCGCAATCAGACGATCGCCCGCAATCGTCGGCGTTGCTTTCAAACTGTCGAGCGTCTTGTAACTCCAGACGAGGCTGCCGTCGTCTTTGTCGAGGCAGTAGAGATTGCCGTCCGCGGAGCCGAAGTAGACGTGTTTTTCGTCGACCGAAGGCTGTCCGGGCCAACTCGAGCCGCCCCACGGATCCTTGTGCAGACGTCCCGAGATGAACTTCGTCTCAAACTCCCAAACGACCTCGAGTTTTTCGCCGGACCACGGACCCGTGCCGTAGAAATTGCGCGTGTTGTTTCCCAGCCACGCGGGAACGGAACTCGGCGGTTTCGGCGGATCGGGCGGATGCGCTTCGGTCTTTGAAATTACTTTCCCGCCGCAGGCAGGAATCGAGATCAGTGCGGCAAGGAGGAAACTGATGGGGAGGATTTTCGGCATGATCGGGGCTCTCTTTTCAGGTCAACCACTCGCCTGAATAGACTACTTCAGCGGTCGCAGTGATCACAACCTGACCGTCATCGGGTCGCCACTTGATGCGGACTTCGCCGCCTTCCATGACGACACGCAGATCGCGGTCCGTTTTCTCGTTGACCATCGCCGCGACTGCGCCTGCGCAAGAACACGTGCCGGAAGCAGTCGTTTCGCCCACGCCGCGTTCCCAGATGCGCAGCTCGATCATGCCGCGATCGACGACGCGCACGAAGACGACGTTCGTTCTGTCAGGGAACAACGGATGGTTTTCAATCCGTTTTCCGATGGAGCGCCAGTCGAGGTCGTTGAAATCATCAACGAAGATGCAGCAATTCGGGTTACCCATCTGCATCGCCGTGATCTCAAGACCTTCAAACGGATAACGAACAACCTGTTCCTGCTCGATGGCCATGGGAATCGAACGCGAATCGAATTTCGGCTCTCCCAACTCTGATTCGAAGAGATATTTTCCCGGACCGAGTTGTTCGCGCAGGAAGTATCGCTTTAGTCCGGTGCGCGTGCTGAGACGCAGTTCGTCTTTCGTCCAGAGCTGGTTGTAGTAGAGATACGCGACGGCGCAGCGCGTTCCGTTTCCCGAAAGTCCGGCTTCACTGCCGTCGGGATTGAAGATGCGGCAGTTGAAATCGGCGTCGTCGTTGTCTGACTTGCCGATGATGGCGATGCCGTCGCCGCCGGCGCCGTAGTGACGGTTACAAATTCGCTGGGCAAACTCACCGAGATCCTCAATCCCGGCGAGTTGCTCGACTCCGATTACGAGATAGTCGTTTCCCAGGCCGTGGAATTTCGTGAACTGTGGCGGCATCGTTACTCAGACGCTCCCGCCTGGGCGAAGAGTTTCTTGAGTCTTCCGGTCAGGACCGGCTCGATGTTCATCAGGCGCTCGTAAACCGTGAGCTGTCCGCGATGATACATTTCGTGACTACTGGCGAACGTAAGAACCGCGGCTTTCGTTGACTGCCTCCCGTCGAGGCTGATCATCGGTTCATTTATCCTCTCGCCATGTGCTCGCACGCACTCTTCCGCGGCGTCCATGCTGCTGCGCAGAAGATCGATCAGACCTTGCTTGTCGGTCACGTCCTTCACACCCGCGGCGTGCTCTTTGTGATGATCGGCAAATGACTGCCGGCGGATGTTGGCTTCATCGCGGCACGATTCACCCACAAGTATCTTCTGCGTCTCAATGATGTGCTGAAGTATCTCGGCAACGCTGCGGGTTTCGGGCGTCGCGCGAAATGAAAAATGATCCTCCGGGATCTGCTCGACTTCGCTAATCAGTCCGTTACGGACGTCTTTCCACATTCCGATGATGATTTCTGCTGACATTGGGGCCTCCTTATTTTTAGCCACGAAAAGGCACAGAAAAGCACAAGCGTTTAGCAGGTGTGAAGCGCGCTCATCGTGGCTTGGTTTTTTCCGCGGGTGTCAGTTCCTTTTCACTTGTGAATTTTGTGCCTTCTTGTGGCTCAGTTTTGCCGCTGAACGACGCAAGCAGGACGGCGATCGGATCGATGCAAGTCGCACGCGGGTCAACTTCAGAGGGGTAGTTGTTGACGATCACTGTGAACGCGAGTTTTTCACCGGCGGCCGTCGTCACATAACCGCCGAGACTCGCCGCGGAACTCAACGATCCTGTTTTCGCTCGCACGTTGTTTTCAGCCGGTGTGCCTTTCATCCGGTTACGCAAAGTTCCATCGACTCCGGCGATCGGCAGGGCTGCGCGAAATACGTCGGCGTAACGATGTTTGTTCATGAACGTCAACAACTGGACCGTTGCATCGGCGGTGATCATGTCGCCGCGCGAGAGTCCGGAACCGTCGTTCAGCACGAGTGATTCGGGTCGTATTCCGACTGTTCTCAAAAATGCCTTGACTGCTTCGATACCGAGATCCTCCGACGTCTGTCTGATCGGCGGCATTGTCGGCGGAGGCGGTGTCTTTGTTCCGAGCGTGCGCAGAATCAGTTCCGTGTAAAGATTCTGACTTGGTTTCAATGTTTGCGCGGCGATGATGCTGAACGGCGGTGATTCGAGTGTAGCGATCTCCTCACCGGCGACGGGAACGTTTAACGTCGGTTGGCTGACGGTTCCGGTCGCGCGCGATTTGCCGGTGATGACGACGCCTTTTTGCGCCAGCGACGTGCGCAGCAGGTAGACGAAGAGCAACGCCGGATGCGAGATGCTGACCGCGCCGGTGTAACCGGGATCTTCGAGCGGGATACTGCCGACGATCGTGACGGTGTTCTCGCCGAGACCGCGATGAATGCTGAACAGGCGTCGCGATCCCTTTTCAGCGGTCGTGACTTTGTTGACGATCGTCAGCAACGGATCGGGCGGTCCCGTCGTGATCAACGCCGGTTGGCCCAACGCCGGGCCGGGCTTGATGAAAAGATCGAGCGCGTTGTCGTTTATGGTCAGCGGCGAGATCTCGGCGCCGTAGTACCACGTTAAGTCTTCCCACTCCCAACCGGAGCCGTATTTCGGTCCTACAAAGAAACTCTCGTTGCCGACGAGATCGCCTTCGACTCGCTTTACACCCGCGCTCACGATTCGCGCGGCGAGATTATCGATGCCTTTGAAGTAGTCGCCGTTGTTGAAACGCGCGGCGAACGTGGGATCGCCGCGTCCGTAGATCGTTAAATCACCGCGGATTACGCCGGACGAATCGGGTTTCGCAGGTGCGTAAACCGACGTGATGAACTTGAAGTCTGGCGACAGCTTATCGAGCGCCGTGGCGACCGTGTAGATCTTCATGTTCGACGCCGGGCGCAAAAGCTTCGCGGCGTTCTCTTCGAAGATGACTTTGCCGGTGTCGAGTGAAGTTACTTTGACGCCCACCATCGCCGGTGCGAGTTCGGGTTTGGCGAGTATTTCGGAGATGCGCGTTTGTAATTCGGGAACTGTCTTCGGTGCAGTCTGCGCGCTCACTGAAAGACGCGCGAAAAGCGTGATTAATAGGATTAGGGCTATTCGTTTTTGTTTCATCTGGTTAACTCAATAAAACGCGGATCGGAGCGTAGATTCGCCCAGTTCGGATCGTTTTCGAAACACGGCTTGTTTGCGTTGCCGAGAGCAATCGATCGTTCGAGCCATTCAAGAGCGTCGTTGCGCAGGCCTTCCAGCGCATAAACCGAACCGATCGAATAACTGATGTCGGCATCGACTTCGCCGTTGCGTTTCACCTGCGGCGTGAGCTGCGCGAGAGCCTCGTCGTGTTTGCCTTGCCCGCTCAGAAACATCGCCATGAACGGTCGAATGCCGTGCATGTTCGGATGTTTTTCGACGACGTCAGCCATTAACTCGACCGCGGCGTCGGTCTGGCCCGTGTAGTAAAGGGCGAGCGCGCGAAAAGTCCGCACGAGCGCGTTGTCAGGCTCGCCGGCGTTATCGAGCTGGCGAAACGTCTCGTCAAACTGGCCCATGTACATGTAAACAAGCGCGCGGCTGTAACTCGCAACGACGTGCGCGGCGGGATCGAGCCGGACGAGTCGATCGTAACTGCGCAACGCGCGTCCATACTCGCCGTCGAGTCGATGCAGCATCGCCTGGACGAAATAGACGACAGGCTCATTCGGAGCTTCGCTGCGCGCGCGGTTGACCTCGTCGCGCGCTTTCTGTTTTTGGCCGCGCCACAGGTAAATAAAGATCATCAACATGCGCGCTTCGAAGATGTTCGGATCGATCGCGAGCGCCTTGTTGAATGCCGACTCCGCGCGTTCGTAATCTTCCGAGCCGCCAAATCCCTTGAACACTCGATTCACGTAACACGCGCCGAGACCGTCGTGGGCCAGCGCGAAGCCCGGATCGAGTTGAATCGCGCGTTCGAAGTGTTCGATCGCGCCGGCGCAATCGTCCGGCGACAAAGTTCGGAAGATGAAACGCGCAAACAGATCGCGCCCGCGCAGGTACTGTTCGTAAGCAACGGGATTCTGTGTCGACGACTTCCCGATGCCGACTTGTTCCCCCGGGCTGAGCTCAACGCTGAGACCTTCGACGATGCGCTGCGCGATCGTGTCCTGTAGGACGATGATGTCCGACGCCGCTGTATCGATGCGATCGCTCCACAGCAACTCGCCCGACGCGACGTCGATCAGTTGCGCGGTGACGCGGAAGTGATCGCCGGAGTGAATAAAGCCGGCGGTCAACACCGCGCCGACGTTCAACTCTTTACCGATCTCACGCGGATCGCGTGTTTGACCCTGGTATCGCGCGATGACCGACGACGGACGGACCACGAGCGAACGCACGCGCGCCAGTTCGGTGATCACTGCATCCGCGAGCGAGAACTCGTAGAAACTCGAAGCCGGATCGTTACTCAGGTTTCGAAAACAGAGTATTGCGAGAGTTTTCTTCTCCTGATCGGCAACGGTTGTAAGTGGTGTTTCGTGAATTCCCTGGCGCGAGATCGTTGCCGCATTCGGCGCTGACGTCGGCGACTCGGATCGTGTGATCGACTTGAGCCAGCGAACTGCGCGCGAAACGGGATTTGCGCCCGACAAATGGCGCGGCGGCTCCGGGGTCACGGTCTGATAAGGGGCCGTGCCGGTGTCGAATTCCTGCAAAACCGCGCGGAGTTCCTTGCGAAACTCGTCCATGTTTTGAAAACGATCCTTCGGTTCCTTCGCGAGGGCGCGATCGATGATCTGTTGCAATCGCGTCGGAATCGGATCCGAGCGCAACTCCGGAATCGGACGCGGCGGATCGTGCAGCACCGCGTGACGCACGTCGATCGTTGTCTTGCCGCGAAACGGCCACGTGCCGGTAAGCATCTCGTATAACAGGACGCCGAGCGAGAAAATGTCGGCACGTCGATCGACGCGATCGCCACGCGCTTGTTCGGGCGCTGCGTAGGTGGCGGTGCCGTAAGGAATTCCGATCTCCGTCAGCTCGGTGCGATGAATGCCGCTGGTCGTAGCTTCTCTTTCGTCGAGGAGTTTAGCGAGACCGAAGTCGAGAACTTTTACCTGCCCGGAAGGCGTGACCATGACGTTGCCTGACTTGATGTCGCGATGAATGATGCCGCGACTGTGCGCCGCGGCGAGTGCGTCCGCGACTTGCAGACCGATCAGCAGCGCAGTTCGCAGTTCGAGCGGGCGTCCGGCGACAAGCTGGCGCACGTTCTTTCCCTCGACGTGTTGCATGGCGATGAAGTGAACGCCGTCAACTTCGTCGAGATCGTAAATGGTGCAGATGTTCGGATGGTCCAACGAGGACGCGAGACGCGCCTCGCGTTCGAAACGTTTGAGGTTTGCTTGTTTCGCGCTCAGTTCCGGCGGGATGACTTTGATCACCACGGGCCGGCCGAGTTTCAGATCGGTTGCTTTGTAGACCGTGCCCTGTCCGCCCACGCCGAGCTTTTCCGTGATGCGATAGTTGCGAAGGGTCTTGCCTACCATGGGCCTGGACCAGGACTATTCGAAAGTAGCGATCAATTCAGCGGCGGTCGCGGTCGCGGTGCCGACTTTGCCGACGACGATTCCGGCGGCGTGGTTGGCGAGCGTGGCGGCCTCGATCATATCGGCGCCGGTTGCGAGTGCGCCTGCGAGAGCGGCGATAACAGTATCACCAGCGCCGGTTACGTCATAGACTTCGCGCGCGGCCGTTTTGACGTAAACGGGTTGGCCGCCGGCGTCGAGCAACATCATGCCGCGATCGCCGCGCGTGATCAGCACGGCGTCGCAGCCGAGTTTTTCGCGAATGGTCTTGGCGGCGTGATGCGATCCGTCGTCGGAATGATCTTCGCTGTCGCTCATGCGCAGCGCTTCGTGGTGGT
Source organism: Pyrinomonadaceae bacterium (assembly GCA_035760365.1). Lineage (GTDB taxonomy): Bacteria > Acidobacteriota > Blastocatellia > Pyrinomonadales > Pyrinomonadaceae > PSRF01. The sequence continues at coordinate 39,335 of DASTTB010000033.1, forward strand.
TCGGCGTAACGAGCGTCGCGGGTTTGTAAGAATTGAAATTGCGCAGTTTCGGATCGATCAGGACGGGAACGCGTTCGTAAGCGAGCGGCAGGATCTCGCGAAGTATACGCGGCGTCACGACGCCTTTGTCGTAGTCGGAAACGACGAAAGCATCCGCTTCACGCAGCGCGTCTTTCAAAGTCGCGACGATCTTTTCTTCTAACTTCGCGTTCACGGGCGCACGCGATTCGCGGTCGGCTCGCACGACGAGCTGGCTGTGCGCGATGATGCGTGTCTTGATGGTCGATGGACGTTCTTCGTCGACGATCACGTTGTCGCCTGCGCGTGTGCCGAGTTCGCGCAAACCGTTGCGCAGGCGTTTGCCGGCGTCGTCGTTTCCAACCACGCCGACGACGGTTCCGCGTGCGCCGAGAGAAACGAGGTTTGCCAGGACGTTCGCCGCGCCGCCGAGATGAATCGATTCGCGCCGAACGTCCACGACGGGCACGGGCGCTTCGGGAGAGATACGCGTCACGTCGCCCCACACGAATTCGTCGAGCATCACGTCGCCGAGCACGACGACGTTGCGGTCGCGAAGCGTGTTAAGGATTTCGGTAACGCGGATTTTTGTTAATTCAGGCATTTTTCGATTGCCGTCACGACCTTGCTCACGGGGACGCGCAGAATGCATTCGGGCTGCGCGAACTGTTCGCAGAAGTAACCATGACACGGCTGGCAAGGCAGCGGTTCATAGACCACTTCCGCTGCCGCTTTGTTCCACGGACGCCAGTGCGCGATGTTCGAAGAGCCGAAGATTACGACTGACGGCGTTCCGACAGCGGCGATGATGTGCGCGATGCCGCTGTCGTTTCCGACGAAGATTTCCGAACGCGCGGCGAGTGCCGCGACTTCCGGTAACGAAAGATCGAAAGAATCGATTTTTACTAAAGCTGTGTGGCGAAGCGTTTTGATGATCTCCTGTTCATTCGGTGCGGCGATCGCGACTGGAGCCAAACCACGTTCGACAAGCGCTTCAGCAACGCGAGCGAAGTTTTGCGTCGCCCATTGTTTGGTGTCGAATGCCGCCGCCGGATGGATCAGCGCCAACGCTTTACCGTCGAGATCGGCGGCGGTTAGTTTTTGACTGACTGAAGCAGCCGCATCGCCTGTCACCGCGATGTGCGTGCGTGGTCGATCGGTAACTGGCACTCCCGTCCAACCAAGCAGCGCGAGTTGTTGTTCGACCGAGTGCGTCTTTGGTTCGCCCCACAGCAACGACGACGGCGGCGCCAGGTGATTGTGCAGTTGCGCGTATTGATAGTCCTTGAAGCCGACGCGGTGACGCGCGCCAGTCGCTCGCGTCAGAAATGTAGCTGTTGTTCCGCCGTGAAGGTTGTAGACCACGTCGTAGCCCGCCGCCCGGATCTGTCGCGCCACGCGAGCGCGCACCGCCAGCCCGCCGCGTTCAAAAGCGATAACGTTGTCGACGTGCGGATGGCCGTCGAGCACGGGCGCGACCCAGTCTTCCACCAAGATATCGATCTGGGCGTGTGGGAGAAACCGTTTCAATGCGAACAGCGATGGCGTTGACAACACCGTGTCGCCGATCGAGCGCAACCTCACCAGCAACACTTTGCGCACCGATGCCCAATCCCAGCGAGCGTGTGCTAAAGGTTGGGCTCCATCACCCTCCATTTCTCTTATTTCAATCACTTCACTCTTCGATCGTCGCTTCGTCGATGAGCATGACCGGAATGTCGTCGCGGATGGGATAAACGCGTTTGCACTCGACGCATTTCAACGCATTTCCATCCGGTTTCAGTTCGACTTTTGCTTTGCAGGCCGGGCACGCGAGTATTTCCAGAAGTTCCTGACTAACTGCCATTTACATGACCTTTCTATGCGGCACTCGATTGCGGGAAATGCGGAAAGCTTACCATACTTGCTTCACACAACTCAGTGTGGTAACACAGATCAAAACCAAAATGTCATTAGAGTTTGCACTGCAATACGACTGCCCTCTGCGCGCGAATTATTCGGAGCCACACCTGCGGCAATGGGGCCGCTTGAGTAGTTTGCACGCGAAGTTGACCACGGGCGACGCCAGCGCTCCTTCCGTCGACAAACTTCAGTGGGTTGAAAATGCGAGCGCCGAAATCGAGCGTTTGCAAACGGCGACGGCGATCTGTCCGCAGTGTCCGGCATGTTTGCCGTTGGATGCCGCTGGCGAGGGGGAGTCGGTCGGGTGTTTGGGGCGGATTAACTATCCGGTTGAAGCGCAGTTTGAGAAGTTTCTCGCGGATCGGGTGCAGCTTTCGCTCGACACGCTCGACAAAGAAGATCAGCCACGATTGTTGCGCATCCTGGTCGATCCGGAGTCGCCGTTCGATGGTGAAGCGACGAAGGAGCTGCGGCGCGTGATTACGGACGAGGGGCTCCGGTTTTTCGAGTTACGCGTGCCGATCGGGTTGACGCGTGAGGCGTCGCGGTTGACCACCGACAATGTTTTCGACTTGCTGGCCGGGTTTCGATCGGAAGACAGTGGCGCGACGACTTACACGCGCGAGTTTCCGTTTGAAGCGACCGCCGACTATTACGACCTGCTCGATCTGCTGCTTCGCAACGAACTCTCGCAATCCGAAATCGCGCGGCTGACGTCGCGCAGTCGCAATTACACGCAGTTTTTGCGGTTGTTGACGGCGATTGAAAAGGCTGAGGCTTTGAACGCGCGCGTGTTGATCGATTGATTATTGTTTGCGTTCGTCGAGTACGCGCAGAGTATCGAGAATGAGGTTTGTGTTGCTGAGCGCCTGGATGCGCACCGGATACTGGTCTGAGGTTTTTTGAAACTCGAATGTTCCGCTGGTAATTTCCACGAGCCGTTCGAAGCCCTGTTCACCACTCTTCCCGCTACACACTGCATCGACGATCCGCCCCTCGCTGAACATCACCTGGCCGTGGTGTTTTTCCCCAGTCATCGTTAGAACGCCGTTTAAGCGGGCGTTTTCGATCACCTGGATGGCGTCGAAGACGCTGACCGAGCTGAGATCGCCGGCGAGTGTGAAGTGTTTTTTTTCGAAGTGGGGTTCGGGGGCCGGGACGGGTTTCAGATCCGGGCGACGTGCGCGGCGAATCGCTTCGAGTCCGCTGGCGATGTTGATGCGTTCGTCGAGTTGTTTGGCTTCGAGGAGGCGATCGTGGGCGGTGTCGAAGTCTTCGCGTTCGATGTAAAGACTGGCGAGGGCGAGGCATTGGCGCGCGGCTTCGTCGCCTTGTTTTTGCGATGCATAGATTTCGCGCAGTCGTTCGCGCAATTTGATTGAACGGGTGTTGATCTCAAGGGCGGTGCGGAGACGTTTTATGGCGCGGTCCGCCGCCTGGTACTTCATGAAGAGCTCGGCGTCGAGCAAAGCTGCTTCGACTTCGCCGACGTGCTCAGTTTGTGGGTCCGTGAGTCCCATTCCGTGGGCGAGTTTACCACAAGCCATTTGCGGCTTATGGACACTAAATCGTGCGGGTGGTGAGCTGTTTTGTGGATTAAATGCGCGTTACAAGTAGGGGAAACGTACTGGCACGCAACCTGCGAGGCAACGTGATCGTACGAACCTCATCAGAAGTATGGAAGGCGTAAGACGATGAACCGATGGATGAAAAGACGAATTGAACGCTCGCGGGCCCGCTGCAAGGAAAGCCGTCCGCAGAAGCCCTCTAACCGCTAGTCACCGCACGATTGGCTTTTCTAGAATTCTCTAAGAGAAACCTCTTAAATTCCGGTTTAAGCCCAAAGTTCAGGAGTAGGCCGACCTCTATGTCGGTTGCGCGGAGATAGTTGAGAATCTGGGCCGAGTGTGAAAGATCTAGGCAACGTGTAGCTTTAAGTTCCAGCAGCACCTCATCATTGACGAGTAGGTCTCCCTCGAATTGTCCAACTCTTTGTCCGCGGAACCAGACGGGTATTTTCACCTGACTCCTTATCTGTAATCCGGAAGACTGCAACGCCATTGCCAACGAACGTTGGTACACGGATTCGAGAAATCCGTGTCCCAACTCGTTGTAAACATCATAGTAGACGCCGATAATGGTGTGGGTTAACTCTTTGTGCTTTAGGATAATTTTGTCTGCTTCGTTCAAAACTCCACCTTCAATCCAACACGAATCTGACGTGGGCGCATGGTGCGTTTGGCGACGAGGAAAGAGTCGTCGTCGAAGTCGATGAACTCGGAGCCGTAGCTGAAGACGGTCTTGTTCAGGACGTTGTCGAATTCGATCACCGGACGAAGGCGCACGCGCTCGCTCAGGTGAAACTCACGCGTCACGTTTAGATCGAAGACAAACAAACCAGGGCCGATACCGGCGTTGCGCGGCAGGTTACCGGGTTGCCCGATGACCGGGACACTGAACGCGTCGAGCAGAGAGGCGTCGGCAGGTTCACCAGGACGGCGCCAACGCAGCAGACGCGTGTCGCCGGAATAGTTCGGCCGATCATTCGAAACGTCGTCGAGATTGCGATCCTTCCCGCCAAGCGAGACATTGAACGGCGCACCCGACGCGACGCGCACCACCGGCGACAACTGCACCGCACCAACAAACCGCGGCAACCCAAACGTCCCCGAAAACACAAACCGGTGCCGCCGATCCAACAAACTCCGCGCACGCTCAGCACGAAAATCTCCCGGCACAATCGCGTCCGACGTGTTCACCACACCATCATCAACCAAACTCGACAACGTATATCCAGCCCGAAACGTAAACCCTCCGCGCGTCGAACTGAACCGTTTTCGAAGTTCAATCGAAACAGCACGATAAAAACTATTCCCAACCGAGATGAGTTGCTCGACTTCCCCGCGCGACGGATCAGGCCGGAGCCCATTCAAAGCAGCAAGCGCGACATCTATCGCCGTCGTCGAAGTCGGATGGTTCAGATTAACGACCGAGATCGGCACGCCGGATTCCGTCACCCGCGTCACCGCATTCTGTTCCGCACCACCAAAAACAAACCGCACAAACTCACCCGCCGTCGACGTATTGTGCAGCGGCCGCGCACCCGTCGCCGGATTAACAAAATTCTCAAAATCACGCGACGCCAGAAACGCAGAAAAGTTCGCATGACCCACCGGCAGCACAGCGGCGTTTGCATTGAACTCACGCCAGAGATGAATCCCGCGCGTCAAACTAAAATTCGTCTCCAGCGAAAACCCACGACCAAGATCGCGCTCAACACCAGCATTCCACTGATAACTCTCCGGAATGCATAACCGGGGATCGAGCCGTCGCGAGAAATCGGTATTCAAACTTCCGAACTGACGAACAAGATTCGAATCGACCGAGAGCGTCCGCGGAAAACGAATATGCGCCGCAATGAACGCACGACGCTGCTCCGCCGTCATGAGTTTTCCCGTAAGCGGATCCTGAAGCTGATTGCTGTCAAAGAAGAGTTGTTGCTGGCCGAGCGTGAAATCGTCGATCGTCCGCAGCAACGGCCGGTTGAAAAACATTCCACCGCCGAAACGCATCACGAGCGTCCCAGACTCGAGCGGACTGTACGCAACTGAGAAACGTGGACCAAAGTTGTTCGGATCGTGGAGTATCGACTCGCGCTCGTAACGCAAACCGTAGCTCACCAACAATTGCGGCCGCGCCTGCCACTCGTCCTGCACAAAGAAGCTCACGTAGCGATTACTCTGCGTCGAACGGCTCTCGAAGTTCTGTCGAAACCGCGAAACACGCCCGGCCAGAAAATCTCCAGCACTCGCGAAGTTGAACGTACCCGTCACGTCCGCGAGATCGATAAATGTCGAACGGACGTAATGAACATCAGCCCCAGACTTCAGCGAATGATCTCCGCGCAGCAACGACAGCACGTTCTGCAACTGCAACCGATCTTCACGACGATCGCTACCGCCCGACGTCGAAGAACCCGCTACCAGCGTTCCGCGAACCAACGGATCGTTCAGAGCGATAAGTACCACGGGCGATTGCGGCGCCCGCGTTGAGAAAGACGGCGCCAGACGCGAATACTGCATCCGCAACTGATTCACGAACTGAGACGAAAAAACGTAATTGTCCGAGATCGAGATCGCGTCCGAGTTGCGTCTGCGTCCCTGCAACGCGTCCGCAAGACGATTGCCGCCGCCAAACTGTCGCAGGTTCAAGAGTCGCCCGGCCTGGTAGACCACGGAAACGTTGTGCATGGCATTGAACGGATGGTCCACGCGAGCGGTAAAACTGGTGTTCGTCAACGGTGTACTAATCGAAGCGACGAACGGAGCGACCTCCGCCGCGATCTCAGATCCTGAGACGTCTTCCAGCCGTGCGTGTTCGGGATTCGTCGGAGCAGGCAAAGGAAACAATGGATTCTTCGCGAGCGGCACGAGCGTGTCGATCAACGCGCTATCGAGCACCGTGCTTCGTTCATACGACGCGAAAAACACGGTCGACGCCCGCAACGGCCCGCCAAATGTGAACCCCGGGACGTGATCCTGTAGCGGCAGCCGCGCGAGCCCGAGCGAGTTGTTTCTGAAACTGTTTGCGTTGAGTGCTTCGTCGCGGAAGAAGTAAAACGCGCTCCCGCGAAACTGTTGCGAACCGCTGCGCGTGCGCAGATTCACACGACCGCCTGACGCGCGGCCATATTCAGCCGAGAACTGGTTCGTGATCACCTGAACTTCGGCGACGGCTTCGAGCGACGGTTGAAAACGTTCACGCGCCGCGCGATCGTCGTTGTTGTCGAGGCTGTCGATCGTTACGTTATTCGAATATGCCGGCGCGCCGGCCAGCGAAAAGACACCCGATTCCTCCGGCGTCGACGCGTGATTCACGTTGCGATCTTCGGCGAGGTCGCGCGTCGAGAGTGGTTCTTCAGTGACGCCCGGTAGCGTGAAGATCAGATCCAGAACAGAACGCGACGCGACCGGCAGCGACTCCGTTTCGCGCGACGTGAGTGTTGCGCCAACCACAGTGCGTTTCGTGTCGATCGCCGGGGTCTCGATAACAACCACCGTTTCGGCCAGGACGGTCGAGGGAATCAGCGTTACGGGAATCGCCAAACTCTGCCCTGAGGTTGTGTTGATATTCGACTCCTGGGAAGCGAATCCGGCAGCAGAAACACGGATTGAAAAAATCCCTGGTTCCAACTGGATCAATCGATAGCGACCGCCATCGTCTGTAGTGGTTGTTCGACTGTTGACTTTGATTTCAGCGCCAGGAATCGCGGCGCCATTCTGATCGACAACCGTGCCATAGATCGTGACCGTGTCGAGATCCTGTGCGTGAACGTGACTGAATGTAATTAGAAAAAGAGTGAGAAGCGTGAGACGTGAGGTCATTCAATTTTACTCCTAAGTTGTGAGGTCGAGCGCGACGCACTCTAACACTTAGAAGTAATGTGATCAACTCCGACTCGATCGCCGTCGCAAAGCCGCGGCGCGAGTGAATGGGACCAGCGCGTCGCTGACTTCAGGCGGCGCGTCGAAATTCGTAAGCTCTTCGGCGTGTGACTGCAAGTACTGGAAGAAACGCTCGAACTCGTGCTGCATCGCGTCCATCTTCTCGCGCATGTTGAGAATGATCTCGACGCCCGCGAGATTCACGCCGAGGTCGCGCGTCAGCGAGAGGATCAGTTCGAGTCGCTCGAGATCCGGATCGGTGTAGAGTCGCGTGTTTCCCTCAGACCGCGACGGCTTCAACAACCCCTCACGTTCATAAAGCCGCAACGTCTGCGGATGAATTCCGTATTGATCCGCCACCGCACTGATCGTGTAAGTTTTGGGTTTACGACTCATAACTTATAAGAACTTTGTACTTTGTGCTTTGTACTTTGTTCGCCACCGAACCATTAAACATCAAGGCACAAAGAACTAAGCACAAAGTACAAAGCACTATTCCAAACCCATCTCGACACGAGGATTCGTCGTGTTCAACTTCGAATACTCGCGCAATAGTTCCTTCGTCTCTTCCGAAATCACTTTCGGCAACGTCACCTGCACTTCGACAAACTGATGGCCCTTCGCGCCGGGATTTCGCAGCGACGGCGCGCCACGTTCGCGCAAGCGAAACTTCTGCCCCGACTGCGTGCCCGGTGGAATCCGCAACTGCGTCTTACCTTCAACTGTAGGCACTTCGATCTTCGCACCCAACGCAGCTTCGGGAACCGTGATCGGCACGGTGACATAAATGTTGTCGCCCTTGCGCGTGAAATACTTGTGCTGGCCCACGTTTGTGATGATGTGCAGATCGCCCGTCGGCGCGCCCATGCGTCCGCCTTCACCTTTGCCGGGAATGCGCACGCGCGAACCAGTTTCAACGCCCGCGGGAATACGCACTTTCACCGTTTCGGTCTTCGCCGTCGTTCCTTTACCGTGACACAACGAACATGGCGAACGACGCCGTCCAGTGCCGCCGCAGTCCGAACACTCCTGCGCGAAACGCAGGCGCCCGCCGGCGCGTTGCACCTGGCCCGATCCTTTACAGGTCGAACAAACAACTACCGGTCCGCCGATGTCGCCCGCGCCATTGCATCGCGAACACTGTTCGGAACGATTGACGGTAATGTTTGTCGTCAATCCGTTGATTGCTTCTTCAAACGTCAGCGCCAGCGGCATCTCGACGTCGGCGCCTCGTTGCGGTTGTGGACGCGGTGGTTCTTTTTCTTTCGCCGCGCCGCCGCCGAAAAGATCGGCGAAGATGTCGCGGAAGGAGCTCCCGCCGCCACCACCGCCGCCGCTCGTAGCACTGCCCCAGTCAAAACCCGTGAAATCAAATCCCGGCGCCGAACGTCCACCGGATGGACCAGCGCCTCTCGCCGCGGCATCGGCGAGATTGTCGGAATACTGTCCAAAGCGATCGTAAACAGTTCGCTTCTTCGGATCCGACAGAACGTCGTGCGCTTCAGACATCATTTTGAAGCGCTCCTCGGCGGTCTTGTCACCGGGATTCACATCGGGGTGATACTTGCGCGCCAAACGCCGGTAAGCCTTCTTGATCTCATCGGGCTTGGCGTCGCGCTTAATGCCGAGGATTTCGTAGTAGTCCTGCTTATTAGCCATTGTTAACTGCTGAAGAAAAGGCGGAGCAATTATATCTTCTCCGCCCTTTCAATCAGTGATCGTGTATTCGATCGCGAATTACTTGTTCTCGTCTACGTCGACATACTCAGCGTCGATTACGTTGTCGTCGCCCGAACTTCCTGACGAAGACGACGCACCGGCCGCTGATGCCTGGTCGCTCGTCGCACCGCCTGACGGCGCTGTTTGATAGAGCGCTTCGGCGAGTTTGTGAGACGCAGCCTGCAACTGGTTGAATGCGTCGTTCAGTTTGTCAACGCCGCCTTCAGTCAGCGCCTTTCTCGCCTCGGCGATCGCCGACTCGACATCAGAAGCAACTGCTCCAACTTTCTCGCGATTGTCGGCGAGCGTCTTCTCCATCTGGTAGACAAGATTCTCGAGTCGATTGCGTGCGTCGATCTCTTCACGCTTGCGCGCATCCTCGGCGGAGTGCGATTCGGCGTCTTTCATCATGCGGTCGATCTCATCCTTCGACAGACCGGACGATGCCGTGATCGTGATCTTCTGCTCGCGACCCGTACCCATGTCTTTCGCCGAGACGTTCACGATGCCGTTTGCGTCGAGGTCGAAAGTGACTTCCACCTGCGGCATACCGCGCGGTGCCGGTGGAATGCCGACCAGATGAAACTTACCTAATGTGCGATTATCGGAAGCCATCGGACGCTCGCCCTGCAACACGTGAACTTCGACTGAAGTCTGGTTGTCGGACGCCGTCGAGAAGATCTCCGATTTGCGCGTGGGGATCGTCGTGTTGCGTTCGATCAGCTTGGTGAAAACTCCACCCAGCGTCTCGATACCGAGACTGAGCGGCGTGACGTCGAGCAACAGAATGTCAGTCTTCTCGCCCGAGAGAACGCCGGCCTGCACGGCCGCGCCGATCGCCACCACTTCGTCAGGGTTCACGCTCTTGTTTGGCTCCTTGCCAAACATTTCCTTCACGATCTCCTGGACCTTCGGAATACGCGTCGAACCACCGACCAGCACCACTTCGTCGATCTTCTTCGCGTCGAGTCCCGCGTCCTTCAACGCCAGTTCAACTGGTCCGCGAAGTTTCGACAGAATCGGATCCACAAGCTGCTCGAAACGAGCACGCGTGAGTTTCATCGCGAGGTGTTTCGGGCCTGACTGGTCAGCCGTGATGAACGGCAGGTTGACTTCAGTCTCCATCGTGCTCGAAAGCTCGATCTTCGCCTTTTCAGCGGCCTCTTTTAAACGCTGCAGCGCCATCTTGTCAGCCGAAAGATCGATGCCCTGGTCTTTCTTGAACTCTTCGATGATCCACTCGATGAGACGTTCGTCGATGTCGTCACCGCCCAGGTGCGTGTCGCCGTTCGTTGACTTCACTTCGACCACGCCTTCGCCGACTTCGAGAATCGAGACGTCGAAAGTACCGCCGCCAAAGTCAAACACGGCGATGGTTTCGTCTTTCTTCTTGTCGAGTCCATAAGCCAATGCGGCGGCCGTTGGCTCGTTAACGATACGCATCACTTCGAGGCCGGCGATACGTCCTGCGTCTTTCGTTGCCTGGCGCTGCGAGTCGTTGAAGTAAGCCGGAACGGTGATAACGGCTTTGTCGACTTTCTGACCGAGATAATCTTCGGCCGACTGCTTCATCTTTTGCAGGATGATGGCCGAGATCTCGGGCGGACTCCACTCCTTGCCGCCGGCGGAAATGCGGACGTCGCCATTACCCGCGCCCTGAACTTTATATGGAACCTGCTTGATTTCTTCGGTAACTTCGTTGTACCGGCGTCCCATAAAACGCTTGATTGAATAAACGGTATTTTCCGGATTGGTGACCGCCTGACGCTTGGCAACCTGGCCGACTAGGCGGCTGCCGTCTTTGGTGAAAGCCACGGTTGATGGCGTGGTGCGGCCGCCTTCGGAGTTTGTGATCACGGTGGGCTCACCGCCTTCCATCACCGCCACCACCGAGTTGGTCGTTCCGAGGTCAATGCCAATAATCTTGCTCATGTTGTTCTATCTCTCCAATAACTACAGTTGAACGCTCGCACAATATAAGACTTGAGTGCGATGTTGTCAAGTTTATTGGTAATTATCTACTTGACGCGGAAAGCGGCAAGGGTTAGAATGCTTTCGTGCTCGTCGCTGCTAACAATCCTGTTCCGAATCGGTACTTTCTTCTGGTGGGTTTGCCGTCCGCTTTACCTCGTCGGCGACTTCTGGCGCAAGCGCATAGTCCAGTAGTTCATCACTGGTCATTTCTATCGGCTCTTTCTTCCGTAGGTTCTGAGCTTGTTTCTCGTCTTCGTTACCTTTAATTCTCATAAGGACTCCTAATCATGCCAAGACCAATCAACCGTGCCTCAGATATGAACTTAATGAAGCTAATCGAACGCTTCGACACGGATGATAAATGCCGTCTTACTCTTGAGAAGCTTCGTTGGCCGACAGGCGTTCGCTGTATCCGTTGCGAGGCGGAAAAAGTCTACCGCGCCGACAAGCGCAAGCAATTCGAGTGCGCCTCTTGTGGCTATCACTTCTCTGTTACCTCGGGAACCATTTTCCACGATTCGCATTTGCCTCTGCGTAAATGGTTCATCGCGATCTATCTCATTTGCGAATCCAAGAAAGGCGTTTCTGCTCTTCAGCTAAAGCGGACGTTAGGCGTCGCCTATAAAACCGCGTGGTATCTCTGTCATCGCATCCGAGAAGCCGTTAAGGACGTGGATCACGAAACGCTACTTTCCGGCATCGTGGAATGCGACGAGTCTTATATCGGCGGCAATCCAAAGAACATGCACAAGTCGCGTAAAGAAAAGTTAGGCCGCGTTCCCGGCACTCAACGCTTCGATCACAAAACAACCGTTCTGGGAGCGCTACAACGCAACGGCGATGTGCGTCTGGAAGTCTGCACAGTCAAACAGCCTACCCGCCAAGAATTGCACGACTTCATCAAAGCTAAACTGGCGGAAGATACCTCTATCATCGTCACTGACGAAAACAACCAATACGAAGGCATCGCGGACCAAAACACGCGCCACGAGACGGTTAGCCACTCACAAAAGGAATGGGTGCGCGGCATCGTTCACACGAACGGACTCGAAGGCGTCTGGTCACTCTTCAAGCGTTCGATCGTTGGCTCTTACCATCAAATTTCTGTCAAACATCTGGACCGCTATCTTGACGAATTTGAGTTTCGATTCAACAACCGCGAAAACTCTTACCTGTTCCGCGATACATTGCTGAGACTGTTGGCGTCAACGAATCTCGAATACAAAAACCTCATTGCGGAAGACGACGAAGCAGCATAGGACCGTAATCGTGCAACCGCATTCAAATCGCTTAACGTTTTGCCGTACTAGGGTAGAAACCTGTATTATCTCGGCTCTTTAAGCCCTATATAATTGTCACGTTTTTATCAAATTGAGGCTACCATGATGCCCAATGCAACATCCTAACCAGCCAAACGTACTCGTCTACGTAACAGAAGTTGGGTGTTTTACATATATGGTTGAGAAGAAAATGCTTGCCGCCAGCTGTTTATCATTGTTATTCTGCGAGTGCCCCTTGAGGGGCTTCCTGCGTCCGCGCTCACGGCCCTAAAAAGTCTCCAGTTTTGGCGCACCAGTTGCTCTAGGAATTACGCGTGTTAATAAAGGGAACAATAAAACTGTGTTCCCAAGGAGAAAAGCCGTGCAATTTACCAGTAATCATGATAATACTTCGCGCCTCTTTATCGGCGGATTATCCCTGCTTGCTCTGCTCGGTGTTGGAGTCAATCGAGTTCTTAACGTCCTCAAGGGAAGGAAGGAAGTAACCGTGCCCCGTTACAACCCATCAAGAGCAATGCTCATGTCTTCTACTGGTCAAGGCGGTCAAGGCACGGCCCGTGCGCCGGTTGCCAAACGAACACCAGTCAAAAAACAAGATGCTCCAGCTCGCTACGAACGCGATTCTCGTGGCCGACGCATCATTACAATAACCGGAGTAATAGAAATCGTTGGTCGGCGCTCAGATCCTCCAGCGCTCGACGATGACCAACTTGTCTATCTCGATGAGTAGCGAAAGCGAATCCTCATATACCGAATTCGAGTGGTACAGAACGGGCAAATGGAATACGATACAGCAAGGTGATCTCCTTTCGGACTGTCCCGTTCCCGTCCCATCCAAAGACTTAACAAGGGCTCTTCTCGGCGCACTGGCGGGACAGGCGCAAGAATCGGCTTACCGTTTCGCCGTCACCGAACTAATCGTTGTCAGTCAGAGTTGCGACCTGCTTAAGGAAAAGGTTGACCAGGTGCTTCTGTGTGAACATGTCGCTTCCTCAAAGTACGGTAAAGAGACTTTGGAAGAGATTAGAAAAGAACGGCGACCCAACCTACACATGATTGAAGCCTGCGAAATTGACGGGCATCAGTGTGAACAGCGAGTTATAGACTTCCGAACCGTCTATACTCTTCCGAAGGATTTCGTACTAGCATTTATCAAACAACAGAATTCGCGCCTAAGACTGATGCCGCCCTACCGCGAGCACATGGCCCAAGCGTTTGCCAGGTACTTCATGCGCGTCGGCCTACCGCGCAATCTCAAACGCTAAATCACCGTCTTTAAAGACGCTCAAGTTTCATCTTATCGTCAACCAAACCATTCCATCGGCACTTTAAAGACCCTCGCCGGCGAATTTCTTTACGTCCGCAACGGACCATGTATCGTCAATCAAAACGTCTGTAGAAAGCTTGGCGAGCCTCGCGTAAGCCAATACCAGCATCATGGTCGGTTCACGTTGCCCATTCTCATACTGGCTGATCTGCGATGCTCGCAACGGTGTTGCTTTGTACTTCAACGCCTCAACAATCTCTCGCTGACTCATTCCTAATTTTTCCCGAATCGCCAATAGCTTCGCGGGTAACTTCTTCGGCATCGCTCGTCGCTTCATCAGGAGTTCCCTCCTGCTTTACACTTGTGCGATGCGCTACCTAGTGGTAGCATCGTGACGGTTCGTCTATTACGTTGTCGTTTTGCCCAGATGAACCGGGCAACGATCACGTCACTGTTTCCTCCGAGGCTATGAACATGGCGTACCGCAAAAGATTATTCCTCAATCCGATCCAAGATGGCGCTCCCGCGTTCATTCATGCCGTCGCCGATGATAGCGATAACGGGACGTATGTGCTTGGTAACTACGTCCTGATTATCGCGGACTGTGACCGGCGCGTCACGCTCGAATTTTCGCTTGGCAATAAGTACCTCCGCAAACGTAACCTCGCTAAAGCTAACCGACTGGTCCAAGTAGCGACAGAGTTCCGCGACGCACTCGCTAAAGAGATCGCCGCAATCGAGGCAGCAAATGAAACGCGATAGACCACAACACCTTGCGTCGAAATTGCTCGCCATTCGTCAACGGTTTGGCCTGAGTCAGACGGGAATGGTCCAACGGCTGAACATAAACATGCATTACGGGCGAATCTGTGAATTTGAGTTAGGGAAACGTCAACCATCTGTTTTGGTCCTACTCGCTTATGCTCGCGTCGCTGGAATTCATATTGACGATCTCGTAGACGATGAAGTGAATTTGTCGCTTTAGTCTTTAGCGTCTCTTTCCGTGATGTATGAATTCGATTTGCGGGCGTCTTGCCAGCTATCAATATCAAAGTCAATCGAGATCGGCTGTTGACCAACCGCCACCATTGTGACGCGCATGTAGTATGCCCGCGACAGTTTTTGTAATTGCTGTTCAGTAATGTCTAAATAGAACATCAACCACCGATAACCCGTAAGTGGCTCGTTTACGGTCCAACCATCAGCAAAATCGATTGTCTTCATATCGGGATGCCCCATTACCACCAATGCACCCTCTTGGGGAACTATAGGCTCTGAGACACCCTCTTTATGTAACGATGCATGAAATTCACGAATCGCCATCGGGTACTCCGCGATCTTCACGCATCTCAGCCGAATGTTTGCAGAGATACGGCGTCCCGCTGTCCCGCCTCCAAGTGTATTAACCTGAGATTGTTTCCAGTCGATTTCAAACGACAGCTTCGGCGGCACTGCTTGCACATGCGGCAATTTACACTCTTGGTCCGAAAGAAACTTTGGCCGGTTCGGGTTTTCCCACACACCATCCGCCGTGAATAGGTAGTGATTAACGTCCAAGTGTGTGGAGGTTATTTCAGGGAACTGCTCGGTTCCTCTAAAGTTCACACTGAGGTTTCCAAAACTAATACGTGTATTGTCTGTGCTTTTGAAATGGTTGTTGATTTGGTCGGCCGTCACTGCCTGTCGAATGACAAAGTTGATACTGTCCCTGCTATAACATCGCGCCGGATTTGGGCCGCCGGGTTTGGGATCGAAAAAGAACCGTTCATTGTCGTCACTGAACAGGATGTACCCGCCATCCATGCTAATTACAACGTCGATCAGGGACATATTGAAGACTTTAAAAACAAAGTCGATGTACGGCTGGCTTTTATCAAACTCCGTCCTATAGAAAATCGAAGCTACCCATACCAAGTCCCAGATCGTCGCCTTGTCAGTCTTTAGCTTTTCATGTAGCCATTCATCTTTGCAGCCATTAGCCGACGACGGTTCCAAGTCCGGCTTTGGCAAATCTTGGGCGCTTTTTGTATTCGAAGTCGATCCGTCGCTTTCGTCAGGGATTGCCGATCGCTTTCGATCTCTTATGCGCCCAACCACGTAGCCAAGCAAAGCAACAACAACGACAATTCCGAACACAACGAGTATGCCAACCGCGTCGGATGGTATACCGCGCAAGCGGTTTATCAGCGCCGTTAGGCCCGATCCTATGAAACCAATAATCACGAGAACTAAAGCCCAGTTCTGATAGGCAAACTGCACAGCGTTCTTAATCGCATCCCAAGCCGCGTTTGGCAGGACCGATCGTAACGCTTTGAGAAGCCGACTAGGTTGAGCGGACATGGCGCAAGGCTACCTACCTTCAGACAGGATAGAGGATCGCGCAGGCTACCAAAGACTCCCAAATCCTCAAACAAGAATCTGGTAAAATCCTTAGTAAACCTGTGCGTCCCCATCCTATACACAGATAGCCTCCGTATCAAGTAGATAATTACCAGTTTATTTGAGTGTGTCGGCTACCGCCGATCTTCGTTGACGAGTTTGGAGACGAAGAAGACGTAATGAGCGCCGGAGAGGACGGCGAAGGTGAACACGGTCGTGTAAACCGTGGGCAGATAGTATCCGGTTCCGTAGGGGAATTGAGCGGCGAAAATGATCAGCCCGATCGCCACGATCTGGACCGTGGTGTTGATTTTCCCGAGCATTGACGGCCGAAAACCGCGAAAACCCGTGACGATGTTGATGGCCGCCGCGCCGACGAGGATGAAGACGTCGCGACTGATGACCGCCACCGTTACCCAGAACGGTACCGGTAAATGCGAAGGCAAAGGCTGTGGAAAAACGGCCCGCATCGAGAGAACGACAAATGCCGTGACCAGCAACAGCTTGTCGGCAATCGGATCGAGAATCGTTCCGAGCTGCGATTTCTGGTTAAAACGACGGGCCAGCAGTCCGTCCAGCCCGTCCGTGACTCCAGCCGCGATGAAGACGGCCAGCGCAAGTAGAAAATTCTGATAGAAGAGCAGTGAGACGAATACCGGAATCAACACCATCCGGAAGACGGTGAGAAGATTGGGAACAGTAACGATGCGCGCGGACATTAGATATCCGTTATAGCCGTCCGATCTGTGTCGCGATTTACTTGCTGCTACTTCGAAGTTCCAACAGGGACACTTCAGGAGGGCATCCGTAGCGGATGGGCAAAACCACGGTTCCGAGACCGCGATTGACGTAAATCTGGGTGTTTCCCCGGCGCCCAAGCCCTTTCAACATGCGACGCCGCGGACGGCCCGAAGCGGTTCGTTCGCCTCGAATTGCGACCTGGCCGCCATGCGTGTGACCGCTGAGCACGAGATCAACCGACGCGCGGGCGGCGCGCCGCAGAATGATCGGATTGTGCGCCAACAGAAGTTTCATCTCATCGCTGCGCGCACCCGCCAGCGCCAGCGACAGGTCTTCGAGACCCACCATCGTATCGTCCACGCCCGCGAGCCAGATTGCCTGCCCGTTTAGCTCGAAGTGCATACCTTCGTTTATCAAAACGGTGATGCCTTCGGCGCGAAACAGGTCCGTAATCAGGGCGGCATCCGTCCAGTGGTCGTGATTTCCGAGCACCGCGTAGACGCCGTAACGCGCCCGCAAGCGACCGAGCATCTCGGCGCAGGGTGCGGCGTAGTGACGCTCCTTCGAGATGTAGTCGCCCGTGAGTGCGATGATGTCAGGTTGCAGCCGGTTTGCAGTGTCTACGGCACGTTCAATTTGTTCGGGGTCTGAAAACGGACCGTGGTGAATATCCGAGAGTTGAACGATACGAAAGCCGTCGAATGCTTGTGGAAGTCGATTCAGGTGGATGCGTTCATGCTCGATCGTGAGCATGTAAGGCTCGGTAAGCGCAGCGCGGGCGACGTGCGTCAAGCTGACCGCCAGAGACCGGAGCGGAGTTTCGGGTCTTTTAGAACCGCCGTAGGGCGCGACACGTCTACGCTGGTTCCATCGAATCGGAGTCGCCATCTTTTTGCAGCTTGATTAGCGCCAACCTGCCGGGCGAAGCGCCAAGGTGGCGCGCATTATAGATACGTCGTGCGGGGGAAGCAACTCAGCGAAGGTCTCGGGCGGTTTTAAGTTGTCATTTCGGCCTAAATCAACGGATTATGCCAACTATGGAACATGGTCTGGATCCTTCTGTGTTGATCGGCGTGACGGTCATGCTGGTCGTAGCGAAGCTGGGCGGCGAGGTGTTTGAGCGTTTGGGCCAGCCCGGAGTTCTCGGCGAACTGGTCGCAGGAGTTTTGCTTGGAAGCCTCGTGATTCTGGGTTTCACCGGCGCCGAACAATTGAAGACGAACGCGACGATTGCGGCGCTGGCTGAACTCGGCGTGATCATTCTGTTGTTTGAAGTCGGACTCGAATCTGACTTGCGGCAGATGGTCGAAGTCGGCTGGTCGTCTTTGCTGGTTGCGGTGTTGGGTGTGGTTGCGCCGTTTCTGCTCGGCTGGGGCGTGTCCGCGTACTTCATTCCCGAAGAACCGATGCTGGGTCATATCTTCATCGGCGCGACGCTGTGTGCGACGAGTGTTGGGATCACCGCGCGTGTCTTTAAAGATCTCGGAAAGCTGGCGACGCGCGAGGCGCGAATCATTCTCGGCGCGGCCGTGATTGACGACGTGCTCGGACTGTTGATTCTGGCCGTCGTGGCGGGTGCGATCAGGGCGGCGGCAACAGGCGGCGTTCTCTCAATGCTCGACGTCGGTTTGATCGCCTTGAAGTCGGTCGTGTTTCTGGTGGCGGCGATCGCCGTGGGACATCTTGTTGTGCCGCGAATGCTTCGTGGAGCCGGACGTTTCGAGACGCGAGGCGTGTTGTTGACTCTGGCGATCTCGTTTTGTCTGTTTCTCGCGTGGGCGTCCGCGAAGGTTGGGCTCGCGCCGATCGTTGGCGCGTTTGCGGCGGGTTTGATTCTCGACGAAGTTCACTACAAACCGAAAGACGGACGCACTGAACGAGATCTAAACGATCTACTGCAACCGGTTAGTACTGTTCTCGTGCCGATCTTTTTCGTGTTGATGGGATTGAAAGTCGATCTGCGTCTATTCACGCGCGTCGATATTCTCGGTTTTGCGACGGCGTTGACGATCGCGGCGATTGTGGGCAAGCAGGTTTGCGCGTTGGGTGTGGTCGAGCGTGGCATCAATCGGCTCGCGATCGGGTTGGGGATGATTCCGCGAGGTGAGGTTGGCTTGATCTTTGCTGGTATCGGTGCGTCATTGATGTTGCCGTCGGAGACTGGTGTTAGTGAACCGGTGATCAGTGCGGCAACTTTCGGCGCCGTCGTTATCATGGTTATCATTACGACGATGATCACGCCGCTGGCGTTGAAGTGGTCGTTGGGTCGGAAGAGAACGAGCAAACGGGAGGATTAGTTTTATGGCAACGAAGAAAGATCAACACAAGGCCGGAATATCCCCAAAACCACGTGGACAACAGACCGGATTCGCCGGTAATCGCGATCAGAATCGTGAGCAAATGGATGCGACGCCGGCGCTGCGCGGCAGTCGAAAGAAAGCGAACCGGATGTTTGGCGACGCTTCCGAGCAGCACATCGGCGGAGATGCAGTTACGCCGAGCACGAATCGCCCGTCGACTCCCGGGATGCGGCCGTTACGGAAAAAGTAATCGCCGCCCGCAGCGCTATTGTTTGCGAATGAGCCAGGCGTTTTGATCGGTGGCGCGGGTGGGGCAGTTCGATACGATCCGCTCGCCGATCATGACGTAACCGTGCGGCAGCGGGAATCCTTTGCAAACCGTTTCGCTTGGGCCGGGAACGCGTATTTCCCACGCATTCGCTTTGATCTCGGGATTGCTGCTGTTCGCGCATGACGGTGATTTGATTTCGCCGACGACGACATAACCTTCCGGCACAGGCGCTGCCGCGACCTCGCGTCCCTGCCACATCAAAAACGCTTTACAGATCTTTTCTTCGCGAGCGGGTTTCTTGATCAACCAGGCATTCGTGTCGCCATTCGCACGTGGACCCTTCGGACAGTGGGCGACGAATCCTTCGCGAACGATCGCCATGTTGCTCGGCACGTCGGGACTCTTGCAGATCCAATGTCCTTCGACCGGCTTCGACGGATCGTTACGCGAAATCGGAAGTGACGAATCGCTCTCAACCGCCGTCGCCAACGCCGGACGTTGAGGATTTGCCGCGCGCACGATCCTACCGGAGCGATCGACAACGTAACGCGTCAACGCACGCACGGTGAGTTGCGGCCGATTGATGCGCACTTCAACGTCTCTCGTTTCGCCAGCCTTGCCCGGCGTGCGCGGGTAATACCCAACGCTGTATTCGTTGTGCAATTCATCTACGATACTCGCGATCGCACGCTCGACATCGCTCAACTCTGACGCCGGATAAACTCCCGTGTTACTGATCTCCGCGAGTCGCGAAAGAAAAGCGCCGGCGCGTCGATAGTCTTGTTCACTAAAACCCGTGCCTTCGAGCGAAATCCCCGAAGGCGCCGGCCGTCGTTTGAAAGTATCGAACCTAACGGGATAGATCAGCGTGTCCGTTCGCTCTACGGTGCGCAATGTGCTCTCGAAACTCGCTTTGCGACTGTCGTTATCAACTCCGTCACTAAACAAAACGAGGGCAGTTCGACCCTTGATCTGTTGCAGTTCGCCGAACACGACGTCGAGCGCATCGTAAACGCGACTGCCGCCGCCCGGACGAATGCTGCGAATCGCGCGCGTCAGTGTTTCACGATCGCTCGTAGCTTCGGCGACTACGTTGATCTCATCCGAAAACGACACGACGGCGACGCGATCATCGGGTCGCAGCTTTTCGACAAACGCGATCGCCGACTGTTGAATGTCTTGCAGGTTGAAAACGGTGGAACGGCTGGTATCGATCAGCAGCGCTACCGTGAACGGATTCTCGACCGGCGCAAAATACGAAATCTCCTGTTTCACACCATTTTCGAAGATCTGAAAATCCTCGCGCCGAAGGTTCGGCACAAACTTTCCGTCCCGCCCCAGCACCAGCACCGGCGAGTTTACAAGCGTGGTCTTCACCCGAATCACGTCGTCGGAGTCGACTTCCTGCGCGTGCCCCAAAACGACGCCCAGAACCGCGACGACGACCATGCTTTGTAGTATCTTTAGCACCCCAGACAGATTAACCAGTAGCAACGATGTTCGCCAACCAAATGGACGAGCGCGTGTCTATGGTACCGGTGACTGACAACGAAACAGACCTGATACGTCGAGCCCAGGCTGACGACGTGAACGCGTTCTCCTCCCTGGCCGAGCGCTACGCGCGCCGTATCTATCTGTTGGCCTTTCACTATTGCCGTAACGCGCAGGACGCGGAAGATCTTTCACAGGAAGTTTGGCTGAAGGCATTTCAGGCGCTCGCCGGTTTTCGTTCGGATTCGTCGTTCTACACGTGGTTGCGCCGGATCACGATCAACGCTTTCCTGAATCATCAACGAACGTCGTTTCGCCGTCCGGGCCAGGCAGTTCTCGTCGATCTGTTCGACTCTGACAGCGAAACGCTTTTCGAATCGCGCTCGATTTCCCCTGAAACGATCTACAACAAGGTGCTGTTTGAAAGCGTCATGGATGCCATGGCGGAACTCACCCCGACACAGCGGCTGATGTTTCTCCTACGACATTACGAAGGGATGTCGTACGACGAGATCGCCGCTGCGATGAACTGCTCGCCCGGAACCGTTAAGAAAGGGGTATCGCGCGCCATCGCTAAACTGCGCGCGAAGTTGGATATGGACGAGAACGAACCCGAACAACTCACTCGTCTGGCTGCCGAATGCTGATCACGGAGTAATACATGCATAACTGCAACACAACCAGAGAGCGTTTGACGGAACAACTTCTCGACGGCTGCGATCCGCGCATGTCGCTGGCGGCGGACCTGCGCGAATGTGCGGAATGCCGGGAAGAGTTTCGCGCGCTGAAAGAGACTCTGGCACTGACTACGCGCTTAATCGAAACAGCTACGCCGCCCGACAACTATTGGCCCGGATATCACACGCGCCTCAAAGAGAAGCTGTATGCCGCACAGCAACTGCGTGTCGAACCGCGGCGCGTCGAACCGGGCCGCCAGTATTCTGGGTTCCTCAGCGCGTCGATTCGCGTACCTGTTCCCGTTGCATTCGCGATCGCGGCTGTCGTCGTACTCGCGTTTGTTCTTTCAATCCGTGTTCCGTCTGATCCCACGATTGTTCACGTCCCGGTCGAAGTTACTGTTCCGGTTCCTGTAATCCAGCAGAAGACGGTGGAGCGCGTGGTCTATCGCGAGAAGCGATGGAAACCAGCGAAACCAGCAAAACCAGGGCCGGTTACTCCGCCGAGCGAATCGACACTGGCAAGTCTCGAAGGTTTCAGACCGACGGCACAAGTGAAGCTCACTGTCATCAAGGGAGGATCCGGAAATGAGAAGTAGGATCTGGGCCCTCTTGATTTGTGTTCACTGTCTCGCTTTCGCGGCGGCTGCTCAGAATCCCGCGAAACGACAGCTCGTGTTGCCGCTTTCAGACGGTGGTTTCGTATCTTTCAGAAGTGAGACTTCCGCGCCGGCCAATGTTGCGTCAGAGGCGCCGCTACTCTCCGCGCGTCTGTTTGCGCAGGCTTACTCCGGCGAGAACCGCATCATTCACCGTGTACTCACCGACGCCGATCGACGCATAGTTTTCGCCTACGATCTTTCGGTCAATGCCGATCCGGCGACGAAGAAATTCAGCCTCGTTGTGTTGCCGGCTGACGAAGCGTTTCGCCGATCATTCTTGAAAGACTCCGCGCCTTTGAAAGCGCATGAATCGTTTGCGACGTTTCCGAAGTCAGCGACTCCGCAAACACTCGACGACGGCGACGCCGTTTCACTCGAACTCCTCGTCAATCGCGAATCGGGCGTGAAGATCGTGGACGTCGTGAAAGTGACGTTCGATCGGTCCATCCTGCGTGAGAATTATCTCGACGCTGCGCCGAAAGACTTCACGCTCGACGCCGTGTCACTCGCCGTGAAGAGTTACGAACTGACGATCGATGGAAACGTCGTAAGCAAGAGCAAGTCGAAACTCGGTTGCGCCGGATCGTTGCTCTGGTTCTACGTTCCCGATCGCGGACGGTTCATCATTTCGCTTGTGCCGCGTGAGGGATATTCGTTTCAGAAGGTCGGGATGGTCGACGGAAACCGGATCGAATTCATGATGGACGGCGAGTATTACGAATGGACTTCGGGTGAGCCGATCCTGGAAAACGGCGGCGCGTGGCACCTCTGGGTGTTGCACGATCCTGAATACGTGCCGTTGTTTGGCGCCGAAATTCTGCCTCCGAAAACGATCACGAAAAAAGGCCCGAGCGTTCTCGAGAAGATCGAAGACAAATTGCTTACGCGCCAGGGGATTTCGTTGCTCATCTCATCGTTGCCGGGTAGTAAGACCAAAAATCCAATCATTGGTCCGCAGCGCGTCATGGTCGGCGGCGCTGACAGTATGGACCACCTGCTGCCGAAGAGTCCCTAATCACTAGTCACTAGTCTCCTCTTAAATATCAATAGTCACTAACGAGCGTCTCAACGCCAAACCTGATTTGGCTTTAAGGGACACGTGTGCTCACCAAACAACCTAAGGAGATTCAAATGAACAGAAGGTTCTTTACGCTCACGATCACCTGTTTACTGCTAATGCAATGCAACGCGCTCGCCCAGTCGCAGGATGTGCCGAAGTATGAGATCGGTGGCGAGTTCGTCACGCTCGAGCGAGAGTCGCTATTCAGCGGACAAAAGACCGAGCCCGGCGTCGGCGTGCGTTTCACTTACAACATCAACGCGAATATCGCGCTCGAGGCTGCGGGTTATCTGTTTCCCGACCGTTGTTTCAATTGCACGCAAAACGGACGGATGACCGAGGTTGTAGCGGGCGTAAAGGCCGGCAAACGTTTTGAGAAGTGGGGAATCTTTGCGAAGGCGAGGCCGGGCATCGTGAGTTTTAGTCAGGGAGACGCCAACATCGTAGCACTGACTCCGGGTGGCCCAGTGCCGTTTCAACTCGACGTGAGTCGCAACACCAGCTTCGCGACTGATTTCGGAGGGGTAGTTGAGTTTTACCCCTCACGAAAGATCGTCACGCGGTTCGACGTCGGCGATACGCTCATTCACTTCAAGAGCCGCACGATTAACTTCGTTCAAGTTAATCCGCTTACGGGAGATATCTCTCTATTCCCGTTCTTGCAGCCCGCGCGAACTACACACAACTTTCAGTTCAGCGCGGGCGTGGGATTCAGGTTCTAGCTCACTGGTCCGTCCGCTTCGGCGGGTTGGCCGGTTTGTGAAACACGGTTTCGGGAATGTCGGCGTTGAATTTCAAATCGACGATGCGCATCACTATATCGCCGTTCGCGATGTTGCTCGAAGTCCATTTGAAAGCAATCATGACGCCGTCAACGTTGCGATAGTCGCTGAACGTCTGCGTCTGCGGGATCTCGATACCGGCCGTTTCGCTGACGATCACTGAATCGCGTTTCAACAACAGAAAGGACTTCGTAGAGACGTAGTCTGTAACAGGCGTGCCTTTGTCTCCTTTTCTCTCGACGACGTACGCGTCTTCGTCGCCGACCTTGGCGATCTTTTTGACTGTGATCGTCTTGTAGTTTGTTTTCCAGTTGAGGACGTCGTAGAAGTCCGCGCCGAGACGGATGTCGTCGAGTCGTTTGCCGGAATAGTTTTCAGGTGGACCGAAGCTCATGACTTCGCCGCCGTTCGCGCCGTCGAAGAAGGTGACGATCTGCGCGACCTTTTTTCCGAGTGCGGTGAAAGTCATCTCGCTGCCCGCGAGGTTCGGAGCACGCGCGCTGATCGAGCCGGTGCCCTGCATTCCCTGACTTTCGAGGTCGAGCTCGACAGTCGTGAAGGATGATTTGTGTTTGCGCAGGTTCTCCTCGCCGCCGAGCGCCGCGATCATTTTGGCGATCAGTTCGTCGGCTGAGATCAGGGAGGTGGTCGCGTTTATGTTCGTGGTTTCTGCCGTGCTCGGTTGCGCTTTGATAATTTTCGGAACGGCGATGTTGCCCTGCGGCTGTTCGAGAAACATCTCCGATTCAGATTCTTTCCCTTGCACCGGACGGAAGGTGCAGAAGAAACCTGGCGGAGCCGGCTCGGCGAGTTTGTAACGGCGGCCGCCAATGTTTTCGAGCGTGTAAGTCGGCTGGCCGGGAACCGTTAACGTCAATTTGTCATCTTTCATCGCGACTTCGAAGTCGACTCCGGCGGCCGCAAACCTGTACGTTCCGACTTCCATCTTCGGATCGCCGGCCGGCGCGGTGCTCTTCGCTTCGGTGGCAGCGGTTGGTCTGCCGACAAGGTTTTTCCAGATCGTGTTCATCGCAAACGCGCCGAGGGGCGATGCGGTGACGTTCGTCAGCAGCACGAAGCCGAGTTTCTGATCCGGCATGAGTGCGACTTGTGAATTGAAGCCGTCGATGTTCCCGCCGTGTTCGACGACTTTGTGACCACTCCACGTACGTAAAAACCAGCCGAGACCGTAATCGATCGGTCCGCCGATGTTCACTTGTTTGCTAATAAGCTCGTTGAAACCTTTTTCGGAAACAAGCTGCTTTCCGTTGAAAGAACCGTTTGACAACATGAGTCGCAACCACTGGGCCATGTCGCGCGCGCTGGAGTTGATTGCTCCGGCTGGCGCTGCGGCGGCGATCGAGCGTTGCGGCAGGCGACGAGTCACTTTCGTCGATGGGTTGTAGTCGTAACCAAACGAGAAGTCGCGCGCTTTTTGCATCGTGTCGGCGGACGTGTCGCTGTTGGTCATGCCGAGCGGTTTGAAGATCCGTGTCGCGATGAGTTTGTCCCAGGTCGAGTTTTGAGCCTTGGCGACTGCTTCGCCGGCCGCTGCGTACATGATGTTCTGATACTGAAACTTCTCACCGAGCTTGGCGGTTGGTTTGGCTTGTCCGGCGACTCTGATCAGTTCCTCGCGATTGAGCATTCCCGTGGCCATTGCGAAATCCGTGCGGTTCAGGCCGGAACGATGGGCCAGTAGATCGCGAATCGTGATCTTCGCCGCGGCATCCGGATCCTTCAGAGTGAAATAAGGCAGAAACTTCTTCGGCGAATCGTCGAGCGAGAGCTTGCCTTCGTCAGCCGCCATCACGGCGAGCATTCCGGTGAACGCTTTGGAGGCCGAGCCGATGGCGAAACGTGTGTCGGGTGTGACTGGAAGTTTCTTCTCGATATCCTTCTCGCCCAGGCCTTTCATGTAAATGATCTTGTCGTCTTTGACGATGACGAGCGAGAGGCCGGGGATTCCCAGCTCTTTACGTCGAGCGTCGATGGCTTTTTCGACTTCGGCGAGTGCCGCGGTGTAGTCCTTCGCGGTGGACGTCGCTTGCGCGCCTTGCTGCGCTGCGGCTAACTGAAGCGGCAGCAGTGAAGCTGAAAGAGCGAAACAGAGGACGAGGGCAGAAATCAGACGGATGGAGGCCTTGAACCAACTCATTTTTGTTCTCCAGGAAAAAATAAGATCCGTGCCTTGTTCAAACACGGATCTTACGGGATTTCAGTGGATTGTGTTTCAGTCGACGACCCAGGTGTCGCCGCTGTTGATCAGTTTTTCGAGGTTTCCGGGGCCTGATTTCGCCACCGCGGCATCGATCTGATCGACCATCATGTCTTCGTAAGTCGGACGTTCGATGGCTCGGAAGATACCGACGGGTTGCGGAAACTCAGGTTGTTCCATGCGTGCGAGCATGAAGGCCACCGAAGGATCTTTGAGGTGAATATCGTGTACCAGCAGGTCGTTTTCAGTGATGCCGTTTTCGCCGATAGTGACGATTTCGGGATGCGCGCCGTTCATGCGAATTCCCTTGTTACGCTCCTTGCCGAAAACCATCGGTTTGCCGTGTTCGAGGTAGAGCACGCGATCGGAGCGAACGGTGCGTTCCGCGAAATAATCGAAGGCGTGGTCATTGAAGATGTTGCAGTTCTGGTAGACCTCGATGAACGAGATGCCCTTGTGTTTGGCGGCTGCTTCGACGATCGAGCCGAGATGTTTGACATCGATGTCGATTGAGCGCGCGACGAAGGTCGACTCGCTGGCGATGGCCAGTGACAGGGGATTGATCGGGTAGTCGATCGCGCCTGACGGAGTCGATTTCGTTCTCTTGCCAAACTCTGACGTCGGGCTGTACTGGCCTTTCGTCAGACCGTAGATACGGTTGTTGAAAAGGATGTAGTTGATATCGAGGTTGCGGCGAATCGCGTGGATGAAGTGATTGCCGCCGATCGAGAGCGCGTCGCCGTCGCCGGTGATCACCCAGACGCTGAGTTCAGGATTGGCGCACTTGATGCCGGTGGCGATTGCGGGCGCGCGGCCGTGAATGCCGTGGAAGCCGTACGTGTTCATGTAGTACGGGAAGCGCGACGAACAGCCGATGCCGGAGACGAAGACGATCTTCTCGCGGGGGATGCCGAGGTCGGGCATCACTTTTTGTACGTTGTTGAGAATGGCGTAGTCGCCGCACCCCGGGCACCAGCGGACTTCCTGATCGGAGACGAAGTCGGCTTTTTTCAGTTGTCCTGGTGGCGGTGCGATCTTACCCGAGACCGACGAGCCTGCTTCACTTTCAGCGGAAACCACCTGGTTCACCGGCTTGTTCCCATTCCCACTGTTTCCATTCATCTCTGTGCTCATCATTACTCCTAATTAACGTTCTTTAACTGTCGCCGGTCCGAAGATTCTGTCCAACGAGATCCGAAACCCCGGAAGAATATCGTCAGCTTCAAGCTCGTCAGAACCTGAAAAGGTGATGCTGTCGGATAGTGATCGGTGGATCGTGACCGTTCGATTCTTGGGATTGACGATCCATACTTGACCGGCGCCACCGGAAAACCACAACGACGTTTTTGCTTTGACCTCTGACGGCCGATCATCAGGACTCAAAACCTCGACTACGAGATTAGGAGATCCTGGCAAAAATCCCGGGGGTTCGCCCCATTCTTCGTGACGCTGTTTCGTAATGAACGAAATGTCAGGCGCAAGAACCGTATCGGGATTGGAAGTCAGTTTGAATCCAGTTTCGGCTGCGAATACCTCGCCCAAATCATGTTCAAAAACAAACTGCTCAAGCGGTCCAGCGAGCCGCGCCGTAGCCCGGCCGTGAGGATATCCGGATGCTGGCATTGTAATAAGTTCTCCGTCGATGAGTTCGTAGCGAAAGCCTTCGCCCATAGGGAGCTTCATCAGCTCCTCGGCGGTCATCAGCGGTGTTGGATTAAGTTGTGAGGCACGCTCCAACATTACAAATACTCCTCGACCTTTCTTACGATCTCGCGAATCTGGAACGGACGTCCTTTCACTTTCGAGAACGGCACCGCATCCACCAGATAACGCGCGCGGATCATGGTGCAGAGCTGGCCGAGATTCATCTCCGGCACGATCACCGTTTCAAATCCAGCAAGCACTTCACCCAAATTGCGCGGGAACGGATTCAAATGGCGCAAATGCGCCGACGAAACGCTCTTTCCTTCGCGTTGCATCTTCTCGACTGCCGACGAGATCGACCCGTACGTCGAACCCCATCCCAGCACAAGCACTTTACCCGTCTTCTCACCCATCACTTCGAGCAGCGGCACATCCTGCACGGCTCGATCGATCTTCTCCTGACGTAACTTAACCATCAGGTGGTGATTCTCAGGATCGTAGTTGACGTTGCCGGTGATGTGCTGCTTCTCGATACCACCGATGCGATGCTCGAGCCCCGGCGTTCCCGGCAGTGCGAACGGGCGCGCCAGCGTGACTTCATCACGCGAGTAAGGCATGAAGTTCGCCGGATCGGTCGCAAACTTCACCTCGATCTTCGGCAACTCCTCGAGCGGCGGAATCGCCCACGGCTCAGCACCGTTGGCGAGGTAACCATCGGAGAGATAAAACACCGGCGACATGTACTTGAACGCGAGTCGCACAGCTTCAATCGCCATGTGGAAACAATCCGCGGGCGTCGCCGGCGCAATCACGATCGCCGGACACTCACCGTTTCGTCCCCAAACAGCCTGAAACAAGTCCGCCTGCTCGGTCTTCGTCGGCAAACCAGTCGACGGCCCGCCACGCTGAACGTTGACGATTACCAGCGGCAACTCAGTCATCACCGCGAGTCCGATTGCTTCCTGTTTCAGCGCGACACCCGGACCGCTGGTTCCAGTCAATCCAACGTGACCGGTGAAGCTCGCGCCGATCGCGGCGCAAACAGCGGCGATTTCGTCTTCGGCCTGAAACGTCTTAACGCCGAAACTCTTGTGACGCGACAACTCGTGCAGAATGTCTGACGCCGGCGTGATCGGATACGAACCGTAAAACAGCGGACGGCCGCAGATATTCGCCGCGGCGACAAACCCGATCGCAGTCGCTTCGTTACCGGTGATCTTTCGATACTTACCCGGAGCGATCTGCGCGCGTTTGACCGTGTAGTGCGTCGTGAAAACTTCCGTCGTGTCGGCGAAGTTGTAACCCGTTTTCAGCGCGATCTCGTTTGCCTTCGCCAGTTCCGGGCTTTTGGCAAACTTCGATCGAATCCAGTTCAGCGTGTTCTCCATCGGCCGGTCATACAGCCAATAAAGCACGCCGAGCGCGAAGAAGTTCTTCGACCGATCGATCTCTTTTCGCGACAGTTCGACGTTGCCCTTCAACGCGTTCATGTTGAGCGTCGAAATGGGCAACTTATGCACGCGATAACCGGCGAGCGAGTTGTCGTCGAGCGGGTTAGTCGCGTAGTTCGCGTATTTCAGGTTTTCGGCCGTGAAACCGTCGGTGTTGATGATGAGCGTGCCGCCGTCTTCGAGATCCGGAAGGTTCACCTTCAAGGCCGCGGGGTTCATCGCCACCAAAACGTTCGGTTGATCGCCCGGAGTCTTGATGTCAGTGCTCGAAAAGTTGAGCTGAAAACCGCTCACGCCGGGCAGTGAGCCCGCGGGAGCGCGAATTTCGGCCGGGAAGTCGGGCAGCGTCGAGATGTCGTTGCCGACGACAGCGGAGGTGTTGGTGAACTGGGTACCGGTCAACTGCATGCCGTCGCCGGAGTCGCCGGCGAAACGGATCGTGACGGTTTCGACTTCTTCCAGGTGCTTTTCAACCGGGGTAACTGGCGGTTCGATAACAGTGCTCATTTCGGTTTGTCGTCAGGCCTTTCGAAAATTGGTAATTCGCCAGGGTCATTGGGCGAACACGGAATTCTAACATGCTATCTCTTTGCGTGCAGTCCATTGTCATACGTGTTCTTCCTGTGTTCGTAGCATCAGCTAAGGCAGCGCTCATAGGGAACACGGATAAAAAACAATTTCAAAATTAAGAAACTACCCATAGGGCGACATGGCCGCGAGTTTCTCGATGATGCCGGGCAGCACGTTCAGCGTAGTTTCGATGTCTTCCGCGGTGTTGTATCTGCCCAACGAGAACCGGATCGAGCCTTGCGCGGCTGTGTAAGGAACGTTCATCGCGTGCAATGTCGGCGACGATTCGTGCGAGGTGGAATGACACGCCGAGCCGGTTGAGACGCAGATACCGAGTTGATCGAGATGCAGCAGAATGTTTTGTCCTTCGACGTATTCGAAAGAGATGTTTGAAGTGTTTGGCAGACGGTTCACGGGATCGCCGTTGAGTCGTGCGTTGGGGATCTGTTTGAGGATACCGTTTTCGAGTCGATCACGCAGATCTTTAATGCTGGCATGATCGTCATCTTCGTGGGCGAGTTTGCACGCGGCGCCCAGTCCGACGATGTTCGGCACGGCGGACGTTCCGGCGCGACGGCCTTGCTCCTGTGCGCCGCCGATAATAAACGACGGCAGCGACAGTCCCTTGCGAATGTAAAGCGCGCCGATGCCTTGCGGCGCGTGCAGTTTGTGACCCGACAACGCAAACAGATCGACATTCGTCAGATCGATCACCATCTTGCCGACGGCTTGTACACCGTCAACATGAAACACCGCCTGCGATCGCTCGCGCACGATTCGTCCAATGTCATTGATCGGAAAAAGCACGCCGGTCTCGTTGTTCGCGAGCATCGTCGAGACGAGCGCCGTGTCAGGACGCAACGCCGCGCGTAAATCGTCGAGATCGAGTTCGCCGTTTTCTTTCACGCCCAGCCACGTGACTTCGTAACCTTCCTTCTCGAGCGCGCGACAAACGTTTCGTACCGCTTCGTGTTCGACGAGCGTCGTGACGATGTGTTTCTTATCGGGCTGGGACGCGAGTGCGCCGCGGATGGCCCAGTTGTCTGACTCCGATCCACAGGAAGTGAAAACTATTTCGCTCGCATCCGCGGCCCCGATCAGCGTCGCGACCTGTTCGCGCGACTGTTCGATCGCTTGTTTCATCGTGCGTCCGAGCGTGTGGGCCGACGAGGGATTGCCGAAAAATTCGCTGAGATACGGTTGCATCGCTTCGACAACTTCGGGCGCGACGCGCGTAGTGGCGTTGTTATCAAGATAGATCATGTATTGCGAGTATCTCCTGAATTAAGTGGTGACAGGATCCACAGCCGCCGCCGGCGTTGCAGGCCCTGGTCACTTCCGCGACTGTAGTTAACCCGTGTGTTTGAATCTCACGTTCGATCGTGCGTTCCGAGACAAAGAAACAAGTGCAGATCAGCGCTTCGTCGCCGGCCCAATCGTCGCGCGCGGCGTCGCTGTAATTCCGAACGGCGGCGATCAACGCGTCGCAGGCGAGACGCGGGCAGTGTTCGTGGTTTGGAATCACGCCCACGAGCGTCTCGGGTGCTACTGCCGTCGCCTCCGCGGTCGTCTTTCCGGTGACCTGTTCAGTTAACAACGAAGCTGACGCAACCAGCACGTCGCATCCGGCGGCGCGAAACCGCGCTTCCGAGATCGCGTGCTGCTCGTCGACTTGTATCGAGAACCGCACGTGCGCGCCACACACCAGCGAAGCCGATCGGCCAACAAAACTGGGCTCGTGCGCGTCGCCTATGTTACACGGATTGAAGAAATGATCGGATAAAACAGACACTGATTGTTGAAAACTACCCGTCACTCTCGTGTTTGTCAAAAACTGCCCGATAAGCTACGCTTCAAGCACCGATGACTCAATTGAATGAACAACTAATACTCGATGCATTGCGACAGATCAAAGACCCGGATCTGCACAAAGATATCGTCACGCTCGGCTTCGTTCGTGACCTCAAAATCGACGGTGGAAACGTCTCGTTCCGCATCGTTCTAACAACTCCGGCGTGCCCCGTTAAAGGTGAAATGGAAACAGCGGCGCGCGAGATCGTCGGCGGTTTGCCGGGCGTGTCCGCGGTGAACGTCACGATGGACGCGGAAGTGCCGAAAGGCCGCGGACTCGGCGAGAAAGTCGTGATCGAAGGCGTCCGCAACATCGTCGCCGTTTCGTCGGGCAAGG
This sequence comes from Pyrinomonadaceae bacterium, assembly GCA_035760365.1. GTDB lineage: Bacteria > Acidobacteriota > Blastocatellia > Pyrinomonadales > Pyrinomonadaceae > PSRF01. Next base: position 71,373 of record DASTTB010000033.1, read on the forward strand.
GCGGCGTCGGGAAGTCGACTGTGGCTGTGAATCTCGCCGTTTCGCTGGCGCTCGACGGTGCGCGTGTCGGATTGATGGACGCCGACGTCTATGGTCCAAACGTGCCGATCATGCTTGGGGCAAGCGACGCGCGTCCGGAAGTTGAGGGCAACAAGCTCGTGCCGATCGAGGCTTTCGGCGTGAAGTTTATGTCGATGGCGTTGTTACAGCCGGGCGACAAGCCGATGATCGTGCGTGGGCCGATCCTGCACGGTCTCGTCAAACAGTTCTTAACTGACGTTAAATGGGGCGAGCTCGATTATTTGATTGTCGACATGCCGCCGGGAACTGGCGACGTGCAGTTGTCGCTGGCCCAACTCGTTCCGGTGCAAGGCGCAGTGCTGGTAACGACGCCGCAGGCTGTTGCAGTTGCTGACGTGCGCCGTGCGCTACGGATGTTTGAGACTGTCGCAATTCCGATTCTCGGTATCGTCGAAAACATGAGCTACTTCATCGCGCCGGACACAGGTACGCGTTACAACATCTTCGGCGAAGGTGGCGGGCAAAGTCTCGCGAGCAGGTACAGTGTGCCGTTCCTCGGCTCGGTTCCGCTCGGTATCGAAGTGCGCGAAGGTGGAGACAAAGGCGTGCCGGTTGTGGTCAGTCAACCTGATTCGCCACAGGCGCAGGCGTTTCGCCGCGTGTCGGAGGAAGTGGCGCGGCAGATCTCGATCGAGGCGATGAAACCCGAACTTGTCGTTTTAGGCAAAGGGCAATAAGATAAGGCTGGTCTTTGTGCTTAGTACTTAGTGCTTTGTTCGTTAAGCAGCGAGCAAAGTACAAAGCACGAAGTACCAAGTACCAAGTACCAGTACAAAGACCATATCGAATTAGAGAGGACTTAGAAGAATGTCAGCTACCACAGCGCCCACTGTTACTTTGAACGTAACCGAGTCGGCCGCTACCGAGATCAAGAAGTTTATGTCCGGCGAGGAGGGCCTTCCCGAGACCTCAGGGCTCCGCGTGCGCGTGGTGCCCGGCGGCTGCTCCGGTTTCCAGTACAGCCTGAATATCGAAGAGCAATCACGCGAAGGCGATTTCATCATGGATGAAAAAGGCGTTCGCATGTTTATCGACATGTTCAGCGCGCAATACCTGAACGGCGTCGAGATCGACTACGTGACCGGCGTGATGGGATCGGGATTCACTTTCAAGAATCCGAATGCCACCGGCAGTTGCGGCTGCGGCTCTTCGTTCACCGCGTAACAACGGCAACGACCGCGTAAATTTTTCGACGGGAGACGGGAGCGATTCCGTCTCCTTATTTTTTAACCACAAAGAGGCACAAGAGACACAAAAGACACAAGAGACAAGAGAGGGCAAAGAACATAAACTCAATCGCTTTTGAAAAACTCTTACACGGTTTTTGTTTTTGTGTGCCTCTTGCGCCTTTTGTGCCTCTTTGTGGTTAGTTACCTGGAGCAAAATAGAACATGCCAAAGATCCAAGCTGAAACTGCCACTGGGCTTGTTGAAACGGAATCGCCTGCCGGGAAGAAGCTCGTGCTTGCGCTGGAGGATGCGGGTATCGACATTCTGCATCGTTGCGGCGGGAATGCGCGTTGCACGACGTGCCGTGTTGAAGTGCTTGAAGGCGATGCGGGGGAGATGCGTGAGTTGGAGCGCAATCGTCTGGCGGTCGAATCCGAGCTCGCGCCGAATGTTCGGTTGTCGTGCCAGATTCATGTTCAGAACGATTTGAAGGTTCGTGTTATCAACCAGGCGAGTGTTCGTGGCATGGATGCTGGCCCACGACCCGTGGACGAGTAGAAACACGGATCGTTGCGCCGTAGCTTGGTCTGGGTGTAATCTCGCCCGGTAATTAATCCAGGTTATTCCAAGACATCACGGAGGACGTATGCTAATTGAGTCAACTGCTCATCTCCCCATCAGTCTGGCTATGTTTCAGGACGTGTTCAATTCTCCGGATCCCACGTCGCTCGTGCGAATCCTGCTCCGCTGGTTTCACTTCGTCGCCGGCATAACGTGGATTGGGCTCCTCTACTTCTTCAACCTGGTAAACGTCCCGGTCCAAAAAACACTCGACGCCGACACCAAAAAGAAAGTCAACCCGGACCTCCTGGGCCGTGCCCTGTGGTGGTTTCGCTGGGGCGCACTCGTGACGGTATTCGTTGGTCTAATGTATTTCGCGATGTACATCCTTTCGCCTGATGTCCGCAACGCCAACACGCTCGGCGGCGGCAACATCAACGTCTGGTTCGTGCTCTTCGCGTGGCTAACCTATCCGATCGTGCTGTTTGGCCTCGAGTTTTTGATTATCAAGAGAGTGCCGGCGCTGACTAAAGACGGGCGCATCTTCGCCGTCGTCATGCTGTTCCTCGTCGCGTTCGTGACCTGGGGACTTGTCCGCTTCTTTACGGCGATGCTGACCGTCAACGGACAGAGCTTCGCCAGCAACAAGGCGTATTCGATCGGCATCGGCGGCGCTTACGGTATCGTGATGCTGTTGAACGTCTGGGGTATCATCTGGCCCAACAACAAACGCATTCTCGCGGCGACGGCGGGAACCGGTCCGGCCGCTCCGCCTGAGCTCGCGCGCCAGGCGTTTATCGCGTCGCGCACAAACACGTGGCTGTCGTTGCCGATGCTGTTCTTTATGGCTACGTCACACGGCGACTGGGTAATTCTGGGTAAATAGCTCAGGGTTTAGCCACAAAAAGGCACAAACAAACACAAAGCACCAAGTACTAAGATCTTAGTGCTTAGTGCTTAGTGCTTAGTGCTTGGTGCTTGGTGCTTGGTGCTTGGTGCTTGGTGCTTGGTGCTTGGTGCTTGGTGCTTGGTGCTTGGTGCTTGGTGCTTGGTGCTTGGTGCTTAGTGCTTGGTACTTTGTTTGTGTGTTTTGTGCCTTTTTGTGGCACTAAAACACCAGCCTCACAACGTATTCGCGACACTCCAGCGGCATATTCTCAACATCCCCATATTTTCCAACCTGGAGGTGTGCATGAGTTCAACGAGCTCTTATACCGCGCGACAGTTCAATCTCAGCGGTCTCAAAGGAATTTCAGATCAAACATTGGAAATGCATTTCAAACTCTACGAGGGTTACGTCAAAGAAACTAATAACCTGACGGAGAAGATCTCGGCATTTATCGGCGACGGTAAAGTCGATCAGGAAGAGATGCCTGCGTATTCCGAGCTCACGCGGCGGCTTGGGTTTGAGTACAACGGAATGGTTCTGCACGAGTATTACTTCGACAATCTGCAGAGCGGAGGCGGCATCGGCGATCCGGCGAAGACTTCGGAGTTTATGAACGCGGCGACGGCCAGTTTTGGTAGTTACGACGTTTGGAAGGCTGACTTTGTCGGCATCGGAAAGATGCGTGGCGTCGGATGGTCCATCTGTTACCAGAATCCCGTGAATGGACGGTTGTCAAATCACTGGATCACGTTGCATGAAACGGGGAATGTTGCCGGGTTTACGCCGATTCTCGTGATGGACGTCTGGGAGCACGCGTATTTGCTCGACTACAAACCGGCTGAGCGTCCGAAATACATCGAGGCGTTCTTCTCGAACATCGCGTGGGATGCTGTCGAAGAACGCCTCAAGAAGATTACGGGCGTCCAGACGGCGCGTGCGTGATTTTCAATCCGTGGGTTTAAACACGGATCTTACTTCTGCGGTAGCGCTGGTTTCTTCAAGCCGCAGTCGACGTTCAACGAGCGGAGGAAGTCCAACAGAGCTTCACGTTGGTCGGGAAGGACCTTCTGCGGCGTAAGGTTCTTCTTGTCCAGATACTGGTTCGGCTTCCCACCCGCCAGCATGATATCGACCGCCTCCTCAAGCGTCTTCGCGCTGCCGTCGTGAAAATACGGCGCGGACCTCGCGACGTCTCGCAACGTCGGCGTCTTGAACGCACCCGTATCTTCCGGCTTCTTCGTAACATTGAACCGCCCGACATCCGGTGTCGCCTGGTCCATGCCGATCCCGATGTTGTGATACTGCTGATCCGTAAACAACACACCATCGTGGCAGTTAGTACACTTGATCGTCTGGAAGATGTTCCACCCGCGAACCGCACTCTCGCTGAGCGCGGAAGTATCACCGGCGCGATAACGGTCCCACGCAGTGTTCCCGGCGATGATCGTGCGTTCAAACGACGCGATCGCTTTCATAATATTCTCGGCGGTAGCGTCGCTCTGAAAGACTTTTTGAAACTGCTCGCGGTAACCCTGCAACGCATTGATCCGCGCGACGACCTCGTTAGCTTTCTCGCCGACGCCCATGTTTCCGCCGGTCCACGCAGCCATCGCCTGCTTCTCGAGCGAAGCGCTGCGGCCGTCCCAGTAGTACTCTTTGTGATACCCGATGTTCCAAAGCGTGGGACTGTGCCGCGGCAACGTCTTGTTACCTGGGCCAATCGCCTTCGGCAAACCATCGGTTAGACCATGTTCACAGACGTGGCACGAATAACACGATTTCGATCCATCGACGCTGAGTCGCTCGTCAAAGAACAACTGCTTGCCCAACGCGACTTTCTCCTGTGTCAGCGGATTGTCGGCGGGAATCGTCATCGGTTCGTAAGTTGAAAGTTGGGCCGGCAAAGGTTCTAGCTCCGGCTTGAAACCGCTGGCAGTCTCGACGTTGGTGTTGCGGCACGCCGCGGCGACCGCGAGGATAAGCGCGAACAGAAGAAGATATATTGTTTTGTTGCTCATAGATTTTCTGACCCTGAGAAGACTTGTTGGACCGTGTGGCGGGATTCTGACATTTGCCTTTGCGAAATGTCTAGATTAAATGTGTATATCAATGCGAATGAGATTGACGCTTCTGTTGATGGTTTTGGTGTGCGCGGGTTGTTCGGGCAACGGCGACAACGCGCACACGACGGCGACGACTGTGGTACCACCGCCGCCGCGGCAAGTGTTGCGCGCTGAGTCGCGTCCGGCGACGCAGACGCCCGCGAAACCCGACCCCGCCGGCGGCAACCTCGATCCGTCGCGACCGTTTCTGGTCCTGAATCTGCCGAACCGCAACACGTTTCGTGAAGGCGAGGAAGTGGTGATCGACTTCTCCCTCGCGAATGTAAAACTGCGCGGCGACGGCGGCGAGTATCGCGTGCGTTACGGTGTCGATGACGACGACATGCAATGGGTCGATCGCTGGGAACAGGTCGTGTTGACGGGTTGGATCGCGGGAAAGCACACGATCCGTGTCGAGCTTGTTGGTCCGGACGGTTGGCCCTATCGCAACGGAGATTACAATGTCGTGACGCGCGAGATCACGGTCGTAAAGTGATGCCACAAAAAGGCCTAAAAAACACAAACGTGATCCTGGAATCGTTAATTTCTTTTTGCCTGTCTTGTGCCTTTTTGTGGCGAACTAACTAGAACGATGAAAAACTCGTGCGCGAAAGTGTTCCAGGAACTGGTAGCGGAGGCTGCGAGTTGCACGCAGTGCCCGGCGATGTGCGGCCGCAGCGCGGTGTTGAGCGAGTTGAACGGTTCGCCTGAAGCGCGTGTGATGTTTATCGGCGAAGCGCCGGGACGAAAAGGCGCCGATCGCACACGTATCCCGTTTTCGGGCGATCAGTCGGGCGCGAACTTCGATCGTTACCTGAAGTCGATCGACTTGAAGCGCGAGGAAATCTTCATAACGAGCGCGGCGCTTTGTAATCCGCGTGCGGAATCGGGCGCGAATCGACGTCCGTCGCAGAAAGAGCTGGCAAACTGTTCGCGGTTTCTACAGCGGACGATCGAACTGGTCGATCCGCGTGTGATCGTGACCTTGGGCTCGGTCGCGCTCGAAGCCTTGAAGCGCATTCAGTATCATGAGTTGAACTTGAAGGAGTCGGCAGCACAGGTGCATTCGTGGAACGATCGCGTGCTCGTGCCGATTTATCATCCGAGTCCGCAGGTGCTGGCGTCCCACCGGCGTGAGGCGGAGCAGTTGCAGGATTACCAGGTAGTAGCGAAGGCTGTGCGAACAAAACATGAATGACTATGAATCCGTGCGCGACGGCGGCGCGGGCTTAATCGATCTTTCCAAAATGCGTGGCCGGATCCGGGTTACCGGATCGGAGGTCGTGATGTTTCTCAACGGGTTGATCACGAACGACATAAAGTCGCTCGGTGAGAACGAATGGATGCCGGCGGTGTTTCCAAACGTGCAGGGGCGATTGATCGGCGCGGTTCGTATTTTGCGAAAAGATCCGTGGTTTCTGATCGACACTGACGCGGCGTCGCACGAGGCGGTGTTGAAAACGATCTCGAGATTTACGCTCGCGGGTGATTTCAAAGTCGCCGATGTGACGTCGGAACTTGCGCTCTTGACGGTGCAGGGTAAACGCGCAGGTGAGGTTGTTAAGAACACGGATTTGCCGGCGGTTCGTGCGACGCATACTGGTGAAGATGGATTTGATTTGATTGTTGAAGATGGCGCTGGGGTTACGCAGAAACTGATCGCGGCAGGCGCGGAACCTGTGAGTCCTGAGACTTTTGAGATTTTACGGATCGAGGCTGGGATTCCGCGTCACGGCGTCGATATGGATGAAACAAACGTCGTGCTGGAAACGAATCTCGACGATGCGATCAGCTACACGAAGGGTTGTTATGTGGGCCAGGAGATCATCGTTCGGATCAAACATCGCGGACACGTTGCGAAGAAGCTTACCGGTTTGAAGTTTGAGCAGCCTGTTGAAGCGGGCGCGACCATTACGTCCGACGGAAAAGACATTGGTCGTATAACTTCAGTCACCTACTCGCCGAAACTCGAAAGCACAATCGCACTTGGTTACGTGCGGTACGAATATCTGCCCGCTGGAACGACGGTGAGAGCCGGCGACGTCGCTGGAACAGTTACAGATCTGCCTTTTGTCCGTGGTAGTTGGTATGAGTAACGAACGAGACTTAGACTACGCCCAGGCGCAACTCGCGTATTCGATCATCGAAAACCTGATCGAACACACGCGCATCGTCAGCGATCTGATCGCGCTCATGGCGCAGGTGCTCGACGAAGACACCACGAAAGCGCTGACGCAAACGCCGACGTGGACCGCGTATCTCGACAGTCGTCGCGCGTTGGAAAGAACTAAAAAGGACGTGGAAAAGTTTGCGGAGGTGTTGAAGGAAATGAAACCGGATCAGTGATTGTCTTCGCGAACTGTTTGATGTCATGCCGGGTGTCTTCGCCAAATTCAAAAACCACGCCGCCTAACTTAACGCCGAGCGTCTTCGCCTCAACCATTTTCGAAAACTCTTCGTACGGCACGAGAAAGACCATTCGTTCGCCAATCCACGGTTTTCCGCGTACTGGCTTGGGAACCGACGCGCGATTCGAACTGAAATGAATCTCCTTCCCATCGACTAGAAACACGACGTAGAGATCCGAGTTCAACTCCCGCGCTTTCACCACCGAGACAAGCTCGAAGTTCACATCCTTCGGCAGGGTTTTGTTGGTTCCTGGTTTTCCTGGATGCGAGTAGAAGATCGAATAGGAAAGACTGTGATACTGCTTTTTTGGTCCGGAGAATTGCTCCCGAGGCAAGACGACCTTCGTTTCGTTGCGCACGAGATCGTAGTAATACTCGGTCAGCGAAAACACGTCCTGCGGAAGCACCAACAGTGACGCTATGAGGCTCGTGATCAGGAGACGCGACATTTGATTAAGTTAACTATTCCGAATAACCGGCTTTTTACGTTGACTACTTCGAGTCCCGCGTCGCGCAGTGTTTGCGCTGTGCGGCGGTTTACGTGATCTTCGAACAGTCGTACGGTGAAGACGTTCATCAGATCGAACAGTGGGCCAAGTATACCGCCGGGACGAACGTGTTCCAACAAAACGATCGTTCCGCCTGGGCGCACGACGCGTCGCAGTTCTTTGAATGCTTTCGCCGGGGATTCGACGGAGCAGAACACGAGCGTTGCGAATGCGCCGTCGAAGGAGTGGTCGGCAAATGGAAGATCTTCGGCGCGATTTTGTAGCAGTTGCACGGCAGGTGGGCGCGTTTTCGTGCTCGCGATTTTCAGCATTTCGCGGCTGAACTCGCCGGCGACGCCGTGTGCGTCCGGTGGGTAGTGAATGAAGTTCAAGCCCGTGCCGGCGCCGATCTCGAGAATGCGTCCCTTCGGTAGTTGGCGCAGTGTCTCCGCCCGCAGCCCAACGAGTCCCCAGCGTTGCAGCGGGTTCATCACGCCTTCGTAGTGTTGGGCGAAGTCGTCGTATCGCGCTGTGCGTTTTCCGTTTGTCATTTTCCATTTTCCATTCGTCATTAACTTCGCGTCTTCTCAATGACAAATGGCAAATGAAAAATGATAAATGGAAACTATCAACGGATCATCATGATGACTTGCCGCTCGCGTCCACCGTCAAACTCGCAGAGAAATATACCCTGCCAGCGGCCGAGCAACAGCTTCCCGTCGTGAAAAGGAATCGTTACGGATGGTCCGGTGAGGCTGGCCTTGATGTGGGCGTCGGAATTTTCTTCACCGTGCCGAAACCCCATCCCGTGTTGCGGAATCAACGTGCGCAGCGCGTGCAGCATATCGCGCGGCACGTCGGGATCGGCATTTTCGTTAACCGTGAGACCGGCGGTGGTGTGTTGGACGTAGAGGACGACGATGCCTTCCTGAACGCCCGTTTCCCGCAGCTTCTCTTTGACGAGCTCAGTGATCTCGACAAGCTCTTCGCGATTACGAGAACGGACGTTCAGTACAAACACGGAACCACGGATCCTACCGATTACGACTGATCTTCACCGGAGGCTTTGCGTTTGAGTAACGCCCAGCCGGTCGGCAGCACCGCCGCAGCAAGCGCAATCTTGATCACGTCGCCCGGCAGAAAACGTGCCACTGAAAGCGCGAACGAAACGTTCAGCGGCGTATTCGTCAGAATCGAATACCAGGCCCAACCACTCAGCAGAATCACCACCGACCCGGCAAACATCGCCGCGACAGCCGTGTGATAACGCTTGTCCCAACCGTGCTCCGCAAACGCGCCGGTAACAAACGCTGCCGCCGGAAACGCGACGAGATAACCCGCGCCCGGACCAAGAAAACGAACCAAACCGCTGCCGCCGCCCGCGAAGAACGGCAAACCCACGGCGCCTTCGATCAGGTAAGCAATCACCGCCGCCGCCCCCAAACGCGAGCCAAGCAACGCGCCCGTGAGCAGCACGGCAAACGTTTGCCCGGTAATCGGAACCTCGCCGACCGGAATCGTAAACTGCGCGCACGCGGCGATGAACAAACTGAACACGATCACGATACCTACGGAGCGCGTCCAATCGAGCGGCGCAAGCGCCGCCCCGATTAAAGTGTCGGTATTGGCGTAGTTAGTCATTGTTATTTGTACTTAGCGCTTAGTGCTGTCTTAATCTGAAAGAACCTCTCTGCGTCCCTCTGCGCCTCTGCGGTAATTCCGCTGTTAAGTAAGCATAACCGCGGAGAGTAAGCATAACCGCGGAGACGCAGAGGGACGCAAAGTTAAATTAGGACACCCACCTCAGTGCTTTGTTCGCTTGTGGATCGCCAGCCTGTTTAGCTATCCGTAGCCTGCGTGCAAAGTACCAAGTGCAAAGCACACCCGACTAGCACAAAGCACCAAGTTCTGATTAGTCACCTGCTGCAGTTTTGACCGCTTCCTCACTCGCCGGCCGCGGTTCCATCGCCATCGTTCCAATGCGCATACCGTGGAACGAACGCCACACGAAGAACACGGACACGAGGAAGAACACTAAAGCCAGAATGTGTGTCAGCATTGTGTTGCCGTTGTTCCGCGCGGTCAAACTCACCGCCAGCTCAACCGCCAGCAGGCCGAAGAGCGTCGTGAACTTGATCACCGGATTCATCGCCACCGACGACGTGTCTTTGAACGGATCGCCGACCGTGTCGCCGACGACCGTCGCATCGTGAAGCGGCGTGCCTTTCATCTTCAGATCCACTTCGACGACTTTCTTCGCGTTGTCCCACGCGCCGCCGGCGTTGGCCATGAAGATCGCCTGGTAGAGACCAAACACCGCGATCGAGATCAGGTAACCGATGAAGAAAAACGGTTCGACAAACGCAAACGCAAGCGTCGAGAAGAACACCATCAGAAAGATATTGAACATACCCTTCTGCGCATATTGGGTGCAGATATGAACCACCTTTTTACTGTCTTCCACTGACGCTTTCTCGACGCCTTCGAGCCGGATGTTCGCCTTGATGAATTCAACCGCGCGATAAGCGCCTGTTGTAACGGCTTGGATCGAAGCACCGGTGAACCAGTAGATAACCGCGCCCCCCGTGATCAATCCGAGCACAAACGGAGCGTGCAACAACGACAGGCTTTCAGTGTTAGTCCGCAGACCGTCCGTCAGCGCCATGATGATGGAGAAGATCATCGTCGTCGCGCCGACCACAGCGGTTCCGATCAGCACCGGTTTCGCTGTTGCTTTGAATGTGTTACCAGCGCCGTCGTTCTCTTCCAGCAGGTGCTTGGCGCGCGTGAAGTTCACGTTGACGTTGAAGTCACGCTTAACTTCTTCTTCGACATTCGGAACTTGCTCGATCAGCGACAGCTCGTAAACCGATTGCGCGTTGTCAGTCACCGGACCGTACGAGTCGACGGCGATCGTCACTGGACCCATGCCGAGAAATCCGAACGCCACGAGTCCGAAACCAAACACCGGCGCCGCAACGGGATCGACCATCAATGCACCCAGTCCGAGTCCGGCTGTCGAACCGAGATTGGTAAAGAAGTACGCGATGGCCATCAGGCCGACGATGCTGATGCCGAGCCAGTAAGCCGAGAAGTTTCCGGCGACGAGACCGGAAAGAATGTTCAACGACGCACCACCTTCACGCGACGACGTTACGACTTCGCTGACGTGTCGCGACTCAGTCGACGTAAATACTTTGACGAGCTCGGGAATGATCGCGCCCGCGAGTGTGCCGCAGGAGATAATGATCGCGAGTTTCCACCAGAGTGTGTTGTTTCCGGCCAACTCCGGAATCGTCAACCAGGAAACTATAAACGTGATCACCACTGAAACGAGCGACGTGATCCACACCAGCGAAGTCAATGGCGCCTCAAAGTTCATACTGTCGGCGGCTCTGTAGCGGGCCTTGGCGATCGCGTCGTTGACGAAATAAGAGAGGGCGCTGGCGATGATCATCATGACGCGCATGATGAAAATCCAGACCAGCAACTGCACCTGCACGCGCGGATTTGAAACACCGAGCAGAATGAACGTGATCAGCGCGACGCCCGTTACGCCGTAAGTTTCGAAACCGTCGGCGCTTGGTCCAACCGAGTCGCCGGCGTTGTCGCCGGTACAGTCGGCAATCACGCCGGGGTTGCGCGCGTCGTCTTCTTTGATCTTGAAGACGATCTTCATCAGGTCGGAACCGATGTCGGCGATCTTCGTGAAGATACCGCCGGCGATACGCAGCGCGGCCGCGCCGAGCGATTCACCAATCGCAAACCCGATGAAGCACGGTCCCGCGTAACTGCCCGGGATGAACAACAAAATGCAGAGCATGATCAGCAACTCGACGCTGATCAGCATCATGCCGATGCTCATGCCCGCTTTTAGCGGAATTGCGTAGAGCGGAAACGGTTTGCCTTCGAGACTGGCGAACGCCGTGCGCGAGTTGGCGAACGTGTTAACGCGAATACCAAACCACGCGACGCCGTAACTTCCCGCGATACCGATCAAACTGAACAACAGAATGATCGCGACGCGAAGCAGCTCGAATCCCAGGAGCACGCCGAAGTAGAGCACGATGACGACGGCGATAAATGCTTCGAGAAGCAGGATGAACTTGCCTTGCGTGATCAGGTACGTTTTGCACGTCTCGTAGATCAGCTCGGAGATCTCACGCATCGCGCGATGGACCGGGAGTCGCTGGAGTTGCATGTAGATGGCGAGTCCGAAAGCGAGACCCAGAACACAGACAACGATGCCGAATAGTAGAAGGTTGTGACCGTTGACTCCGTTGAGAAAGGTCACTTGCGACAAGTCCGGGAGTTCCAGATTGGCTTCGCCACCGGGTTGATGCGACTGCGCGAATGTCGGCAGGGCAAAAGCTAATGTTGCAAGGATGGCAGCGATACCGAAGGCGGCACGGCGCAGAAGTGACGATAGTTCCACTGTGGGATAAATTCCTTTCGCTTTGTCTAGATAATGGCGGAGATACGCTACAAAACCGCGTATTATCCACAGATTAGGTGGATTTATCAAAGAGCCAGCGCCGAATCGAGTCCACCATGATGAGGGCGGCGGCCGTCATGATGATTGCGGTCAGGCTGGTATTGATGAGTCCTTGTAGATGCGTTTCGGGTTTTTGCGCCAGCGGCCAGAAGATGTCGGTGATCGATTTAAATCCAGCGACCAGCGTTGTCGAGCTGACAAAAGCGAGCGGCAGGAGCGTCACCCACGCGTATTTTGCGCGGCCGGAATTGACGATTATCGTGGTTGCGACGCAGAGCGCTACGGCTGCAAGTAGTTGATTTGCAATGCCAAACATCGGCCAAATCGTCGAAATCGACCCCGACCAGATAAACGCCGCCCAGGCCGCGACGACCACCGCCGAGGTCACGATCGACCCCGGCAGCCAGTTCGGTTCCTCCAGTTTTTTATAAAACCTGCCGCCAAACTCCCCGACAAGAAAACGAGCGACACGTGTCCCGGTATCGATCGTCGTCAGGATAAACAGCGCCTCGAACATGATCGCGAAGTGATACCAGTATTTCATCAGTCCGCCGAGTCCGGGGATGCCGTTGAAAATCTTCGCGATACCGAGTGCGAGTGTGACCGCGCCGCCGGTTCGGCCGCGTAGATCTTTCTCGCCCGACTCCTGCTCGAGCCGATCGATCTCCTGCGGTTGGAGATTGAAACCTTCGGCAGTGTGCGTCTCGACGAGTTGTGTGTACGCCGCTTTTTGCGCGTCGGTCTTTTGCGCTGTGTTGATGGCGAAGTAGTCGCCTGGAAACAGCGAGGTGGCGGCGATCAGCGCGACGACGCCTACGACGCCCTCCATCAACATGCTGCCGTAACCGATCATCCGCGTGTCGGTTTCTTTCGCGATCATCTTCGGCGTCGTTCCCGATGAGATCAGGGCGTGAAAACCGGAAATCGCGCCGCACGCGATCGTGATGAACACGAATGGATAAAGCTTGCCGGGAATCACCGGACCGCCGCCCGCCGTGAACGGCGTAAACGCCGGCATGTTCAGATTCGGAGCGACGACGATCACGCCGATGATCAGGAAAATGATCGTTCCGACTTTCAAATACGACGACAGATAGTCGCGCGGACAGAGCAACATCCAAACCGGCAACACCGACGCGATGAAGCCATAGGCCGCCATGATGACGATGAGTGTATTGCGCGAGAGTGTGAACGGTTCGGCGAGTGACGACTCAGCGATCCGACCGCCAAGCCAAACGGCGAAAAGAAGCCCGATGATGCCGATGATGCTCGCTTCCGCGATCTTTCCTTTGCGAAAGCGATACATGTAAAGACCCATGAACAACGCGAGCGGAATCGTGAAACCGACCGTGAAAGTTCCCCACGGCGACTCCGCCAACGCATTCACGACCACTAATCCGAGTCCCGCCAGTGCGATCACGACGATAAACAGGATCGCAATACCGGCGACGACGCCCGACAACGGACTGATCTCCGTCCGCGCCATCTCCGCCAGCGACTTGCCTTTGCGACGAACGCTGCCGGCCAGGATCATGAAGTCGTGTACGGCGCCGCCGAGACAAACGCCGATCACCAGCCATAACAAACCCGGCAGGAAACCAAACTGCGCCGCCAGCACCGGGCCGATCAACGGTCCCGCGCCTGAGATCGCCGCAAAGTGATGTCCAAACAGCACCCATTTATTTGTCGGGTAATAATTGTGCCCGTCGTACATCGTCTCCGAAGGGACGGGCCGCGAGTCGTCGAGCGCCAGCACTTTCGCCGCGATAAACGCGGAGTAGTAGCGATACGAGATCGCGATCACGCAAAGCGCGCCGATGATTATGGGAAGCGCGTTCATACGTTTCGATCAGCGTTATTAGAGTTCTGTGCACCCCTGGCCATCACTGAGCCAACGATACCGAGCACTAATCCGGTGAAGATAAACAGTACGCCGAAAAGCGCGCGGTTATGGTTTTCGTCAGCCGAATTCATAGCGGCCTGGAACACTGGGGCGAAGCCGATGTGATGCGGCACGGTGAACAGTCCCACCGCGAGCGCAAAGAAACCAAGCGCGGCGATTTTGAGTGGCAACGGCGTTCTTTCCGGCCGTCCCATTTTTATACCGATCGCGCTGCGCGTGTAACCGTACGCCAGGTAAACCGAAAGGCCGAGCACCAGCCAACCGATAAATCGCCACCACGTATCGGCCGCCAGGTAGTACATGAGAAAAATACACGACGCGGCGCCGAGCAACGGCATCAGGTAAGCGCCAAACGGCACTCTGAACGGCCGGTGCCGATTCGGATCTTTATGACGCAGAATCGGAATGCCGATACAAACCAGCAGGAACGCGAACAAGGTGCCCACGTTCGTCAGGTTCAACATCGACTCGATATTCGCGAACGCCGCGATGCCGCCGACGAAGACCCCGGTCAGGATCGTCGTGACGTGGGGCGTCTTGAATTTCGGATGAACAGTCGCAAAGACCGACGGCAACAAACCGTCGCGCGCCATCGACATGAAGATACGCGGTTGGCCCAATTGGAAGACCAGGAGCACGGCAGTGTGCGCGATAACGGAACCAGCCGCTACGATCGTTTGCGGCCACGTGATTCCCGCCGGAGCGACGTAATCGAGCGCCATTGTTAACGCCTCGGCCTGACCTGACGAGGAAACCTCTCGGAGCACTTGAAAAGGAATCAAGCCCGTGAACACAGCGGCGACAATCACGTAGAAGATCGTGCAGACGATCAGCGAGCCGATGATTCCTATCGGTAGATCGCGAGCGGGATTCTTTGTTTCTTCGGCGACAGTTGAGACAGCGTCAAAACCGATGTAAGCAAAGAAGACGAGCGCGGCGCCGGCGAAAGTCCCGTTCCATCCCTGAGGTTGAAACGGTTGCCAGTTCGCGGCCATTTGCGCCGGCGATACGAAGTAAAACGCGGTGCCGATGAAAAACAGCAGCACGAGCACTTTTACGAGCACCATTCCGGCGTTGAAGTTTGCCGACTCCTTGATTCCCCAAACGAGCACGATCGTGATCAGCGCCACGACCATGAACGCGAGGAAGTTGAAGATGATCGGAACTCCCCCGATCACCGGCGCACTGCCAAACAGTTGCGCATACTCAGCCGGATTTTCACGCGCCAGGATCATTGCCGAACGATAGTCGGCGGCGAGCCAGTGTGGAAAATTAATCCCGAGGTTGATCAGTAGCTTGTGAAAATACTCCGCCCAACTGATCGCCACGGCGACGTTCCCGATCGCGTACTCGATGATCAAGTCCCAGCCGATGATCCACGCGATCAGCTCGCCCATCGTCGCGTATGAATAGGTGTACGCCGATCCGGAGATTGGGACCATCGATGCGAGCTCGGCGTAGCACAGTGCCGTAAAACCGCAGACGATGGCGGTAATCATGAAGGAAAGCATTAGCGACGGTCCGGCGCCTGGACGACCGGCGGCGGCATCACCCGCGGCGGCCGAACCGACGGTGGCAAAAATGCCCGCGCCGATGATCGCGCCGATGCCGATTAGCGTTACATTGAAAGCTCCGAGAGTGCGTTTTAATGAAAAACCGGGGCCGCCGGCAGCGGACATAATGTCGTCCAGGTTCTTGGTCTTGAAGAGTCCTCGAAGCAAAGTGGTCGCCTCCGTGGAGTGGATTTGATAGCACTTACTGGTGTTGCGATCTGTGGCGTGCGGAGTTTGGCATTTGTTTCGATCCGTGGTCAACCCTTGAATCTTCAAACCACCTGATCTAGTTTGTTCGATGTAGGCACCATGTATCCGTTTCGAAACATTCTGTTTCCGACCGATTTTTCTCAGCACGCACACGCGGCGTTGAAATATGCCGCTGCGTTTGCGCGCGAGGGACACGGGCGAGTGCTGCTGCTGAACGCGCAGGACGCTGGCGTTCCCGCGAACCTGCTGACGATGCCCGACTACGTTTTCGAAGAGCACGACAACAACTGGCTCCTGGGACTGCGAACACAAGCAAAAGACTTGCTGCGCGATCCCTTGCTCCAGGGACTCGACGCCGAACCGATCTTTGTTGAAGGTGAACCGGCTGAACAGGTCGCTCGCGCGGCTGTCGATCATGAAATCGACTTGATCACGATTGCCACCCGCGATCGAAATCGACTCTCACGCGCGTTTGGCGGTTCGCTGGCGGAAGAGATCGTCGTCGAAGCACCGTGTGCGGTGCTCGTCATTCGTCCACCGCAACATGATTTCGTCGAGCATCGCGGTGGGCAGACACAAATTCACTTGAATCGCGTTTTGCTGGCGACAAACTTCCGTCCGTCTTCAGTTGCCGCGACTCAGCTCGCGACCGCACTCGCAAATCAACTCGGCGCGGAACTTCACGCCGTTTACGTGATCGGCGACTACTTCGAACAGATCTCTGCTATGTTTCCCGAAGGTGGACTCGCTGCTTTGACTCGACTGCGAAGTCACGTCCAGGAACGCATGGCGCAACTTTCGCGCGCGGACGGTCCCGCGGCGGAGACGCACATCGTCGAGGGCCGGCCGTACCAGGAGATCGTCAAACTGGCGGCGAAGATCGACGCGGATCTGGTCGTGCTGGGCACCGCTGTTCATGGTTCGCTGTTTGGCGGCAGCCAGGTGTTAGGATCCGAGATCGAACGAGTGATTCGAAATTCGCCGTGCCCGGTGTTATGCGTGCCGGCCACGAAAGTTGTGACACTCTTACCTGCGTGGGTTACGCAGGCAGTTCCTCAGATGTAAGGCGGGCAAACGATTATGAAAGCAATGATGGTTTTGGCTGCGGTAGCATTGGCTGCCTGCAACTCTATACACAGCAACAATGCTAATACTCACGCCAACACGGCGACGACGCCGACTCCGGCGCCGGCACACGCGACGCAGGCTGACAACGTGAAGCGTGTTACGACCAAAGAGCTCGAGACGATGCTGAAGGACGGAACGGCAATCGTCGTCGACGTTCGCAACAAAGCGATGTACGACGCCGGTCACATTCGCGGCGCGAAACTGCTGCCGGTTACCGAGATCGACAAACGCGCAGACGAACTTCCGAAGAACAAAATGATCATCACCTATTGTTCTTGAGCGCGCGAACAAACTTCCGCCGGTGCGGTGGAGACACTCAAATCAAAAGGTTACACAAACGCAGCAGCACTTCTCGGTGGTTTTCAAACGTGGCAAAGTGAAGGCCGGCCCGTCGATAAAGCTAAATGATGATCTCTAAAATCCGTGTTTCCCATCCAGTCGCCTGACATGAGCGCTTCAACACCGACTCAGTGGGCGAAGGTAATCGACCACACTCGCTGCATCGGCTGTCATGCATGTACGACGGCTTGTAAATCCGAGAATCTGGTCCCGCTTTCCGTGACGCGCACTTACGTGAAGCACGTCGACGTCGGCGTGTTTCCGCAGGCGCGCCGTGCTCATCAGGTGACGCGCTGCAATCAGTGCGCGCACGCGCCTTGCGCTACTGCCTGTCCAACGACCGCGATGTTCAAGCGGCCCGATGGGATCGTAGATTTCGACAAGTCGATCTGTATCGGTTGTAAAGCGTGTATGGCCGCGTGTCCTTACGACGCGATCTTTATCAATCCCGAAGATCACTCGGCGGAGAAGTGCAACTTTTGCGCGCATCGCATCGACGTCGGACTCGAACCGGCGTGTGTCGTCATTTGTCCGACGCAGGCGATTCTCATTGGCGACATGAACGACAGCGATTCGTACGTCGCGCAGATCGTGAATCGTGAAGCTGTTTCGGTTCGGCGTCCTGAGAAAGAGACGCTGCCGAAACTGTTTTATAAAGGCGCGCACCAGGCGACGCTCGATCCGCTGGCGGCGCGTCGTCCTGAAGGCGGGCTGTTCATGTGGAGCGAACAGCAGACGCGATCGGATCTCGTCGTTTCGGGTAATCCGAACTACAACAACTCATCGGCGGCGGCGTTGCTGTCGTACGACGTGGCGCATTCGATTCCGTGGGATTGGCGCGTCAGTCTTTACACGTGGACCAAGGGAATTGCTTCCGGCGTTTATCTGGTCGCGGCGCTGCTTGTGGTGTTGGGTTTACTGGCGCCGGATCGCGCCACGTGGCTTTGGGCGACGCCGTTTGTTTCCGGGGTTTTTCTGGCGCTTACCGGCGGGTTGTTGCTTTGGGATCTCGAGCATCCGGAACGTTTTTATCTGATCTTTACGCGGCCGCAGTGGCGGAGTTGGCTCGTGAGGGGCGCGTTTATTATCGCGGGTTATTCGTTCGTTTTGCTCGCGCATCTCGTTGCGAGTTGGTTCGGATCGACGACGGTGCAAGTTTGGTTGACGATTGCCGGGATTCCGTTGTCGTTGGCGACGGCGGTCTATACGGCGTATCTGTTTGCGCAGGCAAAGGCGCGCGACATGTGGCAGAACCCGTTGTTGCCGCCGCACTTGTTTTTTCAGTCCGTGTTATTGGGGTCGGCGGTGTTATTACTGTTGGCTTTCGATCTTTATTGGCTTACGTGGACGCTGGTGATCACGAGCGGGATCCATTTGCTGATGGTGTGGGGCGAGGTTTCGCTGACACATCCAACGTCTCATGCACGGCTAGCCATTTGGGAGATGGTAAAGGGACGTTACAAAACCGCATTCTGGGCCGGTACAATACTTTCAATTATCGGCGGATTACTGGCGTCGTTAGTTGTACTTGGTGTAATGCAGTCGCCGATTGTTCTTGCCGCTTCGGTGTTTGCACTTGCTGGAATGTTGCTGTTTGAACATGCTTACGTGCAGGCCGGGCAGTCAGTGCCGTTAGCGTAAATGGTGTTTCGTGATGAAGAAGATAGTCATTCACTGTTGCCGTTTTTGACTCACCAAAAAAGGAATAGCTTCCCGGGTGGCGGCGCAGTTGAAAGAAGAAGACGGAGTTGACGTCGAGATCGTGAGCGGCGGTTTCGGTGAGCTAAGTGTGTCGATCGACGGACGGAAAGTCGTAAGCACGAATCGATTTTCGAATCCGATGCCGGGTAATTTTCTGAACGAAGTGCGCGCCGCACTCGCGTCTCAAGGATAGCGTCCGTTTAAATTCCGCTACCTCCCTCCGTCCCGCAGGCGCTGCGTCGATGTTAAGAAGATCCGAGGAACCCCATGTACATAAAGCAACGCTTGTTTGGCCTCGTCCTGATCGTTGGCTTTGTCGCGCTAACTTATTACAACTGGCACCAACTCTGGACCAAAAACGAGTACTCACTGAAGCTCGCAGCATTCGGTCCGCTTGGCGTCGTCGGCGGCGCGTTCCTCTTGTTATTCCCCACAATGGGCGGCAAGCCGAACACGACTCGCGAGCGCGTCGCTGTACTGGCGGTGTTCGTTGTGGGCATAATCGCCGGATTGATCAACTGGTTCCTGATGGATCCGGGATTCTTCGGTATGTAACAAGGGGGATAAATGGACGTTCTTTGGGAAGAGTTGACTCTCGGCCTCGCTGACTTCGGCCAGATCGAACGCGTACTGCTGCGCATCGTCACAGCCGCCGTGCTCGGCGCGATTCTCGGGCTCGAGCGCGAAAAAGCCGGCAAACCCGCGGGCTTTCGTACGCATATCATCGTTTGCCTGGGCACGGCGATCGTCGTTCTCGCCTGCGCCGGCAGCCGCATGGATATGGACGGCCTGTCGCGCGTGATTCAGGGCATCGTTACCGGCATCGGTTTCATCGGCGCAGGTTCGATACTGAAGTTAAGCGAAGAACGCGATATTCAAGGTCTGACGACCGCCGCCGGTCTTTGGATGACAGCGGCGATCGGCATCGCGTGTGGCCTGGGTACACTCGGCCTCGCGTTGATCAGCACGGCGCTCACGTTGATCGTGCTGTGGATCTTTCGCGTAATCGAAACGCGCGCCCAGGCGCGTGCCGAGGAAGAAAAGAAGAAGTAACGCTAACGGAGCGTTGATTGAAAGGAATTGTAAAATCCGTTCTCCGTGTGACTAAACGTTAGCGGACCGTGGATGTAACAGGAACTCTAAGTGGTGAATCATGTGTCGAAATATTAAGACTCTGCACAACTTCAAACCGCCCGCAACCGAGGAAGAGATTCGCGCGTCGTCGCTTCAGTTTGTCCGCAAGCTGAGCGGTTTCACAAAGCCGTCGAAAGCCAACGAAGAAGCTTTCAATCGCGCAGTGGAACAGGTGGCCCAGGCGGCTCATCAACTGCTTGACTCACTCGTCACGACGGCGCCGCCACGCGATCGTGCGGTCGAAGCAGCGAAGGCACGCGCGCGCGCCGCGGAACGATACGGAACTCCAGCCGCATAGCCGGAGGTAAGCTCACACGATCCTCCAACCGACAAACCACGACAACTCCACGTGGCCCGATATCCTTGTATTCAAAAACTTCCTCGACGCGCGTTTGATTCAGTCGATCCTCGCTGAAATGAGCGCTGCTGAAGCGCGTTCGTCAGTTGTTTACGGTAGCGGCGCAGCTGGGGTCGTCGACGAGTCTTCACGCAGATCGTTGCGTTTGACGCCTTCGACTGAAACACGCGCGCTCGTGCTTGATCGTTTGCGTTCGAGCATGTCTGCGATTGGGGAACATTTTGGCGTGCGGTTGAGTGAGTGTGAGGAGCCGCAGTTTCTGCGATACAAGATCGGCGACTTCTTCGTGGCCCATCAGGATGGGAACACCGGACTGCTTCGTCTCGACACCGAGCAGCGACGCGTTTCGACAGTGATCTTTCTCAATCGTGAAAGCGACGCGCCTGGACCTGATGTTTACTGCGGCGGATCGCTCATCTTCACGAATCTGCGCGCTGTGAAGACGGAAGACGCGAAGTTTCGCGTCGTTGCCGATCCCGGAACGCTGATCGCGTTTCGTTCCGAGACGACACACGAAGTCACGCCCCTGACTCACGGCGAACGACACTCGATCGTCAGTTGGTATCGCTGAATCATTTCGAGCAGAGATCCGCGGGATTATCGTCCAAATCCAGCATTAGACCATTGCGCCCCCGTCAAATCCGTAGAATAATTCGCCGTTCCTACCAACTCACGTTGTGAAGGAGGCTGGCGATGGCAAAGATCAACTGGACCCGCCTTATCGCAGGCGGTCTGATCGCCGCGATAATAATGTTCTTCACCGATGGATTCTTTCACGAGCGCCTGCTGAAAGCGGATTGGCACGCGATCTACGCAGGACTCGGCGCTAACGAGCCTCAACCTCACGGCGCGAGCCTCGTCTATTTCGCTTTTTACGAACTGGGCCGCGGACTGATCTCGATGCTGCTCTACGCAACCATGCGGACGCACTTCGGTCCAGGACCAAAAACCGCCGTGCTGGCGGGAATCGCCGGTTGGATCGCGTTCTCGCTGACCGGACCAGCGCAGTTCATTCCACTCGGGTTCTTCTCCAACGCGCTGTGGTTCAAGGTCGCCGGACTGCATCTCGTGACGACGATACTGGCGACAATCGCAGGCGCTGCAATGTACAAAGACGCTCCTCGACCGGCGACGGCATAACGCGTGCGGAATTTGTAGATCGAGGGGAGCATTTTCGAAATGAGCACAACGATGGACTCCGTGGCCGCCACCACGAATGGCGGCGGTGCGGCGAAACCGATTCTTCTCGGCGGACTGATCGCCGGCACGCTCGATCTGATCGCCGCGTTCACGTCAGCGTGGCTGCGCTCGGGTGTCAGTCCGGTTCGCGTGTCGCAGTACATCGCGAGCGGCGTACTCGGTCCGGCGGCGTTTACGAAGGGCGCTGGAGCGGTGGCGCTTGGCGTTGCGTGTCACTTCCTGATTGCCACGGGCGCAGCGGCGGCTTATTACCTGGCGAGTCGGAAGTTGCGGTTTTTGATCGAGTGGCCGATCTCGATGGGCCTTTTGTATGGAGTGATAGTTTATTTCATCACGACGTCGATCGTGGTGCCGCTGTCGCGCGTCACGCCGGCGCGTACGGCGCCGCCGCTTTCGTCGCGCCTGATCGCGATGCTGATCATCATGTTCTGCGTTGGTTTGCCGATCTCGCTGATCGTTCGGCGGTTCTCGAAGTAGAAGATGCCCGATTGGTTTTATCGGACAGTCTCCCAGCCGATTCTCTTTCGCCTTTCGGCGCCGCGTGCGCGTGACTTCGCGCTCGGCTTCATGGGCGGTCTCTCGCGTCTGCCGCTTGGTCCATACCTCATCGACTTCCTGGGCCACATGCGCGCTCATCCGTGGCTCTCTCAAAACTTTGACGATCTGAGTTTTCCAACTGCCGTCGGTTTCGGCCCGTGGCTGGATACTCGCGCCGTCGCTACTAATGCGCTGGCGCGTTTCGGTGTGGGATTTATCGAAGTCGGACCAGTGACGCTGGACGGAAACGTTGCTGCGCGTCCGATCGCGCGTCTCGACGATCGCGAGGCGTTTTGGATCAACGACGTTCCCGACACGCTTTCGATCGTTGAATGCAATCGACGACTGCGCGATGTTGCGAAAGTCTCCGTGCCGGTGATCGTTCGATTGAAGTGTTCGGCCACGAAGTCTCCGCCGGAGATCGAAACCCGACATCTTATTCGCGAACTCACAGCCGCTGTTCGTCTCGTTTCGCTTGATGTGATGGATCGCGAGTGGTCCATCGACGACTGGTCGTCGTATCTGCGTGAAACGTTGGCCGAGGCAAATAACACGAATCGGACCGTGTTGTTGACGATCGCCGCCGATCAGGATCTCGAACGCGTATCGACGTTGATCGATCTCGCGTTGCGTGAAGGCGTTCGCGGATTGATCGTCGATGGAACTATGCGAACCGCGGACGGACGACTCGTCGGTCTACCTGTTCGCGAGCTTGCGCTGCAACAAGTCGCCAGGCTGCGCGAACGTTTCGACGTTTTGATCATCGCTTCCGGCGGCGTTCACGAACCGGAACACGCGCTGGAGTTGCGTGCGGCGGGCGCGAATCTGGTGCAGGTCGATACCGGACTTGTCTACACCGGTCCCGGTTTGCCGAAACGCATCAACGATTGTCTCCTTTACGACACGACTCGCGATTTTCCCGCTCAACCGGCCGAACGCGCGCCGGAACTGACGTGGTTCTGGACCGCCGGCATGGGCGCGGGAATGCTTGTCGGTGGCTTGATGGCGTTGATCATCGCAGCCACGAGAATCGTGCTGCCGTACGATGAATCGTTTCTCGGAATGACGCGCGATGCGTTGCCGGCCGTCAACGCTCATTTGCTCCACTTCATGGCGCACGATCGCATCACGCTTGCGGGCGTGATGGTGGCGATTGGTCTGCTGTATCTCGCGCTTTCAGTGTTTGGAATCAGGAGTGGTTTGCACTGGGCGCGGCAGGCGGTGTTGATCTCGGCGTTCACCGGCTTTGCGAGTTTCTTTCTGTTTCTTGGTTTCGGATATCTCGATCCTTTTCATGCGTTTGTGACGGTTGCTTTATTGCAACTGTTGCTGCTGGGTGTTCATTCACGACTTGGAACGTACATACCTTCTGTCCGCCCGGATCGACGCGGCAACTTTACGTGGCAGCTTGGACTGTGGGGACAGTTGCTACTCGTCATACACGGATTTGCGCTTCTCGGAGCAGGCGTTGCGATCTCATTGATCGGAGTGACGCACGTTTTCGTTCATGAAGATCTGGAGTTCATGCGCACCACGGCGGACGCGTTGTCCTCGGCAAACCCACGGCTCGTTCCTCTCGTAGCACATGATCGCGCGACGCTTGGCGGGATGTTGTTGGCGAGCGGTTGGATCTATCTTTTGCCTGCTTTGTGGGGATTTCGGCGCGGTTCGTCGTGGTTGTGGTGGACGTTGCTGGCCTCGGGTGTCATTGCCTATGCGGCGGCTATCGGCGTGCATTATGCTGTGGGTTATTTGAGTGTGAAGCATTTGTTGCCGGCGTTTGGCGGGTTTGCATTGATGATGGTTGGGCTGCTCCTTTCGTATCCGTTTCTGTGTAAGAAGGAATAATTTCCAATGTTCTGTCCAAACTGTGGAGCGAAAACGTCAATCGATCAGAAGTTTTGCCGTGCCTGCGGGCTTGGTCTCACTAAGATCGCATCGGAACTCACCGAGCAGCTTCCCTCGCGACCGGATGAGAACTTGTTATCGGAAAAAGAGCGGCTCGAAAAGATTGGTGTCGCTTTGTTGAGCGTGTTTGGCGCGGGCGTTTTGGGCGTGATCCTTTACGGCGTCATTTATAAGCTCATGCTCACGCAAGGCCAGTTCTGGGGCGGACTGGCTTTCCTGGGGTTCTTGATCATGTGCCTCTGTGGCCTGGCCTCAGTCATTTTTTTCGCCAAAGCCAAAGAGGTAGAAGCGGCGGCGGGAAAACGTAAACTTCAAGCTGCTCAGGATTCCGCGACGCCGACCAAAGAACTGCTGACTGAGGGCAACTTCGAACCCGTTCCCGTTCCGAGTGTTACCGATCGCACGACCGAGTTGTTGTTTGCGGAGAAGCGACACCAAAGGGATGAAACCTAAATGAAACTCCTCGCGATTTTACTCACTGCTCTTCTGTTCGGATCGCTTTTCTCAGTCTCATCACAAACGCGATCCGCCTCGGTGAAAGCACTCGTCGGCGGCACGCTCATCGACGGTTACGGCAGCAAGCCGATCCGCAACAGCGTCGTCATTATCGAAGGCGAACGAATTAAGGCCGTGGGCCAGGTCGGATCGCTCGCGATACCCGCCGGCGCGGAAGTGATTTCGACTGAAGGCATGAGCGTGTTGCCCGGTCTGTGGGACATGCACGTTCACCTGATGATCAACGGCCACAGCGACTACGCGCATTGGGACAAGACGTATCCGCCGCAGATGGAGTCGGTGATCATGCCGGCTTCGGCGAAGCAACTGCTGATGGCTGGCGTTACGAGTGCTCGCGATCTCGGCGCGCCGCTGGAGGCGAGTATCGCTGTTCGCGATCGCATTCGGAAAGGCGAGATACCTGGACCAACGCTCTACGTCTCGGGTCCGTTCATTCAACACGAACCTTATCCGGGGACTGACTACGTTCGCTGGGGCGTGAAAGGTGTTGATGATGCGCGAGCGAAGGTGCGGAAGCTTGCGGATGCCGGCGTCGACGTGATCAAGCTGATCGATCAGGATCAGATGACGATGGCTGAGGTTGAAGCTGTTGTTGACGAGGCGCACAAGCGGAAGTTGCCTGTCGTCGCGCACTCGCATCGGCCGGAGGAGATTCGTCGCGGGTTGCAGGTAGGTGTTGATTGTTTTGAGCACACGGGATTGGCGACGGCGCCTGAGTATCCGGCGGATGTGATCGCGGCGATTCGCGAGCGTACGGCGAAGATGAGTCTGGGACCGTTGTTTTGGACGCCGACTGTGCAGGGACTGTTGAATTATGAGTACGTGCGTGACAATCCGGAACAGCTTGATGATCCGTCGTGGCAGGTTGGACTGCCGCAGTCGATCGTCGACGATATTAAGGCTTCGTTAAAGAATCCGGGGCAGCTTTCGTACTACCAGATCACACCGCTGCGCCGTCCCACTCTGGCTCGCAAGATCCAACAACTGTCTGAGTCCGGCGTTGTTCTTCTGATCGGCACGGACAGCGGCATCCCGATGAACTTCCACAGCCAAACGACGTGGCGCGAGCTCGACGCCTGGGTAAACGCCTTCGGCATCGACCCGATGCTTGCCCTCCGCGCCGCGACGTACTGGCCGTCGGTGGCGATGCGCGTGTCCGATCAGGTCGGCACGGTGAGCGAGGGGAAGTATGCGGATGTCATCGCGGTGCGTGGCGACGTGCTGCGCCACATCAATCTCTTGCAGAACGTAGACATCGTGATCAAGCACGGGAGGCGGTACAAATAACGCAATGATCAATATACGCCCGATGCGGCAGGAAGATGTCGAGACGTGTGGGAGGATTTGTCACGCGGCGTTTGGGGATATTGCCAGGAGGCACAATTTCAGGCCTGATTTTCAGGACGTCGAGACCGCGATCCAGCTTATGCAGGCGTTGTGTGGGAATCCGCGGATGTTCAGTGTGGTCGCTGAAGATGATGGACAGGTGATCGGATCGAATCACCTCTGCGAGTACGATGCGATACATGCCGTTGGACCGATCACGGTCGATCCGAATGCGCAGGCAAAGGGCGCGGGGCGGATGCTGATGGAGGCGGTAATCGAACGCGGCAAACACAACATGACCGCTCGCGGCAATGGTGAAACGGATAGTGATCACGAGGGTGAAACGGATAGTGATCACGAGGGAGTCACTGTCAGGGCGGCCGGTATTCGACTGGTACAGGATGCGTTCAATGCGACGTCGCTTTCCCTCTACACGTCACTCGGTTTTGACGTACGCGAGCCTCTGGCGTTGATCGAAGGAGAGTTGCACGGCGATGTGCCGCCGGACGTGACGGTGCGCGCGATCAAAGAGGACGATTACGAAAGTTGCGCTGAACTGTGCCGCGTGGTCCATGGATTCGATCGACTCAACGAACTCAAACACACGCCACCGTTTGTCACACCCTTCGTCGCCATTCGCGACGGACGCATCACTGCCTACGCGACAGCGCCAAACATCTGGACCATGAACCACGCCGTCGCGGAAACACAGAGCGACATGGAAGCTTTACTCACCGGCGCAGCCAACTTGTTAGAAGGACAGCGCGTATCGTTCCTGCTGCCGATGCGTCAAAGCCGCTTGTTTCGCTGGTGCTTGCGGAAAGGCCTGCGAGTAGTGAAGCCTCTGACTCTGATGTCGATGGGTGAGTATCACGAACCGCGGAGTTGTTATCTACCATCCGTCGGGTATTAAAAACTGGCGGGCATTAAACTCGTCGGGTATCAAACCCGTCGGCCGCATTAAAACCGTCAGGCAACAAAGCGGCGGCAACTGCCATTCAATTGCGCGCCCTCCTCCACGACCAACGCCGGCGCCGTCACCATACCTTTAACATTCGCGGTACGTCCGAGCACGAGTTGCTCGCTGGCGAGAATGTCGCCCTCGACAGTCCCGTTAATCTTCGCGACCGCGACTTTGATCACAGCCTTCGTCACTTGTGCGCCGGTGCTGATGATGAGCGTGCCATTCTGTGACGTGACGTTTCCCGAGAACTGCCCGTCGATCCGCAGCATCGACTTGAAACAGATCTCGCCGGTAAAGTTGACGACGTCTCCAACAAACCCGAGCCAGTTATCTTTGTTGATGTTTCCTGCCTGGCCGTTCACAAGCCTTGGCTGTCCGCGTCCGTCGTTGCTCGCAATTGTTTGAGTAGTCATCACCTTATGCCCCGTTTCTGTTTTCCGGTAGCCGTTTATTCACAATTCAGGGTGGATTGGAGCGTCGGGTGCTGCCGCTGCGTCACTTCCAAGCGGAAGAAAGAAGAAAATCGCTAACTGATTGCTACTATAGCATCGCCGTGTTGTTCGAGATTGTTGCGATTCGATTATCATTCAAAGGCACAAACTCTGCGAATGATCACTTATCGATTACTGACTGACGAAGACTTCACTTCGCTGTACGACTGTTTTCTCCTCGCCTTCTCGGACTATGAAGTCGATATGCGAATGTCTGTCGAGCAGTTTCGACAGCGGCTCACGCGCGACGGCGTGAGTTTGCCGATGAGCGCGGCTGCGTTCGACGAGGAACGCATGATCGGTTTTTGCATCAACGGCGTGGGCGAGTGGCAGGGAAGACAGACTGCGTACGACGCAGGCACTGGCGTGATTCCCGGCTATCGCGGTCGCGGCGTTGCGAAAGAACTGTTTGCGTTTCTCGAACGACGCTTGAAGGACGCAGGCGTTGTTCAATACTTGCTCGAGGTGCTGACTTCAAACACACCCGCAGCGACGCTTTATCGAAAACTTGGTTTCGCAGACACGAGACGGCTAGCGGTTTTTCGGCCACAAAGAGCCACAAGAAACACAAAGAGACAGTCGGAAGTAGTTGATATTAGAACTATTGAAAAACCTGACTGGACGTTGTTTCAATCTTTCTGGGATGGATATCCATCGTGGCAGAACTCGATCGCGGCAGTCGAAAGAATCGTGAACGACAGACGCATCGTCGGCGCATACGTTCAGCGTGAATGCGTCGGTTACGGCGTAATTTTTCTTCCTTCGTTGAGCCTGATGCAACTGGCCGTCGCACCGCAACACAGACGACAACACATCGCTTCAACGATCCTGGCGGCGCTCGAAATTCCCGAACATCTGAAGATCAACAACATCGACGAACGTCTCACCTCGTCGCTGGAGTTTTACGAAGCCAACGGTTACAAGCAGGTGCTCAACCAATTCGAGATGCTGAAAACACTATGAAACTCGACCTGCACACACACTTCTATACCGACGAATACTTCAACACAGTTCGCGATCTGCCATCCGAGTTTTCTTTCGACAGAAGCTCGACCGGCCAGACGATCATCACCTATCGCGGCGC
Organism: Pyrinomonadaceae bacterium; assembly: GCA_035760365.1. GTDB lineage: Bacteria > Acidobacteriota > Blastocatellia > Pyrinomonadales > Pyrinomonadaceae > PSRF01. The sequence continues at coordinate 99,918 of DASTTB010000033.1, forward strand.
GCGTTTCTTTGGCGTCACACCCGCGATGACCGACGTCAACCAGCGAATCGAAGACATGGACCGCGTGGGCATCGACGTCGAAGTAGTTTCGCTATCGACGCCAAACGTCTTCTTCACTGACGCCGAACACCAGCCGCGCGTGGCGACGATGATCAATGACTCGTACGCAAATCTCATCTCTAAACACCCAACCCGATTCAAAGGCTTCGCGTCGATCCCGATGGACGCCCCTGACGCCGCACTCGCAGAGCTTCATCGCGCCATCGGCGTGTTGAAACTCAACGGCGTGATCCTGTTGAGCAACATCGGCGGCAAGCCGCTCACGTCGCCGCAGTATCGCGAGTTCTTCGCGGAAGCGAATCGAATGAAGTTGTGCATCTTTCTGCACCCGATGTTGCCCGCGAATTCGGATTCGTTTCGCGAATACGTGCTTGGTCCGATCATCGGTTTTCCGTTTGATACGAGTCTCGCCGTGGCGCGCATGTGTTACGACGGTGTGTTTGAAGAGTTTAAGGACATTCGCTGGATCATCGGTCATCTCGGCGGCGCCGTGCCGTACCTGATGGAACGAATGGACAACGGTTTTCGCGACTTCGCCGATTGCCGCGCGAAGATCGACAAGCTGCCGAGCGTTTATCTAAAGCGGTTGTACTACGACACTGTTTCGTTCAGCCCGCACACGCTCACGATGGTGCGAAATATCATGGGCGCGGACCACATGGTGATGGGCAGCGACTATCCGCACCTGCTCGGTTCGATCGATCGCGCTGTTACTTCGATTGAGGGTTTGGAGATTAGTGAAGAAGAGAAGACGCGAATCTTTTCCGGAACGGCGTTGAGTATTCTGAATAATGTGTGAGTAGCGGTCGTTGTTCGTCCGCGGGCGGTGCGTTCGGATCGGGAAGCGGTTGACCGGGCGGGACTACCCAGATCTCTATCGACGAACGGTGATACTCCTGCGCCTTCCCAAACAGAACGACGACTCGATCCTGTCGATTCTGATTCTTAGCCGCGATGTCGATCTTCCACTTCTCGATCAGTTTGAAAAGATCGGCAGGGACGGGCTCAGGCTGGGGCGGTTCGGGCGGTTCACTCGGTTCGCTGGGCTCGGATAATTCCTGCGGCACGACGACAATCGGCTCCGCAGGTTCTTCTTCTATCGGGTCGGGCACTTCCATCCTTACAATGAAGCACGCGCGCAGCCCCGGATTCTCGCGCATCACCCTTTGCAGTCGCTCCATCACGACAACTTCGTTCTTCGGTTCACCTAACGTGAGATCGTCAAAGTCGCCAATCTGAATTGCTTTCTTCGGCAGCGGCTCGGAAGCGGGATCTTTCGTCGGTGGATTCTCGCCTTTGGGCAATATCCAAAGCTGAACTTTCGACTCTTTGCTCTGACCACCGTAGCCGATCTTGAAACGGTCCGATTCGAAACCAAAGCGTTTTAGTGACTCGACTATTGACTCGGAGACGCGCCGCCACGCTCCCGGAACCTCGTTAACTCCGTTGAACCCGATCACATGCGCGACTGAATTCTTCTGCGCCTTCAAAACGTCTTCAAACGCCGCGAAGATGACGTTGCCGACCGGTGGTCCATCGCCGCCATATTCGTGAAAGTCGTACCCGTCACCTACCAGTTCGATCGGATCCCATGTCTGGTATTCAGCCAGCTTCCCTTTGACAGTCTCGAGATCGACTTTGTGCTTCCCAAACTTCGGCAGCTTGGAGCCCGCCGGCACGACCCACAACTGAATCAGCGGCTCGGTCAGGACCGAGTTGTACCCGGCATGGATCGTTTTTACTCGCTCCAGCCCGCGTGTGTTCGACAGATAGTCGAGGATGTCTTTGCCGATCTTTTTGGCTGACGACTCAGGCGCATAAACTACGACGTAACCGACAGCGTCGGGAGTATTCTGCAATTGAATGGCGAAGTTATCGAGCCGCGCGGAGTGGTCGCAGCCTCTGAGATTGCCGTACTCGTCGAACCGAAGTGGAGTCGGTCCATTCCTGGGAACGCTTTGGGCAAACGTCAGTCCGTCCGCGCCCGGAAGAAAAAGGAAGACAACCACCAGCCAGAGGATGAGAATGGTCCTACTCACGTCGGCAATAATAGGACCGGCTAAATGAAAAATCCAAATTTTCTTTGTAACTTTTCCCAAACCCACGTGTTTTAGGAGACGTAGCGCAGCTTATGGCGAGCGAAGATGAAGAGTTCACCATGCTGTTTCAGGACTTTTACCCCAGCCTATGCCGCTTTCTGGAGTGTTTATTGGGAGGCCGCGCGCCGCTGGCGCAGGATCTGGCACAGGAAAGTTTCCTGCAACTTCATCGCACGGCGTGGGGAACTTTGCCGCTGGGCGAAGCGCGCTTCTGGCTCTATCGCGTGGCGCGCAACCTGGCCATCAACGAATTTCGGAAGTCGAACACGCGTTACCGGCTCTTTGATCGAGTAGTGGAAGCAATGAGACCAGCCGCACGCAATCCCGAGCAGGAATACGAGACGCGCGAGCGGAAACAGTTGGTGCTCGAAATGCTTCAGTCGCTTCCTGAAGACCAGCGAACGGCGTTGTTGTTGAGAGAGCAGGAGCAGTTGAGTTATCGCGAGATCGGGGAAGTGATGAAGGTTTCGGAGAGCAAGGTGAAGGTCGACATCTTTCGCGCCCGCGCGTCGCTGCGTGAGCGCTGGAACAAGCGGGCAAAGACGGTTGGGGCGAGTGTTGGTTAAGTACTTTGTGCTTGGTTCTTTGTGCTTTGTACTTTGATCGCATTCGGACCAAGTACTAAGCACAAAGTACAAAGATCTAAAGCTTATGAGTTGTAGTTTTACAGAAAAAGTTTCTTTGTTGATCGACGGCGAACTCGGCCCGCAGGAGGTGCGAGAAGTTGAGCGGCATTTGCTGAGTTGCGTCGAGTGTGAACAACTGCGCGCCGATTTTCTTAATTTGCGCAGCGAGATCGTGGGTTTTGAGAGTTCATTGGAGCCGCTGGTTCAGAACCGCGAATTGAAGAAGATCCTATCGCGCGGAGAACGCAGGGCCGTCGTCAGATGGGGTTGGAGTACGCCAGCAATCGCATTCGCGTCCTTGCTGATCGTCGGAGCGATTATCGGTTTCATCCGTTATCAAATATCAACCCCACAAGATCCTAAACACACAGCCGTAGTTCAAACTCCGATACAAACTCCGGAACAAACTCCGGAACCAACACCTGAACCAACTCCAACTCCCGAAACACCGAAACGCGCAAATCCGCCGGCTCAACAAAAGAAACCAATTATTCGTGATCCAAAACCCGGCGAACAGTTCGCGGCTGTGCGCCCGGCGCCTACTCCCGAAGAACCTATGCGTTCGGCAGACTCCGAAACGCTCACCGCCATTCACTTTGAAAAAGCGGAAACGTTGCTGCGCGCTTTTCGCAACGTTCGTCTCAACGAACCCGGCACACGCGCCGAAGTCGCTTACGAAAGAAAGCGCGCGCGCCAACTCGTCTATCAAAACATGATCCTGCGTCGCGAAGCTGATATTGCCGGCGACGTGCAGATCGCTTCGTTACTCGAAAACCTGGAACCGATCCTGCTGGACATCGCAAATCTTCCAGACAAACCCGCGAGCGACGACGTGCGCGTCATTCGCGAACGCGTCGAACGCAAGAACATCGTGGCGTTGTTGCAAGTGAACTCCACGGTGCTGGCTCGCGCTCTTGATTAGTTTTTTGAAACCGAAACAAAACGTTTCACCGCAGAAGCACAGGGAACATGGAGCGCTTTGTGCGTTATCTGATCACCGCTCGATCGCTGCGCTTTGCTCTCGTTCTCTGTGCCTGTGCGGTGAACCAAATATGCAATCCCATTGAAATTAAGGACAAACCATGACGACCAAGTACTTCATTCATAATCGCCCCCACACGAGGCTCGCACTCTTTCTCTTAATTGCGTTGAGCGTTGGCGTGATTGCCGTGTTCTACACCGGCGGCGTTTCCGCCAACAGCCAGGACATCGCGAAACTAAATCGCTTCGTTCAATCCAAAGGCAACGCCGCGTCGGGCCAGACGTTCCGTGAAGGCCGCGACTTCATCGAGGCCCAGAACTGGCAAAAAGCCGCCGAAAAGTTCAACGACTTCATTCGCGCTTATCCAAAAGACAAAGACCTCGACGCCGCACTCTACTGGTACGGGTACGCTTTGGAGAAACAAGGCCGGAAGGACGAAGCCGCCGCGCCGTTGATGCGTTTGATCGATCGGTTTCCGAGTTCGACCTGGCGCCGCGAAGCGAGTGCGCTGCTCGTGACGATGGGCCATCAGGCCGCCGTCGATCAGGCGTTGGCGCGCGACAATTGCGAGATCAAAATCCTCGCTTTGCAGAGTCTGTTTCAGGCTGACGAAGAACGCGCGATCGGCATCGTCACCGATGCGTTGAAAGCGAATACCGCGCCTTGTCCGGGTTTCACGGCCGCGGCAGTGTCGATGCTTGGCGGTCAGCGCAGCCCGCGCGTGATCCCGATCCTGCTCGACATCGCGCGGACCAATTCCGATCTGAAGCTGCGTCTCACCGCGATCAAACGTCTCGGCGATCAACACAACGAACAAGTCACCGACGATCTGATCAAAATCTACGACGCCGATCGGACCAAAGAGATTCGTGCCCAGATCCTGCGCGCGCTCGTCGAGAGCCGCACGACACGCGGCAGCGCGAAAGTTCTCGAGATCGCTCGCGGCGGAGACGATCTGGTCGCTCGCCAGTACGCCATTCGTTATCTCGGCGAACTCAAAGACACCAACTCGCTCGACGAGATCATCCGCATCTTCGACGCAGACAAAACTCGCGAAATACGCTCTCAGATAATCCGCGCACTGTCGCAAAGAGAAGAGCCGCGTGCACGTCAGAAGTTGATGGACATCGCGCGCACTGGTGAAACTCCGGAGCTTCGCCTCGAAGCCATCCGCGCTTTTGGGAATAGCGGCCGCGTCGCCATCGACGATCTGCTTCAGCTTTACAGCAGTGAAACAAATCTATCGATCAAGCAGGGATTGTTACGCGCGTTTGCCGACAACCCCGATCCGCGCGCACAGGGCAAGCTGTTCGAGATCGCGCGTGGAAACGATCCGGTCGAACTGCGCGGCTACGCGATCCGTGTGCTCGGCAATCGCGACGATCAGCAGACTGTGGACCAACTCGTCGCGATGTACGACGGCGAGCAGAACATGCAGATCAAAATGTCGTTGATGCGCGCCTTCGGCGACTCGAAACAGAAGAGCGCCGTGCATAAGTTGATGGCCATTGCGCGAAACGATCAGTCAGTTGAAATGAAGAAACTGGCGGTGCGTTACCTGGGAGACAGCAAGGATCCCGAAGCGCTCAAATTCCTCGAAGAATTGCTGAAATAGGAGTCATCCATGCTTAATTCAAAGCCCATCTCTTCCCTGATCCTATCGGTATTATCTGTGTTGGCGCTCGCGGGCGTTGCCTGCGCGAAACATTCGCCGGATCTGACTGTGGTGGCGGAAGCGCGCGACGATCTGCAAGCGCAATCAACCGCCACGACAGTGCAGAGCTTCACGCCTGTCGACGGCGCCGATCTAATGGCGAAACTCGATGCGGCCCAGGCTCGCGGACGCAGCGGTCAAACCCCTTACTGGTCCGCCTACACTTTCGACGTCCGTCCGGGCGTGGCGATCGATCCGACCGGACGCGAGTTCAGCGGCTCGATGCAGACGATCGGCGATACGACAGTGTTTGTCGGCACGACCGCCGGCGGCGTGACTGTCGAAACGCGCAACGTCGCGATCTTCCTGCTGCGCGAACCTTCCGCGAACCAGATCACGCGCATGGAGATCTACAACCTCGAACGGAAACGCGAGTACAGCGGCTATCCCGTTTACTGGATGGGCCGCGCCAACAACGAAGAGAGTTTGAACTACCTGCGCGCGCTTGCCGGCGCTTCGCCGTTGGACATGCTGAGCGAACGCGCCGTGCTTGGCATCGCGTTGCACGACGACGCGCGGGTTGGCGGAATGCTGAAGAACTTCATCAGCTCGTCGACCAATCAACGCATTCGCTCTTCGTCCGTGTACTGGCTCGGACAAGTCGGAGGCGAGCAGACGTTTCTCGCTACGCTCGTCCGCAATGATGCGGAAGAGAAGAAACTCCGACGCTCAGCCGCACATGCGATTGGTCAAAGCAAGGACCGTGGTTCAGTTGAGACGCTCAAAGGGTTGTACGACTCCGTGAAAGACGTCGAAGTGCGTCGCAGCGTGATCTCCGCGGTCGGCAACAGTATTTACGAACAACAACAGGCGTATACGTTCCTGCTGTCGGTCGCGAAGAGCGATGCTGACTGGGAATCACGCCGCAGCGCCACGCGCCAGCTTGGTAATTTTCAACGCGAAGACGCAGTCGACGAGTTGATGAAGATCTACGCGAACGACGCGCAACTCGACGTCAAACGTACTGCTTTGCGTGCGTTGTCCGAGACGAAGAACGCGCGGGCGCAGGCGCGTTTGCTCGAGTTGGCGCGAACCGAACCGAATGCTGAACTGCGCAAATCGGCGATTCGCATGATTGGCGAACGCGGCGAGGCCGCGGTTGACGATCTGCTCAAGTTGTATGACTCGGAGCAGACGCCGGATCTGAAACGTGCGGTGTTGCAGTCGTTGTCGGAGATCAAGAGCACGCGCGTTGAAGATAAGTTGTTTGAAGTCGCGCGCAGCAGCGAGTCAACGGATGTGCGTCGCCACGCGATCCGGTTGCTCGGCGAGCGTGTTAGCAAGCGAAGTTTCGACTTTCTGAGTCAAACCGCGCAGGCTGCGGATGGAACGACTGAAGTGCAGGTGCAGGCTGTACGTGCGATCAGCGAGCGACGTTCGGAAGAGTCAGTGCCGATCTTGATAAAGATCGCGCGAACGCATCAGAACCAGCTCGTGCGGAAACAGGCGATTCGTTCGTTGGGTGAGTCAGGCGATCCGCGCGCGGTCGAATTCTTCCGCGAAGTGCTGACGAAGTGATCAGTGTTTCACTTTGCGTGTTTCGCCTTACGTGTTTCACTTTGTAGGTCGGGACTTTGCGAGCGATAAAGTTGTCGAGACTATTTGCCCCGCCGAAAGTTACTTTTCGCATTTTCTCTTTCCAGTATCAGGGAGAGCCCGAAATGAGCACGGGCTCTATTTGATCGTCATCAGGGCGGCCATCGTCTCGATCCCGTCCCAAAGATTTTGCAACCGAATGTTCTCGTTTTCGGCGTGCTGATTGTTGTCGTAATTCGCGATTGGAACGGTCATGGTCACCGTGCGCAGGTTCTGCGTGATGATCGAGAGCGGGAGGCTGCCGCCTGATGTGGGAAGGAGCACGATCTTGTCTTTTGTCGTCGACTGCACGGCTTCGATCACGGCGATCGAGATCGGCAAATCCATGCGCGTGCGTTCCGCGTTGTAACCACCGGACCGCGAATTGACGCGCGCGATCAGCGGATACTGAAGACGCTCCGCATCCGTCGGATCACGATCGACGACGTAGTAACCCTGTTTCTTGATGTGATCGATCAGCCGCTGCGTTTGCCGTTTGTGATCGTTGCCTTTGACGAGACGCAGATCGAGCGCCGCGGTCGCGGTTGTCGGGATGACGTTGCGCGACAAGTCTCCGATGTCGCCACTCCCGATGCCGTTGATGTTCAACGACGGAAAGTGCAGCAGTTCGAGCAGACTCATCCCGTTACCCTCAACACGGTTGAGCCCCAGCGCCTTCTTGATCTCTTCGTCATACTGCGGCGCAGCGGCGATCGCGGCGCGTTCGGCATCACCCAACGCTTCGACGTCGGAATACCAACCATCGATCGTCACGAGCCCGCTGTCGTTTTTCATCGTCGCGAGCAAGCGCGCCAGCATCATCGCCGGATTTGGCGACCAGTTGCCGTAGTGACCACTGTGCAACGGACGCTTGGCCGCGTAAACAGTGACGTCGACATTCGTGTCCCCACGCGCGCCAAACACAACCTGCTTGCGTCCTGACTGATGCACTGGTCCATCGCAGATGATCCACGCGTCGGCTTCGAGCAGGTCTTTGTGCCGCTTCAGGATCTCGTCGAGATGCGGCGAGCCGTCTTCCTCTTCGCCTTCAAAGAAAAACTTTACATTCGCATTGAGCGCCAGACTTTTCGCCTTGAGCGCCGCGAACGCCGTGAGAATCGCCATCACGCCGGCTTTATCGTCCGACGCAGAACGCGCGTAGAGGCGCGACTGCGGATCGATCGGACTCCCCGGCGCCGGTGTGGGAATGATTTGCCCGCCTGCTTCGAGCGCAGCACTACGAAGCACGGGTTGCCATGGCTGACTGCCGGTCCATTGTTTGGGATCGGTCGGCTGCCCGTCGTAGTGCGCGTAGAAAAGCAGCGTGCGTTGCGCGCCCGGCGTTTTCACTTCGGCGTAAACAGCCGGCGGCGTGCTGGGCGACGAGCCTTCGAGCAAACGTGGATTCAACCCGCGTTGCTTCATCATCTCCATGATCCGCGCGGCGTTCCTACGAATGTTGTCGATGTTGTTGGCGACGTTGGGCAGCGAGAGAAATTCGATGTACTCGCGCAGGATCTGGTGTTCGTTGGCGCGGCGGTAGTCACGCACCTTTTCCTGCGTCGTCTGCGCGCAGACAGTAACGGCGAGTAGTAACAGGAGCAGTAGTGTTCGGATCACGCGGGTAGGAGTATCAAATCCGCGTGATCCGTGTCAAAAAATTTATTGGTTGCTGAGGCCGCCAGGGAAGAGTCGAACGGTTTGACTGCGTGATTAGTTGCCCGGATTGTCCGAGCCCTGCGGTGAAAATTCAGAAAAATCCGTGTTTCGTGAGTGTTCGTTACGCGGTGCCCAATTTCTTGCGAACCTTGAGCGGGAGCTTGTCGTGGACCAATTGGTAGGCGTTTTGCAGTAGTTCTTTCAATTCTTTCTTATCAACGGCTTCGAGATCTTCCAACGCGACCCAATGATAGCGAGCGACATACGGCGCGGGGATGATGCCCTCACGCTCGACCAGTTCAGCAAACTTCTCCGGCGTGCACTTGAACGAAAGCTTCGTCGGATACTTCGCATCCAGCCCCGCAACGGCAAACATCTTCTCGCCAATACAGAACAACAGATCGTTCCCCCACTGCACGCGCTCAGTCACGTGCGGTAAGGATAGGCAATACGTGCGAATTTGTTCGAGGTCCATGTTTTGTTTGCCACAAAAAGGCACAAAAGACACACAGGAAAAAACTACCAAGCCCAAAGCCTAAAGCCCAAAGTCCAAAGCCCAAAGCCCAAAGTCCAAAGTTCAAAGTTCAAAGTTCAAAGTTCAAAGTTCAAAGCACAAAGTCCAAAGTCCAAGTCCAAAGCACAAACCCCCATCATCTTTGTGCCTCTTTGCGGCTGCTACTTCTTCATCAACTCCAACACTGCCGCCGTCGTCGCTTTCACACCCGTGCGCAACGTCGACTCAGGCACGGGCGCGAAGAGCGCGGAATGCAGCCCCGGAATCGGCGCCCCCGTTTCGCGATACGCCTTCACCTTCCGCGGATCAGACGCGCCAAGCCAAATGATCGTCGCCGGAATCTTCTGGTCCAAACTCAAGTATCCAAAGTCTTCACTCGCCATCATCGGCGGAACTTTAACCAGCACATTCTCTTCGCCAAGCGCTCGCTGAAACGCCGGCGTCAAACGTTCGAGCAACTTCGGATCGTTGTACGTCGACGTCGTGCCTTCACTCACCTTAACGATCGGCGCGCGATCGTCAGGAATCCCGGCGGACATCGCCGCGCTCTTCACGATGCGTTCGATCGACGCGAGGATCTTCTGCCGCACGTCTTCCTTGTAAGTCCTGACCGTCAACTGCAAATTCACTTCGTCGGGAATGATGTTGTAACGCGTGCCGCCATGAATCGAACCGACCGTCACCACCGCCGGATCGAGCGGTGAATTTTCACGACTCACGATCGTCTGCAACGCCATCACTACTTGCGCCGCGACAACAACCGGATCTTTCGTCGTTTCCGGCGCGGATCCGTGTCCACCGATGCCGCGAATTTTAATGTCGATCGATGTCGCACTGGCCATCGCATAACCGGGCGTGTAGCCGATCTTTCCGGTTTCGATGTCGGGTTTGTCGTGCAGCGCGATCGCGAAGTCAGGTTGCGGAAACCGCGTGTAAAGACTGTCTTTCAACAACGCGCGCGCGCCGTCGCCAGTCTCTTCGCTCGGTTGGCCCAACAGCACCAGCGTCCCCTGCCACTGTGATTTCAACTCGCTGAGCAGCTTCGCCGTCGCAAGCAGACTCGTCATGTGAATGTCGTGACCACACGCGTGCATCACGGCGACGTCGACACCAGCATCATTCTTCGCCCGCGCCTTGCTCGCGTAAGGCAAGCCGGTCTTTTCTTCGACGGGCAACGCATCGAGCTCGGTACGGACCAGCACGGTTGGTCCAGCGCCGTTCTTCAACACTGCAACGACGCCGTAGCCGGTCCATTCAGTGTTTTCAAACTTGCCGAGTCGCTCGGTGACGGTGTAGCCGAGTTTGCGCAGTTCACCGGCAAAAAACGCCGCCGTCTTCTCTTCGCGATGCGAGAGTTCGGGCGCCGCGTGAAGCATTTTGTACGTAGACAGCATCGACGCCATGTCGCGTTCGATCATGGCGTCGATGGAAAGCTGTTGTGCGTTGATGACGACGGGCAGCAGGAGGCAAAGCAGCAGGGAAGCTTTTCGCATCCCTGAAGTATACGGATTACGGTTTCGGTGGCAACGGTTTACTCAACACGCCTGCGATAAATTGATCCATGCCGGCGTCGCTGTCGTTGTTGCGAAACTTGTAATACGTAGTCATCTGATTTCGCCACTCGCGACGGCTCTGCTCCGTATTGGTATTGGTTCCAGCCGTGGCGATGGCGCGCGCGTAGGCGTCGACGATGCGGTCCATTACGACGCCCAATTTTTCGAGAGCTGCTTTGCTCGCCGGAGTTTCAGGCTTGCCGGCAAACTCAGTCTGATAAGCACTCGAGAGTGTTTTGTACGGACCTGATTCGTAAGCGACTGCCAGGAAGTAATAAGTCGAAGGCGTTTTCTTGATGTCGCTTTCGTAAGTCGCGGCCTTCAACAGCGAGTCGATTGCTTTGTTCGGATCGGTTTTGAGAGTCAGGAAACCGACGGCGTAATTGAGATACGCGAGCGTGTCGTCTTTGCCTTTGAACGGCGCCCACTCGCTCGGCACTTTCCCGCCTTCGATCAACTGGATGGCCCTGGTCGCGTAGCCCAGCGCTTCCGCATTGTGCGTCTCGTTTTTCGCGGAAGCTGCGAGGTAACCGGCGTATCCGAGGTCGATCTGCGCGCGCAGATAATCGGGCTCGTCTTTCAGGATCTGAGCGCCAGTCTTATACGCCTCGTCAAACTTCTTCTCATTGATGAGACCCGGAAGGTTCTGCTTGCGCTCGTCGCGCTCGTACGCAGCTACCCACTTCGACAGGTAGTCGGTGTATTGGTCTTTGTCCTTGGTGTACTTTTGCAAATAGTCGCGCGCGGCCTGATAAGCGACCGCCGGGTTGTCTTTGTAATTGTCACGAAACCGGGTGTAGATCGCGATCTTGGCCGGGTCGTCGGTCTCTTGCGCGACCACCAGACCGCTGGACGTAACCAGCGCAATCGCCATAAATACCGCTGTAATTAAAGTCTTTGTTAACAGATTCATTCCAACTCTCCTCCACTCCTGCTTCTGCCGCCCCTTAGACGCCAAACTGCCCGCTAAAGGTTTTATCCGGGTGAGGTTATAATCGGTTTGCACCACATAATAATTAATGACGGCTACAAACTAAAGTGACTGAAAACATCAAATTCTCCGGGCGCATTTTATTCCTGACTGAAGACACTTCGCTGATTCGACAGCAACTCGCCGCGACAGGCGATGCCGCCGCGCAACTCGAATCCGAGTTGGCCGAACGGCTGAAAAACGACGACCTGCCGTTGATGAGCAATATCTCAACCGACGAGATCACGCCGGGTTGGGTCTGTTTCTACTACGACGAAACACTCGGGCAGTACGTCTATGTCGGGATGCGCGAAGGCGCTGTTCAAAAAGACGAAGTGAAAAACGGCGGCTTCGCCGTTGTCGTTTCAGGACTGTCGAAAGGCTGCGGCTCGTCACGCGAGACCGCGCCGTACGCTGAAAAGGCCGCGGGCATTCAACTCGTCATCGCGAAGAGCATCGAGAAGATCTACGGTCAAAACTCGCAGAACATCGGGCTGCTAACGTCGACCGACTTTAGTCTCATCGATCGCATACGTAGTGGCGAAGAAATCGCGTTAACAGAATTTACAAAGGGACTCGATCCGATCTCGCAGGGCATCGTCGCGCACGGCGGCCTCTTCAACTACAACAAAGCTCGACTCGCGGGCCGCGTGTCACCGCCGCCGATCGACACCGCGCCTCGTCCGATGACGATCGTGGAAAAGATCATCGCGCGACACGCCTTTGTCACTGCCGGAAAGATCGGCGTCGAAGCCGTGAAGCCTGGCGACGCGTTGTTCGCAGTTGCCGATGTGCGTTTCTCGCACGAGTACGTCACGCCGATGGCGGAGTCGTTGTTCAAACAGGCGTTGGGATCGGATGCGCGCGTGTCGGAACCGGAGTCGGTGTTTGCGTTTCGTGATCACCTGACGTTTCTCGGCCGCGTGATGTCGCCGAAACACCGCGAGATGGGATTGCTCGAGAAAGCGGAAGGATTGGCGACGACGCAGGAGAGTTTTACTAATCAACAAAACATCAGGCTGTATGGCGAGAGTCCCGAAGGCGGTTCGGAAGCGATCTGTCACAACGCCGTCGTCGAAGATCTCGCGTTGCCGGGCCAGATCGTCATCGGCACCGACTCGCACACGTGTATGGCGGGCGTGCTCGGTTGTTTCGCGTTTGGCGTGGGTTCGACCGACATGGCGAACGCCTGGTACACGAAAGACATTCGCATTCGCGTCCCGGAGACGGTGCGCTACGTGTTGAAAGGACGGAAGCGTCCGGACGTCGCCGCAAAGGACGTGATGCTCGTGATTCTGGCGACCGAGTACATGAAGACGAGCAAAGGTATCGGCAAAGTACTCGAGTTTGCCGGAGACGATCTGAAAAACTGGTCGATGGATGAACGCGCGACGTTGACGAACATGGCCGTCGAGGCTGGTGGAACGACCGGCATCATCGAGCCTGACGAACAGACGCTCGAATACATCGTGCAGATGCGCGATCTCGATCCGGAAGAAGTACGCAAAGGATTTACTTACAGCGATGCGGATGCCTCGTACGCGGCTGTTTTTGAGATCGATCTCGACGAGATCCGGCCGATGGTCGCGACGCCGGGCGATCCGCGCAACGGCATTCCGATCGATTCACTGACGGAAGAGATCCGCATCGACGCTGCTTACGGCGGATCGTGTACCGGCGGCAAGATGGCCGACATGGACATGTACGCCCAAGTTCTCGAAAACGCGCTTGCGTCCGGAAAGCGCGTGGCGGAGGGTGTTCGTCTTTACATTCAGTTTGGATCGCAGAAGATCAAGCAGTACGCGCGGCGTAAGGGTTACATCGAGATCTTCGAACGTGCCGGCGCGGAGTTGATCGATCCTTCGTGTGGCGCGTGTATCAACGCCGGACCGGGCGCTTCGCCGTCGGCGGAGACAGTCACGGTCAGTGCTCAAAACCGAAACTTCCCCGGCCGCAGTGGTCCGGGAAAACTCTACCTTGCCTCACCGTATGTTGTTGCCGCATCGGCAATTGCGGGCAAGATCATTGAACCTGCCGAGTTTCTGCAATCCGAGAAATCCGTCGTTACAAAAACCTGAAACCTTTTCGGGGCGCCGCGCACTAACCTAGCGAGAAATGATGAAAAGGCTGACGGTCGACGAATTAAATCTTGAAGGTCAGCCTGGCGCGTTCGCGGGAACCCTGATGAATAGTTCAGCAGACCTGGTTACTCGCGTGTGCCAGGGCGACTCCGAAGCCTTTCGTCTGATTTTTGAAAGGTATTCGCGACCCGTCATCAGCTTCATCTTCGACATGGTCGACGATCGCTCGCTCGCCGAAGAGTTAACGCAGGAAACCTTCGTCCGCGCTTATCGCGCCATCCGGACGATGCGACCAGACACAAAGCTCTCGACGTGGTTGTTTGGCATCGCCAGAAACGTGGCGCGCGAGTCGCTTCGCGCCCGCACGCGCGCGAACAATCATCTGCATCTCGCGGATAAATCGGTCATGGATTTGAGTGACAGGAAACCGGTGCCGGTCGAGCGATTACTCAGCAAGGAGCTGAACGACTTGATTCGCCGTTCGCTGGCAGCGCTGGACGAAGACAAGCGGCTGGTGTTCACGCTGAAAGTTTTGCACCAGTGCAGTTACGAAGAGATCGCGGAGATCACGGGTTTTTCGGTCGCGAAGTTGAAAACGGATCTGCACCGCGCGCGAGCGGAGATGCGAAAGCGGATCAGTCCGTATGCAGGAGTCGGTTATGAAGTGTGAAGAGAATTTACGCCTGCTTGAAGAATATCTCGACGACGAACTCAGCGCCGAAGAGCAGGAACGCGTCGAGCAGGAAATATTCGCGCGTTACGATCGCGAGATCGAAATCTCGCCTGCTGTATGGATTGGAATCGAGGAACAGATCGTTCCCGTGGCGGAAACGTCTTCCGGCTGGTGGATGAAGATCGCCGCCGTTGTGATCCTGACAATCGGGCTTGGATCCGTGTACTTCCTGAAAACAGAAAAAGAAAAAACTACCGAACCTACAAGACAGGTCGAGCAGCAACAGCTCGCACGATTCACTTCACCACCGCCAAAGAAATCACGGATTAAGCGGATAACAAAACCGATTATTAAAGACAACCCTGACGTCTTCTCTTCCGATCTAGCGTCTCTCGATCTCGACGATCAGGACACAGTCAAACACATCGAACGAACTGAAAACCTGCTGCGCTCTATCCGCAACGTCCGCGTCTCCGACGGCGACGAGGAAATCGACGTCACTTACGACAAGGCGCTCTCGCAGCGACTCCTAAACGAAAACGTCGTGCTGCGACGCGAAGCAGAGATGAAGGCGAAGTTTCCAACCAAGACGTTGCTCGCCGATATCGAACCCTTGTTGATCGATATCGCCAATCTTCCGGATCACGCCCGACCGGAAGACGTGCAAGCCATCAAAGAGCGGGTACAGAAAACCGAAATCGTCGCGGCGTTAACCGATTACAAAGATCGCGGCGTCAATAATCGTTGACGAAAACAATCAGCGTCGTTAACAGAAACAGAGGCTAAGTATGTCGAATAAGCTTTTACTCAGAGTCTCACTCGTGATCATCCTCGCCCTAACGGCGATCCCCGTAATGGCCCAGCAGCAGCAACGCGCTGCGAATGCGCTCGCCGCGCAATCGTCGTCAAACACGACGGCAACCACCGTCTATAACGCCGCCCGCGATCTGATCACCGACGGCAATTGGGCCAAGGCGCAGGAGAAGTTTCGCGAGTACGTCAACTCTTATCCGAACGAGAAGAACCTCGACGCCGCGCTCTATTGGATGGCCTACGCTCAATACAAACTCACGAATTACGACCAGTGCCGCGAAACGCTCGCGAAGCTGCTCGAAAAGTATTCCGATTCGACGTGGAGAGACGACGCGCGAATGTTGCTGGCCCAGGTGCCGGGAGCGCTCCTTGCAGCGGCGCGCGCCGACCAGGCAGTGGCTGTTGAAAGACTGGCCGCCGGAGTTGCCACGACGAGTCCGGTAGCAATCGCGCGCGCTCCGGACGGCATCGTCACATACACGCCCGCGCCGAGTATTAACGGTGTGGCCACGACCGCCATAGCGCCATTGGCTGCGCAATCACTCATCGACCCCACGAGTGTTTATGTCCTCGACGAACTGGACCGTTCCGTGAACAGCGACGATCCGTGTGAGTTCAAGATCGTCGTGCTTCAGGCGCTGTTTCAAACAGATTTGCAGCGCGGAATCATGGCCGCGACCGACTGGGTGAAGCCGGGTTCGAATCAAACAGTGCGTTGCAAGAGCGCGGCCTTGACGTTGCTCAGCCGCAACGGCGGCAAGGCTGTGACGCCAGTCATTCTCGGCATCGCTAAAAATGAAACGGATATGCGACTGCGCGCGCGTGCGATCTCCACACTCGGCACTTCGAACGACGACAGCGTCATCGAACCTTTGCGCGACTTTGCGTTGAACTCAACGCAGAGCGAGATCGGCGAAGCCGCACTTTACGCGTTGAGCAGGCACTCGAGCGACCGCGCGACGGCGGTGCTCAGCGATATCGCGCTTAACGGCAAAACGCCGGCACAGCGCAAGGCTGCGATCGCGAGTATCTCCACGCGCGCCGGCGACCCGCCAGTCGACGCACTCCTTCGCATTTACGATGCCGACCAGAGTCTAGAGATCCGCAAAGCGGTGATCAACGGTTTCGTAAACCGGAGAAGCGAACGTGTCGGCAACAAGCTCTTCGATATCGCGCGCAGTTCCGACAACGTCGAGCTTCGCAAAGCCGCGGTGAGCGCGATCTCGCGGCGCGGCGGCGACAAGGCAGTCGAGTTTCTTCTCGGTCTTTACGACACGGAAAAAGACGAACAGGTGAAAGACCAGATCATCTACTCGTTGGGATCCGGCAACGCATTTCATCTCACACAAGCTGTGTCTGAGGCGGCCCTCGTGTCGGGCCAGCACGTCTATACGGCGGGCGGCCGCACGAACGATCAACGCGTGGTGCGCAAACTGATCGAAGTCGCGAAAGATCCGCAGGCGCCGATGGAACGTCGCAAACGTGCGATCGGTTGGTTGAGCCGCAGTAAAGATCCCGAAGTGCTGAAGTTCCTCGAGGAGTTGTTGAAGTAATGCGCCGCCGCACTTTGAAGTGCGGTCGGGAGTGGCTGTCGATTTGGACGCCGCTCGAAGGACGAAGCGATTACGATCCTGATTCGCACCGCGCGCAATCATCCGAAGATGGTTGTGCGCAAGACGGCGATTCAGGTGCTGGGACAGACAGGCGATGAACGCGCGGTCGCGTTTTTCAGCGAACTTTTAAGCAAAGATTGAGCGTACTTGTGGTTGGTCTGCGTTGCTCCCCGCATGGCCGAAATAACCAGGGAGGTTTAAGCAATGAGTAGTTCGTTAAGTTGGGAGAACGAATCAGTGCCGCACGAAGCGCCGCCCAGACCTGCGGAACCGGCACAGTACAACCTGAACAGCCTGCGAGAAGCTGCGTTGACGGTGCTGCGCGAAGTGGAGACGTTAACCAGCCGGCAACCCGCGAGAAATGGGAAGTTTGGGTTGCAAGAGGAACTTCAACGCTACGAGATCGAGTTGATCAAGAATGCGTTGCAGTGCACGCGCGGGAATCAACGCCGCGCTGCTCAACTGCTCGGCGTCAAAGTCACCACGCTAAATTGCAAGATCAAACGGTTCGGAATCGTGACCAACCACCATGAAGACGGCTGGGGCGTGATTGTTTAGAGCAATCCGTGTAATTACTTCATGCGGATGCGCGCCTTGTTGCTCGTTTTATCGCGCAACGTGACGCTCACAAATATCGGCTGGTTCGGCGGGATGCCGGGATGCAGCCTGACGATCACCTGTGTGAACTGTTCAAACCCCGGCACTTTTCCGACAGCCTCCACCACCAACGGATAGATATTTACACTCGCGTCTTCAGCACGCGCGGTGACTGCCGCCGCCGTCTCACCCGGCAACAGATCTAGGTTCTCGACAAACAAACTTACCCGCGTCCGCCCATCCGCACTAAAATTAACCGGATTCACGATCGCAAACGGATCGCGCAACATCGTCGGCGAATCAAGCGCGACCGCAACGTCGCTGTTCTGTTCCGTGACGATCACAGGCGAAGGCGTTTGCGGCGCATTGAAGCGGACGCGAAACACCGATCCCGATCCGATCGAGAGATAGTAAAGACTCCCATCCGCGCCCACTTTCAGATCCACAGGCTGCGAAATGCTGGTCGCAAACCCCGAAGCTGTCGACGTCGCGGGATCGAAAACACGTATCCACCCGCTGCAAAGATCCGCGAAGAAATACTTCCCAACAAACGTGGCAGGAAAATTAACGGTAGGCGGGTTGTAAAAAGTGCCGCCGGTGATCGCGCACCCGGTCGTCGCACTAATACTGTGATTGTAAGCAAAGAGCGGCGATCGAAAGAGCGGATTGCTTGTCGGCCCTTCCGTGTTAGGCCAACCATAGTTGGAACCGGCGATGCCGTCGTTGATCTCTTCCCACGCGCTTTGGCCCACGTCGTTGATAAACATGCGCCCGGTGCCCGGTTGAAACGCAAACGTAAATGGATTGCGCAACCCAAGCGCCCAGATCGATCGGTTATTCCCGCTGGCCTGGTTGAAAAACGGATTGTCCCCAGGGATAGAGCCGTCGGAATTGATTCGCAGGATCTTGCCGAGCATGTTTGCGAGCGTTTGCGAGTTTGAAGTCGTCGCGTTCTCGCCCGTCGCGATGTAGAGCTTGCCGTCTGGTCCAAAATGGAGCGCGCCGCCGTTGTGGTTCGACGCGAGCGTGAGCGGGTTGAGTTCGAGAATGATCGTTTCGCTTCCGGGAACCACGACGTCGCCGTTCGCCGTAAATCGACTGACGCGGTTGTGCCGCGGCTCGATAGGCACGGTGTAATAGACGTACAGAAAATTATTGTTGGCGAAGTTCGGATCGAACGCGATACCGAGCAGGCCACGTTCACCGGCCGGATCGACGGTGAGCGTCATGAATGGCGCCGGCAACAGCACGCCGTTTTTGATGACACGCAACGCGCCGGTTTGCTGGCAAACAAAGATGCGGCCGTCAGGCGCGATGGCCATCGCGGTCGGACTCGAAAGACCCGGAATTTGTGTCTCGGTAAAGTTTGCGGGAAGCGTGGCGGCGTGCAGCGAGGTAGACCACAGCAAACACGCGGCGAATATTAGAAAACGTTTCATACTCAATTCGTCGTCGAACTACGTGTCCAATTGGATCGTCGGTGAACGGGGGATTACTTTCGCTTGCGGGAGTGGTTAAACTTTATGCGGGGAGAAACGTATCGTCAAGATAGGTTTGTAGTAAGCTAAAGACAACATGCCGTTCCTCGAAGCTCTTAAACTCGCCGTCGCGGCCATACTGAGCCACAAACTACGCTCGTTTCTGACGTTGCTGGGCGTGATTTTTGGCGTTGCGACGGTGATCGTGGTCGTGTCGCTGATCGAAGGCTTCAACGTTTACGTCGACGAAAAGATCGCCGATATCGGCACGAATGCCTTTGCCGTACGCAAGTTTTCACTCGACGATTTCGCGAGTATCGAGGCATTGAATGCGGCAAGACGCCGCAACAAGGACATCACGCTCGAGGACGTCGAAGCACTCCGACAGCGCGGCGGAGCGATTCAGGACGTTGGCGCGAAGGCCGATGCCGTGGGCGACGTGAAGTTTGGGTCTACGACGCTGATGCGGATTCACATCAGCGCGGCCACGCCGAACATCGCCGACATCGAACGTATCGAGGCGCAGGCGGGCCGTTATTTCAACAACGGCGAGAACGACGCGCGGCGCAACGTCGTGTTTCTCGGCGCGGACGTCGCCGACAAACTGTTTCCGACGATGGATCCGTTGGGCCAGACCATTCGTATCGACGGCCGGCCTTACGACGTGATCGGAGTTGGAAAAGCGCTCGGATCGGTGTTTGGACAACCGCGCGACATGTACGTTTCGATGCCGTTGTCGACGTTTCTCGCGGCGTATGGTTCGCGGCGTAGTTTGAGTGTGAGTGTTACGTCGTCAGGTCCGGAGACTTATCAATACGCGATCGACGATGCGACTGTGGTGATGCGCACGCGTCGCAAACTTCCGCCGAATGAGAAAGACAACTTCGGCGTCATCACGCCGAAAGCGATCAACGAGCTGCGCGACAAGATTTTCGGCACGATTCAGATCGCGGCGATTGGCGTGACTTCGATCTCGCTCGTCGTCGGCGGCATCGTGATCATGAACATCATGCTCGTGAGTGTGACTGAGCGGACGAAGGAGATCGGGATTCGTAAGAGTATCGGCGCGCGTCGCAGCGACATCGTGAAACAGTTTCTGGCTGAGTCGACGATGCTGTCGCTGTGCGGCGGCGCGATCGGAATCACGATCGCTTATCTGTTGGCGAAGATGGTTGCGATGTTAACGCCGGTGCCGACGTCGCTGCCGTTAGTCGCCGTATCGTTCGCGCTCTTTGTGTCGGCGTCAGTGGGATTAATATCGGGAGTCTACCCGGCCTGGCGCGCCGCGCGACTCGATCCGATCGAGGCACTGAGGGTGGAATAGGACCACGGATTTTATCGATGAAACTCTTCGGCGGCAGCATTTTCGAAAACGTGCGCATGGGGCTGGATACGCTCTGGCAGCACAGGCTTCGTTCGTTTCTCACCGTGCTCGGCGTGGTGATCGGGACGATGACGGTGATCGTCATTGCGGCGTTTGTTTCGGGTATCGATCAGCGCGTCGCGAAGGAGATCGAGTCGTTCGGCACAAACTCGATCTACATCTATCGCTTCGATCCCGGCTTTAATTTCAACCCGTCAGCCGAGGAACGAATGCGCAAGCCGTTGAGTTACGAAGACGTGCTGGCGATCGGCAACGAGTGTCCTTCAGTCGCTTACGCGGCAGCGTTCATGTCGCCCGTCGACTTCTTTTCCGGTCCATTCACCGAACGCGTCTACGTGCGCAATCGCGACGTCGAGATGAAGAACGCGACGGTCCAGGGCGCGACGCCGTCGTACTTCAAAATGGGCGTAACCAACATCGCCGAAGGCCGTTATTACACCGACGAAGAAAATTCGTTGCACTCAAACGTCGTCGTGATCGGCAACGACGTTGCAAACACGCTCTTTCCCTACACGAAAGCCCTCGACCAGAACGTCTCGATAAACGGGCGCTTGTATCGCGTCGTCGGCGTCCTGGCGGCGCGCGACATCTTTCTCGTCGGCGCCGAAGATCCGAACAACGAAAACAAAGCCGTCTACATGCCTTACCTCACCATGCGGAAACTCTATCCCGACGTCGACGACAACTTCGTGATGGCCCAGGCGCACGTCGGCAAGATGGACGCCGCGGTCGAAGAGATTCGCGAACTGCTGCGACGCCGGCGGAAAGTCGCGTTTGGCGCGGCTGACAACTTCGGCATCTCGACGTCGGATCAGATCATGAAACAGTTTGGCGCGATCACCGGCGGCGTCTTCGCGCTGATGGTGGCGATCTCGAGTGTGGGACTGCTGATCGGCGGCATCGGCGTGATGAACATCATGCTGGTTTCAGTGACGGAAAGGACGCGCGAGATCGGCGTGCGCAAAGCTATCGGCGCGCGCCGCCGCGACATCGTCGCACAGTTTCTGATCGAAGCTGGAACACTGACCGGTCTGGGTGGATTACTCGGAATCGCCGTGGGCAGCGGGCTCGCGTTGCTGATTAAGATGTTGATGCCGACTTACATTCCGCTATGGGCGCCGATCGTTGGATTTGTGGTTTCGGTTGGACTCGGCATCGTATTTGGAATGTGGCCCGCGTGGAAAGCCGCGCGATTGAATCCGATCGACGCGCTTCGCTACGAGTGAAGCCGGAACTTGGTATTTCGTGCTTTGTACTTGGTTCGCCGGCTGAACTGACTCCAGGAAGCGCAGGAGTCATACAAAGTACAAAGTACAAAGTACAAAGAACGCTATGGTCCGGGCGCGTAGTAAGAACGACGGCCGAGGATCGTGTACTCGGGATGGCCTTTGACTTCGAAGTTGATCCGGCGTCGCTTGCCGTCGCGTTCTTTATTGGTCGGGTAGTAACCGACGATGTAGCGCTGGCTGATGTCTGACAGGATGCGCGTGTAGATCCCCTGCGCCTGCGACGGCTGCTCCAGAAACTCGGTCCATCCACCGCTTAGCGGCGCCACCGCCGCCAACGCCTCCTGCAAACGCGCATTCTCGTCCGAGCGCATACGCAAAACCTGAATCGGCACGACTTTCTTTCGCGCTTCCTGGCTGGCGGCAAACGCCTCGCGCGCTTTCTTACTCAACGTCGGCAGCATCTCGTTGACGGCTCGTTCATCTTCCGCGATCAACGTCGCGAGCTGCTGTTCGGGAGTCAGTCCGATCAGTTTCGCGCCCGACACCACCGTGTAGATCGTCGCGCGCGATTTCTCAACCGCGCGATAAACGTCGTCGAGACTGAACTCCGTCATGCTATTGCGTTGTAACTCTCGTCGCTGCTCGACTTCGGACTGAACTTTCGCGACTAACTGCGGCGGAAGATCCGGCGGAACAGTCGGAACGATGATCGAGTTGCGCAGGTAAGTCGCTTCATCGCCGTCGGTCTGAAAGATCACGATCGGGCGTTGATCTTCGTCGTCGAAGGCTTCTTTGAGCGTCGCCATCAACGCGCTGTATTGAGCGCTCTTGCCGAACTGTCTCCTTATTCCGCCCAGGCCGAGAAAGCCGCCGTCGCTTCCTTTGCTCTTCTCGACGAGCGTGTTCAGCTTCTTTTTGAGTTCGCGTTTGTCGTTGGTGAAATCGGCCAGCACTTCGACGTCGTCGGTGACGATCGCCATGCGATCGTATGGTCCAAGTTTATCGACCAGCACGGACGCAGCGGCGACGCTGTTCTTGATGTAGGGAAACTGGCTGCCGCTGTAATCGATGATCAGCACGATCGATCGCGGCAGACTGCGATTGTCGCCGAGCAGGAAGTGGCCCACTTGCTGCGGCGTGTCTTCTTCGGTGATGAGGAAGTCTGACTGTTTCAGTCCTTCGACGGGCCGGTTTTGTTTGTCGAGGACGAGAAGTTCGGACACGACGAGCGACGTTTCGATCGTGATGACGTCGTCATCGTCTGTGGTCGAACCGTAGTTAACTTCAGCGGTCGCGTTCTTTTCCGGATCCCACTTGAGCTTTTTAAGACTCGAGCCGAAGTCTTTGAGCTTAGGCTTCTCCCTGGTCTGCGCGATGCACAGGCCAGGGAGAAGTAGAAGCAGCAACAAAATCGGTTTCATTTTCTGACCATGTGTCTCCCGCTTGCGGAACGTCCATGGAAAAACGAATTTTACTGATCGTCAGTTATTTGTTGCCGGCCGCTTGCCCCAGGTTGGCGGCGCGGGTTCCGTGGCGGAACGGTTGACCGGCTTTTCTTTCAACATCCGCATCGCTTCCTGAACCGCGCGTTCGAGTTGCGGATCGCGTCCGGCGATGACGTCTTTCGGCCAATTCTCGACGTCGATATCGGGCCCGACGCCTTCGTTTTCGACCGCCCACTTCCCGTCTCGCGTGAAGAACCCGCCACGCGGCGCGATCATCGATCCGCCGTCGACAAACGGCGGCGTGTCAGCCGTGTGAACGAGCCCGCCCCACGTTCGTTTGCCGATCAACGGCCCGATCTTGCGACGCCTGAACATGTACGGCATCAAGTCGCCGCCGGAGCCCGCCATCTCGTTGATGATCATCACTTTCGGTCCCCAGATACCTGCGGCGGGACTCGTGAACGGAAAGCGATCGCCGGCGACGTTGTTGAAATAACCGTCGAAGTCGCGTTGCAGGACGTCGATGATGTAGTCGGCCGCGGAGCCGCCGCCGTTGAAACGTTCGTCGACCACGACGCCTTTCTTATCCTGTTGCGAGAAGTAGTAGCGATTGAAGCTGGTGTATCCGGGCTGGCCGGTGTTTGGCAGATAGACGTAAGCGAGTTGTCCGTCTGACATTTTCTCGACGAGGCGGCGATTTGATTCGACCCACGCGCGGGCGCGCAACGCCTGTTCGCTCGCGACCGGAATCACGGTGACTGTTCGTGCGCCTTCCATCGTCGGTTGAGTGTTGACGGTGAGCGTCGTTTGACGATTCGCGGTGCCGTCGAGCAGTCGATGAATGTTGTCAGGCGCGCGCAGTTCGATGCCGTTAATGGCGACGATGTAATCGCCGACGTTGACGTTTGCGCCGGGTGTTGCGAGTGGCGAACGCAGATCGGGATTCCAACTCTCGTTGTCGTAGATGCGCGTTACTTTGTAGCGGCCGTTCTCGATGGCGAAGTCCGCGCCCAGCATTCCGGCGACTGGCTGCGGAACCGTTGGCATGTCGCCGCCGCGAACGTACGAGTGACCGACGGCGATCTCAGCGCCCATCAGGTCCAACAGGTAATTGAGATCGGCGCGATGCATCACGTACGGCAGCAACTGGCCGTACATCTGTTTCATCTTCGGCCAATCTGTTCCCTGCATGTTCGGCACGTAAAGATAGTCGCGTTGCAAACGCCAGCCTTCGTTGAAGATCTGTTTGAACTCTTCCTTCGGTTCGAGATACATGCGCAGCGCGACGTTCAAACGACCCGCGCCGGCTTGTGGTGGGTTTCGATCGGCGTCGACGAGGAACAACTGCGGCGCCGGCGGAGGACCATCGCCGCCGCCCGGGCCACCGCCAACGGGGCCTGCGGCACCTGCGCGATAAACGATCTTGCGACGATCGGCGCTTATCTCGTAGGCGAGTACGCTGCTCGCAAATGTGTTTACACGGCGATCGCAGAGGCGATAACGCTGTAGTTCATTTGGCGCTGCTGGTCCACGACCCGTTTCGATATAAAACACGGATCCTTCAATCCCTGCTTGAAGATCCGTGTATTGACGTTGAGGCACGCCGGGGATGGCGATGATTCTTTGCGACAGTCCGTCAAAATCAATTTGTACCGTGACTGGACCACGTGGTGCGCGTGCAGCAGGTGTTTCACCACCGCCTTCTGCCGGGGCTGCTCCCGTCGGCGGTTCGCACGCACCCGGCGCAGGCCGAGCGCGTCCGGTGCCGACGCCACGATCCTCATCGCTCTCCGGCAGCAACGGACTCGCCTCCGTCTTCTTCAACACCGCGAGATACAACCCAAACGTCGTCTCGCGATCGTACGAAGTCATATCCAGCCACTGCGATCGCAAACCGAAATCGGTCGAAGCGAGAAACCACAAATACTTCCCACTCGCGTCCCACGTCGGCCAAACCGCATCGGCGAGACCGTCCGTGACCTGTTTCGTTTCTCCAGTCTCGACGTTGCTCACGAAGATCGCGTGATACAGCGAACGCAGCCGGCTGGCATAAGCCACCCACTTAGAATCAGGACTCCACGTCGGATTCAACGTGCGTTGCGGAACCATCCACGGATCGCTGCCGACGACCTTCGCCTGTTCGGTCGCGACGTCGAGCACCCAGACTTTGAGGTTCGTGTCGGTGAACAGGATCTTTTTCGAATCGGGCGACCATGACGGCATGTAGTAGCGCGTGGGTTTCGCCAGCGCGATCTCGCGCGGCGGAGTCAGACCGTCCTGCGATTCGATCACGAGTTTGTATTCGCCCGACTTGTCGCTGAAGTAAGAAACAAACTTGCCGTCAGGCGACCATGCCGGATCGCGTTCGGCGGAACCACTCGAATTCGTCAGGTTACGCACGTCGCCTTTATCTGCGGGGATCGTGAAGATTTCGCCGCGAGCTTCAACAACGACGCGTTTGCCCGTCGGCGACAGCGCCATGCTGGCGACGCGTCCGCTTACGTCTTGCCAATTCGGCATCATCCACGGGAAGTCGCCGGTTGCGATGATGTTCACGATCTTCGACTTGCCGCTTTTCGGATCGAGCTCGTGAACGTATCCTGCCTGCTCGAAAACGACCGTGCCCGCTCCGGAGTCCATCGACTTCACGTCGAAGTCGGTAAACTTCGTCACCTGCGTCAACTTTTGACTCTTCGTTTGATACTCCCAAACGTTTGCCACGCCGTCGCGATCGGAGATGAAGAAAACTGAGTCGCCGACCCACACCGGCATTGTGTCTTTCGAGTCGGTCCATGGGGGCGAAACGAGATCGTAGGTTTTCAGATCGACGATCCAGATCGGTCGATTTTGTCCGCCGCGATAGTTGCGGCGCTCTTCGTCCCACGAGTTGTTCATGCGATAGGCGATGCGAGTGCCGTCGGGCGAGATCTTGCCCTGGTAGGCGCGCGGAATCGCCATTGGCTCTTCGACGCCGCCTTCAACTGCGACGGTCCAGAAGCGTGGCACGGCGCCTGGCGCCCGCGTCGCGCGCGTCGACGAAAAGAGAATCGATTTGCCGTCGGGCGTCCAGCCTTCGACGAAGTCGGCGCCGGGATGCCACGTCAGTCGCTTCGGCTCGCCGCCTTCGGAGGGGACGAGGTAGACGTCGAAGTTGCCGGCGTATTCGCCACTGAATGCGATCCATCGTCCGTCAGGTGAAAAATGTGGATTCGTGGTCTGTCCCTGGAAACTCGTGAGGCGGCGTGCACTACCGCCACTACGCGGGACGACCCAGATGTTGTTCGCGTAAGCGAAACCGATTTGTGTTGAGCTGACGGTGGGAGTACGCAGCAGTCGTGTTTGACCGCCATGACCGTTTTGCGCGTCGACAATGTTCGTAGCTACGAAACACGCGACGGCAAACATCATCAAGACCAGACAAAAGCGGCGAAATACGGCGACGGGCGAGATGCGGGTCGACATCTTTTGACGTTCCTCCAAGCTGGGGAATTGCGAAATTGGGAATGCGGAATTGCGAATTTGCAGAGGTAAGATTAGTTGGACTTTTAAAATTCCGCAATTCGCAATTTCGCACTTCGCAATTCCTTTAGTATCATGCGCGAAACCCATCCTGAGGAGAAAGACAATGAGTACCCTGAAACGTAGCAGCATAACTTTCGTCGCCGTTTTGTTTGTCCTCTACTTCGCCGTTTCTGCATACGGACAGGTCGTCCTGCCTCGCCCGAGTCAAAAAGCGAGCGTGATGCAAAGAATCGGGGTAACGGATATCACCATCACCTACAGCCGCCCGGGTGTTAAAGGCCGCAAGATCTGGGGAGATCCGCCAGTGGGCGCACCTGCGGGTGAAGCGACGCTCGATGATCAGAACAAGCGTCCGAAGGACGCGGTCATCGTTCCTTACGGCCACATCTGGCGTACGGGCGCTGATGATGCGACGCAGTTCGTTGTGAGTGACGAAGTGTTGATCAACGGTCAGAAGCTTGCCGCTGGCACTTACAGCCTGCACACGATTCCGGGCAAAGACGAGTGGACCATTGTTTTCAACGGAACCGCGAATCAGTGGGGAAGTTTCAACTACGATCCGGCGAAAGACACGTTGCGCGTTAAGACGAAACCGGAATGGGTTAATGACAACCAGGAATGGCTCGCGTTTTCGTTCGATCCGGTCGGCGAAGACTCGGCGCAGGTGAACATTCGCTGGGAGAAACTTCGCGTTCCGTTCACGGTGAAAGTGCCGGACGTTGCGGCGGCGACGATGGCGAGATTGAAGACGACCGTTGCGGGAGCGAAGGCTGACGACTGGCGCACGCCGTTGCAAGCTGGAAATTTTCTCGTCAACAACAACACTCCGGCTGACGACGCTCAGGGAATGGCGTGGATCGACCAGTCGATCAAGGTGAAGGAGACGTTCCAGAACCTTTCAGCGAAGGCGAATGCGTTGTACAAGGCCGGCAAAAAGGAAGAAGCATTTGCGCTGGCCGAGCAGGCAATTCAACGCGGCAAGACCGACAAGGTTGATACGACGAATTTTGAAAAGCGTGTCGCCGACATGAAGGCCGGGAAGATCTAACCACGAAGAGGCACAAAAGGCACAAGAGGCACAAGAAAGAATTAGTCAGAGGGAAAGAAAGAATTGGTCAGGGAGAAAGAGCCAACACACCTTTTCATAGCTTTTCTTTTTCTTGAGCCTTTTGCGTATCTTGTGCCTTTTGTGGTTACTAAATGGGTGTAGCGAAGTTAACGGATCAGAATACTGTCGTTCCCGAGAGTAAGTACGCGCGCGTCGAGCGCGAACGGCGTTATCTTTTGCGAGATCTGCCGGAAGGTTTGACGCGCGCGGACCCACATCTGCAAATCACCGACAACTACATCACCGGCACACGGCTTCGCATCCGCAAAGTACGCGAACCACGCACCAACAAGTGGACGGTAAAGTTCACCCAGAAGTTTGCGCCGAATCCGGACGATCTCTCACGCACGATCATCACCAACACGTATCTCAACGCTTACGAAGCGGAAGTGATGTCGGTCTTCAATGCGAACGAGATCCGCAAGAACCGTTATTACTTCGAATTCGAAGGACGCCGGTTTCACGTCGACATGTTCCTCGGCGATCTCTTCGGCCTCGTGCTCGCCGAAATCGGATTCGAAACCGACGAAGAGCTCGACAACTTTCAAAAACCGCCCTTCGCACTCGCCGAAGTGACCAACGATCCGATGTTCACCGGCGGCCAACTGTGCGAGCTCACATTCTCCGAAGTGCGAGAAGCAATACTTCGTTCCAACCTGATCCCCACACGTGATGAATAAAACCGCAGTTCTTTTGTTACTGGCCTTGATTACATGCGGGATTGCCGGCGCGGGCTGTCGCAAGTCATCGACGCCGTCGACAACTTCAGCGCCACCTGCAACGACACCGTCACCCGCCGAACAGTTAAACCATCCCGCCGGCGGAACAACGCCACCGCCGCAAACAAAATACTTCAAAGGCTCGATCGGCGCGTCGCTCGACTTGCAGATGAAACTCGTTCGCGAAGGCGATCAACTGACCGGAAGTTATTACTATCAAAAGATCGGCACGCCGATCACTCTGCGCGGAACTGTCGATAAAGACGGCAACCTCACGCTTCAGGAGTTCGACGGCAGCGGCAAACAGACGGGTGTGTTCAAAGGCCTGTGGACCGTCGATTCCGGCGACGGTTTGATCAATCTCGCGGGAAACTGGTCCAAGCCGCCGGGTGAAAAAGGCGAGGACAAAAAGACGGCGTTTTCAGTTCACGAGGAGCCGATCAACCTGACGGGAGCGGTCGAGTTGGTTCCGAAGCAGATCAGGGAAAGCAACAAGAAGTTGAACTACGAGATCGACGTTCAGTATCCGCAACTGAACGGCGGCGATAATCCAAACTTCGCGAAGTTTAACCAGGCTTCGCGCGCCGCCGTGGTGCGCGACGTTTCGGAGTTCAAGAAAGCGATGGCGCCGGAAGAAGGCGAGGCGCCGCCGCCCGAAGATTCGATGGGCAGCGATCTGAGTGTCACTTACACTATCGGCCTCGCGCAGGACGATCTCGTCAGCGTTAAGTACGACGTGAGTAGTTATTTCCAGGGCGCTGCTCATCCGAATTCGTCATCGATAGTGCTTAATTACGATCTCAAGAACGGAAAGCCGATCAAGTTAGCGGAGCTTTTCAAACCGGATGCAAAGTATTTGCAGGCGATCTCGAAATACTGCATCGACGAGTTGAAGAAAAAGCCGGGACTGGCAGCCGAAGAGATCGATCGAGGCGCTGCGCCGGCCGCAAAGAATTACATGAACTGGACGATCACGAAGCGCGGTCTCGGGATTAACTTCGACGCGTACCAGGTCGCACCGTACGCCGCCGGTCCACAGTATGTCGTCGTGCCTTACTCAGTGCTGAAGGATCTGATCAAGCCGGATGGGCCGATTGGCCGGTTTTGATTCTTGAAAAATAGAACGCGAGAAAAAACGCCAGCATCATGATCGCCGCGCCCGTCCAGAACGTGACGAACAGCGACTTGTCACTCATGAAGTGCGGCTGTCCATCGGCGCCGATATGCGCCATCGGACTCGCGATCAGCAGCGCCTGCAACGACGGACCCAACGCACGCGCGAGACTCGCCACCGACTGCGTCACGCCTAAAATCGATCCCTGCTGATCCGGTGGAGCATTCTTCGACGCGAGACCCAACAGCGCGGGCGTCGCCAGCGAATTCCCCATTGAAAAAACGCCTCCGCCGATCAGCAACCCAGCCAGTCCGCCCGCCGCCGGTCCAACAAACGGAACCGCAAACAAACTAATCGCAAAACACAGCGCGCCGACGATGATCAGCGGCAGTTCGCCAAATCGTTTGACGAGGCGCCCGATCAGTCCGCCCTGAATGACGATGGCGATTATGCCGACGTAGGCGAAGAGCAGTCCGGTGTGTTGCGCGTCGTAACCGAAGCGAAACATCGTGTAGAACGAGAACGACGACGTCATGATCGAGAACGACACGATGAACAGGAAGTAGATCGTCAAAACAAACGCGAGGCTCGGTTCTTTGATCGCCTTGAATAACTGACTGAAACCACGCCCGCGCGCCGCGCGGTTCTCCGGCGGACGCTGCGCGGTGACTGTTTCCGGCAATCGGAAGTAGAGCAAAATCGCGTTTGCGAAACAGAGTCCCGCCGCAAACAGGAACGGCACGTAGATACCCCAGCGACTCAGAATCCCGCCGATCGCTGGTCCAAAAACAAACCCGGCGCCGAATGCCGCGCCGATCAGTCCCATGCCCGTCGCGCGATTTTCTTTCGTAGTGATGTCGGCGATGTAAGCCTGCGCGGTGGAGATGTTTCCGCCGGTGATGCCGTCGAGAATGCGGCCGAGAAAGAGCATCGGCAGCGTTTCAGCAAATCCGATGATCAGAAACCCGATGCCGGTGCCGATGATCGACACGAGCAGCACGGGCCTGCGTCCGTATTTGTCTGACAAGCCCCCGAGGATTGGCGAGAAGATCAACTGCATGACCGAGTAAGACGCGAACAGCAGTCCGACCATGCGTGGTGTGGCGTTGAACTTCGTTCCCTCGGCGTAGAACGGCAAGACGGGAATAACTATCCCGAATCCCACGAGATCGATGAAGACGGTGGTCAGAATGACGATGAGGGGCGAGCGCCGCATTGTGCTTGGAAATTGTGTTTTGTGTCTGGAGCTTTGTGCTTTGTACTTAGGTCTTAGGTCTTGGGTCTTGGGCCTTTGGTCTTAGAGCTTGGGGTCTTAGGATCTGAATACAAAGTACAAAGTACAAAGTACAAAGCACAAAGACCAAAGCCCCAAGACCAAAGCCCCAGGCCTACCTCCTCACCTGCGTCCTCCCGGACGTCCTCCGGGTCGGCCCCCACTCAATCCTTTATCAATCGACGCCTGGCCGCCACCCGAAACCATCAGCGCGATCGCCATTGCCAGCAGCGCGAGCGGATACTCGTACCCGCGATTGCTCGCAAAGAAACCACCGGACCAGTGAACGCCAACGATCGCCGTCAGCATCGTACACGCGATAAAAAACGCGCCGATACGTGTCAGGAATCCAAAAATCAGCAGCAGCCCGCCCACTAACTCTGACAACGCCGCCGCGGCCAGCCAAACCCACGTCGGTCGCATAAAACTGAACGGCGTGTTACCGGAAATGAACGCGTTGAAACCCGATCCGCCGAAGCTGCCGAGTACCTTTTGCGCTCCGTGCGCGAACATCACGGCGCCGAGCGCGAGGCGAATCGGCAAAGGAAACCATGTAGCAGAAGTCGCGATCAGTTTGCGAAACATTCACATTCTCCGAATATTGTTTAGCGAGCCGAAAGATAGTAACCCATTCTCTTAGATCCGTGGTCACATTCGTAGTAACATCCCGTCAGCCTATGTCAAAAAGCCGATTAGTGACCGCCTCTACACTGTTTAGTCTTCTTTTTTTCGGCGTCGTAACTTTTGCACAAACAGCACCCGCGCCCGACATCGCGTTCACGGTGGCGATGCCGCGCCCGCACACGCACCTGTTCGAGATCGATGTTTCCGTCAAACGTGGTCCAGCCGCGCCCGCCGCGCCCGCGCCGCCGGCACCCGCACCTACGCACGAGCAGTTGGTGATGCCCGTTTGGACGCCCGGTTCCTACCTCGTTCGCGAGTTTGGCCGACACGTTCAGGACTTCGAGGCCAAAGACGCCACGGGCCAGCCGCTCAAGTGGGAGAAGATCAACAAGAACACCTGGCGCATCGCGACAAACGGCTCGCGCGATTGGCACGCAAAGTATCGCGTTTACGCCAACGAGCTTTCCGTCCGCACCAGCGAGCTGAATTCGGGTCACGCCTACTGGAACAACGCAAACCTGCTGATGTATCTCGAAGGCTTTCTGAAAAGCCCTGCGACTGTGCGCGTGCTTGCACCCGACGTTTGGAAAGTCGCAACCGGACTTCCCGGCGTTCCCGGCCAGCGAAATACTTTTCGCGCCGAAAACTTCGACGTCCTTTACGATTCGCCGTTCGAAGTCAGCAGCTTCAAAACGCTCGTATTCAACGTGAAAGGCGTTCCGCATCGCATCGTGATCGACGGCGAAGGCAACTACGATCCCGAGCGTGTGCGGCGCGACGTGCAGAAGATCGTCGAGACGCAGGTCGAACTGATGGGCGGCGAGATCCCGTATCGCGATTACACGTTCATCCTTCACTTGCGCTCGAACGCCGGCGGCGGACTCGAACATGCCAACTCGACGTCACTCGGATATCCGCGTTTCGGTTTTATTATTCAACGAGGCGAACGCGCGACTTCAGCGTCGCCGAATGCGGGCGAACAGTCGCAGCGAGACTATCGCGGGTTTCTGTCGCTCGTCTCGCACGAGTTCTTTCATCTGTGGAACGTGAAGCGTATGCGCCCCGACGCTCTCGGACCGTTTGATTACACTCAGGAAAACTACACGAAACTTTTGTGGGTGGCCGAAGGCATCACTGACTACTACGCCGATCTGACGTTACGCCGTGCGGGATTGATCAGCGACGGCGATTTCATCAATGCCACGGCGCGCGCGTTTCAGCAGTTGCAGAACACGCCGGGTCGACTGGTCCAAAGTGTTGAGGAGTCGAGTTTCGATACGTGGATCAAGTTTTATCGTCCTGACGAAAACTCGATCAACTCGCAGGTTTCTTACTACGACAAGGGCGCGATCCTCGGTCTGCTGCTCGATCTCGAGATTCGCAAACGATCGAACGGCGCGAAGTCGCTCGACGATGTTTTGCGTTATCTTTACACTGAGTATTTCAAAAAGGATCGGAATTACACACCGGTCGATTTTCAGAAGGCAGCGGAGATGGCGGCAGGTGGAAGTCTGGAAGAGTTCTTCGCGAAGTATGTTCGCGGGAAAGACGAGCTGAATTACAACGCGGCGCTCGAAGCCGTGGGCCTGCGTTTGGAAACGGCGGCGCTTGGTCCAACGGGGCAGCCCGCGGATCGCGTCTATCTCGGCGCGGACGTGCGACAGGAAGACGATCGTTTGATGGTGACGCGTGTTTACGCCGGTTCGCCGGCTTACGATCAGGGACTGAACACCGGCGACGAGATCGTCGCGTTCGATAATGCGCGCGCCACGCGCGACTTTTTCAACGCCCGCATCGCCGAGAAAAAACCGGGCGATCTCATCAACCTGACGATCTTTCGTTTCGACGAATTGAGCACGTTGCTCATCAAGCTCGGCGGGCGCGCGGACGGCACTTATCGCATCGTTCCGCTTGCAACCCAGACCGAAGCGCAAAGAAGAATGTTGCGCGGTTGGTTGGGAAGTTAGGGCCGTAGGTCTTAGGACTTTGGGCTTTGGTCTTAGGACTTTGGTCTTAGGTTTTTGTACTTTGTACTTTGTGGGCTTGGTAACGATCGAAGTAAAGTGAAAGATAACAACGGCGAACAAAGACCCAAGACCCAAGACCCAAGCCCAAAGAACAAAGAACAAAGAGCTAAAAAGTTAATGTCTTCCGAATTCCAGCACATCCGTTACCAGGTTGACGATCGCGTGGCGCGCATCACGTTTGCGCGTCCGCCCCTGAACGTCCTGAACATCGCGATGATGCGCGAGATCAACGCCGCGCTCACCGAATCGGCGAAACGCGAGATCGTCGCCATCGTCTTCGCGTCGGACAAAGATTGCCGCGCGTTCAGCGCCGGGGTCGCGGTCGAAGAGCACGTGCAGGACACGATCTACCAGATGCTCGACTCGTTTCACACGATCTTTCGTCAACTCGAACAGATCGCGAAACCGGCGATCGCGCTCGTCGACGGCGCCGCGCTCGGCGGCGGTTGTGAACTGGTCGCCGCATGCGACATCGTTATCGCTTCCGAACGATCGCGCTTCGGCGTGCCTGAGATTAAACTCGGCGTTTTCCCACCGGTCGCGACGATTTTGTTGCCGATGGTGATTGGCGAGAGGCGTGCGCGTGAACTGATTCTGACCGGCGAGATTATCGACGCAGTCGAAGCCGGCCGGCTCGGATTGTGCAGCCACATCGTTCCCAGCGCGCATCTCGAACCAAAGTTGCTTGAAATTACGGCGAAACTAAGAGAACTTTCCGGTACGTCGCTCGAGTTTACGAGGCGCGCGCTGGACATGGGCCGAAGCGGACGAACGTTTGACGAAGCACTCGCGGAACAGGAAAACATCTATTTGCACGAGCTGATGAAGACTGCGGACGCGAATGAAGGCATCAAAGCGTTCATGGAAAAACGCAAACCCGTTTGGCGACATCGATGAATATGCGTAAACACCGATTTTGGACGATTCTCGTTCTGATCTGTCTGATCAGTGTTCCGGCGTCTGCGCAACGCCGATCGGGTTCGCATACGAGTCGCCCGGGGCCGACGATGCCGCCCGAAGCGCGCGCGCTCCTTGAAGAAGCGATCGGCGTCGTTTGCACGCAGGCGAAGCTCGATCCGAAGAGCAGCGTCGCGATCGACGAGATGCAGGCGCGTCCGTCGTTGCCGGTGTCGCATCCGGACGCACAGGCAGGCGCCGCGCGGGCGCAGAAACTGTTGCCGGTTGCGAAAGAGCTTGTGGTTTCTTCGTTGCGCCAACTCGTCGCCGATTACAACCTCGAAAAGTCGCCGCGATTGGAGAAACGACTTCAGCAGGCGATCACGCGAGTCGACGGCGTGAAACGAGTCAGGCCTGACATGGAGTCGCGCGACAACGCGTCGGTCTACCTGAGCCGGCCGCATGTGATCACGTTCGGCACGATCTTTCTTGCCGGACTTCGTTCCGACGAGGGAATGATCAGCGTGCTCGCGCACGAGTTGATGCACATCGCCGACGGCGACAACGATAGTTTGCGAGTGCTCGTCAACGCTGTTGGAAACAAGGCCTCGGAACTGACGGGTCTCGACGTTCAGGGACAGCGCGGCGAAGAGGTCACGTGCGATCTGGTCGGCGCGATGGCGGCGCGCGCTTACGTCGCGAGCACTCCCGGTTACGAGTCGATCGCGAGACGGTTGGCCCGTTCGGTCCAACACAACTGCGTCGAGATCGACGAAGGCGACGAAGATCATCTTTCGCCGCGCAGTACGATTCGAGCGCTGCTGGCGCTGCACCCTGTTTTGGTTCGTGAACTGCTCAACGATCGCGAGGAGCGCGCGCAACCACGTTAACGTTAACTAATGGCCAGACGAACTTCGCCCCGTAGCGTCTTCACCATCGTCGTCACGCTCATCTTCGCCGCCGCGTGCAAAAATGTGATCGATCGGCGCGACGACGTGCGCCCGCGCGTGTTGCGCGACGTGCCCGCGCAGAACCTTGCTTATCGTTTGTCGCCCGACAACTCGCCGCCTGTCGATATCGACGCCGAAGATCCAACCGAGAAGCTGGAGATCATCAGCACCGAGTTTGCGACGAAGCGAACCGACGACGCATTGATCCGCACCGTGAAATCGCCGGATGGAAAGCGAGTGCTCGCGCTTTATTCGAATGACCAGGAGCCCGGATCGAGTTTTCGTATCGACATCTACAACTCCGAGGGCCAGTTTCTGCGAAACATGGTCCCGCCGGATCTCTCGTGCGTCTTTCCGGAAGCCGTTTCGTGGTCGCCGGATGGAAACTACATCAACTTCATCGCGCACAAACGCGTGACGCCGAGCCCCAGCCCGACTCCGTTGCGCGAGCTAGTGCCTGAGCCTGAGGCGTCGCCGTTGCCTGCGCCTTCGGTTTCGCCGTCATTTGATCCAGTCGCGAGTTACAGCACGGAACAGATCTACATCAGCGATCGCGACGGCTACAATCTGAAGCCGCTGACCGCGCGCGAGGGATTGATCTATTTCTACTTTGCGTGGGCGCCGGATGGACATGCGATGGTGGCGCTTGCGTGTAAGGAAGACGAGTGGAACGAGCGCGAGCGACAGTTTCGATCGCCTGCCGGCCGGCCGCGTTTGATCAATCCGGACGGCACGGAGCGACTGCTTGACGATAACCGGACCGACGCGTTGCCCGTGTGGTCACCCGACGCGGCAAAGATCGCGACGGCGTTCGATACTGAAGTCGCGATTTACGACGCGGGGGGAAACAAACCTACGCAGGCACGCGTGCGGCTCAACGATCAACTGCTCGCCGCTTCGGTTGCGTTCGAGCAGGCAATGGCTGCGAAGAAAGCGTCGCCGTCCGCCTCCGCTTCTCCGTCATCGTCCGCTTCTCCGTCGCCTGCTCCTGCAACGTCCACGACGCCGGCGTCATTCAATCCCATCGTCAGGCTCGAATGGCCGTCGCCGGAGCGCCTGTATTTTCAGACTGCTTACGTGCGCATCATGCCCGCGGAAGTGATCAAGACGTTCCCGCGTTGGCACCTCCTGAACCTCAGCGCGCAAGCTGCCGTTCTCAAGTAACGCCACAAAGAGGCACAAAAGGTACTTTGTACTTTGTATTTTGATCTTAGTACTAAGTACTAAAAACAAAGCACAAAGCACAAAGCACATGCGAAGCGCTGGCGCGAGACACATGTAAAGACACGGATAAAAATCTAAACCTCAGCGAAGAACGACATGATCGGGCCGTTGTTGCTGATGTTTGAGATGTTCAATCCCGATGGCGACCCA
The DNA here is from genome assembly GCA_035760365.1 of Pyrinomonadaceae bacterium. Classification (GTDB taxonomy): domain Bacteria; phylum Acidobacteriota; class Blastocatellia; order Pyrinomonadales; family Pyrinomonadaceae; genus PSRF01. Next base: position 136,591 of record DASTTB010000033.1, read on the forward strand.
TCCCACCAGCGACTATCCGGCGTGGTCGCGTCGCCGAAGCTCGTCGTTCCACCACCATGAAACAGATCCTTCGCCTGTCCGGCATCACCCGCCCGCTCGAGATCAAACAAACCATCAGCCTGCTCAAGCGAACACTCATAATGCTGCTCCGGCGTCATCTGTTGAAAATTATTACTCCCCGACTCATCGACGTGCCAGATCGCCAAACCACCTCCAGGCAGCGCCCGATCACGCCCCACCTTCTGCCGGTTTTCAATAATGAAATACTCCTGCTCGTCCTTCTTAAAAATGTAAAAATCATTGACGCCCGCACGAACAGACGAATGCAACCCCGTCGTGATCTCCGTGACGCTATTGGCCCAACCAGCGCGATATTTCAAATACGCGCCGATCTGCGCCGGGTTTTTCTCGTCGATATAGCCGCCGTAACCCATCAGGCAAAACTTGCCCACGCCGTGCGTAAACCTGCCCCCGTCGGGCGTCAGGTCGTACAGATCAGGAAAGTCGCAAATCAGGTGACCATTTTCATGACAGAACGTGCCGAGCGTCAGCTCACTTCCCATGTCGGTGAACTGATAGTCAGCGATGAGCTGTCCAGGCAACAACTCGTGCCTCGGCGAGAGGACGCCGGTGTGAGGATACAACCCCAACCGAAAACCATTAGTGTTACCGCTGGCATAAAAGACATTCGTCGCATAGACGCACTGCTGGTTATCGACTGAAAGCGAACTCAGATCGATGTCTTGCAGCTTCAACGAATCCAACGCTTCTCGCAGCAACTCCACCGCTCGCCGCGGATAAATCTGCGTCGGATCGGTGTAATAGCTCCGCTCGTGAAGGGCCGTGTAATAAGGCGCCACGATGCTGGTGTAAGACAACAAGCCGTTCGAGTTTTCGAGGAAGTAATCTAACACGGAGCCGTTGTTGCCGAAGCCGTTATACCCGGGATGATTGCAATACGCCTCGACTTCCTCACGCGGGATCGTTCCCGGCACGTCAGGAAAATCGATCAGCAGACACAGCCCAACAAAGTTTCCAATCTTCTGCCGTTCCAGGGGGGCAACAGCAGCAGCCGCAACTTCAACCGACGCAGCCGACGCCTGAGCGGCAGCGCGTCGTTCCATGCGTCGCATCTGCCAGCGCGGTTTCTCCTGATACGGTTCCGCCGCGGCCATCGTGACTTCAGGTGTTTCCTGCTCGCGACGTTTACTTCTGAGGTGTCGTTTCAAACCGAGCTTTTTAGGAGGCGTTTTTTTCGCCTGGTATCCGGTCGGGACCAGGTCGCCGCGCTTGTTCAACATCGCGTATTCATAGAAGCCCGTCTCGGCGTTTCGGACCACCGTGTAACCATCGAGCGTCTCAAACACGGCGTTGTCCTGATTCCCAAAACCTGTGACCCGCAACGGAGTCCCATCGGGTTGATAAAAAGTGAATTCCCGTCCGAAATACGGCATTGACATAAGCGACGTCTCCCCTGGTTACAGCGTGGAGCCAGCCAGATCGCGAGGTTTCCGCAGAACTGTCTCGAAGAACCAGATCTCGTCGAATGGCTGTCCGGTTTGTTGAACTTCTCGATCGAGCACGACGTTGATCTTGTTGTCTGCATGATTTGCATCGCTGGAGCTGCGGCAGACGATAGTTGTTTGTAACTTTGCAAACCTGGGCGCATGGGAGAGCAGGCGCTCGTTCATCGACTGGAGTCCGAAAAATGCGTCGTTGTTCTCCATCGCGGGATTGTCGGTGTAGAGCAGGATCTTGATCGTTGGTTTCTGGGCGACAAGCTGGGCGGCCATGATCGTTCTCCTTTGGTGTTGCTGGAAATGATGAACAGGGCGCCGGTCGTGCCGTCGCGAGCCATTTTGCGGCCGGCGAATCACACGTCCTGTTCACGTTTATATGAGGCTGTGAGAGAAAATGTTACTTGCGCTCTCGGGCAGGAACGGGATACAGATTTCCTTTCAACTTATGTCCGCCGAATGGTAGTCTTGACGCCGAAATAATCACCTTCTCCGATTTCGAGGCCGGTCCCAGACTCAACCACAATCTCGAAGGAGTAACCCAGTGCCCGAATTTATTTCGAACATTACGCCTTTATTTGTATTCCTCGGCATTGCCGCGATTGGCTTTGTGTTTTTGCTTGTTTCGCTCGTGGTTGGCGACATTTTCGATAGTTTCGGCTTTGACACCGGACTCGACGGCGTTTCTGACGGTCACGCGCTGTTGGACAGTCGTGTTATCAGCGTGTTTGTCACGGCTTTCGGCGGTTTCGGCGCGATTGGAATCCAGAGTGGTCTCTCGATCGTCGCCAGTTCGTTGCTGGGGCTGGCCGGCGGCGTGGTGTTAGGCGGGGTGGTTTCACTCTTCGGCCGGTTTCTCTACAAACAACAGTCGACAAGTTCAGTCAACACGTCACAACTCGTTGGTCGCACAGCTCAGGTGGTTGTTTCAATCGGCCCGGGGAGTTTGGGTCAGGTGAGTTGTCGTGTGGGTGAAGAGCGCGTCGAAAAGCTGGCGCGCGCGCGAGACAATCGCGAGATCAAAGCAGGCGCCACGGTCCGCGTGGATGAGGTTGCCGGTGACTCACTCATCGTCAGCCCTTATGGCGAATCTACATTCTCCCAAAATTAGTTTGAGGTAAAAACGATGTTCGATCTTCAGAATCTACTCATCCCAGTCGTAATCCTCGTCGTAGTGATCGGCTTTCTCATCGCGTTGATGTTGCTGAGCCGCAACTACATCAAAGTGTCTCCCAACTCGGCTGCCGTGATTTCCGGACGCTCACGAAAACTTCCGGATGGTACTGTTGTCGGTTATCGACTCGTGCGCGGCGGTGCGACTTTGATCGTGCCGTTTCTCGAGAAAGTTGAGTACCTCAGTCTCAACGTTCTGACGGTTCCGCTCGCAACTTCTCGTGCTTACACCGTGCAGGGTGTTCCGGTGTCGGTCAAAGCTGTCGCGAACGTGAAGATCAAAGGCGACGACGACTCGATGCGCGCCGCGGCCGAACGTTTTCTTGGAATGAAACCGGAAGAGTTTCACCGGCTCGTCTTCCAAACACTCGAAGGTCACTTGCGTGCGATCCTCGGCACGCTCACCGTTGAAGAGATCAATAACGACCGCCAGAGTTTTGCGCAGAAACTGACGACTGAAGCTGCCGGCGATCTCGAGAAGATGGGTATCGGCCTCGACGCGTTGACGATTCAGGAAATCTCCGACGAAGAAGGTTATCTCGACGCGCTCGGCAAGAGACGAACGGCGGAAGTCCAGCGCGATGCGGAGATCGGTCAGGCCGAAGCGCTGCGCGACTCGAAGATCAAAGCCGCGCTCGCGATGCAGGAAGGCGAACGTGTTCGACTCGCGTCGGAAGCTGAGATCGCATCGTCAACGAGAGAGACTGAAGTCAGGCGCGCTCAGTTTCAGTCGGAGATCAAGCGAGAACAAGCGACCGCCGCACAGGCTGGTCCATTGTCGGAGGCGAAAGCGCGTCAGGAAGTTGTGGCCGAGGAAGTTCGCGTTGAAAGGATTCGCACTCAGGAACAGATCGCGGTTCAAGAGCAGGAAGTATTGCGCAGGGAGAAAGAGCTCGAAGCGACTGTTGTTAAGAAAGCTGAAGCAGAACGCAAGGCGCGAGTGTTGTTGGCCCAGGGTCAACAGGAGGCGGCGATACTCGAGGCTGAGGGACACAAGCAGGCGTTGATCGCGAAGGCGGAAGCTGAGAGTCAGAAGTTGCAACGCGAGGGTGCGGGACGCGCGTCGGCGATCGAGGCTGAAGGACGCGCGGAGGCTGAGAAGATCCGTGCGTTGGGTTTGGCGGAAGCGTCGAAGATCGAAGCGCAGGGTTTGGCCCACGCGAAGGCAGTCGAGGCGCAGGGACTGGCGGAAGCGGCGGCGATCAAAGAGAAGGCTGCGGCGTGGCGTGAGTTCAACGACGCCGCGCGGCTTCAGACGATACTGGAGAAACTGCCGAGTATCATCGAAGCAACCGCGCCGGCGTTGAAGGCCGTTTCGGAACCGCTTGGGAATATTGAGAAGGTCGTGATGATCGATCACGGTGGTTCGGATGGAAACGGCGGCGGCTCAGGGGGTCTGAATCGCTTCGCGCAAACTGGACCAACGATGATCTTTGGGCTGTTGCAACAGTTGCAGGCGTTAGGACTGAACGTGCCTGAGATTTTGAAACAGCTTGGGACGACGAATGGCGAAGAAGGCGTCAAGAAGATCGTCAACGAGGTGAAGAAGAAGACCGAGACAGTCGCAGTTAAGAAAACAGAGTCAACGCCTGACGACGACGTGCTCGACGTGCGGTAAGCACTCACACTTTGAGTGCGTGATACAGTCATCTGATGCGCAATGTGCCCCTGTAGCTCAACGGTTAGAGCAGCAGACTCATAATCCGACAGAGGCTTGAACCGCCGCGAAGTGGGGCACTTAGGTGCTAAGGCTCTAAAGCAGTCACGATAATGTGGTTGGAGTATCGCTGGTCCACGGAGGCGAAAGGCACCCTGGACGCGACATAAATATTAATCGTCTGCTGCTGCTTCTTGCCGTTATTTGCGTCCGACAACAGGAAGACTCCAAAGGTATAGTCGTCGTTATCGCCGAGTGTGACCTCACTATGCCAGGAATGGTCATTCACGGAGCCTTTGTCCGGGAGAGGAAAATCCGGACAATCGCTGAACTTGACGAGGCGAGGCTCGGCGATTTCCGCTGAGACAGATATCTCCAATGTATAGCCGCGCCTATTTCTGACAATCAGCCAATGCTTGATGTCTGCGTGGCTATTAACGTCGCAAATAATCTGAGTGTTTGTTAGTCCAGTGAAGCTGTGAGCCTCAACGGGTGGCACAAACTTGCACTCGCAATCGGACATCAGTTCCTCCGGGAGGTCGAAGTAAAAACTAACGCACACCAAGACTCGCTCAGAGCCTCGGTGTGACGGTACTATTAAAGATAAGAATGGCTATAGACTGAGAATATCGGATAGTGCGGCGCGGGATGCTTTAAAATCGGTCCCTTCTTCCATCGCCGCGCGCGCTTCATGATTCTCAACCACCCAACGTAAGGAGAATGGGTTGAGCACTATTGCGCGCGGCAGATTGACGACAAACTCCCAATCGTCATTCGCTTCCTGGTTCAGTCTTTCAGCCGTAAAACAGATCTTGTAAAGCTCGCTTTTGAATGAGATCTCTGAATCATATCTGGCGAAAGCTATTCGCGACATAGAATCTGGTTGCTGATCCAGAAACTCGGACCTGTATTTCTTCAATGCCGGTTGATCTAGCAGATCAAACTCCCTTGCATTTTCCTGACCTTGAAGGAACACGCTCGCCGAGGCGTTTTGGTAGTAGAACTCCGGCTTTTCTTTCCGGAAAGGAAAGCTTGGATGCAATTCCTTGATTCGCCACGGAGGCTTTTGTGAAAACTGAAACTCTATCAGAGAGTATGGCAGATCAAACTTGAAGCCGGCGACGTTGCGCCAGACAAGGGAATATCGATCCGAAGTAATGTACAGAAAACCAAAGAACTGGTCGCCACAGCGAACCTCATACACGTCGACATAGCCGCCCTTGGTTTGCCGGAGGCTCTTGAACTTCTCAAAGTTCAACACCTTGTCGCGACCTTTGCCATCGATCTTTCGCGATAAGGCTTGAGGGTTGAAGATTCGTTGACTCATATAAACACTTCCTGCCGCTTGGACAATGGGCCGCGGCGCATCACGAATTGAGTGAACGAAGACGACGCGATTGTTGTTTCGGCTCGGCTATTAAAGCGACTAGATGTAGGCGCCGGCATCAATGAGTCTATAGGGAAAGTCAAAAGCAAGTCTGAGGACTTCCAATCTTGGGACAAGGCAATATTGTCCGGCCAAATGCCCAAAACATCACCCACTCTATAACATGTATCTATGGGCCGTATCAATGCTTTTGTTAAATCTTCCTTCCTGAGCCCGGCTCTCTTCCTCAAGGTCAATCTGACTTGATCCCAGCCCTTAGATGCGAAAAGTGTGGGGGCAGACTACGCTCCCGTAACCATTTTGTCAAACTCGAAAAGGAGAAAATTTGGGGGACTTTTAAGGGGTTTTTGCAAATTCGAGTCTCCGCCTCTTCAGTCGCGATTCCGTGGAGCCTGCATTACTTTTTTGTCTCGGCTGAACGGTTTCGCCCAGTATTTCGGCCGCAAATTTCGTCCGCCCTCCGTCGTCCGCCGCGCCGCGCAGAAAGCGACGGGACGATCACCATCGGGTTTCCATGATCCGGCAAAGAGTACGCGTCCCGTTGCGAATTTAAGACAACGATCGAGCAAGTCTCCTGGCAGTTCGTCAAGCCCGAGCATCTGTTTCGTCGTCTTCAAGACGGCAGTCGATCCCAGTTTCATCACCGCTTTGTTGTGGCATTCGGAGAGCACAAGTGGATCTAACTTATCAGGCCGCTGACTAACAAGAATAAGAAAAAGTCCATACTTCCGACCTTCAGCGGAAAGAGTCCGAAACTGTTCTCGCAGCGCCATCTCAGCTTTGCTCCGCGGCCTTGCCGGAATGAGGTTATGAGCTTCGTCGATGACAATGAATGTTGGTGTGCGCTCGTCTTGATCCGGATCACGTTCCAGCGCATCGCTCCATGACGCTCTCGCTCGCTCCCACTCGGTCGTCAAGACTGCATTGATCGCAAGCAGGCGCGTACTGCGATCTGAGAGAGAGGGAAGGTCGACAACCTCAAGTCGTCTAATGGGCCGTCGAGGTTGCCAGGGAGGTTCTGCAGTTAGAGTCTTCAAGATGCCTGCGACCTGATACTCTCGAGCCTTGCCGAAGTAGAACCGTTGGATATCATCGGTAACGTATTTCGAGATCGTTAAGGCAGACTCGATGAAGCGGTCGCTTAGTTGTTCCACGAGAGAGCGAGGTATGCCGGAGCCACCTTTGAAAACCATTTTATCGCTCGCCGGATCGGCCGCTTTTGATCCGAGTATTTCATCGGCAGCGTACTTGCTTTCAAGAGATGACTTTAAAGCGCTTGCATCGACATTTGGGTCTCTCACTAGACTGAATACCCATTGCGCCTCGTTGATGAGATCGGTCGCAGTTTCTGTCGCCTTGAACTTGTAACGCAGCAGTTCCCCGAGGTCTTTCACGAATGCGTGGCAGTTATAAAGATCACTGCGAAGCATCGGGTTCTTCACGTCCTCCGCCAAAAAGTCCATTGATAGTGATAACCAACGAACCTGCAAAGTCTCATATGCCGGCCCGGCCTTAATTCCTGTCCTCACGCGCATGGGAATTTGAGACCAAACATCGCTGAACTCCTCGCGCGATTTCTCGTGCGGCAGCTTTGCCTTCTTCTCGCTCTGAACGTATTTAGCATTAGTCCATAGAGATTCACCCTGAACTTCCTGCACTCTTCTAAAGTCAGAATTAGGATCGAGAATCAATACCCTGGCCTTCGTGGCTAACAGCAATTCCTCGATTAGCCGGCCGAGAAAAAACGATTTGCCCGATCCCGACTGCGCAATGATGACGGTGTGCGCTTCCATCACCTCACCCGGAATCATGAACAGATCCTCTAGTGAGTGACACCCAAGCTTGGCGTCCGGCTTCAACCAGTAGCATGGTTCGAACGCGTCGTTGACCTGCCAACCGAGTATTAATAAGCCGTCATCGTTCGGGTTCGGACTCGTCATAGTGAGTAATCTGAGTTTCGCAGAGAGAGTAGTGAGCGTTCACGCGACAAGGTGGTCCACGTGAAGCGACCATAACCATATGCCTTTAGGAATCGGACTGTCAAGACTCGGAATTGACTCAATCAAGAAAGTATTTGATTGGGTATCGGCGCCGAATGAAAGTAATCGAAACATATGAGATCGCTCCCCCTGACTAGGACGGTTTGCAGTTTCCAAATGATCGCGTGATACACTCATTCCGTCGCACGTTTTGAGGGGTTTGGCGAGGCTGACGCCTTCATGATAAAGAAGGGCGGGGCCACAGTAGTGTTACGATCTCAGAGCGCTACATTCATCCCACGCGAAGGACAGGAACACGCCTGAAGCGCTGTGCTAAACTGAACTGAGGAAGCGGTTGAAAAAGGGGAAGACGACGTAGGGTCGTTACAGTTTCCGCAGCGATTAAACTCGACCGCCGTCATTCATTGTGCCCCTGTAGCTCAACGGTTAGAGCAGCAGACTCATAATCTGTTGGTTCGGGGTTCGAATCCCTGCGGGGGCACTCGTTTCAGCAGTCGCAAGAGCGTACCGTTTCAAGGCCGTCTCCTGACTGGCGTCCCAAAGAACGACCGTTTCCATCGGATTACCAGCCAAAGTTTTACCACCCACATCGATCTGATTTCCGAGTGAACAGGTTTTTGAGGAGTATACCACCCAGTGGTATAGTAGGAGTGCATGGCAAGTACCGATGATGCTGTCTGGTTTGAATTCGTTGAGTCGAAGATCTTTTCCAAACAGCTTCGGACGGTGGCAGCGGAGGTTCTGACGGGCATTCAATCTGACCTCGTTCAGAATCCCGAGCGCGGCGATGTTGTGAAGGGAACGCATGGCGTTCGGAAGGCGCGAGTTGCGGACCCGGGCTCGTCACGAGGAAAGAGCGGTAGCTACCGTTACCTTTATCTTTACCTTGAACATGCCGGCAGAATTCACCTCTGTATCTATTCAGCAAAGGTGAGCAGTCCGACTTGTCACCCGATCAAACACGCATCATCCGAGCGCTGAGTCAGCAGATTAGAAGGGAACGTGCGTCGTGAAGCGAAAGAAAGCACAGACAAATAAAACAAACTACATGAGTGATGAGGCATTCGCCGATCTTAAGGAGGCGATGGAAGACGCCGCTGCATTTGAGCGCGGCAGGCGGCGCGATTTGAAGGTGACGCGAGTTCAGGCGCCACGCCGGCCCAAGGCAATGTCCCCTCGAGACATCGCGCGGATACGCGAAAAGCTGAACTGTTCGCAAGCGGTGTTCGCAATGATGCTGAACATCAGCACCAAGACCGTCCAAGCTTGGGAACAAGGCTCACGGGAGCCCGGTGACGCGGCGCTGAAGCTGCTGACGATCGCTAAGAAACATCCTGAAGTGCTACTCGAAACTTGAAAACGGTGCTGACGGATACCCTTCACTAAGCTTCTAATCAAATCTCTCCCGCTGCGTCACGCCGTCACTCAACTTCCCGACACCTCAGAAATGCGGTTAAATATCCCTCGTATGCCGATGGAAGAGGATCAGGGCAGCGCCGTTGTAGAGAAGGCGGAGAGCAGGGCGAAGCTGGAGCGGCCGCCGCTCTACAGGGTCTTGCTGCATAACGACGATTTCACCACCATGGAATTTGTCGTCTTCGTTCTGCAAAACGTTTTCAATCACGGCGAGAGCGAGGCCGTGCAGATCATGCTCAACGTTCACCGGCAAGGCATCGGTTTGGCCGGCGTCTACACTTACGAGGTTGCGGAGATGAAGGTGGACAAAGTCACGAACCTTGCGCAGGCGAATGAGTTTCCGCTCCTGTGTACGATGGAAGAAGATGTAACTGCGGGTTAATGGAAACACGCATTAAGAATAAGAAGAATTAATGATCACTGAAGACCTGGAAGCCACTTTAAACCTCGCCGTTGCGCAAGCCGCAACGCGCCAGCACGAGTACGTTACGCTCGAACATCTCCTGCTCGCGTTGCTCAACAACGCCATCGCGCGCGACGTGATCTATCACTGCGGCGGCGACCTCGATGCCTTGAAGAAGGAGATCGAAGAGTTCTTTGACGCACACACCGAAATGGTCAGCGGCGATGCGAGCGGCCTGCCGGAACAGACAATCGCGTTTCAGCGAGTGTTGCAGTACGCGCTGCTCCAGGCGCAGGCGAGCGAACAACAGGAACTGAACGGCGGCGGCGTCCTCGCCGCGTTATTCCACGCGAAGCATTCTCACGCCGTGTTTCTTTTGAACAAGCAGGGAGTCACACGTCTTGCCGTACTCAACTACATCTCGCACGGAATTCGCGCCACAGGCGAAGAGCCAACAACAGGTGACGCCGACGCTGATGAAGACGACGGCGAGGCCCGTCGATCGAAAGATCCGTTGGAGGCTTTCACAGTCAACCTCATCGAGCGCGCCGCGGCAGGACAGATCGATCCGCTCATCGGCCGCAGCAACGAGTTGCAAAGAACGATTCAGATACTGTGCCGCCGTCGTAAAAACAATCCGATTTACGTGGGAGAACCCGGCGTCGGCAAGACCGCCATCGCCGAAGGTCTCGCATTGAAGATCCACTTAGGAGAGGTTCCCGAACTGCTGCGTTCCGCGACTGTGTATGCGCTCGACATGGGCGCTCTTCTCGCCGGCACGAAATATCGCGGTGAGTTTGAGCAGCGGTTCAAAGGCGTCATCACGTCGCTGAAGAAGATCCCCGGCTCGATTCTTTTCATCGACGAGATTCACACGATCGTCGGAGCAGGCGCCGTCAGCGGCGGCTCAATGGATGCCTCGAACATCCTCAAACCCGCACTCGCTTCAGGTGAACTGCGCTGCATCGGCTCCACGACCTACAGCGAGTACAAAGCGTCGTTCGAACGCGACCGCGCGCTCGCGCGCCGTTTTCAAAAGATCGAAGTTTCAGAAACGTCCGTCGAAGAGACGGTGGGAATACTGAATGGACTGAAGAGCTACTACGAGACGTATCACGGCGTGAAGTACAGTCCTGAGGCGCTCAAAGTAGCAGCCGAGATGTCGGCGAAGTACATGCACGATCGTTTCTTACCAGACAAGGCGATCGACGTACTCGACGAAGCCGGCGCGGCGTTGAAGTTGAGGTTGACGACGGGCAAGACGAAAGTCGTTCGCACGCGCGACATCGAAGCCGTCGTTGCGCGAATGGCGAAAGTTCCCGAGAAGACGGTCGTGAGCTCGGAAAAAGTCCGTCTCGGAGAACTCGAAGGCAAACTAAAGGGCGTAATCTTCGGTCAGGACCATGCTATCGAACAGGTCGTTCGTGCGATCAAGTTATCTCGTTCCGGTTTGGGCCAACCCGAAAAGCCTGTCGGATGTTTTCTCTTTTCTGGTCCAACGGGCGTCGGCAAGACTGAACTGGCTAAACAGATCGCGGTGATTCTGGGCGTCGAGTTTATCCGCTTCGACATGAGCGAATACGCCGAGAGTCACACCGTATCGCGGTTGATTGGCGCCCCGCCGGGTTACGTGGGCTTCGATCAAGGTGGTCTACTCACCGACGCGATCACCAGAACTCCATACGCCGTCCTGGTGCTCGACGAAATCGAGAAAGCACATCCGAATCTCTTCAACATCCTGCTGCAAGTGATGGACCATGCGACGTTGACTGACAACAACGGCAAGAAGGCCGACTTCAGAAACGTCGTCCTGATCATGACCACCAACGCCGGCGCTCGCGAGATCAGCGAAGGCGGCATCGGTTTTCAAAGTAGCCAGGGTAAAGGACAGGGAAGAGGCGCGATCGAGCGAACGTTTAGCCCGGAGTTTCGCAATCGCCTGGACGCGTGGATCGCGTTCAAGGCGTTGGACGCGCAGGTTATCGAACAGATTGTCGATAAGTTTATCGGCGAACTGAACAAGCAATTGCGCGAGAAGAAAGTTGTAGTCAAGCTTTCGCCCGAAGCGCGCGCGTGGTTGGCCCAACGTGGTTTCGATCGACTACTCGGCGCGCGGCCCATGGCTCGTTTGATACAGGCGAAGATCAAGGAACCACTGGCCGAGAAGCTCCTGTTTGGCGAGAAGTCCATTACCGGTGAAGTTCTGGTGGAACTCGAAAAGGAAGAATTGTCCTTGAGGTTTCCGGAAGAGTAACAAGCGCCGACGATGCCTCGCCAACGCGACCTGATCTATTTCCTCGATCCTGAATATGCAATCGACGGCATCGTTGCTGTGGGTGGACCTCTCACCACCACAAACCTTTTGCGCGCTTACGGCAGCGGGATTTTTCCGTGGCCCATTCATGAGAACCTCGTCCCGTGGTGTTGCCCCGAGGAAAGAGGCGTCCTTGATTTCAACGAGCTGCACATCCCGCGCCGGCTTGCCCGCACCAGGCACGGGTTTCATTTCACGATCGATCGAGCGTTTCCGCAGGTCATCACTCACTGCGCCACAGTCAGACGCAACCACGAGTCAGGCACGTGGATCACGCGACAGATGATCCGCGCATACTGCGAGCTGCACACGCAAGGTCATGCCCACAGTGTCGAGGTTTGGGAAGGCGACGAACTCGTCGGTGGAATTTATGGAGTAGACGCGCGCGGGGCGTTCTCGGGCGAAAGCATGTTCTCGCTGCGATCGAATGCGTCGAAGCTCGCGCTGTTGTTCCTGATCGAGCACCTGAAGCAGCGTGGCCTCGATTGGATCGACATCCAAATGGTCACACCTCATCTCGAAGCACTCGGCGCGAAAGCCATTTCGCGTGCAGACTTTCTCGCGCGGTTGAAGGCAACGCAAAAACGCGAGCTCGTCCTGTTCCCTGCGCAGGAAAGCTAGCAAGTCCCTTTATCGAGAACCACAGTAGCGCGCGCGTGTCTTCGTCGCTTAACTCGCCATATTTCTTAAGTGCGTCGCGAAACTGGCAACCTGTTCGGATGACGGTGTGGAAAAGTCTCGATTGAATGAACCGGGCCAATCTCGAACAGCGCGCAAGCAACTCCTGTATAAGCGCTGCGGTTTGTGGTGAAACTTTCATAACGATTCAGGAACTAACGGCCGCCGGCGGCGTGTTCCGTTTCTAACGACCCGAATAGTCTGGCCCAATGGTGCTCCCGTCGCAGACGCCTGGGTATGCGCGACGGCTTCGCAGTACGCAGCGGACGAGGATCAGAAGTTTTGGGTGCGACAGCACCGATTTCATGGGAAAATTCTCGCTACAAGCCTTCGCCGGCGCAGAGGATTGGATATATTGCCGGATCAAATCGGCAGGCAAGGGTGAGCCACGAAAGTTGACGGTTCAGATGAACAACGAACCACTCAGACTTATAATGCCGCTTCCAAAACGTCTCGATAATTGATATGCCTTCTCTCAGAAGTCTCACTTCGACTGTCTTGATCGTTTCGTTCTTCGCTCAACTACTTCATGGACCACAAGTCGTGAGGGCGAATTCTGTCGACGTTCCGGCGGCGACGACGGTCGATGAGACTGGCTTGCAGTTTCGTCTGACTCACGGAACCGAACAGCCTGAAGCGATTCCGGCGCCGAAGTTGGCCGCTGCGAGTGAACTGTCGCAAACAGAGATCGATGCCATCGTGAAGCGCTTGCCTTCGATGACGGTCGATCCGAGTAGCGGCATCAAAGAGTTCTCGATGCGCGAACGTTCGATTCCGCCCCCGCGCACCGGCAACACGATCGAGACTTCGTTTCCAGCGGCGCCTACTGCCGCCGTCGCTCCGTCAACCAACACTGGTCCACTCGAAGTCTTGCGTTACGCACCGGAAGGCAGCGTTCAGATCGCGCCTGATTTAACGGTTACATTTTCACAACCAATGGTCGCGCTAACTTCACAGGAACAGGCCGCGACAAACGTTCCCGTCAAACTCACACCGCAACCACCAGGCAAATGGCGTTGGCTCGGAACACAAACACTCACTTTTCAACCCGAAGAACGTTTTCCGATGGCGACGACTTACACGGTGACTGTCCCCGCCGGAACCCGCGCCGCAAACGGCGGCACGCTCGCGTCGGAGAAATCGTGGAGCTTTACGACTCCGCCGTTAACGGTGAAGACGTCGTATCCAGCAAAGGACAGTACTCAGCCGCGCGATTCGTTGATGTTTATCGAATTCGATCAGCGCATCGATCCCGCGTCGGTGTTGCGTTCGATTCGAGTTACGAGCGGCAACCGCATCTTGAACACGCGTTTGGCGACAAGCGACGAATTGAAGCAGGCGATGGCCCGGGATTGGAACGCAACCGCTGCTCTGCGCGAAGCCGCGAAGGATAGATCGATAGCTTTCCGAGCCATTGATACGCAAACAGGGTCGCCGGATCGCGCACTTCCGGTAGACGCGCGAGTCGAAGTCTCTGTAGTGTCCGGAGCGCCGTCGGCTGAAGGGCCAAACACAACTGCGAAACCGTCGAGTTTCGACTTTCGAACTTATGGACCATTAAAAGTGGCCGAACATGGCTGTAACGGAGAACGTCGTTGCTCGCCCTACGACGAGTTTGAGATCGAGTTCAGTAACGAACTGAGCGAAGTCGATCACTCGAAGATCAGAGTCGAACCGGCATTGGCCGAGATGGAGATCGCGAGCTACGGTTCGAGCGTGACGATCGACGGCGTGAAACGAGGAGATACAACTTACCGCGTCACTTTCGATAAATCATTCAAGGATAAATTCAACCAGACACTCGGCCGCGATCTCACGTTGACCTTCAGAGTTGGCCCACATCCCAGAAGGTTCGTTGGGCCGCCGAATGACTTCGTCGTGATGGATCCGGCTTCGCCGACACGCTGTTCGGTGTTTTCTATCAACTTCACCGAGCTCAACGTACGACTTTATTCGGTCACTCCTAACGATTGGCCGCAGTGGGCTGAGTACCGAAGAGACGTGAAGCCGCGGCCTTCGATTCCCGGACGACTCGTCTTTTCCAAGACGATTCCCGTGCGAAAAGCGCCAAATAACATCGTCGAAACAGTCGTCGATCTGCGTCCGGCGCTGACAAACGGCCATGGCCAGATGATCCTCGTAGTCGAACCTGTTGGAGGCAAGGCGACCGAGGAAGATGACGACGCGATCAGTGAGTCGTGGATCCAGGTAACCGATATCGGATTGGACGCATTTATCGACAACACCGAAGCGGTTGGCTGGGTCACGTCGTTGAGGGACGGAACTCCGTTGCGCGACGTCGACGTGACGCTTCTCCCTTCAGACATCACCGCACGAAGTGGACCAGACGGGCTTGCGCGCTTGGGTTTGAAGCCAATGAACTCGACTGTTTCTGGTCTGCTCATTGCGCGGCGTGATGGCGACGTTGCGATCCTGCCTGAGAACTTATCGTACTGGTCCTATCAGTCCGGAACCTGGTTCAGGAAGGAACAGGCGGATTCGTTGCACTGGTTTGTTTTCGACGACCGCAAGATGTATCGGCCGGGCGAGGAAGTCCACGTCAAAGGCTGGATTCGAAAGCTTGGCGGAGGTAAGACCGGCGACGTTGGTCCATTGCCGAACACAGTCACGCACGTCGCGTTTATCCTCAGCGACTCGCGTGGTAACCAGATGAAGGTGGGCAGCGTGCCCCTCAACGCGTTTGGCGGTTTCGATTGGTCGTTGAAGTTGCCGG
This sequence comes from Pyrinomonadaceae bacterium, assembly GCA_035760365.1. Taxonomy (GTDB): domain Bacteria; phylum Acidobacteriota; class Blastocatellia; order Pyrinomonadales; family Pyrinomonadaceae; genus PSRF01. The sequence goes on from DASTTB010000033.1 coordinate 151,870, forward strand.
ACAAGATGAATCTCGGCGACGCGACTCTGAAGTTGCAGGCGTTGAGTTCGCTTGTTGGAAACACGCACGAGCACAAGTTCCAGGTGCAGGAGTTTCGGCGGCCGGAGTTTGAAGTAAAGGCGCAGAACGAAAGTGAAGGGCCATTCTTCGTCGGAGGCAGCGCTGATGTTTCGCTCAGCGCGTCGTATTTTGCCGGCGGCGGTTTAGCGACTGCGCCAGTCACCTGGGACGTCAGCGCCACTGTCACGCAATACACGCCACCCAACCGAGGTGACTTCGTCTTTGGTGAATGGATGCCGCCATGGTCGCGGCACAAGGATTACGTGCGAACCACGAAGCAGACTCTGAGCGGCGTGACCGACGCAGAGGGAAAGCATCGGCTTCACATCGATTTCGATCGAATCAATCCCGCGCGGCCATCCACGATCACGGCCTCCGCCAGCGTTTCAGACGTAAACCGGCAACGCTGGGCGTCGGAGACGAGGCTGTTGGTCCATCCCGCGAATCTGTACGTCGGGTTGAAAACGGATCGCAGCTTTGTGCAACAGGGAGAGCCGGTGGCGGTGAAGGCGATCGTCACCGATCTCGACGGCAAGCTTGTCGAAGGACGTGAGATCAAAATGGTGGCGACGCGTCTGGGCTGGCGGCAGGAAGAAGGCAGTTGGAGGCGGTTTGAAACGGATCCGCAGGAATGTTCGATCCGATCGTCGAGCAGCGCGGTCACATGCACGTTTGAGACAAAAACAGGAGGCGATTACACCGTCAGAGCGACTGTCCATGATGATCTCGAACGTCGCAACGAGAGTGAGTTGGATGTCACGGTTTCCGGAGAGACGTTGCCTTCAGGCATGGAGTTGGACGAGGGCAGCGTCGAGATCGTTCCCGATCGAAACGAATACAAAGCGGGCGACACGGCGGAGATCCTGGTCCAGGCGCCGTTCTATCCTGCTGAAGGCGTGCTGAGCGTGCGGCGTTCAGGCATCGTGAAGGTCGAACGGTTTCGAATGGACCAGCAGACGACGACTTTGCGATTGCCGATCGAACAAAGTTGGGCTCCGAACATTCACGTGCACGTTGATCTTCTCGGGGAAGTCGAACGCGACGATGCGAGCATCAAGCCCGGCGCTAAGCCGCCGGCGAAGAAGCCGGCGTTTGCGAGTGGGAACGTAAAAATCTCCATACCCGCGATCGATCGTCGACTTTCGATAACCGCGACGCCTCGTGATAAAGCGCTGGAACCAGGCGGCGAAACGAGTGTCAGTGTGGAGATCAAAGACGCTGCCGGCGCGCCTGTTTCAGGTGGCGAGATCGCGGTTGTCGTCGTAGACGAAGCAGTGCTGGCGCTCACTGGCTACAAACTCGACGATCCGATTTCGGTGTTTTATCCCGAACGGGAAGCGAACGTTCAAGACGTTCACCTGCGAGACAAGGTTTGGCTGCCGATATTCACTTCTGATCAGCAAAACACTGGAGGTGGACCAGCGGGTGGCGAGGGTAACCTGGCTATGGACGCTCCGGCGATACGAGGATTGTTGGCCCGTAAGGCTTATGTAGTCAACGCGCCGCCAGGGCTCGCGATGGGCGCCGCGACTGAGCCGATCCGCGTGCGTCAGGACTTCAATGCGCTTGCCGTCTTTGCGCCTTCGGTTCCGACCGACGTCAATGGACGAGCGGAAGTGAAAGTGAAGCTGCCGGACAATCTCACGCGCTATCGCGTCATGGCGGTTGCTGTTGCCGGTGGTAAACAGTTCGGATACGGCGAGTCGTCGATTACGGCGCGAATGCCGTTGATGGTTCGCGCTTCCGCGCCGCGGTTTTTGAACTTTGGAGATGCGTTTGAGTTTCCCGTCGTGGTTCAGAATCAAACTGATGCGGCGATGTCAGTTGACGTGACGTTGCGTGGAACAAACGCGCGGTTCTCAGGCGTGACCGGTTCGCCGGCGTCACCGGCGCTAGCGGGGCGGCGTGTCACGGTTCCTGCGAATGATCGGGTAGAAGTTCGCATTCCTGTTTCGACAGCAAGCGCCGGCAAAGCGCGGTTTCAGGTTGCTGCTGTTTCGGGACGTTGGTCTGACGCGGCGGAGGTCGCGCTCCCAGTTTGGACGCCGGCCACGACTGAAGCATTTGCCACTTACGGCGAGATCGATCAGGGCGCGATCAGCCAATCCGTGAAAGCTCCGTCTGGCGTCTTTAAAGAATTCGGCGGACTCGAGATCGAAGCGTCGTCAACTCAGTTACAACAACTTACCGACGCTTTTCTTTATCTACAAAACTATCCGTACGAGTGTTCCGAGCAACTGGCGTCGCGCATTCTTTCGGTAGCGGCGTTGCGCGATGTTCTGCGAGCGTTCAACACGAAAGATCTGCCGACGCCGGCGGAAATCGAAGCGGCTGTAAATCGCGATATACGGCGACTCTCGGGAATGCAAAACGAGGACGGTGGATTTGGTTTCTGGAAACGCGGCGACGAGTCGTGGCCTTTCCTGAGTATTCACGTCGCTCACGCGCTCGCGCGCGCACAAGGCAAGGGCTTTCCAGTTCCATTCTCCATGCGTGAACGCTCGCTCGGCTACCTTCGCAATATCGAATCTCGCATTCCGTCGCGCTATCGCAGTGATGCGAGGCGGGCGCTGATCGCTTACGCGCTTTACGTCGAGGCGCAGATGGGCGACCGGGATACGCGCAAGGCGCGCAAGTTATTGTCCGGCGTGCGGGTGGAAGATCTGTCGCTCGAGACGGTTGGGTGGTTGCTTTATGTCTTGTCGGGTGATGAGGCTTCGCGGCAGGAAGTCGAAGCGCTTCGTCAGAATCTCAAGAATCGAGTTGCTGAAACTGCGGCGACTGCGCATTTTGTTTCTTCGTACACGGACGATGATCATCTTGTGTTGCATTCCGATCGTCGTGCTGACGCGGTTGTGCTCGATGCTTTGATTGCTGATCAGCCTGCGAACGATCTCATTCCGAAGATCGTGCGCGGTTTGTTGGCCCATCGTGTGCAGGGCCGGTGGTCCAACACGCAGGACAATGTGTTTGTGTTGCTCGCGTTGGACCGTTATTTCAGGACTTATGAGAAGGTCACGCCTGACTTTGTTGCTCGTGTGTGGCTTGGGAATGCTTACGCAGGCGCGCAGGCGTTCAAGGGCAGGACTGTCGAACGGCAAAAAGTTGATGTGCCGATGCGCTATCTCACCGATAGTGATTCGTTGATCATCAGCAAGGAAGGTGAGGGGCGGCTTTATTATCGGCTGGCGATGAGTTATGCGCCGGTCAATTCTGTGCTCGGCAGTGCGGATTATGGGTTCACGGTTGAGCGCAGTTATGAGGCTGTTGATCGTGCGGAAGATGTGCAGCGTGATGCTGATGGCGGGTGGCGGATCAAGGCCGGGGCACGAGTGCGTGTGCGTATGACGATGTCGGCGCCGTCGCGCCGGTATCATGTGGCGCTGGTTGATTACTTGCCGGCGGGGTTTGAGTCGTTGAATCCGGAGTTGGCGACGACTGAGGTTGTTCCGGAGGATCAGAAGGATTCGAGTTCGGGATCGTCGAATTGGTGGTTATGGCGGCGAGTCTGGTTCGATCATCAGAATTTGCGTGATGAGCGATCGGAGGCGTTTGCGGCGCTGTTGTGGGGTGGTGTTTACCGTTACTCTTATGTTGCGCGAGCTACGACACCGGGGACGTTTGTTGTGCCGCCGGCGAAGGCTGAAGAGATGTACCATCCGGAGACGTTTGGACGCACCCGGAGCGACCGCGTGAGGGTTGAGTGAGATGTGACTCGCGCTTGCGCGAGTCACATGTAAAACGGATCTAACGGATTACGTAAAACGACGTCTGTCTCGGCCGGAACCACTTCATCCCATCCTTCGTGAGATACGCGTCGTCTTCCATCATGATCGTCACCTTCTGCCCGCCCCACTCCGCAACCGGCGTGCTCGTGTTCAACTCGATCGACGTGTACGAACCTTCGCGAAACGGCGGCTCAATCGATGCGCCCGCGGACGCACGCCGAAAGTCGATACTCGCGCCCAATGCGTGTCCCTGATTCCCAACGGAGTGCGAATAGATCATCGCCTCGATGCCCAGCTTCTGCATGTCAGCCATCGTCGCGTCGTAAACTTCATGCCCCTTCGCACCGGCTTTGATGTGCGTAAACAACGCATCCTGCAACCGATTCGTATTCGTCAACGCCTTCTTCAATCCTTCAGGCACATCCGTTTCGCCTTCGCGCAACACGTATCCCATCCTTTGCCAGTCAGTGCTGAGGCCCATGTAATTTAACCCGCAATCGATGTGGATAACGTCGCCGCGCTGGATGACAACCGACTCTTCGCTGACGCTGAGAAACTGTTGCGTCTTACCCGTTTCGGTATTGCGTCGTTGAACGCGCAAATCAGGCTGAAACCAAACATCGAGCCCGAGATTGTTCACCTGCTGCAAGAACCACCAGCGAACGTCGCCCACCGTCGTCTTACCCGGTGTGATCACTTCGTTTGAAAACGCGCGCTGCGTCAGGATGTCAGTGAGCGCGACGGCGGTGCGATAGTGTTCAAGCTCTTCGGGCACACGCGTGTCCATGTACTCGACGATCAGCGGCGCCGCGGAGACAAAACGCGACGCGTAGTTTGGACCAACAGACTCCGTTAGAAATTTGTAGGCCTCGTAAGTAAGACCATCGGTCGCGCCTCGCATTCCGCCCATGTTGAGCGCGATCGTCTTCGGCGATCGTTCTTCGACAACACGACGCAACGTTGTGGCGATGTCTTTGCCGGGAGGATTCAGAACCTCGAAGAAATACTTCAAGTGTTCTTCGGGATAACGGACGATGGCGATGCGATCGAGTTTATCTCCGCCGCGGTCGGCGAAGACGAAGAAATCCCGCCGCCCGACGTACGGAAGCGGCGGCGCGATATGCGCCGTGACCGGATCGGAATGAAACTCTTCGTTCGTCACGATCCACATCGCGACGTTGTTGCGCCGCATCATCGGCAGCAACATCGTGTCGAAGCGTTTCTTCAACCACCCCTCGCGCACGGCCTGTTGCTCGCGTAGTGACAACAGTTTCGGAAGTGGTTCAACACGTTGCGCGCAGATCGAGACCGTCGATATTGACACGAACAACAGCAGCAGTCCGGCGGCTAATACTTTTGACTTCATCTTATTGGTAGTCACTCGCGAAGGCTACAGCGTCTTCTCTGTTATCGAACAAGTAGAGGCCGAGGTTGGCGAACCGCGCGGCCGAACCGTTATGCGGAGTGGTTGCCGACGCGGCCTGGTTCAAAAAGAACCGAATGTTTGTCGTTCCCTCGGCGAGCTTGAAAACTCCCAACATGTTGACCCATTCGTCTTTGACGACTGGTTGCGCCTGCATCCGTTGACCCTGCAGGTAGGCCAATATCTGCTGTCCATTTGGACCAGGCGAATTCATCATGTAACCGTAGAGGTACGGCAGGCCCGTGATCGCGCCATTCGCATCCACGCGCTCGCTGGCGCCGCATCCGACGAAGACGACGTAACGCCCGGCTGGTCCAAGCGGGATGCGAACGTCCTGAAGAAAGTAGCCGCCGTTACGAACAACAAAATTCGCGCCGTTTTCAGGCGTCTTCTCGATCTCAGTGTCGCCAAAGGCGTTCCACGACTGTCCGCCATCGGTAGCGTCCGGATTCTTCAAAAGATTATGCGTTTGAGCGAAAGTGCTTCCGCTTACAGCGAACAAAACCAGCGCGAGCAACATGAGTCTCATCATGGTCTTAATCCTTTCACTGCGTGAGGGCAGCCGCGAACCTCACCGATCGTTTGTATTTGCCGTCAGTCAAACTGCCCGCGGCGTCGTCGTCAAAAGCACGGACGACGTTGTTCTCGAGCTTGTAATCTTTGAGTTTGTTGCTGCCGCTTTCCTGATACTGTCCGGGATGAAAGCGCACCCACATACTGTTCTCGTCGATCACATATTCGAGCCCGCGTACCTTTTCGCCCTCCAGAAGTGGCGTCGACTTGATCTCTTCCGCAACAGCCTCCGGTGCGATCGGTGTTTCAGTTAACAGCACAACCAGCGATTCGGTTCCAAAACGTGTGGCCCGCCCGGCGTACGCGTATTTCAACTGCACGGTCTCGCCTTTAGCGGTGTAACTTCCACTCGCCTGTCCCGGTTGCAACTCACCGGCTGGCGCGTCGGCCTGCGCCGGCTTGGCTCCAGGTGTTGCTGAAGATTGTGTTGGCGCGGTTTGCGCTGACTGATTTGTGGTGTTGTTCGTTGTCGGCGTTGTACGTGACGAACACGCGATGAATAAAACGGTGACGGCAAGACTCAGCGCGACGGTGAAGTGGCGTTTCACAACGGTTGACTCCTCGACTGGGCTTTGCGAGCAGTCGAATCCTATCACACGCCGCGATGGATTCGGTCACTCCGGCACGAACTCGAGCGTTGTGAGGGTGCGTGCGGGTTCGGCGAAGCCCTCGACCCATTTTCGAGAACCTTTTGTCGGATACTTCTCGGCGAAGGCGGCGGTCACGGCGTCGCGAATGCGCGCGCTGCGGACCGTTTTACCTCTGACTTTCAACACCAGACTTTCAGCTTGGATCGTTCCCCGCGGTTCTTTGTGAAAACTGCGGAACCATCCGGTCGGCTTGTCGTTCCACGAGCGTACAAAGACGCGATCGTCGACGACGACAACCCACACGCCTGTGTATTTATGCTCAGTTCCCGAACGAACGCCGAGGATCTTCGCCTTGCGAATTACTTCAATAACCTCGCGAGAGAACTTGGCGTTTATTGTCATTTTCGCGGCGGGATGCTCTTGCGCGACGCATGCGGAGCCTCGCCGTAAACGTTGCGACGATCGCGCGCGTAACTCAGTGCTTCTTTTCCTGCGGCGTCCGCTTCTTCATATCAATCAACAGCTACAACCAGGTCAGGACTGATCATCGTGAACGTACACGCACCCGGTTTCGGCTCGCAACGCAACACGCCACGCCTCACGATCTTCGTCGGCGACGCGTCAGGAAACACGAGTGAATACTTGATCGACTTCAGTTGCGACGCGAGTGGTTTGAGACTTTCGTCTCCCTTGATGAACTTCACGTCGACAACCTGAGCAGCGCGCGTCGCGTCTGGTCCAAAGAGCAGGTAAAACTCACCTTCAACGGCCGTCTTCGTATCCGGCAGCAGTTGGTTCAACTTCACCAGGTTGAAAGACGGCAACTCCTTCTTCGCCGTCTGCACGAGCGCGTCTACAGCGTCAGCCTTCACCAGTTTTTCTAAACTCTCGCGAGCTTCCGGCCTGACGCGATCGGCCACCATGCCAAGCGCATAGAGTCGAATCGCGTCGTCTTTCTTTCCGCGTTTCTCCGCGACTGCTCCGAGGTGATGGCCCACCTCGCTATGCTGCTGAACGGTCCACGACGCGCGTATGTATTTGTCAGCCGTCTCGAGATCGCCTTTTTGATAGTAGACCCAACCGAGCGTGTCCCAGTACGCGGCGAGCGCAGCGACGTTGCTCAGATCGTCGAGCGTCAAATTTCCAGCTTCGAGATTGCGGAGATCGCTGGCGACACTCGCGACAGCCGACTCCGCGTACTGCTGAGCTTTATCAAGCTGCACACCATAAAACGCGAGATAGTAAGCGACGTTATTCAGCACCAACGGCGTGCGCGAGAGCTTCAAAGCCTGTTCGAAAGCCTCGATCGCTTTCTGCGTCTCGCCGAGACCGAGATAAGCACGCCCGATGTTGACCTGAAGCAACTCGCTCTCAGGCGTCAGCGAAAGCGCGCGTTCAAGCTCCGGAACAGCTTCTTTAAACTTGCGCCACTCGACGAGCATCTGGCCGAGGCTCGAATGCGCCGTTTGGTCCAACGGCGTCACTTCGATCTGTTTGCGAAACGATTCTTCGGCGTTCGCGTAGTCCTGCTTTTGCCAGTAGATGCTGCCGAGCAGGTTGTAGGCGTAGTCTTCAAAAGGATTGATCTTCGTCTGTTCGCGCAGCACTTCGATCGCTTCGTCAAACTTGCGTTGCTGCACGAGCACGAAGCCAAGATTGCGGCGCACGGTCTTGTGCTTGGAATCTTTCTCGACGACGCGTTTCAGCAGTTGTTCAGCTACGGGGTAGTTTCGGTTTCTGACCGCGGCCTGAGACGCTTCGATCAGATCCGATGTTTTAACTGACTCGGGAATCGCAGGCGCGCCGGCGATTTCCGTTTCCAGCGAGAGTGTTTGCGCGGCGTCGGAACGCACGACTGCCGCGAACGCCTGATAATCCTGCAAACGTTCCGCGGGTAACTCGCTCTGGCGCAACCGCAGAGTTCGTTGGCCTACGAGCGTTTGTCCTTCGAGTTTGTAACTGGCCGTGTACTCGCCATAATCGCGTGAGACTTTCAACGGCAGCGGCAGTCGCGCCTGATACTTGCTTGGCAGCGTGAGTTTCAAACTGTAGGAGATGTCGATTGGCGGTCCGATCTCGAGTGGTTTGGTGCTCTTCGAACGGCGGCCGTAAAAGTTCGACAAGTTGAAGGGCGGAAACGGAAGCGGCACTTTCAACTTCTTGGTGGACCAGTCGAGAAAATCTTTTCTCGTAACGTTGAACTCGATCTCAAACGGTTTCTCGAGATCCGCGGGATCCGTTGTCTTGATGTCGGTGACTTCACCTCTGAGACCGCTCGCCATCCCGAGATAGAAACCGAGATTCTTCCAATCACTCTTCGGCGTGCGGCGAAACATGAACCGCATGTACGTCTCGGCGTCGCCGTGCAAAACCAGACGGCCGCGCGCGGTGACCTTGCCGAGATCGTCAACCGTGCCCTCCACCGTCACGACTTCAGACGAAAGAAACGGCGGCTCGGCAGGCGTCGTTTCCAGACGCGCGGGTCCACCCGTCGGCACCATCAACGCTTTCTTGTTGCGCAAGCGTGGCGACAAGAGTCCGACGGGTGCGATCTCCGACGTGGTATCGGCCCAGTATGTTTCATTGCCGACGGGAATCGCGGTGATCACGTGATCGAACTGCCCGGGCGACGGCATGTCGACGTCGAGTTTGCGTGCCGAGTTGATCAACACCGGATACGCGCGGAGTCCCGTGGCGGCGAGCATCGAAGCGAGCAGCGTGTGTTTGTCTTTGCAGTCGCCGTACTGATTACTCATGACTTCGGCGGCGGCGTGCGGCTGGTAGCGTCCCTGGCCGAGCGACAAACTCACGTAACGAAAATTCTTCGCGACGTATTCGTAAAGCGCCGTGACTTTCTCTTTTTCAGTCGCGCGTCCTTTTATGATCTCTTCAGCTTTCAGTTTGATCTTTTCGTCGGGAACGATGCGATCGCTTTGCAGACCCGCATACCATTTCCCGACTTCGTCCCAACTCTGAAACGTCGTCAGTTGAACGTGCGGGCGGATTTCGTCGGGATCCTTTTCTTCAACGTCTTCTTCGTCCTTCTCTTTTTCCTTTTCGTCCTCTTCGGAATCCTTCTTTAGTTTCGAGTGTTTCCAGGTGTAGATGCGTCGATCCTGGTCTTCCTTGATAGCCGGTTCATAGTCCGGTTCGGTTTTTAGTTTGACTTTACTGGCGGCGGGAATGTTCACGGTCAACGTGTCGTCGAGAACGATCGGACCGCGCGTGACGAAGTCGTGTTCGACCCAGAAATGGTTCTGCGCGAGCGCGCTGTGAATGTTCCAGACGATTCGATATTCGAGCGTGTCGCCGGGACGCAAACCGGGAACGGTGATGTGCTTCTGTCTGAGATCCGTGTAGATCGGCGCCTCACGCGCGAGCGGAGCTGAGAGATCCTGAACGTCGGAAGCGGTGGCGCTGACGACTGAGCCGTCGGCTTTGCGTACGCGCACGAAGTCCATCTCGAGATTTTCGTTTGCCGACGTGTAGGGAAAGACGAGTTGTCCGAATCGTTCCACACCAGCATCGCTTTGCACCTTCACTCGCAGACTCAACTCACGCCGGCCAGTGCCGTCGCGTTCGAAGCGATACGCCATCGCTAACTGTTCGATAACAACGGCTTCCTGTGAATAGTCGGGTTTTTGTTTCGCGGCGTCAGCGGATTGATCGGCAGTTTTCGTTTGTCCGTGAATTGATCGAACCGGCGCTACGGCGATCAGGAAAGAAAAAGTTACAGCGAGAGCAATGATCTGGGCATTGCGGGGGGAAAGCATTAGTTAGATCTCCTGTTGTTGAGGATTCGACGCTGGCGCTCAGTCTACAGAAAAGCTGTGGGCCATGTAAATGTTCACTTGGATCTTAAAATCCGTGTTCTTCCTGGGTGCGTAACATCAGCTAATGCAGCGCTCATAGGGAAACGGATAAAACCCTGCTCCTAAGTTAAACATTTAGCTCAAAACGGACGCCATCCTGAGTCAATCGCCGACTTAGGATGGCTTTTACGTCTCAAACCGTACAAAACACCCCGTTACGCCCGTTTTTGACACGGATTCTTAACATATTTGCACGTTAAACGACTTTTATTGTTTGGTAAACTCCAGCCTCCCGACACTTCTTGGCTCCCCGAAGGGTGCGTGGATTGCCCTAGACTCCTCCGTCATAACCAACTTGGGACGTAGTAGCCGAGCGACAAGAACACCCGCAAATTTCCTGGAGTAAATATGAAGCGTTACCCTTACCCGGTCGTCCTCAGCGTGTCTATATCTCTCCTGGTGAGCTCGTTACTGGTTTTCGAGCCTCGGACACGCGCCCAATCTCTCACCCTCGTCAACTGGCAGGAAACTGTTTCAACCGTACCTGTCGAGCGAAAGGTTTCGAAAGACATCCTGAAAAAAGTGGCTGCCGGACGCGGCGCTGACTTCGTTCGCGTCGTGATTCAACCAGCAGCGAACCAGTCGGAACTGAACGTCGATTCCGCACTCGAAGTCTCAGGCGCCAGTGACATTCGCAAGTTGAGGAGTTTCAAAGTCCGCATCGCGACGCTGCCCGTGTCGGCCGCGGTTGCCCTCGCGAGTCGCAGCGACGTTTCGTACGTCTCGCTCAACCGCGAAGTGCAGCCGATGGGTCATGTTTCCCGCACGACGGGTGCCGACCAGGTCCGCAGCAGCAGTAACAACAACAGCGGAAACAACACGACGCTCGACGGATCCGGCATCGGGATCGCGATTCTCGATTCCGGCATCGACACAGGTCACCATTCGTTCCTGAATCGATCGAATAGCGTGCGCGTTGTTTACAACGAAGACTTCACGAACGAAGGACGCACCGACGATCCTTACGGACACGGAACTCACGTCGCGTCTCTCGCCGCCGGCAACGGGCGGATCGCAAACGGTCAATATCTCGGTGTCGCTCCGAACGCGAACCTGATCAATTTGCGTGTTCTTAATTCGCATGGTCTCGGCACAACGGGAACAGTGTTGCGCGCGCTCGATTGGGTCGCGACAAATCGCGTCGCTTACAACATTCGCGTCGTCAACATGAGTCTGGGCATGCCGGCGATCGACTCGTATCGCAACGATCCGATCTGCCGCGCCGTGCGACGACTCGTTGACGGGGGCGTGGTGGTGTTTGCCGCCGCCGGAAACAACGGCAAAGACGAAGACGGAAACAAGGTCTACGGCCGCATTCACTCGCCGGGCAACGAACCTTCGGCGATCACCGTCGGCGCGAGCAACACGTTTGGCACCGATCGACGCGACGACGACGCCATCGCTTCTTACAGTTCTCGCGGACCGACGCGCAGTTATACGACAGACGAGAACGGAAATAATCACTACGACAATCTCGTCAAACCCGATCTCGTCGCGCCCGGCAACAAACTCATCGACGCCGAGGCTGACAGCAATTACCTGGTTTCCCAGACACCTTCTTTAGACGCGGGCGTCAGCAGTGCTGACAATCGCAGGATGATGTACCTGAGCGGGACTTCGATGGCGACGCCCGTCGCCGCCGGAGCGGCCGCTTTGATGTTGCAGGCGAACCCAAACCTGACGCCAAACCTCGTGAAAGCGTTGTTGATGTACTCCGCGCAACCTCTCGCGGGTTTCAACACGTTCGAACAGGGCGCGGGTCAATTGAACATCGCGGGCGCCGTGCAACTCGCTCGTCTCGTGCGGACCGATCTGAGTTCGATCAGCTTCGGCCAGCCGCTGCTCACGGTGAACACTCCACCTGCGGCACATACAACGATCGGCGACCAGACCTTCACGTGGTCAAGGGGCATTATTCTCAACCACACGTACGTTACAGGTTTGGACTTGATCACTAAGTATCAGCTCGTCTATGCTCCGGGAACTCTTCTCGACAGTGGCGTGGTCACGGGCGATACGTTAATGCTCGATCCAACTTACTTCTCGGACGGTGTTGTTACAGGCGACCATATTCTTACGAGTTATGGTGTTGTAACCGGCGACGGCTCGGCCTTTCTTGCCGTCAATCTACTTTTTCAAAATCTCTTACCCGAGGGAGTAGTCACTGGAGATGGTGTCGTCACCGGCGACGGAGTCGTTACCGGCGATGGCGTTGTTACGGGAGATCTTGTGACGACTGCGCAATCAGCAATGCTAAACGGCGATAGCGGTGCATTCATGTCGCCGACGTCAGACAGTGGGACTGACAGCCTGGATTATTAAAAACTGAGCCATCAGTTCTAGGGCTGGTTACACGGATCCCCTCCGTGTGATCGGCGTAATCTGCGGTTGCGAGAACAAAACAATGAGTGCGGCAGAAGTTGACGTGAATCGACCTCACTTTGGTCAGGTTTATATGTGGTCGCTTGTGACTATGGGAGCAGCGATCGCGCTTCTGTCAGTCTACTACTTACCCTACGACAAGCTGGATGCGCAGTTTTTCTTCCTCTGTTTGATGGTGGTCGCGAGTTCGATGATCGCCATACGGATCCCGCGAGTCAGTGGCCGGATCACGGTTTCCGACACGTTTGTTTTCCTCGGGATGCTGATGTACGGAGGAGCGGCGGCGATTCTGCTGTCGGCGCTCGAAGGCGTTGCCGTAACGCTGATCATCAGCAAGAAGCCGCGAGTTTTTCTTTTGAACTCCGCGATTCTCGCCACGAGTACGTTTGTTACGTCGACAGCTTTGAACCTGGCCTTTGGTCCACCGGCGGATATTCCGCGAGGTTTCTCGCCAACGTTCTTCTATGCGGTCCTGCTGATGGGTTTTGCGCAGTACGTCGCAAACACGACGCTGATTTCGATCGAGAAGGCCGCGAAGATCAAGGAATCGATCTGGAACACGTGGCGCACTTATTATCTCTGGACTTCGGTCACGTATTTCGCGGGCGCATCCGCGGCCGGCATTGTCGCGATCATGATTAAGGCGTACGGGTTTTACGCGGTGATCGCGACTGTCCCCATCATCCTCATCATCTGTTTCACTTATCAGACGTATCTCAAGAACATCGAGAATTCGATCGCGCAAACTGAGGCCGCGCGACTGCACGTCGAAGAGCTTTCGCGTTACATCAGCGAGTTGCAACGTTCTGAAGAAGCACGCGAGCATTTGCTGGTGCGTGCGGAACGTGCGCGCGCGGAAGCCGAAGCCGCGAATCGAATCAAAGATGAGTTTTTGGCGACGTTGTCGCACGAGTTGCGAACGCCGCTGACGTCGCTGCTCGGTTGGTCCAGCGTCCTGCGTGAAGCGAAGCGCGACGAGAAAGTGTTGAACCAGGGACTCGAAGCGATCGATCGCAACGCGCGCGTGCAGGCGCAGCTCATCGACGATCTACTCGACGTCTCGCGTATCGTTTCGGGCAAGTTGAATCTCGACGTGCGGCCGTTGGACATTTGTTCGGTGACACGCGCCGCGATCAACGTCGTGCGTCCGGCTGCCGACGCGAAGGGCATTAAATTGGACTACGCGGCGGAGGCTGGTTTGGGCGCGATCTCCGCTGACTCCGCGCGTGTGCAACAGATCATTTGGAACCTGTTGTCGAACGCGGTGAAGTTTACGCCGCAAGGCGGCAAGATCACGATTCGCATCTCGCAGGAAGGAACTCAGGCGAAAGTCACGGTGAAAGACACCGGGCAGGGAATCGATCCGGAGTTTCTGCCGCGCGTCTTCGATCGTTTTCGGCAGGCTGACAGTTCGACGACGCGTAGTTTCGGCGGACTCGGACTCGGGCTTGCGATCGTGCGTCATCTTGTTGAACTTCACGGCGGCACTGTTTCGGCCGAAAGCGAAGGCGCGGGCAAAGGCGCGACGTTCACGGCGACGTTTCCGCTGCTTACCGATCGCACTGGTCCAGTGTCGCAGACAGGCGAGAACGTCGCTCCCGAAGTTCATTCGCTGGAAGGACTGCGGGTTCTTCTGGTTGACGACGAACCGGAAGCACGCGAGATCATCAGCACGGTGATCGGCCGCACTGGGGCTGAGGTAAAGACCTGTATTTCAGCCAGCGAGGCGTTGGTGAAGTTGAGTGAGTGGCGGCCTGACGTGATTCTGAGCGACATCGCGATGCCGGAAGAAGATGGCTATAGTTTTATCGGCAAAGTGCGAAAGCTTCCGCGCGAGAAGGGTGGCGAAACTCCGGCGGCGGCGCTCAGTGCGTACGCGAGAGATGAAGATCGCGTACAGGCGTTGGCCGCGGGTTATCAGATGCACATCGCGAAACCGATTGGCGCCAGTCAGCTCGTCACCATGGTCGCCAAACTCGCGGGCCGCGAAACTTGATCGCACGATCCTGCAAAAATTTTGTAAAGTAAGACCATGAAGAAAGCGCCGGTAGGGATCGGTATCGTCGGGACCGGGTTTGCTCGCACCACTCAAATTCCCGGTTTTCGAGATTGCATGGGTGCGAAGATCGTCGCCATCGCGAGCGGTCATCGCGAACGCGCCGAGGCAGTAGCCAAGGAATTCGGCATCGAACACGTCGCCGCCGACTGGCGCGAGTTGGTTGAACACAACGACGTCGATCTCGTCAGCATCGTCACACCTCCAGTCACTCACAAAGAGATCACACTTGCGGCGCTCGAACAGCGAAAGGCTGTGTTGTGCGAGAAACCGATGGCGATGAACGCCGAAGAGACGGCAAGCATGGTTGAAAAAGCGCGCGCTGCCGGTGTGCTTGCGCTCATCGATCACGAGCTTCGTTTTCTCAACAGTCGCCGAACAATGCGCGGCATGTTGCAGACGGGCGCGATCGGATCGGTGCGTCATTGCAACTACGTTTTTCGTTCAGACTATCGCAGCATCCCGGAACGTACGTGGGATTGGTGGTCTGACAAAGCGATGGGCGGCGGCACGCTCGGCGCCATCGGATCGCACGTGATCGACTCATTTCGCTGGATGCTCGGAACCGAGATCACTCAGGTGCTCGGAATGCTTTCCACTCACATCAAGCAGCGTACCGACAAGTCGACAAACGAACCGCGCGAGGTCACCACCGACGACGAAGCAAAACTGATGTTTCGCTTCGCCGATGGTCCACTCACAAACAGCGCGACTGGCGCCGCCGCGCTTTCCGTCGTCGAATCCGGAAAGTACGAAAACCGTCTCGAGATCTACGGCACGAAAGGCGCGCTGATGGTTGAAGAGACCGGCGAGCTGTGGCGGTCGCCGACTGGATCGGGCGTCTGGCGTCCGGTGCAGGTGGACCAGGACCACATGGCCCAGGGAATGCGCGAGAGTAGCTGGTCGCGAGGTTTCACTGCGTTTGCCGTGGCGATCTGCGATGCGTTGCGTGCGGGCCGGCATACGGTCCAAGACGCCGCGACGTTTGAAGACGGTCATCGCGTGCAGGTTGTTTTGGATGCGATTCGCGCTTCGAACGAAAGTGGATGCTGGGTGACCATCAGTTGAATCCGCGGAAAATACGGATTGGAGTTGATACGGGCGGTACTTTCACCGATTTCGTTTTTATCAGAGACGGTCAGATTCAACTCTTCAAAGTTCCCTCCACTCCGGAAGATCCCTCGCTCGCAATCAAACAAGGACTCGCGCGGATCGGCTCCGCGCTCGAAGTCGTTCACGGCACGACGGTCGGCACGAACGCGCTGTTGCAACGTCGCGGCGCACGCGCGGCGTTGATCACGACGCGCGGTTTCGAAGATGTGCTCGTGATTGGACGCCAGGCGCGCCCCGAACTCTACAACCTGAACGCCGTCAAACCACCGCCACTCGTCGCGGATGAGCTTCGGTTCGGAATCAGCGAACGAGTGGTTGCTTCGGGCGAAGTGCTCGAACCGTTGAACGAAAGCGAGTTGCCGGAGCTTGCGGAGAAACTGAAACAGGCGGGAGTTGAATCGGTCGCGATCTCGTTGTTGTTTTCGTTTCTGCATCCCGAACATGAGGAACGGATCGCGGAGTCGCTGGCATCGCTTGGCGTGCCGTTGTCGATCTCGAGCCGGATTTTGCCGGAGTATCGCGAGTTCGAACGCACGTCGACGGTTGTCATCAACGCGTATCTGCAACCGTTGATGGGCCGGTATCTCAGTCGTTTGAAAGACGGGAAGCTCGATTTGCGAGTGATGCAATCGTCGGGTGGCAGCATTTCGGCGGAAGTCGCGGCGCTGGAGCCGGTGCGAACGATACTTTCCGGACCATCGGGCGGCGTCGTCGGCGCGTTGCGTGCGGCGCGATCGGCGGGAATCAAAAACGTGATCACGTTCGATATGGGCGGAACTTCGACCGACGTTGCGTTGTGCGACGACGGCGCGATCCGCACGACGAACGAAGCCACTGTCGCCGGGCTTCCGGTAGCTGTTTCCGTGATGGACATCCACACGGTCGGCGCAGGCGGCGGATCGATCGCGCGTGTCGACGAAGGCGGATCGTTGCGTGTTGGACCAGAGTCCGCGGGCGCCGATCCGGGACCGGCGTGTTACGGCCGATCGATGTTGCCGACAGTGACGGACGCGCACGTCGTGCTGGGTCACTTCGGCGGCGGCGGACTGCTCGGCGGTGATTTCAAGTTGGACGAAGCACGCGCACGCGCGGCGTTGACTGCGTTGGCGGAAGATCTTAGTCGCGTGACGGGCAAGCGAACGAGCGTTATTGCGGCAGCCGAAGGCGTCTTATCAGTTGCGAACACCAACATGGAGCGCGCGCTGCGACATATTTCGGTCGAGCGCGGTCACGATCCGCGGCAGTTTGCGTTGTTGCCGTTTGGCGGCGCGGGTGGACTGCACGCGGTCGAACTGGCGCGTGCGTTGCGCATTCCCACGGTGATCGTGCCGACAGCTCCCGGCGCGTTGTCGGCGGTCGGTGTCCTCGTTGCCGACGTCGTGAAGGACCAAAGCCGCACCGTGATGCTGGGCCATAAACCCGCTGACGTGGCGCGACTGTCCACGATCTTTCGCGAGATGGAACGCGAGGCCGCGCGCGTTTTGCGACGTGAAGGGTTCCCTGCTGTAAAACAGCGACATGAACGTGCCCTCGCGATGCGTTATCGCGGGCAGTCGTTTGAGTTGTTGATCGAAAAGACGACGGGAAATATCGCCGCCGCGTTTCATCGCGCGCATCGCGAGCGCTACGGTTACGCACAGGAACAAAGCGAGATCGAGATCGTCAGCGCGCGATTGAGATCCGTTGGACTGGTGTCGAAATTGAACGTTCGCAAGATCGCTTCAGCGCGTGGTACTGCGAAACCCAGCGGTCGAACTGAAGTAGCGATTTACAAGAGAGAAGAACTTTACGGCGGTGTGAAGCTGAAAACACCTTGCATCGTCACGGAGTATTCGGGCACGACGCTGATTCCTGACGGCGCGCGCGCCCGCGTGGACGTGTTCGGCAACATCCTGATCGACGTATGAAGAAATTCGATCCCACCACACTCGAGATCTATCGCGCACTCTTCACTTCGGTGGCGGAAGAGATGGGCATCGCGCTGCGGCGCACCGCGTTTTCGCCGAACATCAAGGAGCGACGCGATTATTCGTGCGCGGTGTTTGACGCAGCCGGACGCGTGATCGCGCAGGGCGATCACATGCCGGTGCATCTCGGATCGATGCCGATGGCCGTCGCCGCGGCCCTGGACGTAATCGAGTTTGTTCCGGGTGATGTTGTTGCTGTTAACGATCCGTTTGCGGGCGGCACGCATTTGCCGGACGTGACGTTGATCATGCCCGTGGTCGTGAAAGGAAAACGGATTCTGTTTTACGTTGCGAACCGCGCGCATCATGCCGACATCGGCGGCGCGACGCCCGGATCGATGGGACTCGCAACCGATATCTACGGGGAGGGCATTCGCATTCCGCCGATCAGGCTCGTGCGCGGCGGCGTTGTCGATCACGACACGATGCGTTTGTTGCTCGCGAACGTGCGTGGAAACGTCGAACGCCGCGGCGATTTCGACGCGCAGATCGGCTCATTGAAAACAGGCGCGACGCGGTTGCTGGAGATTGTCGAGCGGCGTGGTGAACGTGAAGCGACGGAGTACGCGGCGCAGTTGATCGACTACTCGGCGCGGCTGATGCGACACACGATCGCTTCGATTCCTGACGGCGTGTACGAAGCGCAGGATGAGCTTGATGACGACGGTGTCGAGGATCGTCCGGTGACGATCAAGGTGCGAATCGATATCAAAGGCGACCACGCAACGGTGGATTTCAGCGGCAGCGCGCCGCAGGTCACCGGCGCGATCAACGCGGTCGAGGCGATCACCGTCTCGGCGGTGTCGTATGTGTTTCGTTGTCTCGTCGACGGCGAAGTCCCGGCGAGCGCGGGTTTGATGGCGCCGATCGAAGTCATCGTTCCGGCGGGCACGGTCGTAAATGCGAATCCACCGGCGTCGGTTGCCGGCGGAAACGTCGAAACGTCGCAACGTATCGTCGACGTTTTGTTCAAGGCGTTAGCGAAGGCGTTGCCGGATCGTATTCCGGCCGCGAGCCAGGGAACGATGAACAACCTCACTATCGGCGGCATCGATACGCGCAATGGACAGGAGTTTTCGTACTACGAAACTGTCGCCGGCGGCATGGGCGCGCGGCCGTCGCGCGACGGCATGAGCGGCGTTCACACGCACATGACGAACAGTTTGAACACGCCTGCCGAAGCGCTCGAGTATGCGTACCCGCTGCGTGTGCGTGAGTATCGACTGCGGCGTGACTCGGGTGGCGAAGGGAAGCAGCGTGGCGGCGACGGCGTCGTACGCGAGATCGAAACACTGGTGCCGGCGCGCATGTCGTTGCTTGCCGATCGCCGCAAGCGTGGTCCGTATGGTTTGCAGGGCGGCGCCGACGGCTCGCCCGGAGTAAACAAGATCAACTCCACAGACATAAACGCCAAAGGCTCACACGAATTGAAAGCGGGAGATCGTATTCGAATTGAAACTCCGGGCGGCGGCGGCTGGGGCGTTAAGTCGTGAGGCGTCGATAGATTCCCGGCAGTCGTTCAGGTAACGACAAAACATCGTCAATGATCGTGTATCCAACCTCACCATAAAGATCCCGCAACTCCGCCTCCGACTCGCGATCGATCGTGATGCAAAACGGCGTGATGCCTTCGTTCTTCGCCTGTCGCAACGCCTCGCGCGTATCTTCACGCGCATAACGCGCATCGCCGTAGTCGTGGTCGTAGGGACGCCCGTCGGAAAGCACGATCAACAGCCGCGTCCGCGCATCCTGCTTCGACAACTTCGCCGTCGCATGTCGAATCGCAGCGCCGAGTCGCGTGTTGTTCTGGTAGTTGATCCCGCCGATGCGTCGCTTCACTTCGTCGTTGTACTTCTCGTTGAAATCCTTGACGACGTAGAACTTCACATTGCGCCGCCCTTCGGAAGTGAAGCCGTTGATCGAGTAGACGTCGCCGACCGCTTCCAGCGCCTCGCTCATCAACACGAGTCCTTCTTTTTCGATCTCGATGATGCGACGTCCGGGACGCGTGTACGGTTGCAGCGGATGACGCCCGATGGTCCGCGCGGTCGAAGAAGACTGGTCCAACAGAAACGACACCGCAACATCGCGGCGCCGGCGCAAACGTTTCGTGTAGATGCGTTCCGATTGTTGCCCGTCAGCACGTCGATCG
This sequence comes from Pyrinomonadaceae bacterium, assembly GCA_035760365.1. Taxonomy (GTDB): domain Bacteria; phylum Acidobacteriota; class Blastocatellia; order Pyrinomonadales; family Pyrinomonadaceae; genus PSRF01. The sequence goes on from DASTTB010000033.1 coordinate 171,786, forward strand.
ATCACGTAATCGATCACAGCATTCAGATCAAACTCCTCGCCGTCGACTTCGTTCGCGACGCGCGTGAGGTTCTCAGGTTTCATCAACTGAAACTGGTGCCGGATAGACGAGATCACGCCTTTGTGACGTTCCTTTGTGTCCTCGACAAACGCGCGATCGCCTTGCTTCACGCGCTTCTCGACGACGCGACACCAACCGAGACGATGATCCGTCAGCTCACGATCCCATTCGTCGTAGTTGTACGCGACTTCGCCTTCCGCAAGCGACTGCTCCGGCGTCTCCGCTTCGGACCACGCTTCCATGCCCGTGAGCTCGTCCGGTTCTCCTTCGAGCGACGGATCGTTCCACGCGTTGAAGAGTTCGCGCGCGTCGCGGCGCTGCGGCATGGTTTGCGTCTGACGTTGTTTCAATCGTTCGGTCGCAGCCTGTTGGTCGTCGTCTTCGGATTGTTCTTCAGGGACTTCGACTTGTTGCAACGAATCGTCGGTCGGAATCGCTGTTTGGAACAGATCGTAAACGCGGCTCGTGGCCATCAACGTGTCGGACACGGTTGCGTCAGGGTTGGAGAGATAATCGCTGACGATCGTTTCGAGTTCGGAAACGATCTGGCCGTGCGCGTGACGCGCGTCGTCGCGAGCGCCGCCGAGCAGCGTCACCTGGAACAGTAATTCGAACGGTATGAGCAGCGCGGGGAGTTCCAGAATTTGTGGACGACTGCGGCTCAGATGCTCGCGAATCAGATCGAGATCACGACGCAAGCCGCGATACGAATGACGCAGGCGGCGATCGATTCGTCCGTTTTCGAGCGTGCCAAAGACGCGGCGTGCGAGTTGAGGCAACGGAAACAGTTTCAGGACCTCGCGATAATCCGCGTCCTCAGTGTCAGCCTCCTTCTTTGCCTGCTCGACTAACATCTCATCAGGCATCGAGAAGGCGTCTCTCACGTCCGGATCGTAGATTTCACGGATTGCCGAATAAGCTGAACGAAGTCCACGCGCGTAAGTGCCAAACTCGATCTGTCCCGCTGCGTGTGCGGCGAGCACTTTGTAGAGTCTGAAGTCCAGCTCCTCGTCGCCAAATTCGTTGACCAGCGATGGCAGGTGAATCGTGTGGCCGTCGCCGATGCGCGCCTCATCCGGAACAGCCGCGAGCGGCGCGACGTCCACCTCGCGTCCCGTCAGCGCCTCGACGTAAAGACGCAGCAGATGTTGCACGACGTCGAGCGACAACCCCGCGCCGCCGCTGTGCAGCGCTTCATAACTCCCACGCGTCTCGAGCGAAAAATAACTACGACGCGCACGCGCATCAGCGCGACCTGCCGACAATCCACGCCGCGCCCACGCTTCAAACTGTTCGATCGAAACGCTCTTTAACGCGCGCGCACTCGATCGAAAACACGCCAGCGCCGCTTCGCCATCGACCGCGCCAATCTCTTTCGTCAACGCCAGTACGCGACGCGACAGTTCGATCGCTTCGTTCCGGCTCGTGCCTTCGCTCAACAGTCGCAGGAAGCGCGGACTACTGCGGACAAAAGCCACAAGACTCGCATTTCCATGCGCCGCAACAACCCACAACAGTTCGATCCATTCGTCGAAGATCTCGGGCGCGCGGCGCAGAATGTCGCCGCCGGATTGCAGCACGTGCAGCGCCGCCCCGCCTCCGCGTTCGAGAAAGTCGCTGGTCCGTGTCAGCAATCGAATCGCATCGGCGGATGAGAGTTGGGCCAGTGCCACGGAAAACGCCGCCCACGCGTCAGACGCGATGCCGCCGGCGCGTGAAGCAAAAGCTGATGCCAAGCCGAGCGCCGCTTCAGTAACCTCACGATCCTTGAAGCCACCTAACACGCGCGACACATCAGTTGATGCGTTGATGAACTCCGCACTGTGTTTCGCGGATCGCCGCGCGATCTCGGTCGCGATTTCGAGTATCGATCGCAGCACGTCGATGTCGTCGATTGCGACGGCAATTGCCGGAAACGACTGTAGCGTCTCTCGACCGACGGCGTTCGATAGGATCATCTGTCGAGTACACAGTTCGAACAGCGCGGCGTGCAGCTCTTGCGGAACCTCGCGCAACGGTTCGACGCCTGCCGCGAAGAATTCTATCGCCGACTCGTAGTCACTCATCGCGAGGCGACGGCCCATCTCGCCCCACGCACGCAGTTCCTCCGATTGCAGAACGTGCGCCGCCGCCGGCGCCGCGCGCAGAAACTCGAGCGCCGCGCGAACCGACATGCTTGCGATCGAGGCGCTGGTCTCGAGAATCTGTGTCTTGTGTGGGTCCACGGATTAGATCACCGTCGTGATGATCTCGCGAATACTGCGTTGCAGCTCGCGGTCGTCAGTTATCGGCGAGCACATCGCGACTTCGGCCGCGTCGACGGGAGGAATACCGAGAGCAATGAGTTGAGCAGCGTAGATCAGGAGTCGAGTCGAAACACCTTCTTCCAAACCATGACCGCGCAGATTGCGCACTTTCTGTCCGATGAGTACGAGATCACGCGCCGTGCCTTCGTCGACTTTGCCTTCGCGCGCGACGATCTCGCCTTCCATCTCCGGCGGTGGATAGTCAAACTCGATCGCGACGAAGCGCTGGCGCGTCGACTGTTTCAGGTCCTTCAGGATCGACTGGTAGCCGGGATTGTACGAAACGACGAGCATGAAATCCGGCGGCGCCTCGACGACCGTCCCGAGCTTTTCGATCGGCAGACGGCGGCGATGGTCCGTCAACGGGTGGATGATCACGACCGTGTCTTTGCGCGCTTCGACGACTTCGTCGAGATAGCAGATCGCGCCGTTGCGAACAGCCGAAGTCAACGGCCCGTCGTGCCAGATCGTCTCTTCGCCTTCCAGCAGAAAACGTCCGACGAGGTCCGTCGACGACAGGTCTTCGTGGCAGGCGACGGTAATCAGCGGGCGTTCGAGTCGCCACGCCATGTGCTCGACAAAACGCGTTTTGCCGCAGCCCGTCGGGCCTTTCAGAATGACAGGCAACCGCGCGGAGTGGGCGGCTTCGAAGAGTTCTATCTCGCGGGCGACCGGAAGATAGTAGGGTTCAGTAGCGACTCGGTAGTCCTGGATTGCGCTTTCAGCCATTTGTTTGGCATCTTAACACTGGGGTGGAAAGGCACCAAAGTAGACAAGGATTTGGGTAGTGTTCTGATTTCCTCTTAGCGTCGCTCTGCGGTCCTGCGCGTCTCTGCGGTTTATATTTTTTTTGGCGGTTCTTTACCGCAGAGTCGCAGAGATACACGGAGAATGTTGAACAAAAAACAAGACACAAGGAAGTAATGAAAATAGCTGTAGCAATGAGTGGCGGCGTGGATTCTTCGGCGGCCGCGGCGATTTTAAAGGAGCAGGGGCACGATTTAGTCGGCTTCACGATGCAATTGTGGGATCAGCGGCGGGGGATCAACGTCGACGAAAACGGCGATCCGCTGCCGTCGCGATGTTGTTCTCTGGACGACGTTTACGACGCCCGACGGGTGGCTGAAGAGCTTGGGTTTCCGTTTTACGTGTTGAATCTCGAACGCGATTTCGAACGCGACATCGTCGCGCCGTTTGTGACGAGTTACCTGAGCGGCGAGACGCCGATTCCATGCGTCGGCTGCAACAGCCGTCTGAAGTTTGCGTCGCTCGATCGACTGGCGGCGAGTTTGGGCTGCGAGAAAGTGGCGACCGGCCATTACGCGCGCGTCGAGTTTGACGCGACGACGAATCGTTATCGCCTGTTGCGTGGAACGGATCGCTCGAAAGATCAATCGTATTTCCTTTGGGAACTGACGCAGGCGCAGCTTTCGCGCGCGATGTTTCCGCTCGGCGAGATGTCGAAACCACAGGCGCGCGACGCGGCGCGCGAACATCACCTCGCCGGCGTTTCCGAGAAGAAGGAGTCGCAGGAGATCTGTTTCGTTCCTGACGGCGATTACGCCGGCTTCATCGATCGCTATCTCGAGGCGGAGAATGAAAGCGATCGTCTGCCGGGCTCAGGCGAGATTGTCGACGTGCGCGGGCGCGTCATCGGCAAACACGAAGGCATTCATCGTTACACGATCGGGCAACGTCGCGGGATCGGCATCGCCGACGAGCGCCCGCTTTACGTGATCTCACTTGACGCGGATCGAAATCGCGTCACGGTTGGGTCTCCCGAAGAACTATTGACCACCGAATTCACGGCGGCTGGCGTAAACTGGATCGCCTGCGACGATCCGCAGGAACCGCTGCGCGCCGAAGTTCGCGTTCGCTACCGTCACACGGCGGCGCCCGCTACGATCTCAGCACTCGAAAACAACCGCGCTCGCGTCGTTTTTGACGAACCACAGCGCGCGATCACACCGGGGCAGGCGACGGTCTTTTACCGCGGCGACGAGGTCGTTGGGGGCGGTTGGATCGTTCGAAAATAAACCTTTTCTGCGTCGCTCGCGTACTCTAAGAATAATAAATTCGAGGATTCCACTATGTCAGGAACACGTAAGACAGTATTGATCATCACCGGCATCTTCGCCGTGTTGATCCTGGTTGCCATAATCGGCGTCGCGGTGATCTGGATGGCGTTGGGCAAGAGCGAGCCGACCATTCGCAACAACAGCGTGCTCGTGTTGCGTGTCTCCGGTTCGCTGCCAGACTACACGCCCGACGACCCGTTCAAGAAAATCTTCGGCGGCCCCGACCAGTCGCTCACCGGCCTCGTGATGCAGTTCAAGAAGGCGAAAGTCGACAAACGGATCAAAGCGATCCTGCTCGACGTGAATATGTCGGGTGTGGGTTGGGGCAAGGCCGAGGAGCTTCGCGACGCGATCGCCGACTTCCGCACGTCGGGCAAACCGGTCTACGCCTACCTCGAATTTGGTTTGAACAAGGAATACTACATCGCCAGTGCCGCGGATAAGATCTACGTCCCGCCGCCGGGCGAGTTGTTCATCAACGGTCTCGCCGCCGACGTGATGTTCTTCCGCGGTTCGCTCGACAAGCTCGGCGTCTATCCCGACATCTTCCAGATCGGCAAGTACAAAAGCGCGGGCGACATGTTCACGCAGAAGCAGATGACCGAAGCTCATCGCCAGTACATCAACGAGTTGCTCGACGATCTCTACGGCCGTTTCGTGAACACGATCGCGCAGGCGCGTCACAAGTCTCCCGACGAAGTTCGCGCGCTGATCGACAACGCGCCGTACAACGCCGAGCAGGCGAAAGCAGCGGGGTTGATCGACGAAGCGATGTATCGCGATCAACTCGAAAACGAGTTGAAGAAACTGTTGGGCCAGAAAGAGACTGACACGCTGGCTTCCGTGCGTGGCGTTGATTATCGCGACGTGTCACCCGAATCGCTTGGACTCAACAAAGGCGAACGAATCGCGGTGATCTACGCGACCGGCGAGATTGGGTCGGGAAGTTCGCAAAACAGCCCGTCGGGTGATCAGTCGATCGGATCCGACACGGTTGCGAGAGCGTTGAACGATGCCGCGGCAGACAAGACGATCAAAGCGATCGTGTTGCGTGTGGATAGTCCCGGTGGTTCCGGTCTCGCGTCCGACATTATCTGGCGCGCCGTGGATACCGCGAACCAGAAGAAGCCGGTTGTGGTTTCGATGAGCGACGTCGCTGCGTCAGGTGGTTATTACATCTCGGCGAGCGCGAGCAAGATCATCGCGCAGCCGTCGACGATTACGGGTTCGATCGGCGTCGTCGCGGGCAAACCCGTCATGCGCGGTTTTTATGACTGGCTGGGGATCTCGAACGAGTACGTCCTGCGCGGCAAGACTGCGGGAATGTTTCGCGAAACTGAGAAGTTTTCGGACGAGGAGCGCGCGAAGTTTGAAGAGTGGGTGAAGAAGACTTACTACAACGACTTCGTTCCGAAAGTCGCGAAAGGTCGTGGCAAGGACGCGCAGTATATCGACTCCGTCGCGCAGGGCCGCGTTTGGACCGGGGGACAGGCGAAAGATCGCGGTCTCGTCGACGAGTTTGGCGGACTAGATAAGGCGATCGATGTCGCGAAACAGCTTGCGAAGATTCCCGCGGACAAGGGAGTTGAGCGCGTGATCCTGCCGTATCCGACGACGTTCTTGCAGCAACTGTTGAGCGGCAGCAACGAGAATGCAAACACGGAGCTCGAACAACAGCGGCAGATGTTGGCGGCGCTGCCTGAAGACGCGCGCCGCGCTCTGCGTTACATGCAGTTGATGGATCGGATGAAGAACGGCGAGACGATGTTGCTGATGCCGTTCGATCTGCGCATTAAGTGATCTTGGCACTTAGTGCTTTGTACTTTGTTTTTACAAAGCACCAAGTACAAAGTTCAAAGCACTAGCGAATACGTTCGAGTCCGCCCATGTAAGGTCGCAGGACTTCGGGAACGATCACGGAACCATCTTCCTGCTGGTAGTTTTCCAGCACCGCGATCCACGTTCTTCCAACAGCCAATCCCGAGCCATTCAGGGTGTGGACAAACTCGGGCTTCGCGCCACCACCGCGACGAAAGCGAATCTGCGCACGTCGCGCCTGAAACGCTTCACAATTCGAGCAGGAAGAGATCTCGCGAAACGTTTTTTGCGAAGGCAGCCAGACTTCGAGGTCGTAAGTCTTCGACGAGCCGAATCCGAGATCGGCCGTGGAGAGCGTGACGACGCGATAGTGCAGCCCGAGTTTTTGCAGAATCGTTTCCGCGTCGCGAGTTAGCGATTCGAGTTCGTCGTAAGAGTTTTCCGGGAGCGAGTATTTGACGAGTTCGACTTTCTCAAACTGGTGCAGCCTGATCAGCCCGCGCGTGTCGCGGCCGTAGCTTCCGGCTTCGGAACGAAAACACGGCGTGTACGCCGCCCACTTCATCGGCAGTTGTGAAGCGTCGAGAATTTCTTCGCGGTGATAATTGGTAACCGGCACTTCCGCGGTCGGGATCAGATACAACTCGCGATCGTCACGCAGTTTGAAAAGGTCGGCTTCGAACTTCGGCAGTTGCGCAGTTCCAAACAGCGTGTGGTTGTTGACGATCAATGGCGGCAACGTTTCGACATAGCCGTGCTCGCCTGTGTGAACTTCGAGCATGAAGTTTACGAGCGCGCGTTCGAGTCTTGCGCCGGCGCCGTTCAGGATCGCGAAACGCGCGGAGGCGATCTTCGTCGCGCGTTCGAGATCGAGAATCCCGAGCGCGGTGCCGAGATCGACGTGATCCTTCGGTTCGAAGTTAAACTCCGGCGGCGTGCCCCAGCGACGCACCTCGACGTTGTCTTCCTCGCTCTGTCCAACAGGAACACTGTCGTGAGGAATGTTGGGAAGAGTGCTTAGGATTTCGCGCATTCTTTCCTCAGAGCTTTCACGGATGGCGTCGGCTTCAGCTATCTGGGTTTTCAATTCACCGACCTGGGATCGCAACCTGGCTGCCTCGTCCGCAGCTCCTTGTTTCATCAAAACACCGATTTCCTTACTGAATTTGTTCCGGTCGGCGTTGAATCGATCCGAATTACCAATTGCAGTCCGGCGTTCCAGATCAGCGTCTGCAAAATTCTTTAGTTGGGCGAAGACCTCAGGAGAAGCATGGCGTTTTTCCATGGCTTCGCGAACCTTGTCGATGTTGTCGCGTACGTAGTTGAGATCGAGCATTTGTTAGCTTCCAATGAATATGTTAAAGAAAGGGCCACGCTAGCCGACGCTGAATCTACTGTCAAGAAAGGGGCCTAGTTTGTCTGATCAAAAACCATTTGCCGGCCGCGCCGCCATCATCACCGGAGGCACACGCGGGATTGGCCGGGCCATCACGCTCGAGTTGGCCCAACGAGGCGCCGACGTCGCTTTCAACTACGCGAAAAGCGCGGAAGCAGCCGACGCTTTGAAGTCGGAACTCGAAGCGATGGGCGTGCGCGCGTTGTCGATCCAATGCGACGTCGCCAACACCGAAGCCGCCGCCGACATGGTGAAGCAGGTGAAAGACGCGTTCGGCCGCATCGACTATCTCGTCAACAACGCCGGCATCACGCGCGACAACCTCATTCTGCGCATGAAAGAAGAGGATTGGGACGAAGTCGTCGACACGAATCTCAAAGGCGCGTGGAATTTCGCGAAAGCCGCGTTGCGCACGATGCTGCGCCAGGACACAGGCGGTTCGATACTCAACATCTCGTCGATCAGCGGCGAAGTCGGAATGCCGGGACAGTCGAACTATTCGGCGTCGAAGGCCGGAATGTTTGGACTAACGAAAGCGCTGGCGAAAGAAGTGGCGAGTCGGAAAGTGACCGTCAACGCGCTCGCTTTGGGAATGGTCGCAACCGACATGGCCGGCAAACTGGATGAAACTTACCAGGCGAAGATCATCGAGCAGATTCCGTTGGGCCGCTTCGCCGAACCGGACGAGGTCGCGAAGATCGCGGCGTTTCTGTTATCGGATGATGCGCGTTATATAACGGGACAGGTGATCCAGGTGGACGGTGGGCTAGCTATTTAATAGCCTATTTGATTTTCTTCACGTCCGTTGGCTTGGCGAAAATCGCGTCGTCGATGGGTTGGTTGTATTGCAAACCTTCGTAGTTGATTCGTGTGACCTGTTTACCGTTGATGAAATGATCGATCACCCACGGCGCCGAGACTCCCTGAACGGTGATGAACTTCAATAACTGATCTTCTTCGTTGGTCTCAACCTCGTCGCCCGAATCCGGATCCTTGCGCACGCGTTTGTACAGAACCTTTGCCGGCAGTCCGTCTCGTGCGCCGAACTCATATTCCACCCACAGCCCTTTCGGATACGTCAGCCGGATCGCCTCGTTTCGTTTCGCGAGTCCCGCCTCGCGACGCCCGACGTAAACGACCTTGCCGCCTTCTTTCTGCCACCATCCGCGCAACAGATATTCGACACTCGTGCGCATCACGCGTTTGAATTCTTCAACTTGCGTGGGTGTTTGATCGCTGAGTTTTTTAACCGCGCCGTCGAACATCCAGCCGGTGTCGCCGCTGTTTGTCTGGATCGACTTGATGCCGAGACTGATGAACTCAGTTCGTTCTCGATCGGGATAAATTATGTAGTCGAGAAAGCGCGTGGGAAGCTGCGCTTCGCCGTCGCGGATCGTGGTGTAGAAACCCTTACCGATCACCGTCTTGACGTTCAAATAGTTCGCGCCACCGAGAGCTTCGATGGCGCGATTGATGATCAGTTGTGATTTTTCGTCAGCCGTGGCGTCTGCTTGGGCGTTGGCGACCGTAACTCCGAAGGCCAAACACACGGACAGGATTACAAGACTTACCACTTTAGATGGTTTCATCATCGTGAGAATCTGTAATCCTGCCGTAGGTTTTAATTGAACTCGGGTTTCGACGCGCCATCGGGCTTCACGACGATCTCGCCGTTTTCAACGTCCACGCGGAAGCTGGAACCATTCTTCCACATACCGGTGATCGGGAGTTTGACTTTCTCGTCGATGTGGCGTTTCAGGAAGCGCGCGCCGTACGCGGTGTTGTAACCGTTTTCGGTCAAAGTGTTGACCGCCGCTTCGGTTATCTCCACGTACTTGCCCTGGCGCTCCATCTGGCGTCGCAGCTTGTCGAGATACAACTTCGCGATCTGGCGCACCTCGTCCATCGTCAATGGCGAGAACACCACGATCTCGTCGATGCGGTTGCGAAACTCCGGCGAGAACCGTTGCTCCGATGCCTTCATCACTTCGTTCTTGACGGCGCGGAAGTCGGAAGCCGTCTTCGTCCCGAATCCAAGCGGCTTCTCGAACCGTTTGAAACTTTCCGAACCGAGGTTCGACGTCATGATGATGATCGCGTCAGACAGGTAGACTTTCTTGCCGCGACCGTCGGTGAGCCAGCCTTCGTCGAATGCCTGCAGGAACAGGTTCATCAGGTAAGGCGAAGCTTTTTCGACTTCGTCGAGGAGCAAAACGGTGTACGGATTCTCGCGCAATTGCTCGGTGAGAATACCGCCACGTTCCGACCCGACGATGCCGCGCGGCATACCGATCAGTTTTTCGATACTGACGGTCCCATCGCTGTACTCAGACATGTCGATGCGAACCATCTTCTCTTCGTCGCCGAACATGAACTCCGCGACTGCCTTCGCCAGCTCAGTCTTGCCGACGCCGGTTGGACCAAGGAACAACAACACGCCGTCGGGTTTGTAGTGCGACTCCTTGAGCGGGCCCTTGTTCAATCGCAAACGCTGCGCGACCGCCCTGATGGCCTCTTTCTGACCGATCACACGCCGGCTCAGCATCGCTTCCGTCACCGCGAACCGTTCGGTCGTGTCGCGGAAGATCATGTCGCGCGGAATTCGTGACTCCTGCGAGATGACTTCGATGATGTGTTCGGGCTGCACGACCATCTTCTGCGGTTCGTTGATTTCAACTTTAACCGCGGCAGTGTCGAGCCAGCCGATTGCCTTGTCAGGCAGGTGCAGGTTGCGGATGTACTTCGGCGCCATTTCCAACGCGGTGTTGATGGCATCGTCGGAAATCTTGACCGAGTAGTTCTTCTCGAGCCGTGGACGCAAACCGAGCAGTATTTCGCGAGTCTCGTTGATCGAGGGCTCGACGACTTTCACCATTCGGAAACGTCGCGCGAGTGCTTCGTCGTCGGCGATGTACTCTTTGTATTCGGTAATCGTCGTCGCGCCGATGATGCGCATCTCGCCGCGGGCGAGTGCCGACTTGAACATGTTCGCTGCGTCGGACGATGTTCCGAGTGCAGCGCCGGCACCGATGATCGTGTGCGCTTCGTCGATGAAGAGAATCAGGTTGTCACGTTCTTTGACTTCGTCGATGATTCCCTTGATTCGTTCTTCGAACATGCCGCGCAGCATTGTGCCGGCGACGATTCCGCCCATTTGCAACTGCACGATATGTGAATTGCGCAGCCGCATGGGCACTTTTTCCGGCTCTAATTCGATGAGACGTGCAAGTCCTTCAATGACGGCAGTTTTGCCGACACCGGGTTCACCCACGAGCATGGGCGAGTTTGCCCGCTCACGGTGACAGAGGATCTCGATGATTTGTTGAATCTCTTTTTCCCGGCCGATGGTAGGCGGAATCTTGTCGGCCCGCGCCAGCCGGTTGAGTGAAACGCCGAAGTGTTTCAGATAAGGCGGAAGCTCAAACTTTTTGCGATTGAGTTCTTCTTCCTGTTCTCGTTTTTGTACTTGCGCTCGCACGTTTTCAGCGACAGCATCAGGGTTTGCACCCATGGTTCTCAGTACGTCTACGAACAGACTGTCCTGATTACTCAGCGCTTCAAAAATGTCGGTTGCTTCAATAACTTTGCGGCCCTGTGTTCGCGCGCGTTCCATGGCGCGCTTAAAGAGGTCCGTAGTATCTGGGCCAATGCGAAAGCCTTTGCCGACATGTTGTTGCCGGCTGCTGCTTAGCCGCTTCTCGATAGCCATTTTGACCACGACCGGATCGAGCGAAAGCTCGCGCATCGCAGAGTTGAACATATCCGGTTCTTCAACCGTCAAGGCTTGTAAGATATGTTCGACCGAGACGAAATTTTGGTCGCGGCGTCGTGACTCGTTCAGCGCGTGTTCTAAAATGCGCTGACCGCTGTCGCCAAATTTATCTTTGTATGATCCTAAATCAACCATAATTCATTTCGACCGTCGCCTGCGATCAAAAGCTCGTATGCGGCGGTAACTACTCGACTTTCAAACAGCGGCTGCAACGTCCAACCGTGAACGATTGGATGTCGTCAGCATAAGCGCCGTTGCGTTTCAATGCAATAACTATTACCGGCGAGGCGGTTCCTGCAATTCGCCTGCCGAAAATCGACAAAATCCGTTTTGTTACCGAACAAATTTTTTAGTAATCGTAGTCGTCTCCTCCTGGATGTGATGGTGCAGCTTTTTTCGGTTCAGGCATGTCGGTTACGGCTGCATCGGTAGTCAATAACAATCCCGCGATGGATGCGGCATTTTGCAACGCCGTGCGTACCACTTTAGTCGGATCGATGATGCCCGCAGCAGCAAGATCTTCAAACTCGCCGGTGACCGCGTTGTAACCTTTATTTCCTTTCAGTTGACCAACTTCGCCGACGACGACAGCGCCTTCCTGGCCCGCGTTCTCGGCGATACGTCGAAGTGGTTCCTGCAACGCACGGCGAACGATGTTTACTCCGGTGCGAATGTCCGGATCGTCGCTCGTGTGGTTTTCGAGCACTTTCGACGCGCGAAACAGCGCCACGCCACCGCCGACGACGATGCCTTCCTGCGCCGCTGCTTTCGTTGCGTTGAGTGCATCTTCGACGCGCATCTTGATCTCTTTCATCGCGGTCTCAGTCGGCGCTCCGACTTTGACGACCGCGACACCGCCCGCGAGCTTCGCCAATCGCTCCTGAAGCTTCTCGCGATCGTAGTCAGACGTCGTTTCTTCGATCTGGTTTCGGATCGTCGCGACGCGACCCTGGATCCCTTTCGGATCACCGCCGCCTTCGACGATGGTCGTGTTTTCTTTGTCGACGATGACGCGTTTCGCTGTGCCGAGATCATCGATCGTTACGTTCTCCAGCTTGATGCCGAGATCTTCGGTGATGACTTTGCCGCCTGTCAGCGTCGCGAGGTCTTCGAGAATCGCTTTGCGACGATCGCCAAAAGCCGGAGCTTTCACAGCGCAAACTTTGATCGTCCCTCTTAAGCGATTCACGACGAGCGTCGCCAGCGCGTCGCCTTCAACGTCTTCGGCGATGATCAGTAACGCGCGACCGGAACCCGCGCTTTGTTCGAGAATCGGGAGCAGATCGCGCATCGCCGAGATCTTCTTCTCGTAAAGCAGGATCAACGGCTCGTCCAGAACCGCTTCCATGCGATCGGGATTGGTCGCGAAGTAAGGCGACAGGTAACCGCGATCGAACTGCATTCCCTCGACGATCTCCAGCTCGGTTTGCAACGTCTTCGATTCTTCGACAGTGACGACGCCGTCCTGGCCCACCTGCTCCATCGCTTCAGAGATGAGCTGCCCGATCTCGCGATCGTTGTTGGCAGAAACTGTCGCGACGTTCGTCAATTCTTCCTTGCTCTTAACTTTCTTGGACATCCGCTCCAACTCAGCGACAACTTTCTCCGTCGCTAACTGGATGCCGCGTTGCAACGACATCGGATTCGCGCCCGCGGCAACGTTCTTCACGCCTTCACGAAAGATCGCCTGCGCGAGCACTGTCGCCGTCGTGGTGCCGTCGCCGGCCTTGTCGTTGGTCTTGACGGCAACTTCGCGCACCATCTGCGCGCCCATGTTTTGATACTTGTCTCGAAGTTCGATTTCCTTGGCGACCGTTACGCCGTCTTTCGTGATCACGGGCGAGCCGAATTTCTTGCCAAGGACCACGTTGCGACCCTTTGGCCCAAGCGTAACGCGCACCGCGTTCGCTAGCGTGTCCACACCCTGGAGCATCGCGTTGCGTGCTTCTTCTCTGAACTTCAGTTCTTTTGCCGGCACTCTTTGTATCTCCTTAAATTTGTTCTTTTATTGTCCGGGCGCTTGTCGTGCCTGTTCGTTAGCGCGCCCGACTTTCACGCGCGCAGGCCGCAGCAACCGATCTCCCATCCGGAACCCGCGACTATATTCACTAATTACTTTTCCGTCCATCTCCGCATCCGCGTCGCCCGTATCGACTGCCTCGTGAAGTTCCGGATCGAATGTTTCGCCAATCGATTCGATCGACTCCACTCCGGCGCTCGACAAAGCGTTTTCCACGCTTGTCGAAATGCGTCGCATGCCTTCGAGCACCGCCTCTTGCGGCGCATTGCTTGAAACAGCTTCGATTGCGCGATTCAGATCGTCGAGCACCGGCAGAAACGTCGTGATGAACTTTGCTTTCTCCATCGCGGCACGTTCATCCGCCGAACGATTCAGACGTTGGCGAGTTTCATCAGTCTCGCGTTGTAACTGCTGCCGCAACTGATCGAAACGCGCCTGCACGTCCTGAACTTGTCTCTCCGCGGCTTGCGTGCGCGCTTCAAGCTCCTCGACGTAACTCGGCTTGAGATTCGGTCGTTCAACTTCTTCCTGGTTTTCCTGCTCCGGCCGTTCCGGATCGAGATAAATGCGACGTCTGTCAGTAACTCTCAATTCGTCCTGCGCCTCTTCACTCATGATTCAAACAACCCTTCCTTGTTCTCAGTTACGAAACCTTGACCACGATCTTCTGCGCCTTCTGTTCCTTTCGCTTTGGCAAGCGAATCTGCAGTACGCCGTCCTTGTAGTCGGCGCCGATTGCGCCCTGGTCCACCGAACCCGGAATGCTGAACGTGCGTAGAAATTTTCCGCGCGGCCGTTCGGCGCGGTGTGTTGATGTCTCAAGCACGCGAGTGCCTTTGACGACGAGACGATTCTCGTCAACGTCGATCTCGACGGCGTCGCGTGCGATGCCCGGTAAGTCCATTGCAATCACGTAGCCTGACTCGACCTCGCTGATATCGGCCGCGGGCGTCCAGTCGGCTCGTTCAAACTCATCTCCCGAATCCTTTTGCGCGCGTCGTTGCGTCGCATCTTCAAAGAGTCTGTTCATTCGATCCTGGAGGATCATCAGATCCTGCAAAGGGTTCCACTGTTGTGCCATCGGTTTCTTTCTCCAACTGATTTTTGTTACGCGGTCGCGGCAGCTTTGCCGTCGGTCTTGAACACGAGGGTGTCGCCACTCGCCGAAACGTGTACGGTCTGACCCGGCAGTATCTCGCCTTGCAGCAGTTTCACCGCCAACGGGTTTTGAATGTACGACTGGATCGCTCGCTTCAGCGGACGCGCGCCGTAGCTCGGATCGTATCCTTCGCGCATCAACAACTCTCGCGCCGAAGGATCCAGCACCAGCGTCAGGTTTCGTTCCGCCAACATCGCGCGCAGGCGATCGAGTTGCACGTCGATGATCTGGCCGATCTGCGCTTGCGAAAGCTGATGGAAGATCACCACGTCGTCAACACGATTCAGAAACTCGGGTTTGAAGTGCAACCGCAGTTCCTGAAGCACCGCTTCGCGTACCTGTTTTTCATCGCCCTCAGCCGCCTGGATCTCACGCGAGCCGAGGTTTGAAGTCATGATCAAAACTGTGTTCTTGAAGTCGACCGTGCGGCCCTTGGAATCCGTGAGCCGTCCGTCGTCGAGAATCTGCAGCAGGACGTTGAAGACGTCCGAATGCGCTTTTTCGATCTCGTCAAAAAGGATGACTGAATACGGCCGCCGGCGAACGGCTTCCGTAAGTTGTCCACCTTCCTCGTAGCCGACGTATCCCGGCGGCGCTCCGATCATGCGCGCCACCGCGTGTTTCTCCATGTACTCAGACATGTCGAGACGAATCATGGCTCGCTCGTCGTCGAACAGAAACTCCGCGAGCGCGCGTGCCGTCTCGGTTTTGCCGACGCCGGTTGGTCCAAGAAAGATAAACGAGCCGATCGGGCGATTCGGATCCTGCAAACCGGCGCGAGCGCGTCGCACAGCATTGGCGACGGCCGTCAGCGCTTCTTCCTGTCCGATCACGCGGACGCCGAGACGCTGCTCCATCGTCACCAGTTTCTGCATCTCGCCTTCGAGCATTCGCGAAACAGGAATGCCCGTCCACTTGGCGACAACTTCCGCGACGTCCTCTTCGTCAACCTCTTCTTTCAGCATCACGCCGTCCTGCTGAAACTTCGCGAGCTTGTCCTGCTCGACTTTGAGCTTCTGTTCCAGCTCGGGAATCTTGCCGTACTGGATTTCAGACGCACGCGCGAGATCGCCGGCGTTGCGCGCCTGGTCGAGTTGCATTCGCAACTGTTCGAGTTCCGCCTTTGCCGTGCGCATGTGCTCGATGGCTTCTTTCTCAGACTGCCATTTCGCTTTCATGCCCGACGAAGTTTCTTTCAGATCGGCGATACGCTGCTCGATCTCTCGCAGTCGCGCTTTGGATTTCTCGTCTTCCTCACGTTGCAACGCCTGTCGTTCGATCTCGAGCTGGATGATCTCGCGTTCGAGTTGATCGATCTCCTGCGGCAACGAGTCGATCTCGATGCGCAGGCGCGATGCAGCTTCGTCGATCAGGTCGATTGCCTTGTCAGGCAGAAAACGATCGGTGATGTAGCGATTGGAAAGCGTTGCGGCGGCGACGATGGCCGAGTCTTTGATACGAACGCCGTGATGAACTTCGTAACGCTCTTTCAAACCACGCAGGATCGCGATCGTGTCTTCGACTGTCGGTTCGCCGACGTAAACCTGTTGGAAACGTCGTTCGAGCGCCGCGTCTTTCTCGATGTATTTCTTGTATTCGTTGAGCGTCGTCGCGCCAACGCAGCGAAGTTCGCCGCGAGCGAGCGCGGGCTTCAACATGTTCGACGCGTCAATCGCGCCTTCCGCCGCGCCTGCGCCGACGAGCGTGTGCAGCTCGTCGATGAAGAGGATGATCTGTCCCTGCGCGTTCTCGATCTCTTTCAAAACAGCCTTGAGACGATCTTCAAACTCGCCGCGGTACTTCGCGCCGGCGAGCATCGCGCCGAGATCGAGTCCGACCAGCCGCTTGTTGCGCAGTGTTTCGGGGACGTCGCCCGAGACGATTCGTTGGGCCAGTCCTTCGACGATGGCAGTTTTGCCGACGCCGGGTTCGCCGATCAGCACGGGATTGTTCTTGGTTCGGCGTGAAAGTACTTGAATCGTTCTGCGAATTTCGTCGTCACGACCGATGACGGGATCGAGTTTCCCTTTGCGCGCGAGCTCAGTTAGGTCGCGCGCGTACTTCGACAGCGCCTGATAGTTTTGCTCCGCGTTTTGATCCGTGATGCGCGAACCGCCACGCATCTGCTCGATCACTTTCAGCAGGTCGTCTTTAGTGACGCCGTGCTGGCGAAGGATCTTGCCGGCGTCCGCGTCTTCAACGATCGCCAGCAACAACGGCTCGGTCGAGATGAACTCGTCCTGTAGTTTGTCGGCCTGTTTCTGAGCCTCGGTAAAGATCGTGCTCAGACGCGGGCTGAAATACTGTTGGCCCCCCTGCACACGCGGAAAGCGTGCGACAGCCGCTTGCGTATCGTTGAGAACGACGGTGACGTTCGCGCCGAGCTTGCCAAGCAGCGGACGCACAATGCCCTCAGGTTGTTCGAGCATCGCCACGACCAAATGCTCCGGCTCAACCTGCTGGTTCTGATTTCTTTCCGCCAGCTCAATCGCCGATTGAATCGCTTCCTGCGCTCTCAGTGTGAATTTATCTAACCGCATAATTCTTTAAAATCCGTTTTAGCTAAAAAGAGTCGAACGGGCTCGTGTTCGCATCCCAAACTGCGACGAGCCCGCTCGCGATTATCCAGTCCGTCAAAAGATTAGCGCCCGCCTGACGCTTCCTTTGTCTTAGTGGTTTCAGCAGTAGTCTCGATCGTCTTCGGCGTGGAGCCGGCGCCGGTGCCGGTCACCTGAATGCGTCGCGCTTTGGTCTCCTCGCGTTTCGGCAACGTCACGCGCAGCACGCCGTTGTTGTATTCGGCAGTGGCGCCCTCGGCGGAAACGGTTTGCGGCAGAGTGAACGAACGAGTGAACGAACCATAAGAGCGTTCGACTCGATGATAGTTGTCAGTCTCGTCCGCCTTTTCAAACTTGCGTTCGCCCCGGAGGGTGATGACGTTGTTTTCGATCGAGAGGTCAAACTCATCCTGCTTCATGCCGGGCAGTTCAGCCTCGAGCACGATCTGGTCCTTGTTTTCGTAGATATCAACGCTCGGTGCCCAGGCGCCACGGCCGATTCCTTCGTCGCCGAAAGCGCGGGTCAGATTCGTTGAAAAGAGACGGTTAACTTCTTCCTGCAAGGTCCGCAGGTCACGGAACGGGTCATAGCGAACAATACTCATAGGATTTCTCTCTCCTCCTTATTTATATACCTTGTTCGGCTCACTATGAGCGTGACGGCATAATAAAGGTTGAGTGTGGGCTTGTCAAGTATGGATCAGAAAAATCCGGTGTTCCTTCGCGCGATCATATGGAAGGAGAATTTAAAGGCCGAAGAAACGCTTAATAGAAGAGAGGATGCCGGCGGAGCTGTTCTTTGTGGCGACTTCCGGATCGTCGTGAGAGGCGAGTCCCTGCCGCCGTTCAGCCATGATAAAGCTGAGGGATTCGACCAGGTTCGGGTTGTTGTCGAAGACGCGCTTCATTGCTGCGTAGCCGATCTCGAGTACTTCAGTCTCTTCAAGGGCGACGACGTTCGCGGTCCTTGGCTCACCTGTGAACAGGGCCATCTCGCCGAAGAAGTCGCCTTCGTTCAGTGTCGCAACCGTGCGCGGCCGGCCATTGTCGTTGACCTGGACACTGACGCGCCCGTTGTGGACCACGAACATCGACGAACCCGGATCGCCCGCGCGAATCACTACCTCGCCCGGCGCGAAGACGTGTCTCACCGCGGCTTGCGCCAGCATTCCCGTTTCATCACTCGACAACGGAGCGAAGATATCGACAGCGGCAAGACGTTCGGTAATCGCGCTGCCGTCGCCGTCGCGCGCCGGCGGCTTAGTGAATCGTTCGACGTGCAGCGTGCGTGTGGGATAGGCGAAGTTCAAACCGGCGCGGCGGAAGGCGTACCAGATGCGTTGCCGTATCAGGGCGTCGGTGTCGTTGTATTTCGCGTAGTCCTCGAGCCAGTACTTCACTTCGTAGTCGACGCCGTTATCCCCGAGGTTTCTGATCCGCACGACCGGAGTGACTTTGTCGGAAACGTTGTCAGCCTCGCGCACGGCTTCGCGCACGACGTGGATCGTTTTCGCCGGTGAGTCGGTGTAGAGCGTGTTGAAAAACACGACGCGGGCGTTCAGGTTGCCGCGTGGAAAGACCTCGATCAGTTCTTTCGCGGCGGTGCTGTTCGCGATCAAAGCGACGTGATTCGTAAACGTGCGGATCTTGATCGCGCGCCAGCTAATCTCTTCGACGACGCCCGTATGTCGCTGCGCGCCCACCGTGATCACGTCGCCGACTTGAAACGGCCTGTCGGCTTGCAAAGAAATGCCGGCGAAGAAGTTTCCGAGTGTGTCCTGTAACGCAAGACCGAGGATCACGCCGAAGATCGCCGAAGTCGTAAACAGCGCGCCGAGATTTACATCGGGAAACAGGAACGTGAACGTGACCAGGAAAAACAGCGTGAACGCGACGATCGTGAAGATGTTGCGGATCAGCGTCGGCGCGTCGATACGTTTGAGCCTGAATGCGAGTTCGAAGAAGAGGAAGTTGAGCGCGCGAACGAAAAGATAGCCGACGATTCCCAGCAGGATCAGCTTGACGGCGCTAATGATCGTGTCTGCCGAAGGCGACGGGTTGGTGCCCATGCGCCCTTGCAACAGCGCTTTGACTTGAGGCTCAAAAGACCAGAACAGCGACGCCGCGAGCAGTGCGACTGCTGACGCGGCCAGGAACAGGATGATTTTGTTAGTGAAACGCGGACGCGACACTGGGAACACGTTCCTCGGCAAGAGTCGACTAACAGGAGTTAATCTTTTATCACCGCTATTACGATAAAAGCCAGCGAAAGGATCGTGACGACGACGGCCGTCAGCCAGGCGGCGATGTTATACAGAGTTCCGTTGACGTGATTGCCCATCAATTCGCGGTTGTTGACGAGACGCAGAACGGCGAAGAGAACGACCGGCAGCAGCAGGCCGTTGATGACCTGCGTCACGACGAGCACGCGAATGAGCGGCAGGTTGGGAATCACTGCGATCGCCGCGCCGACCGCGACGAGGAAAGTGAACGTACCGAGAAAGATCGGCGCCTCACGAAAGCTTCGCGATATGCCTTTTTCAAAGCCAAGCGCCTCGCTGATCGAATAAGCAGTCGCGAGGGGCAGAACGCCGGCGGCGAGCATCGACGCGCCGAGTAGTCCTAATCCGAAGAGAGTTTGAGCGTGACGTCCGGCGAGTGGGCGTAGCGCGTTGGCTGCATCTTCGGCGCTCGTGATCTGAATGCCGGCCTTGTGCAGCGTCGCGGCGGTGCAGACGACGATGAAGAACGCGATCAGGATCGCGAAGATCGTTCCGACCCACACGTCGATCTTTGTTTGTTTGTAGCCTTCGATCGTCACGCCTTTCTCGACGACGGACGATTGAACGTAGACCTGCATGTACGGCGAGATCGTCGTACCGACGACGGCGACGAACGTGAACAGAAACGCGTGCTCGAGCCTGAACGTCGGTTTGACCAGTCCGACAGCCACAGCGCCCCAATCCGGCCGGGACAAAAAAGCGGAAACGATGTAGCCGAGAAAAACCAGCGACATCAGCAGAAAAACGCGCTCCACTTTCTTATAAGAACCTTTGACGACGAGCCACCAGATCGCGACCGCCGCCAGCGGGACGACGATAAAACGCGAACCTCCGAAAAGCTCTGTCGCCGCGGCGATGCCGACAAACTCCGAGACCGTCACGCCTGCGTTGGCCACGAGCAGCGCGAGCATGATCAGCGCCGTCCAGCGTACGCCGAACTGCTCGCGTATCAGGTCGGCGAGACCTTTGCCGGTAACGGCGCCCATGCGCGCGCACATTTCCTGCACGATGCCGAGTGAAATTGTGATGGGAATCAGGATCCAGAGAAGTGAGTAACCAAACTCCGCGCCGACGGACGCGAAGGTGGCGATGCCGCCGGCGTCATTGCCGGCGTTGGCGGTGATCATTCCGGGACCGAGAATCGCGACGTAAGCGAGCAGACGTCTGCGGCGCGCCACCGTGCGTCGCACGCCGTGAGCTCCGCGCTGCATTAAGCGGCGTCCGGCAGCTCGAACCGCTGCTCGCTGTTCTGCCACTTGGAGGTTCGTCCTTCATGACAATCGTGCTTTGTTCTTTGTACTTAGTTCTTTGTTTCTTGTTCTTCAGGTCTGGACGAAAGCAAGACTACAAAGCACTAAGTACAAAGACCAAAGCACCAGCTACCTCTAACTAAACAGCCTTGGTAAACGTTGCCGCCAGTCTTTCGGCAACAGGATTTCCATCGCGTCGTCTACGGTTATGATGCCGAGTATATCCCCAGACTCATCGATTACGGGAAGAGCGAGGAGATTATATTCAGCAATTCTTTGCGCGACGTCGCGCGCCGGTTCGCCGGGCTCGGCTTTTTGAAACTCCGTGCGCATCACCTCTTCGAGCGGCATCGACGGATCCGCGAGTATCAAACTGCGCAACGCGATCACGCCCAACAACTTCCACGAACCTTCGACTTCGACGACGTAAAGGTAATAGATCATGTTTGGCGTTTCCGCCATCTCGCGCAATCTCGCGAGTGCTTCGCCGACAGTCAACGCGCGTGGCAGCGTCACGAATTCCGTCGTCATCAAGCCGCCGGCGGTGTCGTCTTCGTAAGGAAGCAACTCGGCGACGTCGGCCTGCTCCTCGTGTTCCATCAAGCCGAGCAACTCTTCCGCTTTCTCTTCAGGCAGATCGCCGAGTACGTCGGCGGCTTCGTCGGGCGACATCCATTCGAGAATGTCGGCGGCGCGTTCCTGGTCCATGTCGCCGAGTATTCGCGCCTGGCGTTCGGCGGGCATCTCTTCGAGAGTTTCCGCTGCCGTTTCGTCGTCGAGTGATTCGACTACTTCCGATCCGTGGTGATACGACAATGCTTCGGCGAGACGCGCGATCTCGACCGGGTGCAGTCGCGCGAGTTTGTCGCTCGACGATTTCAACTGCACTGTCGCTGCATCTGTTGCGAGATAACCGACGTCGGCCCAGTCGAGGACTTCGACGGGTTTTCTTGTTCCGGCAAGTCCCGCAGGCGCGAGACGCCGCCACAGTCCCTGAAGACTCACATCAGCGCCGGTCACGCGCCAATCGCCCGCGGCTTGAATGATCTGAACGTCGTTGACACGGACCACACGCTTGCCGTCGACGTCGATCAGTTGTTTATCGAGTACGTCTCGCGCGAGCAGGATCTCGCTTTCGCGGCGCACAAACGGACGCAGGTCGAGAATGTCGGAATTGAGTCGCACGCCGTGCTCGTTGAACTCGGTGATGCGCCAGCGCGAAAGAAAGAAATCACGCCTGCGGTAACGCGCGACGAGTCCCGTGACGGGCGGATAATCATCGGCGCCGAGCCGAACAATGACGTCTTTCACTGTCGCGACACGCAGCCCTTCCAGGTCGCGTATCGGCCGGCCCAACACTTGCGAGAGATACAGCATCAGTTTGATCTATTTGCTGTTCAAAACGTCCTTCGCGATTTCGAGCGCCGGATCACGGCGCGAGTAGATGTCGCTGCGGCGAAGGATTACGGCGTCGTCGGGTTTGATACCCGCGCCTTCGAGGCGCACGCCGTTGGCGGTGCGATAGTCAAACTCGCTTACGTCCAACAATCCGCCGTCCGGAAGTGGATGACGATTCCGAATGGCGAGCACGCAGCCGCACGTCGTTGTTCCGATCACGCGCGCTCTATGTTTCGACTGCAACGCCGCTACCATGATCTCGGCGGCGCTCGACGTGCTCTCACTTGTCAGGACTACGAGCGGAAGCTTGATGCGGCCCACCTGCGGCACGCGCCAGAGTCGCTTCGAGTACGTCTGTAGTTCAAACGCGGCGCCGGAGCGATCGGCAAACTTGCCGAGGTTGATTCCATCGTCGAGAAAAAGTGACGCGACGTCGGCCATCGCTTCCGCGTCGCCGCCGCCGTTTGAACGCAGATCGAGCACGATCCCCTCCGCGCCGTCGAGCACGTCCGGCAACGCTTTTGAAAACTCCAGCGCGACGGTTTGCGTGAACGCGTCGATACGCAGGATCGCGATCTTGCCTTTACGTTGATTATTGAAACCCAACTGGCGCTGCGTCCAATAACGTTGCAATACGGCTGACTTCGACTTTCCGTCGCGCGTGGTCCAGGCGACTTTCACGTTCGTTCCTGCTTGTCCGTCAAACAACGTGGCGACCGTGCGATAACGCGCGGAGCCGTCAACTCGTGGACCAAAGCTTGCCAGCCGCGAAGCGATGAACTTTGCGACAGGCACGTCGTCGATACTGACGAGCGTGTCGCCGATTCGAATATCAGTTTTAGCAGCGACCGAATTGGGATCGACCTGGACCACGATCGGCAAACCTTCGATCTCGCGGACAGTCACGCCCGCAGTCACGTATCGCGGGTTCCACCAGTCAAACTTCTCATCAGGTGAATAGACTCGCGTGTGCGCGTCTTTCAGCGACGCGATCATCTGGCGCAGCACGTCGTAGAGTTCGTGAGTGCTGTTTGCTTTCGCGGCCGCGGGGCGGAACGCGTTGCGCTTCGCCTGCCAGTCGATGCCGTTGAGCGCCGGATCGTAGTAGCGTTCCTGAATCGTTTCCCAAACGTCGTCGAAGACGGCGAGACGTCCTTCGACTGTCGCGGTGGAGACGAGGGGGGATCCATCAGCGTGGCTGCTGACAGCCGCAGTTGGCTGCCAATGCCGGGTACTTTGTACTTTGTGCTTTGTACTTTGTCCGCCAGCTAAGGTTTGAACTGCCTGCGTAACCGTTGAGATTAGTACAAAGAACAAAGTACCAAGTACAAAGCTCCTGGTCGGAATAAAGCGCGCACGAGTTCCATGTCTTCCCATTGCTTACCTCGGTGGTTTGCGAAAGTTATAGCGGAGGAGAACGCGCATCGGTATCGGACTACCGTTTTTCTTTGCCGGGAAGAAATGCATTTGACGAACGGTAGCGACAGTTATTTCGTCCAGGCCGAAGCCGGCCCAACGTGCGACTCGGACGTCGCCAACTTCACCATCCGCGTGAACGTCGACAAGTACATCGACGATCGCTTCAACATCAGCACGAGCAGCGCTTTCGGGATACTCAGGACGCAAACGCCGATACGGGCGGGGAAACGACACTCCCTGTTCGGCCGCGAGTTTCTCATCGTCGGGCGCGTCTTCGATCAGCGGATCGTCGCTGCTTACCACGACGTTTCGTTCGACACGTTCGTCTTCGCGAGCGCGACGAATCGCGATGACGATGTGACGGATCGTGTCCGCGCCGCCGAGTTTAGCCGACAACTGGTTCTCGGCATCAGTTAACTTGTCACTTTCAACGCTTGGCCGATCCCACATCAGCAGACGGCCGGTGCGTCCGCTCACGACGAACAGCGAACAATACGATTCATAATACGCCGGTCTCGCCGATGACGATCGTCGCAAAGTTTGCGCGTCGCCGAGAATGTAAAAGTCGGTGGCTAACGCCGCGCCGAGATCGCGCGCTTCACTCACGCTTAGATTGAGCGAACCGGAATAGCCGATGCCTTTCGCGGCGGCTCGCGACAGGTCAGCGTCGGCGACAAGGATTTCGACCGTCGACCGCAAGCGCTCGCGCAGTGTCTCGCCGGCCTTTTGCGCAAATGGCGTCGCGCCGAAATCGAGGACGCCGATCGTCGCGTTCTGCCCGTGCGCTGTTGAAACCAGCGCCGCCAGCAGGCCCGCGATGAAAAGCAAACGCCCCATCGTCTTACACGGATATAGCCGATTTATTGAGATCGCCGCGATGAAAGAGCTTGTAAACTTCTTCCTTCACTTCCGGCGGAAAACAAACTCGATGAAGTTCATACGGATACTGCAAACCTCGCGCGACGTCGCTGACTTCACTTATCTCACGAATACGCGGCGAGGCATACCCACTCTCGACGTAGATGTGCGTCTTTGGTTCGGCTTTCGCGGCGGCGTAGTAGTTGTAATAAGGCACGTCGCTCGCGCGGTCTTCAATGAAGTAATAATCGGGATCGAAGCCGGCGCGTTCGATCGCATGGCGCGCTTCGGCGAGAAATTCCGTTTGCTGATCTTGAGGCATGTCGAGATCGATCGCTTTGAAGAGACGTCGCGCGATGAAGCGTCGACTCAGATCGCTCAGAATATGATCGCTCGAGTTTTGCCACTGCTTGACGTGAAAGACGAAATCCGAATCGTCGATCTGAAGATGTTCGGTAACCGTCAACGGCTCACGCTTCAGGATCTTTTCAAACGCTGTGTTGCCTGCGTGCCAAACGTCTTGTCCTTCGTCGAACAGTTGCAACGCGCGGCGAATGATCGAGCGCAACACTGCTTCCGCTGAGCGAAGCGTGCGGTGAAAGTAGACCTGGCGAAACATGTAGTAACGCGCTTGCAGGTATTCCTCGACTGCATAGATGCCACGTGCTTCGACGTAGATCCGATCGGCGGCTTCGTCGATCGCCAGCGCATTGATGATCCATTCGAGATCGTAGATGCCGTACTTCGCGCCCGTCATCAGTGAATCGCGCAACAGGTAGTCCATGCGATCGACGTCGAGTTGCGAAGAAACGAGTTGGCCCAACGCCGACGGTTGAAACTTGCCTTCGATGATCGAAGCAACTTTGCGCGGGAGATCGGCCGAGTGCGATCGCAACAACGATCCGATCTCGGAGTCGTCGCTGAGGATCACCTGCACGGTCCAATGCTCGTGATGAAAGTTGAGCACCTTCTCCATCACGTGTGAAAACGATCCATGGCCCACGTCGTGAAGTAACGCGGCGGCGCGCGCGGCGACTCGATCCGCGGGATTGATGTCGTAACGTTCACTCAAGCGATCGAGTACGCGCGTCATTAAGTGAAACGCGCCGAGTGAATGCGTGAAGCGAGAGTGTTCGGCGCCCTGGTACGTGTATAGACCAAGACCGAGTTGCTTGATGCGACGCAGTCGTTGAAACTCCGCGGCATCAATCAAGCGCATCATCAACTCGCCTTCGTCACTATCAGTTTGGAGGCGAATGATGTTGTGAACTGGATCGCGATAAATGCGTTCCGCCATGGCACGTTCTTAATAACCGCAAATCAGTGCGAAGGCAACTTGTCTGAATATTAAAAAACGGGCTCAAACTGTGGACCTGGGCGGGGTTGCGCGCCGGCCCGAAACGGTTGAGATTTCTGGATTTTCCCATTTTTTTGGATTTAGCGGGGGTAGGTAAGTAGGGCAAATGGTCGCTGTTTAGGCGAATACTTGATAAAACGCCCGGATTAGCATGTGGGCATGGCAATTGCCAAAATCCCTCGCCGGGCGATGCCTCTCTAAGCCACTCGTCCGCGGAATTTTTTGGTGCTGCCATTTAAAAAGGGTGAAAACACATAGGAGGAGGCAGCACTGTTGTTTAAGTCAAGAAAGGAAAGCAAAAAATGAAGAATGTCCTTAAATTTTTAAGCCTGTCGGCGCTGTTGGTCAGCTTCGCGCTATTCGCGGGAAGCGCCTTCGGCCAGACGACGACGACAGGCTCAATTGAGGGCGTAGTGACCGATTCTACCGGTGCGGCGGTTCCAGGCGTAACTGTAACTGCCACGCGCCAGGGTGGTCGTTCATTGAGCGCCACCACGAATGAGGAAGGTCTCTTCCGTATCTCAAATATTGAACCCGGTATCTATACGGTGACGATTGAGGCCGCGAAGGGCTTTGCCAAGTTCGAGCAGGCCGACGTACCTGTGAATCTTTCGAGGACGTCAACCCTGAACCCCCAGTTGCGCCCCCAGGGTGCTGCCGAGACGGTAACCGTTACTGCCGGTGCAGGAGGCGGGATTGACGTCACGCAAAACACTACTGGAACCAGCGTTTCTACCGAGCAGTTCTCAAATTTCCCGACTCAGCGAACCATTCAGTCGCTCTACACGATTGCACCGACTGTTACTCGCTCAGGTCTGAGAGACTCATCGGGTCGTGAACGTGACCCCTCGGTCGCGGGATCGTCCGGTCCGGAAAACAACTACATCCTCGACGGCGTCACCGTTACCGACCCTGCCTTCGGTGGCTCGGGTGCGAACCTGCCGTTTGAGTTTGTTCAGGAACTCGAAATCAAAACCGGCGCTTACGGCGCTGACATTGGTAAAAGTACTGGCGGCGTGTTCAACGTCATCACCAAGAGCGGTACCAACGAGTTTCACGGTGACGCGTTTGCTTACTTCGTCGCCGAGAGTTTTGTTCGCGAAGTTAAGTCTGACGCTCTTCCATTCACGGGTGCCGCGCCAAACGGCTACTCCGAAGTGGACGCTGGTTTCGACATCGGCGGCCCGATCGTCAAAGACAAACTTTGGTTCTTTGGCGCATTCAATCCCCAGTACAGAAAGAACTTCTTCCTGACCCAAACGTTCTTGCAGGACGTCGAAAACAAAGTTACGACTCCGTTCTACGCCGGCAAGCTCACCTGGGCCATCAACCCGTCCCACACCTTCACCTTCTCGACCTTCGGTGATTACACGAAGCAGGAAGGCCACTTGTTTGGGTTCTCGGGTTTTGGTGCCAACCTGGCGAGCTTCCGTGGCGAGACGCAAACGGGCGGTTCTAACTACGCCTTCCGTTTGAACTCGACCTTTAGCCCGAATTTCATCGGTGAGTTCTCCGCCGGATTGCACTTCCAACGCGCGAACACCCTGCCTGAACTCGATGAAACGCTCGTTACCGATCGTTTCGCCGTGTTGCGCAACGGCGCGATTCTGCCCGTGACCGAGACGACGGTTGTTTCCAGCGGCGGCCTCCGCCTCGCGTTCGTCGAAGGAACCGGCGGTACCGTTCAACGTAACTTCGTTCGCGGCGGTTTCGGTCTGAAGTCGTTCCAGGATCGCGACCGTATTGAATTCGCGGCCCGCCTCCAGAACATCTGGCGCAGCCACACCTTCAAGTACGGTGCTGAGTGGAACGAAAACAAATATCGGATCGACACCCGTTCGACCGGTCCGAATTTGAACTTCAACGATCCAGTCAATCATCCGGCTGGTCCGAACCGTATTGAAAACCGCTTTGCCATTTGCGCGCGCACCTCGACCACGACAATCACTTGTCCGAGTGCTTCGCGTACGGCCAACGTCGCGGCCCTGATCGCAGCCGGCCAAGCGCCGACTGGTGTTACAACCGCCCTTACCGGCGCTGTCTCGATCAACCCGACCAACCCGTTCCTGCTGCTCGACGTCGTTCGTGCTCGTGACTTCAGCCTCAACACCAGGGGCGAATTCACCAACACCAGGACCCAGAGCTTCTACTTCCAGGACGACTGGAAAGCCACCCGCAACCTCCAGGTTAACCTGGGATTGCGCTGGGACTTCCAGCAGGCTTACTCAGCCGGCGATGTGACCTACCTGACGTTGAATGACTTCGTCAGCAACACTCAGCCACGTCTTGGTTTCACATGGGATTTCACCGGCGAAGGCCGCGGCAAGGTGTTCGCAAACTTTGCCCGTTACCTCGAAACGCCGATTCCGCTTGATATCAACGTCCGCGCCTCTGGTGGTGAGATCCAGAACGACTTTAACTCGAACCTCAGCCGCCTCAGTGGCCAGCCGGGTGCGACCGTTATCGTTCCGTTCGGTAATCTTGGCAACCACGCCACGCCGTTCGATGTCGGCCTTAAGCCACAAACCGTCAACGAGTGGACCGCTGGCTTCGAGTGGGGCCCCGCAGCAATGCGCGACCTGACCCTCGGCGTCCGTGGTATCTATCGTGCTCAGGACGAAGTCATTGAAGACGGCTCGTTCGACGACGGCACCACCTACTTCTTGTTCAACCCCGGCCGTCGCGGCACCGGCAATTTCACCACTACCGAAGACCTGGCCTGCAATGACCCGGCAATCGGTTGCTTTGGTCCTGCCCGCCGCTACTACAGGGCTATCGAAGTCAGCGCCACGAAGCGCTTCTCGAACAACTATCAGTTCATCGCTTCGTACGTTTACTCGAGCTTGATCGGTAACTATGAAGGATTGTTCCGTAACGACAACGGCCAGTCTGACCCGAACATCACTTCGTTGTTCGACCTCGTCAGCTTGCTCAACGGTCTTTACGGCCGACTGCCCAACGATCGTCCGCATCAGTTCAAGTTTGACGGCAGCTATCAGTGGCCATTCAAACTCATGACCAGCGGTTCGTTCCGTGCTCAGTCTGGTGTTCCGTTCAACGCGTTGGTTCCGCACCCGCTCTACGGTGACAACGAAGGCTTCTGTATTCCTGGCCTCAGTTGCGTACCGCGCGGCACGGCGATCAACCCGTTCACGGGCAGCAATCGCACGCCGACGACCTGGAACCTGGATCTCGGCGCTTACTACCCGATCTCCCTTGGTGAAGGAAAACAGCTTCGCCTCCAAGTGGACTGGTTCAACGTTTTCAACAACCAGGAACATATCAAGGATGACGAAACGTTCCTGATCAACAGTGGCGCCCCGGGTATTGCACCGGTTCCGAATCCGTTTTACGGCACTGGAACGATCTTCCAGTTCCCGTCGGCGGTCAGACTCGGTGTGAAATTCCAGTTCTAAAAGAACTTTGAATCTTGCACCACGCTTTCCCAAGCGTGGCGGTTTGAAAGGGAGGCGTAAAATTTACGCCTCCCTTACTTGTTTTGTGGTAACCTTCACCGCACCAATCAAGACAAACAGGCTTCCTTAATAAGCGCCCGCGCGCCTCGGCAACTGCTTCTTAACGGAGTTATCGAGATGGCTCAGAATCACATCACCAAACACTTCTCCTGTCGCTATCCGCTCGTCCTTTTGACACTGCTTTCATTGGTTGCCGTCGCCCATGCCCAATCGGGCGCGGGCGTTGATTCCGTCGGCACTGGCGGCCGGCATTCGATCAGCGGGCGACTAATCTTTCCTTCAGGACAACGCGCCGATGCGCGTTTCAAAGTGAGGCTGGAAAGCTCCGGCAATGGTGAATTGACCGTACTCGCGGATGGGAACGGGAGCTTTATGTTTCGTTCTCTAAGATCCGGCAGTTACACCATCGTCGTCGAAGGCGGCGACTTCTTTGAAACCTCTCGCGAAACTCTCTACATAGAACCGACGATGACTGATCCCAGATCGAACGTCAGCATCGGTCCCCTGTCGAGGCCTTACACCGTTCAGATTTACCTGCGGCCAAAGGAGGACAGGGCGCCTGTCAAAGCTGGTGTACTCAACGTCGCGCTCGCAACCGTTCCGAAACCCGCGGTCGATGCATACGAGCGAGGTCTTCAAGCCGCATCACGTGGTGAGACGGACAGAGCGATTGACGATCTGAAACGCGCCACGGAACTTTATCCAAACTTCGGATTGGCGCTTAACGAGCTCGGCGTTCAGTACCTGCGAAAAGGTCAACTCGATAAAGCCGCCGAAGTTTTGCAACGCGTGCTTCATCTTTCGCCCGAGGCGCCGGAGCCGGCTCTGAATCTCGGCATCGTCCTGTTACAGCAGAAGAAGTTTCCCGAAGCCGAGAAGCAGCTTCGTGGCGCGCTGAAGAGAAACGAACATACCTACACCGCGCATCTCTATCTCGGCATCACGTTGATCTACGTCAAGAACTACACGGAAGCTGAAAGCGAACTTCGTAAGGCGATCACGATCGGTGGGCAAAAGGCCAGTCAGGCGCATTACTATCTCGGCGGCCTATATTGGCAGACCGGCAAACACCAGCAAGCAGCCGACGAACTCGAAAACTTTCTGAAACTCGAGCCCAAAGCCGCGAACGCCGACAAGCTGCGCACGACGATCAAAGATCTGCGCAGTAAGTCTTAGCCACAAAAAGGCACAAAAAACACGAAAGAAAAGTTCGGAGTGTAGTTGCACGTCAGCAACTCTGAACTTCTTGCTTGAATTCTTTGTGTTTTTGTGGCTTGGTGGCTTAACTTCGTTCGAGCGTGAGCAGGTGACCGAGCTTTTCTTTTTTAGTCCTTAAATAGTGAGCGGCATCTTCCGTCGCATCCACTTCAATGGAAACTCGTTCCACGATCTTCAGTCCGGCTTCTTCGAGCGCGCGTAGCTTGAGCGGATTGTTGGAGATGACCTTCACGCGACACAGGCCGAGATCGAAAAGTATCTCAGCACACTGACGATAGTCTCGCAAATCAACAGCCAGTCCGAGTTGTTCGTTCGCCTCGACTGTGTCCGCGCCCTGATCCTGTAACGCATAAGCACGAATCTTGTTGACGATTCCGATGCCTCGTCCTTCCTGTTGCTGGTAGACGATTGCGCCGCGGCCTTCCTGTTGAATCATCTGCATCGTGTGATGAAGTTGTTTGCCGCAGTCGCACTTTGTAGATCCGAAGACGTCGCCGGTCAGGCACTGTGAGTGAATCCTGACGAGCGTCGGCACGTCGCGCCGCATCTCTCCTTTAAAGAGGACAACAAACTCCTCACGGGTAGTCAGCGAGCGATAGGCGGCGATCTGAAAATCGCCCCACTCGGTCGGCAGGTTCGCCACCGCCACCCGTTCCACCGTGCCGGTTTCGACGGAGTCGCAGCACGTAGCGGCGGGTGGTTTTTCTACAGTGTCAACTTCCATCGCGATTACCGGAAGGTAAAGTCGGGTTAAATAGGGTTTGCCAATTATCCGCGTTCATCAGTGGTTTCGCAACTATTCCGTTGGAGGGGCGTGTAGGTTTGCGGTAACTCGATCCGGGCGTGTATTCTTTTCGGCAGCCTGACCGCCCCAGCGAACTCGGCGAGGAAGTCCTTTAGTGAACAGCAATCTCAATCTGGCATCAAGACCTTTTAGTAATCGCCTGCTTCCGTGGGTGTTGACCGGTATCGTCCTGTTCGTATCGGTCATCGGACTGATTTTCGTCGTCCGGTTGACCACGGTGGCCAACAAGCAGGCGGCGACGATGCAGGTCGAAATCAATGCCCTGAAACAACAGGAAAAGACGTTGATGGGCGCGGCGCAGGCCGTCAAAGAATCGCTGACGCCGCAACAGCAGGAGGCCGTGCCGTCGGCTCACGAGCTGATCGATCGCAAGCGCTTCTCGTGGTCCAGGTTACTCGCGGACCTCGAAACGTCGTTGCCGTCCAACGTGAAAGTCTCACGTATCGCGGTGCGCGACGTCATGAGCCAGGGAGATCAAACAGTGGCGGCGCTCGATCTCGCGGTCTTCGCGAAGAACCCGACGACCATCAGCGAGATGATCGCGGCGATGCACGAAGAAGGCATTTTCCAACTCGTGCTGCGTTCGCAGAACCTGCAAAAAGGTCGCGGTGAACAGGGAACTGAATACGAGTTCGAAGTCGTTTATCGCTCGCGTTCGGGATATCGCAACGACAGCGTCGCCGGAGTGACCAACCCGCAGACTTCAAGCGAGGAGGCTGCGCGATGAGTGAAACGGTGACTGTTCGCGAGTCGACATACAAAGATCGCGTGAGAGTGTTTGTGGATTCGCGTCGCGGCAAGATGTTCGGCATCGCCGAAGTCGCGGCGCTGGCGGGTAGCTGTTTGATCCTCGCGCTCGTGTTGTTGAGTTACATCTACTTCCTCGTGCCGGCTCGTTCACGCGTTGCCGCGGCAGTCACGGAACGCAAGCAGGTACAAACGAACCTCGAAACACTGCAAGGCGTCGTCGTTGCGGATCGCAACACAACCGACACAGTCAAAAAGATCTCCACCAGTTTGAACAAGTTCGAGACCGACTTTCTCATGCGCGAAGATCTCGGTCGCATGGCGCTCTACGAAGAACTGAATCAACTGATCATTAAGAACGCAGTGCGAAATACGTCAGGCCCGACGTACGCGCCGCTCGAGCCGAAAGGCACGAAGTCAGTCGGCGGAAAGAATACGACGACCAAGTGGCAGAGTTTTTATCCGGGCATCGTCGTGATGGTGACGGTGGAAGGCTCTTACGAGAATCTCAGGCGCTTCATTCGCGACGTCGAACGAAGCAAGCAGTTTGTCGTCATCAACGAGGTAGAGCTGCAACGCGCGCGAGATAACAATTCGCCGGTATCGGCTGAAGGCGCCGTGGCATCTGAAGAGGGTTCCTCCCCCGACGCAGGCTCGGGCTCGCGTGGCTCTCTCGTCAGTTTGCAATTGAGCATGGCCACGTACTTCCAGCGTGACATTGCGGGAACTGCTCCAGCGAATCAGGACTAGCTTATCCATGGCACTCGTAGACTTAAACAAGCCAGGCGAAAAGAAGAAGGTCATCTGGGCCGGCGTTTTGGGTTTGGTGGCACTCATCTTCCTGTGGTGGACGTTTGTCGGTTTCGGCGGCAGCAGCACGCCGCGCCCACAGCGTCCCGCGGCTACGGCGTCTCCACAGCGCGCGGCAGCGCAATCCGCCGGCGACACTCCACGCGCTAACGACACGCCTTCGCAGGCAGTAGCCGACCTGACACGCTATCAGGAGATTATTTACCAGCCGGCTTCCTACAGCGCGCCGGAACCGAAGCGCAACATCTTCGCGTACTACGAACCACCCAAGCCTCCGCCACCGACTCCGAAGATCGAGCCGCCTTCGCCGACGCCGACACCGCCGCTTCTGCTCGCGTCCATCTCGCCGTCGAATGCCTACGCTCGCGCCGCGGATTTCCCGCTCGAAGCCACGGGCGACAAGTTCACTCGTGAGACGCGCATCTATGTAGATGGCCGCGAACTACCGACAACCTACACGAGCCCGCAGCAACTCTCGGCAATGGTGCCGGCGAGTTTCATCGCGAACCCGGGCGCGCGTCAGGTCACGGTGCGAACTCCCGATAATCAACTCTATTCACTACCGCTGACGTTGAATGTCGCGGCGCCGCCGCTTCCGAACTATTCATACGTCGGCATCATCAGTCCGCAGATCCGCGTGGGCGACACCGCGCTCGTTCAGGACAAGAGCAACAAGAGCATCCTGAGTGTCCAGCGCGGCGATCTACTTAGCGGCCGCTTCCGCGTCACCAGCATCTCCGAAAAAGAACTGGTGCTGATGGATGCCAATCTGAAGATCACACACAAGCTCCCCATCACCGAAGGCGACAAGAGCGCGGGCTCTCCGTTATCGCGTCCGACACCGCGAGTGGATGCTGAAGATGACGAACCGTAACGCATGGTCCAACCACAATATATTCGGGTCGGCGCCTGACGACTCGTTGCTCTCTTCGCGCGCAGGTTTGGCTGCTGAGCGGCGCTCCGAAGGCGGATACACCCTCGTCGCCCTGCTCGCGTTCATGAGCGTTCTCGCTTTGTTCGCGATGGCGATCGCGCCCAGCGCGCAACAACAAGCACTGCGCGAACGTGAGAAGGAAGCGATCTTTCGCGGCGAACAAATCGCCGATGCGATTCGTCTTTACTACATCAATCGCTCTCGCACATTGCAACAACGTGGCGACAATGCGTTGCCGTCTTCGATGGAACAACTACTCGAAGGAATACCGGTTCCAGGTGGATCGAAGAAGCTGCAAATTCTTCGTGCTTCAGCCGCGCGCGATCCATTGACGATCGAAGGCGAGTGGCGTTTCATTCGTCCGCGCAGTGACAACCTGATCGACTTTCAACAATCGGTAATGTTCTACGCGAACAACGTTCTTCCCGCGCCACGCGATCCGCAAATAGCGCAGTTGCAACAGTTTGCAGTTCCTCCGATCGCCAGCCTGGTTAATCTTGGCAGTGGCGCCCAACAGCGCCGCAGCAATTCAGTCGACGACTCGGGCGGTGGTCCATTCGTCGGCGTTGCGAGCCGCAGCCAACGAGAATCAGTGTTGACGTTCTACGGAATCGAGCAACACGATCAATGGATCTTCACTCCACTCTTCCGCTAGTCACAGTTGGACCATCACGCCGGTCGATCACTCCTCGTTAAATAGAAACTCGTTTCCGAAGTCAGCAGCACTTGACTCTGATCAGCGCGCACGCTGATCGCATTTTATTGATCGCGATCGCTACTCGCTGTTGCGCGTAGCGCGTGTCGCGAGTTGTCGATCGATCAAAAACGAGGCGCGCAGAGTGCCGAAAAATATTTCTATGTACGAGTAATAAGTTATTGACATCCGTTGTAATTGCGTTTATATAGCAAGATGTTGTGCGCCGTTTACTCTAGCCCACAAGACAGAAGTAAGCACAGTATCTTGTGGTCATGAAGAAACAAAAAACCAAACTCGAAAGAAGGAGCACATAGAAGCTATGGCAACTAAAAAAGGTGGAAAGAAAGCAGGCGGGAAGAAGGGCGGAACCAAGAAGGCCGCGAAGAAGGGCGGAACCAAGAAAGCCGCAAAGAAGAGATAACTCGAACCAGCAGGTTACAGCAAGAACCTTCCACCGGCGCACAAAAACTTCTGAGGCCCACGGGGCCTTACAAAAGAAACGACGAGACCTTCACACGAAGCTCGTCGTTTCTTTTTGTTTGCTGTTCGGATCGTTATTCGTTAGATCTGCATTCGCATGATCACCGTCGCGTTAGTCGAACCCGAGATCCCACCCAACACCGGCAACATCGCTCGCCTGTGCGCTGCTACCAACACACCCCTTCACATCGTCGGCGTCACCGGCTTTCGCATGGACGACCGGGCACTGCGTCGCGCCGGTCTCGACTACTGGCCCGAAGTTAATCTCACTCGCCATCTCAACCTCGACGCGCTCTATCACTCGTTGCCCGATGCGCGCTTCGTCTATCTCACCACCAAAGCCGATCGCACTTACATCCATTGGGAGTTTCAACCCGACGATTGCCTCGTTTTTGGGCGCGAAACGCGTGGTTTGCCCGAAGATCTGCTGCGCGCGAACTGGGAAAACTGCCTCAAAATCCCCATGCCCAACCCGAATATCCGCAGCTTAAATCTCGCAACTGCCGCCGGGATCGTACTTTTCGAGGCGCTCAGGCAGACAGGCAAATTCCAATAATGTAATCTGTGTTCACAAGCACAAATGCAACGTACACAGATTCGCAACATCGCTATCATTGCGCACGTCGATCACGGCAAGACCACGCTCGTCGACGCGATGCTCCGCCAGTCCGGCACCTTCCGCGAAAACGAGCAGGTCCGCGATCGCGTCATGGATTCAATGGATCTCGAGCGCGAACGCGGCATCACGATCATGGCGAAGAACACCGCCGTGCGTTATCGCGACGTGAAGATCAACATCGTCGATACGCCTGGTCACGCCGACTTCGGCGGCGAGGTTGAGCGAGTGTTGAAGATGGTCGACGGCGTGATGCTGCTCGTCGATGCGGCCGAAGGCTGTTTGCCGCAAACGCGTTTCGTGTTGCGCAAGGCACTCGAAGCGCGACTGCCGGCGATCGCCGTCGTCAACAAGATCGATCGCAGCGACGCGCGTCCCGCTGAAGTCGTGGATGAGATCTACGAACTGTTTCTCGATCTCGACGCCACTGACGAGCAGATCGAGTTTCCGATTCTTTACGCCGTCTCGCGTGACGGCACGGCGAAACGCAAACTCGAAGACGAGTCACGCGATCTCCAACCGTTGTTCGAACAGATCGTCGAGTCGATTCCGGCGCCGAAGGAACAGCGCGGGGATTCGCTGCAACTACTCGTCGCCAATCTCGACTACAACGATTACGTCGGACGCCTCGCGATCGGCCGCATCTTCTCGGGCGAGATCAAAGTCGGCGATCAGATCGCCGTGATCAAACCGGATCGGTCGTCGCACAAGACGAAGGTGTCGCAGTTGTATGTCTTCGAAGGTTTGAAACGTGAAGCTGTCGATCAGGCCGGCTTCGGCGAGATCGTCGCGCTCGCCGGCATCGACAACATCAACATCGGCGACACGATCACCACGATCGAGAACCCGCAACCGCTGCCGGCGATCGCCGTCGACGAACCGACCATCGCGATGATCTTCGGCGTCAACAACTCGCCTTTCGCCGGACGCGAAGGGCGCTACGT
The DNA here is from genome assembly GCA_035760365.1 of Pyrinomonadaceae bacterium. Taxonomy (GTDB): domain Bacteria; phylum Acidobacteriota; class Blastocatellia; order Pyrinomonadales; family Pyrinomonadaceae; genus PSRF01. The sequence continues at coordinate 208,244 of DASTTB010000033.1, forward strand.
CACGTCGCGGCAGCTCAAAGAGCGTCTCGACAAAGAGATACTCGGCAACGTCGCGATCCGAGTCGAAGAGACTGACTCGCCCGATCAGTTCAAAGTTTCCGGACGCGGCGAGCTACAACTGGCGATCCTGATCGAGATGATGCGGCGCGAGGGTTACGAGCTTCAGGTCTCGAAACCTGAAGCGATCACGCGCAAAGTCGACGGCAAACTGCTCGAACCGATCGAAGCCGTCGTCGTCGATTGTCCAGACGAATTCATCGGCGTGATCACCGAGGCGCTCGGACGTCGCAAAGGGCACATGACGAAGATGGTGAATCACGGCACCGGCCGCGTGCGTCTCGAATTCGAGACGCCGTCGCGGGGGTTGATCGGATTCCGCAACGAGTTTCTGACCGAGACGAAGGGAACCGGTCTCTTGAACACGATGTTCCTGCGCTGGGGCGACTGGCAGGGGGCGATGCGTGGCCGCGCGACCGGATCGCTCGTCGCGGATCGCACGGGCGAGACAACCACGTACGCGCTCTACAATCTTCAGGAGCGCGGCACGCTGTTCGTCCGCTCCGGCACGCGCGTCTACGAGGGAATGATCATCGGCGAGAACGCGCGCCCCGTCGATCTCGACGTCAACGCCGTCAAGGAAAAGAAACTCACGAACATGCGCGCTTCAACCGCCGACGAAGCGCTGCGACTCGTGCCGCCGAAAGAGTTGTCCCTCGAACAGGCGCTCGAGTTCATCTCGGACGACGAGCTCGTCGAAGTCACTCCGGAAACGATCAGGCTGCGAAAACGGATCCTTCCCGCGAACCAGCGGCCGAAGAAGAAAGAATCTCTCGATTCGTGAAACTACCGCGGATTTATCCGATCACCGACACGCAGATCTCAGGTCTTTCACACGCCGACCAAGTGCGATTACTCGCCGAGGCTGGCGCGACATTCGTGCAGTTGCGTGAGAAAAACCTGCCCGCTTTGGATTTCTTTGATGAAGCCAAAGAGGCAGCGCGTGTCATTCGTGACGCCGGCCTCACGTTGATCGTGAATGATCGAGTGGATATTGCGCTTGCATTGAAGACAGGCGTGCATCTCGGTCAGGACGATCTTCCGCCCGACGCCGCCAGAAAGTTGCTTGGCAATCAGGCCATCATCGGTTTCTCCACTCACAACGTCAGCCAGGCGATCGCAGCCGCGAGCCTCCCGGTGGATTACGTCGCGATCGGTCCGATCTTTCAAACCGGTACCAAAGCGAACCCCGATCCGGTCGTTGGAATCGACGGCCTACGCGCCGTCCGGCAAGCGATCGGCGCGATTCCGTTGGTCGCGATTGGCGGAATTACAGTCGAAACGGCTGCATCGGTAATCAACGCCGGCGCCGATTCAGTCGCTCTCATCAGCGCGCTCTTGTCCGGCGGTCGAGCCGGCATCTCCGCCAACTACCGCACACTCGCCCAGCATCTCGCCAGGCATTCCGCCGAGTGAACAACAATTTTTGCTTGCGTTAATCTTCGTTATGCGCGAGAATCGACGCGGTTTTTCGAGTGCATTTAAAGACTCAGAAGCCCCCACCTCTCAGCGGCTATTCCAACAAATTACGCTTTGCAGAGTTTCCGACCTAAATGAGCTTCTTCGACTTACCGCCCATAATCGAGCGCATGCTGATGGTGTCTGACAAGATCAGCGACCTCAATTTCTCTGTCGGTCAACCCCCGCAAGTCGAAATCAACGGCAAGCTGACTCCCGTGCAGCCGCTCGGGATGCAGAAACTGTCGCCGTACCAGACCGAGATCATCGCGCTGACGCTCATCCACGGAAACCCTGATGCCGCCGAACGTCTCGCGCGCACCGGCACCGCGGATCTCAGTTATTCGCTGCCGTCGCGAGCGCGGTTCCGCGTCAACATTTTTCAGCAACGCGGCGTGTACTCGATCGTGATGCGCGTCATTCCGACCGACATTCCGACTATCAAGTCGCTCGGATTGCCACCGCATCTCACCGAGATCGCCGAGTTGCGCAACGGCCTCGTTCTCGTGACCGGCCCGACAGGCTCAGGCAAAAGCTCGACGCAAGCCGCCATCATCGACATCATCAACGAGAAGAAGCAGTATCACGTCGTCACGATCGAAGACCCGATCGAGTATCTGCACAATCACAAAGCCTCGACGATCAACCAGCGAGAAGTCGGTCACGACACGCGCGACTTCCCGTCCGCGCTGCGCGCGACTCTGCGCCAGGCGCCAAAGGTGATCCTAATCGGCGAGATGCGCGACTTCGAAACCACGGAAATCGCGCTCGAAGCGGCGGAGACTGGACACCTCGTACTTTCAACGCTGCACACGATCGACGCTTCCAAGACAGTCGATCGCATCATCGGACTCTATCCCAAAAACGAGGAACAGGTGATTCGGACGCGTTTGGCCCAGACGTTCCGTTACATCGTTTCTCAACGGTTGATTCCGAAGGCTGACGGCAGTGGGCGAGTCGCCGCGGTCGAGATCCTGCGATCGAGTCCACGCACGCGCGAGTACATCGAAGTAGGCGAGGTCGAAGGCAAGTCGTTACTCGACGCGATGCGCGACGGCAAGCTCGACGGAATGCAGGACTTCGACACGGTCATCAAGGGATTGATCGAAAGCAACGTCGTTTCACTCGAAGACGGTCTCGCGTTCGCGACCAATCAAAACAACCTGCTGCTCTCGTTGAAGGGCATGACGGCGGCCGAAGATTTCATACGCCGCGACGGCGATGAGATTCCCGTCGGCACGTTTTCCGACTCAGGCTCGATGCTGGGCATGATTGAGTAAACAGTCTCCCAAAAGAAAATCATGATTCTTGTTTGCCCAAAATGTGCGACGCGCCTGCAAGTTGACGCAGAGAAGTCGCCGGCGCGGCCGTTCAACGTTCGTTGTCCAAAGTGCAACAACACTGTCAGTTCAGGTGTAGCGAGTCCGGCGTCAGACCACGGCGCGCTTGCGGTTGGCGGATCTCCGTCGACCGATCATCCGCGTTTCGAGAGGAACACGGCGCGCGCTTACGAACCGGCGAAGACGAACCAGTCCGCGGACACTGCTGCGCCGATGACTGACGACTCGGTTCGAGCGTTGTTGGAATTACTGTCGAAAGGTACGAACCCGACGCCGGAAAAGCCGGGCGCGAGACCGTCGTGGGATCCGCGTAAGGCGCTGGTCTGCACTGCGGAAAACTATCGCGACACGGTTGCCCAGCGTCTGACGGAAAGCGGTTGCCAGGTTTTCGTCGCGGAAGACACACGACAGGCCATCGAAACGATGCGTTCCAACAAGATGGACGTCGTCGTTCTCGACCCGCAGTTTGATTTGGCGGAACAAGGCTTGGCGTTCGTGACGCGCGAGATCAACGTGCTGCGTCCACCGCAGCGGCGTCGCATCTTCTTCGTGTTGTTGTCGCCGTCGTTGCGCACGATGGACGCGCACGCGGCCTTTCTCAGCAACGTCAATCTCGTCGTGAATTTTGCCGACGTGGACGACCTCTCGCGCATCATGGAAGTTGCGTTGCGCGAATACAACGAGCTCTATCGCGACTTCAACGCCGCATTTAGTTTGACTGCTTTGTAGGTTTCGCTATATCTGTGTAATCTGTGTCCGCACCGCCGGAAGCACAGATTATGAGACCCGATCACGATCACATTCACAATCATTACCATCGATCGTCGAGTAGTTGGCGAAGATTGAGTTTGGTGCTGTGCTTGACGGCGCTGTACATGGTCGCCGAAGCGATTGGCGCGTGGTGGACCGGGTCGCTGGCTTTGCTCGCCGACGCGGGACACATGTTCACCGACGTTGCTGCGCTGCTGTTGGCGCTGACGGCAGTTTGGTTTGGTTCCCGCCCCGCAACTTCCAAAAAAACTTTTGGTTACTATCGACTCGAGATCATCGCCGCGCTCGTCAACGGCGTCGCGCTGGTTGTGATCTCGCTGCTGATTTTTTACGGCGCTTACGAACGATGGATCGATCCGCCCGTCGTCAAGACCGGGCCGATGATGCTGGTCGCAGCCGGCGGTCTCATTGTCAACCTGGTTTGCGCCGGAATACTGCACGGACGCAACGAGATCGATCTGAACATTCGCGGTGCGTGGATGCACGTGATGGGCGACGCGCTCGGTTCAGTCGCCGCGATCCTGGCCGGCGCGTGTATGGCATTGTTTGGATGGTATGCGGCGGACGCGTTTTTCAGCGTCGTCATCGCCGCGCTGATTATCTGGGGTTCGGTGAGACTCATTCGCGAGTCGACGAACGTGTTACTCGAAGGCACGCCGGCGCACATCAATCTGGCGGCGGTTGAAGACGCGATTCTCGCGACTGACGGCGTCGCGAACGTACACGACCTGCACGTTTGGACGATCACGTCCGGGCGCGACGCTTTGAGCGCGCACGTCATTCACGCGCACAGCATCTCGCAGCCTGATCTGTTGCGTGAATTGCGGACGAAGCTTCACGATCGTTTTGGTGTCGATCACCTCACGATCCAGATGGAGACGCCCGATTTCGAAGATGAAACGTTTCATTTCTGCCATGCGGGCACCGCGTGTTTTCGATCGACGAGGAAGTGAACTTTGTGCTTAGTGTTTTGTTCGTTGTTCGTTGTTGGAAGTTTTAACTTGAAAGTGAGTTCGTTCGCTTGTGAACAAAGTACAAAGTTCAAAGAACTAAGTACCAAGCACAATGGAATTGAATTTGTTGCTCACTATCGACCTGCGTGAACAGGCCGCACTGCAAGCGGCGCTGGTTACTCACGCCGCTCCGGACGCTTTGGTTACGCTGGCATTGACCGGCGCTTGTCGCATCGGTTCACTTCAGGAAGCGCGGCAACTGCGCAAGTGGCTCACGGAAGCGCCGACTGGTGAAGAAGATTTTGCAGCTCTGCACGTCATCGAAAGGGCCCTCATCGATTTCGGTTTGTGATTAAATGAACAGGGAATTTGACCTTCCTTACGGATCTACCTCGATCAAGTTTGTCGCAGACGTTGACCGCTTCTCAGTGATTTCTGATGCGGAAACTGCCGAGCCGCCGCTGACTGACGTTCAAATCGGCGCCGCCTTTGACTCTCCGATAGCGTCGCCTCCGTTAGACGAAATCGCCGGCAGCGACGATTCCGTGTTGCTTGTCGTCTCAGACGCGACGCGCGCAACGGCCAGCGCGCAGATCGTGAATCTCTTAGTCCGCAGACTGGTTCAGAATGGCGTGTCGCCCGGCAACATCGCCGCGATATTTGCGACCGGCATTCATCGCCGCGTCACTGAGGAAGAAAAGCGTGACTTGTTGACGCCGTTTATCGTTCAACGAATCCGCACGTTGGACCACGATGCTTACGATGCAGCGAAACTCTACACGGTCGGCACGACGCGCAGCGGTGTTCCGATCGAAGTCAGTTCGGCGTTGCGAGACTTTTCGCGTGTGATTCTGATCGGCGGGATCAGTTTTCACTATTTCGCCGGGTTTACGGGCGGGCGGAAGTCGGTGTGTCCGGGGCTCGCTTCCGCTCGGACGATCGAAGCGACCCACATTCTCGCGTGCGATTTTGAACGTGGTGGACGCAAAGCCGGCGTCGGCACGGGATTGCTCGATGGAAACGCGGTTCACGAAGAGTGCGAACGTGTCGCTGAACTGGTCGCGCCTGCCTTTGGCGTAAACACCATCGTCGACGAACAGCAACGCGCCGTAGGCATCTTCTGCGGCGACTGGCGACTGGCCCATCGCGCTGGTTGCGATCACTATTTGCGGCGTCACTCGTTTAAGATTCGCGAGAAGCGCGACGTGGTGATCGTGAGTTGTGGCGGCTCTCCTCACGACCTCAATCTGATTCAGGCGCACAAGGCGCTCGACATGGCGGCGCACGCCTGCAAGGATGGCGGCACGATCGTTCTGCTAGCCGAGTGCCGCGACGGCTTAGGCCGCGCGGATTTTATGAAGTGGTTTGACGCGCGCGACTCACGATCGCTTGAAAACCGTTTGCGGAACGGTTACGAAGTCAACGGACAGACGGCATGGTCGTTGCTGACTAAGGCTGAACGCTATCGAGTCTGTCTTGTTTCGCAACTTCGCGACGAACAGGTCGAACGAATGCGAATGCTCCCTGTTCGTACGGTTTCCGAAGCACTGGACCAGGCCGGGAACGGCAGCGGTTTTGTCATGCCGCGTGGCGCCGCGGTGTTGCCGCGCATAGAGTGATAAGCAGTGGAGTTCAACTTAACATCGTGTATCGTGCGGAGCTGGGAATGGCGCGATCGAGATTCGCTCGTGCGTCATGCGAACAACAGGAACGTCTGGATCAACCTGCGCGATCGTTTTCCGCATCCGTACACGAAGGACGATGCGCGTCGCTGGCTCGACATCGTCGTCGGCAGCAGACCGGAAACGAACTTCGCGATCGCCGTCGAGGATAAAGCTGTCGGCGGTGTCGGTTATACGATCGACACCGACGTCAATTATCGTTCGGCGGAAATCGGTTACTGGTTGGGTGAAGAGTTCTGGGGACGAGGCATCGCGACCGAAGCTTTGATTGCCGTGACTGAACATGCGTTTTCCACGTACGATCTCTGTCGCTTGTACGCGCATGTCTTTGATTGGAACCCTGCGTCGGCGCGTGTACTTGAAAAAGCGGGATATGTGTTCGAGGGTCGATTGAGGAAGAGCGTTACGAAAGCCGGACAGACGATCGATCAGTTGATGTACGCGATCGTTCGCGATTGACTGTTTAAGGAGATGAGAGAGATGAGATTGACAACACTCACCGCCACGCTGGTTGTTCTGTTCAGCGTCTGGACCGTAAGTGCGCAAACACAGACGAGTACCGTGGAGGAACGGCGCGTGTCGTTGAACGAAGTTGCCGTTGCGCACGATGCTGAAGGCGCGTCAGCGCTCGAAGCGACTTTGCGCACGACGGAGTTGAACGGCAGTTCGGAATCGCCTGTGACGAACGTTCGCGTGGTTATCAAGAACAGCAGCACTATCTCGTTTGCGTTTGTTTCCGGCGTTATCACGTTCTATGACAATGCCGGTGTCCGCTGTGGTGAGGGAATCTTCAAAGCCGACACGCTCGCGACCGGTGAATCGTTTGAGACAGACACGCCGGGCCTGCGTATTCGGTGCCAGCCCGCGACGTGGCGCGTTGCTGCGACGAACCTTGTCCCGCGAATGGCGCCGAATCCAACCGCGCCGCCGATCTCATTGAACTACGTGATCACGATCGACGGCGAGGCGCACCCGATTCAGTTAGACAAGCCGATGGTGCTGACGCTTGGCGAACGCCGCCGCACGATCGTCGTGCGCACCGCTCAGTAGGACGTTCTTAAAATCCGTTTTTCTATATACGCCGCGCCAGCGCTTCGTTAATGTGAAAGGAAGTTTCTGAGGATCTTTCTTCGTACTCAACCGGCATGCTGTCAACTTTGATCGAACTACAACGTCTCAAGCGCCTCGATCGCACGGGCTGGACCTTGCGTGGGTTGCCAAACGGAACCGAATCGGTGGCGGCCCATTCGTTTGGCGTCGCTGCGGCGGCGATGCTACTGGCAGACGAATTGCTGGCTAAAGGCGTGGAGGTGAATGTAGAAAAGGTTTTGCGCACGGCGTTGCTTCACGATTGGGCTGAGGTTCGCGTTGGCGACATGCCTCGCATCGCGACTGTTTATTTCGGCGCCGACGCACGAAAAGAAGCGGAGACCCGCGCTTTTGCGGATATCGTCGCCGGACTCAAGCACGATCGCTACACCGCGCTTTACGACGAGTACGAACAGCGCAACAGCTTCGAAGCCCGACTCGTGAAGGCCGCGGACATTCTCGATCTGCTGGTCCAGCTATTGGCGCTCGAACGCGCCGGCGCACGTGGTCTCGACGAGTTCTGGGAAGTTGCGCACGCACCGGACTTTAAACTCGGCGACCCCGGCGATCGCGTCGTCGACGAACTCTTTCAAGCGCTTTTGCAGGCCCGGAGCGAAATCGCGTAAATCATGTGGGATTTCTTATCGGATGCGATCGCAGGGCTCACCTGGCAACGCGCATTGATCGGAGTGGCGATCTTCGTCGTTACTTTTTCTGTCAGCCTCGGGATCGTTTCGTTAGTTCTCGTAAAGCTGCCCGCCGACCACTTTCGCAAGAATCATAAGGAGAAGTTTTGGGCCGGACGCTCGCCGGTGCTCCGGATCGCGGCCCTTGTGGGCAAGAACATTCTGGGTTGGTTTCTGGTGGCGGTTGGCATCGTGCTGTCGCTGCCGGGCGTGCCTGGCCAAGGGTTATTGACGATTTTACTGGGCGTCATGCTGGTGGATTTCCCGGGGAAGCATCGTCTGGAACAGAAGTTGTTGCACCGGCCTGCTATAAAAAACTCAATCAACAAATTGCGGGCGCGATTCGGAAAGCGCCCGCTCGAACTTGATTGAGACGTGATTTGGAGCTTTCGGCCGCGGACATCCGATTGTCAATTTCGCGATTCTCAAGCGTTTGACGTATGATTTGCGGCTTAAGACTAATGGTCAAACTTCTGAACGCCCACAGATTCGCTCACTTTCGCTTGCTCCTTTTGGTCTTCGTCGGTCTTCTTTTATTGACGACCTCCGGCTGCGGTCTCTTCGGAACGAAGAAAAAGGTTGAGGTGCCCCAGCTTCTCGCCCCGATGAGCGAGGCGAGCATGGATCGCTTGAGACTCGAGGTGAACCGGCTGTCGAACGTGAGTTCGATCCATGGAAAGGTCGATATTCAGTTTGAAGACACGTCGTTTGCCACAGTTGGTATTGCCGATCGATACCAGTTGGTGGACGGAACGGTCACGCTCCAGCGTCCCGGCAAGATCTACCTGGTCATTCAGTTCACTTTTGTCGACATCGCGCAGATGACGTCGGATGGCGAGCATTTCCGCGTCGCCGTTTTGCGGGGCAATGACAGGTACAAGCGTTTCTTAAAAGGAACGAACAACGCGGTCTATCCGAAGATCGAGCCCGAAGAAGCGGCGACGATGGCTTCCGACAAGAACCAGCAGAAGGCTGAAAAAGAGACGGTGAGCGCGTTGTCGAATCTGCGTCCGCAGCATTTGACTGATGCGTTCATGATTCGCCCGATCGAGGCGAACGGTTCGCTTATCTACGCGCAGAGTGAGTTTTTTCAGGAAGAGCCGGACACGAGACGTGGGGCAAAGAAAGGCGCTCGCGTCGTGCGTCCTTACTATTTGCTCGAGGAGTTTGCCCCGGCGACCGGCGGCCAGGCGAAACTTCTGAGACGGCTGTGGTTCGATCGTGTTTCCGGCATCCGGCTTGCGCGTGTTCAGTTCTATGACGATCGCGGTTTGCTAGTTAATGATGTTTCTTATTTCAACGAACGACAGCTTGGCAGCGCCACGACCGCTTCGTTGCCCAGCCGGATCGAGATCACGCGTCCGCAGGATCAGTACAAGTTGAACATCACTTACCAGGATGCGAGCTCGGTCGAGTTGAATCGGGAGTACGCGCCGAAGGCATTTGTTTTAGAGAACAAGTGGGGGTTGACGGAAGTCGATCTCGATGCTGCGAATAAAAAAGTTACCGCAAATAAATAGCTGTCAGTGATATAAGACTGAGTTTGTCATTTCGATGAGGACGATTCTAGAAGCTGAAAATCTGGTTAAGGTGTATCGCATCGGGAAAGTCGACGTCCATGCGCTGCGCGGAGTCTCGCTTGAGGTTCAGGAAGGCGAGTTTGTGGCGATCATGGGGCCGTCGGGCTGTGGCAAGTCGACGATGTTGCACCTTTTGGGTGGGTTGTTGACGCCGACTGAGGGTCGCATCGTGATTGACGGCGAGGATATTACGGCTGCGTCAGATGCGAAGCGTACGGCTGTTCGGCGTAAGAAGATCGGGTTTGTTTTTCAACGTTTTAATCTTTTTCCGACGTTGACGGCTGAAGGAAATCTCCGACTTGCGGAGCGAATTCACGGCAATGGCGGGGGAGATCCGCAGCTTCGGCGTGACGTTCTGCGGCTGTTGGGTTTGGAAAATAAACTGCATCACAAGCCGCTGGAGTTGTCGGGTGGTGAGCAGCAGCGAGTGGCGCTTGCGCGTGCTGTTGTGACGCGTCCGGCGATCGTTTTGGCTGACGAACCGACTGGAAATCTGGATTCCGAGAACTCCGCGCTTGTTCTTAACATGTTTCAGGAGCTGAATTACCGCTTTAATCAAACGATCATAATGATCACTCACAACCCCGAAGCCGCCGCCATGTGCCGCCGGATCGTGCAGATGCGCGACGGCCACATCGTCGAACCTTCGCCATCCGTTCGCCTGTAATCCGCGGAACATACATACAAACACGGATTTTTCTGGGTAAAGTGTTTACAAAGCGATTCCGCGGACGCTAGAATCCCTTTTGACCCGCCAGTCACGATTCGCGTGGCTGCTTACTTGCAAGCGTTGAAAACGTGCGAGGCCTGACGACCACACTTAAGAAGATCTTCTTCTGGAATTACGCGCGCAACACCTGGCAATGGGATCTGCTCTGTGTTCTGATCCTGATTTTCATATTTTTGACACCAAAAAGCTGGATAGACAGCAGCGAACTGACGCGAAATACAGGGCATCAAAGCCGAGTTGCCCAAACGCTTGTTTTAAGTCCTGAAGTCATTGTGAATGAAGCAGATAAACGGCAAATAGCAGAGCGCGTCAAGGCCCTGACAGGACGCAAGGAAGTGGAAGTAGTTGATGTCCGTAAATTAACCGATCCCGGCGGCCGGACACTCAGTTTCGAGGTTGACATACGATAGTCTTTCCCTATAATTGCGAGGTTTTTTGCGAACCCAAGGGAAGGAGAACTAAGTAAGGAGCATTTATGAAGAGATTTGTTTCCTCAGGCCTGATGATCGCTTTGATTGTTTCCGCGTTCGCGGTCGTTTCGCCGACTGCCAACGGACAGGGAACAGGCCTGGTGAGCTCCGTCCTTAGCCGGATGGAGAAAAATCGTCAGAGTTTGAAGTCGTTGCGAGCCGGAATCAACGTTGTGAAGTACAACTCGCAGCTTGGTGTTGAGACTGATAAATACAGTGGTGTCGTTATTTATATGCCCACCGGCGGACGTCATGCCGCGGTGAGGATCGACTGGACCAATCCGCGCAAGGAAACTCTGGCCGTTAACAACGATCGCTACACGCTATTTCGTCCAGCTTTGAAGGTCGCCTACACTGGCCACGCCAGCAAAATGAATGGCGACAACAAGGCCGGCAGCCTGTTGGAAATGATGAACATGTCGCGTGCGCAGCTTGAAACGCGCTTCCAACCGCTGAAGGACGTTCGTGAAGAGACTTTGTGGGGCGGCGTCGGCACGATCCATCTCACGCTGGTTCCGAAAGGTAAAGCCAGCTACAAGTACGCTGAAGTGTGGATCGATAACTCCGGTATGCCGGTCCAGACCAAGATCGTCGAGAAAAATGACGACTCGACCACGATGCGTTTGACGGGTTTGCAGAAGAACGCTCCGGTTTCTTCGAGCGACTTCGACGTCAAGCTCGATTCGAACGTAAAGATCGTCAAGAGCTAACAAAACGAGACAAGGCTGAAGGCCCAAAGGGCTCTGTCATCGAAACAGAGCCCTTTGTTATTTATGACTATTTGTGTGCCCGGTTGCGCTGGACCGCGCTTGTCGCATATTCTTCGGGTCAATTCGAAGACTAGATGAGAAAAGCTAAATTTCTAAAACTGAAGATGCGCGAGGCCAGCTTTATCACCCGCGCATTGCTTTCAAGCCGGCATCCTGTTCTCGCGCACCTGATTCCGATGCGCCGTTGCAATCTCGCCTGCGGCTATTGCAACGAGTACGATCACAATTCCAAACCCATCGATCTCGACGTCGTCAAGGCGCGGCTCGATAAGCTCGCGAAGCTTGGAACATCGATCGTCACCATCTCCGGCGGCGAACCGATGATGCATCCTGAGCTAGACAAGATCATCAATCACATTCGCGTGCGCGGCATGATCGCGGGCCTGATCTCCAACGGTTATTACTTCACGCCCGATCGCATCAAACGTCTCAACCAGGCCGGTCTCGAGTATCTGCAAATCAGTATCGACAACGTCGAACCCGACGAAGTTTCACGCAAGAGCCTGCGCGTTCTCGACAAGAAACTGCGTTACCTTTCCGAGTACGCCGACTTTCACGTGAACATCAACTCCGTCATCGGCGGCGGCATCAAGAATCCTGACGACGCGTTGACCGTCGCGCGTCGCGCAGTCGAGCTTGGTTTTTCGACGACGGTCGGCGTCATTCATGACAGCGACGGCACGTTGAAACCGCTTTCGGAAAAAGAGAAAGACATCTTCCAGCAGGTAAAGAAACTCGGAAACAAGGACCACGCGCGTCTCAACTGGTTCCAGGACAGCATCGCCGAAGGCAAGCCCTACAATTGGCGTTGCCGCGCCGGTGCGCGTTACCTGTACGTTTGCGAAGAGGGACTGGTCCACTGGTGCTCGCAGCAACGCGGCTATCCCGGCATTCCGCTCGAGCAGTACACGATGGAAGATTTCGATCGTGAGTACAAGACCGAGAAGTGGTGTGCACCTACTTGCACGCTACAGTGCGTCCACCAGGTTGGCATTCTCGACAACTGGCGCGATCCGCAGAAGACACCCGCGCAGATGGCCCAGGAACAAAAGAACGGAAAAGGCGTCGGCGAGATGATTGGCGCCGACTAATCTCGGCAACAACGAATCCTCCACGAGCACGGTTGCTTCTCGCGCTGCTGGCGCTGCTCTGTGTCGCCTTCGATTCCCACGCGCAACAGCAAACACACGTCTTAAACGTCACCGTCACAAACTCGAAAGATCGGATCGTTCTTGGTCTTAAACCGGAGCAGTTCACGATCAAGGCTGACGGTGTTGCCGCGAAGATCGTGTCCTGCGAGATCGACAAGTCGCCGATCACGATGGGAATTCTTTTCGACGTCTCGGGAAGTATCGGTACACTCGGCAAACAGCGAACGGTTCAGGTGCACGAACGTCTTGAGGCAGGAACCCGCCGGTTTCTCGAGCTTAGCAATCCGGATAACGACTACTTTTTAACTCCCTTCGCTGCGCAAGTAATGCCAAGTACCAGTTGGACCGGCAGCAATACGTCATGGCAGCAAAACCTCGGCGTCCCGAAACCAGGGAGTACGGCGCTCTACGACGCGATCTATTACGGGCTCGAACACGTCCGGAAGGGTCGCCACAGTCGTCGAGTTCTTTTGATCGTCAGCGACGGGCAGGACAATAACTCCACGAAGACTTTCAAGGAAGTTTTGGACGCTATCAAGCGATCTGACGTGACTGTCTTCGCCTTGGGTCTTATGTCTAACCCTGATCAGGGCAGCGCGCTGGGAATGGAAGGGCAGGGCGTGCTGGACGAACTGACGAAAGTCTCAGGCGGACGCGCGCAGATTCTGCCGCAGAGCTCAAAGCCGGAAGCGTTCAAAGTGGCCTTTGAAAACCTCGCCAACGAGTTGCAGAGCCAGTACCGGCTTTCAATGGAAGTGGAAAGGACGCCGAGCCCTGAGAAGTGGCGCAAGCTGAAACTGAACGCCCACTACATCGATGACAATGGCCGTCGTTCTGAAGCGCGTATCAGGGCGCGACAGGGTTTTTACCGATAAAATGCATCACCTGGTTGGACCAAGCGGTCCACCGATGGTGTAGATACTCACCGAGCTCGAAAGACCAAGACCCGAAAGCCGTCCCGCCATCACTACGATCGTCTCACCTCGTTCAACGATTTTCGCGTCGAGCAACGCCTGCTCGCCGATCTTCAACATCTCTTCAGTCGACTCTGCCTTACGGACCAACAACGGATCGACGGCCCAGATCAAAGCCAACGCAGCCTGTACGTCGGGCCGGTGCGTCAACGCCACGATGCGTTGATCGTGACGTACCGCCGACAACCTGCGGGCCATCAAGCCGGACGCTGTGTAAACGGCCGTCACTTTCGTCCCCATCTCATCCGACGCGAACGCCGCAGCTTCGCACAGCGCCCGACTGACGCGTCCGGATTGCTGGCCCGTGGGGTTGAACATCTTGTCCGAAACTTTCGCGGATTCGGCTGACGATATAATGCGCGCCATCGTCGCCACGGCCGCAACCGGATACTGCCCCGTCGCAGTTTCGTTCGACAGCATCACGCAATCAGTTCCATCCCAAACAGCGTTCGCGACGTCCGACGCTTCCGCGCGTGTTGGACGCGGGTTCGAAACCATCGATTGGAGCATCTGCGTCGCGGTGATCACCATTTTTCCGGCGGCGATGGATCTCTCGATGATTCGCTTTTGATAAACCGGCACGAGTTCGACGCTCGTTTCGACGCCGAGATCGCCGCGCGCCACCATGACGCCGTCGGCAGCCGCGATGATCTCGTCGAGACGATCGATCGCTTCGGCTTTTTCGATCTTCGCGACGAGCGGCTGGTGGCCGCCTGCGTCCGCGATCAGTTGCTTCGCGCGTTCACAGTCCTCGGCGCTGCGGACAAACGATAACGCGATGTAGTCGGCTTTCTGTTCTACGGCCCAACGCAGATCGACGATGTCTTTTTCGGTGAGCGAGTCGATCGGCAACGCGACGCCGGGCAGGTTGATGCCTTTACGTTCGCCAAGTAGACCACCATCGATCACGCGGCAGACGACGTCCGTATCGGTCGTACTTTCGACGATCAGCGAGAGAGCTCCGTCGTCGAGCAGGAGTCGAGTAGCCGGCTTAACTACGCGTGGCAGATCCGGGTAGTTGGTGGAAACCTGGTTTTCGTCGCCGAGGATCTTTCGCGTTGTTATTGTGAACTGTTGGCCCGCGGTTAGTTTTACAGGTTGATCGTCTTTGAGTTCGCCGGTGCGAATCTTTGGACCGGACAGATCGACGAGCACGGCGATCGGGCAACCGACTTTGGTTGCCGCCTCACGAGCGAGCCGAATGTCTTCGGTTTTCTCCTCGTGAGTTCCGTGCGACATGTTGATGCGAACACCGTTGGCGCCCGCTGCTAGTAACTGTTCGATGGTTTGTGGTTCGCGTGATGCTGGACCGAGGGTAATTAAAATCTTCGCTCTTCTCAAAATGTCGACCAATCTAGGGGGTTGTTGTTGTAGTTTTCAAAGCGCTTTCGACCGCCTCGTCGATTTGTGCACCGGATGATGGACCAAAGCCAATCAAACGATCGACGAGCACACCTTCGCGATCGAATATGAACGTTTGCGGAATGCCATCGCTGTCGGAAAGCAGGAAGGTTACCAGTTCTTCGTCGGGTATTGCGAGCGGGTAGTGAATGCCCAACTCCCTGGCAAACTCCGGAACTCTATCTTCATCACCGGGACCACCGACGTTTAGGCCGATAACCTGGAGTCCCTGCGTTTCATACTTCTTCTGCAAACTGATCAGGTGAGGCACGCTCTTGCGGCACGGATTACACCACGTTGCGTAGAAGTCGAGCACGAGCACCTTGCCTTTGTAATCGGAGAACAAGGCGTATTTCCCGTCGGAGAGTTCCCAGCCCATGCTGTTGATTGACGACGTCGTATTCACCGGCGGCATGGGATACGTTGTGTTCGCCGGCGGCGCCTTGACTACCGGTGTTTTGGCCGGAGTGTTGACGTCAGTGGCGTTGCACGACGCGAGCAGTAGCAGCCCGCCGAGGACCACTACGGCGCACAAGAATCTGTATTTCTGTTGTTGCTTCATCACGAAGTTTCAGATTCGTCGCGTGAGGCTTCCGTTGGTTCGCGAGGCACTGATTCGCCAGGCACGCGATACTCGCCCTCGACCCACTTGCCGAGATCGACAAGCTGGCACCGCTCGGAACAGAACGGACGAAAAGGATTATCTTTCCACTCGATTGATTTACCGCAGGTTGGACACTTCATCAGAAAGCCGCAAAACCCGCCGGCGTGCGAACTAAAGCGCCGCCGGACGTTTGATCAATATTCGTCGTTTGACGAAAGCGATCGTACCTTCGCGGCGCATGGCGTTCAAGCGCACCGTAACGCTTTCACGAGTTGAACCGACAATTGAGGCGATTTCGCGATGTGGCAATGGGATGTCGATCAGGACGCCTTCGGGTTCGGAGACGCCGTAACGCACGGAAAAGTCGGCGAGCAGGCTGTCGAGACGGGCTGGAATGGCGTTCAGAGCAAAATCGGCCAGCCGGCGTTCTGCGTGATCGAGTCGTTGACCGATTAATCGGAAAGTGTAATCATGAAGCCGGTCATCCTCAGCCATCCCCCGTTTGAAATCCCCGACCTGGATCCGCAGGAGCCTGGAGTTTTCGTAGGCTATTGCGGAATTCGCACGTTGCCCCGCTAGCGAATAGAGCGCTGATTCCCCGAACAGCGATCCCTCCGGAAGAATGTCGATTACGGCCTCGCGGCCTGTTTCGGCTTCGATCCGGCAGAGCTTTATTCGGCCATGAACGATGGCGTAGAGGCAGTCAGCGGGTTCGCCGGCGCGGTAGACAAAGCGGCGGCGACGAAAGTCGAGGACGACAGAGCTGCGAGCGATATCAGCAACGAGGGTGTCACTAAGTGTTGAGCCGAATTCCAATCGCCGGATTAGGGCGGCGCGATCGTCGGACGTTAAGTCTCTCGCGCGCTTCTGTTCCTGCAGGCCTTTCATCTGCACGTCTCTCTGGGGTCGAGTTAACTGGTCTAAGTTTGAGTCGCCTCTGGCAGCGTGGTCCGTATCAAGCGGACGTTGCGGGTTAGTTTCTACGATTGTAAGGAAACCCGCTGTTGAAATTCCCGGGTATGTGCTCTCTCTTTCGGTTGAAACTTTGACGATGCTTTGGCGAGTACCGGCACGAACATTTACCGAGTGCCGAACTGTAGCATGAAGCTCATAGCGGCGCAAGATTAATAGGTCCAAGTCCCTGGTTTTATGGAGTCAAAAGCAAATATTCTCATCGTCGACGATAACCCGGACAAGTTGGGACTGCTCGAAGCGGCTCTCACTCTGGCCGGATACAACGTCACCACCGCCACCGACGGCGACGAGGCACTCGCCGCTGTCGAATCTTATCAACCTGACCTGATTATCACGGACGTGATGATGCCGCGGATGAATGGATACGAGTTGGCCCAACGAATACGGGCCAATCCCGTGACGAAATTTATACCCGTGATCATGCAAACTGCCGCGAGCCGTCGCGCTGAAGATCTGCGTCGCGCTTCGGAAGTGGGCGCGCTTGGTTACATCACCGATCCGACAGACCTGGACCTCATGCTGGCGCGCACGAGGACGCTGCTCGAGTTCAAGGCTTATCTCGACGTTTGTGAGGAGGCCGCGTTTACGGATCACCTGACGGGACTCGCCAACCGTCGCCGTTTCGAGCGCCAACTCGAGCGCGAAGTCGGGCGCGTGCTGCGCTTTGAGCGTCCGTTTACTCTGTTGATGATCGACATCGACAACTTCAAGAACCTCAACGACTCGTTTGGTCACGATGCGGGCGACGACGCGATACGCCGTATCAGTCGCGTGTTGCGCGAGGGCACGCGCGGGATCGATCTGGCGGCGCGCATCGGCGGCGAGGAGTTCGCGGTGTTGCTGGTTGAAACCGCTTTGAGCGCCGGCGTGGAGGTTGCGGAACGGTTACGTATTGCGATCAAAGCGCTGGAAACGCCTTCGGGCGGGCGGATTACCGCCAGTTTCGGGGTTGCGGAATGTCCGTCAGACGCGCAAACTGCATCTGAGATCCTGAAGGCCGCGGACGTGGCTTTGTACGAAGCGAAGCGAAGTGGCCGCGATCGCGTGGTGTCGATGGAGCCTGTCAGATCGAACTCGATGGCCGCAGGCGACGTACAACGCGACTGAGGCCCGCGATTCTACGGCGCGATTCAGATTCGAGGATTGAAGATGGCTGATTACCGCGAAAAGTTTGACGAGTGGCAGCAGGCGGCGCGACGCAAGGCCCGCGAGCTGGATGAGAAATATGCGATCTCGGACATCGTCGGCGAGAGCGCGCGTGTCGCAGGTGAAGCGGCGAAGCGTGGCGCTGAGACGATGGCGAGCGGCGCCGAACGTTTGCGCTCCGAAGCCGAACGCTTGAGCGACGATGAAGAAGTCGGAGAAGCCACGCGCCGGGCTGCCGCGGGTGTGAAGAAGGCGGGCGAGATGGTCCGCGACGTCGCCGGCGATGCCGGGAAGAAAGCCGGCGAGGTTTTTGACGACGCGAAGAAGCACTACGATCGCGCGTCGCAGGTTTTTGATAAGAGTGCGAGGTTAACGCGAGCTTCGACGGCGGCGACAACCGGAGTTTTCAAAGCGCGTGACTGGATCAAAGAGAATCCGGGCAAGGCGGCGGTCGTTGGTGTTTCGCTGGTACTGGGCATCAGGGCTGGTGTTGCGTTTCCGGGGCTCGATGCGGTGCTAATCGGTGCGCACCCGCACTGGCTCACGCACTCGGCGCTGCCCGTGTATGGCTTGCGCAAAGCGAGCGAGAAGGTTGACAGCTATTTGAAGAAGCGCGAAGAGTTGATGGGCCGTGGTGAACTGACGGAAGCCGAGCAGCAGCGCGTCGAGTTTGAACGAAACATCGCGAAGTATGTTGGCGCGCCGTTGTTGGGTGCTTTTAGTTGCGCCGCCGGCGCTGCGATGTGGGCGCAGATCTTTCAGCCTGGTCCAATCGTCGGCGCGCCGATCAGTTGGTTACTCGGCGGCAATCCATTTCTCGACGGCGTCTGGTTATTCGCGAACGGCGTAATCTGTTTCCACCAGGGCTACAAATTCTTCATGATTGCCCTCGCCAACCAGGAAGAAGTCGCCCGCGTCGTGCGCGAAATCAAAGGCCTCCTGCCCGCCGCAACGACGGCGTGATGATATCGTTGTGTTGAGACGGTCCAGAGCTTTTCTGATAGACTGCGGTCGTGCCTCACCGCGTTATCGATCGAATCAGAAAGTGTGTTCTGCTGAGGAACTACGACATGACTGTTCACGCCGTCGAAGAGATGGCGGAGGACGATCTTGATATCTTTGACGTCGAACATGCGATTCTCAACGGACAAGTGGCACGAAGAAACAAAAAAGACCCTCGCGGAACTAAATACACAGTCGAAGGTCTTGCCTTAGATGGCGAACGACTTGTAGGTGTCGTGGGCCGAATACACGGAACCGACAGGTTCTTGATAATCACAGTCTATGAAGTCACCAAAGTCCACTAAGAAATCCCTTTACAATCAGATGTGTGAACATTGTGACGGAACGGTGCGTCCTAAGAAGATCGATCAGGAAGCCTTCAAGCATAAGAAGGGATTCGTCATTCTCGAAGGTATTACAGTGGGCGTTTGCGATTCGTGTGGAATGCGGTACTACAGCGCCGACATACTTCACGAAGTTCATGACATTGCGACTGGTGCGAAGCCTTTTGATCGAACCGTAGAGATACCCGTCTCCCACATCCCGACGCAGTAATCTTGTCTTTGGGTAGAACAGGTTCTTAGCAATGATTCACTGGTCGCCTTGACCGGATTGCGGAATCAATTCTGATCCTGTTCCCCGGGCTTTCAAGTGTTGTATGCTCTCACAGTCTTGACCTTTGTTTTCCCAACTTGCTCACCGGGTTAATGACTCGTAGATGTCTATCCCAAAGTCCTTACACGACCGATTACGCGAACGCAAAATAATTCCTTTCGTCGGTGCTGGCGTTTCCATGAACGTTTTAGACCGCGTTTCTCACCAGCCTGTTTTCCCAAACTGGCGTCAACTCCTGACCGCCGCCGCTGATCGGCTGGAAAGCGAGAATAAAGGGCCTGATGCTGTTTTGGTTCGATCTTTACTGAACGTGAATCCACCTGACTTTGTTGAGGCGGCTACCCGCGCTCGGAAGGCCTTAGGAGGGCTTTGGTATGAGGTTCTTAAAGACGCGATCGATGTCGATTTTGACAGGATCGAGGGCCGAAGCTTAGAGCTTGCACGCAGCATCTGGCGACTGGGGAGTCAGCTAGTAATTACAACCAACTATGACAACGTATTGAAATGGGCTTGTCCCTATGACCATTTGCAGAGTTGGGATATCCAGTCACCAGTCGAGCAAGCCTTTCTCCTACGCGGAGAAATGAAGCGTCTTGTTATATGGCACCTTCATGGACATGTCGAAAACGCGTCGAGGTTGATTCTGTCGCGCGACGGTTATCAACTTCTTTATCCGGACTCAAACCACTCTGAGCGAAAGGCGCACTATGCGGCTGCGTTAACAACACTGCGACATCAGTTCGCCGCCAGATCCCTATTGTTCGTTGGGTTCAGCTTGGATGATGAACATCTTGGTCTCCAACTCAAGGGTGTTCACGAGTTGTACGACGGTGCTGGAACTCACTATGCGATTGTCCGTGAAGGTGAGGCTGAGCGAATTAGGCATCTCAATATGGGGATCGAGCCGATCACGTTTTCAAGTTTCGGCGAACCCCAATTGACTTTGATGAAACAGTTAGGAGACGTTGTTGAACCTCAACAACTTGCTTCCGTCAGCCCGGCCACACTCGGCGAAAAACCGATCGTTATTCCGGACTACGGGCCGCATCAGCCCGTGTTCTATGTTCCGTTCAAGCAAAAGGGAGACGAAATCGTTGGTCAACAGAAGGTGCTTGAAGATGTTCGCAAACAACTTACCGAAGGAAAGCGAACTGCCATCGGTCAAACAGCTGCGTTTCGCGGCTTGGGTGGATTAGGCAAGACACAATTAGCGATTGAGTATGCTTATCGTTATCGCGATGAATATCCTAATGGTGTTATCTGGATCAACGCCGATCAGGACATCGATGCCCAACTCATTGAGATAGCGGAGAAGGGGCGCTGGATCGCTCCCGAATCCGATCACAAATACAAAATACAGATTGCCCAGCAGCGAATTCGTAGCCATTCAGATTGCTTAATAATCTTTGACAATCTGGATGATCGCGCAGCAATCGACGCTTACTTACCTGAGCCGGAGGCTAACCCTCATATTCTCGTAACCAGTCGAATCGATCACGTTGACTTTTATCCGGTACCTGTAGCGTTGCTTGATGAAGCCTTGTCTGGCGAATTGCTTCTAAAGGAAGCCAGAAGAGAACCTGAGAATGAGGACGAGGAGAAAGCGGCTAAAGGTATCGTAATCCTTTTGGGTGGCTTGCCTTTGGCGCTTGAATTGGCAGGAGCGTATCTAAGCCATCGGCGTGGTGTCACCTTCCAACAGTACTACGAACTACTTAACAACGATCTCAAGAATGCTCTGCCGAAAAACGTAAGCAGTTTTACTAAGCATGAAGCAGACCTTTATAGCACTCTACGGCTTAGTGAGGGCTTGCTCCAGGAAGAGGCTCACCTTCATCAGGTGCTTGATTTGCTGACGTGGAGCGGCTCGGCGCCGATGAGCATCGATCTGATTTCCCACTTGTTAGATATTCCCAACAGCGCTGCTTTAGCGGGTGCCCTATCCCTTGGCGCTGAACTGCGTTTGCTTCAGCGTAGCAAAGAAAGCGATAGCTATTCGATACATCGTTTAGTAGGCGAGGTTCGACGCACAGAAATAGCCTTAGAGCAGCGACTCGAATGGGTAGACCAAATTTGCAGCCGACTAGGGGATTGGTTTCAGGAAAAAAAAGAAGACTTTTCTCAATTGACGACATTCGAGTCTGAAATCGATCATCTTAAACGTTGGCAGCAGAACGCCATGCAGTTCGCCCCCTCACACGCGAGCAGACTCATGTGGCTCCAAGCTTACCCCGCGTATCATCGCGGTCGGTTCGTCGAATCTCGGAACTATGTGATTGAGGCGCAGAAGATATTCGACGAGTTCAGTAATTCGAATCAGGAACTGCGCGCACATCTACTGACCGATCTGGCTGATACCAACTCAGCGGCTGGATGTTTTGTAGCTGTCCGGGAAATGTACGAGAAGCCTTGGAAATCAGGCGTGCCTTGTTCGGTGAACGAACGCTGATATTGCTGCGTCACTTAGCAGAATTGGTGGCTGGTATGGCGATCAGGGAAACATAGAGCAGGCGCTGGAGTATTCAGAGCGTGCGTTGGTGATGCGCCGTGAATTGTTTGGCGAACGGCATCGCGACATAGCCGCTTCCATTGCCCAAGTCGGTGCTTGGTATAGCGAACGAGGAAACTTAGAACGCGCGTTCGAGTACGCACTGCAGGCGTTAGCAATGCAAAGCGAGTTATTTGGGACGAGCCATCCTGACATAGCGGCCTCACTTAACAACGTAGGCGCAATTTACGGCATGCAAGGGGACCTACGACAGGCCTTGGAGTACGCAGAACAGGCCTTGGCTATGCGGCGTGAGCTATTTTGGGAACACCATCCTGCTATAGCCGAGTCTGTAAACAGCGTGGCTCGGTGGTATGCGGAGCGAGCGAACATAAAGCGCGCGTTGGAGTATGCGGAACAAGCATTAGCTATGCGGCGCGAGTTATTTGGAGAGATCCATCCTGATGTAGCCAGTTCGATTAACAGTGTGGGTCAATGGTATGGCTTGTAAGGGAACATCAAACGAGCACTGAACTACTCAGAGCAGGCGTTAGCTATGCGGCGTGAACTATTTGGCGAGATCCATCCTGCCGTAGCCACCGCACTGAACAATGTCGGTACTTGGTATGGTGAGGAAGGGAATGTTAACCGTGCATTGGAATACGCAGAGCAAGCATTGGCGATGTGTCGCGATCTATTTGGTGAGCGGCATCCGTCGATAGCCACTGCCCTTAGCAATGTTGGTGAATGGTACGGCGCGCAAGGGAACATAGAACGCGCACTCGAGTATTCAGAAGATGCGTTGGCTATGCGCCGAGGGTTATTTGGCGTAATCCATCCCGATATAGCCAACTCATTAAACAATGCCGCGCAGTGGCATGGAGCGCAAGGGAACATAGAACGCGCGTTGGAGTATGCAGAGCAGGCATTGGCTATGAATCGTGAGCTTTTTGGCGAAAGACATCCCTCTATAGCCACTGCAATAAGCAATGTCGGTCACTGGTATGGTGAGCAAGGGGACGTAAAACGCGCGTTGGAGTATTCGGAGCAGGGGCTAGCTTTACGACATGAACTATTTGGAGATATCCATCCTGATGTGGCCATTTCACTAAACAATGTAGGGGCCTGGGAACGTGAGCAGGGTAATGTAGAACGTGCATTGGAATACTCGGAACAAGCGTTAGCGGTGAATCGCGAAGTGTTCGGAGTAGGACACCCAATCTCCATTCAGGCGGCGACAAAAGTTGTTAGAAACCTGATTCAGTTAAAACGTCCTAAAGAAGCTTATGACTTAGTGTCCGACTCCTTGGCAAAGGCGTCACCACAAGATCCATCAATCGGAAAGTTAAGGGAGTTCGAACGTTACTTGTTATCAGGCACGATTCGGAAAGGGTTTAGACAGCCATCAAAGCACGGAAAACGCAAGACAAAGAAAAAGCGTCCCTAACCTCAAGTCCTCACGTCAGCGTGATCGGGAAGGGCCAGAAGCAGAGGGCGAAGACGAGGAGCGTTGCGACGGCGATGAGCGTGCGCTTCGCGTCCAGGGGTTCCATCACTGGTGGTTCGGGATGTTGAACCCGCAGCATGATTCCCAACAACACCACGAACAGAAAACCGCTCGGGCTGCCATGCCACCAGAAGCCCAGGACGGCTAACACTGCCGCCGCGATGAAAGCCATCCTGCCAATCAGCGCGTGAGCGCGGGTGCCGAAGAGGGCGAACGTTCCGTGACCACCGTCGAGTTGGCCCACCGGCATCAGATTCAAACTCGTCACCAGCAAACCGATCCACGCGGCCATGTAATAAGGGTTGATTGGCGAGTTTGGATCGAGTGTTCGTCCGAATAATCCCGCTAACAGTCGAAACAGCAAAGGATCGTTGAAGTAGATCGCGTGTTCCTGCGGTTGCAACGGTGGTCCAACAGTCAGCACGCCGATAATCGACAGCGGCAGCGCGACTATAAATCCAGCCAGTGGTCCCGCCAGTCCGATGTCGAAGAGCGCTCGCCGCGACGGAATCGGCGAACGAATCTTGATGAACGCCCCAAACGTTCCGGCTAGGAAGATCGGCGGAGCGGGAATGAAGAACGGCAGCGTCGCGTCGACTCCGTAGTAGCGGCATGCGAGGTAATGTCCCATCTCGTGCGAGAACAGAATCGCGAGCAGCGACAACGAGAAGGCAAAACCTTCAGCGAGGACGGCGTGGTGAGTCAGTGAATATCGAATCAGATCGAAGCAGTAGTAGAAATACGAGAGTGGAACGTAGAGCAGGTAATCAAGCAGTGACGACAACGGCGGCTCGGTCGGTGTGAAATCAGGCGCTGCAAGATTGACGCCGGCGAGCGTCGTCGTGCCGAACGTGAGAATCAGTAACGCCGTGTGGATTCGCCACTCGCGGGCAGTGATCCGCGGCGAGTGTTTGAAGACGGATTCCGTGAAAAAATACAAAGGGCTAGAGTTTGGATCGTGCAGCGTTCCAACTCCAGCCTGTTTAATACCTTGCTTATTAAACACTAAAACTCGTCGTCGTCGCCTGAATCGTCTGTCAAAGTGTCGCCGTCCTCGTGCGCCTGCAACTCTTTGCCTGGTTTGAAGCGAATCGTCTTACCCGAAGGTATCGCGACTTCCTCGCCAGTACGCGGGTTGCGGCCAACGCCTCGCTTTCGCGGCTTGACCACAAATACGCCAAACCCGCGCAACTCGATACGTTCGCCACGCGTCAACGCCTCTTTCATGGAGTGAAAGAGTGCTTCAACAGCCTGTTCGGCTTTCATTTTTGGTACGCCGGTCTTATCGGCCACGCGATTGATGATGTCCAACTTGATCACGTCTTCGGCCTCTTTTCTGATCCCGCCGGGGGACGATGTCTGGGCTGCAAATGCAGGGAAGGATGATAGATAGCGGCAGTTAAGACTGTCAAGGAAATGCTCTGCCCGGGTGGTGTCCCAATCTGACTGTAATTTTTTTCATAGGGAACACGGATAAAACGAATTTCAATTCGGACACTACCCTGACCAAGCGATTGTTTGACAAGCGCGAACGTCAAAGCTAACCTCAAACCGGCCATGTTTGGAATACGAAAACGCCGGCCGCCTCCGTTCGGCGGCGTCCACATTGACGACGACAAAGATATCCAGGAACACAAGCCTGAAGAAGCGTCGCGCAACGACCTCTGGTCCGAGGCCCGTTTGCTCCTTCGCGACCTGATCTTCGCGCTGATGATCGCGGCACTCGTCGTGGTTTTCATCGTCCAACCGGTGAAAGTGGAAGGCACCTCGATGCTCCCGCGTTTACACGACGGCGAACGGATCTTCGTCAACAAACTGATCTATTACGACGAGTATCGCTGGGCGCCGAAACTCGACCGCGGCGACATCGTCGTGTTCTGGTTTCCCGACGATCCGTCCAAGAGTTACATCAAACGCGTGATCGGCTTGCCCGGCGACAGAATCGAGATCGTCGAAGGCGTCGTGCGGGTGAACGGCCGCGAGATCGAGGAATCGTATCTCGATCCGCGTCTGAATCTGTCACATCGCAGCCTGGCGGCGCAGGACATCAAACCAAATTACTATTTCGTGATGGGCGACAATCGCGACAACTCGAGCGATTCCCGGCTTTGGGGACTTGTGCCCAAGAAGTACATTTACGGCAAGGCTTTGTTTCGCTACTGGCCACTGAATGCGGCGAGTGTAATCCACCACGAGGACATCGTTCCTCTGGCGACGCCCTCGCCGGTCTACACTCCTGAATATCAGCAAACGCCACTAAGCGATGCGGGCCCGCAACAGCGTTGAGCGTAGTTTTTGATCATGATTGATTGGCTGCGACTCCTGCTAATGGTCTTTTACGCACCGCTGCGCGGAATGCGCGAGGTTCGCGATCGTAGTTCACTGGCGCCAATCGCGCTGATGGCGCTGCTGAGCCAGGTGGCGTTCAACATCGTGGCGCGACGGTTCGCCGGTCCCTCGCAATTCGCGCTCGGCGACGGTCTTTGGTGGCAGATTCGCGAAGCTGTGGCTGCCGTTGCCGTAATCGCGATCGTAGTCGTTCCGATTCTTACCCTCGTGGCGAACACGATCGAGCGGCGCGGCAGTTTCCGCGTAGTGATTACACAGGAGTACGCGCCAGTAGCGGCCTCGTTGCTCTACGTCTTTACCGCAGCCAGCATCTACTCGATCCTGCTCGCAATCATTCTTCACTACGGCGGCGGCCAAACCCAGATCGTCACCACGGCGATCGAGAGCGCGGACCAATGGCAAGGCACTTTTCCGCCTGAAGCAATCGCCAGGCTCAAGGATCCGGCTCTCCAATCCGAGGGATTATTTGTTCTGAACGTATTCGGATTGTTCGCCATCGGAATGATATTCGCCGTGAAGGACGCTTTCCGCACGTCAGCCATACGCGCGTTCGGTATCGTCTTGATTGGTGGGTTTGCTTCTCTCGTCATTGCTCCGATCGTGCAGTCGCTGTTTTTGAGTGTGATTGGTTCTCCATTCCTGCTGATAATGGCTTTCTTCCTGCTGCGCGGTTACTTCGCCGACATCATGGGCAGCCATCGCGCGAAAGCGGCGTTCAAACAGAACCTCGAATCGGCGACACTCAATCCCGCCGACGCTTCGGCGCACTACAATCTCGGCTTGATTCATCAGAGCCGTGGCGAGCTCGACGAGGCGCGCAAACGTTTCGAACGCGCGTTAGAGATCGACGACGGCGAGATCGACGCGAGTTATCAACTCGGACGCATCGCACGCCAGCAAAAACGATACTCCGACGCGATTCAGAACTTCGAACACGTCGTCGCCCGCGATCCGGCACACTCGCAACACGAAATCTGGCGCGAAGTCGCGGCGACGTACATCGCCGCGGGCCAATTCGAAGACGCCCGCAATGCGTTGGACCAGTTTCTCGAACATCGACCGTCGGATCCCGAAGGTCTTTACCTGATGGGACGCGCGCACGCTGGTCTCGGCCACAAACGCGAGGCCACGAGCCTCATGCAGGCGTGTATCGAAGCGGTGAAGACGGCGCCCGCGTACAAGTATCGCGCCAGCAAACGATGGTTGAACGAGGCGCAGCAGTTTATTAAAAGCAGCCAGTAGTCAGTGGTTTTTGGTCTTGGGTTTTTGGTTTTAGGTCTTCCATAAAGCCGCAGGACCGAAAACCCAAGACCCAAGCACAAAGCACAACCACCAGCACAAGATGCCCAATCGCAAACCAGCCCTACTCGCATTGGAAGACGGACGTACGTTTCGCGGCAGGTCGTGGGCTGCCGAAGGCGAAGTGTGCGGCGAGATGGTCTTCAACACTTCAATGACCGGCTATCAGGAAGTACTGACGGATCCTTCGTACGCCGGCCAGATCGTCTGCATGACTTATCCGCTCATCGGCAACTACGGCGTCAACGAGATGGACTCTGAATCCTCGCGGCCGTGGGTCGAAGGCTTCGTCGTGCGCGAAGCAAGCCGCATCGTCTCCAACTGGCGCGCGCAGGACAACCTGCCCGAGTATCTGGAGCACTGGAAAGTCGTCGCGATCGAAGGCGTCGATACTCGCGCGCTCGTGCGTCACATACGCGACAAGGGCGCGATGCGCGCGTGTCTTTCCACGATCGATCTTGACGAAAAGAGCCTCGTGGAAAAAGCGCTCAAGTCGCCGCCGATGGAGAATCGCGAGCTGGCGAGTGTCGTTTCGACGAAAGAGATCTACTCAGTTCCCGCGGTGGACAAGGAACGTTTTCACGTCGTTTGTTATGACTTCGGCGTCAAGAGAAACTCGCTGCGTGAATTCGCGGAGCTTGGCGTTCGGACGACAGTCGTTCCGTCCTCAACTCCAGCCGAAGAAGTTCTCGCCCTCAAACCTGACGGAATATTTTTGTCGAATGGACCAGGCGATCCGGCGTCGATGGACAAGGAAGTCGCGGAGATTCGGCAGTTACTGACCTCACGCGTGCCGATGTTTGGGATCTGTTTTGGTCATCAGTTGCTGGGACGCGCGTTTGGAGCGAAGACTTTCAAGCTGGTGTTTGGTCATCGTGGCGGGAACCAGCCGGTGAAGGAAGTGTCGGGCCACGGCGTGGAGATCACGTCGCACAATCATGGTTTCGCCGTCAGTGCCGATACGCTGCCGGACGATGTTGAAGTCACGCACATCAATCTCAACGATCAGTGCGTCGAAGGAATGCGTCATCGGACGTTGCCCGTTATCTCGGTCCAATACCATCCGGAAGCAGCGCCCGGACCTCACGACGCGCAGCATCACTTTCAACGCTTCATCGAGATGATGTCGCGCGGGCGCGAGCGCTAGAACCGAAAACCAACCCCCGCGCTGAATTGAAAATTGTGCCGAAACTCATACGGCGCCGGCGGTGAAGGTATAGCCGGGATAAAGAATCGTCCCAACTCCGCGCCGCCGTAACGGATCATCGTGTCGCCTCCGTCAAACCTCGCCACGATTCGCGGAGACGGATAAAACTCCAGAACGCCCCCGACGTCCATCGAGAAATAGGTGGTTCTGCCAATAGGAAAACGATTAGTGGCTTGAGGTTCTGGAACCAACACGGTGTCGCTGAAACTGACCACTCCCGGTCGCGCTTTTCCAAACAAGCCAAACTTCTTAAAGCGCTTCCCGATTTTTGCGCCGGCCTGAACTTGTAAAATCTCACCCCCGGCGCTGCCGCCGGCGTATTCGCCGATGTGTCCCGGATAGAAATCGCCCTGGACCTCAACGCCGAAACTCGGCACGAAGTGGTAAGTCAAACGACCGCCAAATCCCTGTTGGTTGTTTGTGCCGAGAAACACTGTTGCGTTCGGATTCGCGGGATTGAGCGAGTACGTAAACTCCCTGATACCCAGCGAAGAAAATTGCGCGCCTGCTTCAAACTTCCGCTCGCCCGATGATTGCGATGTGTCAACGTCGTCAGGCGACTCCGGATTCAGGAAACGAAACGCGATACCCGAGCTGAACTGAAACTTGTGCGCGTATCGTGCTTGCTGAGTGTTTAGACCAAAAGGCTCCAGCGGATTGTCTCCCTGGCGCACGATCGTGTCGCCCGCGTCGAATCGCACCAGAACTCGCCGCGACGGATAAAACTCCAGCACGCCACCCACGTCGAGTGAGAAGAAGTTTCTGCGTTCGATCCCGAATATCGGAAACGTGATCGTTTGACCGCCGGACGTGAACGTCTGGGTGCCCGTTTGCGTGATTACCTGGCTGAAGTTGAGAAAGCCCGGACGGCCTTTCGCAAACAGGCCAACCTTGTCCCATCGCTTACCAACCTTCGCGCCAAACTGGCCCTGGAGCAGGTTGCCGCCGCTCACGAAAGTCGCCTGGTTTTCGTTTGGAAAAAAGTTTACTTCGGCTTCGACGGCGAGATACTTCGTGATGTTATAGCTGAACCTGGCGCCGGCGCCGGCTTCTGATCTCGCATGATCGTTTGGTGCGAAGAATTGCGCATCGCGTGGGCCGGTTGTGAACGAAGAAAAATGGATGCCGGCTTCGATTTTCGCCGGTTCCTTGTCAGTTGATTGTGCAGAGGCTGTGAAACAGAGAGTGAAAAGCAGGACCAAAACACGGGGGAAGTGTTTGTGCATGGGAGTGTCCTTGGTTGAGGTTTGTCGTCATTCTTCCAACGGCCATTTCAATTCGCCGGTCGTAAGATCCGGACGCGCGCGGACCATCTGTTCGGGTGTGCTTTCCGCGTGCAACTCATTTTGCAAAGGCGTGGGAGCCGGCGTTTCAGCGGGCGGCGCTGCTTCTTCGACCGTAGTACTCGGTTCCAATAGATCCGCGAAACCCTCGCTGCCGCGATGTTCGAGCCAGTGACGATAACTCACGGTCAGGATCGCAACGACGGGAATCGCCAAAAATATTCCAGCCACTCCCGCGAGTTTCTCTCCCGCCAGGATCGCAAAGATAACTGCGAGCGGATGAAGGTGAATGCCTTGTCCGATGAGACGCGGATAGATGAAGTAGTCGTGGACGATTCGCAGCACGCCGAGAAAAAGCAGCACGAGAAACGCGTTGAATGGACCAGCGTGCAGCGTTGCGAGTATCGCCGCCATGATCGCGACGACTAACGGGCCGGCCAGCGGTACAAACTCAAACACGCCCGCGATGAAGCCCATCACCAATCCGCCCGGCAAGCCGAACAACGTGAAACCGATCGCGCATACGACGCCGATGAACAAGCACGCCGTTAGTTGCGCGCGGATGTACGCGGCGAGCGTGCTGTTGATGTCCTGGAAAAACTCGTCCCCGCGCCAGCGCCAGCGACCGCGCGGCAGCATCAACAACGCCGAACGTCGAAAATCCTCCGCGTCTTTCAACAGGAAAAACGCGAGGATGGGAATCAGCACCAGCCACGGTATGTAAACGAGATACCCGAGTGAAGCGGTCGCTGTTTCTGTAACGGTATTGCTGACCGTGTCCACCACCTTCGGAACGGCTTTGTTCGCTGCATCGACGACGGGGGCTGGAAGTCGTCGCAAGCGCCAGTCTTCGATCATCTGCGGCGCGTTTTCGCCAAACGATTTCCAGTAAGCCTTTGACTGGTTGACGAATTCCGGGAACTGATTGCTCAAACTCGGCAGGATGACCAAGATCGCGAACACGATCGCGCCGAGAATGATCAGGTAAGCAATACCGATCGCGGTCACTTTTGGTATGGCGATCGTGCGTTCGCCGAACTGTCGCGGCCGGCGTATGAATTCGACGAGCGGCGATACGAGATACGCGAAAAAGATCGACAGGACGAGCAGCAGAATGATCCCGGTGAGTTTCGAGATGATCCACAGCAGCGCGACAACTGTCAGGAGTATGAAGATGACTCGCAGGATGACGCGAGTCGGAGGGCCGTACGCTTCAACTGCCGCTTTGGCTGCCGTAACAGCCGCGTCTTTTGTTTCGTTTGGATGCATACGACGGACGCGCGATGGAGCAGTCAGATGCGGGCGTGCAATCGTCCGATCATCTCTCCCACGGCTTTCTGATCCTGATTGCTCAACTCTCTAAATTCAACTCCAAACGTGTCGGCGGTTGCATGATGGACCACTTCGCCCGTCAACGACAATGCGTCGTCGCCGTCGAGCAACAACAGGCCGAGTTGGTCCCCGACTTTCACATTCGGACATGAGGGCAAATTCGTAACTCTTAAGCCGCCCAGACTGATGTCCTGCGGTTCGCCGATCCCGATCGATTCTTTGAGACTTTCATCTTCAATCGCCAACGTTACGCGCGAGGTCACGTAGTACCGCGGATAACGCCGCCGGTCGTGCGAAGGGAGATCATCCGTCATCGATTTATCCTCAATGTGCAACATCGTCGTCTTCTTCCGGCTCGCCTTCGCCTTCGGTCTCTTCTTCCGGTGGCGGCGGAATGCGCGGGGCCGCGGGCTCCCAGACGAGGCCTTTCCATTCGTCAGTTTCACCTAACAACTGGAGTGCCGCGAGTGGATGGCCGGGATGGCGTTCGATTCGCAGTACTTCGGCGATGACTTGCAGCTTCTCACCCGACTCGCCTGAGACTTCGAGGCGTACGCGACTGCCGACTTGCGGCAACTGGCGGGGGAGGTGAACGAGCGTTCCTTCGGGGCCGACGTTTTCGGTCGTTCCTTCGGCGATGACGTGCGTGCCGCCTGGGTCGTCCCACTCGGCTTTCACTTCGAGGGTTGCCAGATAACGCGGCCCGGAACGATTGTCGGTTTCAAGTTGCCGGGGCATTCTCAGTCCTCCGTGGTTTCGTTTTCTATGTACGTTGCACTAGCGCAAGGTCAATGCTAAAACGGATTATTCCTCGTCTGATCGCAACTTTTCTAAAACTGAAAAGTCTTCGAGCGTCGTGACATCGCCGGCGACCGAGCCGCTGGTTGCGATTTCACGCAGCAATCGTCGCATGATCTTGCCGGAGCGGGTCTTCGGCAGTGCGTCGGTGAACCTGAGATCGTCGGGGCGGGCAAGGGCGCCGATCTCGTTCGCCACGTGCGCGCGCAGTTCCTGATTCAACGCGTCAGACGGGTGATGAGATCCTTCGAGCGTCACAAAAGCCACGATCGCCGATCCTTTCAAGTCATCAGGCCGCGCCACCACAGCCGCCTCCGCAACCGCCGCATGCGACACCAGCGCACTCTCGATCTCCGCTGTTCCGAGTCTATGACCGCTTACATTAATTACATCGTCGATCCGCCCCATTATCCAGAAATACCCATCCTGGTCGCGCCGCGCACCGTCCCCGGCGAAGTAAATCCCCTCGATCTGCGACCAATACTGCTCGCGATAACGATCGTCGTCGCCCCAGATAGTCCGCAGCATCGACGGCCAGGGACGTTTGATCACGAGATATCCGCCCTGATTGTCCGCGACAGGCTCACCGTCGCGCGTCAAAACATCGACCTCGATCCCCGGAAACGGCTGCGTCGCTGAGCCCGGTTTTGTCGGCGTCGCCCCGGGAATCGGCGTGATCATCATCGCGCCGGTTTCAGTCTGCCACCACGTATCGACGATCGGACAACGTCCCTTGCCGATCAACTCGCGATACCACATCCACGCTTCGGGATTGATCGGCTCGCCAACGGTGCCGAGCAGTCGCAAACTCGAAAGATCGTGTTTCAACGGCCATTGCTCGCCCCATTTGATGAACGCGCGGATCGCCGTCGGCGCAGTGTAGAAAATGTTGACACGATGACGCTCGATCATGCTCCAAAAGCGATCAGGCTCGGGGAAGTTTGGCGCGCCTTCGTACATCATCGACGTCGCACCATTCGACAGCGGACCGTAGACAACGTAGCTGTGCCCGGTGACCCAGCCGATGTCGGCCGTACACCAGTAAATGTCTTCGTCTTTGAGATCGAAAACCCACTTGGTCGTGAGATGAGCCTGAAGCAGGTAGCCAGCGGTCGTGTGCAGAATGCCTTTCGGCTTACCCGTCGTGCCTGACGTGTAGAGAATGTAAAGCGGATGCTCGCTGTCCAACTCTTCAGCGGGGCAGTTTGCGTCGACGGTTTCCATCAACTCGTGCCACCAGAAGTCGCGACCGTATTCGAAGTGCTGTGGTGTTCCGGTGCGGCGAACGACGATGCAGCTTTCGACCGACGGTGTTTGTTTGAGTGCTTCGTCAACGGCGGTTTTTAGTTTTACTTCATGGCCGCGCCGCCAACCACCATCGGCAGTCACGACCAGCTTGCAACTCGCGTCGTTGATGCGATCGATCAACGCGGAACTCGAAAAACCGCCAAACACGACCGAATGCGTGGCGCCGATGCGCGCGCAGGCGAGCATCGCAATCGCCAGTTCCGGAATGAGCGGCATGTACAAAGCAACGCGATCGCCACGTTGAACGTTCTTGCTCTTCAGGACATTCGCAAACTTGCAGACTTGCGTGTGCAGTTGTTGATACGTGAACGTCCGTGTTTCGCCGGGTTCGCCTTCCCAGATCAGCGCGGCTTTGTTACGTCGCCAGGTGGTCAGGTGACGGTCGAGACAGTTGTACGACAGATTGATCTTGCCGCCGCCAAACCATTCCGCGTGCGGCGCGTCCCATTTCAACACCGTGTCCCATTTTTTGAACCAGTGAAGTTCTTCGGCCATGCGTGCCCAGAACGCCTCGGGGTCCGCGCTTGCCTCGGCGCGCAGCTTTTCCAGTTCCTCTAACGACTTGATGTGCGCCTGGGCGGAGAATTCGGGTGGCGGCGGGAAGATGCGCGCTTCCTGAAGCACTGATTCGATGTTGGTCGTAACAGTCGACATGGTAATCTTTTTCTCTGACTTGCTTTGAAATTGCCTGTGTATCACAGAATTGCGTGAGCCACAACACGTTATACCGATGTTGCGCACACAGGAGAACACACGGATTAAAAGATCACAGTCAGATTACGACACCACCTACGGATTGGACGGATTGCGATGAACCTCTACGTTGGAACCAGCGGCTACAGCTACAAAGAATGGAAGGGGAGCTTTTATCCCGAGAAGCTGGCGGCGAAGGACATGCTGCCGTACTACTCTTCAAAGCTTCCGGCTGTCGAACTGAACAACACGTTCTATCGCTTGCCGAAACGCAGCATGGTCGAGAGTTGGAAAGAGCAGGTGCCCGAAAACTTTCGCTTTTCGGTGAAGGCATCGCAGCGAATCACGCATTTCAAACGTCTGAAAGACGCGGCCGACGAAACGAAATACATGCTCGACACGGTCTCGGCGCTTGAAGATCGACTCGGCGTGGTCCTGTATCAACTGCCGCCGAACATGAAGAAAGATCTCGAACGTCTCGAAGCGTTTCTCAAGCAACTGCCGGCAAATCATCGCGCCGCGTTTGAGTTTCGCCATCCGACGTGGTTTGACGATGACGTTCTGGAATTGTTGCGCAGCGAGAATCGTGCGCTCTGCGTTTCAGACACGGATGACCTTCCGGCCAGTCGTATCGACAAGACCGCCGACTGGGGCTATATGCGTTTGCGACGAGTGGCTTACTCCGCCGCGGAATTACGTGAGTGGATTAGTCGGATGAAGGACCAGGACTGGAACACCGCGTTTGTCTTTTTCAAGCATGAAGACGAAGGCACTGGACCACGGCTCGCTTCGGAGTTCATCGACCTAAACCACAGATGACGCGTATCCGTGGTTAGAAGTTGCCGCCGCAGGCGTCGTGACCGCAGTCACAATCAAGCTCAATAGTGTCGCCGCTGCCCTCACACGAGGCGCTGCAATATTTGCCGCCCTCTTGCGGCGGACAGGTGCAGGCAGGGTTCTTACAAGTCTTTCCGTCATCGTCAGCCATAACGTCCTCCTGAAGGATCGATAAGTTTTAAGGATGAGTAGAGAGTAGCACAAAGATCCCAAATCACAACTTTGGGCGAGCTGAGACTGTCCTTACCTCGATCTCTCGCCGCGAATAACGTTCAGATTAGACACCGGCGACTGCGTTTGCGACTTCGGCGGCGATGCGCGCGTTGTTTTCGAGGAGCGCGATATTGGCGCGCAGAGTTGCGCCGCCGCTGCGTTCAGCCATGTGTCCGAGGAGAAACGGCGTCAGGTCGCGACCCGCGATTCCGTTGCGTTGCGCGCTTTCGAGCGCACTGTCGAGCGCGGTCTGAAGTTGCGCCGCGGGAACCTCAAACTCAGCAGGCACGGGTACGGTCAACAACAAAGCGGAATCAATCTCTAACCCGCGTTTTGCGCGATAGATGGCGACGACGTCCGCCGGCGTGTTGGCGCGCGTATCAACCGGCAATCCGCTGTGCCGCGAATAGAACGCCGGAAACTCGTCGCACTGATAACCGACAACTGTTATGCCGTACGTTTCGAG
The DNA here is from genome assembly GCA_035760365.1 of Pyrinomonadaceae bacterium. Taxonomy (GTDB): domain Bacteria; phylum Acidobacteriota; class Blastocatellia; order Pyrinomonadales; family Pyrinomonadaceae; genus PSRF01. The sequence goes on from DASTTB010000033.1 coordinate 243,478, forward strand.
CCACTCGCGCGTCGCGGGCAAGTCGAGAACGATCTTCGCGCCTGAGCAAACGACGATGATAGGCGTGCGAGCCAGTACCGGAAGATCAGCGGAAACGTCCGGCAACGCACCGCGATGAACACCGCCGATTCCCCCGGTCGCGAAGACTTTGATTCCCGCCTGATGCGCGATCAGGCAGGTCGTGGCGACCGTCGTCGCGCCGTTCCAACGTTCCGCAACGGCGATTGAAAGATCGCGCGTGCTGACTTTTCGTACGTTGTCTTCTTCGGCGAGTTTGCGAATCTCTTCCGGCTCGAGACCCACTTTCGGTTTTCCGGCGAGCACTCCGATCGTTGCGGGCATGGCGCCGTACCCTTCAACGATCTGCTCGAGACGTTGCGCTGTTTGCAGATTCGTGGGACGCGGCAGACCGTGCGCGATCACGGTCGATTCCAGTGCCACCACGCCCTGACCGAGCGTTTGTGAAGTTATGATGTTGTTGGTTATTTCAATCATGCGTTTCTGATCAGCGTGAAGACCGTTCCGCCGTTTTCCCGCGGTTCCCAGGAGATGCGCGCGTCGATCAACCCGGCGCGGGCTTTCATGTTCGGCAACCCGCGGCCTTCGGAGTTGTTGTTCTGCGATTCAAATGGCCGGCCATTATCTTCAATGCGCAGTGAAAAATCGCCGGCGGCGGAACTCGTAACAAACATCTTCACTTCGGTCGCTGCCGCGTGACGCCAGATGTTGTTCACCGCTTCCTGCACGATGCGATAGATCTGCATCTGCACACTTGCGGGAAGCTGGCTGCGTTCCTCGATCGCTTCATCGCAGTGAAACTCGTATTCGAACCGCTTTTCAACCGGCGCATCGTTTACGGCGTGCGACAACGCAAACTCGAGCGCCGCCGCGAACCCGACGTTTTGCAACACTGACGGGCTCAAGTCTTCACAAATGCGACGCACCTCCTGCGAGATCGACTCGATCTCCGTGCGCAGTGTCGACGTCTGTTTAGTCGATGAGTCGCCGTTCGGTTTTATCTGGTCGGTCAACAACGCGAGATGACGCAGATCCGCGAGTGTTTGATCGTGAAGATCTCGCGCGATGCGACGCCGTTCGCGTTCGGCTTCGTTCGCGAGGTTCAAACGCGCGTCCGCCAGATCGCGATTCGCTTCGACGAGCGCGGCGCTGGTCGCGACGATGCGACGGCGTTCGAGTATGGCCCATAACAACGCGAGCAGCGCCAGCGCGAGCAGGATCGCCAACGCCGTCGACGTCCACGGAAACGGCGCGAACTCAACCATGAACGAAAAACTCAAAGGCGCGGAAGCCGCGAGATCTTTCGTGAACGCGCGCGCCGTAACCGTGTACTTGCCCGGCTTCAAACCCTCCATCGTAAACTGCGATTCGCGCGAGAGTTTCTGCCGCACCTGCTTGCCCGAGGCGTCTACCAGCGTAAACGCATACTGAAACTGTTCCGGGAACGTACGGCTGCTGATTGCCGTGACGTCGAGCAGGAGACTGTTCTGCGGATATTCGAGGACGAGTCCGCCCTGTAATTCTGACGGCGCGTGGACGCGTTTACTCAGGATGCGCGTCGCATACAACGTCGGTTCGACGGTCCCCGGGACGTAGCGAGCGACGCCGCGATTCGTCGCGATCAATAGCGACTCAACGCCGTCGCGCGAGCGAAGCGGTAACACGCCGAACACGTTTTGCGATGGCAGTCCCTGTTCGGAGTCGAGTTGGTTGACGACCGGTCCGAAAATCGGATCGAGCCGAACGCGTAACAGGCCGTTTCCGCGCGTGCCACAGAAGACCTCGGTGACTTTGTCATTCGGCGACGGAAACACAACGCGAACATCGACATTCGGCACCGCCACGTTGCACGTTTGCTGCGGCGCACAGGCAAAAACTCCGTTAGAGGTTCCAAACCACAGGACGCCCGTCGACATCCGCGTCATCGAACGAACTACGTTTCCCTTCAAAGCCGCGAAGAGAGGCTCCTCGCGCACAGTCTTTCCGTCTGAGACAAGCACGCCGTCTCTTGCCGTACCGATCAACAGCCTGTCTTCGCCGTCCGCCAGCAGGCTGATCACGTCGCGCGCGACGCCATTGGGCCAGGCAAGGCTGGATTTTCCTCCGTCGATCCGTTCGACGCCTTGTCCATAGATCGCGTAGTAAGTGGCGCCGCGAAACTGCGTGATCGCGCGCACGCTGCCGACGCCGTCCGGGCTCGTAGAACCGGATTCGGTACGTGTGAAGACTTGTTCCTCGAGTGCTGCCGGCGGGCGAGCGCCGATGTAAAACCCACTCACGGACGCGACGAGCAAACGCTGCGATTTATCTTCGGCGACCGCGTAGATGATGTTGTTGCCGAGTCCCGGAACGTTCTTCCACGTTGACGTTTCTGTGTTGTAAACAAAGAGCCCGCGATTCGTGCCGGCTAAAATTTTTCCATTGTTCGACTGGTAAAGCGTGCGTACGAAATTGCTGTCGCTGTTGTCTCCGACCGACTCGACGCGCGGCGCTTGCGGATCGAAGCGACAGACACCGCGATCGGTGCCGAACCAGATGACGCCTTCGCGATCCGGAAAGATCGCGTAGACGTGATCCGAACGCAGACCGCCGGCAGTTCCATCAAACGTGAATCGCTGCGTCTTCGAACCGGAAACGCGAAACACGCCGCGGCCATCCGTGCCGATCCAGACTTCGTCGTCGATCGATCTCAACGTCATCACGGGGCCGGTCGCATCTTCGGTGCGCTTCAAACCGGCGGGAACGTCGCCTGTGAATGCGCCTGGCTCCTCTTTTCTTGCGCGGGCGCCGAGCCACAGTTTGCCGTTCTTATCTCGCTCGACCGCGTTGACGAAGTAGACCATCGGCCGCGTTTGGATGGTCGTCGCCGAGCCGTTCCTGACTTCCATCACGCCACGGCTTTGCGTGCCGATGAGCAGGCGGTCGCTGGTCCAGTTGAGACTGGTGATCGTGAGTGGACCAGGACGATCGCGATCCGCGCTCTCGAGCGGCTGTTGCAAGAGCTCGCGACTCTCGATCACGGTGCGCGTGACGTTTTCCTCGTTTTGCCTCGTCGTCACTGTTTTGACGCGAGTCTCAAAGATGCGGCCCTGTTCGGTCGTCATCAACGCGAGTCCCTGCTCTGGCGTGACGATCGCGGAGACAGCCTGCCCGGCCGTATCGTTAACTTTCAGAAACTGGCCGGCGTTGTATCGCGCCGCGCCCGCTTCAGTTCCGATCCATAAACTGCCGTCCTGATCCGTTTGCAACGCGAGCACTCGTCCCGCGGGCAACGCCGGATCGTTGATCGTCTGCGTGCGACGTCCGTCAAACTTCGCGAGGCCGGCTTCAGTTCCGAACCACATCGCGCCGTCTGTTGTCTGCGCGATAGCGCGGACGCGATCGGAAGGCAGTCCGTGAAACAACGTGACCGCGCCCCATTGATGTAAACCCGTGATTGGTGTTGGTGAAGGCGAGGGCGAAGGCGATGGAGTCGGCGAAGGTGATGCCTGCGGTTGCGGCTCCGGCTCACCGGTCTGGGCCAAAGAGTTGATCATGGCGCCCGCGAAGCTGAAGCACAAAACGATGCTTATCAGGTGATATTTGAATTTGGGATCGTGCAAGGGGCTTAACGAGTTGGGTCTTTGTACTTCGTGCTTTGTACTTAGTATTTGAAAACGCAAGCACACAAAGTACAAAGGACGAAGTACAAAGCTCACTTCTTCTTCGGCGCGGCTTCTCGTTTCTGTTCTTCGCTGAAACGTTTCTGGTCTTTCTGCAACCACGCCTCGAGATCGTGCGCGGCCTTTTCGAGCTCGTCGCTATTCAGCAGACCGCGGCGCAGCGCTTCGAAAAATGCGCGCGTGCGAATGTTGTACGCCAGTTTTTCGTATGCTTCCTGTTCCGTTCCTTCCGCGACCGAGACGAAGAGTTTTTCGTAAAGCGTCGCGAGCCGGCTTTCAACACCACGCAAGCTCAACGAACACTTGCGCGCGATCGCCCAATTCGAAAGTCCGAGCGCCAGATAGTAAAGGGCTTCCGCTTCAAACTCCGTCAACAACGGACGCTTGAACGAATCTTTGAACGCCGGATCGATCATGTCCGCGCCGTCTTCGAGCACCGCCGCGACGAACCGCAGAAACCGCGACTCCGGATTGTTCTTGTGAATGAAGCCGTACGCCGGCGGCGGATCGACCGACTTTACGATCTTTCGGATCTCGTTGATGTAGATCTCGTGCGGAAACTGCGTCCAGAAAATGATGCGCGCCGTGGGAAAGTCGCGCCAGATCGCGCGCGCGGCTTTCACCCCCGAGAGCTTCGGCATCTGGATGTCGAGAATGCAAACTTCCGGTTTTTCGTCGAGCGCGAGCTTGATCGTTTCCTCGCCGTCGCCGGCTTCAAACACCGGCACGTGCGAAGGAAACTCCTTCTCCAGGATCTCACGCAGATAGTGGCGCTGGGCCATGTTGTCTTCGGCGATCAGGATCGACATGACGCGCTGATGATAATGCCGCTACAGTTGGGCGGCAACGTGGCTGACCACAGGGTAGGGTCCTAATTTGAATTTCGTTTTTATCCGTGTTCCTATCAGCGGTGCCTTAGTTGGTGTTACACACACAGGAAGAACACGGATTGTGCTTGACGCCTGCCACCAGTTCGCACTATGAGTGACGCCATGACGATCAAAAAACTACCCTGCTTGATTTGCCTGACCTTGTTGTTCGCGTCGGCGGCCGTCGCCCAGGACGGCGCCCCGCGAGACGAAAAGCTCTGGCAGCGCGCCCTGCAAATCCATCGCCGCGCCATCGTCGTCGACACACACAACGACATCACGACGCCGATGACCAACAATTTCTTCGACCTCGGCGGCACGCCGCCCGCGCCGTATCGCACCAACATCGAACGGATGAAAAAAGGCGGACTGACGGCCGAATTTTTCTCGCTCTACATACGCCCCTGGTACGTCGAAAATGGCGGCTCGGCGCGTCGCACGCTGGACATGATCGACGCCGTTTATCGCGCCGTCGAAAATCATCCGCGCGACTTGATGATCGCCACGTCAGTCGCCGACATTCGGCGCGCCAAGCAGCAAGGCAAGATCGCGTGTCTCATGGGTATCGAAGGCGGCCACGCAATTGAGGATTCACTTTCGACTCTGCGCGAGTTCTATCGCCTCGGCGTTCGTTACATGACGTTGACCTGGAACAACACGAACAACTGGGCCGACGCCGGCCGCGGTGAAAAGAAACACGGCGGACTGAACGATTTCGGACGCGAAGTCGTGCGCGAGATGAACCGTCTCGGAATGCTCGTCGACGTTTCGCATGTCTCGGACGAGACGATGAGCGACGCGCTCGACGTTTCAAAAGCGCCGATCATCGCGTCGCACTCCTCCGCGCGCGCCATCAGCAACGTCCCGCGAAACATTCCCGACGATCTGCTGCGACGCATCGCGAAGAACGGCGGCGTGATCCACATCAACTTCTACAGCGGTTTCGTCGACACAAACACGTACACCGCGCAAAGCCGCGCGCGCGACGAGCGACTGAAAGCACAACAGGACGCGATCGACGCGAAGTACAAGGACGATCCGGAACGCCGCGCTGAAGAGAGCGACAAACTCGAACAGGCGAATCCGCTCCCGCCGTTGCCGCTGTCAAAACTGATGTATCACTTCGAGCACGTCATCAAAGTCGCGGGCATCGATCACGTCGGCATCGGCGCGGACTTCGACGGCGCGAACGACATGCCTCAAGGCGCGGAAGACGTGTCGATGTTGCCAAACATCACTTACGAACTACTGAAGCGTGGTTACAGCGAACAGGACATCCGAAAAGTTCTCGGCGGAAACTTGTTGCGGGCGATGGCTGAAGCGGAACGCGTCGCGCGCTCGATGAGTCGATCGATCAGCGGCGAGGGTAGCAAACGAACGATCAAGTAAAGAATCCGTGTCACCTGTGTTTCCACGGATGACACGGATGTCTATCTGAAGCAGTAAGAAGAGAGTTGTTACTTAGACCGCACGACCCGGACCCCGGTTGGGATTAGATCCACCACCCTGGTTGAAGTCGTCGGAATCTTCGCCTTCAGCCTGGCTCGGTTTGTCCTGACCCTTCTGGCCCGCGCCCTTCTGACCGGTCTCTTGGCCTTGCTGCGGGTTGCGACCCGGCGTTTGACGGCCGAAGTCCTGCTTGCCAATGTCTTCCTGGCCACCCATGTTGCGGTCAAGATCGTCGTTCATCATTCTGTCATGTGCCATGTGTATGCATCCTCCATTACGATGATTAACGACAATTGAGTAAACAACATGCGTGCCATTTCGAAAGAGTGCGGGTTATGGGATTTGACGCGCTTGGGTGAGGCTAAAATCGATACAACGCGTAAATGAAATAATACACGCGGGGTGTTATTATCCGTTGAAATCACAATGAATCCCGCTGGTGTTTATATTCATATTCCATTTTGCCGATCGCGTTGTTCGTATTGCGATTTCGCTACTGGAATTTATCAAGGCGAACTTGCTGAACGATACGTGAACGCTGTTGTTCGCGAGATTGCAGCGTCGACGTACGCCGGGAATGAAGTCGATACGGTCTATTTCGGCGGTGGTACGCCTTCGTTACTCACGCCTTCGCAACTCGAACGGATACTCGGCGCCGTGCGAGATCGATTCAACGTCTCACCGGATTCTGAGATCACAGTCGAAATGAATCCGGGAACTGTGACTGGCGATCAACTGCGTGCGTTTCGCGACGCGGGCGTCAATCGCGCCAGCTTTGGCGCGCAAACGTTCGACGATGCGGAGCTTGCGAAGTTGGGCCGTTCGCACACATCCGCCGATACGCTCAAGACGTTTCACGAACTGCGCAACGCGGGTTTCACAAACGTCAGTTTCGATCTGATCGCCGGACTGCCGGGACAGACACTAGAAGGCTGGCAACGAAACATCGAACAGTCGCTTTCGCTCGAACCGGAACATCTTTCGTTTTACCTGCTCGAAGTACACTCGGGAACGCCGCTCGCGGACCACATTCGCCGCGGCATTCAACCGAAGCCCGACGACGATCTCGCGGCTGTGATGTACGAGTGGATGATCGAACGTGCTTCCGAAGCTGGTTACGAACACTACGAGATCTCGAATCTGTGCCGTCCCGGATTCAGTTCGCGTCACAACACGAAATACTGGACCGGCGTCGCTTACTACGGCTTCGGTTGTTCCGCGCACTCGTACGACGGACACTCGCGCCGCTGGTCCAACCAGCGCGACGTCGCGCGTTACGTCGAAAACATCGAACAAGGCACATTGCCGTTAATCGAAGAACACAAACTCAGCGAAACTGATTTGCGCGCCGAAGCTGTGTTTCTCGGAATGCGAATGATGCGTGGCGTCGATCTGCGCGAGTATCGCGAGCTGTTTGGCGTCGATTTGCGCGCCGAGCGTCGCGACGAGCTCGATCGCTTTCGCGAAGCCGGACTCGTTGAATTTGACGGCGATCTCGTGAGGCTCACGCGCAACGGTGCGCTGATGTCGAATGAAGTTTTTGCGGCGTTTGTATAGGTAGCGTCTTAGGACTTAGGTCTTGGGTCTTAGGCCCGTAGTGATAATCATGAACCCAAGACCCAAGACCCAAGACCAAAGACCCAAGACCAAACTATGATCATCGCCATCGACGGTCCCGCCGGATCAGGCAAATCAACCTTGGGTCGAATGATGGCGAGGGCTTTGAATCTCTTGTACATCGATACGGGATCGATGTATCGCGCGGTCGCGCTGGCTGTGATCGAAGCGGCGCTCGATCCCGAAGATAAAGAGATCGTGACCGAGTTGGCCCAACGGCTGAATATCGATCTCGAAGGCGATCCCGATTCGTTGCGAGTCTCGTTGGAAGAGCGTGACGTCACGGAACGCATTCGCGACGAAGACGTCACCGCGATGTCGTCGATCGTGTCGAGTATTCCGGGCGTGAGACGCGCGATGGTCGCGCGGCAGCGTGAGTTGGCCCGACGCGGCGCGGTTTTGAATGGCCGCGACATCGGCACCGTCGTTTTTCCCGAAGCCGACATCAAGTTTTTCCTGACGGCGGCTGCCGAAGAACGCGCCCAACGGCGGTTCATGGAAGATCAACTAACAAACTCGAACGTCAATTTTGAGCAAACACTCGCGGAGATGATCGAACGCGATCGACGCGACTCGACGCGCGCGGATTCGCCGTTGAAAGTCGCCGACGACGCGATCGTCGTCGATTCCTCCGGCTTATCTATTCAACAGGTTTTCGATTGCATGATGGATTATGTTCACCGGCATCATTGAAGAACTCGGCGCCGTTCGCAGCATCGAAATGCGTGGCGAGAACGCGCGCATGGTCATCCACGCGAACATCGTCACCGAAGGCACAAACCACGGCGACTCAATCTCCGTCAACGGCGTTTGCCTGACGGCGCTCGACCTTCAGCCCGACTCCTTCGCCGCGGACGTCTCGAAAGAAACACTCGCACGCTCGACGTTGGGAAACCTGAAACCCGGCACGCCCGTCAATCTCGAGCGCGCGGTCACGCCGGCGACGCGACTCGGCGGCCATATCGTTCAAGGTCACGTCGATGCGCGTGGAACGTTCGAGAGTGTCGAGGATCACGGCGAGTCGTGGACCGTGCGTATCGGTTATCCGAAGGAGATCGGGCGTTATCTCGTTTTCAAAGGCTCCGTGGCCGTCGAAGGCATCAGCCTGACGATCGCCGCCCTGACCGACGACTATTTCGAGGTCGCCATCATCCCGAAAACCTGGGAGGTCACGAATTTGTCACAATTAAAGCCCGGCGACGGGGTGAATCTCGAGGTCGACGTCATTGCAAAGTACGTGGAGCGACTGCTAGCCCGTTAGCGGGGCTTTCGGTTAACATAACCTCCGTGCCAATTGCGACCATCGAGGAAGCCGTCGCCGACATTCGCGACGGACGCATGATCATCATTGTCGACGACGAAGATCGTGAAAACGAAGGCGATCTCGTCTGTGCGGCTGAAAAGGTCACGCCCGAGATCATCAACTTCATGGCCCGTCACGCCCGCGGCCTGATCTGTCTCCCTTTAACCGAAGAACGTTGCGACGATCTGCACCTGACCACGCAGGTCGCCGATAACACTTCGTATCTCGGCACTGCGTTCACTGTTTCGATCGACGCTCGCAAAGGCACCACCACCGGCATCTCCGCCTCCGATCGCGCGACGACGATTCACGTCGCGATCGATCCGGCGGCGCGTCCACAGGATCTCGCGCGGCCCGGTCACATTTTCCCGTTGCGCGCCAAAGACGGCGGCGTTCTCGTTCGTCCGGGACAAACTGAAGCGAGCGTCGATATCGCTCGTATCGCCGGTCTGTATCCGGCCGGTGTGATCTGCGAAATCATGAACGAAGACGGAACGATGTCGCGTTTGCCGGAACTAGAAAAGTTCGCCGCGCTGCACGATTTGAAAATCATCACGGTCGCCGACCTCGTGCGTTATCGCATCCGCAAAGAGACGCTCGTGCGGCCCATCGTCGAAACTGTTTTACCGACGGTCTACGGCAAGTTCCGCGCGATCGCTTATGAAAACGTAGTCAATGGCGACGTGCATCTCGCGATGGTAATGGGTGACGTAAAGACTGAAGATCCGGTTCTCGTCCGCGTCCACACCGAAAACGTCACCTGCGACATGTTCGGATCCCTGATCGACGACACCGGTTTTCAACTGCACACGGCGCTCGAAAAGATCGCGGCCGAGGCGCGCGGCGTCGTGCTTTATCTCCGCCAGCGCGAGCACAGCCTGGATTTGGTCAACCAATTGCGTACGTACAACGTGATGCAGGAGAAGAGTCTCAGTAAACGCGATGCGAGTTTGGAAACAGGATACGGAATCGATCGCGACTATGGCGTGGGAGCCCAGATCCTCCACGACCTTGGGTTGCGGCAGATATTACTGCTTTCGAATCATCCCCCCAAAGTAGCAGCTCTTGAAGGTTTTGAGCTTTCGGTGGTCGGTAACGTACCCCTGGGCGAACCCGCGTCCCTGAAGGACCAACAGGCGTCCGGCACCGACAATCGAGAGCAACGAACCTGAGCGTTTCGGCCATCCGAGCCGGTGGTCCAGCATTTCAAATCCGTGTAAGCGGTGCAGTATAAAGCTGACACCTGTTCGGTCTCTCCCTCAAGCATTCGAAATTTGTCAGAGTCGCGTAGCGGCTGTGTGTTATGAGTGTAGACGATCCCAAGAACACGGATAACCGCCCTCAGCCCACTCCTGAGAAACCCGCAGTGACAAAGCGCTGGCGATACTTTTCGCGCCGTCATGCGATCCTCGCCGGCTTGATCATCGCCGCCGTCGTCGTGTTGTTCGTCGTGCTGGCGTTCTTTCTTTATCGACTCGGCTTTGTCGATCGTTACATCGCGTCGCAGATCAAACAGACTTTCGCAAACTACGGCATCCGGGCTGAGATCGCCGAGTTTCACGCCGGACTTCCGCCGCAGACCGTGACGATGTCGGGCGTCGAACTCTACGACGCTGAGACCGGTGAGAAACTCGGAAAGATCGACAAGCTCGATGCGACGATTCGGATCGAAGACCTGTACGCGTTGAATCTGCGCCGCAACATCAACCTGAAAGATCTCAAGATCGAAGGTTTCGAAGCGTGGGTCACGTTTGACGAACAGGGACGGTCCAACTTCCGCAACATTCGCATTCCGCCACCCGAGCCAAACAAACGCATTCTCTTCGCTTATTCGACAGCGACCGTCGAGATCAAAAACGGCGTGATTCACTACGGCGACGCGCGTCACGAGATCTCCGGCGAGGCGCGAAACCTCGAAGCGACGATTCAACCCGACGATCCGAACGCACCCGCCGAAAGCCGCATGAACACGGTGACGCTCAATCTCACCGATTCGAATCTCATTTACGACGGCCGCCCGATCAACGACATCTCGCTGCACGCACGCGGTCGCGTGAGCCAGACGCGCGCCGAGATCCAGGAGATGGTGTTGCGTTCTCCGGTGGCCGAAGCGCGTTTGCAGGGAACGATGGACGACTGGCGCGCGCTGCGTTACCAGATGCAGGTCACGTCGTCAGTCGACCTGACTCAACTCTCCGAGGTTTTGCAACCAGGCGCGACGCTCCGCGGCGCCGGAAACTTCTCAGGCACAGTCACGGGCGAGGGAGATCAGTTCAAACTAACCGGCGAAATTAAGTCTGACGCGCTCGCCGCCGACGGCCTGCGTTTGCAGGGACTGAACGTCAGCGCAAACGGTTCAGTTAACGGCCGCAGTTACGAGATCAACGGCAAAGCCGTCGCAGATCTCCTCAACTCCGGCGACTTTCGCATCGATTCTCTGCAACTGGCCGGAAACGTGATGGGCACCGGCACGAATTTCCGCTGGATCGGCGAGCTACGCGCGGTTGCGGCGAAAGCTTACGGCACGACGTTGACCGGTTTGATTCTTCAGGACGCGCGCGCCGAGATGAACGACAACGTGCTTACCGCGACCTCGAAACAGTTCAGCGCAAACGGCGTGGTCGCATCCGGTGCGCGAGTGAATGGCGTCAACGCTTTCGACTTGCGTGTGCGCCAGGAGAACGACGTCACCACCGCGACCGTGGCGAGTGTGAAAGCGGGAACAGTTTCCGCTTCGGGCGCGAAGGTTCAGGGAGTCACGGCAAACAACATCGACGTCGTCGATCGCGATGGCGTCACGAACGTTACGGTGAAAAACGTGCAGGTCGGCGCGACCAGTGCCGCGGGCGCGGAGATCGGGAGTCTGAACATCGCGGGCGTTCGTCTTTCGATTCGCAATCAAAGAATCGAAGGATCGACGGCCGACATCGACGCTGGCACGGTTAAAGTCGCGGATGGTCACGTTGATAATGTGAAACTCGCGCGTCCGGTGTTTGTAGTTGAGCCTTCGGGAAGTTATCGGGCGAGTGCTGATCTGAGTATCGGCGGCGGCGTGTTAGGCCAGATGCAGATGGGCCAGGCGCGGGCTTCAGTCGTCGCGACGAACCGCGAGATTCAGTTGAACAACTTCACGGCTGACGTGTTCAAAGGTCGCGCCACCGGAAACGCGCGTGTTGCCGTCGCGCGTGGCGGGACGTCGCAGATCAACGCGCAGTTCAACGACCTCGACGTTGCTGGTCCACTGACAGCGCTGGCGGGCAGCGCCATTCCGCTCACCGGACGTGCGACGGGCCGAGTTGACCTGACTTTCCCCGGCACTGATTACAAACTCGCATCCGGAACACTCACCACGCAATTCACTGCCGACGCAGGCGACACCGGCGCCGATCGCATTCCCATCACCGGCGAGGTTTCCGTGCGTGCCAATCGCGGCCTGTTCGACATTCAGGCCGTGAACCTGCAAACACCGGCGACGCGATTGAATGCCACCGGCCAGTTTTCTTTTGAAAATGAATCGAACCTTCAAGTCGATCTTGCTTCGTCGGACGCCGCCGAATTGCAAACACTATTGGTCGCTTCCGGAGCAGATCTTGGCGAGGAATTGCGCGTTTGGGACGTCAACCTGGCGGGACAACTCGCTTTCAACGGCAACATTCGCGGCCAATTAGATTCGCCGGACGTGACCGGACGCTTCTCGCTTGGCTCGGTGTACGTGAAAGGAATCGAACTGGGTTCGTTGTCGGCATCGGTCGCGATGGACGCCAACGAGATCCAGATTCCCGACGGGCGTTTGGCTGAACGAGACGGAGGTGGGATTCAGTTTTCACTCATTTCGCCGAGAAACGAGGAGAATAAGACTTCCGTCGAGGCCACTCTCGATCGCATGAACGCGCGTTCGCTGCTCGCACTCTCGCCGTTTGGAAGCCGACAGTTTGCGGCGAATACCGAGGGCGATCTGTCGGGACAGATAAAGGTCAGCGGCATTCCGAACGCGATGAACGGCAGCGCCGATCTACGGCTTGGACCAGGCAGACTGGCGGGTGAACCGCTGCAATCGATGACGGCGCGCGCGACATTCAATGGACCAACAGTGAACGTCGAAAGCGTTGACGTTCGTCTCAACGCCGGCAACATCGTCGCGAGCGGAACCGTCAATACCGAAAACAGGGATTTCGAGTTTCAGGGCAGGGCGGAGAACGTTCAACTGGCGAGACTGGCTTCACTCGCGAACAGGCCCGGAGCGCCCGCGATCACCGGAGTCGCCGGCTTCAACGCGCAGATCAAAGGCAATCTCGCCGCGCAAAACTTCTCTGCGTATCAGATCACGTTTGACGGCGAAGGTCGCGACGTGACGATCAACGGCCGTCCCGCGGGCACGGTCGCGCTGACAGGACGAACTGAAAATCAAAGACTCAATCTCTCGCTGAAGTCGAACATCCTGGGCGCCGATCAGATCGTCGCCGCGCAGATCAATCTTGCTGACGATTATCTGACCTCGTCGCTCGAGACGACGTTCACCAATGCCGATCTGACTAACCTGTTTCAGATCGCGTTGCCGCGTACCGGCGTGAGAGTGACCGGACGCGCGACTGGTTCGATTACGGCGCAAGGCAGGTTGATCGACGACGATGACAACTTCTCACTCGCCGGTCTTTCAGGTTCCGCGAAGTTTTCCCAGTTGAACTTCCGTGTTGAAGACATTCAACTCAACGCCACGACGCCGCTCGAAATCGCGTTCACGCCCAACGAAATCAACTTCCGCGAAGCGCGATTCACCGGACAGGGCACGAACATCCTGATCGCCGGCACGCTCGCCAGCGGCACCGGCGGAACGCAAAACCTGACCGTGAACGGCGACCTGAATCTTCGCGTCTTGAACGGTGTGTCGCCCGATTTCTTCTCGTCCGGCTCGGCGCAGGTTGCGATCAATATCCGCGGCACTTTCGAAGATCCGCGCGTGCAGGGAACAGCTTCGCTCAACAATTCGTCCCTGTCGCTCCTGCTCGGAAACGAGCGTTGGACCGTCTCAAATCTGGCGGCGACACTGCGATTCACCGCGAACCAGGCGCAACTCGACTCAGCCAGCGGCACGCTCGGAGGCGGGCGCGTCACGGCGAGCGGCGGCGCGTTGCTCGACGGTTTCACGGTCTCGGCGTTCAGCGTAAATCTTCACGCCGACGACGTTACCGTTCCGTTTCCGCCTGACTTTCGCTCAACACTGGACGCCAACGTAGAAATTCGCGGTTCGTCGCGCGAGCAGTTGATCGGCGGCGTCGTAACTCTGCGTCGCACGGAATACACGGAAGACATCGAACTCGCCGACTTGATCAACACGCGACGCGGCGAGTCGATCGAGGAAGGCGCCGAGATCGAGCTGACGCGGACGGCGTTGTTTGCGTCGCTGCGAGTTGAAGGACGAAACGCGCTCGTGGTGCGAAACAATCTCGCCGATCTCGTCGGCTCAGTGTCGCTCCAGTTGGATGGACCAGTAAACGATCCAACGATCTCGGGCCGGATCACGGCGTCGAGCGGTACGCTGAACTTCCGCAACGATCGTTACGACATCACGCGCGCTCTCGTGGATCTGCCGCCGGCGCGCAACGCCGATCCGATCGTGAACCTTCAGGCCGAATCGCAGATTCGCGGTTATCGCGTCATCGTCGGGCTGACTGGTCCACTCTCGCAGCCGCAGGCGTCAGTGCGTTCCGAACCGGCCCTTCCGCAGGCGGATGTCGTTGCATTAATCACGACGGGACAACTCGCTACGGGCGACACGAGCTCGTCGATCCTTTCGCAGTCGGAAGTCGGCGCGGCCACGAGCCTGCTTACGGACGCGCTCATCAACGCGCCCGCACAGCGCGCCACGAGCAAGCTCTTCGGACTGACGCGTTTTGAGATCAACCCGGTCATAGGAGGCACTACGGGTTCGACTCCGGCGGCGCGGCTCACGCTGGGACGACGCATCAGCAAAGAAGTCATGGTTACTTACTCGACCAACGTCACTTCCGACCCGAATCAGATCCTGGCGGTGGAATATCGCGTTTCTGACCGGCTGTCGTTTGTGGCGCAGTATGAACAGGCTTCCACCCGACGATTGAGTGCACGTACTAACAATTTCAACTTTGAGATTCGTTTTAGAAAGAGATTTTGAGCAAGGGGTGGAGTTCGTCATTGTTGCGACTGATGTCCAGTATTCGCCACGCGCGCATAGTTCTGTTGATTTTGCTCGGTTCGATTGCGGCGCAGGGCGCAACTGCTAAAGAAGCACGAATTGAAGACTACGAAGGCCGGCAGATAGCGGCAGTCGAGTTGGTGTTTGAAGGCTCGCGGCAGATCCCGGCTGTGCAGGCTCAGTTCGTGACTTTGTTGAGAGTTGCGCCGAACACGCCGTTTTCCGCCGTGCGTGTGCGCGAATCGTTGCAGGCATTGTTCGACTCCGGACGCGTTGCGAATGCGCGCGTCGAAGTTCTCGACGCCGGTGCGCCGCGAACTGGTCCAGTCAGACTGCGCTTCGTGATCCAACGTCAGATCCTGATCAGCGACGTCCGTATCGTTCTTGGGCCAACGACTGGAACGCCGCTTTCAGAGGATGAACTGCGCGCGCGTTTGAATTTCGTCGCGCCCGGAACTCGCCATTCCAAACAACTCATCGCTCGAAACGCGGACGAAATTCAGGTCTACCTGCGCGATCGCGGTTACTACAACGCGACCGTTGAATCCACCGAAAACGTGGACCCCGGCGGTGTTCGTGCGGCGGTCACTTATCGCGTAAATCCCGGCGAACAAGCGCTCGTCGAAGCTTTTGACATTCAGATCGCCGGATTCAATCCCGCGCCGGTCCGCAGTACGCTCACTCTGCAACCCAACACTCCGTTCACTCGCGATGCGCTCGCCTCCGACGTCAAAAAGATTCGCGACGCGCTCGTGTCGGCTGAGTATCTGTCGCCCGTGCTCGAAGATGCGCGCGTCGAAAGAGATCCGGACACCAACAAGATGCGGATTCTCGTGCGCGGAACGCAGGGACCGAAGGTTCGCGTTCTGGTCAGCAATTATGAGATGAGTGAAAAGACTCAGCGCGACTTGTTGCCGGTCAAACGCGAGGGAAATATCGACTACTCCGCGATCATCGAAGGTGCGCGACGAGTCAGAAACAAACTCCAGGAGGACGGCTACTTCTTCGCCGAAGTCACTGCGACGTGTACCGTCAGCAACGCGCCCGCCGACATCGGCGCAAACGGCACCGAGGAAGCATGTCAAAACCTCAACCCGAACACGTTGACCGGCCACAACGTCGAGATCAATTACCAGGTTGAACAAGGACGGCGCTTTCGTCTCACTGACATTCGCGTCACGGGCACCAACCGGCTCTCGTATGAAGACATCGCGGCCGATCTGAAGAGCCAGAAGGCAAACGCGATCGGCCTCATTCCGTTTCTCGGTTACGGACGTGGTTATACGAGTCTCACGTTGCTGGAACAGGACCGTCGCACCGTCGAGGCGTTCATGCGCGACATGGGTTATCGCAAGGCGCGCGCTGAAGTGCTACAGGGCGTTACGCTCGAAGGCGACAACCTGATCATCACGTTCCAGGTTACGGAAGGTCCGTTGACGCGTGTGGCGGGCGTCGAAGTGAAGGGAAACCAGATTCACACCGAAGAGCGAATTCGGCAGGAACTGGGAACTGTGATAAACGCGCCTTACTCGCGTTCGCAAGCTCGCGCCGACGGCGATCGCGTCTCGGCTTTGTACGCGCGTGAAGGTTACGTCGACGTGCGCGTCGATTTCTCCGTCGTCGAACTCCCGATGAAGGGTGACGAAGAGCAGGTTCGGCTCGTTTACGCGATCGCCAACGAAGGCCAAAAGGTCTTTATCAACCAGATCATCATCAACGGCGTCACCGGAGACCGCACCGATCGGCGCAACAAACGAAACGCGATCATGCGCGCTGTTCCGCTCGTCGAGGGTGAGGTGCTGCGGGCCGATCGGATTTCCGAAGCTGAACGCGTGCTCTATCTGACGGACGCTTATCGCCAGGTGATCATTCGCACCGAGCCTGCGGGTGAAACCGATGCGGGTTATCAAAAGCGCGACGTGCTGATCGACGTCGAAGAGAAACCACCGAACGTCATGGACTACGGCGGCGGTTATTCAACAGACGCCGGCGCGCTCGGTCTGTTCGAAATCAGCAACGTCAACTTCATGAACCGCCTGCGCCACGCCGCCGTGCGTTTGCGCGCCAGTCGTTTGCAGCAACTCGTCAGGCTCGAATATCTCGATCCGCGTTTCGCTCGTTACAACAAGACGGAATTTGCGCCGCTCGCTGCGTCCGTCGAGTACATGCGCGACTCGACCGTGACTCGTTTCTTCCGCTCCGCGATCGATCGCGGAACGATGGGCATCGTGCAACGACTCGACGAAGACGGAAACCCGATCAATATCTTCGGCGTGCGCGTGAACGAACCGACGATCAATCGTTTCACTGCCGCCCTGGAAACGCAGCGCGTCCTCGACCGCGACACGCGCACGATCGTGTTTGGCCGCGTCAGTTACGAAGACGTACGGCTTTACAACCTCGAAAGTCTCGTAGTCAGGCCGATCCTCGAGCCTGACAAGAAAGTTCGTCTCGCGAAGCTTGGCGCGTCGTTCGTGCGTGACACGCGTGAAAGATGCGAGCGCGGTCTGTTCAGCGGGCGTGCGGTCGACGACGACGAGACGCGAGGCGCGCCGGGTGAAGTTTGTCGTTACAACCAGGTCGATGCGACGCGCGGCGGTTTTCTCAGCGTCGACTACTCCGTCGCGTTACGACAACTCGGTGGAAACATCTCGATGAATCGTTTCCAGACGACGTATCGTCATTACTACAAAATGCGAGCGCTGCGCGACACGGTATTCGCCGGGAACATGACGCTGGGTCTGGCGAACATTTTCAATCCACGCGACCGCGACGAAAACGGATCGATCGACGAGATCGATTTCACGTTGCCGATCAGCGAACGATTCTTTTCGGGTGGTTCGACGACGTTGCGCGGGTTTAGTTTCGAAGAAGCGGGCCCGCGCCAGGTAGTGATTCCGTTGGGCGAGTTTCGCGACCAGGACAACAACATCGTCACGCTGAACCCGTTCACGGTTCCGGTCGGCGGCAACGCGCTGGCGGTCGTTAATCTTGAAGCGCGCGTTCCGCTGACGCGTTCGACGCAGGTGGTTCCGTTTTACGACGGAGGCAACGTTTATCGTCGCGTCGGCGATCTGTTTGGCAAGAGTAATCCGACGCCGGTTCCGCCGGGCGACATACTCGCATTTATCACGGCTGAAAACCTGAAGGCGAAGTGGAGCAACACGGTCGGTATCGGTTTTCGTTGGACCACGCCGTTTGGCGGCGCGCTGGCGGTCGATTACGGATTTTTACTTAACCCGCCGGAGTTTTTGGTGCCGCAGCGTGGGCCAACCGGTGGGTTTGACGGCACGCCGGCTGTGTTCCGGTTGCATCGTGGCGCTTTTCACTTTCGCATAACGCAGACGTTCTGAGTATGAAGCGATTTATCGGATTAATGGTGCTTGTTTTGGCGACTGTTTCGCCGTGCGCGGCGCAGCAGGTCGTCGACAAGATGGTGGCGACGGTCAACTCCGGCGTGAAGACGGATCTGATCACGTATTCCGATCTGATGTGGCAGTTGGCGTTGCAACCAAACACGCCGCTCGATAACCCAAACTCGCCGGATCTCAACCGCGCGCTGCGTTTGGTAATTGATCAGCGGCTCATTCTTCAGGAAGCCGAGAAGTTGCCGACGATCGTGCCGACGCCGGCCGAGATCAGCGCGGCGCGCAACGAGTTGGCGCGCAACTTCCGCACGCAGGAAGAATTTCAACAACGACTGTTGCGAGTCGGGTTGACGAGCGAAAAGTTGGACGAGATAGTTGAGCAGCGTTTGAAGATCGAAAAATATCTCGACTTTCGCTTTAGAAATTTCGTAGTGATCAGTCAGAAGGAAGTTGCGGACTATTACAACGACTCTTACGTTCCGCGCTTTCGTACGCGTTTTCCTGGTCGCATCGTTCCAGGGATGGAGCAGGTAAGAGACGAGATCGAAAAAGAGTTGATGGAGTCGAAAATAGAATCCGACACGGACGCGTTCCTCGACACTGCGCGCGACCGAGCGGAGATCGTAATGCTAAGTCCTGTATGAGTTCTTCCCGTCCCACCATCGGCCTCGCACTCTCAGGCGGCGCCGCGCGCGGCCTGGCCCACGTCGGTGTCCTGCGGGCGCTTATCGACAACAACATTCCCATCGATTACATCGGCGGCACTTCAGCGGGATCGATAGTTGGCGGCGCGTACGCCGCCGGAATGTCGATCGACGAGATCGCGGAATTTGGACATTCGTTACGCTGGCGCGACGTCGGGCGCATGACCATGTCGCGGCTGGGAATACAGAGCAACGAACGTCTCGAACATTATTTGCGGGAACGTTTGCCGCTGACGCGGTTTGAAGAACTGTCGATTCCGTTCGCCGCCGTCGCTACGGATCTCAAAACCGGCACGGCGGTCGTGCTGCGCGACGAGGGCGACGTGCCGTTTGCGATCCGCGCGAGTTGCGCGATTCCGGGTTGGTACGTGCCGGTTGTGGACGAACAGGGACGACAGCTTGTAGACGGTGGTGTGGTCGCTGTGATTCCTGTTTCGGTGACTCGTTCGCTCGGCGCTGATCTCGTGATCGCCGTCGATGTAAACGCTGCCGGCGCGACGTTTCTTGGTCCGACGAGTTCGGTCATCGGCGTCCTGTTGCAATCGATGCTGGTCGTGCAAAAAACTGCGTCGCACTATCAACTCGCCGCCGCCGATCTCGTGATTACACCGCAGGTGGGCCATATTCGTTGGGACGAAATGGGCCGCTCCGCCGAGTTGATGGACGCCGGTTACAGGGCCGCGCTGGAGCGCATTCCGCAAATTCTCACGCTCATCGAAAACGCGTCTGTGAAATCCGCCGCGCTTTAATCCTTTATACAAAACACACGATATTAAGGAAGCACTGAAGGTTGGCGCCGCACGCGCCGTGGGCGGGTTGTCATGTCAATCGAGGTTACGTCTGTCCCCGATCTGCGCCGTTTACGCAACCGCATCGTTTCGGTTGTGGTCATCTTGTGTTTGACGACACTTGCGTTTGCCGGCGACGCAGTTCTCCGTTCTTACAATCACTACTCACAAATCATCGACGCGCGGCTTGCCTCCGGCTACATGACCAGCAGGCCGGGGCTTTACGCTGCCCCGCGCGTGCTTCAGGTTGAGCAGCAGTATTCGGTGGAGAAGTTGGTCACCACTTTGCGGCGCGCGGGTTATATCGAATCGACCGCGAGCGACGTTTGGAGTGGAAGCTTTGTCGCGAATGGTTCGACGGTTGAGATACGTCCGAGCCGCGCACGTGAGAATCAGCTGCGTTTGGTGCGCGTGACGTTCGATGGCGAAAAGGTTGCTGAACTGACGGGCGACGGCGCGCCGCTCGAGTCGTTCATGCTCGAGCCGGAGATACTCTCAAACGATCTCTCAGCCAAGGCGGGTAAGCGTGAAGTTCTGAGTTACAACGAGATTCCGCCGGTCATGGTCCAGGCGATTCTGGCGATCGAAGATCGCCGTTTCTTCGATCATTCCGGTGTCGATCTCAACGGCCTCGCGCGTGCTTTCGTCCGCAACGTCAGCGACGAGCGGATGGACCAGGGCGGCTCGACGATCACGCAACAACTCGTCAAAAACACCTATCTGACGCCGGAAAAGACACTCCGTCGTAAGTACGCGGAAGCGATGCTCGCGCTCGCGCTCGAACGCCGACTATCGAAACAGGACATCTTCGCGCTCTATTGCAACGAGATCTATTTGGGCCAACGCGGCGCGGCGTCGGTTCGTGGCGTAAAGGAAGCCGCGCGCGTTTTTTACGGCAAAAACGTCAGCCAGATCTCGCTCGTGGAAGCCGCAACGCTCGCGGGAATGATTCAAAGCCCCGCGCGTTACTCGCCCGTGCATCATCCCGACGCGGCAGCCGCGCGGCGAAACGTCGTGCTCGCTGCGATGCGTGAAACCAACGCGATCACAGCCGAGCAACTCGCCGCGGCTTCGACGGAGCCGATCACGCTCGCCGCCGATCACAGTCTCGACAATTCGCTCGCGCCGTACTTTGTCGATTACGTCAATCGTGTCGCGCGTTCCGACTTCGAAACGTCGGGAGACGTGCAACGGATCTACACGACGATCGATCTTGAATTACAGCAACT
Source organism: Pyrinomonadaceae bacterium (assembly GCA_035760365.1). Classification (GTDB taxonomy): domain Bacteria; phylum Acidobacteriota; class Blastocatellia; order Pyrinomonadales; family Pyrinomonadaceae; genus PSRF01. The sequence goes on from DASTTB010000033.1 coordinate 264,657, forward strand.
CGCCGAACAGGCGCTGAAACGGCAGATGGATCGGCTCGACAAGATCTACGCGGCGCGAGGTGTGAAACCGCAGGCGGCGCTTGTCGCGCTCGATCCGCATACGGGAAACGTTCTCGCGATGGTCGGTGGGCGTAGTTACGCGGAGTCGCAGCTTAATCGCGCGACGGACGCGCATCGCCAACCGGGTTCTACGTTCAAACCGTTCGTTTATGCAGCCGCGCTGGAAGACGGAATGTCGCCCGTGCAGACGTTCATGGATGCACCGCGCGAGTTTGTTTACGACCGTAACAAGATCTATCGCCCGGCGAACTACGGCGGCGGTTACTCGATGCGTGAAGTGACGATGCGGTACGGTCTCGTGCGATCGCTCAACGTCGTAACAGTCGACGTCGCTTTGCAAACAGGACTGGCGCGGATCTCGAACCTCGCGACGCGTTTTGGCCTGCCAAAACCGGAACGATATCCGGCGCTTGCGTTGGGAACGGAAGAAGTGACGCCGCTGCAACTCGCGTCGGCGTACGCGGTGTTTGTGAACCAGGGGTTGCGTGTCGAACCGAGAGTGATCGCGAGTGTGTCTGAGCCGCCGGGAACGCACCACATGCCGCCGATCGACGAAGTGATCAGTCCGACGACGAGTTACATGATCACGAACATGCTCGCGGCTGTTATCGATAGAGGCACGGGACGGAAGGCGCGTGGCGCGGTTCCGGGGACGGCGCTCGCCGGCAAGACTGGAACGTCGCGTGATGGCTGGTTTGTCGGTTATTCGCCGAATCTCGTTTGCGCGGTCTGGATCGGTTTTGACGACAACGCGCAACTCGGGCTGACAGGCGCTGAAGCTGCGTTACCCGCGTGGGCCGAGTTCATGAAGGCAGCTGTGGCCGTGAGGCCGGATCTTGGGGGCTTGAACTTCGAGTGTCCCGAAGGGATCAAGTTTGTCGAGATTGACTCGCAAACGGGTTTGCTTGCGACTGTTTGGTGTCCGCTGCGCGAAGTGATCGCGGTGACTGAACGTACGTCGCCGCATCTCGAATGCTATCTGCATGGAAATTTGCCGGTCGCGACCAGTCCGTTTGCGGACGAGTTGCGTTAGCGCTCGAGTACGACCTGCGCGATCGCGTGTTGTGTCGTGTGTGATAGCGAAAGATGCGTTTGCGTCGCGCCGAACTTTTCAAAAACTTTCAGCACTTCTCCCGTGAGGATCAAATAAGGCGCGCCGCTTTCGTGCGCTGCAACTTCCACGTCCTGCCAACTGATTCCGCCACGCCAACCCGTTTGCAGTGCTTTCAAAGCCGCTTCTTTCGCGGCGAAGCGCGCGGCATAATGCTGCGCTGATACGGCGCCGCGACTGTCGCAGTATTCTCGTTCCGCAAGTGTGAAAACGCGGTCGGTGAAGCGTGGCGTCCGTAGCAGCACTTCGCGAATTCGTGCAACTTCGATAATGTCTATGCCGATGGAAATAATCACGAGTGATGATCAACTAACCGCAAGTGGATTTTACTGGCGCGAGCTTGATGGCGTTCGCGTCCTCGTTTGTGCGCCGCTCGAAGAAGACGGTTTTGTAAACGGCTTCTCGACTCGTCTCGGCGGCGTCAGTGAAATGCCGTCGAACGCGTTGAGTTTAGCAGGCTTCAACGAAGATCGAGCGGAGAACATTCTGGAGAATCGGCGTCGCTTTCTCAAGCTTTTTCCCGGCGAGTGGTCCGTAGCTGGTTGCTGGCAGGTCCATGGCGCTGACGTTCGCGTCGTCCATTCGCCGGAGGAGGCGAAGCCGGCGGAAGACCAACTCGGCGACACGATCTATTGCGACGTGATCGTCAGCAACGTGCCGCATGTGCTCGCCGGCGTTAAAACGGCGGATTGCGTGCCGATACTTCTTGGCGATCCCGTGTCGGGAGCGTTTGCGGCGATCCATGCAGGTTGGCGCGGAACACTGGCGACTGCGGTGCTCGTGGGCGTGCAGCGTATGCGTGACGAGTATGGCGCGAAGCCGGCCGATCTGCGCGTGGCGATCGGCGCGTCGGCTGGTCCATGTTGTTACGAAGTTGGCCGTGAGGTGATTGATGCGTTCACGTCAAAATTTGGCGACACGGGATTGTTCACACCGACGCGCGAGGGTCATGCGTTAGTTGATCTGTTGAAGGCGAACACGGATCAGTTGTTATCCGTTGGCGTGCTGCGCGAGAGAATACACGTCGCGCCGATCTGCACGATGTGCCGCACGGATCTCTTCTTTTCCTATCGGAAAGAAAAAAATGTGAATGGAAAGGTTGGGCGATTGATGGCCGTCGTGGGGCTTACTCCACGTTGAGCCACATCTTCACTTCCTTCGTGACCGGCGGAAAACACGCCTCGTCGGTACACGCCTGAAATCTCAGCTTGCCTCGGATCTCGGTCGAACCGCCGGAGTAATTCGCTGGAATGGTGAGGTTGAAGCGAATCGGCGCGCGGCCCTCGTAAACCGCGACCTTGCTCTTGGAAAACTTCAGATTGCGCATCAACGCGCGCGGATAAGAGACTGGACCAACTTTCATTTCCCGAGGCGCTTCGACGTCCAGTTTTGTCGCGATCAGAAACTTGTCGAGCGGCTTGTTCGACTGCACGTGCAGCCCGCCGGGGATTTCCATCGTTACGTGGCCCTGAACCGTGCGGCCTTTCCTCGTTTTGTCTGGAGACAGCGAGCCGCTGACTTTCACGTCGCTAGCGGATTGCGGCGTTGGACTTAAGCGTGGCGTTGAGTAAAGCGTTGCCGGGATCAAAATGAGCGCTGTCGCGAGAACTGTTCTAAAGAAAGACGGGTGTTTGGTCATCTCATGCTCCGATGGAGGTTATTTCGACACGATTCATAGGTGTTCCCCCGCGTGCCGCAAGTTGCCCGCAGGCGGCAAAAATGTCGCGGCCGCGCGGGCGTCGAACGTAAACGTGAATGCCTTTCGACTCCAGAATGTCTTTGAAGCGATCGACTGTTTCGTCGGTTGAAGGTCGATACGGCAACGGTTCCGCCGGATTGTGTGGAATCAGGTTCACTTTCGCTTGCAACGCGTGGCGATTGAGTAGATTTGCGAGTTGGCGCGCGTGCTCCTCGCCGTCGTTGACGCCTTCGAGCATCACGTATTCAAACGTGTAGCGTTCGTTTGGCTTCAGAGTCTTTTCGAATTCCTTGCAGGCGTTTAGTAGATCGTCGAGCGGCCAACGCTTGTTGATCGGCATCAACTGGTTTCGCAGTTCGTCAGTCGGGGCGGCCAGGGAGATCGCGAGATGCGGGCGGTCGCTGACCTTCGCGAGTTCGAGAATTCGCGGGACGATGCCGGCGGTCGAGATGGTGACGCGATTCCGAACGATGTGTAGTCCGTGCGGGTCGGCCATCACGCGGAGCGCGTGCAACAGTGAATCGAAGTTTAGAAACGGTTCGCCGGCGCCCATGCCGACGAGGTTTGTGCCGCGTGGCGGTTGTACGCCCACGCCGTAAGCGTCGTTGAGCGCGATCACGATCTGTTCGACGATCTCGCCCGGTGTTAGTGAACGCAGCAGGCCGAGTTGGGCCGTCAGGCAGAAGGTGCACTGAAGCGGGCAGCCTGATTGTGACGAAAAGCAGATCGTGTCGCGGCGTTCTTCGGGGATGAAGACCGTTTCGACAGGGAAGCCGTCGTGGGTTTTCATCAGGTAGCGCCGTGTGCCGTCGGCGGAGAGGTAGCGCGATTCGACGGTCAGCGTGGCTGGGCGTGCAACTTCCGACAATCGCGCGCGTAGTTCCTTTGGCAGGTCGGTCATTTCGTCGAAACTGCGCAAGCGCCGGTGCTGCAAGGCCGCAAAAATCTGCCGCCCGCGATATGCCGGTTCGCCTAGCGTTTCGACGAACGAAACGAGTTCCTGCTGAGTCAATCCCGCTAATTCCGCCCCTTGTTTCATTGCGGATTTATCTTAGCATCTGGCGTGCGGGGCTGCATTCGCAGGGTTCAATGTAGAAGGAGATTTTGCGGATGATCACGCGTGAGCGGGCGATTGGGCTGATGCTGGCGCTGCTGTTTGGCGTTGTGGCGTTCGTCTACGGTTTGCGTTCGCTCGAGTGGCACATGACGTTTCATCCCGTTCCGCTCGACTCGAATCTCCGCCAACCACCGCCCGGCGCAACCAGCGTCTGGTTCACAACTGCCGACGGCATTCGCCTGCACGGCTGGTTTTTCGAAAATCAAACGAACCCGGCGACGATCATTTTCTTCCACGGCAACACAGGCAACATCGGCGACGTCGACTGGTTGGGCCAGCGATTCCACGAACGCGGGTTCAACGTCCTGCTGTTTGACTACCGCGGCTACGGCGCGAGCGAAGGAGACGCCGAGAACGAAACCGGCCTTTACGCCGACGGCGACGCCGCTGTCGATTTTTTGATTAATGAGAAACGTGTGCGCCCGGACCAGATTATTCTTTACGGTCAGTCGCTCGGAACGACAGTCGTTGTCGATGTTGCGTCGCGGCGCGACGTCGGTGCGGTGATACTCGAATCCGGCCCGAGTTCCGCCAGTTCAATGGCCAATCACGCGTTGCCGTGGCTACCGCAGCAACTGCATTTTTTCGGGAAGAATCGCTTCGAATCAGCGCAGAAACTGGCGAAGGTCAAGGCGCCGGTGCTGATCAGTCATGGCGATCCTGATCCGGTAGTTCCGACGAGTGAAGGTCGACTACTTTACGCCGCCGCAAACGAACCCAAGCGGCTGCTGATCTTTCCCGGCGCGGGTCACAATGTTTTTGGTTCAGCCGGCGATTCTTACTTGAATCAACTCATCGACTTCATCAACCAATCGCTGAAAGACAACGCCGCAATCACGGCGCGACGGTGAAGGTTGCCGACGGCGATATCGTCTGACCGGTAACCTGATCGTGAATCCGGACCTGGATCTCGTACTCACCCGGCGAAAGGTTGCGGCTGTCGATCAGTCGCGACAACGTCAGGCGCTGGCCGGCGTCGTTGATCTGGCGCCAGTCTTCCACCTGCCTACTGATCTCTTTCCCGTCTTTGAGCAACACGTACTCGGCGTCAGCCGCGGGACGAAGTGTCGTTTGATCGATGGCGGCGTTGTAAACCTGAAGATAAATGCCAACGGGATCGTTGCGACGGAAAACACGCGTGAGGTTCGGAATGACTTTCGTCGTGCCGATCACGAACGGACCAACAGCCGCGCCGCGTTCCATGTTCTCCAACTTCGCGGCAAGCACGATGCCCGACGCTGAAAGTCGATCTTCAGGAAACTTCGGAACTTCAAACCCGATGCGCCTCAAGCCCGTCGCTCCCGATTCCATGTCACGCACGATCACGTCGATGCGATAGCGACCCGGATCGAGTATGAAAGCACGAGCATACGCAGACTTTCGCATTCGCGTGCTGCTCAACTCCGACGTTGTCGCCGTCGCACTCACCGAGTCTTCAAACTTCCCGATGCGCTTGTTTGCAAGCGTGGTAATCCAACCGAAGATGTTCATGCGGGCAGTTTGCAAACCGCCGCTATCGGTGAAAGTCAGCTCGCTGTTGTCGGTTTGAAGCGTGAGCGCCGCCAGGACGCGATTATCAGACTGGCGGAAGAAGTTGATCTGGAACTGAAAATCGAGCGCGTTTTCGTCGACCGTGGGCGTGCCTGTGAGTGCGTTGATGTAGTTTCGCTCGTGTGGCAGATCCTGTTGCAGCGACCGCATCAGGTCCAAAACTTCAAACGGCGAATCCTGGGCACGCATGTAGTTGACGCGTCCGAAGCCACCGAGGTTAGCAATGCGTTCGGCGCGATCTGACAAGCCGGCCATCTCGGCGAACGTTGGACCACCGCCGACGTGAAGCAGCGCGTCCTTTTCATCAGGATTTCGCGCGATGCGGTACTCACCCGAGCCGGTCGGATCGACAAACTCGATCTCCACGCCGCTTCTGACGTTCGGAATGTAGCGATAGAACCATTTCTCGAACGGATAAGTCGTGGTCGAGCCCCCGCCTTCATACGACGGGCGCTCATAGGCGCCGCCCATCGGGTGCGATTCGATCGAGTCAGGCTTTCCGAATTTGATGTAGATGCGGCCGCGGTCGGTGAGCCGTCCTGCCTTGCCGGATGAGAAGTGTTCGTTGGCGTAGGCGACGCGCTCGTAAAACTGTTCCTTGAATTCGTTCTCTTCGGTGTCCGGATCGGGGTCGCGGGTGCGCCAGAATTCCAGGATGAACTGTTCGCGCTCGTCGTCGGTTGCGAGTCTCTTCCAGGCTTCGCGTTCGGACTGAGTGAGGATCAGGTCGTGGTCCGTGATCCACTCGACGTACGCTTTCTTGGGTTCCTGCTTGATCTTGCGCGGTTGTTCTTCCGGGTTTTTCTGTGGTTGTTGGGCCGGAACACTCAGCGTGGAAAGCGAACTGAGCAAAACAATAGCGGCGAGTTTACGCGCCTTCGAGCTAGGCATACACGTTGGGCTTCCCTTCGGATCAGGGTTGGATTAGCTCGTGGAGAGCCACAACGGTAGACACTAGAACCGGTCGTTTTGTTGGCTACTGGATGATGCTGAATTTTTCTGACGGCGACAGCGACTGTCCGGAGACCCGGTCGCGAATGCGAATCGCGACTTCGTAGTCGCCAGTCGGCAGCGCGCGCGTGTCGATCAAGCGAGCCAGCGTCAGGCGTTGACCGGAGTCGCTCAAACCGCGCCAGTCTTCGGCCGACTTACCGACCTCTTTGCCGTCTTTCATTAACACGTATTCGACGTCGACGGATGGACGCAGCGTCGTTTGATCGATGCCGGCGTTGTAGATTTGCAGGTAAAGTCCAACCGCAGCGCCGCGATGGTAAACACGAGAGACGTTCGGGATGACCTTCGTCGTGCCGATAACAAACTGGCCCACGGCAGGTTGATCGTTAAGACTCTCCAACTTCGCCGCGAGAATCATCGTCGAGGTGGAGAGCTTTTCGGAGTCGTACCTGGGAACCGTGAAACCCAGTTGCTTCAAACCGGTCGCGCCCGAAGCGGTGTCGCGAACGATGACGTCAACTTTGTAAGTTCCCGGCGCGAGAGGCACGGCTTTCTGATAAGCCGACTTTCGATCTTTCGCTTCGCTGAGCTCCTGCGGCGTGGCCGTAGTGATAACCGGATCCTCGAAGATGCCAACGCGACGACCCGCAACGGAAGTGATACGCGCGAAGATGTTCATGCGCGCCTGTTGCAAGCCACCGCTGTCCTGAAAGACGAGGTCTTTATTTTCAGCCTGGATCGTGAACGCAGTGATCACGCGTTCGTCTGACTGGCGGAAGAAGTCGATGCGCAGATCAAAGTTCAGCGGGTTCTCTTCGACGACACCGGTGTTGACCGCCGTCGCGAGATCGTTGAACTTCACTTGCGGCGGACGGCTCAGGTCGGCGAGGAGTTGCAGACGCGAGAACGGGCTGTCCTGCTCACGTTGATACTGCGCGTTGCCGATACCGCTGGCGCCGAGGATACGATCCGCTTTGTCTGTCAGTCCCAACTGTTCCGAGAGGGTAAGTCCGGCACCCGGGATCATCAGCATCGCATCTTTTTCGTTTGGGTTTCTCGCGATGCGATATTCGCCGCTGCCCGTCGGATCGACAAACTCGATTTCGATTCCCGAACCCACACCCGGCAGATAACGATAGAACCAGACTTCGAATGGATAAGTTGTTGTCGAGCCGCCGCCTTCATAAGAAGGACGTTCGTAAGCGCCGCCCATCGGGTGTGTCTCGCGTCCGTCGGGCTTGCCATACATGATGTAGATGCGGCCGCGATCGGTTTTCCAACCGGGGATACCGGAGCTGAAGTGCTCGTTCGCGTAGGCGATCCGCTCGTAATACTCTTCCTTAAACTCGTTTTCGTCAGTGTCCGGATCCGGATCGCGGCGGCGCCAGAATTCCTCGATGAAGCGTTCGCGCTCGTCGTCGTTCGCCAGTTTCTTGAATGCTTTGCGTTCTTCGTCGGTGATGATGTAGGTGACGTCTTTGTCGAGCCAGTCTTTGTAGGCCTTTTTCAGTTCCGGTTTGACGTTGCGCGGTTTATTCGTCGGGTCAGTTTGGTCCTGCGCGAAAACGCCGGAACTGGCGATAACGAATAAGGCTGCAGTAAACGCCAGACGAAGGGCGACTTTCCGGTAAGACATCATGAAACTCCTATGAACGCTGTACGAATTCGTGCGATACGGACTGCAATCGGGCGCCGTTGAAGACCAAGGATTCTAAGATCGCGCTGAGAACACAGTCAAGATGCGGAGACCAACGAGCTTAGTTGCCCCTAAACCCGGTAAAAGCCACGTGAAAAGCCCGTAAATCCCGCGTTTCGGTCTACGGGAAAATGGTGTTTACGAGGTGGTTCGTGGTTTGTTGAAAATCCAGGCGACGAAGATCGAGACGATATAGAGCACCATCATCGGCGCCGCAAACAAAAGCATGTTCGGAATGTCAGCCGTGGGCGACAGGACCGCAGCCGCAACCAGAATGACGATCAGCGCTGTCTTCCAAATCTTCACCAGAAGTCCCGCGGTAACGAGACCGATGCGGGCCAACACGTATGTGATCGCCGGCATCTGGAAGACCACGCCCATGCCTAACATGATGAGGACGATGAAGTCGAAATAGTCTGACGCCTTGAGCAGCAGACGAAATTCAGATCCGAGTCCGAGCAGATACTTCGCCGCCGGCGGGAAAAGTATGTAGTAGGCGAAAGCTGCGCCGAGGACGAATGAGATCGACGAAAGCGTGATGAATGGCGTCACGTACGCTCGCTCGTGCGGATAAAGACCGGGCGAGACAAAACCCCAGATTTGCAGGAGCAAAAACGGTACGGAGACGGCGATCGCGGCGTAGAGCGCGACCTTTATGTAAAGAGAGAATGGCTCGATGGCTGTCGTTACGATCAGCTTATCGTTGACGCCGAAACGCTGTTGGGAAGTAGCGGTCGCGAGTTCGACTGGCAACCGGACGCCTTTCGGAATCACCGAGTTGCCGGCGTAAAGCGACTCGTCCGTGAACAGCGCGAGCTTACCCTGAGCGTCTTTGATAACACGCGACGTCACGGAAGCGCCGGGCGGAATCACGCTGGCTCCGAGTTTCGTCTCGTCGGCAAAGACGAAGCGTCCCGTGTCGTTCTCTTTCAACGAGTGCATCGTCGCGATCGTTTCGGTTCCGGTAAGGCCCGCGATCGGGACTTCTCGTCGTTGTGCTTCGGCGAGTGCGCGTTCGATAGGAGCCGCGAGAAACGCGTAAATCTGTTCCGCCCCGAACCAACATGCCGTGGTTGCCAGAATCACCACGATGAAGGAGCGCACCAGACGCTTGCGCAATTCATCCAGGTGCTCCAGAAACGACATCTGGCCACCGAGTTCACTGTTCTCGTCAGTCCTGTCCGTGAGTGCTTTTAAAATTGCTGACATGGCGGAACTTTGTTCGAGACGGTTTTACAGCCAATCGTGTTTACGGAGTGGTTCCGGCTGAGTTGCTTCAACAGGAACCGGAACGGGTTCAGCCGATGGTTCGGCGGTCGCTTCCGAAGTCGCGTAAGGCGAAGCTTCACGCGGCACGACGAATTCAGTGCTTGCCGGTTCAAGTTGCGGAACGTCGTCGGTGTTTTCGACGTGATCGCCGCTGGCGTCGTACCGGTCAGGAATCGTCTGGTTATCGAAAAGCGGATGGCCCTTTGCTGGTCCGACTTCCAGTGCGACTTCGCGTTCCCACGTCCGCTTGAAGTCGTCCGACGCCCTACGAAACTCAGTCAGCCCCTTGCCCATCGAGCGGGCGAGTTGCGGCAACTTGCGGGGACCGAAAAAGATCAGTGCGATGGCCAGGATAAAAAGTAACTCAGTGGCGCCAAGGGATTCGAGTATGAATGCAAACACTGCTTTGCTCGCTTTCCATTGAATTGCGATCGGATTGTAACGCGAGGCGCTGATAAATTTAAAGTTCCACGCATGACACTGATTCCACGCGTGGCACCGGCGCTATCGGTCGAGGTTGCAGTACACTAACCCATATCGATGCAAGACGCCAGAGGAACTTTACAAGCATTCGCGGAATGCGCTGAAGCCGTCGCCGCGACGACGAAGAAACTCGAGAAGGCGGCGATACTCGGCGCTTATCTCGAAACGCTTTCGGATCCGGATTTGGCTCGCGCCGCTCGTTACTTTGCGGGACACCAGTTTGCCGCCGCCGATGCGCGTACGACGAACGTCGGCGGCAGTATCATCAGTGCGGCGCTCAGCGAGGCGACCGGATTTAGTCCTGAAGATCTTTATCCACGCTATGTCCGACTCGGCGATCCCGGCGATCTCGCCGCGGAGATCGTCAAAGAAGCCGGCCGAAACTTTCCACCTTCAATCACACTCGTCGAAACAGAATCGCTCATCAGTCGCTTGAGTGAAACGCGTGGGATAAAAAACAAGACCGCGTTGTTGACCACTGTCCTGCATCATGCGACTCCGCTCGAGGCGAAGTACCTGGTGAAATTACTTGCGGGCGATCTGCGCATCGGTTTGAGAGAAGGTCTGGTTGAAGACGCGATCGCGCGCATCTTTGGCCAGCGGCTGGCTGACGTCGCGTACGCAAACATGCTGTTGGGCGACATCGGCGAGACGGCGACGCGTGCCCGCGCGGCTGATCTAAGAGACGTCGGAATGCGGCTGTTTCATCCGATCAAGTTCATGCTGGCGACGCCCGCGGCGGACCTGACGGACGTCGCGCGCATGATGCCCGAAGAGTTTCTGGTTGAAGACAAGTTTGACGGTATTCGCGCGCAGGCACATGTGCAGGGTGAAAGAGTCGCGATCTATTCGCGGACGATGGACGAGATCACGCACCGGTTTCCGGAGTTGATCGAGCCGCTCCGGTCGTTGCCGAGCGACGCGATCATCGACGGCGAGATCGTACCGGCTCACGGAGACGTGATCCTGCCGTTCAGCGAACTGCAAAAAAGGCTGGGCCGGAAGAACGTCGGAACCCAACTGCTTCAGGCTGTGCCGGTGGTCCTGGTCGCTTACGACCTGCTTTATGCAGCCGGAAAAGTATTGATTGATGAACCGCTTTCGGAGCGCCGGCATGTATTGGACCAGTTGATTCCGGCGCATGGAACGGTGAGGTTGTCGCTGGGCAAGACGTTTACCGAGGCGCCGGCGCTGGACGACGAGTTTGACGCCGCACGCGCACGTGGAAACGAAGGCTTGATGATCAAGAGTCCGGCGTCGACGTACAAGCCGGGCCGTCGCGGGCGTGAGTGGTTGAAGTTAAAACGGGCGATCGCGACGCTGGACGTCGCGGTGACCGCGGTTGAGGTGGGCCATGGCAAGCGGCGACATCTGCTGTCGGACTACACTTTTGCGGTCCGCCGGTCTGAAGAGGACGGCGAGTTGCTGAACATCGGCAAGGCGTACTCGGGGTTGACCGATCGTGAACTGACGGAGTTAACCGACTGGTTTAAAAATCACACGATTCAAGAGTACGCGCACGGCCGGGTAAGAATAGTCGAGCCGACGGTGGTCATCGAGGTAACGTTTGACAGAGTCCAACCATCGAAGCGCCATAAGAGCGGATACGCACTTCGGTTTCCGCGGATTCTCCGGCTCCGTCCGGATAAAGCGGCGACTGAAATCGATACGCTCGAGACAGTTCGGCGGCTAGTCGAGAAATCGGAGCCGGGGCAAAATAGGCCAGCATAAACGCCGCTTGAGTTGAAAACCGCCGGAAAAATAGACCTCCGGTGGTCCGCAAATCGAAACGTGCGGAGTGATTAAAAAAGGCCCGAATTATTGAGAAAAATTTCGGAAAACCGTGGTCGCGGTTGGACGGTGCAAGCCGAGAGCCCCTGAATAATGTAAAGTTCCTATGGACATGGGGGCCAGATGGCGGTAGGATGCCGTGCGTCACCGCCTCCCAAACCATGTTTTTCGAACTATTCGGTGAGCCCGGACACACAGAACCAAAGCCGCGAGGCCACGCCGCGGGCGCAAGCTGGAAAGCTTTTGTCTGAGTGGGCGCTTCTCAGTACACTGACAACAGGGCTGCCAACGCTTCGAAAAATAGGTAATCTGTCGTTTCAGCCGTTATTTCTCCGGTATAAGGATCAATTGGGTTGGTACCCTCTTCAATCGTCGTAGTAACTTGCTTTGGCGCAGGCGGCTCTGGACTTGGACCAGTCGGCGTGTTTTGTTCGCCGGCGAATGTGTTAAAGGTTGTAGCAAAAACGAGCAGGCTCGCAAATACCAAGTTTTTGACAAGTTTCATTGATCTTCTCCTCAAGATGTTTGTAGTCAAAGCCGGTGAGGTGGTGTGTGTTAACCAAGTAGATTAATTGGTTGGTGGTGATAATATCCGTCCCTTGATAGCGTTTGCAAGGTTTCTTGCCTATCGAGAAAACTGGAGACCCTTTATGGATTTGCAGACTTCCGTCTTTGAGAATCAAACCGACATTTCGGTTATTGACAACGTAATTCCGTTGTGTGAGTTAGCCAAGGGTCTGGAGGAAGCGGGCGAGTTCGAAAGTGCAGCGGAAACTCTTCGGCCGTTTTGGCCAAGCCTGGCCCATAGGCCGCAGACCGAGGGACTGGATGATCAGGCTAGAGCCGAACTCTTATTGCGAACTGGTACCCTGACGGGATGGCTGGGCAGCGCCAAACAAGTATGCGGGGCACAGGAATTAGCTAAGGATCTTATCAGTGAGAGCGCCGCGATTTTCGAGACGCTCGGAATGACCGAAAAAGTCGCCGAAGCTAAAGTTGATTTGTCAACCTGCTACTGGCGTGAAGGTGCGCTTGATGAAGCACGCATCACCTTGCGACTTGTGCTCGATAGTGTAAAAGACGGTAGCGAACAGAAGCTTCGAGCGCTTTCCAACAGCGCCATGATTGAACGCGACGCAACTCGCGATCGCGATGCGTTGCGCATCTACATGGAAGCTGCACCACTCTTCGAAGCGAGCACCAGTCACGCGCTCAAGGGCAAGTTCCACAACGCGTATGCGATGCTCCTTAGAAGTCTCGGAGCATCAGAGGATCGCGAAGAATATATAGATAAAGCATTACTCGAATACACCGCTGCGAGTTTTCACTTCGAGCAAGCAGGTCATCGTCGATTCCAAGCACGCGTCGAGAACAACGTCGGGTTTCTGTTCGCAACCATCGGCAAGTTCAGTGAAGCTCAGGAACACTTAGCTCGTGCGCGTTCATTGCACCTGAGTGTTGGTGACCATGGCGGTGCCGCCGGCGCGGAAGACACGAGGGCGCAGGCGTTTCTGCTCGAAGGAAAATACGATAAAGCAGAGCAAGCTGCTCGTTCTGCGGTGCGTTCATTAAAGCGAGGCGGTGAACAAGCGCTGCTCGCAGAAGCACTCACGACTCACGGTAAAGCACTTGCTCGTTTGAAACAAACGCACATGGCCAAGACGATTTTGGACCAAGCCATCGAGATCTCCCAGACTGCTGGCAACCCGGACCGCGGTGGTATCGCGGCAGTAACGGCGATCGAAGAATTGAATTCTTACCTCTCGTCAAAGGCGCTGCAAGAATACTACCGCACAGCCGAGAAGCTGCTTGCTAATTCTCAAAACCGCGCGCTCATGACTCGCCTCGGCGAATGCGCGCGACGTGTTCTTACTGCCAACGCAAATGAAGCAATGAATGAAGCTGGCGTGGCGAATGTAATTTTACAGCCTGGCTTCTCGCTTGACGCCGAAGTGCTCCGCTACGAAGGCAACTTGATCCGCAAAGCACTCGAAGAGTCAGGCGGGAGCGTGACGAGGGCGGCGCGACTGCTCGGCGTCACCCACCAGGGACTGGCGTTTATACTGAACGGACGCCACAGCGATCTCCTCTCCATTCGCACCCCGGTCAAACGCCGCCGGCGAAGTATCATCCGTTACCATTGATTGTTTGTTTCGCAACGTGTGCTCCAACATTGGCGCTGCTTTTATCCAAAGGCAGCGCCAATTCTCCATTTGTGCTCTAAGCAACAGTTCTTCTATCATCCGCTCAAAAATAGCGAGTTTCTACAATGAAAATTGCTCTCGGCGCCCTCTCTTTGGTTCTCCTGGCTACGCTTTCAACGACGACGGCGCAAACCCGACGTCGCGGAAACACTCCGCGCAAACCGGCCGCAACGACCGCGAAACCCAACCCGGCCGCAACACAACCAGCCGCGACGCAACCAACGACGCCACAACCAACGACGCAACCAGCGTCACAACCAGCGACGCCACGACGCCCAACAGCACCCGTAAGCCTCGTCGTCCTGAACGGCCAAACGTTGACCACCGCCGATCTCCCACCCGCGGTACGCGAACAACTGGACCAGGTGGAAGACAAGATCGCCGCCGCGCGAAAAGAAATACTCGATCTGCAAATCAATACGATCCTGCTTCAGGTCGAAGCAAACAGACGCCGAACCGACACTCACACGCTTTACGAAACAGAAGTCACGAAGCGCATCCCGGTTCCAACCGCAGCGCAGATCAAAAAATTCGTTGACGAGCAACCCGGACAATTCCAGGGCATGGACCAGGCGACCATCAATCAACAAGTCGCCGCCTACCTGCAAGCGGAGTCGGAAGCTAAGCTCGCGGACGACCTGATTGCACGACTGAAAAGGACCACGCCCGTAACAATGGGAGTCGATATCAACACTCCCAACCTCAGCAACGACTCCGTCGTCGCGACGATCGGCGGTCAACCATTAAAAGCTTCGGTCCTGAACGAACGTCTGAAGCCCGTTGTCTACGGCATGAGACTCGAGGTTTACAACGCGATGCGACAACAGGCTGAGCAGATGGTGAATAACCTGTTGTTGCTCGAAGAGGCGCGTCGCCGCCAGGTTGGACCAGAACAGATCGTCAGAACCGAAGTCAGCGACAAAGTCCGTCCACCCACGCAGGCTGACGTCGAAAAGTTCTATAACGAAAACAAGGCGCGCATCACCGGCGATCTGAACAGTCTGCGAAACCAGATCGCCGCCTATCTTCAGGAACAGGAACGGCAGCGACTCGAACAAGATCTTTCCGCACGTTTGCAGAAGACGGCGGACGTTCGCTGGCTGATCAGCGAGCCGCCGCAACCAGTGCAGAACATCAGCGTCGACGACGATCCCGCAAAAGGCCCGGCGAACGCTCCGGTGACGATCGTCGAGTTTACTGACTTTGAATGTCCTGCCTGCGCCGCGATGCATCCGGTGATCGAAGAGGTGCTGAAGTCTTATAGCGACAGAGTGCGGTTCGTCGTGCGCGACTTCCCGTTGAATCGTCATCCGTACGCGCGCAAGGCCGCCGAAGCGGCGAACGCAGCCAACGCGCAGGGAAAATTTTTCGAATACGCCGCCATGCTTTTTAAGAATCAAAAGATGCTGGACATCGCTTCGCTGAAGAAGTACGCGAGCGAGATCGGCTTGGACCGTGCTCGGTTTGACGCAGCGTTGGACCGCGGCACGTATGCGGCAGAAGTAAAGAAAGATATCGAAGACGGCGAGATGTATGGTGTCGGCGTCACGCCAACGATCTTCGTAAACGGCGTGCAGTTGCGCGAGTTGAGTGCGGATGGTCTAAAGGAGGCCATCGAAAAGGCAGCCGCTGCGCGTGCGACGGCGACACCGAAGTGACACAATTGGTTGGAATAATGCGGCCATGGTAGTTTCGCTAAGACCTGAGCGACTCAAGCGATACAAAGACGTAGCCATGTTGCTCATCAAGTACGGTCGGTCCGACTTGATCAGCGCGGCGGGATTGGAAGACAGCGTTCTTCCCGACGAGATAGCGGTGGAAGCCGGCGCCGCGGCTCCCGCTGAAGAACTCGCCAAAGACCTCGAACGACTCGGTCCGACTTTCATCAAACTGGGCCAACTGCTTTCCACGCGCGCGGATCTCCTGCCTGGTCCGTATCTCGACGCGCTCGAGAGATTACAGGACCACATCGAACCGTTTCCGTATGAAGAAGTCGAGCGGATTGTCTCGAGCGAGCTGGGCGTCCGCATTTCCAAGGCGTTTGCCGACTTCGATCCCGTTCCGCTGGCGGCGGCGTCGTTGGGCCAGGTACACAAAGCTTACATGCGCGATGGACGCGCAGTAGTCGTCAAGGTTCAACGTCCGAACATCCGCGAACTGATCGTCGGCGACCTCGAATCGCTCGGCGAGATCGCGCACTTCCTCGACGAACACACCGAACTCGGCAAGCGTTACGAGTTTGAAAACATGCTCGTCAATCTGCGCAAAAGCCTGTTGCGCGAGCTCGATTTCACGATCGAAGCCAACAACCTTCACACCATCGGTCAGAACCTCGCCGAGTTTGACCACATCGTCATTCCCGAGCCGATCGACGACTTCACGACGACGCGCGTGTTGACGATGGAGTATGTCCCCGGCAAGAAGATCACGGCGCTCAATCCGTTGCGCGTCCTCGAAATTGACGGCGGTCTGCTTGCTCACGAACTATTCAGCGCGTATCTCAAGCAGTTTCTGGTTGACGGAATCTTCCACGCAGACCCGCATCCCGGAAACGTCTTGCTGACTGACGACGATCGAATCGCGTTAATCGACCTCGGGATGGTCGGACGCGTCACGCGCACCTTCCAGGACAACCTGTTACGACTGATGCTCGCCATCAGCGAAGGGCGCGGCGAGGTCGCGGCCGAGACGGCGATCAAGATGGGCGAACCGAAGCCGAACTTCGATCGCAGCAGTTTTGAGAGACGAATTACGGATCTAGTCGGCGAAAACTCCGACGCGGTGTTGAGCAAGATGAACGCCGGCAAAGTGACGCTCGAGATCACGCGCATCTCGGCCGATTGCTGGTTCCGCTTGCCCGCGGAGTTCACGATGTTTGCGAAGGCGCTGTTGAATCTCGATCGCGTGGTTTACACGCTCGATCCGAGTTTCGATCCCAACGCCATCATTCAGGAACGTGCGAACGAGATCCTGCAACAGAACATCGTCAAGAGCATGGCGCCGAGCAATCTGTTATCGGGCGTAGTCGACCTGAAAGAGTTTGCGGAAACATTCCCGCGGCGCGTGAATAAGATTCTGGATCAGGTTGGCAACAACGACATTCGGTTTCGCGTCGATGCGATCGACGAGAAGGTAATCGTCGACGGACTGCAAAAGGTCGCGAACCGCATCACGATGGGCCTGGTTGTCGCTGCTTTGATCGTCGGAGCGGCGATGCTGATGCGCGTCGAGACTTCTTTTCGAATCTGGGGTTATCCCGGCCTGGCGATGATTCTCTTCCTGCTTGCGGCAGCAGCGGGACTGATGCTCGTGTTCAGTATTCTTTTCTATGACGAAAAGCCGCGCAAGCAGCCTTAATCACTGTCAGCCGCAGACGCAAGCAACAGCAGCAAAGCTTTCTCTTTCGCCGGCGTCAGATCTGTAAACGACATCCCGAACCCAACGCCGTGCTGGTAAGTGGCGACGTAGCCGCTGATCGCCAGCCATTCACCTGATCGCAGCAGTATCTTCAGATCGATACGTTCACCGATCTCGACTGGTCCATACGTGTTCACGAAGCAGCCGCTCATGCTGACGTCGTCGATACGCGCCTCATGCCGGTCCGAGAGACTGGACCATCTCGCTTCCAGAAGAACTTTTTGTCGCTGGTTACGTCGTCGCTCGCCCGACATAATTCCAACCTTTCACGTCAAGAACTGTTTGAGAGGCGACCATAGAAGACCTTGGTCTCGTAGTCGAAATTGACATAGCCATTTTCCTGATGCTTGTCAAAGACTTCCTGGAGCCCGCGCATCAGCGGCTCGAATGAAGGGTGGCCAGGTTCCGGTGTGTACGACGAGGAGCGGACGCGGCCGCGCAGTCCGTCGAAATCAAACACCTGCGTGTTCGGGAAGCCTCGCAACACGAACGGATCGCCGTCGAAAAACTGTTCGATCGCAGGCATTCCCTTATCGTGTCTGACCTGTTCGTAGTCGGTTCCGAAACTCTTCAGAAGCTGCTCGTAGTCGCTGAGAAACGGCGTCGCCTCCAGTTTTCGATCGTTCCAGATTAACGCTACCCAGCGGTTCGGCTTGAGTATGCGAATCCACTCGTGTCTGGTTTTGAGAGGATCGAACCAGTGAAATGCCTGTCCGGCGACGATCAGATCGACGCTGGCGTCAGGCAGCGTCGTCGCTTCCGCCGTGCCGTCGACGCTGCGAAAGCGCGGCTCGTCTTTGAAGATCTTTTCGGCGACGACGCGCATCGCCTCGTTGGGTTCAACGCCGATCACGACGTTTCCGTTAGCGAGAATGATTTCGCTGAGTTTTCCCGTTCCCGATCCGACGTCCGCGACGATCGATTCGGGCGTCATACCACAATCGGTCGTGAGCAGGTCGACGATCGCGGTGGGATAGCCGGGACGATACTTCGCGTAATCTTCGACGCGGCTGGTGAAGCGTTCAACTGATCCTGACATCAGAAGGAAAATACTTCACCAACAGTCTATAGCCAAGCAGAAACAGGACGATGAAGGCGAATGTCAGCGGCAAACGAATGTCAGACTTCACCAGCATCCAGAAATGCACGACGCCCGCGATCGCCGCCAGATAGACGAGTCGATGTAGCTTCGCCCAGCGTTTGCCGCCGAGCCGTTTGATCATCTTGTTGGTCGAGGTGATTGCCAGCGGCGCCATGAGCAGGAAAGCCGTCATGCCCACGAGAATGAAAGGACGCTGCACGACGTCCTTCGCAACGCTCACGAGATTGAAAAGTCGATCGAACCAGACGTAGGTGAGCAAATGAAGCGCGCCGTAGAAGAACGCGAACAGGCCGAGCATCCGTCGATACTTCACGAGCGAGTTGAGGCCGAAGATCTTCCTCAGCGGCGTGATCGCGACCGTCAAGCTCAGGAAGATCAGCGTCAACATGCCCGTCGTTCGCGTCGCAAACTCGAGCGGGTTTGGTCCAACCTGCTTGCGATACAAGTCCCACAAAAGCAGCACGAGCGGGATCAGCGCGTTTACAAACACCACGAATTTTGAAAATGACATCTTCATGGCTCAGAAGTTCTTGACGAGGTCCATACCTTTGTACAGATGGGCCACCTTTTCGGCGTAGCCGTTGAACAGCAATGTGTCGCGGCGCGCGTACTCACCGATGCGCCGCTCGTTCGCCTGGCTCCAGCGCGGATGCGGCACGTTCGGATTCACGTTTGAATAAAAACCGTATTCGTCCGGCGCTTGTATGTTCCACGTCGTTGGCGGTTCGTCGGCGACGAGTGAGATCCTCACGACAGACTTGATGCTTTTGAATCCATACTTCCACGGCACAACGAGACGCACGGGCGCGCCGTTTTGCGGCGGCAGTTTTTCGTCGTACAGACCTGTAGCCAGAATCGTTAACGGATGCATCGCTTCGTCGAGTCGCAGTCCTTCGACGTAAGGCCAGTCGAGGACTCCAGTGCGTTGCATCGGCATTCGCTGCGGATCCAGCAGCGTTTGAAATGCGACGTACCTCGCCTGCGCGGTCGGTTCAACTTTCTCGAGTAGCGTGTGTAGCGGAAAACCGATCCACGGAATCACCATCGACCAGCCTTCGACGCAACGAAAGCGATAGATTCGTTCTTCAAGCGGAAACTTCAACAACTCGTCGAGATCAAAAGTCTTCGGCTTGTTAACGAGTCCGTCGACCTGGACCGTCCACGGAGTCGTGACGAAGTTTTTCGCGGCTGAAGCGACGCCGCTTTTCGAGGTATCGAATTCGTAGAAGTTGTTGTAATTCGTAATCGCTTCGAGTGGCGTCTTCGTCTCGTTAACAATGAATCCGTCTTTGACGTCACTCGCCTTTGCAACCGCGTTAAGCTTCTCGCCTTCGACGCGTTCTGCGGGTGGCGGATTCAGCCCGCGATACAACAGCGCCGTAGCCGCGGCAGTGCCTGCGAGCGCCGCCGCCTTCATGAAACTGCGCCGGCTCAGATACGTTTGCTGGTCTGTAACTTCGTCCACCTTGATCTTTTCCGCCATTTTTCTCACCCGTACCCTTAGAATACGCCCATTTGTCGTCGACTTAGAAACTACATACGGTAGCCACAACCAATATGGATGTTGAAAACCCCGATCAGGTCGGATTCCGCGGACGCTTACTGCGTTGGGCAGTTGTGTTGTTTGTCGGCGTCGGAATCCTTCTGATTCCCGTTCCGGAAGGCGTAACTCCGCAATCGTGGCGTTTGCTGGCGATCTTTGCCGCGACTATCACCGGCTCGATCGTGCAGCCGATTCCGGGTGCCGCGATCGTTCTCCTTGGCGTCACTGCCTTGCCGCTCTTCAACGTGATGAAGGTCAACGAGGCACTCACCGGTTACGCCGATCCCGTCGTTTGGCTGGTGCTCGCCGCGTTTTTTATCTCGCGCGGAATGATCAAGACAGGTCTCGGACGCCGCATCGCTTTTCTGTTCATCAGGGCGATCGGACGTCACTCACTCGGACTCGGTTACGCACTCGCATCGACTGAGACCGTACTTGCGACTGTGATCCCATCAACCGGTGCGCGTTCAGGTGGAATCATCTTTCCGATCGCGAAGAGTCTCGCGGAAGCGTACGAGTCGCGGCCTGGGCCAACCGCGCGTCGTCTCGGCGCGTTTCTGATGACGAGTGTGTATCAATGTAACGTCATCGTGTGCGCGATGTTTTTGACGGGCCAGGCTTCGAATCCCATCATCGCACGGCTTGCGCAGGAAACTACGGGAATCGAGATCACTTACGCACGTTGGGCCACCGCTGCGATCGTTCCCGCGCTGCTGAGTTTGCTGGTCGTGCCGTGGTTGCTTTATCGAGTCTTTCCGCCTGAGATCAAGCACACGCCGGCAGCGAGCCAGTTCGCCTCGGAAGAGTTGCGGGTGATGGGACCGATGAAGTGGTCCGAATGGATGATGTTGTTGGTATTTGGTCTTGTGGCGAGCTTGTGGATCACGACGAAGATACACGGCATCGACTACGCAGTGGTCGCGATGCTGGGCATCAGCGTGCTTTTGGTCACGGGCGTGCTCGACTGGGAAGACCTGATCAGCGAGAAGGCCGCGTGGGCGGTATTCATCTGGTATGGCGGTTTGATTCGCATGGCCGAAGCCCTGGGTCAGACCGGACTGACAAAACGCTTTGCAGAAGCAGCAGCGGGACTTACGACGGGTTGGAAATGGTGGTTAGCGCTCGCAGTGCTGCTCTTGATCTACTTCTACGCTCACTACGTCTTCGCGAGCATCACTGCGCACGCGACCGCGATGTTCGTGCCGTTCTTGATCGTGATCATCGCGGCGGGCACGCCGGCGTACCTCGCCGTGTTGTCGCTGGCCTATTTCTCGAATCTCGGCGCATCGTTGACTCATTATGGAACAACGCCCGCGCCCATCTATTTCGGCGCCGGTTACACCACACAACGAACCTGGTGGACACTCGGATTGATAACTTCACTCGTCACGATCGTGATCTGGAGTCTCGTCGGGTTCACGTGGTGGAAGATTCTCGGACTCTGGTAAAAATGCCCATGGCTGGATACTCATCAACACCCTTACCGAAGAAACTCGGAATCAAAGAAGGCTCGCGCATCGCTCTGATCAATGCGCCAAAAGATTTTCCACAAGCGTTAGGCGAACTGCCTCACAACGCCGAGATCGTGGCGCGTGTCACCAAACCCCTCGACATCGCACTGTTATTCGTAACAACTGAACGCGCGTTGTTGCGTGACTTTGAAAAACTTTCCGCGAAGCTCGTAAGCAACGGAATGATCTGGGTTGCGTGGCCGAAGAAGAGTTCCGGTGTCGCTACCGATCTTTCGTTCGATCGCGTGCAACGAATCGGACTCGATGTCGGATTGGTTGACGTGAAGATCTGCGCGATTGACGACGTGTGGTCCGGATTGAAATTCGTCTATCGCTTGAAAGATCGGGCATCACGTTGATACACAGAATGAGACGCACATCTCTTTTCCACAGTTTCTGTGGAAATCTATGTGGAAATCCATGCCCTGAGTTTTACAAACGTGTTACAAGCGCACACTTACAACACTTTGCACACGTGAGCGGCGTGACTGAAAAGCTTTATGTATGAACGTCTTGACTCTTCGAGCACGTGCAAAACAACGCTCGATGGTCCATCGATGAAAAGTTGTGGAGAAGTTGCAAGAAACAGAACAAAGCGCGATGCATGTTTTATGTTTTCGCGATCAGTCTACTAATAGTAGGACCAACTAAAACAGATACGAACTGATTGCGCCAAACGATTGGCGAACGCTTTTTTGGATCTCGAAAGCAGGTCGAATTTGCTAAGGAATCCCGGCGTCAGAACTTTCTACTCGAAACAGAAACGACATACAAAAGTTCGCAACAAGCAGAGTGATGCGATCATGTATCCCCTCGTTTTTGCAGTCGTTTGCATTTGTGAAAATGATGTTTGTAGATGATCCATCGACGAGGAAAATCTATGTTGCGGCAACCTTAAAGCGATCCGAAAAAGGTATTGCAAAAAAAGTTTCGATCACTATAATTCGATTCCCTCGCTGAACATTTTTGATTGCCAAAGACAGTTTTTGATCAGCGACCCTGTTTTTGTTTTGTGTGAAGGTCAACCAGCACTCATCACTTTCTCGCAACGCCCGGAGACCTTTTCGCGATCCTCAAGCAGGTAGAATAGTGGGGACGTAACCTCGTGCGAGTTGCGTTTAGGCAATCTAGGCGATCGCCTGTGGGCACCTTCGCCAAAAAATAAATTCCAACAAAAGGGATGTCCTGGCCGGAAAGGTTTAGGTTCCGGAGAGGTGAAGTGTGTTTTGCAGTCGGTCGAGAGCGAGAGTTTGCAGCCCAGTGGAGCGGGAAATGAAACAGGAGATTGACTTACCCCCCAACGTTACTAAACATTGCCCAATTTGTTCGCACGAACTCCCAATTTCAGAGTTTGGTATTTGTCGTGCACGTAAAGACGGACGCAATCTTTATTGCAAGAGTTGCATTCGTCACAAAGTGACTCAAAGCAGGCGCGCCTTGAAGGAGTACAAGTCAGCGCGCAAGCGATACATTTCACAGCAGGTCGAGATGACAGAGTTGCTCGGCGAGTCGTCTGGTGGCGGGCACTACACGGCGAAGTCGTTGAGCAAGCTCTCCCCCGTTGAACGCGTGCGCGATGCGATTCGCAGAGGTTCGCGCACGCAGCGGGAGATCGCCCAGGAAACGAAGTTAGGTAAAGACGAGATCGGCGACGCGCTCGCTAACCTGCTGCTGTGGACGCACGAGATCAGAACTCAAGTTGTAGACAACACGAGGATGTATTTTCTCAACGAGGCAGCCGAACAGTCCGGAGTTGAAGAAGAGTTACGACTGCCTGCGAGAAAACGCGACGTGCCCAGTTCGTTCAGTTGTTTGCACGGATTGATGCCCGGTCGGAATCCGGAGGGGGAACCGCAGAAAATTGGAGGCTGGGTGGCAGCCTAGCCTCCGCGGCTTGTTCGCGGTTCTTCGCCGAGTTTCAATCAGCGAAAGCCTCAAGGACCTCACGGGCGTGATCTTCGGGCTTCACTTTTTCGAAGATCTTCTTGATCTTGCCTTTTTCATCGATCAGGAACGTGGTCCGATGCACGCCCATGTACGTTCGTCCCATGAACTTCTTCTCTCCCCAAACGCCATAAGCCTCCGCGATCGAACGATCCGTGTCGGCCAACAGAGTGAACGGGAGGTTGTACTTGGTCACAAACTTCTTGTGCTTCGCTTCGGTGTCGGGTGATACGCCGAGCACGGTGATTCCCGCTTTCTTGTATTCGGAAAAAGCGTCGCGGAACGAGCAGGCTTCCTTGGTGCATCCCGGTGTGTCGTCTTTAGGATAGAAGTAAAGCACGACCTTTTTGCCGCGCAGATCTTTCAGACTCACGGTTTCGCCATTCTCGTCGGTTGTTTTGAACGCGGGCGCAGTGGTTCCTTCTTTCAGCATGATTTATCCTTTGGCTTTTTAGTTCAATCCGTGTAACACAGATTATCAAAAATATAAGTCAGTGGAACGAGAGTGATGAAAAAGCCGATGAAGCACCAATACTGGATGGTCAAGCAGGAACCCGAGACTTACTCGTGGGATGATTTTGTCAAAGACGGCCGCACTGATTGGACCGGCGTACGAAATTATCAAGCGAGAAATAATTTGCGCGGGATGAAGGTTGGCGATCGTGTGCTCTTTTATCACTCAGGCAAGGGGAAAGAAGTGGTTGGCCTTGCCGAGGTAGTCAAGAGCGCGTATGAGGATCCGACTGCGGATGATCCGCAGTGGATAGCCGTCGATCTCAAGCCAGTGAAGCCACTCGCAAACCCAGTCCAGCTCGCGGCGATCCGTTACGACAAGCGACTCAGCCAGCTTCCGTTGATTCGGCAGTCGCAATTGTCAGTCATGCCGTTGACGAAAGAAGAGTTTGACGTGATCGTCGCGATGGGTAGCAGCAAGCCCCGCAAGCGTTCTTAATCAATTAAAACAACGTCGGTGGTCCATCAGCCTTCGTCGCTGAGTCCTTCAACCGCGGATAGTGCTCAAACAAAGGATCGGGCGCGGGAACGGTGTCTTCTTCGAGCGCGGCTTTGATCTCGAGCGCGTTTACAACCGCTTGGCCACGGAAGTGATTGTTTGTAATAACGTAAGTTTCGCGCGTCTGCTTCGAGACTTGCTTGATTCGCGTCAGCCACGGATCGAGCTCGTCGAGCGAATAGAGATAGTTGTAACGTTCGTCCCGCGGCGCCTTGTCGCGAAACCAGTTCTGATAATTCCGTCCGTGCATCCGCACGTACCCAACCGGCGAAGTCGTCCGCGCCGCCGGACGAATCGACCTCGCAAACACCGGCTGATCGATATTGCAAATCCCAACTCCACGTTCTTCGAGCCACTCGTAAACACTCTCGTTATTCCACGACGTGTGCCGCACTTCGAGCACCAGCGGATAGTCGCTGAACTGTTCGATTAACTTCGCCAAATAGACCCGATCTTCATCAGTGTTCTTGAACGACCACGGAAACTGAAGCAGCAACGCGCCAAGCTTTCCAGCTTTCATCAACGGCGCCATTCCGTCGCGAAACTCCTTCTCATCCTTGCGCGTCGCTTTCCCGCGCTCATGCGTGAACAGCCGGTGCAGCTTCGCCGTGAACGTAAAACTTTTATTCGCAGCCACACGCCTGGTCCATGACTCCGTCGTCGAAACCGTAGGCGGACGATAGAAACTGCTGTTGATCTCGATCGTGTTGAAGAAGCGCGCGAGATAGGCGAGCGGGTCGAAGTTCTTCCCCGGCTTTTGCGGATAGACTACGCCTTCCCAATCCTTGTAAGACCACCCCGCCGGCCCGATGCGAATGATTGGCTTTGCCATATTTCTTAGCCACAAAGAGGCACAAAATGCACAAGAGGCAGAAGAGCAATTATTATTTAACGGAACAGGAGCAATTTTGTTTAGTTCAGGTATTCATTTTTAGCTAGTTTAGGTTTTTCTTGTGTCTTTTGTGCCTCTTTGTGGCTAAATACGCGAGGAAGGAGGTGTCGCGATGCGTCTGACGGAGATGGTTTCGTGTTCTGGTTGAGCGGCGAAGCTTAGCCCGAGCTTACTCGCTCAGGTCCTGAGCGGGCTACCGAAACAACCCGCCGATCCAAACCTGATTGTCGGCTTCGATACAGCCGACGACGCGGGCGTATACCGTCTACGCGACGACCTCGCGCTGGTGCAAACCGTCGACTTCTTCACGCCGATCGTCGACGATCCTTACGATTACGGCCGCATCGCCGCACTCAATTCGATCAACGATGTCTGGGCGATGGCGGGCACGCCGATCACTGCGCTCGCGATCACCTGTTTCCCGAAAAAGGGTGTCGATCCGGCGATACTCGGCGAGATCATGCGCGGCGGCATGGAAACGCTGAACCGCAACGGCGTGACGTTGATCGGCGGACATAGTGTCGACAACGAGCAGATCATGTTTGGTTACTCGGTAACCGGCGTCATCGATCCGAACAAGATCGCGACCAACTCCGGCGCGCGTGTGGGCGACGTCATTATTCTGACGAAGCCGATCGGAACCGGCGTGATCTCGACCGGTATCAAGAAAGCACGCGCGAGCGCTGCAGTTGTCGCAGGTTCAGTTGAAACGATGCTGACGCCGGGTAAGTACGCTGCTGAAGTGATGCGCGAGTTTGGCGTTAAAGCCGCGACGGACGTTACGGGCTTCGCACTGATCGGTCATGCGTGGGAAATGGCGTGTGCGAGTGACGTGACGATCGAGATTTACTCAAAAGCAGTGCCGCTGCTCGACGGCGCGCTCGAGTTGGCGACTGCGGGAATGCTCACCAGCGGCGACAAAACAAATCGCGAATACGTCGGCGACGACGTTGGTTTTCTGGAATCTGTTGACGGCAACCTGGTCAGGTTACTGTTCGATCCGCAGACTGCGGGCGGGATGCTCATCGCCATTCCCGAAAGCTCGGCGGAAGTCGTGTTGGCGAGGCTTCGTGAGAATTATCCAAGGGCAAGTATAATAGGTCGTGTTCACCCCCGAGGTCCGCTCTCAATAATGGTTACTACCGCGTAATTCACCTTGTCGAACGTAATAGATCTCTACCAGCAGGTTCGCGCGCGCACGATGCAGATCGTTGCGCCGCTGGAAATTGAAGACTACGTGATTCAAACGGCGGAGTTCATGAGTCCGCCGCGCTGGCACATCGGCCACACTTCGTGGTTCTTCGAAACGGTGTTGCAGGCAAATAAGCCGGGTTACAAAGTCCACTCCGAAGATTTTCTCTGGTACTTCAATTCGTACTACGAGGGTTTTGGCGCACGAATCGAGCGTCCGAAGCGCGGGACGAAATCTCGCCCCACGGTTCGCGAGACAGTCGCCTATCGCAATCATATCGACGAGCAGATGCTCGATTTCCTGCAATCCGCCGACCCATCCGTCTTATCCGTGATTCGTCTCGGTCTCGAACACGAGATGCAACACCAGGAGTTGCTTGTTTACGACATCAAGCACCTTCTCTGCAACGACTTCGCTGTTTCTATGAACGCTCCCCCAAACACTTCGATGAGAGTCGAAGGAATGGCCGAGATTGAAGGTGGGTTGTTCTACATAGGAAACACGGATAAAACCGAATTCGCCTGGGACAACGAAAAACCGGCGCATCAAGTCTTCACTCGCGACTTCGCCATCGATCGCGCACTCGTCTCGAACGGCGACTACCTCGAATTCATGCGCGACGGCGGCTACGAAAACTTTCGCTACTGGTTTTCCGAAGGCTGGGAAGCGCTGAATCGCGAACAATGGCGTGCCCCGTTGTATTGGGAACTTCACGATGGCGAGTGGATGATTCGCGATTTCTCCGGTCTCGCTCCCGCCGCAAGTAGAAAAGACGAGCCCGTCACGCACGTCAGTTTCTTCGAAGCATCCGCGTTTGCCAGTTGGGCCGGCAAACGTTTGCCGACGGAGGCTGAATGGGAACGCGCGGCGTGTTATGATGCGCGGCGCAAAACCAGCAACGCATTCCCCTGGGGCAACACTGGACCCGATAGCGGCAAAGCAAATCTCTTCGAAAACGGCTACTGGTCTGTCGCCCCAATCGGCGCCTTTCCGGAAGGCGCAAACAGCTACGGTTGTCAGCAGATGATTGGCGACGTGTGGGAGTGGACCACTTCCGATTACGTGCCGTATCCCGGTTTCAAGTCGGAGTTCGTTGAATACAACGACAAGTGGTTCGTCAATCAAAAGGTTTTGCGCGGCGGTTCGTTTGCCACACCGCAATTGCACATCAGGTCGACTTACAGAAACTTCTTTCACGCGCACGAGCGCTGGATGATCTCAGGCTTTCGCTGCGCGCGCGATCTATCCTAGATTCGTGTCATCCGTGTTTCTCAAAAGGAGAACGTCATGGCCCATAGATCCTTGTTCCTTTTCCTATCGTTACTAGTGTCTGCTGTTTCGGTGTTTGCGCAAACTGAGTCGCGCACCGCGACCGAGAACTCGGGTTCCGGCGGCGCAGCGTCCACCGCGCCCGCGAAATCCGGCGCCGTCAATCCGAAATACACGACGCCGAAATCAGCACTCGATACCGCCTACGGCGCGAAGATCGCCGAGTACACGACCGAGAAATACTTCATGACGGAGCTTGTCGATCACTTGCCGTTGTCTGACAAAGTGCCGTCGCCGGAGAAGATCCTTGGTTACGCGGTCGGAACGCCAAACAAGCTGACGTACACGAAAGATCTGCATCGCTACTTTCGCGCGCTTGCCGGCGCTTCACCGCGCGTCCGCGTCCTCGTAGCTCCCGAGAAAAGCGAAGAGGGACGCGAACAACTGCTCGTGCTCGTCAGCGACGAAGCGAATCTCGCAAAGCTCGATCGTTACAAAGAGATCACGGCCAAACTCGCCGATCCGCGCAAGCTCAGCGAAACTGAGGCGCACACACTCGTCGCCGAAGGCAAGCCTTTCTACTGGGCCTCGGGATCGATCCACTCTCCTGAAACAGGATCGCCCGAAATGTTGATGGAACTTGCGTATCGTCTCGCCGTCGAAGACTCGCAGTTCATCGAAGACATTCGCAAGAACATGATCGTCATGATCACGCCGGCGCTCGAAGTCGACGGCCGCGATCGAATGGTCGATCTGTACAACTATCGCAAAGCAAATCCCGGCAAAGCCGTGCCGCCGTTGCTTTACTGGGGCAAGTACGTCGCGCACGACAACAACCGCGACGGTTTGGGCTTCGCGCTCGCGCTGACGCGCAACCAGATGCGCACGTTTCTCGATTATCACCCGACGGTGCTTCACGATCTGCACGAGTCAGTGCCGTATCTCTACACGATGACGGGCACTGGCCCATACAACGCGTGGCTCGATCCGCTCGCGCTCGATGAGTTTCAGGTCCTGGCCTATCACGAGATCGAAGAGTTGACGAAACGTGGCGTGCCGGGCGTTTGGACGCACGGTTTCTACGACGGTTGGGCGCCGAATTACATGCTCTACATCGCGACCGGCCGCAACTCCATCGGACGTTTCTACGAGACGTTCGGTAACGGCGGCGCCGACACACGCGAACGCACGCTTGGCGCGAACCAGACGTCACGCGTCTGGTATCGTCCGAATCCGCCGTTCCCGCGCGTCAACTGGTCGATGCGCAACAACGTGAACATGCAGCAGTCGGGCATTTTGTTCGCCATGAACCTGATCGCCCGCGATCGCGAGCGGTTCCTGAACAACTTCTATCTGAAGAGCAAACGCGCGATCGCCAAAGCGACGAACGAAGGTCCCGCTGCCTACATCATTCCCGGCGACACGCCGCGTCCGGTCGAGGCCGCCGACATGGTCAACCTGATGCGTTTCCAGGGTATTGAAGTGCATCGCGCGGCGAAGGAGTTTTCGGTCAAGGATCAGAAGTATCCGGCCGGTTCTTACATCGTTCGCATGGACCAGCCGTATTCGCGCATGGCCGACATGTTGCTCGATACGCAGTATTACAACGTCACCGATCCGAATCCTTACGACGATACGGGTTGGACGATGGGTGCGATGCGTAACGTGAAGACGGTGCGCATTACCGACAAGAGCGTGCTGGACGTCGCCGCGACATTGTTGACGGCGGACGTGAAGGTTACCGGCGCGTTGAGTGGTCCCGCGAATTCCGTCGCTTACGTTATCAATCACAACACCGACAACACGCTCGCGACGTTCCGCTTCCGTTTGAAAGACGTGAAGATGAGCGCCGCCGAAGACAGTTTCAAGATCGGCGAGCAACAGTTCAACACCGGCTCGTTCATCATCAAGCAGGAAGGGAACCCGGCTAACCTGCGGCAACTTCTCGAACCCGCCGTGACTGACCTCGGTTTGAAAGCCGTTGGCGTCGATAAACTTCCGACCGTGAAGACACACGAAATGGCGGTGCCGCGCATCGCGATCGTTCATACGTGGACCAACACGCAAAACGAGGGCTGGTTCCGCATCGAGTTCGATCGTTTGCAGATTCCGTACACTTACATCAGCGATCACGTGATTCGCAACACGCCGAACTTGCGCGAGAAGTTTGACGTGCTGATCTTCCCGCCCGTCGGCGGCACGGCGCAGACGATCGTCAACGGAATGCCGCGTCGCGGTGATGCGATTCCGTGGAAGGCGTCGGCGTTGACGCCCAACATGGGCATGTCGCCTGATACGACTGACGACATGCGCGGCGGCATGACTGTGACTGGTGTCGCGAACCTTCAGAGGTTTGTGGAAGAAGGCGGGCTGTTTATCACGATCGGCAGCAGTGTTTCCGCGATCCCGATCGAGTACGGCATCACGAGCGGCGTGACGATTCAACCGGCTGACAAACTTCAGGCGCGCGGTTCGATCTACAACGGCAGTTTCTCGGATCGTAAGAGCCCGATCGCGTACGGCTACGACGCCGGATTGCCGCTCTACTTCAGCCAGTCGCCGCTGTTCAACGTGGCTGCCGGCGGCGGTGGTCCAGGCGGTGGAGGCGGTGGTGGAGGCCAGGGTGGGCCGGGCGGTGGTGGTGGCGCGTCACGCGCTTCCGGACGCGGCGGCGTTGGCGATCCGGACATCATCCAGGCGATGCCGCAACCGCGGCCGGGCACCGGCGGTGGCGCCGAGCAGAACCTCGCGGATCAACGCGAGTCTCCATTCTTCACGCCGCCAGCGATGCGTCCGCGTGTTGTGCTGCGTTTCGGCTCGGATGAAAAGACGTTGCTTATCAGCGGTATGCTCGCCGGCGGCAACGAGCTTGCGAACCGTCCGGCTGTCGTTGACGTTCCCGTCGGCCGTGGTCACGTGGTGATGTTTGCGACCAATCCGATGTGGCGGCACCAGACGCAGGGTGAGTTCTTCCTGTTGTTCAATGCGGCCCTGAACTACGACAACCTCGGCGTCGGACGACCTGAACCGCGACCGCAGCAGGGACAGCAAACAAGCGCAGACGACGATCAGTAGGATTTCGAAATTCGAAATTCGAAATTCGAAATTCTCATGACGACACTGTCAGACATCGAAACGCGCGTATTGGGGGCGTTAGTGGAAAAACAGGTGACAACGCCTGAATACTATCCACTAACGCTCAACGCGTTAACGCTCGCCTGTAATCAAAAGAACAACCGCTATCCGGTTACCTCGTATTCCGAGTCTGAGGTTGCGAATGCGGTGGAAAGCCTGCGCGAGAAGAACCTCGCGTACGTTTTTTACGGCAGCACCAGTCGCGTGCCGAAGTACAAGCACGTGATGCCGGAAGTGTTGCACTTGAACGCTGCTGAGGTGGCGTTGATCTGTGTGTTGATGTTGCGTGGACCCCAGACGCCGGGTGAGTTGCGTGGAAATGCGGCAAGACTGCACGAGTTCACCGGGCTGGACGAGATCGAGCAGACGCTGAACGGTTTGATCTCGCGCGACTCGGATCCGCTCGTGGTGCGCTTGCCGCGTCAGCCGGGACAAAAGGAAGTTCGATTTGCGCATCTACTATCTGGCGAACCGAAAATCGAACAAGTAACATCGCCAGATCGACCACAACCTGTTGAAACACTGGCGCAGCGGGTCGAGCGGCTCGAGATTGAGATGGGAGAGATGCGCCGGCAGTTTGATCAATTTAAGAAGCAGTTTGAGTAACACGGATTACAAAAATCTAGATCTCTTTCATCCGGCCGTCGCACGGTGGTTCGGGCGGACTTTCCCCGCGCCTACCGAGCCGCAGTTACAAGCCTGGCCCCAGATCAAGAAAGAACAACACACGCTGATCGCCGCGCCGACCGGATCAGGTAAGACTCTGGCGGCATTCCTGTCGGCGATCGACGATCTCGTTCGACTCGGCGTTGAAGGAAAACTGGACGACACGACGCACGTGATCTACGTCTCGCCGCTCAAAGCGCTCAGCAACGACGTGCAGCGCAACCTGCAAACGCCGCTGGAAGGAATCGAAAAGGAGCTTCAGGCGCTGGGCCTGCCTGAAGTCAACATTCGCACGCTTGTTCGCACCGGCGACACGCCCGCGTCGGAACGTACGGCGATGACGAAGCGTCCGCCGCACATCGTCGTCACCACGCCCGAATCGCTTTACATCTTGCTGACGAGTGAAGGCGGGCGGCGGATGCTGGAAACCGCGCGCACGTTGATCGTGGACGAGATTCACGCGGTTGTTGGCGACAAGCGCGGCTCGCACCTCGCACTTTCGATCGAACGTCTCGAACAACTTGTAAAACTTCGAAATTCGAAATCCGAAATTCGAAATTCTCCTCTCGTCCGCATTGGTCTCTCGGCAACGCAGCGTCCGATTGAAGAAGTCGCACGTTTTCTTGTCGGCACCGCAAACATCGACGCCGATAACACGCCGCAATGCGCCATCATCGACAGCGGCCACGCACGCAGGCTAGACATCGGAGTCGAACTGACCGATTCGCCCATGCAAGCCGTGATGTCGGGTGAAGTTTGGGAAGAAGTCTACGACCGGCTGGCACAACTCATTCGCCAGCACCACACCACGCTCGTTTTTGTGAACACACGGCGGCTCGCGGAACGTGTCTCCCGTCATCTCGGCGAGCGTCTCGGCGACGAGAACATCGCCGCGCATCACGGCAGTCTGGCCCGCGAACAGCGTCTCGCTGCCGAACAACGGCTCAAATCCGGCGAGTTGAGCGCGCTTGTTGCGACCGCGTCGCTCGAACTCGGAATCGATATCGGCGACGTGAATCTTGTTTGCCAGCTCGGCTCGACGCGTTCGATCGCGAGTTTTTTGCAACGCGTCGGCCGTTCAAACCACACGGTCGCCGGTTTTCCGAAAGGCCGGATATTTCCGTTGTCGCGCGATGAGTTGGTCGAATGCGCGGCGATCATCGACGCTGTGCGGCGCGGCGAGTTGGACCGTCTCGAAATACCCGAACGTCCGCTCGACATCCTCGCGCAACAGATCGTCGCCGCCGTCGCCGCCGAAGAATGGACCGAAGACGATCTGTTCGCGATGATCCGTCGCGCTTATCCGTATCGCAATCTCGAACGCGAACAGTTTGACTCGATCGTCCGCATGTTGGCCGAAGGTTTTTCGACGAAACGCGGCCGCCGTTCGACTTACCTGCATCACGATGCGGTCAATAAACGACTGCGCGGACGTCGTGGCGCGCGTCTGGCTGCCATCACTTCCGGAGGCGCGATTCCCGATACAGCCGATTACGCGGTCGTACTCGAGCCGAGCGATCTCGTCATCGGATCGGTCAACGAAGACTTCGCGATCGAGAGTTTGCAGGGCGACATCTTTCAGCTCGGCAACGCTTCGTGGCGCGTGGTGCGCGTGGAGCAGGGAAAGGTCCGCGTCGAAGATGCGCATGGGCAGCCGCCGTCGATTCCGTTCTGGCTCGGCGAGGCGCCGGCGCGCTCGCATGAATTATCCATTGCAGTGTCGCGGCTGCGCGAAACGATCGGTAACGCGGATGCTGATGCGGGAATGAAGTGGTTGATGGAGGAGCTGGGACTGTCTCAATCAGGAGCGGAACAGATCGTCGAGTATCTGACGGTCTCCAGGATCGTTTTGGGCGTGATGCCGTCGCAGGAGAATTTAGTTCTCGAAAGATTCTTCGACGATAGTGGTAGTATGCAGC
Source organism: Pyrinomonadaceae bacterium (assembly GCA_035760365.1). GTDB lineage: Bacteria > Acidobacteriota > Blastocatellia > Pyrinomonadales > Pyrinomonadaceae > PSRF01. Next base: position 298,194 of record DASTTB010000033.1, read on the forward strand.
TCGTTCTGCACTCGCCGTTTGGCAGCCGGCTCAATCGCGCGTGGGGGCTCGCGCTTCGCAAACGATTCTGTCGCAAGTTCAACTTTGAACTACAGGCAGCGGCAACCGAGGACGCGATTATTCTATCGCTTGGTCCGACGCACAGTTTTCCGCTCGAAGACGTCTTTCACTACCTGAATTCGAAAACCGTCCGGCAACTGTTGTGTCAGGCACTACTCGACGCGCCGATGTGGAACATCCGCTGGCGTTGGAACGTGACGCGCTCGCTGGCTGTCTTACGTCGTCGAGGCGGCAAAAAGATTCCGGCACAGTTGCAGCGCATGGATGCGGAAGATCTACTGACGGCCATCTTCCCCGATCAGGTCGCGTGCGCTGAGAATCTTCCGACCGGCGAAAGAGAGATCCCGTCGCATCCGCTTGTCGATCAGACTGTAAAAGACTGTCTCGAAGAAGCGATGGACATCGACGGTCTCGAACGACTGTTGACGTCGATCGAGCGTAACGAGAAGAACCTGTTTGCGCGTGACGTTGTCGAAGCGTCGCCGCTGTCGCAGGAGATACTCAACGCGCGGCCGTACGCGTACCTCGACGACGCGCCGCTCGAAGAGCGTCGCACACGTGCGGTGTTTCAGCGTCGCTGGCTCGATCCGGAGACGGCGAGCGATCTCGGGAAGTTGGACCAGGCCGCGATCGATCGCGTGCGCGAGGAAGTTTGGCCCGATCCGCGCAACGCTGATGAGCTTCATGATGCGCTCGTCGAGCTCGGGTTTATTGAGCAGACGTCTGAGTGGCAGGAGTTCTTCGATCAACTCAAAACCGATCGACGTGCATCCGTTTTAAATGGACGTTTGTGGGTCGCGGCCGAGCGGTTACCACAGATCTTAACGATCTTTCCGAACGCGACATTAGATCCTCTGATTACCGCGCCCGACAGCGTTTCCCGAACCACGTGGACGGTTGAAGACGCGCTCGTCGAAGTTCTGCGTGGGCGTTTGGAGGGAATCGGACCGGTCACTGTCGATGCTTTGATGAAGTCGTCGGGTTTAAGCAAACTAGACGTCGAAACCGGATTGCTGAAACTCGAAGGCGAAGGTTTTGTGATTCGCGGCCGCTTCACTCCCGGCACGTCCGAAACCGAATGGTGCGCCCGCCGCCTTCTCGCTCGCATTCACAGTTACACGTTGAATCGTTTGCGACAGGAGATCGAGCCGGTCGCCAGCGCCGACTTCATTCGCTTCCTGCTCGCGTGGCAGAAGGTTGCGCCCGAACATCAGATGGAGGGTCCGGAGAGCGTAAAAGCCATCATCGAGCAACTCGAGGGTTTCGAAGCGCCAGCCGCCGCGTGGGAAGGCGAACTGCTGCCGGCGCGATTGATCGAATACGATCCGGCGTGGCTGGATGCGTTGTGTCTGTCGGGCGAAGTCGTGTGGGCCCGATTGACTCCACCCGTACGAACAGCAACCGACGGAGATCGAACACGCGGTTCCGGACCGGTTCGCAACACGCCCATCGCGCTGCTGCGACGTAAAAACTTCTCACTGTGGAACGCTGTGTTTCCACAGTCTTCGCAAAACGGATCTTCAGAGTTTTCAACTACGACGCAACTCGTCTACGACTATCTAAACTCACGCGGCGCGTCGTTCTTTTTGGACATCGTCGAGAACACGGAGTTGTTGCGCAGCCAGGTTGAGGAAGCCCTCGCCGAGCTCGTCGCGAGCGGCGTTGTTGTGTCCGACAGCTTCGCCGGATTGCGCGCTTTGTTGACGCCTGGTAGCCGCAAAACGCAGGCTGCCGCACGACGCAAACACCGGCAACCCGTTTACGACATGGCGACTGCCGGACGCTGGTCCATACTCAAGCACGGTGAGGCTGCTGCTGCCGCGCTCAAGCAAACCGACATGGAACGCGCGGAAGAAGTCGCGTGGGTGTTACTCAAACGCTATGGCGTCGTCTTCAAACGGCTGCTCGAACGCGAAGGTGTCGCAGTGCCGTGGCGTGTTCTGTTGCGCGTTTATCATCGACTCGAAGCGCGTGGTGAGATTCGTGGCGGAAGGTTTGTCGCCGGGATCTCGGGTGAACAGTTTGCTCTGCCTGAAGCGGTCGGCATGTTGCGCTCGATTCGTCGTGAAGGTGCCCGCCCGGGTGCACAGGAGAGCATGATCTCCGTCAGTGCCGCTGACCCGTTGAATCTCGCCGGGATCATCACGCCCGGCAGTCGCGTCACCGCGCATACTGGAAATCGAGTGCTGTATCAGGATGGTGCTCCGATCGCTGCACTCGAATCGGGTGAGACGCGTTTCCTCGTCGAGTTGAGTCGCGCGGTTGAGTGGCAAGCCAAGGCGGCGTTGGTTCGCAAGGCGACGCGGCCGGAACTCAGATCGTACTTACGTCGTCCGGCGTAATCGTCACCTCGCATACGATATCGTGTCAGATCTCCCCACAGGTTTTCGTTGAAACCCCTGTTTAAAGAACCACTTGCGTTCAGGCACGGCAGTTGCCAAATCTGTTGCGGGAGGTTCTTTATACAGAATGAAAACCAGTTACTTGAGCGTGAAAAAGGGTGGGTATTTACTGGCGTTCTTCCTGCTGTTTGGCATCGTCTTTACAGTGTCCAGTTCTACTGCTCAGGCACAATATCCATGGGGGCGCGACGATCGCTATCGTGACGATCGTTATCGCCGCGATCGTGATTGGGATCGCAATCGGCAGTCCGGCTTTCAGGTAGCCCGTCAACAGGGTTACAGCTATGGCATGAACGTTGGGGCGGCGGACGCGCAGCGGGGACAGAGTTACAACCCGCAACGCTCGCGTTATTACCGAAACGGAACGGGAGGCTACAACTCGGTTTACGGAAACCGGTGGCAATTCCAACAGGTATTTCGCCAGGCGTTTCTGCAAGGCTATCGAGACGGCTACCAGCGTTTCGCTTACAACAACCGCCGTTATGGCCGTCGTTGGTAAACACCAGGGCACATAACGTTTTCCAAAGGGGCATCCTTGATTGGGTTGCCCCTTTTTGTTCGAACTCCTTTACGTCTACCTCCCGCCTCGCGCGAGTCACGCAACCAATACGAATCTCAGAAAACCCTGGAAACCTGCGTCGATTGATACTGCCTTTACTCTAGCAAGGCGTTAATCACGATCAACCAAGGGTGCCAAATGAAAGTATTAGCTCAAAAGAAACGAATCCTCGAGAAACGAATCCTCGCGTTCCCGCGGTTTACCCTCGTCAACCCGCGAATCACCGTCCCATCAAACGAAGCTTTCATGCGCGTCAGCAATGCCACTGTGCGCGAAGGGCGGTCAGGCCGCGTATGGCCGCCGGAAGTCCTGCGAAAGTTTCAGATGGCGGAAGTCGTCACGAAAAGCACAATTAACCATTACGTCCTGCGCGATACCAGCATCTCGCCCGTGCGATCCGTGTAGAATTGCCCTCTACACAGATCACAAGGGGAGGCCAGTATCGTGAAAGAATTCGTTATCCTCGGAATAGCCGGGAGTCTGCGCAACGAATCCTACAACCGTTCGCTGTTGCGAGCGGCCACGGAGCTCGTACCGGAAGGCGTGCGTCTCGAGACGTTCGAGTTGAACGGTATGCCAATGTTCAACCAGGACGAGGAACAGAACCCGCATCCGAAAGTCGCCGAGCTGAAACAACGCGTTCGCGCCGCCGACGCGATTCTCTTCGTCACTCCGGAATACAACTACTCCATTCCCGGCGTCTTGAAGAACGCCATCGACTGCGCATCACGTCCCTACGGCGACAGCGCCTGGGCCGGAAAACCCGTCGCAGTCATGGGCGCGTCAATCGGAACGCTGGGCACGGCTCGAGCGCAGTATCACCTGCGTCAGACTTTCGTGTTTTTAAACATGCACGCGGTCAATCAGCCGGAAGTCATGGTGGCTAACGCTTCCGACCGCTTTGACCAGAACGGAAAGTTGACTGACGAGAAAACGAAGAAGCTGGTCCAGCAGCTCCTGGCTGAGCTGGTGAATTGGACCAGACGGTTGTCCACACCTACAGATTAATTTGAACCGGAGGCGTTGCAGTTGAAATAACTGGGTCTTGCGGCAACGCTAATCTCAACTCCAACACCACCGGTTCTATCAATTGAAACTCTGACTAATCGCCCTTCTGATCCGGCAACGGTTAAGGCATCGCGATGCCTTTCTTGATATTTCGTTGCCACGCTTCGTAGTTTCTGATGCGGCGTTTTGCTTGCTTGCGAGTCAGTTTCATTTCCTGGGCTACGTAGTCGATTCGTGCGGTCCTGTCTTTCTTCTTGTCAAATCTATCACCGGGCGCTCTCAGGTAGAACTTGTAGGCAGTGGACCATTCTGCTTTTACCTCGTCGGTGGCTTGGACGCCACGTCTCTCTGGCATCGTGCGGGCTCCCTTCAGGAGTTTTTTGAGACGGGATTCTACACGAGAAGTGGGGCATTTCGGAATGCCGAACTAGCGTGATTCCCCGTTGTAATGCGGAAATCTTAAGACCGCTTGAACCAGCGAAGCAGCGACAACGTGCTCAAGACGATCGCCACAGCGATTAGACCATAGACGAAGTAAGTCAGCACGTCGGAGTTGATATAGGCGATCAGTTTACGGCCGAAGTAGAGCGCCAGTACCGCTTCGGCAGTGAAGCGGATCAGGCGGCCGACGAAAACAGCCGCCAGCATCGTTCCACGCGGAGACTGCAACGCAGACGCCGTCATGACCACCGGCGTAAACGGAAAAGGCGGCGGGATCAGCGTCGCGACAAACACTGACACGGCGCCCTTGTTTTCCAGCTTCTTTTTCAAACGCTCGACTTTGCGTTCGCTTAAAAAACGCTCCAACCCTTTTTCACCCGCCTTGCGCATCAGCAGATCGACAACCAACACGCCGAGCACTGAGCCAGCCGCTGAGACGAGTACGTAAGCGATCCAGATCAAACTGCCTCGGTTCGCGCTGACGAGAGCGATGAGCAGCAGGTCGTTGCCGAACGGCAGGACCAGGAAAGACGAGTCGAGCGCGCTCATCAGAAACAGGCCGGGCATACCGAGCCGTAGGAAGAATCTCAGAACAGCAGTCGAGGTGCTGAGGAGAAATAGCGAACTAAGTGAATTCACAGTCGGGCTCCCTGATTAGCGCAGCCCAATCAGCCGCGTTGGTTCAGGGGGCGTTGGATCCGTGATCGGTGGCGGCGGCGCGTCAGGTTCGCGCACGGGCGCTGGTTGCGGGTTCGTGTCAGGAGGCAGGGGAATCGGGGCCGGGTTCGGATTTTCCGGCTCCGCTGGATCGTGTGGCGTCACCGGCGGAATGTCCGGCTTTTCTGTTGAATCGGCGTTGATGAAATTATTCAAAGTTCCCCCTTGTTCTAAGTGAAAGTTTATTAAGGACGCGCGACGTTGACGGTCTGGCGCATCTGGTTAGAGCTTGGACCACCCTGACCGGGCGCCGGTCGCAACAGTCCCTGAACGATCGCCATTCGCGCCATGATCCGTGGTTCCGTCATTTGAAATCTTCCGGCGAGTATTTCCGACCGTTCGAGGTCAGTGCGCGCGAGAATCGCCAGCTCCTGTCCATATCGATTGATGGTCGAAGTCAGACCACTTCCGCCTTGCATCGTCAGTTCGCCGTCGCGAAACATATTGATCTCGAAGCCGTTCAAAATCGCCGCGGCTGAAAGCAATTCGTTGAGCTGGCCGATGCCCGGATCGAGAACTTCAAAAGTACGCGCGGGATCGACAGTCACAAACGCGCGCGCAACTTTCAGTTGTTGTTCGAAATGCTCGTAACTGGTCGCGCGTCGATTGGTCATTTGTCGCGCTTCGTCCAGCAACTGGGCCGCGAGTTTTGGTTTCGTCTTCTTTGCATCGTTAGCTAACTGAAGCAGGAAATCGATCTTTTCGTTGTCAGTTTGTAAACGGGCCAGGTTCTGGCGAATGTCGTCGAAGCGCGTGTTGTCTTTCAGAGTCAACTCACGGGCTTCGGCGCGCCGCAAGATTCCTTCGCGCAGGTTGGCGGGAACGAAGTCCGTGGCGATCTGGCGTGCTCTATCGACGTTTCCTTCCTCGATGGCTTTGTAGGCCGCTTGTTGATAAATGCGCGGCTGCATCTGCGACGGGACAGTGGACGCAAGTTGGACCAGCGAATCTACCGTCATGTTGGCGTTATCGACAAAGACGTTTGCTGACTGTGGCAACGAAGGTGGCGCCACGCCGGCCTCGGCCAACTTCTGTCGCACCATCGGTGCTTTCGACGGAAGATATTGCTCGATCGTCGGCAACAGGACCGAAATGCCGGCGAACAGCCGTCGCGCATTGTTCTGTTCGATTTGAGCTTCGGTTGGCGCATTCCCCTGTCCGGGACGCGCTGCCGGTGTGGCCGGGGCGCCGGGATTACGAACGCGTGGCGCGGCTGTGCGCTGATTATTCTGCGCCGGTATCGTGACTTTCAAAGCCGCGTCGATGACGGTAGACAGAAGATCGACGTACGCTGATTGTTCGAGTGCGGCTCGACCGCGGAACGGCGCGTTGAACGCCATCGTGACGCCATTGGAATTCGTGGCCGAATTAGCCGATGGCTGACGAATTCCGCCCGACAACAGTGATTGCGCAAGATTCGCGGCTTCGTTGTTGGTCAGGAGGTTTGATCCCTGAAGTCGTTTAACTGTTCTGTCGGCAAGCTTCGCACCGGCCGCCGGATCCTGTTTGTAAAGTTGGTCTATCACTTCCCCGACGGTGCGTGGAAACTGGCCTTTCTCCATCATCTGTTCCGCGTTTTGCGCGGCGAGGTTTGGATCGAGCGCGGCGATACGTCCGAGTAGAGTCTGTTCGAGATTTTCTTCGGTGTTCATCGCCGGCATCGGCCGCACGAAACGCGCACTGTCGAAGTTCTGCGTCGCGGGTTGTGCCGGTGGTTTTGTCGAAGCGAGTAATTGATACGCGAGTTGCGCGTCGTGACGCGCGGCGGCGAGGACCAGTTCCTGTCGTAATTGAAACGTGCGGCGTTCCTGGTTCGCACTGTCGCCACGTCGATTATTCGTTGGTTGCGGGGCGCGTCCCAGTTCGGTGACGCCTTCGGCGGCCATTGAAAAGAGCGAACGCGCGCGGCTTTGGTTCTTGTCCCAAAGCATGTCGGCCGCGTTTATCTGGACACGGACGCGATTCTCGGTCAGTCGCAGCGACTGCGCCTCGTCGATCACTTGATCCAGCAGCCGGTAGGCGTTCTTTTCCCGTTCAACCTTCTCTTTTTCCACCTCTTCGGCGGTTGGTTGTTGAGCCGGTTGCTCCTGCGCGCGCGGAGGAGGTTCGAAGGCGCAAAGCATCCCGAAGGTCAGGGTCAGGAGTAACAACTTTTTCATGACGTTTACCTCAGTGAATCAGTGGACCGAATCTTAACACGCGTACCCGAGACTAGCAGAACCACAAACGACCGATTCGCGTTGGTGATTAGCACGCTATATAATCCCCGCCAGTTCTCCCAAAATGCTTAATTTTTCGTTTCCCAGGTCGGTAAAAATGAAAACTACTCTATTACTCATGCTCGCGCTTTTGTGCGGTTCAGTCGTAATCGGCCAAGAACCACAAAAGGAGCCACAGAAGCAGGAGCAGAAACAGGCCGATCCGGCGTCGCGTCTGGTCCAGTTTCAGATGGCGCTGCTGAAGCGCGGTCCGAATTGGCCGGCGAATCCCGGCGGAAATGCGGAGTTGCACAACAAGCACGTCGCTTACGTTAAGTCGATGGTCGAGTCCGGGAAACTCGCGCTGGTTGGAGGCATAAAGGACGACAAAGAGTTGGTCGCCGTGTTTGTTTATCGCACGAAGTCGGCGGAAGAGGCGCAGGGTTGGCTGGCTGGCGATCCGGGTGTGGCGGCGGGGCATGTGGTTGCCGAGTGGCATCCGTGGTGGTCGGAAGACGTCATGAAGAAGGTGACGACGCTGGAGCCGAAGTTCACCACTGCGTATCTCGCCTTTCTCACGCGTGGTGATAAGTGGACGCCTGAACGAACACCTGAGACGGAAGCGATTCAAAAAGCGCACCTCGCGAATATTCAACGTCTTGCGGATGAGAAGAAGCTTGTCGTAGCAGGACCATTTGGCGACAACGGACGGTTGCGCGGGATCTTTATTTTCAAGGTTGCTTCGATCGACGAGGCGCGTTCGCTGGCGGCGACGGATCCTGCCGTGCAGGCTGGAAGACTGGCATTGGAAATCCATCCACTGATGGTGCCCGAAGGAATTCTGCCGTAGCCGTCATAAAAAAAGGATTTATTGAAAATGAAAGCATCATGGAACGGAACGACGATCGCCGAGAGTGACGACACCGTCGTGGTCGAAGGAAATCACTACTTCCCGCGTGACGCGATACGCAACGAATACTTCCAGGACAGCAACACGCACACGACCTGTCCATGGAAAGGCGAGGCCAGTTACTTCAACGTCGTCGTTAACGGCGAAGTAAACAAAGACGCCGCCTGGTACTACCCCGACCCCAAACAAGCCGCGGCCGAAATCAAGGATCGCGTGGCCTTTTGGCGGGGCGTGAAAGTCGAATCTTAATCCGCGTTTTTGCCGTATACTCAACCGCTATGTACTGCCCGTCCTGCGGTTCTGAAGAGCGACAACTGAGCCAGTACTGCCGCGCATGTGGCACCGATTTGCGCATCGTGCGAGGCGCGCTGGAGCGCCCCGACGCGATCACGGCATCAGCAGTCTCAGCCCGCGAACAGATAGGCATGGCGGTCGCGGACAAGATCCGACAACTGAAGTCAGCCAAGGATCTTGAAAAAGTCGCCGAAGACGTTTTGCCCTCATTTGAAAAGTTTCTCGAATCGCCCGAAGAGAAACGATTACGCCGAATTCGCTCGGGAGTAATCACAGCGGCGGTCGGATTGGGGATCTCGATCGTGACCTTCATTGTCGCGGTTGATAAGGGAGAAGTTTTTCCGCTTACAGGAGGTCTAATCACCTTCCTTATCGGCCTTGGGATCATCCTTAACGGCCTGCTGTTCACTATCCCTCGAAAACAACTGCCGGGCGACGTTGAAGACGCAATGTCGCAGCGTGCTTTGGATCTGAACCGAGTTGCGTACGAAATCCCCCCGGCGCGGACGAACGAATTGAACTCCGCAATTCAATCGCCAGCCTCCATCACCGAACACACGACTCATCATCTGACGACCAGCAAAACTTAGGAGCTTAACTGATGGCCGTAGAGTTGGCGGGTGGATGCCGCGTGTCAGAGATGCACGAGGGCACTCCCCATGTTGTGGGTACGCTTTCAATCTGGAACCAGATCGGCAAGGCCACGGGCGCGCAGGCGATCTCGTTGCGCGTTTTGGAGTTTGGCGTTGGTCTGTCGCCGGGGTTGCGCAATCACGACTGCGACGAGGTTCTTTACGTAGTCGAAGATCTGCGTGGCGGGGAAAAGCTGAAACGCTGCACGGTTTTCATCGACGGGCGCGCGCATCGTGTGAGCGCGCGAACCGGGATCTATCTTCGACCTGGACAGACGTTGATGGTCGATAATCCCGGGCCGGAGGCTGTTTATTTCGCGAGTTCGCAATGTCCGGAAAATGCGTCGAGCGAGATCATGCCGCTGGGTTCTATCAACTTCACGACTGAAGCGACGGAAACGTCGTCGGTGGTGCGTCTCGCGGATCAGCGCGAGATGCCGACGGGCGATCGCTGGTATCGCGTGTTGGTGGACCAGGAGATCGGAAGCGAACAGGTGACGCAGTTTGTCGGGTCGATTCCGCCGGGACGCGCGCCGGATCATTATCATGAGTACGAAGAGGTGTTGTTTATTCTGCGCGGCGCGGGGCGTTTGTGGTCGGGGCCTGACGTGAGTACGCCGATTGGACCAGGCGCTTGTGTTTATCTGCCGCGCGGGCAGGTTCATTGCGTTGAGAATACTGGCGTCGGAGAGTTGCGCTTGCTCGGCGTGTTTTATCCAGCTGGGAGTCCCGCGGTGCGGTACGAGAGTTAGCCACAAAGAGGCACAAAAAGGCACAAGAACAAAGCACTAAAGTACAAAGCACTAAGTACAAAGCACTAAGTACAAAGCACTAAGATCTTAGAACTTGGTACTTGGTACTTGGTTCTTTGTACTTTGTTCTTATGCCTTTTGTGCCTCTTTGTGGCTAACCTTCAAAGTCCCGGATGTCGCGAAACGGGCGATCGGCGTCGTTGAAGTCGGGGCGGTAGTAGTAGGCGGAGCCGTCAAACTCCTGCACCCAGCCTTCTTCCATGCCCAACTCCTCCAGCGCGTTCGTCGCTTTCATCCACTCCGACTCGCGGATTCTTCGCGACAACAGAACGTAACGCTGATTCGTCTCCGCCTGGTGCGTCGGGTAGTACTGGGCCATCAACGAGATAGCCACTCGCGGGCTCAACTCGTCGCGGATCCATTCGATCGACTCGCGCGTGCTACCGATGTCGTTCGGCAAAACCAGCAGTCGCACGACAAGCCCGCGCCGCAATAGCCCATTCTCGTGAAACACCAACTCGTCGCCGGTTTGACGAAACATCTCTTTCAACGCCAGCCGCGAAAAACCCTTGTATCCCGGGACTTTTGAATACATGTAACCCGATTCGTCGTCGGCGTACTTCAGATCGGGCAGGTAGACGTCGACGATGCCGTCGAGCAATCGCAGCACTTCGACCGCGTCGTACGAGTTTGTGTTGTAGACGATCGGCACGTCGAGACCTTGCTCGGCGGCGATCAGGATCGCGCGCGCCATTTGCGGCGCGAAGTGCGTGGGTGAAACGAAGTTGATGTTGTGACAGCCGCGAGACTGTAGTTCGAGCATCATTTCCGCGAGGCGCTCGTGCGTGACCTGGTTGCGAATCTGTTGTTTGTGCGTTTGCGAGATCTGGTAGTTCTGGCAATAAACGCAACGCAGGTTGCAGTTGCCGAAGAAGATGTTGCCCGCGCCTTTGGTCCCGACCAGGGGCGGTTCCTCGCCGAAGTGGGCCGTGTAAGACGAGACGATTGGCAGCCGGCCGGAGTAACATGCTGCGATCTCGTCGTTCAGGCGGTTGTTGAGGCAGTCTTTCGGACAGACGGTGCAACGTTCGAGCAGGCGTTCGAGGCCGGCGACGCGGTTTTCCAGCGTTCCGTCGCGTAATAAACGAAGATAAGATGGCTCAAGACTCACGGCGCCTATGATATTCTGCGGCGCACCAAAGCGCCATGCGACTATGGCTTTCCAAAAACAGTGAGGTCCCGATTCGTGAGCAGTTGATCACGCAGATCACGCTTGGCATTGTCAGCAACGATCTGAAGCCGAGCGAACGTCTGCCAAGCACACGCGAACTGGCCCGTCGTTACTCGATCCATGCGAATACGGTTAGTGCTGCGTATCGCGAACTGGCCCGTCGCGGTTGGGTTGAGTTTCGCAAAGGCAGCGGTGTTTATGTGCGGCTTCGGGCGGATGAGAAGATGGAGGCGGAACTGGCGTTGGACCAGTTGATCGGGCGCTTCTTTCGGCACTTGCGCGAGGATGGGTACTCGCTGGCTGAGATCCAGGCTGGTGTCAGTCGATCGTTTTCAGTGCAACGGCCGGATCATTTTCTTGTACTCGAGCCGGATCCTGAGTTGCGCGAGATACTCATGGCGGAGATTGCTTTCGCGACAAGGGTGAAGGTTATTGGCGTTGGTCCAAATGGATTGGATGGTTCGCTGATTGGCGCCGTGCCGGTCGTTTTATATGGGCATCTCGAAGCATTTGGCGATCAGGTTAAACCGGAAACGGATTTGATCGTGTTGCACTCTGGATCGGTGGTGGAGTCGTTTCGTGGAGAGACGAAACCCCGGCGCGACGCGTTGATTGGGATCGTTTCGCGTTGGCCGGAGTTTCTGCGATGGTCGCGGACGTTGTTGGTGGCGGCGGGGTTGGAGCCGGACGCGCTTAGTTTTCGTGATGCGCGGGAACGCGGCTGGGAGAAAGGCTTGCGTTCCGCCGCGTTTGTAATCACCGACTCGCTAATGGCGCCGCGCATTCCCGCCGGCTGCGAGATCAAACTCTTCCGCATTATCTCGGATCGCTCGATAAAAGAGATCCGCGAGTACGCTGAAAGGTTCTTTTAGAAAAACTACTCAGCCTTAACAAGCGTGCGGATGTAGTTAACGACGTGCCAGCGTTCTTCGTCGGTCATGGGCTTCTCGCCGGCCGGCATGATCCCGTTAATACCTTTCGAGATCTTCCACCAGAGCTCACCATCAGTCATCGCCGACATCCGTTCCTTATTCGAAATATCCGCCGGCTTACGCCGCAGCCGCGCGAAATTCGCCTCATTCCCAGCACCATTCTCACCGTGACAAAAGACGCAATTCCCCTTCATCCGCTCCATGTACAACTCTTTCCCCTTCGCGATCGACTCAGGCGTCACCGCAACTGGGTTCTTCGTCTTGTCAGCATCGTCCGGAAGTTCCCACGTGTTCTTCGAGAAATCTTCCTGCGCACGAGCGCCGCTGCCCGACGGCGTGATGGATCGCGAGTCGTTCCTGTTCGAAGTCGTGGAACTATTCGAATTCTGCGCCATCGTTGCTTTGAACGTTGCCACAAACACAACTGCCATAACTCCCATCACAAACACCGCCAGGACAAATAAAAACTTGCGCATTTGTTTCAGCCTCTCCTTTTTGTTCTCTTGACCGGCCGCCGTTTCGGCGTCGTCGACTTGGCCGGCGCCGTCTCAGCTTTATCCTTTGTTTCCTGCTTGATGAGATCGGCGATCATCTGCCCGGGAATGTCGGCCTCGATCATGACCTCGTTATCTTTCGGCGTCATTTTGATGCTTTGCAGAATCGTTTGCGCTTGCTTATCCGGAACAGCGTCGACGCCTTGTTTCATCAACCCGGAAAGCAATCCAGTGATGATCTTCGCAGTGTCGGGATTGTCGGCGTTCATCGCGCCACGCAGGCTGTAATTCGTGCCGGATAATGTAACGGCCGCGTAGAAGTTGCCAAAGTTCGTGTCGCAACGTCCTTCGCGAGGCGTCGTTTCCGTACCGAACAGCCCAATGCTGCGCGCGATGGAAGCCAACGGCGCACCCGAAGTTGCCATCAGCACGTTCGGATCACGCATCAGGGACTGAATCGCCGCGGCACTGATACGAGGACCACCTTCCGCAGCCTCAACCGCCGACTTCAAATAACGAAGATTCCCAATCGCGAGCGAGTTCGGGCTCAAAGCCACAGCGCCAATCTCGACAAACGGCTTTAGGAGCGGATTCTTCTCGGCTTCCGCCGCGATCGGATCGATCTTCATCAGCGCGATCGTTTTCTCACCGTGCTTTTCAGTACGCACCTTGTCCTGGAGCGAGAGTTGGGCCAGCGAGAAGAGCGAGTCGGAACTGAAATCACCGCCAGCGACGATCATCACGTCAGGCGCGACGAAGCTCAGATCCGCGGCAGGCTTGTGAAACCGGACAGCGATGACGAGATACTCGACCGACGCCGGATCGACGCCAACCGCGCGCTTCATGTCCGCAAACGACGCGCGCATCTTGTTCACTTCCTCAGCCGACATCACTTTCGGCACCGCATCGTTGAGGATTCGTTGTGGACTGACGTAGATCAACGCATCAGCGTCAGGCAGGCTGGCGAGTGCCGTTGGAACTGACTGCGCAACAGCCGCCGGAGCAAAACAGAGAAGTGTGAAGACTAAGAGCAACAACAGTCTAGGGGATGTTCGTAACAAAATCAGACCCTCCATTAATTCAAAATCAGATAGTGTCTCAGTTTCCTCTCTGCGGTCCTTCGCGTCTCCGCGGTTTATCTTTTGCGGTCTTTTACCGCGGAGTCGCAGAGGTACGCGGAGAATGCTGAACAATAGACACTACCCAAATCATACCTGCCGGTAACGGAAGCAAGCCGGATCATGATCGTTGACCATGCCGACGGCTTGCATGAACGAATAGCAGATCGTCGAACCCACGAATTTGAAGCCGCGCTTCAGAAGATTTTTGCTCAACTCATCCGAGATCGGCGTCGTTGCGACGATCGATTGTCCGCGTTTTCGCCGAATCGGTTTGCCGTTCACAAACCGCCAAACGTAATCGTCGAAACTGCCAAATTCCTCCTGGACATCTAAGAAGGCGCGTGCGTTCGTGATTGCCGAGGCGATCTTGAGGCGGTTGCGAATGATGCCGGCGTTGTTCAAGAGCGACGCAATCTTGCGTTCGTCATATTTCGCGATCTTCGTGGGATTGAAACCGTCGAAGGCAGCGCGATAGTTGTCCCGCTTGTTGAGAATCGTTTCCCAACTCAGGCCCGCCTGCGCTCCTTCCAGCACGATAAACTCAAATAGGCGCGTATCGTCGTGAAGCGGCACGCCCCATTCTTCGTCGTGATAGGCAATTGACAACGGGGTCTTCGCCCAGAAGCAACGCTTTGTCATCGCGCCACAGCTTACACGGATTTGATTTTGACGGGAACGCCCGAGCGGACTGATTCGTAAATCGCGTCTGCAATTCTGACTGACATCAGGCCATCGAACGCGGTGACCGGCGCGGGCGTGTTGTTGACGATCGCGTCGACAAACGCGCGATCCTCCTGCGCGTAGCCCCACTTTTCTTCACGCGGCAACTGGTGCATCGACTGTTCAGTGAAATGACCCTCGAGATTGCTGCTGCAAACCAGACTCTCCATCTCCCGCGTCATCAGCGTCGCGTGATGACAGAACACTTCGACGCGTTCAAACGGAAACAGCCAGCTTGCATCAGCCGCTGTCGCCACCGTTGCGTGCATTCCATTCGCGAACTTGAGCAACACCGAGAAATCGTCGACTTCTTTGTACTCGTGAGTCGATCCATGCGCGTGCAGGCTTTCAATCTCGCCGAACAGAAAACGCATCATGTCGAAGATGTGAATCGGCGTTTCGTAAAGAAAGCCGCCGGTGACTTCGGGGTCGCCCGTCCATTCGGGTTTCAGCAACTCGCCGCGATTCATTTTGACATGGGCTGAGTGCGGCTGGTGTTTTTCCGTGAGTATCTGTTTCAGCGTCGCGTACACGGGCGCGAATCGGCGGTTGTGTCCGATCTGAAACACGCCGTCGCTCTGTTGCGTCGCGGCGTAGACTTTTTCCGCGTCGGGAATCGTCGTGGCGAGTGGTTTCTCGCAGAAGACGTGCTTGCCGGCTTCGATCGCGGCGAGTGTGAGCGGAACGTGACGCGTGTTTGGCGTCGTGATGAACACGGCGTCGGCGCGTTCGAGCACTTCGAGCGTAGACGAAGCGACGGTGCAATCGTGCGTGCGCGCGAGTTGTTGCGCGCGCTCCATGACGATGTCGTGAACCGCCACGATCTTAACGCGCTTGTCGCGCGAAAGTATATTTGCGTGAACGCCGCCGATAAAACCCGCGCCAATGATTCCGATTTTCATTTGCTTGTAATTAGTTCCGCCGCAGCTTTCGCTTCGCGCGCTAACTCGTACGGATCTCGTTCCCAATATTCAGGCCGAAAGATCTCGACACTGGCGACGTCGTCATAACCGATCTTCCGAAACGCCGACATGATTTCGCTCAACGGCAGAATGCCGAGACCGGGAAGCAGTCGATGCCGATCTTCGAGCTGCGCGCGTGGCAGATCTTCGGCGTCGTTGATGTGAAAGATGTAGATGAGATGTGGATCGAGTTTTTCGATCATCGCGGCGTTTGAACCGCCGGCGTAGAAGTGAAAACTATCGATCACGAGGCCGAGGTTGTCGCGTGCGGCGGTGCGAACGATCTCGTCTGCGAGATCGAGCGTCGGCACACTGCAATCGCGTTGGCCGAGAAACTCGAAACCAAGCGCCACGCCGTATTCCGCCGCGATGTCGCAAAGCTGGGCGACGACGGGAACCGATTCCTCGACAACGTCAACGTCGTCGTTCGGGGGCAGCCGCCCGGGGACGATGACGATGTATGGACACTCGATCTCGGCCGCAATCTGGCTCAGTTCGCGGCATTCGTTCTTGATCAACTCGTAAGCCGCTGCATCGCGAAACGTGACGTGCTCGATCGAGTTGATGCTGAGCGGCGGCACGCCTGTTTCGGCGAAAAGTTTCTTCAGATCCGCGACGGATTTGTCTTTAATTTTGGCTTTCCAAATCTCGACATAATCGAATCCCGCGGCTTTCGCAGCGTGAAGGTCCGTTTCGAGACTAGCTCGCATTGTGGTTGCGCCGTTTAGAGCGAGTTTCATAGTTTTTTGCAGAATAACACGGAATAAGCGAAGCGGTCGTGCGCGTTTGACACACCATTTTATTAGTTGTAAAAGCGTGATGGCTTCCGAACTACAAAGGAGATAACAATGGCTCTACGACTTGGCGACATAGCACCCGATTTCAAAGCAGACACAACCGAGGGCCCGATCAGTTTTCACGAGTGGATTGGTGATAGCTGGGCCGTCCTGTTTTCCCATCCCAAGGACTTTACTCCCGTCTGTACCACCGAACTCGGTTACGTGGCGCGCTGTAAGCCCGACTTCGACAAACGCGGCGTCAAAGTGATTGGACTGAGCGTTGACCCGACCGACTCCCATAAGAAGTGGGCCGAGGACATCAAGGAAACACAGGGAACCGCCCTCAATTTCCCCGTGATTGCGGATCCGGACCACAAGATCGCCGAACTCTACGACATGATCCATCCGGAGATCAGCGACATATTTACAGTGCGTTCAGTTTTCGTGATTGGACCAGACAAGAAGATCAAGTTGATGATCACTTATCCGGCAAGCACCGGACGCAATTTCGACGAGATTCTGCGCGTGATCGATTCACTGCAATTGACCGCGAAGTACAGCGTCGCGACGCCGGTGAACTGGAAAGACGGCGACGACGTGATCATCGTGCCGTCACTTTCGGACGAAGCTGCGAAGGAGAAGTTTCCGGCCGGTTGGCAAGCGCCGAAACCGTACCTGCGCATCACGCCGCAACCGAATAAACCGGCGGCGTCATCAGGCACGGACAGTGCCGCGAAGAGCGCTTCGTAGTTTTCAGTTCGTTTTATAGAGCGAGGCCCGTTTCTGAGTTGAAGAAATGGGCCTTTTCTATTTGCAGGCGCAGCCAGACGGGCGTTTCGAAGTCCGCGCGGAAGTCTGCGGGCGCGCGAGCGATCAGGCGGTTGTTTCCGATCGAAAGAAACACGAATGTTTCGTTGCCCATCAATTCGGTGACGTAAACGGTTGCTGCCATAGCGCCGTTTTCGGGTGCGTTGAGCACGTGAATGTGTTCGGGGCGGATGCCGAGTGTTAGCTTCGTGTCAGGTCTTGGAACACGGATTTGAAAAGAATCGTTGACGAAAACGCCGTTCTCAATCTTCCCGTCGATAAAGTTCATACTCGGACTGCCGACAAACTCAGCCACAAAACGATTCGCCGGATGGTTGTAAATATTAAGTGGCGTGTCGAACTGTTGTAACCGCCCACGCTTCATTACCGCGACACGCGAGGCGAGCGTCATTGCTTCCGCCTGATCGTGCGTGACGTAGATGGTCGTCGTGCCGAGTTGATGTTGCAGGCGCTTTAGTTCGCCACGCATCTGCACGCGTAAACGAGCGTCGAGGTTCGAAAGCGGCTCGTCCATGAGATAAGCCCGCGGCTCACGCACGATCGCGCGTGCGAGCGCGACACGTTGTCGTTCACCGCCTGAAAGCTGGCGTGGTTTGCGATCGAGCAGCGATTCGATCTCCAGCATCGCTGCGACACTGTTAACGCGCTTCGTGCGTTCAGCCTTGTCGAGTTTTCTGACGCGCAACGGATACGCGATGTTTTCGGCGATCGTCATGTGCGGATATAGCGCGTAGCTTTGAAACACCATCGCGAGGTCGCGGTGTTGTGTGGGGATATCGTTGACTCGTTCGTCGTCGATGTAGATGTCTCCGCTGGTTGCAGTTTCGAGTCCCGCGAGCATCCGCAGCGTCGTTGTCTTGCCGCAACCGGAAGGACCAAGCAGCACGACAAACTCGCCGCGATCGATCTCCAGCGACAGATCGTCGACGACGCGCGTGTCGCCAAATGTCTTCGTCACGTTTCGAAACCTAATTGTCATTTATCGTTTTCCATTTGTCATTTCTCATTTCTCATTCCCCGAAGTATCTACATCGCATCGCACGAACCGCTAGGACAAACGAAAAATGACAAACGAAAAATGGAAAATGATACCTGCTTAGCCCTTGACCGCCCCCATCGATAGCCCGCGCACGAGATACTTCTGCATCGCCATCGCAAACACCAGAATCGGCACGATCGCGACCGCGCCCGCCGCGCTCATCACGCCCCATTTGATCTCGTACTGCGTAACGCGTCCGGCAATCCCAACCGGCAACGTCATCGACGCATCCGTCTGCGTCAACACCAGCGCAAACAGAAATTCATTCCACGAAACGATTAGACAGAACACCGCCGTCGCCGCGAGACCGGGCGTAACGAGCGGCAACACAATGCGCACCAGCGCCCCGAGACGCGAATCACCGTCCACGAGCGCTGCCTCTTCGAGATCGCGCGGCACTTCGTCAAAGAATCCACGCATCATCCACACGACAAACGGCAGATTAAAAGCCGTGTAGACGATGATCAGCGACGCTTTTGTATTCAACAGCCGCAGGTCGCGCATCATCAGAAACAGCGGAACAGCCGTGACGATCGCCGGAAACATCCGCGTCGAAAGTATCCATAACGACAGCCGTCGATCGAGATCGTAAGGCAGTCGAAAACGCGCGAGTGCGTAGGCGGCGAGGGTTCCGAGCACGAGCGCGCACAACGTCGAGATCACCGCCACGATCGCGCTCGTGATCAGGTACTGGCCAAACGAACGCGCGACAAATGCGTCGTAGTAGTGTTCGAACGTCGGCTGGAAGCTGAACCACGGCGGCGGACTCGCAAACTGGTCCACCTCCGACTTCAGCGAGATCGTGAACATCCAGTACACCGGCGCCCACGCCGCCAGGAGCGCCAGCACCAAAACGACGTATTTAATAAGCCCGCGTCTCATGTTTTAAGAACCTTATGTATAAAACACTGATCACATTCGTCAGCGCCAGCAGCACAAACGACATCGCCGCCGCGTAGCCAAAATCGAAAAATCGAAACGCCGTTCGATAGATGTAAAGACTGATCGTCTCCGTCGCGAAGCCTGGTCCACCTTCCGTAAGAATGAAGATCTGATCGAACACGCGCAGCAGATCCATGGTCCGCAACAACAACACGATCAGTATCGCCGGTTTCAGCAACGGCAACGTCACGTGTCGAAACGTTTGCCAGCGGCTTGAGCCGTCGATCAGCGCGGCTTCGTAAGGTTCCTGTGGAATCGCCTGCAATCCCGCGAGCAGGACGAGAAACACAAACGGCGTCCATTGCCAGATGTCGACTGCGATCACGGCCAGCATGGCGAGCGTAGGCGACGCCGTCCACGTCAGCGATTCTGTGTCTATGCCGATCTGTTTGAGTGTTCCGTTGACGGCGCCGAAGTTTGGATTAAGCATCAGTCGCCAAACGACGCCCACGACCACCGGCGGCAACATCATCGGCACGAGCAGTCCCGCGCGAAACAGACCACGCCCGCGAATCTGTTTGTTCAGCAGCAGCGCGAGCGTGAGTCCAAGCAGAAACTCGCAGGTCAGCGCCACGACGGCATAAACAAAAGTATGGGCCATGGCGGTGAGGAAGAAGTTGTCGGTCGCCAGACGCGTGAAGTTGCCCATCGACCAATCGTCTCCGACTTGCAGACTGACCGTGATCGAGTAGATGAGTGGATAGATCGAAAGCGCGAGAAGCACGGCGACTGCCGGAGCGATCAACAGATAAGGCAGCAGCAGGTGTCTGCTACTGGCCGCGTTGGACGATCTTCTCGATTTCGGCATTCGCCTGATTCATCGCTTCGGCGGGAGACAGCGCGCCGCTGTTGGCCTTCGACAAAAAGATTCCAAAGACGTTTTCAATTTCGTTCCACTGCGGCGTGCGCGGGCGCGGCCGCGACGTTTCGAGGGAACGCAGTTGCACGGGATACGCCGGATATTTCTTCACCAGTTCAGCGTCCTGAAACAGCGAGCGTCGCGTCGGCGGGTTTCCTCCGAGTGCCGAACGCTTCATTTGTTCGGCGCTGGTGGCCCATAGCAGGAAGTCCATCGCCGCTTCGGCGTTCTGCGAGTAGCGGGGAATCGCGATCAGCCAGTTTCCGATCTCCGCTTGTCCTTGTTTTTGCTTCGCCGGAACGGTTGTGAACTCCATCTTTCCGATCACTTTCGACTTCGCCGGATCGCCGAAACTGCTGATCCACGCGGGCCAGTTAATCGACATCGCCGCCGTTCCTTGCAACAGGTGCGCCCCGACTTCGTCCGCATTGAAACTCGCGTAACCCGGCGGTGAGTACTTGCCGAGCTGGACCATGAAATCGAGCGCCGCAATGCCTTCGGGACTGTTAACCGTGGGTTTGCCGGCGGAGTCGAACATCTCGCCGCCGAAGGCCCAGAAGAGCGGCATGAAGTCGGCGACGGCGGCGTTGCCCTGCGCCGCGCGCATCACGTAGCCGTACATACTGCTGCCGCTTTCTTTCTCCTGGATCGTTCTTGCAGCGGTGAGCACGTCGTCCCACGTGGCCGGTGATTTCAAACCGTGCTTCTCAAAAAGATCTTTGCGATAGAAAAATAATTGCGAGTTGCCGACGTAGGGCAGCGCGTAAAGCGAGCCGGTTTGATACGGATGACGGCAGACGGCGAGCGAAGTCTCGACGAAGTCGGCATCGGGACCGTTTTGCCCGCGCTTCTGCAACATCGGCGTCAGTTCTGTCAGAAACTGTTTGGTGGCGAAGCTCGGAAACCACGGGTCGTCGAGCATGATCAGGTCGTAAGCGCCCGTACGCGCATTGAGATCTATCATTTCTTTCTCAAAAAGATTCGCGTAAGGGAATTGGGCGATGTTGATGCGCACGCCCGTTTGCTTCTCGTAATCGAGTGCCGCCTGTTTGAGCGCGTCGCCTTCAACCCCGGAAACAACAGCCAGCGTCAGTTGTTTCGCCGCTCCCTGCTCGACGTGCCTCTTGATGCAGCTCAGGTTCGCGATTGCGACGAACAAAACGAGTGTCAGTAGAGTTTTCAATCGCATAGTTTTTAAGCGCGGATATAATATCGGTCCATGCGACAAATCGTCACTACAGGAACCGGTGATATCGGCGTGTTGAAGGTCCAGCAAAAACCGGACCCAACTCCACGTGAGGACCAGGTCATCATCCGCGTGCGGGCGGCGGGGCTCAACTTCGCGGACATTCTCTCGCGCCAGGGCTTGTATCCCGACTCGCCTAAGAAGCCTTGCGTGATGGGTTACGAGGTGAGCGGCGTCGTCGAAGAGGTCGGCAAAGACGTCGACAGTTCGTGGAAAGGGAAATCAGTCGCGGCGATGACGCGCTTCGGCGGACAGTCGGACATGGTGGCAGTGAAAGCCATGCAGATCTTCGAGAAGCCGGAGACGCTGACGTTCGAACAAGCAGCGGCGATTCCGGTCAATTATTTGACGGCGTACGCGTTGCTTGTCGTTATGGGATCGCTGCACGCCGGTGAATCGGTGTTGATTCACAACGCCGGCGGGGGCGTCGGACTGGCCGCGATCGAGATTGCGAAAAAGATCGGCGCGGTTACGTACGGTACGGCGAGTCCCGGCAAGCACGAGTTTCTCATCGAGCGTGGCCTGGATCACGCGATCGACTATCGCAAGCAGGATTGGTTTCCGGTGTTAAAGGATCTGACGGGCGGCCGCGGCGTCGATCTCGTGATCGATCCGATCGGCGGCGCGCACTGGAAGAAGAGTTACGCGGCATTGCGAGCTACCGGACGGCTCGGCATGTTTGGGATCTCCGCGGTCTCAGCGAACGGACTTTCCGGCAAGCTCAACATGCTGAAGGCGGCGATTCAAACGCCTCGATTCCACCCGTTTGGGTTGCTGAACAAAAACCGCGGCGTGTTTGGACTGAACCTGGGCCACATGTGGCACGAACCGGAGAAGGTCGCCGTCTGGATGCGCGAGATACTTCGTGGTGTCGAGGAAGGTTGGATCAATCCGTACGTTGATCGATCTTTTTCTTTCGAAGAGGCCGGCGCAGCGCACCGTTATCTCGAAGAGCGAAAGAATATTGGAAAAGTGGTGCTGGTCCCTTAATAATTCTTGTTTTTGTGTTTCTTGTGCCTTTTTGTGGCTAAGTATCCTCGGACCGGCGCTTCGCGAGAAAGAATGCGATCACAGCGGAGTAAAACAGTCCCAATAGCATCGCCGTCACAAACAGCCCGGCGAACGCTTTCGCCAGCACTACCGACTGCGGCTCAGTAACAGCGCCCGGGTCGCTCGGCAACAATCGCGTCCCCATAAAACCGACGACGAGGGCGAGAAACAACGCCGCACTCAGCCCGTAAACAAAAGAGATCGCGACACCCGTCTTCAACAGCTTCTTGAAATCCTGCCTGTCGCCGTACTCACGCTCCTTCGCCTTCAACCCCAAATAGATCATCGAAAACTGCAACACGTTGAAAAAGATCATCGCGCCGAGCTGATGCACTTGCGAATTCGGATTAGGCACAAGCGTGTGCGCGATTACGATCCACAAAATCAGTCCAACCGTGATCAGCAGTCCGTACTTGATCGGGATTTTCATCTCTGTCATCGGGGTTAGCTCCAGGCTGGTTTGTTTCCGCCTTGCGCGTCGAGCCAGTATGGCGCCCACGCGAGCGCGACCAGTTTGACGTCAATGTTCACCTTCTTGGGTTTCAAACTGACTTTGCCAAGCTCTTCGGTTTGCGGATCGAGTGAACGTTCGAGAATCGCTGTTTCTGCTTTGAACTCCGCGTCGAGATCCGCGATTTTCTGCGCGATCGCCGCGACGTTCTCTTCGGCGCGATCGACGTCGTTCGCTTCTTTCATCGAGCGCGTGGTGCCACGGACGGCGGTCGTCGCTCTTCCGAGTGTCGACATGCTGACACGCTTGCGACCAAGAAACGACGACAATAGCGTCGCGCCGACCGAGATCGCAGTTTGATACTTTTGCCCTTGCGCTTGTTCCTGCTCGCGTTGCAGCGACTGTTCCGCGCGACGTTTCCTGTCTTCGAGTTGTTCAAACTTCGGCGCGTACTTGCGGCGCAGCTTCTCGACTGCTTCGTCACGCTTTTCTCTCGCGAGTTGTTGTAGACGAACTCGGAAATCGCGTTCGCTTTCGCCGGGATTGGAGGCGATATCGAACGTCGGACTTTCGAGTAGCTCGAGACGATGATTGCGATAGATCCACGTCGCGAAATCTTTGCTCCACATTCCGTAACTCTTTTCTTTCGACGCTTTTGCCGGAACTTCAACGAACTCAGCGGATTGATCCTCAGGTTCGGACTGGAGATCGGAAATGGGAATATCGATTGGTATGGATTGATTCCAGTCGAGCGTGATCGGTCCATCAGAGATCTCGGCGAGCAACGTCAACTGTTGTGTTAGATCGATCGTTTTCGAGTCGCTGTAAAGTATCTCGGCAGCGCCGAGGATCATGGGTCGATACGATAGCCGACCGTCGGAGGCTGAGCGAATCGGAATGTAATACTGCGGGATTTCCGATGGCAGAACCGGTTGAGATGTTGTGGTAATTGGTGTTGGCGCTGCAGGAAGGGGCGATGAAGTTTCGGATTTAGACGGATCGGTCAGCGATTTAATTTGGTTACGCGTCAATGGCCCACGCAGATACGACATGGTCCAGCGCGTTTCGAATACTTCCGGACCATCGTCGTGTACGTTGTTCAGCAGAAAAATCCGCGTGCTGAGCCCGGCGAGCAGTTCGTCCATCTCCTGCCGGTTGAACTTCTGCCCGACGCTAACCGCGATGCCTTCGAGTCCTTCCAGCACGCGCGTCTTATCGCGTTCAGTTTGTAAACGCCCGATAAACCACGTGCCCGCGTTTGAAAGTCCCTTGTAGTCGAGATCGACCGGATTCTGCGTCGTTAGGACTACGCCGAGTCCGAAAGCGCGGCCCTGCTTCAACAACGTCAACAACGGCAACTTCGACGGCGGATTCGCGACCGGCGGGAAGTAGCCGAAGATCTCGTCCATGTACAGGATCGCGCGCAGGCTCGTCGTTCCCGACTGCGTTCGCATCCAGCCAAGCACCTGGTTCAGCAACAGCGAGACGAAGAACATTCGTTCCGCGTCGCCGAGGTGCGAGATCGAGAAAATCGACAGACGCGGCTTGCCCGCCGGCGTGTGCAGGATCGTCGGAATGTCGAGCGGATCGCCTTCCATCCAGCTTGCGAAACTCGGCGACGCGAGCAAGTGGTTTAACGACATCGCGAGCTCGAAACGATCTTCGTTCGGGAAGAACGAATCGAGGTCCATCACGCCGATCTTCGTGATCGACGGCGTCTGAATCTTTTGAATCAACGCGGCGATGTCGAGGTTATGCCCGGCTGACCATTCCTGGGTGAGAATGTTTGAGATCAGAATGTGTTCGCGACTGCGGATCGGATCGGCGTCGATGCCGAGCAGGCCCAGCAAACTGGTCGCGGTCGTGTTGATTCTTTCGGCGAGCAGTTCGCTGTCCTGGCGGATAGTTTCGGGTGGCGCGCTGAACGAGTTGAGAATCGAGACTGGAATACCGGCGTTGCTGCCGGGCGTGTAGACGCGAAAGTCAGCAGCGTCGCGGAGACGTTTGATGCGATCGCCGTCCTGGCCCCATTCGGCGAGCCCGTTTTTCCAGAGCTCGGCTTGTTGCGCGGCGTAGGCGTCGACGCTGAGGTTTTTCTTTTGCGCATCGCCTTCGTTTACCCACGGCGCGAAGTCCTGCGGCGCCAGGTTCGGAAACGTGAGCAGCAAGTTACTCAGGTCGCCCTTCGGGTCGATGACGATCGCCGGTATGCCGTCGATCGCTGCCTCTTCGAGCAGACCGATGCACAGGCCGGTCTTGCCGCTGCCGGTCATGCCGACGCAGACCGCGTGCGTCACGAGATCCTTCGAGTCGTAGAGCAGGAGTCCGTCTTTTGGTTTTTTCTGCGCGAGATCGTAAGGCCGGCCGAGATAGAAAGCGCCGAGCTTTTCAAAGTCCTGCATCGTTAGCTACCCCTGTTTCAACTGCCATTTGGTGCGAGTGTACGCGATCCGGAAGCCGTGGCGTTCGGCATTTCGTTGCGATCCGCTTCCCGGCGCCGCGACCATCATCCCGATCGTGCAGCCTTGCGTCGCGGCGTAGCGCAAACGTTCTTCGAGGAGCGCGAGCTGCGCGCCTTGTCGTCGTGCAGTGGGAACAGTGCTCGCGCCGGCGAGCAGCGCGACATCGCCGGCGATCGTTAAAGCGCCGGTGGCGATCGGCTGTTGGTCCAACTCGCCGATAAACGAAAGCGCTCTCGATCGCGCCATTGCCTGGCCCATGTCGCGCATGAATTCGGCGACTTCGGCGAACTCACTCCAGCCCGCCCTTGCCGTTTCCGCCCAAAGATCCGTTTCGGCCTGCTCGATGACGCGCACTTTGATCCCGCGGGATTCGTGCAAACGCAAGTCGGTGCTGATCGGACGATACAGCACGTTTGAAAACTCTACGGGGCGATAACCACGCTCGTTGAATAACGTGAACACGGAGTTGTCGGCTAAAGGACAAACCTCGTGAAAAACGTCCGCGCCTTTCGATTGAAAGAAATCCTCGATGCGATCGAGGTCCGCTGAACTTACGGGTTCAAAAACTCCCAGGCCAAACGTCTGCGTCAACGGCGACCCGACACCGTCAAACATCGCAAACGCGCCCGCGACTTCGATCCATTGCGCGCCAACATCCGGAAACGCCTCGGCTCGCGCCTCTACGAAATCGACGTTTCCCTGCGCTTCGGTCCGTTCCAGACGGCGCGCCAGATCGATGTCGGCAAATGGATATTCAGTCACGTTAATCTCCTCGCGCGCGCTGCACTGCACCGATCCAAACCGTTTTGATGTTCACGAACTCGCGAATGCCAAACTCGGCGAGCTCACGACCGTAACCGGAATTCTTGACGCCGCCAAACGGCAGACGCGGATCCGAAGCGACCATGCTGTTGATGAAGACTGATCCCGCCTGGATCTCGTCGATGAATTTCGACTGTTCGTTTTCGTCCTTGGTCCATGCGGAGGCGCCGAGTCCGAACGTCGTCGCGTTCGCGAGGCGGATTGCTTCGTCGATGTTCGGGACGCGAAACAGCATCGCTACCGGGCCGAAAATCTCTTCGCACGAAACGGGCGAAGCTGGATCGAGGTTGACGAGGACCGTCGGCTCGTAAAAATTGCCTGGACGATCGAGTTTCTTGCCGCCGGTCAAAACGCGCGCGCCCGCGGCACGGGCCTTCTCGACTTGTTCGGCGAGATCGTCGCGAATCTGCGGCGTCGCGAGTGGTCCGATCTCGACCGACTCGTCCATCGGATCGCCGATGCGAAGCGCTTTCATTTCGTCGACAAATCGTCGTTCAAACTCGTCGTAGATCTCGGCGGCGACGATAAAGCGCTTCGCGGCGATGCACGACTGACCGTTGTTGATCGTGCGTGCTTTCACGGCGGTCGTGACCGCGGCGTCGAGATCCGCCGACGGCATGACGATGAATGGATCGCTGCCGCCGAGTTCCAAAACCGTCTTCTTAATCTGTTTTCCCGCGATGCTCGCGACGCTTCGTCCCGCTGGTTCGCTCCCGGTCAGCGTCGCGGCCACGACACGCGGATCGTTCAGTATCGCTTCAACCGCGTCGGAGCCGACGAGGAGCGTTTGAAACGCACCTTCCGGAAAGCCCGCGCGCGTGAAGATCTCCTCGATCGCGAGCGCGCACTGCGGAACGTTCGAAGCGTGCTTCAGCAGACCGACGTTGCCCGCCATCAGCGCCGGCGCCGCGAAACGGAAGACCTGCCAGAACGGAAAATTCCACGGCATCACCGCCAGGACCGGACCGAGTGGCTGAAACTTCACATAACTCTTGCTGGCGTTCGTCTCGACGAGCGTATCCGCGAGATGACGTTCAGCATTCTCGGCGTAGTACCGGCACACCCACGCGCACTTTTCGGCTTCACCGATCGCGGCCTTGAGCGGCTTGCCCATTTCGGTCGTCATCAGCCCGCCGAGTTCTTGTTTTTCTGTTTCGAGAATTTCCGCGGCACGCAGCATCAACGGCGCGCGTTCCGCGAACGAAGTGTGACGATATGTTTGGAATACATCGGCGGCGGTTTGTAGTTTTTGTTCGATCTGTTGCGCCGATAATGCCGAAAATGTGCGCAGTGTTTCCCCGGTTGTCGGACTGATTGATGCTATTGCCATGATGGAGTCGATTATAGTCGCTTTTTGTGTTAGATCGTTTTCCTGATGGCGGAGCAAAAACCACAACTCGACAAGTTTGGGATCGCGGCGGCGTTACAGGAGATCGCGCGTTTGATGGAGTTGAAAGGCGGGCAGTATCGCTTCAAGGCGAAGGCTTATAACGCCGGTGCGCGCTCGATTCAGGCCGTTGGTAATCTCGATCGACTCGTTCGTAAGAATCTTTTGACGACGTTGCCGCGAATCGGCGGCGCGCTTGCGTCGCAGATCTCGCAACTTTATCTGACTGGTGAGTCGTCGGTGTTGAATGAGCTGCGCAAGGAGTTTCCGCGTGGCGTTGTTGAAATGTCTGCCGTGCCGGGATTGAGTCTCAGCAAGGTGCAACAACTGCACGAAGAGTTGGGAATCAACTCCGTTGACGAACTAAAGGCCGCTGCCGAAGCCGGAAAGATACGCGACCTGAAAGGCTTTGGCGCCAAGACCGAGCAACGTCTGCTCGAAGCGCTCACGACAAAGAAGGAAAAACCGAAAAAGCATCGCCTGCATCTTCATCACGCGCTGAACACGGCGGAACAGGTGATCGAATATCTATCGACGTCGCGCGATCTGATCGACGTTAGCGTTGCGGGATCGTTGCGTCGTTGGAAAGAAACGGTCGGCACGATCGAGATCGTCGCGAGTAGTAAGAAGCCGGAGTCGTTGATCGAGCATTTTCTGACGTTCCCGCAGATTGTTTCGATCGAACGTCCGGAACCGAATAACTGCACGGCGCAATTCGTCGACGGCGCTGAGGTTTCGTTCACTGCCGTTGTTCCCGCTGAATTCGCCGTCACACTGTTTCTAAAGACCGGTTCGCAGGCGCATCTCGAAAATTTGCCAACTGTGCAGTTCGCGAAAGTCCCGAAGACCGAAGATCAGATCTATGAACGGCTCGGGATGCAGTACGTCCCGCCGGAGCTTCGCGAAAACGAAGGCGAGGTTGAAGCGGCGCTCGCCGGCTCGTTGCCCGAGGATCTCATCACGCTGGACGACGTGAAAGGCATGGTCCATTGCCACACGACGTACTCCGACGGCAAACACACGCTCGAATCGATGGTGCGCGGCGCCGAAGCGATGGGAATGAAGTACATCACGATCACCGATCACTCGCCCACCGCGTTTTATGCAGGCGGCGTGAAGGTCGACGACCTGCGGCGCCAGTGGGACGAGATCGACGAGCTACAGAGCCAGGTCAAGATCAAGATCCTGCGCGGCACCGAGTCGGACATTCTCGCCGACGGGCGGCTCGACTATCCCGACGACATTCTCGAACAGTTTGATGTGATCGTCGCGAGCATCCATGCGCGTTACAAGATGAACCGCGAAAAAATGACGGAACGGATCATTGGAGCGATGCGTCAGCCGGTCTTTAAGATCTGGGGACACGCGCTCGGACGTCTGATTGAACGACGGCCGGCGTTTGACTGCGACGTGCCGCGGATTCTCGACGTGATTGCGGAGTCGAAGGCGGCGATCGAGATCAACGGCGATCCGTATCGTTTGGACATGGAGCCGCGTTGGGTGCGCGAGGCGCGCAAGCGGAAAATCAAGTTTCTGATCTCGGTGGATGCGCATTCGGTTGGCGCGATGAATAACGTGAAGTACGGCGTCGCGATGGCGCGTCGGGGGTGGGTGCGACGCGGCGAAGTGCTGAATGCGCTTGCGCCGGCGGCCTTTAAGAAGGCTGTGCGTCCTGTTTAGTTACTCGCTGAACACGAGAATATAGCCGTTCGGATCCTTCACTTCGAATTCCCAGTTTCCATACGGTTGTCGTCTGAGAGGCTGCACGATCGTCGCCTCTTCGCGTACGGATTCGTAAAGATCTTTCACGCCTTCAGTGCGGATGTAAGCGTCCCAAACACCTCCCGGACGTGAGTTGTAGAGATCCGGTTTCACATAGCCTTCGACTCGCTGGAGAAAGATCTCGACGTCGTCGCGACGCAGGATCGCGAACACGTACGGTTCGCGATCGGGAAACGGATCGCCGATGAATCCGAGTTGCTCTTCGTACCAGCGAATCGTGGCTGTGATGTCGGCGACCGGAAAACACGCCGCGACTGTGCGAAGTTCCGCCATTGCTTATCCTCCGCTTGACTCGTCGTTAGTCTCGCCGCCTTCCGGGCCATAGAACATCACCCACACCGTGAGATCGCCGGAAAAGTTTTCAAAACGATGTGTTGCGCCGGCTGCGGCGAAGAGTATATCGGTTGGACCAAACGTGCGCCTCACGTCGCCGCAAACGAACTCGCCCGTGCCCGCGGCGACGAAGTAGATCTCGTCGCGCGTGTGTGGCTGCTGCGGATCGGTTCCGCGTGGCGCGTAGATCTCGACGAGCAGGCTTCCGTGTTGAAAGACAGTGGCGAAGCGCTGGCCGTCGGGTCCGGGCAGACGTTCGAGCGCTTCGTTGACGGTGGCGCTGATGCAGGGATTATTTGAGTTCATCTTCGTTTGTTAGGTTCTGGTTCCTGTGCCTAGTTCTTCCTGCCTCTTGTGCCTTTTGTGCTTTTTTGTGGCTGAACGTCGCACGCCGGCGGTAGATTCGGGTTTTTCGTCTCGTAGTTTTGAATCTCTTGACTGAAAACGGTCTGCGCCTGTTCGGCTTGATCGTCGCCGACGAAAGCTGCCGTACCTGACTCGAAACGCACACGAGCGCCGAGTCGCTTTGCCGCCGCCATCACTTTTACCCGCAACTCCCGCTTGAGATCGACGATGTAAATCGACGTGCCCGACTTCAAAGGCACGAGCGTGCGGAAGGCGATGCCGGCGCGGTCGAGTGTGTTCGCGAGAGCCGTGAGATTGCGCAATGGTCGTCGCGGTTGCAGCGTGTAAAGATCCGCGGTGCCGGCAGGTTGCGGATGAAAGTAGAGGATCGATTTCTGGCGCGCGTCGCGTCCGAGCCGCGAGAGAACATAACGAATGGTCGGTTCATCGCTCTGGACACGCAGCATCACCGAAGGTTCCGCGCCGTCGGTCCACGAGCCCAACGCGGGGAACGCTCGAATTCGTGAACGCACGACGCAACCCATGTTGATCGACTGTTTCAGCAGTTTCGCTTCGTCCGCCGAACTCATGCCCGCAATCGCGTCTTCGAGCTTCAGGTTTTCTTTCGTGTTCGGACTGACAAAGCCGTAGTTGTGCGACTTTTGCTGCGCGGAAACAGACTCCGCGAGGCACAGCAGCAGAACGAGAATCAGGTAACGCAAACGACTGTTCATCATCACGAAATTTGCGGCCACGGCAGTGTGCCGCGACCGCTGTGTTTCTTATTGATCTCCGCTAAACGCGTTTCGATAAAGCAGCGGGCAGCGACCGGATCGGTCGCTCGCGGGCGAAAGCGGGCGCGTTTGGCCCATGCCGGCCACGTCTCCAGAACTTTCGCATGTTTTCCCGATTCAGTGTGAATCTGTTCTGCGTGAACGAGAAGTCGCGACTCCAGCTCGCGAGCGATGTCGCCGGATTTGTGGATCGTGCCTTCGTCGTCGAGCGACGCAAGCAGTTGTTGCGCGTTTGCGGATAAGTTCTTTAATTGCCAATCTTCGCGTGCGACGCCGATCGAATAGATCCGGTTCCAGAGTTCGCGATGAACGAACGTCACCTTTCCCGAGATCAGTTTCATGATCATGACGTCCGGATGATCCTCGAGCATTTCACCGACCGCGAAGATCGTGTGCGCGTGGACGTTGGACCACCATGAGCCCCGTAGACTTTCTCCCGCGATCATGCGACTCACGTTCGGAAGCTTCGAGTCTGACAGCAAGAGAAAACCATCGTCTTCGAGTTGCGCGAAGACGTTGTTGAAATGTTTTCGAAAACTGGCTGTCATTTCGCGCGATGTTACCGTAGAATGAGCCCACCTTACATCCTCATCATCAAGGAGAACAAAAAAATGCAACGAAGGTCCCTCACCGAACTCGCCAGTAATCCTGATCTGATTTCGGGTATCTACAACTACTGTGATCGTTGGTGTGAACGCTGTCCGTTAACTTCGCGTTGCCTGGTCTATGCGACTGAAATTGACGAAGACGACGATTCGCAAACGCACGATCTCACGAACGACGCGTTCTGGCGCAGACTCGGAACGATCTTTCAGGAGACGCGCGACATGATTGCCGAATGGGCCAGGGAAGCCGGCGTCGATTTCAACAAGTCTGACGAAGACGACGATCCGGTACAGCGCAAACGCAAGAGACAGCAGGTTGATAATCATCCGCTTGCGCGCGCGGGCAAGAAATACGCGAACGATGCGAGCGACTGGTTTCGTGAGTTGGACCAGGTCGTCGAAGTCAGCGACTTGCGCGCGACCGAGTGCGCGGCTGAACGCGATCTGGAACACACGGAACTGTTGGAAGATGCGCGTGAGGTGATTCAGTGGTATCAGTATCAAATCGCGGTGAAGACGATGCGAGCGCTTTCAGCTCGCATCGACGAACGCGAAGCCGATTTGAACGACGTGGAAACGACGGAATTTCTCAAGGATTCTGACGGATCCGCGAAAGTGGCTTTGATCGGGATCGATCGTTCGATCGCCGCCTGGCGTTTGATGCAACTGTCGCTGCCGGAACGTCAGGCTTCGATCGTGCCGTTAATACTTCATCTCGAGCGTTTGCGGCAAAGGATTGAGATTACGTTTCCGGACGCGCGCGAGTTTGTGCGGCCAGGGTTCGACGAGATCCTCGGCGCAGCTAATTAATGCGTTTTTGAAAGGGAATCGAACGATGGCGGAAGACAACTGTCTGTTCTGTCGAATTGTGGCCGGCGAAGTACCGGCGGTCGTGGTTTATGAAGACGAGCATTCGCTCGCGTTTCTCGATCACCGGCCGTTGTTTCACGGACACACGTTGTTAGTGCCGCGCGAACACGTCGAAACACTCGGCGAGTTGCCGGTTGCGAAAGTTGGTCCATTCTTCGAGAACGTACAGTTGCTTTCGCTCGTCGTAGAAAGCGCACTCGATGCGGAAGGGACGTTCGTCGCGATGAACAATCGCGTTAGTCAGAGCGTCCCTCACTTGCATGTTCACGTAGTGCCGCGTCGTAAGAAGGACGGATTGAAAGGATTTTTCTGGCCGCGAACGAAGTATAAAGACGAAGCAGAGATGTTGGCGGTGAAGAAAGCGATCGCAGTGGAATTAGCGAAGCTGAAACGTCAAGAAAAATAATTTGATGGTCCACGAAATAAAACACCTAAAAGTTTGATCTGAAAACGGTGTAGGAGTATAAACATCCTGTCACGAAGGTCGCGGCTTTCGAGACCGACACAGGGATCGGCAATCGGTGCGGTGACGCCCGAGAGAGAGAAGAGACAGGCGGCTGTTGATTCTATTGACGCCCTGGTTGGAGCCGAAAGGCTCTGCTAGAGAAGGTTGCGAGACTTTCTCAAGCCATTCGGATAAAAACGAGTGGCACCCGGAAGCAAGGACCCGCTGAAGGGAGCGAAGCAGCTCAGCGAAAGTTGGGCTTCGTTGCCGGAACGTAACCGGCGGTGGAGGAAAAGCCACCACAACAAAAACCTAAAGGCACCGCGCTCGCAAGAGTGCGAGAACAGTGAAAACTATTCGAG
Organism: Pyrinomonadaceae bacterium; assembly: GCA_035760365.1. GTDB lineage: Bacteria > Acidobacteriota > Blastocatellia > Pyrinomonadales > Pyrinomonadaceae > PSRF01. Next base: position 331,028 of record DASTTB010000033.1, read on the forward strand.
TGCTGACCGGAGATTAGCTGACCGCCAGTTAGTCATCGGGATACAAATCAGGCGGCTTGAGCGTGTACATGCTCGTGCTGCCACCTATAGAAGGCTTCGGCTGACTGTAGGACAACGGATTGCGCTGCTTTCAGCTTGCTGGGAGTAGCGCATTTCGTTTTTTGTGTGATCTGTGTTTCTCGGATTTCCGTACAATAGTTTTTCACACGTCATCGACTGAGAACACAGATCGAATGAAGGCACGCCTCGTCTGGTTAATACTCTGCGGCATCTGGGGATCCACCTGGCTGTTTATCAAGCTCGGTCTCGCCGATCTTCCGCCAATAACTTTTGCCGGTATCAGATTTGTAATCTCCTGCGCGATTCTTTTTCCGCTCGTCGCGTTTCGCCGCATGGCGTTACCAAAAACTCGGCGCGATTGGATACTGCTCGCCGGCACCGGAATTCTTTCGTTCAGCCTGAACTACGGCCTCGTGTTTTGGGCCGAGCAATACATCTCCTCCGGTCTCGCAGCCTTGTTACAGGCGACGCTGCCGGCGTTTGGGCTCGTGATCGCGCACATTCACTTGCCGAGCGAACGCATGACGTGGGTGAAGATCGCGGGCGTGATCTTGGGCGTTTTCGGCGTCGGCGTAGTTTTCTCCAACCAGTTAGCCATCTCCGGACGGCAGGCGCTCGCCGGATGTGTGGGCATGGTCCTGAGCGCATTCTTCGCTGCGTATTCAAACGTGCTGGTGAAGACGCATGGAAGGAAATTGAATCCGGCAGTGATCGCGGCCTTTCAAATGTTATTCGGTCTCGTTCCCCTGTTGCTCTACGGTCTGGCCTTCGAAGGGAACCCGCTCCGCTTTCGCTGGTCCGCCATCAGCGTGATCTCCCTCGTTTATCTCGCCATCGTCGGCACAGTCATAGCCTTTCTGCTTTACTACTGGCTCATGCAAAACATGGACGTCACGAAAACGATGTTGATTTCGCTGGTCACGCCCGTCGTGGCCGTGATCCTCGGAATGCTCGTACTCGATGAGGAGATGACTTGGCGCACGCTGGTGGGCGGCGCCATGATCATCGCCGGCATCGGCTTCATCGTCGTTCGCAAACCCAGACCGCGGAGTGCGCCGGCCCCGGTTGCCGGCTCCAGCGGCTCCTAATGGCTCCTAGTGATCGTAGTTTCGTATCAGGCCCTTCACCACCCCCTGAATCTGAATTCGTTCGGGGGTCTTGATGAAGATGGGTTTGAACTGCGGATTCGCGGGCTCGAGCCGGATAAAATCCGGCTCGCGGTAAAACTTCTTCACCGTTGCATAAGCTCCGTCGATCAGGGCGACAACGACCTGGCCGTTGTCCGCGGTTTTTTGTGAAGAGACGACAATGATGTCGCCATCCTGAATATTCTCCTCAATCATTGAATCACCGCGTACGCGCAGCGCGAAGGTACGTCCGCGTCCCTGCATGTTTCTCGGAACCGACACCGTATCGTGGCTCAAAATAGCCTCAATGGGCTGGCCTGCTGCGACGGTCCCGAGCAATGGAATTTCGTTGCTCTCATCAGTGGTTGACTCCTGTTGTGGTGGCGGCGGTGGTTGTTCTTCGACGATCTGGATACCCCGACTGACGTTAGGAATGCGTTTTATTAATCCCTCACGCTCGAGCGCTATCAGAATTGCGTGAACACTCGCCGAAGAACTCATCTGAAACTGACGGCCGATCTCCGCGATCGTCGGCGGTTCGTGATTCGATTCGATGTAACGCCGGATAAAGTCGAAAACACGGCGTTGTTTAGCTGTTACTGCCATGGGCAATTTCCTCACTCTTTTCCTTGTGGGTAGGTCTCGTAGCAAACTCCCAGCAAAATAATTTTCGTTGACAAGCGAAAATCGAGCGAACATTCTCGAACATGTGAAGCGAACAGTCAAGTAGTTTTTTCGGTATGGGGAAGTTATTTGACTGGTCGGGTTGAAAATTGGAGAAGCTGGTTGGAGTTGGTCGCGTTACACCGTGGCGTCAGCCCGGTGATCAGGTGTCCACCTCACGTCATCCCGGAAAAGGTGAGTGGTTCGGGATTTGTGGTGCTTGAGTTCCACTCGCCGGGCTAACGGCACGGTGTAATCGACCTCGGAAGATCCGTGTTCCTCTGACGCCGCAATCACGTTTCATGCGCAGGTTGGAGGAGCACGGATTCAACGGATTACACGGGCGAGGTTTTTCAGGTCGTCGACGAAGCGGCGGTATTCGAGGTGGCGCGTTTCGTCGTCGGGCGCCCGGCCGGACCAACGAACGGTTTGCCGGTCAGATCTTCTTCGTTGCCGGGCTGCTCGCCGACAAACAGTACCTTCGAGCGTCGCGAGCCTTCGCCGAAAACGGTTTGCGTTCCTTTTTTCCAGAGATCGCAGGCTTTGCAGTCAGCGGCCGCCGTTTTGAGTAAAGAGAGCGTGGCCCGGGGAGGAATTAGAGCTGCTGAGCTTTTCGCCGGCATATTTGCATTGTAGGCCAGCGAGATTACGGAGTCTTACACGTCATGAATTTGAAACACAGATTATACGAGTTTGATATTGCCGGCCGTTTTGCCGAGACGTTCAAGGTACCGGAGAAAGCGGTCGTCGAAACGCTGTCGAGCGGCATTGCCGAATTCGACGATTTAACCGGCGGCATTCCGCGTGGAGCGATCAGCGAGATTCATGGGCCAGCGTCGTCCGGACGCACCAGCATCATGTACTCGATGCTTGCTTATGCCACCACGCATGAGGAGGTTTGCGCCGTAGTCGACGTCAACGACGTGTTTGCGCCCGCAGCCGCGGTCGCCGCCGGAATCGACTTCAATCGTTTGTTGTGGATTCGCTGTGGCGGCAATCTCGAGAACGCGTTCAAGGCCGCGGACCTGTTGTTACATGCGGGCGGTTTTGGCCTCGTCATGCTCGACATGGCCGACGTCGCGGGCAAGGATGCGCGGCGAATTATTCCGTCGTGGTGGTATCGCTTTCGGCGCACGGTTGAAAGCCGGCCGACGTCGATCGTCGTGATGTCGGAAGAGCCGTGTACGCGTTCGTGCGCGGCTTTGACGTTGGAAGTGAAGGGAACGGCGGAATGGTCGCAGGCCGAACAGAGCGCCCCCGAGAGCAATGTCGTGCCGATGCGAAAGCGTGGTCCAGCGAAACGCGCGTCAGTCACGCAGGGAAATCTTTTGCGCTTCAACTCGATAAAGGTGAATCGGCAGCGCCCAGTCTCTCCCTGGGTAAACGAAAGCGTGTTTCGCGCGTTCGGCTAATCATCGGTTGACGCGTTCGTAGATTTTCGTTAATCTTCGCTTGCTATGTTTGCCTGTATTCACGCGCCACAGTTGCCGGCTGACCTCTCTCTGCCGGACTTTGCTTACGGCTTCTCTCCGATCGTCGAAGAATCCGCTGGCAGGACCGCGGTGATCGATGCTGAAGGTTGCGAGCTGTTGTTTGGTTCTGCTTATCAACTCGCGACCGACATCGCACGGCTCGCAAAAGAACCAAGGACCAACGGTGGTTTGGAAAGCACCGTCAACGTAGCTCTGGCCGCGAATCCGGATGCGGCGATTCACGCCGCGATGCGTTTGAAAGGCATCACGTTCATCGCGGCGGGTGAAGAGTTGACGTGTCTCGGCGAGTTGCCGGTTACGGCGCTCGAGTTTTCTCTCGTCAACGTCGAGAAAAAACTGGCGGACGAGATCTTCGAAACGCTGCGTCTGTGGGGCATCCGCACGTTTCAGGAATTCGCCTCGCTTCCAGTCACCGGCGTTTCCGAACGTTTAGGGCAGGAGGGCGTGCGGCTTCAGCAGTTGGCGGCGGGTAAAACCGAACGCCACCTGAAGGTGAAACAACCCGCGGCCGTCTTCGCAAATTCGATTGAACTCGATCACGCGCTTCATGAACTCGAACCACTCTCTTTCATCTTCGCGCGACTGTTGAATCAACTCTGCGCGACGTTGAATGCTTACGCGCTGGCCACGAACGAACTGACGCTGCAAATGCAGCTCGCGGATCAAACTTCATACGAGCGCACATTGTCGTTGCCGCACCCGATGCGCGATCACAAAGTGTTTCTGAAGTTGTTGTTGCTCGAGATGGAAAAGGCGCCGCCACAGGCGGCTGTCAAAGCCGTGTCGCTGACGTGCGATCCCGTGAAGCCGCGCGTGTTGCAGCATGGATTGTTTGTGCCGTTGGCTCCGGCGCCGGACAAGTTGGAGTTGACGCTCGCACGACTCGCAAAACTGGTGGGCGAGCAAAACATCGGCTCGCCGGTTTTGCTCGATAGTCATCGACCGGATGCGTTCGACCTGAAGCGATTTGTTTTAGAAACCAGGAAAAATTCGAAATTCGAAATTCGAAATCCGAAATCCGTTTTGGGATTTCGCATGTTTCGACCGCCGTTGCGCGCCGTCGTCCAGGTCGATCGCGGCTTGCCGGCGCAGATCAGCGCGTGGAACAAGCAGCGCAGTGTTTACGGGAAAGTGGTCAACGCCGCTGGACCATGGCGCACGACGGGTGACTGGTGGCGCGACGATGGCTGGGCGCGAGACGAGTGGGATGTCGCGGTGGAAACAGGTAAACCGGGAGCGGAGCAACAGGCTGTTTATCGTATCTATCGCGAGTTGAATAGCGGAGCGTGGTTTGTCGAAGGAAATTATGATTAGGAATTTCGAAATTCGAATTTTGAAATTCGAAATTTGTCATGTACATCGAACTACACACGCGCTCAGCATTCAGTTTCCTTGAAGGCGCCTCCGTGCCGGAAGAGTTGATCGCCGCCGGTCTCGCCCTGGACATGCCCGCACTCGCGCTGCTCGATCGCGATGGCGTTTACGGCGCGCCACGCTTTCATCTCGCGGCAAAGAACAACGGCCTCAAGGCGCACATCGGCGCCGAACTCACCGTCCGTAACCCGATCTCAAAATCCGGCACGTGCTCGATCCCCGTCCTCGTAAAAACTCGCGAGGGTTATCAAAACCTTTGCCGTTTGATCACGCTCATGAAACTACGCGTGTCGAAACACGCAAAGCCAGGCGAGTGTTCCGTCACCAGCGACGAATTGGCCGCACACGCGGCGGGGCTCGTCTGTCTCACCGGCAGTTTTGATGGACCAATGGCCGCCGCGCTCAACGGCGGCAACGGCGATGCCGCCACACATGCTGGACAGAAAACCGTCGATTGGTTAACCGGCGTGTTTGGTCGTGAGAACGTTTACGCGGAGCTGCAACGTCATTTCAATCGCGAAGAAGAAGCGCGCAACCAGGCGGTGGTCGAACTTGCCCGCCGCAATCGCCTGCCGTTATTGGCCACGAACGGCGTTTGCCATGCGACTGCTGCGCGTCGTGAGATCTCCGACGTCTTCACCTGCATTCGCAACCACGTGCGTTTGGAAACCGCCGGCCGGCTGCTCGCGCGCAACTCGGAACGCTATCTGAAATCAGCCGCCGTCATGCAGAAGATCTTCGCCGATCTGCCGGAGGCTGTTGCGCAAACCGTCGAGCTCTCGTCGCGGCTGGAGTTTACGCTCAAGGATCTCGGATACGAGTTTCCGAAATATCCGGTGCCGGACGGCGAGACGATGACGTCGTTTTTGCGCAAACGCACCGAAGAGGGCGCGCGCTGGCGCTACACCGGGCGCAACGGCGCTCCAACTTACGAACAGGCGCGCCCGCAACTCGAACGTGAATTGAAACTGATCGAGAAGCTGAAACTCGAAGGATACTTCCTGATCGTTTGGGACATCATTCGGTTCTGCCGCGACCAGGGAATACTGGTCCAAGGACGAGGTTCGGCAGCCAACAGCGCCGTCTGTTATTCACTCGCCATCACCGCCGTCGATCCCATCGGCATGGATCTGCTGTTCGAGCGGTTTCTTTCCGAAGAACGCGGCGAATGGCCCGACATCGATCTCGATCTGCCAAGCGGCGAGAAACGCGAGAAAGCCATTCAATACGTTTACGAGCGGTACGGAAAACTCGGCGCGGCGATGACGGCCAACGTCATCACTTATCGCGGCCGTTCAGCCGCACGCGAAGTCGGCAAGGCGCTCGATTTCGACGAAGACACGCTTTCGCGTCTCGCGCGGCTGGTCCATACCTGGGAATGGAAGGATCCGAGCGATTCGAGCGAGCGGCAGTTTCGCGATGCCGGGCTCGATCTGTCGAACGCGCGCATTCGCAAGTTCTTTCAGCTCTATCAACAGGTCCAGGATCTGCCGCGACACCTCGGCCAGCACTCGGGCGGCATGGTTATTTGCCAGGGCCAGCTCGACTCGATCGTGCCACTCGAGCCCGCGGCCATGCCCGGCCGCGTCGTGGTCCAGTGGGACAAAGAAGACTGTGCCGATCTCGGGTTGATTAAAGTCGATCTGCTCGGGCTTGGAATGATGGCCGTCATTGAAGACTCGCTCCAGTTGATTCGCGAGTCGTACCACGAGGAAGTCGACCTCGCGCATCTTCCGCCGGATGACAAAGGCGTCTTCGAGGCGCTGCAAAACGCCGACACGATCGGGCTGTTTCAGGTTGAAAGCCGCGCGCAGATGTCGTGCCTGCCGCGTCTGCGGCCGGCGAAGTTTTACGACATCGTGGTCCAGGTCGCGATCATTCGTCCCGGGCCCATCGTCGGAAACATGGTCCATCCGTATCTCAAACGCCGGCAGGGACGAGAGCCGGTCGTTTACGCGCACCCGGCTCTGAAACCGATTCTTGAACGCACGCTCGGAGTGCCGCTGTTTCAGGAGCAACTGTTGCGCATGGCGATGGTCTGCGCGGGCTTCACCGGCGGCGAAGCTGAAGAACTGCGGCGCGCGTTTGGTTTCAAACGTTCGGAAGCGCGCATGAAGGCGATCGAAGGCAAACTGCGGCGCGGGCTACAGCAGAACGGGATCACCGGAAAGACGCAGGATGAGATCGTTCTCGCGATCAGTTCGTTTGCGCTTTATGGATTTCCGGAGTCGCACGCGGCGAGTTTTGCTTTGCTGGCGTATGCGAGTGCGTACCTCAAGTGCAATTACCTCGCGGCGTTTACCACGGCGATGCTCAACAATCAGCCGATGGGGTTTTATCAGCCGTTCACGCTCGTCAAAGATGCGCAGCGTCATGGGTTGAAGGTTTTGCCGATCGATATCACGTGCTCCGATTGGCTATGCACGATTGAAGAGACGCCGGAGACGCCACATGCGCTGCGGCTGGGGCTCAAGTATGTAAAAGGATTGAGTCAGCAATCGGGGCAGGCGATCGTCCGCGCGCGAGTCGTGCGGCCGTTTACGGGTATCGACGATCTTTGTAACCGCGTGCCCGAGTTACGGAAAGCGGAGTTGCGAAAGCTTGCGGCGATTGGGGCGTTGAATTTTATTCAGGGCGCGGTGAATCGGCGCGATGCGTTGTGGCAGGTTGAGCGTGTTACTCGTGCGGCGGGAGAGTTGTATGAAGAGTTGGCGGAGAAGGATGGCGACTCGCCGTTGTTGCCGATGTCCGTCACTGAACGCATGGATGCGGATTTCCGTGGCACGGGATTGACGATCGGGAAGCATCCCGTGGCGCATCACCGCGCCGAGTTGGACAAGCTTGATGCGTTGCGGGCGATCGATATTCGCAAGTTGCGGAATGGGAGTTTTGTGCGCGTGGCTGGGTGGGTGATTGTTCGGCAGCGGCCAGGGACGGCGAAGGGGTTCATGTTTTTAACGCTCGAGGATGAGACGGGTGTTAGTAACATCATCGTCACGCCGCAACTGTTTGATCGGTATCGGCTGGAGTTGGTGGACCATCCGTTTCTGATGATCGAAGGGAAGTTGCAAAACCAGGACAATGTGATTTCGGTAAAAGCGCATCACGTGCAGCCGCTGGCGTTCAAAGTCGCCGCTTCGCAGTCTCACGACTTTCATTAGCCACAAAAAGGCACAAAAGGCACAAGAGGTGTAAGAGGTACGAGTGCAAGAAGACGTACGTACAGAGGGAAAGAACTTTTTGTGTGTTTTGTGCCTCTTTGTGGCTATACGAGAGACGGGCGTTGTGGCTCTACGCGGGGCGGGCGGCGTGGCGGGGTGGGGCTTCAATCAGGCCTTGGACCACCTGGGCCACCTGCGACAGGGGTTTTGGTTTTCGCAGGAAGGCATCGGCGCCACAACGTCTGGCTTCGTCTTCCATCTCTGCCGATCCATACGCGGTGAGCACGATGATCCTGGTATGCGGATTCTGCTCCCGGATAGCGCGGATCATGTCGAGCCCATCCGCGTTGCGTTTGAGACTGAGACGCAGGTCCTGGATCACCACCTTGTACTCAGTGGCCTCAAGTAACTTCTCCGCTTCTTCCAGCTCGCGAGCCGTATCTACTTTATATCCATGCAACGAGAAGTACTCGCTCATCGAAAAGCAGATCGACTCCTCGTCATCGACAACGAGAAGACGCGGCATAGGTGTTTCCCTGGAGGAACCCTCGTCCCAGCTCGACAACATTTGTCTCAACTTACCTGAGACTTTTTTCAGGGCTCCGAAGCGACTCTGTTTCACGGCACTCGACAAACCTTAGACAGACGTGTCGTGGGTGCAAGGAACTATGAACAACCGTTTAAGGATAGATCTCGCTACACCCGTTTCAGTGAGCCACCTGCGGGGGGCAGGTAAACTCACCAATTAATAAAAGTTGCACCTTCCCTTTGCTCGTTACTGCCTTGGACCACCATTTCGGACAGTCCTATTCATTGGCCGCCAACAATGCTGACGGCTTCGAATCTGGGCGAAGTATCCGGTAAATCCGAGTACAGCGAGGTTTTTGATGCTTTGCAGCCGTGCGTCAACTGCGTTACCGCAGAGAGGCAGGCTGACATAGGGGAACCACTATTGACCAAACTGCCCGAAAGCTGCGTGCATCGATGAAATGCCGCAGCTTGCCAGCAGCCCGTGTCATTAGAGATGTCAGCTCCCGTCAATCTCATCGTTTTTCTCCGCACCGACAACGATAAGCCGGCGACGGTGGCAAATCAGGGAAGCCTGGACCACCGGCGCTCGTGTCTGGACCGAAAGCTATATTGCAATAGCCGCCCGCACGTTACCTCGATGCGGAGCGGGAACGTTCACTCTACCTGAAATACTGGGCGAGGCCGGCTTGGTGATGATGTAAAGCAATACTTCGCAAACCTCGCGTGTGCCGGTGCCAATCGTGTTCCCCTTTTCATCCTGGAGCGCATAAATCTGCCCATTCGAATCCAAGGGGAGGATCATTGGTTCAGCGTACATAAATTTCAGTATCCCCCTTTTCGTTCACCCGCTTATTCCACCGGCGGCGTTTTGAAGCGCCTACGCACCGCGCCAGCGATGCCGAGCAGTCCGGTTCCGAGGAGCAACATGCTTGCAGGCTCGGGTACGGCGCTACCGGTTATCTGGCCCTGGACCGTCGTGATTCCGTTATTGGAAGCCGGCGGTACGAGGTTGAGCGGATTGTTGGTGATGGCATAAGTGATGCCGCCAATCGTCACCGAAGTCACACTGAAGTTGACCACGCCGGTGCCCGAATTACTGGCGCTGAACGTGCCGCTGAAAGTGGCGGAAAAGCTGTCGCTTCCAGCAACGGGGACGGTCTGAGTGATCGTGAGCGTGAACGTGCCTGAAGCTGCGATGACACCGTTGCCACTCACGAACGTTTGAAAGTTGCCAAAGCTCGAACCTGTTGGGGTATTGAGACTGGTGGAGCCAAGACCGGTGAACGTAATCATGAGGGCATTACCCATGCCGCCCAAGAACGTTACCGCGTTGGTTCCGCTACCAGAACAACCCGCGCAGGTGAAAGTCCCTGACGTAGTAAATGTGACCGGATCTGCGTTTGCCGACGATGCTGCGAGAGACATCATGCCGACAAGCAGGGCAGCCATTAGAGACGTTTTTAATAAACGTGCCATGTTCGTTATCCCCTCTCAATAATCGCGTTCGAATGTTTCCGCGTATCGAACTCGATGTTTAGCGCTAAACAACGAGCAGACCATGACTCTGCTCTGGACATGACACTCTGGTTTTGGGCCGGTATTGCACCAGTTGCGGGGCAATCGCAAATGGTGCAACACGTGAAAACTTTTCGAGGTAACCCTCAGCCTGTAGATTTACGCGGCTTTCGGTTACTTCTTGAGTCGCCTGCGAACGCCCGCTGCAACGCCTAACAAACCCGATCCGAGAAGCAACATACTTGCCGGTTCTGGAACAGCCGGGTTGTGAGCGACGTCGCTGCCGACGTTCGGAAAAGCTGGATCAGACACTGACTGGAACCTGACGTAAACGCCGGCCAGAAACTGCGCCTGGGTCAAACCGGTAAAGTTACCGGTGATGGTGAAAGTTGCAGTTGCACCCTGATTGATTCCCGGCGGATTGCCGCCAGTAAAGTTAGGTCCGGTGATCACCGCCCAATCAAGGTTGGCTGCCCCAAACTGCGGCACGTTGCCAGGGGTATTGTCGACGACTGGGGTCAGCGTAAAGTTGTTGCACTGAGCCAAGGTTGGTCCACAGGTGCCTGGGGTATTCGCAGTAATCGTTCCGGGAAGCTCAAACCCGATACCCGTAATCGACGACGTCACACCAGGAACGAGCACGTTGGTCACCGAGAAGGTGATCGAGCCGTTCGTAAGGGACGTGATGTTAATCGTCGCTTGAAGGTTCGGATTCGAATTTCCGGAAACTGTTACTTGGTCGGCTTTAGCAGTGAGGGTGGACCCGAGCAGTACGGCGGCGAGGACAGCCAGCACCGGGACCATCTTGCTTAAGTTAAAGAAAGACATTTCGAATGCTCCTTAACTACCTCCGGTGGGTAGTCTTCGAAAATATTCGTGGGAGGCCTGCAAATCAGGAGAGCGATGCGGGGCAACTGCACGGCTCTAATGAGTCAGCCAAAATTCCTCGGAACGGGGCCCGAGGATAAAGATATAGTTGGCACTTCCTCAATTGCCAAGCAAAGCATGGGCCATGGTCCGCCCAAAACCCGGACTTGGCAAATTGGCCCACTATTTACATTTGTGGAGGCGGAGAAATTACTAGATGTCCAGGGATTTGTCCAGTGTTCAGACTCGTGGTCTAGACTTTGGACGGCGTGATCTGGTGTTTCTTGATCTTCTGGTAAAGCGAGCTGCGGGGGATGCCCAGTCGCTTGGCGGCCTTTTCGACGCGCCCGTGCTCTTCGTTGAGCACCCGTTCGATGTGCTGTTTCTCCATCTCGACGAGCGTGAGACGAGTGTCGAGAAACGGTGTTCCCACTTGTGCGTGTCCGTCGAAATGAAGGTCTTTTAGAGTGATATGTTTTTGGTCACTCAATAGGACCGCGCGTTCGATAACGTTACGAAGTTCGCGAATGTTGCCGGGCCATGAGTAAGCCTGAAGCGCGTGCATACTGCTGTCGTCAAGACGCAATTCTCCACGGCCCAGGTCGGCGGCGATCTTATCGAGAAGATATTGGGCCATCGTCGGAATGTCTTCGATCCTCTCGCGCAACGCGGGGAACGAAAGCGGGATCGTGCTGATGCGAAAATAAAGATCGTCGCGGAAGCGTTTATCGCGGACCAGTTGGCCTATGTCCTGGTGCGTGGCGGCGATCAGTCTCACGTCAACCTGCCGATCGCGCACGTCGCCCACGCGTCGAAAACGTTTCTCTTCGAGAACTTTCAGCAGCTTGGGCTGAATCTGCAAATCCACGTCGCCGACTTCGTCGAGAAAGATCGTGCCGCGATGGGCCACTTCAAATAGTCCCTGCTTGGAAGCAGTCGCACTCGTGAACGCGCCTTTCTCGTGACCGAACAGCTCCGTTTCCAGTAGCTCGCGTGATAGACCAGCGCAATTCAGATCGACGAACGCTTCTTCAGCGCGCGGGCTGTTGTCGTGGAGCCAGCGTGCGAGCACGCCTTTGCCGGTTCCGGTTTCGCCGAGAATCAGCACCGGACTCTCCGTTGACAGGATCTTTTTCGCCTGATCGGCGAGCGCGCGAATCGCCGGGCTCGTCCCGATAAACGGATCGATCGCCTGGCGCACCTGGCGCGACTTGCTCGCGAGTTGTTTGTGATGGTTGCGTTGTTTCTGAAGCAGACGCTGAAGAATGACGAGCAGTGTAGGTAGTTCGAGCGGCTTGGTCAGGAATTGTTCGGCGCCTTCTTTGATCGCCCTGACGGCGAGATCGATCGAACCGTGCGCGGTCAGGACCAGCAGGGGAATGCCGGCGTCAATTTCTTTCAATCGCGGCAGAAGATCGAGCGCGGTGCCGTCGGGAAGCATGTAGTCGGCGATGACTATGTCCGGGCGAGAGGTGCGAAACAGGTGCTGCGCATCCTGGCAACTCTCAGCTTCCTCGATCTCGTATCCGTGCTGTTCGAGAAAGTCGCGAATACCGAATCTGACGCCTGACTCGTCATCGACAACCAGGACCTTGTTCCGAGACATTTAGCGATCTCCCTCGGGTGGAATGGGGAAACGAGCTATCATACAAGCTCCGCCTTCAGGATTGTTGCCCGCGATCAATTTTCCTCCGTGTTCCTGCATGATGCGTTGCGCGATGGCGAGTCCGAGACCGGTGCCGCCGCGTCGCTTCGAATAAAAAGGCTCGAAAATCTTCGACATGTCTTCCGGCAGTATGCCTGCGCCGGAGTCTTTAATCGCACACTGCACCCATTCGTTGCCGCCGTCCACGACCTTGCCGACTTCGACGTTCACCTGGGTTCCGGACGGCGAATGCTGAATCGCGTTTTCGATCAGGTTCACGAAGACTTTGGACAGTCGACGTCGATCGATCTTGATCTTCGGCAGCGACTCTTCGATGTTACTGCCGAGTTTCACCTCAGCGACTTCCGCCGCCGGCATACACGCACGCAGCGAACGCGTGATCATCTCTTCCATAGATACTAAATACAGGTCGCCGCGAAAAGGCTTGCCGTACTCGAGCAACTCTTCCATCAGCACCGTCAAACGCCCGATCTCGTCGCGCAGCACATTCGTGTAGCGTTGATATTCGGTGCGATCTGCGAAGCGCGTTTCGAAGGCGTCGAGAATCGAAGAGATACCGAACAACGGATTTCTGACTTCGTGCGCAACGCCCGCGACGAGCGAGCCGAGCAGCGACATCATCTCGCTCTGTCGCAGTGACGCTTCGAGCTCGGCGCGTTTCGTGATGTCCTGCGCGATCAGGATGGCGCGCTCGCCGACTGATCCGAATTCATTGATGTGATAGAGCGTGATGGCCCACGTTTTTCCGGTCTGGTCATCTTTGACTTCTTCTCCGACCGGCGTGTGGTAGTGACGAATAGTTTGAATGAGCGCGGCGGCTTTTTTCCACGGCTGGTTTTCGCCGAGTTCACTGATGGTCTTTCCGACGATCTGCTCCGCTTCGATGCCGACGATCTGCTCCGCCGCGAGGTTGGACCGTTTGACGGTTCCGGCGAGATCGACAATCAATACCGGGAAGTCGATGGCATTGAACGTCTGGCGCCACTCCATCGCCGACTGCTGCAACGACGTGTGCAGTCGTTGTTGTTTCTCGTCGAGCAGTTTTCTTTCGGTGACGTCGTTGACGATGACGAGCCGGCTGTTTTTACCGTCGAAGACGACGGGGTGCGAGCTCATTTCGACGTAGATGATTCGCTTGTCGTGTGTTTGATGACGCCACGGACTGGAGATGACGAGTTCGTCGGGATCGGCGGCGTTTTTGATTATCAGCGTGGGAATGTCTTCCTCGGGCTGAAGATCGTCGATCGTCATCGACAGAAACTCGTCGCGCGTGTAGCCGTAGGTGCGCGTGGCGGCTTCATTCACGGCCAGAAACGCGAGCGTGTCTTCGTTGTAAACCCAGATCGGTTGCGGCGTGGATTCGAAGAGGAGCCGGTAACGTTCTTCGGAGTCGCGGAGTTTTTCTTCAAAATGTTTGCGCTCGGTGACGTCGCGGGCGAGACCGCGAAAACCGACAGTTTCGTTCATTCGATCTTTGATCGGCGAAACTATCAGGTCGAGCCAGCGATCCTCGCCGGCGGCGGAATGCGCCACGAACTGGTGGCGAAACTCTTTCGTCTCCTGTGGCCGCGTGACGCTGCCCGCGAAACCGTTACTCTCGGGAATCACGCCGAAAACCGAGAAAAACGAGTTGCCAATCAGTTCTGCCTCCTTGCGACCGAGGAACCGTTCCCCGGCGCGATTGATGCTCGTGAGCCGTCCCGCGAGATCCTGCGTGAAGATCATATCGCTTGCCTGTTCGACGAGGTCGCGATAGCTGGCTTCGAGACGCGAACGTTCGAGCAGGCGCGAGACTTTCGCGACGAGACGCGCGGAGTCAAACGGGATCTCGAGATAGTCGTCGGCCCCGGCGCGCAGTCCGGCGACGGCGCTTTCGGTGTCTTTCTGAAGAGCGCTGACGAGGAGAATCGGGACGGTTTTCAGTTCCGTATCGGCGCGCAGTTTCTGGCAGAACTCAAGCCCGTTCATTCGGGGCATGGAGACGTCGCTGATTACGAGATCGGGGTGCTCTTGTTTGGCGAGATTCAGGCCGTCGAGGCCGTCGAAGGCTGTCAGCACCGCATACCCGGCTTTCGCTAGCAGGCTGCCCATCAACTTGAGCTGATCTGGCTCATCGTTGACGATCAGAACGGAATTGTCCTCGTGTCCCTTTGAGATTTCTACCCCGTGCATTTTGGAGCTATACCCTCGAATAATGCCGCGTTTTGGTTGGACAAACAGGGGATTTACGGCGTTCGGCTGCGAAAACAAGCGATGGTCGGCATCGTATCTGAAACAAAGAACCTGGGATTTACTGGCTTTAAACCGGCGGAGTATAACACATTGATAAACGGATCGGACGTGTCAGTAAACCGAACGGACCTTCACTGAATCCAAGGTTCGTCTTAATGTCTCACCAGCAGGTTGAAAACCTCTTCAGAACACTATGGAGTTTTTCGCCGACGGTGAGTCGGAGCGGCCTAATTTGCCGTCATGTGTACTGGAGAATGAACATTCTTAGAAAGAGAGAAGAGATGAGTAGGATGAGGAGTTTAAGGGGAGCGACCTCCCGCATGAACATTCTTTTTAGCCTCGCACTGGTGGTTGGTTCGTTCACCGCGTGCAGCGGTCAAAGCCGGCTGATGAACAATCTTACGCCGGCGCAACCCTCGCAACCGGTCGTGACGAATTCCGCGCCGGTTGGGATCCAGACTTCTTATGCAGATTTGGTGAGCCGCGTTTCGCCTGCGGTCGTGACCATCCGTTCGACGGAGCGATCGCGACCGGCGCAGCAGTTTCCGTTCATGGATGACCCGCGATTCCGCGAGTTTTTCGGTGACCGGATGCCGCAGCAGCAACCGCGACAGGTTCAGGGCGTTGGCTCGGGCGTGATCATCAACGCCGACGGCTACATTCTGACAAACCATCACGTGATCGATGGGGCGACCGAGATCAAAGTCGAACTGACGGACAACCGCACGTTCACCGCGAAACTCGTCGGTTCGGATCCGCCGAGCGACCTCGCGGTTTTGAAAGTCGACGCGACGGGCCTGCCGACCGTTGCGATGGGTGATTCCGACAAAGTGCGCGTCGGCGACTTCGTCCTGGCCCTCGGCAATCCGATGGGTATCGGACAGACAGTCACGTCAGGCATCGTGAGCGCGAAAGGACGCGCGACCGGTTTGAGTGACGGAAGTTTTGAAGACTTCCTGCAAACTGACGCCGCGATCAATCGAGGTAACTCGGGTGGCGCGCTCGTCAACACCAACGGCGAACTGATCGGTATCAACTCGCAGATCCTGTCGCCGTCGGGCGGCAACATCGGTATCGGCTTCGCGATTCCGTCGAACATGGCGAAAGCCGTGATGGATCAGTTGGTGAAGGTCGGTAAAGTGCGACGCGGTATGTTGGGCGTGACAATTCAGTCCGTCAACGCCGACCTCGCGGCCAGCATGAATCTTCCGGCTGCGCGCGGCGCGATCGTCACGTCAGTTAACGCCGGCGGTCCGGCCGATAAAGCCGGTGTCAAACGCGGCGACGTGATCACGGCGGTTAACAATCAACCGGTCGTGGACAACAACAGCCTGCGCAACACGGTTGCGGGCATGGCACCGGGATCGAACGTGACGTTGACCGTACTGCGTAACGGCCACGATCAGAGCATTCCGGTTTCGCTGGCTGAACTTCCGGATCGTCCGCGTGAGGAAGGTGAAGAAACAAGCAGCAACGAAGGTGGAACAGGCAACGAGAAATATGGACTCACGTTGCAGGTCTACACTGCCGCGAGCGCGAATCGTTACGGGCTGGATCCGGACGATCAGGGTCTTCTCGTTACGAACGTGAATCCGACGGGCAGCGCCGCTACCGCCGGCATTCGGCAGGGCGACTTGATCCAGGAAGTAAATCGCCGTCCGGTGCGTAACGTCGCGGACTTTAACACCGCGGTTCAGCAGTCGGGCGCGCGGCCCGCGCTCTTGTTGATCAAGAGACGCGACGCCGTGACGTTCCTGACGTTGCGACCCGGTTCCTAAAACCTCGACCACGTGTAATAATTCGTCTTTTCCGTGATGTCCGTGTTTCCTATGAACGTAGGGAACACGGATTTCCGATTATGGGAGGGACAACGGAGTGAGAGAATTCGACGAGCGACCCTGGGGCAACTACACCGTGCTCGAAGAGGGAAGTACTTTTAAGGTCAAACGCATCGAGGTTTTACCAGGCAAGAGACTCAGCTATCAGAAACACGCGCAGCGCGCCGAGCATTGGTTCGTCGTCGAAGGAACTGCCCAAGTCACACTTGACGACCGCGACATCACCGTTTCCGCCGGTGAAGCGATCGACATCCCGATCGGCTCCGCGCATCGCGTCCAAAATCCCGGCGGCGAAAATCTGATCTTCATCGAGGTGCAGCGAGGCAATTATCTTGGCGAAGACGATATCGTCCGTCTTCAGGATGATTTCGGCAGAACCTAAACATTCCTCAGTCCCGTAGCCACAATCATGGACTCCCCCAACCAACTTGCCGAACCCTCACAGAGTCTCTGGGCAGATATCAAGGAATCCGTTCGCGGTTCGCACCGCAGCTATACGACTGGTTCGATCGGACGCTCGATCCTGTTACTCGCCATTCCGATGGTCCTCGAGATGATGATGGAGAGCGTCTTCGCCGTCGTCGACATCTTCTGGGTCTCACATCTCGGAACCGACGCAGCCGCGACCGTCGGTCTCACGGAGTCGTTTCTGACGATCATTTATGCGTTGGCGATTGGATTGAGCATTGGCGCGATGGCAATGGTCGCACGGCGCATCGGCGAACAGAATCCTGACGGCGCGGCGCGCGCGGCCGTGCAGGCGATCGCGCTCGCGCTGTTGATCTCGATAACGATCGGCATCGTCGCCACACCGTTTTCATCACGATTACTTGAACTGATGGGGGCGTCGCCGTGGGTGATCGAACATGGCGTCGGTTTCACGCGCATTATGCTGGCGTGCAACTTCACCGTCGTCATTCTGTTTATGGTCAACGCCATCTTTCGCGGTGCTGGTGACGCAGCGATCGCGATGCGCACGTTGTGGGTGGCGAACTGGATCAACATCCTGCTCGGTCCGTGTTTGATCTTCGGATTGGGACCGTTTCCGAAACTCGGAATCGTCGGCGCGGCGATCGCAACCAACATCGGACGCGGAACAGGCGCGCTTATCGCGTTGATCAAACTGTTTCGCGCCGGCGGACGATTTCAGATCGGTTGGCGGCATATTCGACTCGAACCGTCGATCATGGCGCGACTCGTTCGGCTTTCGGCGACGGCGACCTTTCAAGTCTTCATCGCGATGGCGAGCTGGATTGGTTTGGTGCGCATCATCTCGAGTTTCGGTAGTAACGCTGTCGCCGGTTACACGTTCGGTATTCGCGTGATTCTGTTTGCGCTCTTGCCTTCGTGGGGAATGGCGAACGCGGCCGCGACGATGGTTGGGCAGGCGCTTGGCGCGAAGGATCCGGACCGCGCGGAACGCGCCGTGTGGAAAGCCGGTTTTTACAACATGATCTTTCTCGGGATCGTGGGCGTTTTGTTCGTGGTGTTTGCGCCGCAGATCATCTGGTTCTACACCACTGATCCGCAGGTGGCGCAGTATGGGGTCGATTGTCTGCGCATCGTCGCGTACGGGTTTCTGTTTTACGCGTACGGCATGGTGTTGGGGCAGTCGTTCAATGGCGCCGGTGATACGTGGACGCCGACGATTATCAACCTGTTTGTCTTCTGGCTGTGGGAGATTCCGCTTGCCTGGTTTCTCAGTAAGCACCTCGGGATGGGGCCGCGCGGAGTGTTTCTGGCGATCACGATAGCGTTTTCGACTCTCGCCGTTGTGAGTGCGATCGTGTTTCGGCGTGGTCGATGGAAGCAAAAGGTCGTTTAGCCTGCCTGTCAGAGTAGCGAGTCCGAACACTTGCTGTCGGACTTCGCTACGTTTGTTCCTCCCTTAACGCTGTGTACGCTGGAAGACATACGCGGCATCGCTATTGCTACCTGATCTGTGCCGTCAGGTTTCGAGTGACTCCTTAGAGAGGCGCCGAGCTGGGTAGGCAGTATGGGGTGAACAAGGAGGAACTCATGGAGAGCAAGCTTAAGGGGAAGAAGGTGGCGATACTGGTCGCCGATGGTTTTGAGCAGGTGGAGTTGACCGAGCCCAGGAAAGCATTGGAAGCCGCGGGGGCGATTACCGAGATTGTTTCGCCGGCGGATGGCGAAGTGCAGGGTTGGAATCATGATGAGAAGGCGGACTTATTTAGTGTTGATATGCCGTTGAAGCGGGCTCGTTCGGATGATTACGACGCGTTGTTATTGCCGGGTGGGGTTAGGAATCCTGATCAATTGAGGATGTCGACACGTGCGGTGGAGTTTCTGGATGGATTTTTTGCTACTGGAAAACCGGTTGCGGCGATCTGTCACGCGCCGTGGATGTTGATTGAGTCGGGGATGGTGAAGGGGCGGAAGTTGACGTCGTGGCCGTCGTTGAAGACTGATTTGGCGAATGCTGGCGCTGAGTGGGTTGATCGAGAGGTTGTTGTGGATCGTGGGTTGGTGACGAGCCGGAAGCCGGCGGATATTCCGGCGTTCAATCAGAAGATGGTCGAGGAGTTTTCGGCGCAGAGATATGCGAAACAGAGAGCTGCTTGATTGCGTGTTGGTGGTTGCGCATGCGGGAGGTCGATAGAGAAATAGATTTATAGAATTTTCCTAACCGTTTCGCCAACACGAATCACGCCGCCCTGAACGACGCGCGCGTTGATGCCGCGCAAACAGAGCTCTTTCCCGACAGGCGAATTTACAAACTTCATCGCATCCATCCCAAAACGCGCAACGAACTTCTGACACCCGGTGTGCGGCGGCGCGGTGACCTCAAGCACAACCGGTCCAATCGCGATCTGCGACCCGGCGGGAAGATTCGCCTTGCTGAGATCCATGTCAACGTAAAGCTGATCCCCAGCAAGCGGCCACCGATCCTTTTGCTGCGCAACCAACGCCGTGACACGCGAGTTCATGATGTTGATCTGCATCTCCGGATGCGGCGAATGGTCCGGCGTCTTCGAACTCGGTCTCACGCACCAGCTATCCCCGATCAAACCCTTAACCGGATCGAACTCCCCGACCTCCAAAACCTCACGCTGGTCCGTTCGCGGCCGCCGCACGATCAACTCAACGACACCATCATCCTCCGGCGACGCCCTCAGATGGTCCAACGCCGCCTCCAACTCCGGCATCGTCAAATGTCTGACATCAATTTCGGGAAATAAACTCATGGCGGTCATATTAACCGCGGAACCGTTAATTCGTTAAATGTTCAGTTGCCTGACTGTAGAGATGCGTCAGGTAACGCGCTTTGACAACTGCGCTCGCCGAAACTGAAGGCGCCGCGAGCGCATCGAGCGCGCGCGCGAGCGGAGGAAATCCGAAGTTGTAAACCTCGGCGCGCGACTTCGTAAACCATTCGCGATGCGCGTTCATTCCGGTTTGCATTCCCGCTTCAGCGATAGCTTCGAGTCGTCGATTGATCTCAGTCAGCACGTTACGCAACGAGCCGCCGGCGTGAAGAGTCGCTTCAGCTAGTTCATCAACTTCTTCCATTTCGTCACCCGCATCGGCTTCGGTCGCGGCGCTCGTGCCGGCTGTTTGCGGCAGCGAATCGAAGGCGAGGTGAAAAACAGGCGAGTCGGTGTTCTCAGCGCGCAAGATCGAGATCGGTTCAACCGCAAGTTCGCCGTCTTCCGGCATGACTCTCACGACGAAGCGCCACTTTTCATCCCCCGCCGGCGACAACCGCTCGAGGACGGCGATCGCTTCTTTGGTCCAATCACGAAACGGCAACGTCAGAGTCAAACGTCCGCCAACGTCATCAAAAACTTCCCACCGAAAAGTCTGACTGATCGAATCAAACGCTCGCTCACCAAGCTCGCGCGGCTCGAGCACGACGATCATGTCCAACGGATTCGGATCGCGAAGACCCAACGGACGCTTCGATGCCACATACCGCGCCAACTCAAACCAACGAGTAAACAAACGCTCGCCGAAATCCAGCGTCTCGGGTTTCACCGACGACAACACCAGCGCCTTTGTCTTCGTCGATCCTGACAACCGTCCGCCCGCAGTGCGTCGCGCATGACGCAGCTTCAGATTCGCGGTCGAAACCTGTTTCGGACTCTGCGTCCCTTCCCACGGCCCCTCGCCGTAGAAACGTTGACGCGCATCGGCGCGCTGGATCTCCGGCCGCGCATACGACCACGTCAGAAACTCGCTGCTCTGATTGGCCCAGAAGATCAACGTCAACCCAACGTATCCCGAACCTGTCTGCCACGTGTAAGCGCCAACACCCGACAGCTCGATTTCCGGAACTTCGACATACTGCCCGCGCGCCGTACCCGCGAGTTCGACGTTATCGCGTCTGATCGCATCCATCAGCGCATAGACGCGGCCGATTACGAGCAACAACCGCGCTTCATCCGCGCGCGCCTCGCGTTCGAGAATCGATTTGACTTCGTCGGCGACAGTTTTCAAAGCCAAGGCGACGCGCGGCAACTGTGCGCCTTGCGCCGAAACAGACAGCGTTACGAGACGGCTGACAAGCATCTCCGACGCGTGACTCAGTCCGACCGCGACAGCATCTTCCAACACAGAACACGCGGAATCGAGGATCTCTTTTCTCGTTCGCGGCGTGCCGGTCATCTCGACGAGCGACTGTTGGGCCACTGCTGCCGGAACCTCGAAACCGAGCGATCTCCGCAACGCCAGAACAGCCGCGACACCTGCACGTTTGCCATGCGTCTTCGGGAGGATCATCGCGTCGAGGCCGCCGCCGGGAACAAAGCGAACTTCGATCGCGCTCGGCATCAAGCGAACCGTGACGATATCCGTGTAATCAATGACCGGAGGCAACGTGTTCTTCTCGAACAGCGCGAGCGCTTTTCGATATTCGGCCGTCCCAATCCACGTTTTCAGTCTTTCAGTTGTCAGCAAAAGGATCTCGTCGCGAATCGAATCCGGCGTGGCGGCGGGCGCTGAGGTCACCTCACTCGCGCGAGTCTGTAGATAAAGTCCGGCGACGAGAATGTGTTGACAGACGCCGGGCGCGGGACAACTGCACTTGGCGCTTCCTGGACCAGCCACAGGCATCGACACAACAAACGACTGCACCGAGATCTCCAAACCCTGCGCCGACTGCTCGCGGATCTCGATCTGCAATCCCTTCTCGAGATCTTTGCGCGCGCGGCGCAACAAACCTTTACTGGCGAGCGCTTCCCACGCCGCATCGTCGAACGCCGCCACAAGCGCCGTCAGCTTGTTTACGAGATCGTCTTCGCCAGCCATTCCGCAAACCGTTTCGGAGTCAACGCGGCGATGTCCATGCCTTCCGCTGCAAGCCGCTCAGCCATTTCCTTGTCGTAACTCGGAGTCGCCGTCTCGTCCAACGCCGCGAGTCCCAACAACCTCACGCCGCCCTCGCGAAATCGCTTACACGAAGCAAGCAATGCGCGCGGCGACGCGCCTTCACAAAAGTCGCTGATCAAAACGACGATCGTGCGATGAGGATCCTCGACGAGCTGTTCGCAGTACTCCATCGCGAGTCCGATATTCGTACCGCCGCCAAGCTGCACGTTCATCAACACCTCGACCGGATCGTCGAGATGGCCGCTGAGATCGACGACCGAAGTATCAAACACGACCAGCTTCGCGTCGATCAACGGCAGCCCGCTGAGAATGCCCGCCATCACGGCACTGTAAATCACGGAGCTGGCCATGCTTCCGCTTTGGTCCACGCAGAGAATGACGCGCCACGGAAGCCGCCGCTGAATTCGCGAAAAGAACAGCACCTGTTCGACTGCGATCTTCTTGCGTTCGGTGTCGAAATTCTTCAGGTTCTTGCGAATCGTGCCGCGCCAATCGAGGTTTTGGGCCATCTTCAGGTTGCTGTGTTGAAAGCGATTTCTGCGACCGGAGAAAGCGCGCCGTACTTCGTTGGCGAGTCGTTGCTTGATCTCTTCGATGACACTTCTGATCACGCGTCGAGCTTCGTTCAGTACCTCACCTTTCAAATGACCGCGAAACGTCAACAGGATCTTCACCAGTTCGAAATTGGGTTCGAGACGGCGCAGGATTTCGGGGTCGGTGACGAGTTCGGTCAGTCCGTAGCGATCGAGCGCGTGTTTTTCGATGATGGCGACAGTGTCTTTCGGGAAGAGTTCGCGCACTTCGTTGAGCCAGTGAGGAATCGTGAGCTGCGTCGGATCGAGTCCGCCTTGTCGCGAGTCGTCCGGTTCCTGGTCGCGCACGCCGCGGCCCTTGTACTCGCGCGAGTAAAGAAAATCCAACGCGGTTTCGATGCGATGCTGTTCGAGCGTCATCGGCGCGTCGATGTGATCTCGCGCGTACTTGCCGAGCACGAGGCGCCAGCGGGCGAGTGTGTTTGCGCGGTTATTCATCGATGGCGTCTCCGATCCAGTGCGAGAGTCCGTCGGCGGCAAGTGTCTGCAAAACTAAAGCGCTGAGCTTGCGATTGAATTCCAGTTCGCCTTCAGTGATACGAAAGTCGGTCAGCGATCCGAGATCTGTTTCGCCGTGCAGGTTCGCGATACGCGCTGCAACTTTGTCGGTCTCGCGAGGCGTGAGATCGGCGAGCGCGAGTCGCAGACTTGGCAACGACGTGATGAATTCCGATTCGTCCCAACTCGAGATGATCTGATCCAGCGACTGGACGAGTTGCTCGTTCTGCCACGCCGCTTCGCGACACGTCTTCAACAACCCGCGCAGGAACCCGACGCGCTTCTGCGAATCTGTGATCCCGATCAGGTAACCGACGACGAGTTCGTCCAACTCGACCTGGCCCATGCGCCCGGCGCTAAACAACAGCCCGCCAATCGCGCCGCAGATCGTGCTGTACGTCGGGTGCGAATGATTGTTTACCTTCAGCACCTTCGCCGCGGCTTCCCAGAAAACGTCTTCGTCAAGCAATTCGATCGATGAAGCAGCTTCGAGCAACTCGCGCATCGCCGCCAAACTATCGAGCGTGGCCGGGAGTTCCAACTCGGAGCACTGCGCCAGGTTCGCGACGAGATAACAACTCCGCAAGTAAGAAACGCGCAAAAGCTCCGGCACTTCCTTCAACGAATGCGCCTCCAGCGGCTCGCGCGATTGCCACAGCAAGAGCAGTTGATTCGACGCCTCGACAGCTTCGACGAACGAAGGTTCTTCAGCGATCTTCGCCGTGATCAGCGCGAGCAGCTTGTCGACGTGACGATGCAAACCCATGCGACACGCGTGAATCAACATCGTGACCGCCGCGCTTGCGCTTCGTCCTTTGCCTGCGTTTTCGAGTTCACCGATCGCTTCTCGTAAACGGTTTGCAGAAGCTTCCTCGATCGTCGAACCATAAATCGCGGCGTCGACGAGCGAGCTTTCAGTCATCGGACTCCACGCGTAGTGCCAGTGTTCGTGAATGCGATACAGCCCGGTGCCGCGCACGAAATCGGGACCGGCGACGAGTGAACCAAAAGGAACGTTGAGGAAAGTCAGACAGTGCAACAGGCGGCTCGTGCGTCGATGATTGTCCTTGCGATAGATCTCGAGCGACACGCGTTTCTTGAGCGAATCGGAAATGTCGAGGCGCGCGCGTTCGCACTCCTTGCGAAAACTGGAAACGATCGGCGGCACGCCGGCACTCGCGGGCACTTCGCCGATGTCTTTGCCCGTCAGCACATGACCGACGATTCCCATCAGCACCGTGCCTTCGGCGTCCATCGATCCTTTGACGAAACAACTGCGCACGCCGTCGAGTAGATCCTCGCGGGTTGGACCAGGATGACCGCGCAACGCGGCGAGTAACTGCGCTTGTTGCAACGCAGCGATCTCGTCGGCTGTCGATAACGAGTGCTGCATGTCTTTTCTGCGCGTGAGCGCGCCGATCTCGACGAGGATGTCCGTGGCGATAGTGGCGTAAGCGTTTGCACCGTCTTCGTGGAACCTGGACCACAGGCGGTTGTAGTAATCGGGTGACGGCATTCCCGCCGCGTAGCCGTTGAGCTGTTCGAGTTGTTCGAAGCTGTAACGAATGACGGCTTGTTGAACCGTTCCTTGCGCCGCGTACGTCGTCGGACCACGTTTAACGCCTGACGCAACCAACTGCGGAAGTACAACCGTGTGGAAGCCGCCGGTAACGATCAGCATCGTTTGTCCCGGCGCGAGTAATTCGCGTTCTTCAGCAATCGACGCCGCCATCGCGTCTTCACGTGCGGTCGTGCCGTCCGCCACCAGGAATTTCGCGTCTGTGTCGCGCCGGCTGAAGAAACAGTAGCCGGCAAACTCTCGCATGAACGACTCGGTCGATCTCGATTGAGTGTTTGCTTCGAATAGATGATCCCACATCTCGTTGAAGTCGCGGCAGCCGCTTCGTTGGGCCAGCACTTGGAGAAACGAGCTCTCTTGCAGGTGTGTCTCACGCATCAACGACTCGATGCGCGGCTTGCCAAGTTGTTCTCGGCCCGTATGTTCGGCGAGGATCTGATTCGCGTACT
Organism: Pyrinomonadaceae bacterium; assembly: GCA_035760365.1. Taxonomy (GTDB): domain Bacteria; phylum Acidobacteriota; class Blastocatellia; order Pyrinomonadales; family Pyrinomonadaceae; genus PSRF01. The sequence goes on from DASTTB010000033.1 coordinate 356,026, forward strand.
CCAGATCGATAAAACGCAAACGCGCGCCGATCTCGTTGCCGACTCGCAGCGCCACCAACTCAGGCGAGTAATCGCAGAAAGGGTAATAAGCGGCGAAACGCGCCGGACCCAGATCGGGTTCGTTCTCCAGCGGCTTGTGGATCTTTCGCGCAGTGTCGATGAAATGTGTGTAGATGGCGATCGGCGCTCGCGTAGCGTTGTCGAGGATCGTCGGAATGAACTCAGTGAAACTGTTTGGTCCTTCGACGAGGATCGCCGCCGGACGCGTTTCGCGAATCAGACGCGCGACGTGCCATGAGCAGGCGGGACTGTGGTGTCGAATCGGAAAGTAGACGCAGTCCGACGTATGAAGCTGGTCCAGGACCAGGTCCAACTCGGACGCGTCTGTAGCTGTTAACGGTCGAGGCATTTGCGCGCTTCCCAGTACGACTTCCACGCGCGGCTCTTTTTGGCGCGAGCCTTCACGACCACGTCAAAATACTGGCGCAGTTTCTTCGCGTCTTCGGGATTGTCTTTGAGCACTGTGCCCAGCAACTGGCGCGCGACGTGAGAGCCGTCCATCTCGCCGTTGCCAAAATAGTGGGCTTCCAGACCCGCCGAGAAACCGACCGCAACCGCTTCAGCCGTGGACATCACCGTCGATGGCTTCTCGACAACAGTGCCGTCGTCGGACGTTCCCGATCTCAGATCGTGAAACGTCGAAACGAGCACTTCCATCACATCCGGCGGACAAGCAACCGGCACACCCGCTTCGCGGAGGAGCGTTTCCGTCTGTTCAGTGACAAGCTTGATCTCGAGTTTTCGTTCGCCGATCGGATGTACGGTTTCGAAGTTAAAACGTCGCTTCAAAGCGCTCGACATTTCATGGACACCGCGATCGCGAATGTTTGCGGTCGCGAGGATGTTGAACCCGCGTTCGGCAAACAGCGTGGAATCGTCGCCGGTGAGTTCGGGAACGTGCAGCACTTTGTCGGACATAATGCTGATGAGACAGTCCTGAATTTCCGGTTGGCAACGCGTGATTTCTTCGAAGCGCACGATCATGCCGTCCTTCATGGCGAGATATAAAGGAGACGGAACGAGCGCCGCGGGTTTTGGACCTTCCGCGAGCAGCATGGCGTAGTTCCACGAGTACTTGATCTGATCTTCGGTTGTGCCTGCTGTTCCCTGGATCGTGTAGGTCGAGACACCGGAAATCGCGGCGGCGAGTAGTTCCGAAAGCATTGACTTCGCGGTGCCGGGTTCGCCAACGAGAAGCAGCCCGCGATTTCCGAGGAGCGTGACGATGCAGCGATCGATCAGCGCGTCGTCGCCGTAAAACTTTCTGCTGACAACGGTGGACTCTTTGTCGATGGGTCTTCCATTTGAACCCACGATGAAAGTCCGCACCGCTTGTGGCGAGAGGTGCCAGCCCGCAGGCCGCTTGCCGGTGTCAGTTGCTTTGAGCGCAGCGAGTTCGTTGGCGAACAGAATTTCGCACGGGGGTCGTAGTGCTCTAACGTCGCTTCCATTCGTTGTCATCATTTACATCTCTGTTTGTTTTTCCCAATCGGCGGCGAAGCCTGGTCCATCGGCCGCAGCCATCCGGATGTCGTTCCAGCACTCGCTGAGCAGAACGCGTGGTAGTTGGCCCAGTTCCAGGTCGATCGCTCCGAAATCCTGGTCCATTTTTTGACGGAAGGAGAGACGCATCAGCGCCACCGTGCGGTTCTCTTCGGGCAAGCCGTTCCCAGTGAACTCGATCACAGCCTCGATGCCGAGACGCAGAAACGTCTTTCGATACTCGTGAAACCAACCACCGTCTTCAGCCGGGCCGCGGGTGTAGCCCAAACGCGTGAGCCGGTTGCGGAGTGAAAACGCTTTGACGATGTGGCCCAGGAAGTCGTCGATCTGCGTGGATTGTTTCTTGTCGTCGGTGAGTGTGAACCGTTGTTTTCCAAACTGCTGAAACAATGGTTCGACTTCGTAATCTGAAAAGTGCTGCAACCACGCTTTCGAAACTTCGGCGGGAAGCACTTCATCATGGCCCAGGCGAACCGACATCTCCGTCGATAGCGTGACTTCGTCATCGTGGTGGTTTGTGAGTGTGCCGTCAGGCAGCGGGCGGAACGAATCGACGATGCTGTCGCCGTCACCGTTGTCATATGCAACCCACACGAGACGCTGACAAAAACGACCCATGATCGGATGCTGGCGCAGGTAGTTGTCCCAGTCTTCGAAGCGCCAGTTGCGTTGCGTGCAAAGCGCCTCGTAGAGACGATCTTTTTGCATCGTCAACACCGATTTCAATTCTTTGCGAGCGTTGGAGAGCGTGGCTTTCGCGAGTTTGACTTGCTCCGGATCGTCAGACTGGTTTGCGTCAGGCAACGACGCAATCACTTTACCGTTCTGGTTAGTCAACACGATCGACATCTCTTCCGAAAGCGTGGCGGTGAACTTGCGCGAGCCGTAGTCGAGTTCCATCGAACCGAGTTCGTCGAGACCGGCGGTGGGAATCGTGCGGTCGGACAGTTCGTCGATGGTCCAACCTTTTCGCTCGGCAAGCAGGTTGCACAAACGCATCGCTTCTTCCTGAATGCCCTTCGTCCGAAACCGGTTGGCCACCGACAAGACCACCTGCGTAGCACTCGGATGATCGATCCACGCAAGCACTTGCAACAGCGCTTTACATTGCGCGGCGCGATGTCCGTACCACTGTTTGACGTAACGATGAACGATCGGCGCGGCGTCGCTGCCACAGCACGCGCCGGCGAGGGCGAGTATGCCTTTCGTGCTGTTTTGTGAACCTTCGGGTTGGATCACGAGCCAGTTGAACTGCGTCTGGTAAACACGCTGCTCGTCGAAGTCCTGGTAGTACTGCGGATATTGTTTAGCGTAGGCGGCGGTTTGTTGAGCGATCTGTCGGGCTTCCGTCGCTGCCTGTTCGGCTGTGTATTTCGGTTTTGTGTCCTGCGCGATCCACGCTTCCAGCACAAACCTGCCGAGCTTCTCGCGCTCGCCTTTGGTGAAGAGCGAGCAATAACGGCGCAGCGCGGGGTTCGCTTCCGCGGTCTTCAGCTTGTAACCCTGAAGGAGAAACCAGTGAACGATGGCGGTCGGAACGGGATTGTGTGAGTCGGCCCAGGTGACGGCCGGCAGTTGAGAAAACGGAAACCAATCGAGGTCGTTCGGCATTCCTTTCCTGAGACCTTTTTCAGCTTCCTGGTCCAACTTGTCGAGATCGAGCAACTCCTCGAGTGGAACTCCCATCGATTCGAGCGACTTAATGAGCTCGTCTTTAACAACGTCGCTCTTCTCTTTCTCGAGCGCCTTTTTAAGCGCGGGAATCGCTTCCGCGTAATCCAGTGCGGCCAGCCACTGCGCGGCGGCCAGGCGTGCGTCTTGTTGACGACTGGCGAGTGCGGCAGTGATCTTCTGTTCCTTGTTGGGAAACGTGTGGAGACATTCCTGCGCCAGCGGACGTTCGATCTTGCTGCTGCCGAGCGCGATTTCCCACATCGGTTGGGTCAAGCTCGCCGGAAGGTGAGGGAAGAACTTCAAGATGCGAAATGCGTTCTGCCGGATCTCGTGATCGCCGAATTGCTTGTGCGTGGTTTCACGTTGCTTTAGACCAAGTGCTTCTTCCAGCAGATACAAGCGTTCCGCGAAGTACGGCCAGATCCTCTCCGGCTCGATCAGTTTAAAAACGGGCGAATAGTAGGAGGTCTGCTGCAAGACGGTGCGGCCGATCGCTTCCTGGTCCAATCCGATCGTCTTGAACACCGCCGCGAGTTCGCGAAGATCGATCGACTTTTTACGCAGTCGCTGATAATCAAGCAGTGGTTTTCTCCAGCGAAACCCCAGTTCCCATTGCTCCAGCGCTCCGTTCTGTTTAATCGGTTGGTCCGAGAGTATCAGGCACCAACGGACTACGTGAATTAGTTGAAACTGAGGAGAGATCGAGCAGTGGAACAACAGATCGACGTTTCTTAAACCGCTCAACAAGCGCGTGACGTCGCTATCGTTGATCACGAAGCGCTGAAGAGCGTCGAACATTTTGTCTGCGGCGTCGGGAGGCACAGGTTTCCTGGTCGATCCATTTTGTTTAGCGAATGGGTTGTTAGCTAACGAAATCGCGTCAGCCTCGTCCGCCGCTGCTATTTGTTTCCGTAGTTCAGTCAGAACCTGTTTGTCGAGTGGAGCGAAGACTGGAACTTCCGGAACTTCAGGCAAGTCATAATTATCGTTTGCCGGCGCGGCTTGTGCCGTGTCCGGTCCCGCCAGTGCTTCGCGTAGTACTTCGCCGACCTTTTCTGACTTCTCGACGTTGAGTCGCTGCGTGAGAAACTCGTGCTCAGCGTCCCCACCTGCACGCGCAATCAAACGCACGGCATGAAAACGTTCGTCGGCGCTGCCTTTTTCCGCGTAGTGTCTGAGAAAATCTCTGAACAACGAAAAGTGATCCGCGATGAAAGGCGCGGCATTCTCCCGAACTTCTTTCGAACCCGAAACAGCCAGCGCCGCGATCTCTTCAGCAAACGGCGCGGGGGCGACTCGCAGTGCCGCCAGCGCGCGCAACACATGCGCTCTACTTCCGGCTTGCTTCTGTTGAAACGCGGGCCTCACGACGTCAGGTGAACTCGCTATCAACTCTCCAAACTGGTCCAAGCATTGAAATGCGGTGTACGGAGCGGCCGACCATTGGTTGAGCAGGGTTTTGCCGTTTGCGTCTTCGTAAAAGAATGGTCCGCGTGCGAGTGCGTTCGGATTCTCTCCACTTGCTTCGACCATCGCCAGCACGAGACCTGCGGGTAGCACGGGACCTTTTCGTTTTCCGTTTTGCGATAGTTCGTTCAGAAACGAGGTTAACCACGAGAGTGATCCGTCGAATGCGGGGATGATGGGCGCGCCGTAGAAATACGACACGCCACCGCTGTTTGCCTGGCGGGCAGTGTCGTAGGCCTGCGCCAGTCGCAGGAAGACTTGCGGATCCTGCGGCACAACTGTCACGACTTTCCGCAAACCTTTTTGTTCGCGTTCGTCCGGCGGCTGAAGCGCGTACGATACGCCGCCTGTATGAGTGGTCTTCATCGCCAGGACGGCTGTAAGAATGTCTTGATCGTCACCCGTAAGAACGAAGTTCGCGAGTCGCTCGGCGACTCGGTTTGGCGAGCGAGGAAGGCTCGCGAATGGGGCAAACAAGGCGCGCAGTTCCGTCGCCGCGCGTGAGTTTGAGTTTCCGGTGACTTTGTCTTTGAGCCAGCCAAACATACGAAAGGTATTCTGGGTGAAGCCGGAAGTTAAAATCAATAACTTTCAAAATAAAATGGGGCGGTCTTTTCGACCACCCCATCACTACTTCGACCTTTAGAGTTAACGCTTACTACCTGATCGAGATCTCGCCCTCGCCTTTTTGAATCGAGGCAAACTCGAAATTCGCAAGCGGATATGCTCTACACGCCTTCAACGTTCCCGGAATGAGATTGGGTGACGGGATTCCGACGTCGTCTTTGACCTCGGCGTCCGTGGACCACCAGCTCATGAAAGCTCCTCGATCGCCTGGAACTTCCGAGTCTTCGGGAATCCATCCGCCGGGCTCCGGCTGGCAGAATGTCCAGACGAATTTGTCCTGGACTTCCACGCCGTCGTTATCTTCGATCACGAGTTGAATCCAGCGGCCGATGTAACTGCGATACGTCGAATCGCGCACGACGCCGCTGATGATCGCCCTGTTTTTCTCTATCGTCATGGAATCGAATTCAGCCATCATCGAGAACGGGGCCGGTTCCTCTTTGGGAACATCTCCGGTGCCGTCCACGTCGATAATCTCGACCTTGGCTTCGTCGGTAAAGATCATGTAGCCGGTGGCGCCGCCGCGTTCGGTTGCTTTGGCGTCAAACTCGAGATATTTCGAGAGTTCATCATCCATGATGAATTTGAATTTGCCGGTAGCGGTTCCCTGAGCCGATGCCAGCAGCGGCGTTGCGAGAAGAACGAGGGACATAACAAAAAGCGAGGCGCATACTCTTTTGAACATGAGGGGTAACTCCTTTAGTTGTTAGGACGACGTTTCAGTGTTCACATTGCGGAACGCTTGCATGAAAGGCAACGAATCGAGCTCAGAATAGATCCCTGGGGGAAGGGACGTATCGGGGGCATGGTTTATAGCACAAGATCGAGGCGCTGCCAACGAAAGTGCGTAATTGTTCGGCGTTGGATTGATTGTTTTTTCATCCCCGTATTAACGCGCAATAGGCAGGCGAAAAGGACCACAAAATCGAAGCCCGCCGGAATGGTCCAGCGGGCTTCGATTTGTCGGGGCGTGGTGTGAAGAAGTTTACAAAAGCAAGCGGATGGGCGTTCGAGCAGCGTCGAGAGTTGGGAGGAGATGTCGAGGGGGGCTATTCTCACTAATTAACGCGAGAAGGAGTCGTAAAAACCACCACGCATTTGTTTACTGAATAAAGAAGGCGTGTTTGTTGACTATATCTTCTCTATCAATCTTTCAGCTTCTTCGGTTCTGAGTTTATTCGTTCCAACACGCCTGGCTGCTCACCTTCAAACTGCTGGTAACGCTCCAGATCGCTTTCTTTAAAATCGACACCGAATTGTAAGTTGTGACAATGGAGGCATCCATACGCTCGCACTCCTCTTGTACCCATCCCAAGAAGGCGTTTAATAAGTGGCCGATCACTTGGGTAAAACGCAATCTCTCCTCCAGCCGAGTTATCCCCAACCGTGCCTTCAATCAGTGCGGCACTTCCACACGCGGTGCATTTCATTCGATTAGCCTCCAGGTTGTTCAATTATGGTTATCCTCGATCAGCAATTCAATCTTCAGGAGGTCCAACACCTCACTTATCGGATTTGCTACTCCGTAGCTCTGAATTCTTCTCATGTTGGCGACACTTTCGCGTGGCGCGGGCGAGTCAGTCCTGCCGGCAAAGATTAACCCAAGCGCATGTTGGTTTGCGTCGAAGACGAGCGATCCGCTGTCTCCGCTCCTCGCAAAGTTTGTGAACTCCGGCAAGTCAGGCTCAATCAGTACCTGGCCCTCGAAGATCGCCGATCGTCCGGTGCGATGATAAAGAATCCAAATATCAACACAGATCGAGGAGACGTGTCCTGTTGTGCGACCCGTGGACCGTCCGAATTTGCACACTGTTTCACCAAGCTCGATGTGCTCCCTTTTGACGTACCCCTTCACGGCGCCGACAAATGGTACGACCAGTTTGTGCGGATTAGGCGGCCAGAGCTTCGCGATAGCAGCGTCGATATGATTCGGCCGATCTATGTCGTCGAACGTCACCGGCGAAAACTTTACCAGCGACGCTTGTCGACTCAGTTTGCGTTTGTGCTTAATGACGCGCTTTAGCATACGGTAGTTCGCACGGCGCGGTGGTCGCCGCAGCGCCCGCGCACGCCGGTACCTGCCTATGACAACCAACGTCAGCGACAGCAGTATCAACGCCACTACAAGCGCGGTGATCCAGTCGTAGTAGTAAAAGGACGTGGTCCCGCCGTCCGGATTCGTACGGGACCAAATCAGGTGTTTCTCGATAACGAAAAGGAACATTATGTCTTCACAGATTATCGATTGACGACGGTTTGCTGAACTATCGAAACGCGGAGTGGGTAAAGACTTGGCCGCACAAACGGCGGGCAGTGCTCACGGTCCGTGGCGACTCAGTAACTCGCCCGCACTCACCATCGCACTGCCCAATGCCTACTTCGCGTCGCTTGGATTGACGCCGTTAGCTGTTAACTAGAGCTTAACTCGCCGAACCGCCGGGTACGGACCCGTATGCACGGTGGTGTGACAGGGAAAGCCAGTGATGGCCTACCTATGTCGATTCTTACCATGATTTCAGGGAACTCCTTATTGACTTCACGCCTCTCCAGTTATATAAGCAGCCGACCTCCCAAATTACTCCCAACCAGAAGAGAAGCCAACCCATTGGAAACACCCCCGTGTGTCGGTCGATCAATTAGTGATCGCCGCTTCGTGATTTTTTTGAGGTAGGAGGTTAACTATGAGGAGACGCACGATGTTCGATGTGGCTCCGGCAATAGCCGGGCTGATCATCTTAATCATCACAGTTAGTATTTCCGGACACTCGACCTATGGTTTCTTGTTTCAGAATTCGAAGAAAGTTGTTTCGACTGAAGCATTTAGCCAGCCCGATCGTGAACCGGTGATCATCTCCAACGTGAAGATCGGTGACAACCCGATCAATCTCAACAAAGAGTTTGACGCCGAGGATGAATGGATCAGGGATCTGTCCTTCAAGCTGAAAAATCATTCTCACAAGAATGTCACGTTTGTCGGAACGGAATTGTATTTCCCCGATCCCTATGACGCTGGGCCAGGCATGGTTCGGCAACTTAGATTTGGCCAGCGTCCGGATCTATCAAACGCGAGCGATGGCGTTTTATTCCTCAAACATGGCGACTCACTAAGTATTTCGCTGCCCACGCAGTACGAGTCATTGAAGCAGTTTCTCGAAACGAAACAACCAGTCAGCCGGCTCAGGAAGATGATGATCCGAGTCTATCTGGTCATATTTGAAGACGGCACGAAGTGGGATTTGGGTAACTACTATGTACCCGATTCGTCGAAGCCATCAGGATTCAGGATGATCGGACCCGAAATGAAAGGAGAAGTGCGATGAAACTGAGATTGATGAGCAAACTCGTATTTTTCCTGTGCCTTGTCTTGAGCTTTCTCGTGCTGAGAAATGACAGACCGACATCGGCCCAACCCGCCTCGTGCGCCACGTGGGAAACCACGCAGCAGGCGTGCGCTTCAGGTTGCAACCAGGTTGACGTGCAAGAAAATCCTACCGGGCCGGGCATAAAGAACCTGGTATTGGTCCAAATTGAGTGCAACCCGGGGAATCCATCTTGTACAAGTTTCTTGAATCGCGCTTTCAACCACCAGCAATGTTGCGATCAGGACGGCGATGGCTTCGATCGGATATCGTGTGGTGGATCAGACTGTGACGATACGCCGGGCAGTGGCGCTGGCGTCTATCCCGGCGCCACCGAGGTTTGCGGCGACGGAATTGACAATGATTGTTCAGGCGGAGATGCATTCTGTACTGAAGACAATTCGTCTGTCTGCGATGACAATATTGATAACGACGAGGATGGTCTAATCGACTGTCAGGATCCTGGATGCAGTCGTTTTGGTTGTGTCAGCGGCTGTTCGCCATCGCAAATTGCCTATTGCCAACTAATCGGAGGTCAGGGGTGCATCGACGGCATGTGCTACACGCCCGTCTTGATCGACATGCAGGGCGATGGCATAAAACTGTCCAACGCGCAGAACGGCGTTGTATTCAATGCTGTTCCGGGCCACCCGGCTCGACTCGCTTGGACGTTGCCCAACAGTGACGATGCATGGCTGGTACTTGATCGCAACGGCAATGGCACGATCGATAGCGGGGAGGAGTTATTCGGAAACGTCACTCCGCAAGCGTCGCCGCCACCGGGAGAGTCCAAGCACGGCTTTCTCGCTCTGGGTGAATACGATGCGTCAGCAAAGGGCGGCAACGGTGATGGTCTGATCACTGCGAGCGATGCGATCTTCAACGCTTTACAGTTGTGGCAGGACAAAAACCACAACGGCATTTCAGAGCCAAGCGAACTGCGCGACTTGAGTGAAAGCGGCATCGCAACGATCGAGTGTAAATACAAGGAGTCGAAACGCACCGATGAGTTCGGCAACAACTTCCGCTATCGTGCCAAGGTCAAGGACAAGCGTGGCGAGCAAGTTGGACGTTGGGCCTGGGATGTGTTTCTGAAGATGCTGCCTCAATAGACCAACGGGGGATGAACTGAACGGTAGGGTTGATGGTGCCGCGAGTGAGGCAACTCACCGGCCACCCTCAATAAGTAAACGTGTGCTTATGTTGCGGAACTATGCCTCCCGCCATTTGCAACTCACGAGAGATCCCGCCACAAACGTCACAAAAAACTTAAGGCCACCTTCGCGGGGTGGCCTCTGCTTCAATTTAATTAAGAATTTTTGGCTCCCCACACTGGACAATCTTCGCAACTTTTTGCTGATGCCAACGACGGAGGTGCTCAGTTTCTTCCAAAACTTGCGGGAAGCGCCGTAATTTGCCAATTACTCCGAGTCGCGGGCATTGGCGTGTAAGCGCCTACGAGCAGCGTTGTACCTGTGATGGCCCACAGTGGACAATCTTCGCAACTTTTATTTGACGCCAACAAGCGGTCGTGCCTGCTTTAGACCTGAACGGCTCAAAGCCCCGCATTATTCAGGCATGAGCCGTGAGCGTTCGGCTGCGCAGCCCTTGACCGAACTTTCATTTGATCATGTGGAACGGTTTCTGATAATCAACGGGTTACTTCGAGCCATGACCCTCTCATTAAGTTACTATGACTTCCCGCTCTATTAGTCGCTTCAATATGCTTTACAAAGTCAATTCTAAAGCTTGACCTATCCGGAGGAATTGTAACTGTGAACTTATGAGACGGTTTCAGGTCCCACACTGACGAGTTAAAGAACTGAAAGTCGATAAACAAGCGGCGACTTATTTCATCGTAAGTGATCTTCAATGGAGTATTCCTGTAGTTATGCCGAACGTGTCCAGCTATTAACCACTTGCGAGTTTTGTCATCGTAACTCGTCTCAACGTTGATTCCGTCAAGCTTACGATCTATCGGACTCTCCCCTCTTACTTTGTATCTAATGTGCAGCTTGCCCTTTGGGGAAGTCGCTCTGCGAGCGACAGGGCTATCACTCGATGAGGGGGCTCTGCGCGAGGATCGCCTGCCCACCCAACAGCACCAAGCTGACACAGGCAAGCATCAACATTCTTTTCATCTAGGTTTACTCCAGTCATTTTCGTGAGTCATTTGCAACCTTCCTGAGGGCTCACTTGCTTATATACCACCCGAACAGGATTATCACTAGTGCCTTATCTCTAGGAGTAACGAGGCCGGTACATACCCTCAATTCGACAAGATATCGCTGGACTTGTCCCAGCGGCTTTGCCTCCTGCGCAGTGACTCGCCACTGAAACACCGCCACCAGATGCACCGGGACGACGATATTAGCCGAATCTTGCCGCCACGGTAGAACTGATCAACTGACCGTTTGGCACAAAAAACGGCACAAACGACTAAGGCCGCCATCATTGGCGGCCTCTGTCTTTTTATGTAGGAATTTTTGGCTCCGCAGGTAGGACTCGAACCTACAACCCTTCGGTTAACAGAAGAAATCCCAGCGTATTACAAACCGACACTAAGAGTCATCTAAGATCCGAACCGTCAATCAGTTCGCACTCTTTTCTCACTGTAAGGTACTTGATGCAACACCATCACTTTTGGTCACCATTGCGCGGGTTGTGTCACAATCAACGTCACACATCGGCGTAGGCCAATGCGGTTTTACGAGCGTCCGGATTCATTGCTCTGAGCTAAACGGAGAAACCTCCATTACATTGAACAGCTTCAGTTTTTTCGGCCAACCCAAATCTCTAAAACGCATCAAGCTAATCAAGTCTTAGGAGTAAATCACGAAAACTCAAATGGCCTTGGGCCATCAAGCGGCTGACCGTGTCTTCGGCCAAATTCAGGATTTCAACATTTCCAGTCGTCGAGGAGAAGACGGTCGCACATGTAATAATTTTCCGAGCTTCGTCTTGATAAACAACAGGATGCCAATTGTCTTTCACTCCCTTAACGATATAGTTTAGACAACGGATTGTTTCACCTGGCATTGTCGGCGCGAGCTTTGCCAGACGCTCAACCACCATGTGATCGGCTTCAACTTCACCAGTGATAGCCAATACCTCCTGCAATTGATTCATACCCCAACCATCATCGAATTTTTCCGAAACAAACCACCACCCAAAGGCTGCGAGCTCGTTTGGCCGCGATAATGGCGATCTAGTCGCTCGTTTTACGGTGTCAAGCCGAGACTCCCACAGCGTCGTGAGGCGATCCAAGATCTTTTGTGGTATGTCTTCCTTTGTATTATGCAGGCTGCGCCCAATGAACCCGATGGCATAAGCGCTCAGTTGGTCGTCCGCCTTTCTAAAGAACCGATTCAGCAGGCCGTCCACATCGTCAATTTGCAGTTGACCTCGCCAATAAAGCGTCATCACGTGCTCGGCCAAGCGCCGGTCAGGCCCTCCATATAGCTCCCTCCATTTAGACGGAGCTCCAATAAGGTCTATCGACCTTTCATACTCGTCGCTGAGGAGCCTAAAGACATTGTCATACGGTGCACAAAAAACGATGTAGGTATGCCAAGCCGCGTCACGAAAATCTCTTAAGTGAACGTCGCGCGGAAAAATGGAAGGCACACTATTCGAAGCCCAACTCTCGTCAAGCAACAGAAACCAAGGAAACCACTGACCGTAAATGGCGCGAATCGAGAGCGCCGTATCTCGAGATATGTCCAAATGGTATTCCAGAACCTCCCTCACTTCCGGCATCTCGTCGAATCCGCGGCTAAGACGTACTCCCGCATCTTCCGAATGCTCGATCGCTCGTCTCACCCAGAGCGCGTATTGGACAACGGCATGCATCGCTTCCCCTCTCACCGTATTCAGAGACAACATTGCTGGGTCCATGTTTTTCCCACCGTATTTCGCCTCATAGTCCGGCGTTGGTTCAGGATGATCGGTTAGAGGCCGTAGGATTCTCCAACAAAGCTCTCGGAATTCGATTGGAATTTCAGTTGCCTTGAGCTTGAAGCCTATTAATATTAGAGACAACATTGCTCGGCGAAGTTCCGTTTTAGTGGTATCAATTCTGGCGTTTTGATCGTTGCTGGCAGGCCAGGCATCGTCACCGAGAAGCGAATCGCATAACTGTAAAACTGGGCCCCATGAAATGAGAACATCGTTTTCAACGGCTTGACGTAGACCAGACAACACTGCTCTCAAGTAGCGCATCCCCACCTTCACGAATTTCTCAGCACTTCGCGAGAAGTGATGAGCCTCAGAAGCAACAAGCGCAGTTAAAATACCCGCCAAAGCCTCTGACGAGCTGGAATCAAGTGCTTGGCCCCCGTCCATAAGCTGGAGATAGTCAGCAACTTCATCCATAGTCATTACCTTAAGCTCGCTCAAGGATTTTGGACTCTTAGCTTCGACGACATCCGAACCAAAGTACGGAGTCGGTATTAATTGCTGCGGCTTTCCGATCTCTCTCTCCAGTTGCTCATATGTCTTTCGCCATTCACCTCTAAGACAAGCCTGGATCGGCACTAGATGATCCCGCTTCCATGTCTTTGCATACATGTCAAATTCTTCCTCATTTGGCTTGTAACCGACCCATCCCTCCAAACGAGCAATATATTCATCCTTGGTTATCCTCGGCCCACTCTCAACCCAATCCAGATATATCTTTTGGTCGTTGTGATCCAGGCTGGCAAAATGCTTTTCAGCAAGAGAAGCGAACTCTGCCCACATACTCTCCTCCCCATATATAGACTTGTTCGTAAGATGTTCTGCAATAAGTCTGGTAGACTTTTCAGGAAAACAACTGAGCAGATATAAAGCGATGCGATGGAATACTCGCCATCTTCTTGCTTCCAATGCGTGGACTATTATTACGACATCCAGCTCATTTGCACGGCTCAACTGTTTTGCCGTCTCCGTAACGGAAGTAACAAGAATATTTGAGAGCCCGTGATGTTCTGCACTCTCAATTGACTGTCTCCAAATATGGGAATAATCCTCACCGCCTTCAGATTCATCTGGTCGCCGTGAATAGGTGATGGCAAGGTCCAGTAAATCGCACAAGAGTGCCAGCGTTTCCATTCCCTCAGAGGTAGCTAGATCCGGAATACTCTTCTTGAGGATGAGCTCGTATTCAAAAGGCTCGAAAAGGGCGTAGGGTTGCAAGTACGGTGACAATACACCTTTTTGAAGTTTCTCGGACTCGCCTGGATCCGGTAGCACTCGTAAAACGCTTCGAGCAAGCTCCAGAGCTACTGCGGATTCTCCTCCTCTCGCTAGGTGTGAAATCATTTCACCCAAATCCTTACCCCAAAAAAAGCCAATCTGCCTTTGCTGCTGATTTAACCAGTCAATCTCCCTTCTGGCCCACCGGGCGGCAAGTGCTGGAGTCATTCCAAGCGCAGCTCTTAGAAGGTCCACATGCACGCTAATATTCTCCGTCGACGGCATACCCAGCACTACGTCAATTACAACCTCTGAATTTGCTCGTGCTACTCGCGCGAGTAATTGGGATTCGGGCCAAAAAGGAAACGCTATTGTGTTTTTCTCCTGATCGAGTTCGGGTGGCGGCGGACTCCCAAAAAAGCCCCTTTCCCAAAGCGGCTTCACCCAGTCCGGACGAACCAACTTGTTGAAAGCATAGAGATACAATGTGGGGTCTTGGACCAAGGCCGAGAATCGATCCAGACTAATCTCCGACGGCGGTCTTCCTATTATTCTGTCGCATTCGGTGAGCAGTGCGGCAAATGTACTTTCATCCATTTTGGGTACCCTTGCTCAGCATAGAGAAGTCTCAGTCGTCGAATCCCGTTTTGAGTAACGCCGGCCGATCCGGCAATTCGCTGTCCGCTATCCATTTATATAGTAGTTCTTCGATGCCTACATGATCCTCAGTCGAGTTGTCATAGTAAACAGGTGTGATATCAAGTGCTTTAATACCAGTAATAAACGCTGCTTCTCTCGCACGCTTTGTTGCGGTCCTCCCACTAGGTAATCGAGTCAATATATATCGCCTCGTCACGTTGCTGGTTCCGCTCGCTGCTTGAATGCGACCGCGGATTTCGATGCTCTTTCTAAGAAGGGCACTAATATATCGTTCCGTGGGATCGAAACCGACAAAGAATATGTTTTCATAAATGAAGAGATTTAAGAGGAACCCTGACAACAATGGTGATTCCTCATACGCCTCAGCGAACGAGTGCTGACCAAAAACCAATTTCGTGATACTCGAGTTCGGATCTGCCGAGGCAAAATGTCCGTGAATATAATAGATGCGTCCTGCGGTTCCGAAGTGTAAGGGCAGATCGGGATAAACATGAATGCGCTCATAGTGACTGCTGCTCGAGCGCGCCCCAATCCACGGGTCGAAATTAGTGGTGACAATCGCCTTAAGTTGCAAACGATGGATGTCAACAAGAGCCGTTCGAGTCTTAACCACATGCTCCGCCAATGAAACGCGAAGGACTTCATTGCACCCGTCCTCATCGGCGGCAATGCAAAGATCAATCACTTTTGGGTACTCCAACGTCGGGGTCGTCTTCTTGTTAAATGGAATTTTGCACCGGTCTGCCAATTTGCTGACTATGTCGGTCCATGTGCCGCCTGGAGGTTTTGTTATTCCAGCGCCGAGAAAAGCGACACATTTTCCCGCGGCAAGAACTAGCTCTTTTGCCTCGTTGCTTTCTGTTGTTGGCGGAAGTACGGCCATACGTGTTCATCAAAAGCCCATTGTAGGATCGCCAAACAGGTGCTTTTTCTAAGGTGACCTCCGAATGCTCACTACACGATCACATAAGGAAATTCAACTCTACATCGTTGATCTTAGACCGCAAGATGGTTCACGCGGCACAGGCTTACAGACTAGTGGGTATTGAGGCCGATTCCTTAGAAAACGGGGAAGGGCTTCACAGATGAGAATTTACGGAGATATCAAGGCGAAAATTTTGCTGAATTTGTATGCCCAGACTGAAACGGCCTGAAGTACTCACAGCACAGCGTATTCGATTCGAAATTGTTTTCTAAATCATCCGTTAAGGATAAGATCAAAGTGAATTAACGCGAGATACAGGGATGGCTGTTTGGACGCCAAAAAATTGGCAGGAAATTTGTAAGCGAAACGCCGGTCGCCGCAAGCTCCACATGCGAAAGAGGCAGGCTCGAGCGGATAGGATAGTTCGACTCCTGCATGCTTTTTCAGCTGTGCCGGAGTTGCGTGAGACATCATATGGTTGGCTTTCACTCGCAGCAGAGCAAACTCAGACCAGTCGCGCAACTGCAAGTCGAGACTTTGCTTTGTGCCGGCGGATTCAAACGGAATTCACTCTGATGTTCGGACGTTTGTTCAACCCAAAAACTGATCGTATCTTGTGGTCTTGGGACTGGTCGCACTATGGCTTTCAAACTTCAGAGAGCCTGAACGCTGGACACAGCAAGCCGGTAGGACATTTCCCTTTCGGCACGCGCGCAGCAGTAGAGCAAGAGGCATTTTGCGGATACACCCCTCAATCGTGGCGACCTCAGAAGTGGAGTTTTCACTACAAGCGCAGCGAGGACTTGCTTTCGGTCCTGCAGGGACTTAATCGCACACCGGAATAGGCTAGCTAATCAAAGCAGTGTTGACACCGGCGACAATCGTTTGCTCATTTCTCGAAGATCGGAAAGTCAAAGTGATCTAAAACGTTCAACTCTAAACCTCAACCCGATGTCTACACGCCCAGCAATTTGGCAGTTGGTTCGTGAAGCGGCCGAGCACTTCAACCGCGAAGTGAGCTACTCAGAGATCAAGCAGTTCGTCTGGACCAAGTATCCCGATGTCAACAGCTCAACTTTGACCTGCCAAATCATCGTCTGTTCAGTCAATCATCCGTCACGCATCCACTACCCGGAAAACAAGAAACCGCGGCTTTGCACCACGCAGTACGACTTCTTATACAACACAGGCCGAGGACGCGTGACTCTGTATGATCCCGAACGTCACGGCATGTGGGAAATCGCCGAGGCGGGGGACGGGAGACTGGTCGTCCGAGTCGCGCAGGAGGCGGTTGATGAAACAGCATCACTTGAAACAGCCAATGATGTTCAGTCAGGTATCTTCGCGCTTGAAAGCCATCTCCGGGACTACCTGGCAAGAAACCTAACGAGCATTGCAAATTTTGGCGTTCCGCTGTCGGTTTTTAAGAGCGACGATGGACGCGACGGTGTCGAATTTCAAACCGATGTCGGTCCGATCGATCTTCTGGCGATAACACCTGCAGGAGACTTCTACGTGTTCGAGTTGAAGTTGGGCCGTGGTCCAGATTCGGCACTAGGGCAAATACTTCGCTATATGGGTTGGGTAGCAAACCACGTCGCGAAAGACCGAAAAGTTTACGGCGTTATATTGGCTGCTGATATTTCGGAGAAGTTACGCTATGCCGTTACGCAGGTGCCGCACGTAAGTCTATTGGAATATGAACTGCGGTTTGTTGTTAAGCCGATCTCTTCTTACGGCGCCTAACCCAGTCAGGAGAGACTATCCTAAATCTTTGTCCAGTCTCCTAATGAATCGCGCGAAATCCGTTTCAGTTGCGCGACACACCTCACGCAGTTCTAGTATGTCCAACCTGCGCTCGCCGCTTTCGTATTTGGAAACGAACGTTTGATCTCGGTGGAGGCGTGCGGCGAGTTGCGCTTGCGTCAGACCCGCATCACTTCTGAGCTGTCGCAACAGCACGAGCAATGTCTTGCGCTGCACCAGGTATGTGGCCTTTTTCACGGACCACGTTATACGCACAGCTTGACTTGTAGCGAAAACCGCATATGTTCCGTCGCCCCAAGCACAGGGGCAGGGGCGCTCGGTAATCAGATCCGGACCACGCACGGCCAGAAACAATGAACTATTGGAGGTCCGTGTCTAAAGCGCGAATAAATTCTTTGAAGTCTATTCCGATGGCGCGACAGACATCTCGTAGTTCCAAAACGTCTAACCGCCGCTCGCCCGTTTCGTACTTTGAAACAAACGTTCCTCGGCGGACACCCAAATCCGGCCATATAGGGTTACCTCAAAACCGGCCATATAGAAGAAGTCGTCCGGGACGTTGACGGCGCTGCAAGGCAAACTAGCCTGCAGCGGCATGAGCAACGTATTGAGCGACGATAAACGAC
>DASTTB010000034.1:0-131964 GCA_035760365.1 Pyrinomonadaceae bacterium
TTCTGGCCGAAGCAGTCGCGGTGAAAGCAGGCCGGCGCGGAGCGTCGTTGAAAGAGAGTAATTCGTGACCGCGCTCTACAGCGAGAAGCTACTGGACCACTTCCGCCATCCTCGCAATCACCGCGCGCTGATCGATCCGGACGTCAGTTACGAAGGTTTCAACCCACTCTGCGGCGATCGCATCCGCATCGAGCTGAAACTCGAAAACGAGACAGTCAAAGACGCAGCGTTCAAAGGCGACGGCTGCGCGATCAGCATCGCCGCCGCTTCCCTCCTGACCGAACTCATACCAAACCGAACCATCGCCGAACTAAACACAATCTCCAACGACCAACTCATCGCCGCGCTAGAAAGCGACATCAAACCCGCGCGCGTTCAGTGCGCTCTACTGCCTCTCGAAGCCCTCCGCGCCGGACTCAAAACTCACGTTCAATAAGACCGAAGCCACTCGCCAAACTGACGAACAAACCAGTCAATCTGCGCAACCTCCAATACCGCTTCGCACCGAGAATCACGCCCTTTCGTTAACAAAATCGTGACAAATGGTGAAACGCTGCAATTGGCACACGGCTCGCCCTAAGGAGCGCGCTCCCGTGTGGAGCATCGTGAGTTTTTAGACCGACTCTCAAGCCCCCTTTTGGAGAAACGAATGTCTCGCCCCCAAGCCTGGAAACGTCTCGTGACACTCGCCGTGCTGCTCTCACTCTGCTCGGCGCTGTTGACCTCCACAAACACGAAAGCAGAAGCATCAGATCCACTAACCGTCTCGTCCAGCAAGATCTCGCCTGACCTGCGCCGACTCATCGCGTCGGGCAACGGCGACCAACACGTCAAAGCAATCGTGCAAACGAAACCAGCCGCATCGCCCGGACTCGTCGGCGGACTGCTCAACTCAGTCGGCGGTCTGCTCGTCGGCGTGCTGTCGAACCTGAACATCCGCATCGTCGACGCGACAGCCAACGCGCTCGAAGTGATCGCCGCGGACCCGGATGTCACTTACGTTTCGCTCGACGTTCCCGTGCGGAGCGCGGGACACATCGTCACTACGACCGGCACGCAACAAATCCGCGCGCGCAAGGGACTGCTCGGGCTGCCAGACGATCTCGACGGCTCAGGTATCACGATCGCCGTGCTCGATTCCGGCATCGACGCGAAACACAAATCGTTCGCCGTCAGCGGCAAGATCAAACTGAGCAAAGACTTCACGGGCGAGAATCGCACGGACGATCCGTGGGGACACGGAACACACGTCGCCGCGATCGCAGCCGGCGACGGCGCCGCCACAAACGGCGCTTACGAAGGCATCGCGCCCGGCGCGAGTCTGCTCAACCTGCGCGTACTCAATTCACAAGGCATCGGCTCAGTCTCCGGCGTGCTCGCCGCGCTCGATTGGCTGGTCGCTAACAAGAACAACTACAACGTCCGCGTCGTCAACATGAGTCTCGGAACGTGGGCCATTAACTCGTACCAGGACGATCCGCTGTGTAACGCCGTCCGCAAGCTCGTCGATTCAGGCGTCGTCGTGGTGACTGCCGCCGGAAACATCGGCAAAGACGCGCAGGGTGTGAAGATCTACGGCGGAATCCACTGTCCCGGCAACGAACCGTCCGCGATCACCGTCGGCGCGAGCAACAGTTTCGGCAGTGACGCGCGTCAGGAAGACTCGATCACGAGCTACAGCTCGCGTGGTCCAACGCGCAGTTATACAGTCGATAACTACGGCCGCATTCATTACGACAATCTCATCAAACCCGATCTCGTTGCCCCCGGAAACAAGATCATCGCCGCGGAAGCAATCGGCAATGGTCTGGTAAAGAAGTATCCCGAACTCGCAACCAATAAATACTCGACGACGAACATGAAGCTGATGTACCTGAGCGGTACGTCGATGTCCACGCCGATGGTTGCAGGCGCCGCGGCGCTCTTGTTGGATACCAACTCCAGCCTGACGCCGAACATGGTGAAGATGTTGCTGATGTACACGGCGCAACCGCTCGAAGGCTTCGACACGTTCGAACAAGGCGCTGGTCAACTCAACGTCGCCGGCGCTGTCAGTGTGGCGAAGATCGTTCGCGGCGACTTGCTGGGCCTTTTGAAACCGACTTTTGGATCGTCACTACTGACTCAGTCTGCTCCTGCCCCTCAAACAACGATCTCCGGATTCACTTTTCCGTGGACCCAGGGACTCATACTCAACCACACGACCATCACCGGAAAGGATCTGATCAATAAGTACCAGGTCAGCTACGGCAAAGGTTATCTGCTCGGCGATGGCGTCAACGAAGGTCTGACGAGTCAGAGTCTGAACTTCGAGATGTGGGTGAGGTCAGTCGCGCTTGGCAATTATCTGTTCAAGAGCGACGGCTCGCCGATGTTTGGCGGCTCGTTTCTCCTCAGCAACGTTCTTCTTCTCGGCGACGGATTCGCGATCGGCGATGGTTTCGCGATCGGCGATGGTTTCGCGATCGGCGATGGGTTTGCCATTGGCGACGGCCATGCCATGGGCGACGGATTCGCGATCGGTGACGGTTTCGCCATCGGCGACTGCTCGCTCGGCGACAGTGGCGCGGGCATGAAATAAAGAGCTTGGTACTTGGTACTTGCAACGAAGCACAAAGCTCAAAGTACAAAGCTCAAGTACAAAAAACGTGCGGATAATGCAGAAACTGCGTAACAACCTGGCGGGAATCTTCATGTGGCTGGTCGTGGCTGCGGGCGCCGCGACCTGCCTTTTCGTTTCCTACACGCTGCCGCCAAACAGGATCGACGGCTACTTTCTGTTACTCATCGTCGTAACCGCCGTCATCGGATCGCGCATCGCGATCCGCATCCCACAGATCAACGTCAACATCACCGTGGACGACACGTTCGTGTTCACGGGTTTGCTCTTTTACGGCGCGGAAGCGGGTGTGATGATCAGCGCGTTCGCCGGTGTTTGTTCCGCGTTGAGAATCAGCCGCAAGGTGCGGACTGTGGCTTTCGGAGGCGCGGCGATGGCGTGCGCGATGTTCGCGACGGCGACGGTCCTGCAAGCTGTCTTCGGTTCGACTACGAATCTTTTAAAAGGCGATCCCGCAATCGCGATCACCGCGCTCTGTCTCATGGGCCTGATTCAATACCTGGCCCACACAATCATCGGCGCGACTGCGACCGCGCTCAAAGCCGGCGACACGATCTGGCATATGTGGAGTCGCAACTTCCTCTGGATCTCGATCAGTTATTTCGCTGGCGCGGTGGGTGCGGGATTCATCGTCAGCAGTTTGGGAACAGCGCGCTTGTGGGCGTTCCTGCTCGGTATTCCGATCATCATCATTGTGTATTTCAGTTACGACCGATACCTGCGCGAAGTAAAAGCATCCGCCAGACACGCTGAAGAAGCTGAACGCCGGCGCGCCGAGAGCGAACACCAGCGCGCCGAACAAGCGGAACGGCACGTTCTTGAGTTGAACAACTACATCGTCGAACAGGAGCGCATCAGCCGCGTGCTCGAAGAGACCAAGGAACACTTCCGCCATGCTGCGTTTCACGATTCACTGACGGGCCTGCCGAACCGCGCGATGTTTACCGAGTTGCTGAAAGCGGAGATCGAGAGTGGAAAGCGAAATTCCGATCATTCGTTTGCAGTGCTGTTTCTCGATCTCGATCGTTTCAAGAACATCAACGACAGTCTCGGTCACACTCACGGCGATCTGTTACTGGTCGCCTTCGCCGAACGACTCGAACGAACGCTGCGTCCCGTCGATACGCTTGCACGCTTTGGCGGCGACGAGTTTGCGATCCTTCTGAGCGGGATGAGTGACGCGACCGACGCCGTTCGCGTGGCCCAAAGAATCCAGGACGAACTGAGTCAGCCGTTCGTCCTCGACAAAAACTCCGCGTTCGCCACCACGAGCATCGGCATCGCGCTGAGTTCGAGCGGATACGACAGGCCCGAGGACATTCTGCGCGACGCCGACACGGCGATGTATCGCGCGAAAGAAAACGGCAAAGCGCGTTACGAAGTTTTCGATCACGACATGCACGCGCGCGCCGTTTCCCGTCTGCAACTCGAAAGCGATCTGCGACAGGCGATCGAAAGGAAAGAATTCTGCGTTTTCTATCAACCAATCGTTTCGCTGCAAACCGGACGGCTCGCGGGTTTTGAAGCACTCGTGCGCTGGCGTCATCCGCGACGCGGTCTCGTTTGGCCCGCGGACTTCATCCCCGTCGCTGAAGAAACAGGTTTGATTGTTCCGATTGGCGAGTGTGTGCTGGCGGAAGCGTGCGCTCGCGTTCGTGAATGGCAACTTAAGTCGCCGAGTCATCGCTCGCTGAGTTTGAGTGTGAACCTTTCGGCGCGCCAGGTGGCCCAGCCTGACTTGCTCGAACGAATCCAGGAAGCGCTCCACAACAGCAAACTCAACCCGCACTGTCTCAAGCTCGAGATCACCGAAAGCGTCGTCATGGAGAACGCCGAAGCGGCGGCTGCGATGTTCAAACAACTGCGTTCGCTAGGCGTGCAGTTGAGTATCGACGACTTCGGCACCGGTTATTCGTCGCTCAGTTACCTGCACCGTTTCCCGCTCAACTACCTCAAGATCGATCGCTCGTTTGTCACTCACCTCACCGCCGACAACGACAACGCCATCGTCCGCACCATCTCAACTCTCGCGCGTAATCTCGGCATGGAAGTCATCGCCGAAGGCATCGAAACCGAAGAGCAGTACCAGCTACTCCGAACACTCGGCTGCGAATACGGTCAGGGTTACCTGTTCTCACAGCCGGTCGGCACTGAAGCCGTGCACCTTCTGCTGGCGCAGGACGCGCACCGCGACATCGATCCGGAGTTGCCTTTCGGTCCTGCGGCGGACGAAGAGATCGCCGTGCCGTATTCGATGTAAGTCGTTGTTTTCTGCTACCATGCCCACATGCGATTTTTGAGTCTAAAATTAGTGTGCGCCCTCGTCCTTGCAACCTCAGTTATTCCGCAATTTACCCCCCATGTGGGTTTAGCAAAAGCGCAAACCCCGGCGGCGGACGTGGTGATGGTTTTGCCCTTTGAAAACACCTCGAACCGCGGCGAATACAACTGGGTTGGCGAGAGCTTTGCCGACGCGCTTGCGGAGCTGCTGAACAAGCCCGGTTTGATCGTCGTCACGAGCGACGAACGCGAGCTGGCTTATCAACGGCTGCGCCTGCCGGAAACCGTGATCCCGTCGCGCGCCACCGCGATCAAACTCGCGCGCCAGGCGAAAGCGACGATGATCGTCGTCGGCAGTTATTCGGTTACGCCTCCAGCCACAGCCACCGCCGACAAACAACCGGCGGACGCCTACGTCCAGGTCACTTCGCGTGTGATCAAGGTCAACGAAGGCCGGACGCTCGGTGAAGTGATGGACGGCGGTTGGGCCACGCGCCAGTTTGACTACGGCGGCGTGTTGACGACGCTTCAGGATATTCACGGGCGGCTCGCGTATCAGATTCTTTATCAACGCGATAAGGCGTTGCCCTACTCGCAGAATCAGATCGTTCAGGAAGCGACCAAGATCCCGCAGAAGGCTTTTGAAGCGTATGTGAAAGCGGTGCAACTCGGTCTGCGCGAAGAATTGCGGATCAACTATCTCAAGAACGCGCTGCACTACCACGCTGAGGCGTTGGGCGGCGCTGTTTATCCGCAGGCTGCGTTTGAACTCGGCCGCAGCTACATGAGTCTCGGTAATTGGAAAGAAGCGACTGAATACTTCTCGAAGTTGCAGAAGAAAGAGCCGCACTACGCGGAAGCTGCGTTCTACGCGAGTCTCGGCTATACGAAGCTCGGAGACTTTGGACGCGCGCTCGCGACGATCGTTCCGCTGTCGACCGATCTGCCGTTGATTGGCGTTTACAACAACGCCGGCGCTGTTGCCGTCCAGGCGGCGCGTGAAAACAAGAGCGACGCTGAGCGCAAGCGTTTGTTGTCACAGGCGAGCGAGTTTCTGCAAAAGGCTTCAGATTCGGCGCCGTCTGACCAGATGATCCATTTCAACTACGGCTACGCGCTGTTTCTTCAGGGCAAGTACAACGAAGCCGCTGAGCAGCTTCGGCCGGTGATTACGGAGAATCAGCGTGACGGGCAGGCGTATTTCCTGTTCGCGAAGGCGCTTGCGAAAGCCGGCAAGACGGAGGCCGCCACGGCTGCCGACGACATGGCGCGGCGGTATCTGCAAACGTCGTATGCGCGTTGGGAAACTGAGTGGCAGAAGTCGCAGACGACGAGTAGCGTCAATTTGCGTATGCGCGACGTTTTGAACCGCGATGAGATTTTCGACTTGACTCGCACAAGGACACTTGCGGCGAATAGTGAGTCGCCGAGTTCAGCGACTCAGGATTTGTTAATCAAGGCGCGTGATCTTTATCAGGCGGGTCGCGACGAAGAAGCGCTTCCCGAACTGCATCGCGTCGTGATGATCGAACCGACAAACGCCGAGGCGTATCTGCTGAGCGGCCGGATCAATCTTCGTCGCAGCGATCAGGAAGCGGCGATTGCGGCACTCAAGACGGCGATCTTCTGGGATCCGAAACTGATCGACGCGCACATTCTGTTGGGCCGAATCTTTCTCGATCGTGGCGACAGAGGTGAGGCGCGGAAGTATGCGCTAAGTGCGATCACGATCGATCCGAACAATCAGGAAGCGATTGCGCTTCAACGACAAGTCACAATGGGCAATTAGGTTTTTGGCCTTTGGTCTTGGGTCTTTGTGCTTGGTGCTTTGTACTTTGTTCTTTGTCAAAGCACTAAGACCAAAGACCCAAGACCATTTTTGTGGCACGCGACATGCTCAAAGGATAACCGGCACGACACGGAAGACATGAAGTTACGTTGACCGT
Source organism: Pyrinomonadaceae bacterium (assembly GCA_035760365.1). GTDB lineage: Bacteria > Acidobacteriota > Blastocatellia > Pyrinomonadales > Pyrinomonadaceae > PSRF01. The sequence goes on from DASTTB010000034.1 coordinate 6,847, forward strand.
GCCCCCGCCGCCTACATCCCCTGAGCGCCGCCTGCCGCTGCGCCAGCAACCTTCCGAGCGATCCTTCAGTGCTTCCCCCCGAAATATGGGCCCAGTCAGAAATGACTGGGTCTTCCCGCTTTCTTAGGAGATTTCGAATTTAGAATTGCGAATTGCGGATTTCCCCTACTTCGCCACTTACAGTTGATTCACGTCCCGCTCACCTTCACGAAATTCGCAATTCGAAATTCGCAATTCGAAATTGCTAACGAATTTTGTCACTTTGACGGTGACGCTTTCTGTCTTTTTGAGTCAAATTCCACCTATTTGACCTACCTCGGTCACCCTCCGTCAGCACGCTTCAAAAATTTTTTTTGCTAAACTCAGCGCAGTGCGGCAAGAGTTTTCTAAATCGTTCGACTGGGTCGCGGCGGCGGCCACGGCCATCCTCCTTATCTTCTCGTTTCCAAACTTTGAGTTTTGGTTTCTGGCGTGGGTGGCGCTCGTCCCGCTGCTCGTCGCGATCGCGCGAAGGCCGTCGCCTGTGCGCGCGCTACTGCTCGGATGGGCCACCGGAACGGTCTTCTTTTATGTGACCTGTTACTGGCTCACCTACTCGATGATCAACTACGGCGGCGTCCCCACCGTAGTCGCCTACTTGTTACTGCTCCCCGGCGCAATCGTCGTCGGTCTATTTCCCGGACTCGCTATGATGCTCGTCGCGATGGCGATCAAGCGATGGGGAACGGGAGCGGTACTCCTGGCGCCAGTGTTCTGGGCGGGGTTCGAATGGATTCGTCTCGGCGTGACCGGCCAACTCTGGAACGCACTCGGCTACTCACAGGCGTTTCATCCTTCATTGATTCAACTCGCGAGCTGGGGCGGCGTCTACATAGTCAGCTTTGTAATCGTCTTGATCAACTCAGCGCTCGTGCTGATTGTCATGAAGAGATCAGCGCGAACGATGGTCGCGGGGTTGGGCGTGATGCCGCTGCTCGCCGTTGTCATGATGTTGTCGAACATCGATCCAAATCCGCCGTACACCTCCGATCCCGTGATGTCGCTGTGCGTCGTCGCAGTGCAACCCAACGTACCGATGACGATCGTCAAGCCTGCGGACGAGATGAAGCAGTTACTCGAACGTCACTTGTCGCTCAGCACAAACGCCCTCAAACAATGCGGCGGCGCGAACGAACGAAACCTCGTCATCTGGCCCGAGTCGCCGATGAACTTTACTTACCGAAACGATCGCAGCTTCCAGGAGCTCGTCACGAGGTTCTCACTGGAGAACAACACGTCGCTGCTCTTCAACTCGTTGGAACCTGTTTCCGGCGGCGGCTCGTACAACTCAGCGGTCTTAATAAATGGAAACGCGCCGATCGCGCAATATGATAAGATTCGCCTAATGCCGTTTGGCGAATATGTTCCGCTCCCTCAATGGTTACCGGGAGCTTCTTTGATAACTGGGATCGTCGGCGAGTTTACTCCGGGCGACAAGTACACGCTGATGGGAGTTGGAAACTACCGCGCTGGAGTTTTCATCTGCATCGAGTCAGCGTATCCGTGGATCGCGCGCAGGATGACGCACGATGGCGCAGACCTGCTGATCAATATTTCCAACGACGGATATCTCGGACCAACCGCCGTCATGCGACAGCATCTCGCGAACGCGGTGTTTCGCGCGGTCGAAAACGGGCGTTCCGTGTTGCGAGTAACCAACTCGGGCATCTCCGCGGAGATCGCTTCCGACGGTCGTATTAAAGATCAGACTGGCGCGTTCGCACCCGACGTTCGAGTTTGGAAATTTTATCCGTCCGGAGGGACGACGGCGTACACGCAATATGGCGATTGGTTCGTGCAACTTTGCGCCGCGATCACATTGATACTCCTGGTTGTCATGGTGTTGGGCCAGCGAAGGAGTTTTAGAAAGTTAAGATGAACGAGACTTTATCAATTCAGGAATTACGCGTTGCTTACGACGGTCTTCGTGCGCGAGTTGAACAACTCGGGAGGTTTCTTTGATGTTCCTGCGAGCCGCGAAGAGTTGAACCAGATCGAGGCCCAGGCGTCCGCGCCGGATTTCTGGAACGATCAGGATGCCGCGCAGAAGTTGCTCCAGAATCGCAGCCGCCTCGAAAAGAAGATCGAGCGGCAGGAGCAGTTTCAATCGCAGATTGACGACGCCGGAGTGCTCTTTGAGTTTGCCGAAGAAGACGAAGGTTCCATTGGCGAACTCCATTCGTTGCTTGAACGGCTCGAACACGAGTTGAGCCAGGCTGAAACGGAAATGCTGCTCGCGGGCGACAACGATCGCCGAAACGCGATCTGTACGATTCATCCGGGCGCCGGCGGCACCGAGTCGCAGGACTGGGCCGAGATGCTCTTGCGGATGTATTTGAAATGGGCCGAACAACGCGGCTTCAAAGCTGAAGTGCTCGAATATCAACCGGGCGAGGAAGCCGGACTGAAAAGCGTGACATTCAGAGTTGAAGGCGAATACGCCTACGGTTTACTCGCCGCCGAAGCGGGCGTGCATCGGTTGGTCCGCATCTCGCCTTTTGATCAAGCAGCTCGGCGACATACATCGTTCGCTTCGCTATTTGTTTATCCGGAGATCGACGAAGACATCGAAGTCGATATTCAGGACAAAGATTTGCGCATCGATACTTATCGGGCCACCGGTGCCGGCGGCCAACACATCAACACCACCGACTCTGCCGTGCGCATTACGCATATTCCCACCGGCATAGTCGTCTCCTGTCAAAACCAGCGTTCGCAACATCAAAATCGGGCCGTGGCCATGCAGGTGCTGCGCTCCCGTCTCTATGAACTCGAATTAGAAAAGCGACAGGCCGAAACGGCGGAACTCGAGGCTAACAAGGCTGACATTTCGTTCGGCTCGCAGATCAGAAGCTACGTGCTGGCCCCCTATCAGCTCGTCAAAGACACGCGGACCAAACTCGAACGAGGTAACGTCGACGCCGTGCTCGGCGGAGACATCGACGACTTCATCAAGGCCTACTTGCTCGCGCGCAAGGCTGCATAGTTTTTTAATCCGTGTTCCCATGGAGTTTGCATGTCAACTTCAGCTACACACATTGAACAAAAACCGCGGATGGTTGTTCCGCGGGCGAGTCGCGGGAGCGAGATCTTCGCGATACTCCTGCTTGCAGCCGGTTTACTGCTCGCGCTGTGCCTGATCTCGGCGGCGTTCTATCCGAACGATCCGTCGTGGAACTCAGCCGGCCAAAGCGAAACACAAAACTGGGCCGGCGCGATCGGCGCAAACGTCGCTGCCACCGCGTTTCAGTTCATCGGACTCGCCGCGTACCTGCTGCCGTTGCTGCTCTTCGCCGGAGCCTGGCGTCGTTTCCGCCGCACCAACTTTCAAAGCCCGATGTCGCGCGTCGCGGGCCTAGTGGTGCTCGTCGTCGCTGCATCAGCACTGCTTTCGATCTCGCAGATGCGGCCGTTGTTCGACTCCAGCGTACAACCAGGCGGACTGCTCGGCTCCGTCGTCGCGCAAGGTCTGGCCAGCGGCCTCGGCCCGATCGGCGCGACAGTGTTGCTCGTCGCGATCGCAGCGAGCGGCCTGTTACTCGCCACGAATTTCTCTTTCATTCGTCTCTACGAAATCATCGCCAACGCACTCACGACACGTTTCGCCTTCGTCGGCAAACTGCCGGAACGCTTCCAAACCTGGCGGCAACTCCGTCACGAACAGGCAATCAAACGAAAAGAAGCGAAGGCGGCACTCAAAGCCGAACGCGAAGCCGCACGCAGCGCGTTGAAACAAACACTTAACCTGACACCAGCCGAGCGCGTCGCCGACTTCATGAAGGAAACTGCGGCCGCGCCCGCGCCAGTTGAAACGGTGAAGGTCATCCGTGAAGCGAAGCGAGCGGTGTTTGAACCAGAACCCGCGCCTGCATTGGTTCCGACAGTAAAAACGGCTAAAGAAAAAGAACACGATGACGCCGAAGAGATGGTCAAAGGCGCGTCTGTCGTGCGCGTAAAAGTCGAAGCACCCGCGCCGGCGAAACTGCCGTTCGACGCCAACCGTCGCGCCGCGAGTTACGACGACTACAGTCTGCCCGCGCTCCACTTTCTCAACGAAGCGCCGCCACACAGCGAACAAGCCGACGCCGAACTGCTCGCGCTCGCAAATCGTCTCGCCGAAAAGTGCAAAGAGTTCAACGTCACCGGCCAAATCAAACACATCTGTCCCGGTCCCGTGGTCACGACTTACGAATTTAAACCCGATCCGGGCGTGAAATACTCGCGCGTCGTGTCGCTCGTCGACGATCTCTGCCTCGCGCTGAAAGCAGAATCGATCCGCATCGATCGAATGCCGGGCAAACCGCACGTCGGTATCGAAGTTCCCAACCCGCGACGCGAAACGATCTTCCTGCGCGAAGTGATCGAATCGCGTCCGTTCCAGGAGTCGTCGTCGAAACTGACGATCGCGCTCGGCAAAACGATCGACGGTCTCAACTACGTCGCCGATCTCGCGAAGATGCCGCACCTGCTCATCGCCGGCACAACCGGCGCGGGCAAGTCAGTCGGCGTCAACTCGCTGATCGTTTCCATTCTCTATCGCGCGCGTCCGGACGAAGTTAAGTTCATCCTGATCGATCCGAAGCGGCTCGAGCTCGGTCTCTACGAAGACATTCCGCACCTCGCGACGCCCATCATCGTCGATCCGAAAGTCGCTTCACGTTCGTTGAAATGGGCTGTCGCCGAGATGGAACGACGCTATCGCGATCTCGCGGGCTGGGGCGTGCGCAACATCGACGGTTACAACACCGAGATCATGCGCCGCAATCTCGTGAAAGAATACGACGACAACGGCGAACCGTGGAAACCGCTGCCGTACATCGTCATCATCATCGACGAGCTCGCCGATCTCATGATGACTTCCGGACGTGAAGTTGAAGAGTCGATTACGCGCCTCGCGCAGATGGCGCGCGCTGTCGGCATACACCTCGTTTTGGCGACACAACGTCCGTCGGTCGACGTGATCACGGGTTTGATCAAAGCAAACTTCCCGTCGCGTATCTCGTTCCGCGTCTCTTCGAAGATCGACTCACGCACGATCATCGACACGAACGGCGCCGAACAGCTTCTCGGCCGCGGCGACATGCTGTTTCTGCCACCCGGCACGTCGCGCCTGATTCGCGTTCACGGTGCTTACATCGACGAACAGGAGATCGGGAAGATCGTCTCGCACATCAAGGCACAAGGCCCGCCGTCGTACGACGAAAGCATCACGCAGTCAGAAGAAGAAGCGCTCGGGCTCGAAGCCGGCGGCGGCGAGCACGACGAACTGTTCGAAGAAGCGCTGCGAATCTGCGTCGAGATGAAGCGCGCTTCGACCTCGGTTTTGCAGCGACGGCTGCGCATCGGTTACGGCCGCGCCGCCGCGATTCTCGACATGATGGAACGTGAAGGATTGATCGGACAGGCAGATGGTTCACGCCCGCGTCCCGTTCTCGGCCGCGCGTACGAGATGATCGCGGAATGGGACGAAATGGGCGATTCGGTTCAGTAGTTTTTTTATTCCCGGTAGGGCGCCTGGGGAGCGCCACGCACGTGTGCATTTTGCTATAAACCCAGAGGGAGCAAAAACTTAGGTGCGTTAACACGGATTTTCTCCACAGGCTTTTCCACAGATGCGGTGGAAGTTCGTGTGATTCTGATGGAAGGAAGAACAAATGCAGACACAACTCTCAACAGCCAACCCAGATTTGGCTTCCTTACCAACTGGTTATTTGTTGGAAAGCCCTCCACCTACAAACCCTATCGATCCGCCTGACAACCAGGGCGGCGGTGGAACCGGAACAACTGCGCCGGATCCCGATCCGGATCCGGGTAACAACCCTGAATAGCGGCGCGAAAAGTGGTGCCGTTAGCAGAGACTTTGAGACAACGCTCAGCACGATCGAGAACACGCCCCGTTTCACTCTGAAGTCTTGCAAAAGTTGAATCAACCGCATCGCCTGGCTGGTGAGATCTTCGGCTACGCGCTCGCCGCCGTCGATCCGCGCCAGGCGGTCCGAGAGGCTGTTGTCGTCGATGGCCCCGTGGCTGAATTGTGCGGTGAACGGTTCGACACGTCGTCTGGTCCGCTTTACGCGATCGCGATCGGAAAAGCTGCGGCTGCGATGGCGTTCGGTCTCGAGGATGTTCTGGGCGAGAGACTGTCGGGCGGCGTGATCAGCGCGCCGTTGTTCACCGGAGCGCTTCGCAAACGGTGGCAGATCTTCGAAGGCGGTCATCCGTTGCCGAACGAAGCGAGTTTGGCGGCGGCACGGTCGGCGTTTACGTTGTTGGATCGTGTGAACGACGAGCGTGGCAGCGTGATCTTTCTCGTGTCCGGCGGCGGTTCGGCCATGATGGAATGGCCCATCAACGACGACGTCACGCTGGCCGATTTGCGCCGAAGGAATGAAGTGCTGATCTCGAGTGGCGCGCGCATCAGCGAAATAAATGAAATACGACGTGGCTTCTCCGCGGTGAAGGGCGGAGGGTTAGCACGGCGAGCGCCGAACGCACGCCAGGTAACCCTCATCGTCTCCGACACAAATCCCGGCGATGAAGCTAACGTCGCTTCCGGTCCAACTCATCCGCCCTATCACGTACTACTCGACAACTCAACGGCGCTCGAAGCCGCACGCAAACGAGCATCGGAACTCGGCCTCAACCCCGTCATCGCACACGACATCTGCGAACAACCGATCGAAGAAGGCTGCAAACTGCTTCTTTCTAGACTCACGACAGATTGCCTGATCTCCGGCGGTGAGTTTTCGTGTCCGGTCACGGGCGACGGCCGCGGCGGTCGAAATCTCGAAACCGTGTTGCGTTGCGCCCTCGATCTAGATCGTCCCGTTGTCGTTTTGAGTGCAGGAACGGACGGCATCGACGGCAACAGTCCCGCCGCCGGCGCTATCGCCGACCATTCCACGATCGAACGCGCACGCGCAATGGGGCTCGACGCCGCACAGTTTCTCGAACGCAGCGATTCCTACAATTTCTTCGAAAAACTCGGCGACGCGATCGTCACCGGTCCAACCGGAACAAATGTTCGCGATCTGCGCATTGTCATCAGTTAAAACCACTTATGGCTTAACTTCTGCTTGACTCTCCAGTCCTTAACGCATATAAGCTCTACTGCGATTCTTCGCGGAGCCCAGTCTTTTGTCGACATCTATCAACACGGAAACGTATTTCTCGTCAGCGCCACCCGATTCCGGTTCATTGACATTCGCTGAACTGGTCGAGCAATTAAACGCCCAAACCTCTCCGCCCACGCTCGAACAAATCAACTCCTGGCTGGCAAATGTTGAGATTTCTTCGTTGGATGTTGAGCCCTACCTCGGTTTCAAGGAGGGCAACTACTGGCGCCACCGCGTTTGTCGCAACGACGCCGTCGAGATGCTGATTATCTGCTGGCGGCCCGGTCAAAAAACTCCCATCCACGATCACAACGGATCGCATGGCGTGGTTCGAGTTCAACAAGGACTGATGTGGGAAACGACCTTCAGCTACGAGGAGGCACGCGGCCTGTGCTACAACACGGGCCGCGAGTGTCCCACCGGGACTGTGACCGGTGCCGAAGTGCAGGACATTCATCAACTTGGTAATCCCGATGTCAGTGGCCAGAACCTTATAACTGTCCACATTTACGCGCCGCCGCTCGGTGTACTTAACACTTACAAGGTGGGGAGTTCGCAGATCGATCTTTACACACCAAACGATTTTCCAACGTGAGATGCGTGCGCTCTCTCACGCTGGAGTCGAACCTCAGGAAGTTTCCTCATAGTCTAGTCGTATCTGTATTACTGCTCGCGACGCTCCTTTTCAGTTTCGCGTGTCGTAGTGCGCCCACATCTGCCGCGGCTGAACTGACGGTTGCCGCTGCTTCCGATCTGACGCCTGCTTTTGAAGAGATCGGCCGTGAGTTTGAAGCGCGTGAGAAGACGAAGGTCGTTTTTGTCTTTGGTTCCACTGGTCTACTCACGAGACAGATCGAAAACGGCGCGCCGTTCGACGTCTTCGCTGCCGCCAACGTCACCTATATCGATCAATTACAGCAAAAAGGGTTCATTGTTCCTGACACGAAGCGCATTTATGCGCGCGGACGGATCACGATGTGGACCATGCTGCCGCAGTTGAAGATCGACAAGATCGAGGATCTGGCCCAGCCGGAGGTCCATCGCATCGCGATCGCAAATCCCGATCATGCGCCGTATGGACAGGCGGCGCGCGAAGCACTCGAGAAGGCGGGAATTTGGGAGGCAGTGAAGCCGAAGCTGGTCTATGGCGACAACATTCGGCAGACGCTTCAGTATGCTGAGACTGGCAATGTTGAAGTGGCGATCGTGGCGCTGTCGTTGAGTGTGCAGAGCAAGGGACGTTGGGTGTTGATAGATGAAGGCTTGCACGGGCGGCTGGACCAGGGGATGGCGGCAATCCGGACGACGAAGAATGAGCAGGCCGCGCGTGCGTTTACGGATTTTGTTACGGGTGAGCAGGGGCGCGCGATTTTGAAAAAGTACGGCTTTGCATTCCCGTAACTCGTAAATCCGTTCCATCCGTGGTCACAGTGATCGTTCCGCATTCACCAGTGGTTAAGACTTCAGCGCCACTGGCCCGCCAACGTTCGACGACTTCCGCGTGCGGATGACCAAACATCGAATCTTTCCCAACGGAGATGATCGCGAAGCGTGGTTTTGTTGCCGAGACAAATTCGTTTGTCGATGAGGTTTTGCTGCCGTGATGCGCGACTTTCACGACATCGGCCTGCAAATCATAATCACGAAGCGTGTTCTCCGTTTTCTTCTCAACGTCGCCCGTGAAGAGTATCGAGATTTGTTTGAATTGCAGTTTTAGTACGACTGAATCGTTATTGGTAGACTCAGTTCCAGGTGGCGGCCACAGCACCTTCATTTCGACCTCGCCAAAGCGAATCACGTCACCGGCGTGAATCGTTTGTAAGTTGATCTTATTCGATGAAAACTTCGCGTATTCAGGATCGTTCGCCGGTGTTCGCCCGACGAGTGCCGCACTGACGTCGAAATTCTTGACGACATCGTTTAATCCATCGATATGATCCGCATCTGCGTGCGTCGCGAGCACGTAATCGACACGATCGAGTCCGCGCCACCACAAATACTCTGAAACTACCGCCTCACCAACACTGCGGCTCGCACGTTCAAACGGCCGGCCGCCACCATCCACCAAGACTGTAGTTCCGTCGGGCATCGTGATCAGCGCTGAGTCTCCCTGCCCAACGTCGAGAAAATCAACGCGAAGTTGTTTCTCTATCCGCGCACTGAACGGATGCAAGATCAAGATCATCATGAAGGCACACTGGGCCAACACCAACGGCAACACCCGACGATCGCGCTTTACTGAGCGCGCCAGTGGTTGCCATCGATTCAACGCAATCATCAACGCCAGCAGCGGCACGTAATAAACGACATAAACCAACCACGGCCAGCCCGAGTACTCCGGCAGACGCAGCGAAGCAACGCCGACATTCGCGAACGGATCGACGCTGTGGACCATCAGCCAGTCAACCGCCTGCGCTAACTTGAACAGCGGCGCCGCCAACGTCCCACTCACCTGCACGACGATCAACGCCGCGAGTGCAACCGCCGCCAGCACCGCCAGCAACACGCTGACCACGATGTTCAGCACCAACGACGACAACGACAGCCGGTGAAAGTAGAGGATCATCTGCGGCAGCAACACGATCTGCACCGCGACAGAAACCACAACCGCGCCGAATACGTAGCGCAACGCACGCTGAACGTGCCAGCGTTCCAGCACAGCCGCACTCGGCGCTTTGAAGAGTCGATAATGATGTGTCGACCGCTCAATCTCGTGCTTCCAGTGCCTTTCACTCCAAAACAGCACCTCACAAAATGCTTTGAGCCCGCGCGAGCAATCAGGCGGATAAGGCGATTCGCTCGTCGGATACCACGAACCGATCTCAGCAAGCTTCCGCAGCATGGGCCAAGCGATGGCAACGATCGCCAGCACCGACAGAAACGTCAGTTGCAACGACGGATCGAAAAGCTCCTTCGGACTATGGACCAGCAGCACGAGCGCTGCGCCGCCAAGCGCGTTCAACGACGTCGCCGGCCGAAACAGCAGCGCGCCGAAGCCGGCGAAAGTAAACATCAACGCCGCGCGTACCACCGACGCTTCGGCCCCCACTGCAATCGAATAGCCCCACACGATCGTCGCCGGCAGCACAAACTGAAGCATTCTTTTGTTGGTCAACCGCCGAACAGCAAGCAGCACGATTCCGCCGATGAAACTGATATGCAGTCCACTGATCACGAGCACGTGAAACGTGCCGCCTTCGCGAAAACGTTCGGACGCTGCGTTTGAAAGATTGTGACGATTGCCCAGCACAGCGGCGCCGAGCACGCCGGCAGTCTCCGCATCGAAGCGAGTGTCGAGCTCGCGTTGCAGTCGTTCGCGCCACGCGTAAAGCCAGGCCAAAGGTGGAAACACGCGCGTGTCTTCGAGCCTGGCGATCGCGCTCGGACGCTTGACCACGCCCGTCGCGGCGTACCCGTGTCGTTCGAGATATTCAGAAAGCGGCGACACGCCGGGGTTTCGATAGTTGTCCGTGCGCGCGATCGTCGCCGTCACACGAATACGCGCGCCGTAGCGAAGATCGAGCTCACGATAGTCCCGCTCGCTACCTACGCACAGAAGCGATACCAATCCGCGTTCACTGCGTACCGTCACATAAACCCGGTCGCGCGCGTATTCCGGTGGTCCATCCAACACTCCGGTAATCACCGCCTGCCCCGGCGGCATCGCAACTGGTCGCGTCTCTTGCGCCGCCAGCAACGCGCCAACGAAAAACATCGCCGCCAGCAACATCCATCCGCGAACAAAGACACCGATCGAACACACCACGCCGGCGATCACCAAATACACGACCGGCACGCGCACATACTCCACCGCGCAAATCCCAAGACACACCGAACATGCAATTTGGACGAGAGGGTACTGAGAGAAACGCACTTCGTGAGGATTCATTTGGCGCCGATTCTACGACAATCGACGCAACAGGACCACCGTCTCCACGTGATGCGTCTGCGGAAACAGATCGAATCCCGCCAGCGACTCGATCACATAACCACCCGCGATCAGCTTCTTCAAATCGCGCGCCAGCGTCGCCGGATCGCACGAAACATAACTGATTCGTTCCGGACCAAGCTCCAATATCCGTTTGATCACAACCGACTCCGCACCCGCACGCGGCGGATCCAGCAGGATAAAGTCGGCTGAAGGAACGTTCCTGATTCCAACAGCAACGTTCGTTGTTACAACTCGGACATTCGTCAGTCCGGCCAGTTGCAGATTGCGTTTCGCGAAACGCGTCGCGACAGGATTCGCCTCCACACCGACCACCTTCGCAAACCGTCGCGCCAGCGGCAACGTGAACAAACCCACGCCACAATAAAGATCCAACGCCGTCTCACCACGAGCATCACTCAACGCAAACTCGATCAGCGACGGCAACAACGCCGGATTGATCTGAAAAAACGCCTTCGCGTTGTAGTTGTAGACATCGTTACCAACACGCAAGCTCAACTCAGTCGTATCGAACTCAGCAAACGGCGGGGCCAGTGAAACACCGTCTTCACCCGCCACAACGTCGAGGTGTTTCAAATCCGGCGGAAACTCCGTCCACTCCGTCGCGCGCACGCGTTCGAGCGTTTGCTGCAACTCCGGCATCAGCACCGCGCACTCCGCGACGTCGCACACGCGTCTCGAACCACGTTCGTAATAACCAATGTCCTGTTGCCCCCGATCGATCTGCCACGTCGCGCGTACGCGGTAACGCCAGTTGTTGGGCGACGGATGCACGAGGAACTCGGGTACATCGTCCAAACGAGCGATGCGTTGCAAACAGTCGCGGATGATCGCGGCTTTCGCTGCCAGTTGAGCTTCGTAAGTGAGCTGTTGAAAGTCGCAACCACCGCAGCGACCAAAGTACGGACACGGCGGTTCGACGCGAACAGGCGAAGGCGCGAGTATCTCGACCACGGAGGCAAATAGAACGTTTCCCTGCACGCGCTCGACTCGCACACGCAGTCGATCGCCCGGCGCGGCGAGTGAAACGAAAACAGTCTTGCCGTTCGCATGGGCCAACCCCATGCCGCCCGGCAGGATTCGCTCGATTTCGACTTCGAAGGTTTCTATTTCGGTACTGATCGCCGCCCCCTTAAACATAAAACAGGCTGAGCCGCGGAACCGCAAACTCTTCGCGCAAACGCTTCAGCAGCAGGTTGTCGAAAGTTTGTTTGTAAACGGGGGCTTCCATTTGGCTGCGGTAAGGCTTGAGTTGATCTTTGACGCCGTCTTTAAGCGCGTCGAGATCCGCTGAACTCAGCACGGCGAGCATCGCTTCGTTCAGCATTCGTTCGAGACCGGTGAGTGAGTCTTCGAGGCGGCGCGTGTCGATCGCCGTGTTCTCAGGGAGATCGCCCCTGATTTGTTGAAGCAGATTGGCAGCGCGCGTGAGTGCTTCCGAGAAATCGTCTTCGTTTCGCGATTGGGATAAATGAACAAGCTCGCCGTGGCAACGCGCCAGATGTTCACGGATTGCGGCCGGTGAAAATTGTGTGTCGCTTGTTGCAGCACCGTCAGTTTGCTCCGAAACGCCGACACGCGATTCCATCCACTCCGCGTACTGAGCTTCGACTTCCTCCTGACAGTAAAGCAACGTCTTCACCGATCGCTTCCGCGGGCGCGACTCATACGAATCAAACGATCGCTCGACGCCACGCAACACGATGTGCAGCGGAATTCCCTGCTGCTTCCACACCTCCATCAACGCCCAATCGAGTGGGCTGAGAAAGAGATGCTTGCCGCGTCGCCTGACGAATGCGTCCTCGATTTCCGTGAAGTAGTTGAAGTAATTCAAGACTTGTTCATTTCGTAGACGATGCGCAAACCGTCAAGCGTCAGATTCTCATCAAATTCAAACGTGTCGTGCAACTGATCTTTAATCAATGCCGCCACACCGCCAGTCACAATCACTTTCGGCGTTTCCTGCATCGCGTGAAACATGTCTTCGATCAAACCGTTAACAAGATTTGCATAGCCATAATAGATGCCTGACTGCATCGCCTCCACTGTCGACTTTCCGATCACGTTCTTCGGCCGCTCGATCCGGACGGGCGGTAGTTGGGCAGCGAGAGAGAACAAAGCATTTGCGGCCGTCATAATCCCGGGCGCGATGATGCCGCCCAGATACTGGCGTTTCGAATTGATCGCGTTGAACGTCGTCGCGGTTCCGAAATCGACCACGATACACGGTGGTCCATATTTCTTAACCGCCGCAACCGCATCTACGATTCTGTCCGCGCCGAGTTCGGCAGGCTCTTTGTAGCGGATCTTCAAACCTGTTTTCATCGTGTGATCGACGAAAACCGGCGTCCGTTTAAGGTAATGCTCGCACATCGTTTTCAGCGTGTCGTTCAACTGTGGAACGACGCTGGCGATGATGACAGCCGCGACGTCTTTGATGTCCAGGTCCGCGACGCTGAAAAGGCCCTGCACCTCGCCTCCGTACGAGGCCGGCGTGCGCGCTCGGTCGGTAATCAGTCGCCAGTTCGCCAGCGGTTCCTGTTTTTGGAAAAGGCCGAGCTTGATGTTCGTGTTGCCGGCATCAATCGCCAGAAGCATAAGCGAACTCCTCGGTGCGGGCTGTTGTTTCACTCAACACGCGCTCGATCAACTCGGACGCGCGAGCTGGACCATTTTCGTGTTTCAACTGCGCGCCGACCGCGCGCGCCCTTTCCGCGTACGACGGCTCGCGCAACAGTCGACCTAGCTCGTTCGCGACGCGCGGCGCGCGATATTTGTCTCGATAAACAGTGCGACTCACACCCATCCGCTGCGCGTGTTCGGCATTGTCTGACTGGTCGAACGCGAACGGCACGATCAACGTCGGCACGCCCGCGCGCAGACCGTGCGAGGTTGTTCCTACGCCGCCGTGATGCACCACGACGCTCGCTCGCGGCAGCAGCGATCGATACGAAACGTAGTTGACGGCGATCATGCCGTCGGGAAGATTGCCGGGATGATTGCGTTCGTCACCGATGAGCAACACCGCGCGCTGGTCCAACTGTCGAGCGGCTGCGATACTCTCGCGAAAGAAGTCACGCGCGACCCAGATCGCGGACGAGCCGAGGGTGAAAACGATCGGCGGTGGTCCATCGTCGAGGAAGTCTGCTAACTCGACGGGAAGCGCCGCGCCTGGATCGTCGTAGTAACAAAACCCGGTGACTTCGGTTTGAGGCGGCCAATCCGGTTGCGGAGCCGCGAAGAGTTTCGAAAACATCGCGAGGACGAGCGTCGGCGAATGCTGGCCGTCGAATGTCGGATTGCCGTAGTCAGGCACGCCAAGCTCGTCGCGAAAAGCGGCGACCGCTTTCGCTTTGAACGGAGTCTTCATCACGTCGAGCAGAAACTTCATCACGCGCGGGCCGAGACGGCTGAACACTTTGGTCCATTGCCAGTACGGCGGCACCGGTGGATCGTACGCGGAGAAGAACGACATCGGCGCCAGCACCGTCGAGATCCAGGGCATTCCTGTCTTTCGTCCGACTAGTGGACCAGCAGGCGCCGCGGGATGCGTGACGAGCAGATCGGCGCCGTTGACGGCCGCCAGCAGATCCTCGTAACTGTCGCGGATCGCGGCAAACACCACTTCTTCGGTCAGGAACTTTGGACCAGTCTTTGGTTCCATGATCTTTTCGATCAGTTCCGGATCCTGTTCCTTGGGCTGCGGAAAATTCGGTCGTACCGGTGCGAATTCCAAACCGACGCTCTCGGCCATCTCGCGATAGATCTCCATCGTCGCGATCACGGGCGCGTGTCCGCGCTGTAGCAGTTCCTGACCGAGAGCGAGGTAAGGATGTATGTCGCCGAACGATCCGAAAGTGTTCAATACGATGCGTTTACGTTGTGACATGACGGCTGAATGGGGCGCAGCCCCGGGTTTTTAAATACCACGCTCCGGCGAGGCAAAGCCTCGCCTCACATCAGGCGGCGAAGCCGCAGCGACACTCTTGAGAAATTAACTCCTCGCTCGCAGTATGTCGCCAACGATCCGAAAGTGTTTATTACGATGCGTTTTACGTTCTGTCATCAAGGCTACCTTAACGTGACGCGGCGAAGCCGAATCGACACTCTTGAGAAATTAACTCCTCGCTCGCAGTATGTCGCCAACGATCCGAAACTGTTCAGTACGATGCGTTTTACGTTATGTCATCAAGGCTGCCTTCACGTGATGAGGCGAAGCCGCAGCGACACTCTTGAGAAATTAACTCCTCGCTCGCAGTGTGTCGCCAACGATCCGAAAGTGTTTATTACGATGCGTTTACGTTCTGTCATCAAGGCTGCCTTCACGTGATGCGGCGAAGCCGCATCGACACTCTTGAGAAATTAACTCCTCGCTCGCAGGCTGACGTCGCCTGCTCTAACTAACTTCACTCCATCCGTGGTTTCGAGACGCAGCGCGCCGTCGCTCTCGACGCCTCGCGTGATACCTTGCCAGACCTCGTCGCCGTTCGCCACCTGCACCGCTTTTCCACTCGCGTACGACGAACGACTGGTCCATGCGGCGACGATCTTCTCCGCGCCATCCGGTTCGTGCAGCAACGAATACCAGCGACCCACCGCGCCGACCAGCGCCGCCAACAACGTCTCGCGCTCAGGCGTGCGCCCTGACGCTTCCGCAACCGAGGTCGCCACCGCCGCCAGTTCCGACGGAAACGCCTCGGACGTCAGATTGATCCCGATCCCGAGTACGACCGCACGCCCGCCGGGAGTGTCAACAGCCTCCGCCAGTATGCCGCAAATTTTTCGCTCACCTGAAAGAAGATCGTTGGGCCATTTGATGTCCGTCGTCACTCCGCCAGCCTCATGCAGCGCATCGCCAACCGCGATCGCCGCCATGAAAGTGATCAACGGCCAGCGATCCTGCGGGATTGTCGGCCGTAAAAGCGTGCTGAAATAGAGCCCCGCGCCTTTCGGAGATGACCACGCGCGCTGCAAACGTCCCCGGCCCGCGGTTTGCTCATCGGCAACAATCGTCAGCCCTTCCGCGGCGCCTGCTGACGCCTCGCGCGCCAGTTCAGTGTTGGTGGAAGGCAGTGACTCGAAGCGCAGGATTCTGGGTTTGAAAACCTTCATGGCAACTGACGCGCAAGCGGGAGACACATGTACAACGGATTTTTAGATCCGTTATTCGACCGCTCGCAAGAGCGAAACGCATGATTCCTAAAAATCCTTCTTACATTGACCTCTCGCAAGCGGGAGACACATGTACAACGGATTCTTAATTCGCAAGCGGAATACTAACGTGAAGAACACTCTACTACATAAACTCGAAATACCGTTCGTCATGCTTTCGCTGTTCGCGGGCGCGGCGTTCCTGACAAAGATGTGTTACCTGTCGCTCGTCTTCAACACGCTCTTCACGATCGCATTTCTCGCCATTTTTTACGTCTACATTCGCGCGCGACTCAAAGTGCGCATCCCGCTCGTGTTGTTAGGCCTCGTCTTTCTCGCGTTGCAAGTCGACGCACTCGGAAACTTCTTTCGCATGTACGGCCGGCGGTTTGGTCCAATGCAGTACGACGAGTTTGCGCACATGACGGTGCAAGTGCTCGTCAGTCCGCTGCTCGTCTGGTTTGCGATGCGACTGCTGCATCATCGTTTGCCGCTGTGGCTCTCGGCGTGCTTCGCCGCGACCACGGTGTTCAGTCTCTCAGCCGCTTACGAGATCATCGAGTTGTGGGATGAGGTCTACTTCGGCGGCAAACGCATCTGGGGACCTTACGACACAGCCACCGATCTTCAGTGGGACCTTTGCGGCATAATCGTGGGGACGCTGTTTTCCTGTATCATGTTGCGGACGTTTCAACCTGTCTACAGATCAAGACCTGCATTAGAGCAGTCGTAATTCTGCACTCCCGTGATCGACTGGTTCCCCATCAGGCTTTCTTTCGCCGTGGCGACGGCCGCCACGTTGATCGCACTCGTAGCCGGTTCGGGTTTGGCCTGGGTGCTGGCGCGCAAACGTTTTCCCGGCCGAAACCTGATCGACGCGCTCGTAACGTTGCCGCTCGTGCTGCCGCCGACAGTTCTCGGTTACTACCTGCTGGTCTTACTCGGGACGAGTTCGGCGATCGGCGGATTTCTTTATCGCGCGTTTGGTATTCGACTCACCTTCACAGTCACAGCCGCGATCATCGCGGCGACGATTCACGCGTTGCCGCTGGTGACGAAGAGTTTGCGCGCGGCGTTTGAAGGTGTGAACACGGACCTCGAAGCTGCGGCGCGAACGTTGGGACTCAACAACCGACGAATCTTTTTCCGCGTGACGCTGCCGCTTGCGTCGAAAGGCGTGTTGGCGGCAACGGCGCTCGCGTTTGCACGAGCGCTCGGCGACTTCGGCGTGACGATCATGATCGCGGGAAACATTCCCGGCAAGACGCAGACTGCGTCAGTGGCAATCTATGATGCAGTGCAGGCGGGACGCGACAACGAAGCGTTTACGCTTGCAGTGACGGTGTCAGTGATCGCGGCGTTTATGCTTTACGTGATCAATCGATTCGGCAGGGTCGGGTGGTAGTTTAGCCACAAAGAGGCACAAGAAGGCACAAAAAAAGACAGGAGACAGGGGACAGACAGAGACACAGACAGACAGATGGTCTGACTGACTGACTGTCTATCTTTCTATCTATCTTTCTATCTATCTTTCTATCTATCTTTCTGTCTTTCTTTTCTGTCTGACTGTCTTTCTGTCTTTTGTGCCTTTTGTGCCTCTTTGTGGCAAAGCTTTAAAGAAAGTTCTTGAATTTCGACGTGCTGAGGTGATACCCGGGGAACACGGACTTCAAATCCGACGCGCCGAGATGGCGTTGGGCCACCTCGCCAAAGACCTCACGAAAGTCGGTCGTCAAAGCGAGGTCGCGACCTTCGTTGAGTTTAGCGTTGTCTAATCCCGGCCAGCGTCCGTAAACCTTTCCGCCAAGCACTGAGTTACCCAAAACAAACATCGCGTTCGCGTGTCCGTGATCAGTTCCGCGGTTGCCGTTCTCGCGCACCGTTCGTCCAAACTCCGACATCGTCAGGATCACAACGTCGTCCATTCGTTGGCCCAGATCCTGGTACAGCGCCGAGATGGCCGAACTGAACTGGAGCAAAAGATTGGCAAGCTGTCCGCGGCCGCTGCCCTGGTTGACGTGCGTGTCCCAACCGCCCATGTCGGCGAAGGCGATCTCCAAACCGACATTCGCTTTGATCAGTTGCGCGATCTGTTTGAGTGAATTGCCGAACGGACCTGGCGGATAGACCGCGCCGTTCTCGGGTTGATACTGCGACGGATTGACCTTCTTCAGGTAGTTCACCGCTTCGAACGTCTCGCGGCCCGTGCCGGTTATGACGTCCTTGTTCCGTTGCGCGTAAATCTCTTCGAAACTCGTTTGCACACTGCCAGACGACCTGCCTGCGCGAATCGCAAACTCCGACATGTTCGCCATCGCGACTGCCGGCGCGCGGCCCATCAACACGCGCGGCATCGTGCGCGTCATCGAGACTGCGCGAAACGACGACTCCTGCGGATCGGGCTTGCTTTGCAGATAACGATTGAGCCAACCGTCGGCGGTGGACTTCACGCCGGGCGTCGCCGATTCCATGTAATCCTGCGCGTCGAAGTGCGAACGCGAATTGTCGGGCGAACCGGCGGCATGAACGATCGCGAGCCGCTTCGAATCCCACAACGGTTTGAACGATCGCAGCGACGGATGCAGACCGAAAAAGCCGTCGAGATTGATCGCCGACTCGGCATTCGACGCCTCGGGTTTCGCGATCGAGATTGACGGGCGCGAGTTGTAATAATTCGACTCGCCAAACGGCACGACCATGTTCAAACCATCGACCGCGCCGCGTTGAAAGATCGCGATCAACGTCTTGCGCCTGCCTTTTGTTTGGCTGCCGAGCACGACGCGCTCGAGAAACGACGGGGCCGACAGCGACATGCCAAAACTCGCGAGGGCGATGCCACCCGATTTGAGAAAAAACCTGCGATTCATCATTTCACCTACTGCCTTTGAAACTCGGGCGTACCCAGGATCAACCCGACGACCTTCGCGACCGGATCAGACTGGTCCAACTGCTTCAACAAAGTCTGCTTCGTCGAAACGGAAACTTCTCCCGCGAGAATCGTCTTCAGAGAAACATCGACTAATTTGTTCTTGTCCGTGTTCTCTTTAACGAACTGAGTCAAGTCGACCTTCGTTCCCTGCACGCGATTGTCGGCGAGCGCGAGTCCGAAGTTCATGCGTTCGAGCAGACCGCCGGTGTTGACCCAACTCTCGGCCGCATCGGAATAACCGTTTGGAGTCTGATACCCGTAAAGCGGTTCACCCATACGCTCGATCCAGCGATGCGTTCCCGGTCCGCCATTCGTGTCGGCGCCGAGCGTGCGAATCGCGCTGATGACCAACTCAAACGGTCGCTTCACTTTCGCGCGATACGCCTCCGGCGAATTGAACTCGTTCGAGAAAAAGACCGCCTTTAACGTCTCGCGTATGTCGCCGTCGCTCTTTGTGAACGCCGCGGCGACGCGTTGGACCAACGCCGGCGGCGGTGTGTCTGAAACAAAATGTCGCACGAGCTTGGTCGCGATGAACTTCGCCGTCGCTGGATGGCGCGCGAGTATGTCGAGCACCTTGAGACCGTCGTTGAAACCACCGCCCGCGGCGATCTTCTGTCCGAGGACGATCTTTTCGCCGTCGTCGTGAGTGCGTGCGTTGAAGAAGAACGTGCCGGGAACGCGACGCGCCGCTTCGCCTCGCAACGGCATCGCGCCGGCGGCGCCGCCACGCGGTTGAAAGATGGTCCAACCCGTGAAGCAACGCGCGACTTCCTGTACGTCTTTCTGCGTGTAGCCGCCGTCCACGCCGAGCGTGTGAAGTTCCATCAACTCGCGCGCGTAGTTTTCGTTGATGCCACGACGTTGTTGCGCGGGCGCGTTCGGACGCATCTGCGCACGCGGGCGATTGGCGTTCGGCGTAACGCTCTGAAAATTGTCGAGATAAAACAACATCGCCGGACTCTGCGCGGTCGCTTGCAGCAGCGTCGAGAACTTGCCCATCGCGTGTGGGCGAATCGTATCGCGATCGTAAGCGGGCAGCAGCCAGCGATCGGCGCCCTTGCCGGCGAAGACGTTGAAGTGGTTGGTCCAAAAGTCGACCATCACTTCCTGTAGCTGTCGTTCGCTGTAGACAGCGCGCAGAATTCGCGACGCGTGCAGTTCCGCCATGATGCGTCGCGGCTGTTCGAGCCCGTTCTCTTTGTAATACTCCTGAATTACTTTGCGCGACTCTTCATTCTGACGCGGATTGTCCTGATCCTTCGGCAACATTCCCTGGTCTTGAAGGCGGCGCACGAGTCGTGCCGGTTGGGGATATTTTTCGTAAAGCTCGGCGGTCGTCATGGTGAGGACGCTGAGCTCTTTGACTTTGTTCTCCGCGACGGTGTCGGCGATCTTTTCCGGCGCGAGTTGCTGGTTGATGTAGTTCTCCAGCCCCATCGACTTCACGCGCTCCACGTCGCCGGGACGGGCGCCGAAACCGAGCCGATTCAGCACGTGAACGATGCGCTGCTCCTCAGTCAGACCACGTTTTTGGGCAGTGACGACGACTAATTGCGTGGCGATAATCGCAAAGATCAGTGTTACGACGAGGGCGTGTTTCGCTTTCATAACCGTTTAGACGCACTCATGCGCCGGTTGGTTGAAAAAACACGGATTACATCGAATTGCGGTCGGGCTGCTGCTGGCGAGCCTGCGGCCGCGGATACGTGACCGGACTGCGATTCCCGTCCTTGTCGATCGCGCGCACGCCGAAGAAATAGTTGTCTTTCGACATCCCTTTCATCGTGAACGACGTGACGTTTCCGACCGCGCGTGAATTGGTCCAGGTCGCTGCCGCCGTATCGCGCCAAACGACCTCGTAACCCGCAAGATCCAGCTCTTTGTTCGCTTCCCAACGCAAGTCCGTATCGTGCGATAAACGCGCCGCCGGGATCGTCACGCCTTTCGGTCTCGCCGGCGCCAACGCCAGCACCGCCAGCGACGCGGCATTCACGCGCGCCACGTTCGCGACGTAACCAAAGTCGACAAACTCCGGAAGATCGCCATACTGCACGCCGTTTTCGACGCGGATGTTTTGATGTTGATGTCGGAAGTCTTCGTGAACTTCGGTGAAACGAACCGCCGGATAGCCGCGCTCGAGAAACGGAATGTGGTCGCCGCCGCGCCCGTATCGATCGCGTCGATAAACCAGCATCACTTTGAACTGCGGCACGTAACTCTCGCCCATCTCCTTGATAAACCGCGCCAACTGCCGCGACGGCGAATCGTTCTCACCGCCGACGCTGCGACGCGTGTTTGCTTCCGCCGGCGTTTCGTTTGACGGCACGCCTTCGGAGAAAACCCGCACCTGCCCGCGATCGCGCACGCCGTTGCCGCCAAGCGTGTTCCCGATGATGTCGTTGGTGAACATCGCGTCGATATTCCAATTCTTCTGTTTTGCCTGTTCGGCGAAGTGAGTCGATCCGAGCAGACTTTGCTCTTCACCGGCGACTGCCATGAAAACGATCGTCGCCTCAAACTGGTGCTTCGCCATCACGCGCGCCATCTCGAGCACTGCCGCGGTTCCGGATGCGTCGTCGTTCGCGCCGGGCGCGTCGCACTTCGCATCGGTCGGACTGTTGCACATCGAATCGTAGTGACCACTGACGACGTAAATTCGATCCGACGATTCGGGTTGCGTTCCTTTCAACGTCGCGACGACGTTCGTCACGATCGTTGGTTGCGGAATACGCGTGGCTTTCGGCTGCTCGTACGACTGCTTCTCGACAGTCATTCGTCCGCCAGACGCTTCGGCTGCTTTCAGAAACTCCGCGTACAGCCAATCGCGCGCGGCGCCGATGCCGCGTTTCGGATCGTTCTGTTCGGAGAGCGTGTTGCGAGTGCCGAAAGAGACTAGCTGGCGAATGGAGCGTTCGATGTTACGCGCGTCGATCTCACGAACGATCGCATTGATGGTTGTGTTGCGTGGAGCACGAGATCTTTGCTGCGCGCGCGCTGGCGGAGTCACCTCAACGACGAATAGACACAACAACACAAACGCAAGCAGTCTTGTGGTTTTCATGGTGGGTTAATTTAACACTGATGGACCGCGGATTCTTAGTGAATACGGTAGGCGCGGCCTTTCCAGACGACGATGAACTCGCTCTTCAGAGTTTCGGCAATGGTGTGGATGCCGGGCTCGTCAGCGACGAGTGCGCGGTACTGTTCGGAACCACGCGCGACCTTCGTAGCAGACTGAATAGTGTAAGCAGTATCGACCCAAACAGCGCCGCGTTTGCGGAACTCGCGTCCGCCGACGGTCACGGTTTCGCCGCCGCTGTCTTTCTCGGCGGCGCGTATCTCTGATTTTCGCGGGCGCACGTAGTCTGCGCGACGCTCGCCGTCGCGCGAGAGGTTCGCGACAGTGCTGGCGTTATCCAGGAGTTTTTGTCGATCTGCTTCCGTCGTCGCCCTGCCCGTGGATCCACCTGACGCCGGAGCCACCGCAACCGACTCCTCTTTTCGAGCTTCTTGTTTGACTGCTTCATCCGCGCGACGTGCGTCGTGTGCCGCCGCATTTTCGGCGGTCTCGGCCTTCTTTTTCTCAGCTTCGGCCGGCTGCGTTGCATATTCGCGGCCTACAACTTTCGGCGCTGGTGGCGGCGGTTCCGAAGCGGTGGTGACTGGTTGTGCGTCGTCAGCGGGAGCAGCTTTCGCGGTGCGCGGTTCTTTTTGAGTTGAAGAATCCATCACCCCTGTTGAGTTCGGATCAATACGTCCAGCACTGGGAGCATTGGCACCGCCAGGAGCAGCGGGCGTCGCCGTTGCGGCCGATGGCTGATCGCCCGACAGCGCTCTCTTTTGTTCGTGCTCCTGCAACTGCGCGATGGACGCCTCTGGCGCGTCGTTGCGCAACATCACGATTCCCACCACCGCCAGCACGATCACCCCGAGAGCGGGAACCGCATAACGCAACACCATCGGCGAGAACAAACTGGCGAGAAAACTTTTTAAGCCCGAAGGCTCGACTACACTGACCGGCTGCGTCGCTGTCACCGGAACCTCGGACGCGCTGAGCGTCGCGATCAACTTCCGGCAGCTTGAACAATCAGCGAGATGCGCCGTGTAGCGCGCCCGCGTCGCCGCCGGCAACGCATTCGCAACATACGAATTCAATTCGTCCGCATCGAGATGTTGCGCGTCAATGTTCGCCGACAAAGGTTCGTCCCGCCGTCCCATCTGGCGCAATAACAGATCTATCCCGTTGTTTGGTTCCTGTCTCATTTCCTAGTTTAAGAACGCGATATTTCCCATACCTTGCAGTCTATGTCTGGTCGCCCGACACTTTATCTTTGGCCCAGCAGCGCCTCGACGTCCGTGTCGAGATGTTGGCCGACTTCGGCAAACGAACGTTCTGTTTCGGCCTTCGTCCAGCCTTTTTCGCCGACCAGGATCTCACTCACACGCTTGCGCAAATCTGTCTGTATTCGGGTCAGACGGCGGCTCGCCGTTGCTTCATGCACGCCAAGCACCGCACCCGCCTCTCGCAGCCGCAGGTTGTCAAAATAGTAGAGCTTTACCAGCAAACGATCTTCGGTGTTCAACTCCTGCACTGATTTGCTCAACGCCTGCTGCAACTCGTTGCGCGCAAATCGATTCGACATCGACTCTTCCGGATTCTGTGCCGCGGCGAGGGCCGGTTGGCCTTCCGTGATGTTCACTTCCTGCGCGAGTCGATCGAAATCGGCGTCTTCTTCGGTCTGCACGAGTTTCGACTGTTTTCTAAACACGTCGACGGCGAGTTGGGCGACGACGGCGCGCAGCCAGCCTGCCAGAGAACCGCGGCCTGAGTAATACGCCAGCTTACTCGCGGGACGTCCGTCGGTGCGCGTGCGCAAACCGTAAAGCTCAGCCCAGATCGACTGCGCCAGGTCCTCGGCAGCGTCTTCGTTTGAACTCGCCGAGCGCGCGGCGGAACGAACCGTCGGAGTAAAGCGCTCGACCAGTTCACCCCAGGCCTTCTCATCGCCGCGTTCGCACGCGACGATCAAACAAAGATCGTCAGCCTGTAGTTCGTCGATAAACTTCGCGATTTGCTGTTTTGACGTATTCGGGTCGTCCCTCAGCAGATACTTCTCAACTGCGGCTCCGATCCGTGTTACCAGAGACTCGGCGCTCAACGAACGGTTGTCTGCGGCGCGGCCCAGCAATCGCCCGGCGCCTTCGTTCAGCAGAGTTTCGATTTCGCTGCTTCTGGTTTCCACGGAAGTCTCAGGGGTTTTGATGCACAAACCCGAAACACGGATTATATTCTTCTAACGATGCTGCGTGTCACCGAAATCTTTCGCTCGATCCAGGGTGAGTCGACCCATGCCGGTCGCCCTTGTACTTTCGTGCGACTGGCGGGCTGCCCCATGCGCTGCGTCTGGTGCGACAGCGAATACACGTTTACGGGCGGCGAGCATATCTCGATCGACGCCGTGATGGACCAGGTGCGCGCTTTCGGCGTTAACCTCGTCGAAGTGACCGGTGGCGAACCACTCGCGCAAAAACAGGGTTTCAGTCTGATCGCGCGTCTGTGTGACGAAGGCTTTGAAGTGCTTGTCGAAACTGGCGGCTACGTTTCGACTGCCGATCTCGATCCGCGCGCGAAAGTGATTCTCGACGTGAAGTGCCCTGCTTCGGGTGAAGAGCCGAGAAACGATTGGTCCAATCTCGAACGCCTGCGCGCCGATCGCGACGAAGTCAAATTCGTGATCGCCGACGAAGGCGATTGGCTTTACGCGAAGAAAGTGATCGAAAAGTACGACTTACAGAACCGCGCGCTCGCCGTGTTGATCTCGCCGGCGTGGGATCAAATCGACTTGAAACACCTTGCGGATTGGGTTGCGAATAGTGGTCTAAAGGTGCGGATGCAGTTGCAACTGCACAAGTATATTTGGGGACCTGACGTGAAAGGAGTCTGATGGGCGGCTCTCAGGAACTGGCGACCGCAGTCGAGGAACTCGAGGAAAGTGACGATCGGCAGCTCGCGGTTTGCCTCGTCTCCGGCGGCATGGACTCGTGCGTCACGGCCGCGATCGCTCGCGAAGAGAATGACGAACTTGCGTTCCTGCACGTCTCTTACGGACAGCGCACCGAGAAACGCGAACGCGAGGCTTTCGAAGCCGTCGCGGATTATTACGACGTCCATTTGCGTTTGGTGATCTCGTTCGATCACCTCGCCAAAATCGGCGGATCGTCGTTGACTGACGACGCGATTCCCGTGACCGACGCCGATCTCGCATCGCCGGTGATCCCGTCGAGTTACGTTCCGTTTAGAAACGCGCACCTGCTGGCGACCGCTGTGAGTTGGGGCGAGGTGATCGATGCGAGCGCCATCTACATCGGCGCGGTCGCCGAAGACTCGTCGGGTTATCCCGATTGCCGTCCTGAGTTTTACTACGCGTTTCAGCAGGCGATCGACGTGGGCACAAAACCCGAAACGCATCTCGTCATCCGAACGCCGGTGATTCAAATGAAAAAGTCGGAGATCGTGCGCAAAGGTCTCGAACTCGCCGCCCCGCTGCACCTGACGTGGTCGTGTTACCGCGAGTCAGAGCGCGCCTGCGGCAACTGTGATTCGTGCGCTCTTCGCCTGCGCGCATTTCGCGAAGCGGGCGCCACGGATCCCATCCCGTATCTGCTTGACAGTAGTCGTTTTGATTATTAAGTTTAGGACAAATCTCAGAGTTGCTCATTGTTACAACTAGACAACTGTGGGCGCGCATCTTACGGGTCTGTCTCGAATACGTGAGCCCACATAGATGGAGGAATCTTTAGATGGTTGGCAAACACTTTTTCGGAGCTCTTGCGGTCGCCATTCTGGTCGCTTCCGCGGCGGTAACGAGCGTCGCCCAGGTCGGCGAACTTCGCGGCACCGTCATGATGAAGCAGGCTGATGGTCAAAAGGTTCCCGTCGCTGACGCTCAGATCGACGTCTTTCGCACCGACATCAAGGGCGAATACAAGACCAAGACAAACAAGAAAGGCGAATTCGTATTCGCCGGCATACCGTTCGTCGGAACTTACGTCGTCGCCGTCAGCCATCCAACCGCCGCACCGAATTTCATCCCCGGCGTTAGAGCCGGACAAGGCGTTCCCGTCGATATCGAAGTCACGCCAGGCAATGGCAAGCGACTGACTTTCGACGAGATCAAGGGCGCCGGCGGGACCGCGCCGCCGACGAAAGCCGGTGCCAGCAGCCCGCCGGCCGAAAGCGAAGCCGACAAGGCCAAGCGCGAGGAGTTGCTGCGGAAGAACAAAGAGATCGAAGAGAGCAACAAGAAGATCTCCGCCGCAAACGAAATAATCGCCCGCACCTTCAAAGCCGGAAACGAAGCTCTCAACCTGGCGAACACCGCGTCCAGAGCCAACAACAGCGAGCAGGCGATCGAAAAGTTTGGCGAAGCGGTGACGCAGTTTGACGAAGGACTCGCAGCCGACCCCGAACAGCCCGCGATCCTGACCAACAAGGCAGTCGCGCTCAAAGGCCGCGGCGTCGAGAAATACAACGCCACGATTCGCTCGAAAACGATGGACGACGCCGCTCGAGCCGCCTCCCTCGAAAGCGCGAAAGCTGACTTCAAAGCCGCTGCCGAAGCTTCCACCAAGGCTGTGACATTGATCAAAGCACTGCCGACTCCGAGCGATCCGGCTGAGTTGCAACGCTTCAACGGCAACAAATACGCCGCCATGCTCACACGAGCGGAATCAATGCGGCTCTTCGTGAGTAAGGTCGACGCAACCCAGGCAACAGCCGGCCTCGAGGCCTTCAAAGACTACGCCGCCGTGGAACAGGATCCGGCGAAGAAATCCAAAGCCCAACTCGATTCGGCGCAGATGCTGCTCGATTCAGGCGCCGCCGACAAAGCGTTGGCCGAGTTCCAGTCGATCCTGGCAGCGCAACCGGACAATGCGGACGCAAACCTCGGCGCCGGACTCTCCGTCTATGCCATGAACGACAAGGCAAGGTTCCAGGAAGCCGCGAACTACTTGCAAAAATTTGTGGAAGTCGCGCCCGACTCGAACACCTTCAAAGCCGCGGCGAAGGAGATCCTGGCGGAGCTGAAGAACTCGGCAAACGTCACTCCGGAGAAGACCAAACCGGCCCCGAAACGCCGTCCGTAAGGCCGTTCACAGCGTCTTCGGCCCACATCAAGCGCGCCGTCTGTCACCAGGCAGACGGCGCGTTTTCTGTTAAATTCTCTACCGTTTTCGCTGGAAATCTTTATTGACACCCACTTTCCCCAAACTGTACTATGACTGCACAACGATGTTTGCCATCGTTGGGCGATAGGACAGGGACTTACATGCCTCGCGCCGACTCGGCGCCTCCATCCTTTCAAAGAACCCGGTTTACGGTAGAACGCCGTTATTAACTAGAGTCATCAATGTCAGCCAAATTAGGCGAATTTCTCGTCCGCGAAAATCTCATAAGTCCCCAGAACCTGAGAGAGGCCCTCGACTACCAGCGCGAGCATGGCGGCCGTCTCGGCTTCAATCTCGTTAAGCTCGGCTTGATCAGCGACGACATGATCACGGCCGTGCTCTCGCGCCAATACGGCATTCCCTCCGTCAATCTCGATCTCTTCAATATCGATCACTCCGTACTCCGCCTCATCCCGCAGGAAGTCGCGCAGAAGCATTCCGTTCTGCCACTCTCGCGCGTCGGCGCCACGTTGACGCTCGCGATGGTCGATCCCACCAACGTCTTCGCGATGGACGACGTCAAGTTCATGACCGGCTTGAACGTCGAACCGGTCGTAGCCGCGGAAGGCAGTATTCAACAAGCGATCGCGAAGTACTACGGCAATTCGCGCGAGATTGAGCTCGCCACAGCCGTAGTTGAAGACAAGCACGCGGAGAAAAACGGCAACAACGGCAACGGCGCGATCACTCACGACGACCTTGTTTCCCTCGACAGCATCGATTTCGAAACCGGCGCCGACGCGGAAGGTGTCGAAGTGCTCGAAGACAACGAAGAGATCGATCTCTCGACGTTGTCGCGCATGAGCGAAGACGCTCCCGTCGTTCGTCTTGTAAACGTGTTGCTGGTCGACTCGCTTCGCCGCGGTGCCTCTGACATCCACATCGAGCCTTATGAAAAAGAGTTGCGCATTCGGTTCCGTATCGACGGCGTGCTCTACGACGTGATGCATCCGCCTTTGAAGATGCGCGACGCGCTGATCTCGCGCGTCAAGATCATGTCGAAGCTGGATATTTCAGAAAAGCGTCTCCCCCAGGACGGCCGCATCAAGATCAAAGTGAAAGTCGATTCGCGTTCACGCGAGCTCGACTTCCGCGTTTCCACCCTGCCGACGTTGTTTGGCGAGAAAGTGGTTCTGCGTCTGTTGGACAAACAGAACCTGATGTTGGACATGACGAAGCTCGGTTTCGAGCCTGAGTCGTTGACCAAGTTCAAACGAAACATCTCGAAACCCTACGGCATGGTCCTGGTCACTGGACCAACAGGAAGCGGTAAGACAAACACGCTTTACTCTGCGCTGCAATCGCTGAACACGGTCGACACGAACATCATGACCGCTGAAGATCCGGTCGAATTCAACCTTCAGGGCATCAACCAGGTGCAGATGAAGGAACAGATCGGACTGAACTTCGCCGCCGCTCTCAGAGCGTTTCTGCGGCAGGATCCAAACATTGTTCTGGTCGGCGAAATCCGCGACTTCGAAACCGCGGAAATCGCCATCAAAGCCGCACTCACCGGTCACCTCGTACTTTCCACCCTCCACACCAACGATGCTCCCTCAACGATTTCCCGCCTTATGAACATGGGCATCGAACCCTTCCTAGTCGCCACTAGTGTGAACCTCATCCAGGCTCAACGTCTGATTCGTCGCATTTGTAAGGATTGTAAACAGGAGCACCAACATCCGATCGAGGCGCTGGTCGAAGTTGGCTTCTCGGCTGACGAAGCCAAATCGCTCAAGACCTACAAGGGCAAAGGCTGCACTACCTGTAACAATACCGGTTACAAAGGACGTATCGGACTTTACGAAGTGCTGGAAATCACCGACGAGATTCGCGAGTTGATCTTGATCGGCGCTTCCGCACTTGAATTAAGGAAGAAGGCGGTCGACGACGGCATGATCACGTTGCGTGAATCTGGTCTGCACAAGATTCGCGCCGGCGTGACCACGATCGAAGAAGTCGTTCGTGAAACGGTCGCCTGATTAGGAGAAACCCGAACATGCTTAGAACAATCGCAATATCGCTCATCCTGCTGCTCTCGGTTGGCATCATGTTGCCGTTCGCGAATTCGGCGCACGGGATCAGGCAGAGCACGCAGATTGCGCAGAAGAAGTCGAAGCGCTATCGCTCACGCGCCTGGTGGAAACGCTATCGCGCGCGAATGCGACAGAAGCGTCTGGCCGCTGAAATGGCGAAACGTAAAGAGATGTTGACCCTGCCGCAAAACATCGCGATGGGCAATCTCTCGAACGTTAGTGGTCCAGCATTGCCGGCGTTGCCCTCGAGCAACACGGGCAACGCTGCGCTGTCATTCCAGGAGTTGCCGCCCGCGGCGATGACGCCTGCGCCTGTGACGCTGTCCACGACGAACGTTACGGCTACGGCTGTTACGTCTCGAAACACAGTCGCCACAGCTCCGTTGCCGGCTCCGGTTCAGGTGAATCCTGTCGCCGCCGATCCGGCTCCCGTCGCACTTTCGGCCCACGCTACAGCGACTGCGACGCGACCTCGTGTCGTCAACGCAGTGCGTCCGGTGTTGGCGCCGGGAAGTGGAGCGACCAAACAACTGCCGGGTCAAATGAACCTGTCAGTGGTTGCGCTCAGCCGTCCCAATCCGCTTTTCCTGACTTCACGTGAACAGAAGAAGATGCTGGCCGGCGTGCCTGTTTCCGATCTGCGAAGAATCGTGATCGACAAGATGGTGTCGTCGGGTGGTTGGGTAGTTAACGACTTCGTTCGCGAAGTTAACGGTAATCGCGTTTTCGTCGTCACCGCACGCACTCCGAAAGATGCGTTGACTCCGGAGAAAGCCTGGACCTTCTACTTCACGGAAGCCGGCGGTCGCGTTTACGGACTGACCACGGAAGCGCCGGTTGAATACGCGGATCGCATGTCGAATGAAGCTGAACGCTTCATCGAAACGCTCCGTGCGAAGCCGGAAGGGACCAAGGAATAAAGGGAAGCAGTTAACTCTTTATCAGGAGAATCCACTTCGATGCGATTGAACGAAACCGTGCCCCAAATTTCACTGTCCGAACTGCTGAGAAAGCTTTCCGAGCTCGGCGGTTCGGACCTTCATATCACTACGGGCTCGCCGCCGCAGGTTCGCGTCGACGGACATCTTCGTCCGCTCGACGGTTATCGCGTGCTGACTTCGGCCGACACCAAGCAACTCGCTTACTCGGTGTTGACCGACGCGCAGAAGCATCGCTTCGAGGAGAATTTGGAGCTCGACTTCTCGTTCGGCGTCAAAGGCCTGTCACGTTTTCGCGCCAACCTCTTCAACCAGCGCGGCGCGGTGGGCGCGGTCTTTCGTGCCATTCCCTACGAGATCAAGGCGTTCGAAGATCTAGGACTGCCGGCGGTCGTCAAGCAACTGTGCGACAAACCGCGCGGGTTGATCCTCGTTACTGGTCCAACCGGCTCCGGTAAGTCGACGACTCTCGCCGCCATGATCGACAAGATCAATCGCGATCGTCACGAGCACATCCTGACGATCGAAGACCCGATCGAGTTTTTGCACAACCACAAAGGCTGTTTGATCAACCAGCGCGAGGTTAACGCCGACACGCACGGTTTCGCGGCCGCGCTGCGTACCGCGCTGCGCCAGGACCCTGACGTCGTGCTCGTCGGCGAAATGCGCGACCTCGAAACGATCGAATCCGCGTTGCGTATCGCGGAAACCGGTCACTTGACGCTCGCCACGCTGCACACAAACTCCGCGGCGTCAACCATCAACCGTATCATCGACGTCTTTCCTTCCGATCAGCAGGCACAGATTCGCGCACAGCTTTCGCTCGTGCTCGAAGGCATTCTTTGCCAGGCGCTGTTGCCGCGCGCTGAAGGAAGCGGACGCGCGATGGCCCTCGAGATCCTGGTGCCGAACGGCGCCATCAGAAACCTGATCCGCGAAGACAAGGTCCACCAGATCTACTCGATGATGCAGACCGGCCAGGACAAGTACGGAATGCAGACCTTCAACCAGGCGCTGGCCACTCTCTATCACAAGCGACAGATCACTTTAGACACGGCCATGCAACGTTCGTCGAACGTGGACGAGCTGCGCGAGCTGATCGATCGCGGCGCGGGCGTGAATGCCGGCCAGCAGCGCCCGAACGGCAGCCCGTACGCCCAGGCCCGACCGATTGGCCAGCGGCCAAATGTAAGCAGATAAGCAACCACTGCGGGAGCTCATAGCCATGCCAACTTACGTCTTCAAAGGACGCAACAGACTGAACGAGATCGTTGTCGGCGAACGCGTCGCCGATAACCGCGAAGCCCTGCGCCAGATCCTGCGGCGCGAGCAGGTGACGCTGACGTCTGTGAAAGAAAAGGGACGCGAGATAGGGATTCCGAAGATCGGTGGACGGAAGAAAGTTAAGTCGAAAGACTTGTCGATCTTCACGCGCCAGTTCTCCGTGATGATCGACGCCGGTCTGCCGCTCGTTCAGTGTCTCGAGATCCTGGCCCAACAACAGGACAACAAGTATTTCCAGCAGATCCTCTTGCAGGTGCGCCAGGACGTCGAAGAAGGTTCGACGCTCGCCGCCGCGATGGCTCGTCATCCGCGCGTGTTCGATCAACTCTATGCGAACATGGTTGAGGCCGGAGAAACGGGCGGTATTCTCGACCTGATCCTGCAACGCCTGTCGACGTTCATTGAAAAGATCGTCAAGTTAAAACGCGACATCATCTCGGCGATGATCTATCCGACGGCGGTGATCCTGCTCGCGATCTGCGCGGTGGCCGTGATCATGGTCGTCGTGATCCCGCAGTTTCAAAACATCTTTCTCGGACTGCTTGGACCGGGAGAACAACTCCCGTTACCGACGCGAATCGTCGTCGGCATAAGCGACTTTCTCGCCGGTTGGGGCGGACTCGTAATACTCGCCACAATCATCGGCACCGCTCTCCTTGTCAGGTTCTATTACAAGACTCCGGGCGGTCGCAGGAACATCGATCGACTATTGCTGAAGATCCCGATCCTCGGCGACATCTTTCGCAAGATCTCCGTCGCGCGCTTCTCGCGCACACTCTCGACACTGCTCTCTTCCGGTGTTCCGATCCTGCAATCGCTCGACATCACGTCGAAGACTTCAGGAAACGTGATCATCGAGGAAGCGATCGGCAAAGTGCGCAGCGGCGTTGAACGCGGCGAAAGCTTCGTTGAACCGTTAAAAGCTACGGAAGTCTTCCCACACATGGTGGCGCAGATGATCGGCATCGGCGAACAGACCGGCGCCCTCGACGCGATGCTCGGAAAGATTGCCGACTTTTACGAAGCGGAAGTCGACTCCGCGATCGCGAACCTGCTGACGTTGATGGAGCCGATCCTGATCGGTTTTCTTGGCATCACAATCGGTTCAATCGTCATTGCGATGTACCTGCCGCTGTTCACACTCATCGGCAAACTCTCGCAAGGTCAGTAAAAATCAGGTCATAAAATGGCGAAACACCCGGGAGCAATCCCGGGTGTTTTTGCTTTTGTCAACGCCGTCGTGCGGCAAACGGGCAGGAGGGTGCTATAATCCGTCCACCCCGTAACTCCCCCCCCCGATCAAGTCTCCTCTGATACGTCACACAGAGCAATCGTAGATTTATGCCCAGTAACGGTCCAAACTCAACGCCATCAGGCGCAACATCGGCTGATCAACTCACTGACCTGCAAAGCCCTGAACTCGCGCCGTACTGGCTGTCTGCCCTCATCGAGTCAGCCGACGACGCGATTATCAGTAAGACACTCGACGGCATCATCACCAGTTGGAACGGAGGCGCGGAACGTATCTTCGGGTACACCGCCGACGAAGTGATCGGCAAACCGATCACGATCCTGATCCCGCCCGATCACCTTGACGAAGAGCCAGCGATACTCGCGCGACTACGAGCGGGCGAACGCATCGATCACTACGAAACAATCCGAGTTACGAAAGACGGGCGCTTTGTGGACATCTCGTTGACCGTTTCGCCGATCATCGGTCCGAACGGCGTTGTTGTCGGCGCGTCCAAGATCGCGCGCGACGTCACCGAACAGCGACAGGGTCGCAAGGCTCTCGACGAAGCGTACGAAGCAGCCAACCGCGCTCGCGCCGAAGCCGAAGCGGCAGCGTTGGAAACGGAACGTCTTTACAAACAGGCGGAAGAATCGAGCCGTTTGAAAGAAGAGTTTCTGGCCACGATCTCGCATGAACTGCGCACGCCGCTGAGCGCCGTTCTCGGTTGGACCAGAATGTTGCGCCTGGGCCAACTGTCCGAAGAAGATCAAGTAAAAGCCCTCGACACGATCGAACGCAACGCTCGCGCGCAGGCGCAGTTGATCGACGATCTGCTCGACGTGTCGCGTATCGTCACCGGCAAGTTGCGCATGGACGTTCGTCCGGCGGATCCGAACTCGTTCATCGATGCTGCCGTGGAAGCAGTGCGGCCCGCGGCGGAAGCGAAAGGCGTTCGCGTGCAAAAAGTGATCGACACCGGCGCTGTGTCGATTCCGGGCGATCCGGTGCGTCTGCAACAAGTCGTCTGGAACCTGCTTTCGAACGCGATCAAGTTCACGCCGCGCGGAGGTCGCGTGCAGATTCGTTCCGAACGTGTGAATTCGCATCTCGAGATCGTTGTGAGTGACACGGGCCAGGGGATCTCGGCTGATTTTCTGCCGCACGTTTTCGATCGCTTCCGTCAGGCTGATCAGAAGACGAGCCGTCAGCACGGCGGCATGGGTTTGGGTCTCGCGATTGTGCGTCATCTTGTCGAACTTCACGGCGGCACTGTTCGCGCGATGAGCGAAGGTGCGGGCCAAGGCGCGACGTTTACGGTGATGTTGCCGATCTCGCCTGTTTACCAGGTTGATGCTTCCGGCGCGCGCGTGCATCCGGGTGCGCGCGATCTGTCGCCGCCGCCTGAAATCGCCGAACGCCTGGACGGGCTTACGTTCCTCGTCGTCGACGATGAACCCGACACACGCCAGTTACTGAAACAGGGTCTTGAATACTGCGGCGCCACGGTCAGGCTTGCCGGATCCGCCAGCGACGCACTTGCAGCGCTCAGTTCCGGTGTTCCCGACGTGCTGATCAGCGATATCGGGATGCCCGGCGTCGATGGTTACGAACTGATTCGCCAGATACGCGATCTTCAGGCTGAAAAGACCAGTCGAGTAGCCGCGATCGCGTTGACGGCCTACACGCGCGTCGAAGATCGACTACAGGCGCTGCGCGCCGGTTACGACATGCACGTTCCGAAACCTGTTGAACTGACGGAACTTGTCGCCGTCGCCGCCAGTCTCACGCGCCGTAAACATTAATCCGTGTTCTTCCTGTGTGCGTAACATCAGCTAACGCAGCGCTCATAGGGAACACGGATGGAAACGAATTTCGAATTAGGATACTACGGCGTGAAGCTTTGACATTCTAGGTATCCCTGTCTATGATGCCTACCCATTCTAGGCATCACAGGGAGGCCGCAGTGGCAAAAGACAAAGCGGATCTGTTACAGGGCACGCTCGACATGCTGATCCTCAAAGCGCTCTCGCTCGGGGAACTCCACGGCTACGGAATCATTCAACGCATTCGCCAACTCTCCGACGAGATGCTGAACGTCGAACAGGGCTCGCTCTATCCCGCACTCTATCGCATCGAACAAAAAGGCTGGGTATCGGCTCGCTGGGACGTTCACGAAACCGGACGCGAGGCGAAGTTCTACAAACTCACGCGCACCGGTCGCAAACACCTCGAAACACAGGAAGCAAGCTGGGACCGTCTCGTCCTGGCTATCACGAAGATTCGCCAGGCTACTATTTAGCAGGGTACTTAAGAACGGGTTACAGCAATGAAGTGGTTCAACATTCTTCGCGATCGCCTGCGCGCGCTGCGACACCGCGACACCGTTATCGACGATATCGATCGCGAGATGCGTTCGCATCTCGAGTTGCAAGTCGAAGCAAACATCCGCGCCGGCATGTCGCCCACGGAAGCGCGTGAGAAAGCGATGCGCAGTTTCGGCAACGTAAACCGCGCGGTCGATGCTGCTTACGACGTGAAAGGCGGCGGGTTGTTTGAAACGCTCGCGCAGGACATACGTTATGGCGTACGCGTGCTGCTCAAACACAAAGCGTTCACTGCGATCGCCGTCATCACGCTCGCCCTCGGCATCGGCGCGAACACCGCGATCTTTTCAGTCGTCAACGAACTCCTCCTTCGTCCACTTCCCTATCGCGACGCGCAGCGCATCGTGATGTTGTGGGAAGTCAGCCCCGAAGGCCGCCGCCAGAACACCACTTCGCGCGCAAACTTTCGCGCGTGGCGCGAGCAAAGCACGAGCTATCAGAACATCGCCGCTTTCTCCGATCAGCGCTTCACGCTGACGGGCGACGGCGAACCCGAAGAGGTGTCGGGCCAACTCGCGATTCCCGACATCTTCAAAGTCCTCGGCGTCGAACCCATTCTCGGCCGCACGCTGTTACCCGAAGACGGCGAACCGCAGAGTCCGCTCGTCGCGGTGCTCAGTTATGGACTGTGGCAACGGCGTTTCGGCGGACAACCGAGTGCGATCGGCCGCGAGATGATCCTGAACGGCGTGAAGTTCACGATCGTCGGCGTGATGCCGCGCAATTTTCAGTTTCACATCAAACAGCGATCGGGAACCGGACGGCCCGCGGAAGTTTGGGTGACGCTGCCGATGCCGAGCGGGTCCATCGAGAATGAGCGCGGTCGTTTTCTTTCCGTCGTCGGGCGATTGAAAGACGGCGTCACGCCCGAACAAGCCGGGGCCGAATTGCGCACGATCGAAGCGCGTTTGTCGGATGAAGTTCCGCAGTTCAACAAGAACTACAGCGCGGAAGTTTTGCCGTTGCGCGAGCAGTTCTTCGGCAACGTGCGACGCCCGTTGTGGTTGATGTTGGGCGCGGTCGGTTTTGTTTTGCTGATCGCGTGCGCAAACGTAGCGAACCTCCTGCTCTCGCTCGCCACGTCGCGCGAAAAAGAGATCGCGCTGCGTGCGGCACTCGGCGCGCGTCGCTCGCGTATCGTGAGGCAGTTGCTGACTGAAAGCCTGCTGCTCGCGCTGCTCGGCAGCGTGCTCGGACTGGGCTTCGCGTGGCTCGGAATCAAAGCGCTGATGCTGATCAGCCCGCGCGACCTCGTCAACCTGCAAGACATCGGTTTGAACTTTTCAGTGCTGCTCTGGACGCTTGGCGTTTCGATTCTCACCGGAATCATTTTCGGACTCGCGCCGGCGCTGCACATCTCGCGTCTCAACCTCAACGACTCGCTCAAGGAAGGCGGCAAAGGCGACTCGGGCCAGGCCGCAGGCAGCCGGCGATTGCGCAGCGTGCTGGTCGTCTCGGAGATCGCGCTCGCGGTCGTGTTGTTAGCGAGTGCGGGATTACTGATCCGCAGTTTCATTCGCCTGCAACAAGTCGATCGCGGCTTCGATACGGACAACGTATTGACGATGGTGGTCCGTCTGCCGTACGCGCGATATCCCGAAGACGCGCAACTCGTGATCTTCTTCAACCAGGCAATCGAGCGAATGCGAAATCTGCCCGGTGTGCGTTCGGCGGGCATGGTGAACTTCCTGCCGTTATACGGCGGACTTGGTTCCAACACGGGCTTCAAGATCATCGGCCGGCCCGAACCACCACCGGGCCAGGGACCGAGCACGGACGTGCGCGTCGTCGACGCCGGTTACTTTCAAACTCTCGGCATTCCTTTGTTACGCGGGCGTAACTTCACTGACCTCGAGCTGAAGGAACCGAAACGCGTGATCCTGATCAACGAAGCACTCGCTCGCAAACACTTCCCCAACGAAGATCCGATCGGACAACGTCTCGACGTCGCGATGTTTGCGGAACCGACGATCACGGAGATCATTGGCGTCGTCGGCAATGTGAAATACGATAGCCTCGTCGACGACACGCCGCCGGCCGTTTACTTCCCGCATCCCGAACTTGCGTATCCCTTCATGACGCTCGTACTGCGCACCGACGGAGATCCGGCCGCGATTGCTCCGGCCGCACAACGCGAGATACGCGCGATCGATCCGAATCAACCCGTTTCCGACGTTCGCACGATGAACCAGGTCATGTCCGAAGCAGTCAGCCGTTCACGTTTCAATACGTTGCTGCTCGGACTCTTCGCGGGCCTCGCTACGCTGCTTTCGGCCGTCGGAATCTTCGGCGTGATGAATTACTCGGTCGCTTTGCGCACGCGCGAACTCGGCCTGCGACTCGCGATCGGCGCGCAACCGCGACAGGTGTTGTTGTTGGTCCTTAAACAAGGATTCGTGTTGACGGTGGTCGGCGTCGCGCTTGGCCTGGTCGCGGCGTTTGCCCTCACGCGTTTGTTATCGGGGCTACTGTTCGGCGTCGAAGCTTTTGACGCGCCGACGTTCACAGCAATCTCGTTGTTGCTCATCTTCGTGTCGCTGCTCGCCTGTTATCTACCGGCAAGACGCGCGATGCGAATCGATCCGATGATGGCGTTACGTTACGAGTAAAGTCACGGATGTAAAAAACTGTGATACGCTCTTGTCCCGATGAGGGTGGGAGACCACAGCGACTCGGGTCGGTCGGCGGGTTCGAAACTCGGTTGGCTGATTGTCGGCAGGCTCGTGACCGCCGTGTTCCTCAGCGTCGTCGGCACGCTCTGGATTCGCAGCGGACCACCACAACAGTCAATCGACAAAAGCCTGACGCTGCTCACGATTGTCGCCTGCCTGACGATCGCGTACGCGATTCTCTTTCGTCTTTCCAAAAACATCCTGATGCAGGCGAGGTTGCAGCTCGCCGTCGACGTCGCGCTCGTAACGTGGCTGGTCTGGAACTCTGACGTCATCCAGTCGCCATACATTGCGCTGTACATCGTCATCATCGCCGTGTCGAGCGTGTTCCTTGGACCACGTGGCGCGATCATCACGTCGGTCGCTTGCGCGGTCGCATTCACTGCGTGCTCGCTCGCGTTGACGGGCGTGCTCGGACAAGCGAATCCTTCGCGTTTGATCGGCGGATCGTTATCACAGACCGTTCAGTGGGTCGGACTTTTTGATATCGCGTTTCTCGTCGTCGGCTTGCTCTCGGCGCGGCTCGCGGAACGACAGTCACGCTCCGACGTGCGACTGCAAGCCGCGCGACAGTCGCTTGCAACCTTGCGGGCGCTGCACGAACGAATCGTCGCTTCGATTCGATCCGGAGTCGTAACCACGGATCTCGAAGGACGGATCTTTACTTTCAACGCGGCGGCGCAGGAGATCACGGGTTATGCGGAAGAAGCAATCCGCGGCCAGGACGCTTCGATTCTCTTCAGCGACGTGAAGGAAAACGTCGCCGAGTCTGTGCGTGCGGTCGAACGAGGACATCCGAGCCCGCGATTCGAAACAAGCTGTCTCACGTCGGAAGGGATGCGACTGCGTCTCGGTTACAGCATCTCGCCGCTTTCGTCGGAAGCAGGCGTGACGACGGGCATGGTGATCACGTTCCAAGACCTGACGCACGTGCGCTCGCTCGAAGAGACTTCGCGGCGGCAGGATCGGCTCGCGGCGATCGGACGCATGGCGGCGTCGATAGCGCATGAGATACGAAATCCGCTCGCGGCGATGCGCGGTTCGATCCAGATGCTGCGTTCCGAAGTCGCGAACGATTCTTCGCAGGCGGAGTTGATGGAGATCATCCTGCGCGAGTCGGATCGACTCAATCGCATCATCACCGACTTTCTCAGTTATGCACGACCGCGTTCGCTCGTTCAGGCTCGCGTGGACGTCGGCGATCTGCTGCATCAGACGTTTGCTTTGTTAAGACACAGCCCGGAGATCACGGCGAACCAAACGGTCGAAGCCGAAGTGCCCCCCGAACGCATTTTCGCGGAGGCTGACGAGGGACAGTTGAAACAGGTCTTCTGGAACCTCGCCCGCAACGCGTTGCAGGCAATGCCGCACGGCGGAACACTGCGCGCGACGCTCGAAAAGAATTCACACAATCGTTTGCGTATCGCGTTTACCGACACCGGACGCGGGATGTCGCCCGATCAAGTCGAACACCTTTTCGAACCGTTTTCTTCGACGACGGGCGGCACTGGTCTCGGTCTTTCAATTGTCTATCAAATCATTCGCGATCATGGTGGTACAATCAACGTCCGCAGCCGTGAGGGACAGGGGACGACGATAACCGTCGAACTTCCAATGACGAATGGCGACCAGTGAAGTGATTTCCAATCGGAAATGAAATCATGGCCAATCTTCTAATTGTCGACGACGAACTCGGAATGCGGCAGTTTCTGACGCACCTGTTCCAACGCGAAGGACACACGGTGCGTCTCGCCGAAAACGGCCGTGAGGCCCTGGCGCAGATGCGCGAGCTGGCGCCCGACCTGATCATCACCGACATTCGAATGCCTGATATGAACGGCGTCGATCTGCTGCGCTCCGCAAAAGAGTTACTGCCGGACGTCGAAGTGATTATGATGACGGCGTTCGCCAACGTCGATACCGCCCGCGAAGCGTTTCTACTCGGCGCGTACGACTTCGTTCAGAAACCATTCGACAACGACCTGCTGAAAGAGACTGTCGCGCGCGCGCTCGACAAGATCTCGCTCGTCAAAGAGAAAGAAGCCCTCCTCGAAGAAAACAAAGCGCTCATCCACGGACAACGGACGCGCGGCAATCTCGGCAACATCATCGGCCGCAGCCAGCGAATGCTGTCGCTGTATCAAATGATAGAGACCGTGGCGCAGGTGCAGTCGACGGTGCTCGTCACCGGCGAATCAGGAACCGGAAAAGAGCTGGTGGCACGCGCGATTCACGATCTTAGTCCGCGTGCGGAAAAGCCGTTTGTCTCCGTGAACTGCGGCGCTTTTACCGAGACGTTATTGGAGTCGGAATTGTTTGGTTACGTGAAGGGTTCGTTTACGGGCGCGAACACGAATCGAAAGGGACTGTTCGAAGCGGCCAACAGCGGCACGATCTTTCTCGACGAGATCGGCGAGATGTCGCCGGCGATGCAGGTCAAACTCCTGCGCGTGTTGCAGGAGCGGAAAGTACGTCCGGTCGGCGCGACTGAAGAGGGCACTGTCGACACGCGCGTGATCGCGGCGACGAATCGCGACCTCGCCAGCATGGTTGGGGCGGGAACGTTTCGCGAAGATCTTTATTACCGAATCTCGGTGATCCCGATCGAGCTGCCGCCATTGCGCGAGCGCGCTGAAGACATCTCGGATCTCGCGACGCACTTCGTGCAAAAGTTCTGCGCACCGACCGGCCGTACGTTGGGCATCAGCGAAAGCGCGATGCGTTTGCTCGAACGCTACACGTGGCCGGGCAACGTGCGCGAGTTGGAACACACAATCGAAAGAGCCGTCGCGCTCGAACGGACCAACTCGATCGAGCCAGAGCGCTTGCCGGAAAAGATCTCAAACTACAACCCGTATCGCGTCGCCGAGGCGATGGAGTTTCCGGAAGAAGGAATCAATCTCACCGCTCACCTGGACCAACTCGAAAAGACTTACGTTCTCGAAGCACTGCGGCGCACGTCAGGTAATCAAACCAACGCGGCCGAGTTGTTGGGACTGTCCGTGCGTTCGCTGCGTCACCTGCTCGACAAGCATGGCGTGCGTGGTCTAACTGCGCAGATGAGAGACGAGCGTCGTGGTCCAGACTCGACGCCGCGCCGCCGTGCAACCGATCCGCCCGTTCGCCGCCGTGAGGAAGACACCGGCGAGTTCGCCGCCGGCGCAGGCGAAAAGTAGCTCTCGGTAGTGGATGCTGATTACCACCTGACCTTTACTGCCGGATTACCACCTGTCCTTTACTGCCGGATTACCACCTGACCTTTACTGCTGATTACCACCTGAGCCTTTTAATTCGGCTACGCCGCTCAGCGTCAAACGTACTTTAGCCGCGGCTCTGCCGCCTGATGTGAGGCGAGGCTTCGCCTCGCCGTGTCGCTGAGTAAATAGTTGGGCTACGCCCTCGCCGCACATCAGGCGGCAAAGCCGCAACCAGACATTCAAGGGTCCTGCCGTAAACCGTCATTTCCCCTCTGCCAGAATTTGTCAGCCTCACAAACCGCGGCCGCGGTCCAACCCTTCAGAAGCAAAATTTCGATCAAAAACGATCGCTTTTTTGATGTCTGGCACGAAAAAGTCAGTGGCACACCGGTTGTTATTCCACCAACCGACACAATCGCGCACAGCGCGGCTCACAAGGGAACGGAAAGCCGGTGGCGCGAGACAACTATGGAAACCCCTATATCTGTTAAGGAGCACCAAACTCGAATGACTACCAAACGTCAAGAAGGCTTTTCGTTGATCGAACTTCTAATCGTCGTCGCGATTATCGGTATTATCGCCGCGATCGCCATCCCCAACCTTCTCGCCTCCAAGCGCGCTGCTAACGAAGGTTCCGCTCAGTCCTCAATGAGAACACTTCACAGTTCGGAAGCCGTTTATCAGTCGACGGCTGGTAATGGAAACTTCGGCGACTTGGCCGCCCTCCGTGGCCAGGACCTCATCGACTCAGTATTGGGCGCCGGTGCGAAGAGTGGTTACACGTTCGCTTGCACCCCCGACAACACTGCTACTCCTGTGAACTTCTATTGCACCTCGAACCCGTCTAACGTTGCGGCAGTTACCCGAACCGGTAATCGCAGCTTCTCAATCGCGGAAGATGGTATTCTCCGCGGCGCCGTTAGCGATACCCCGCCAGCCACTCGCGCTGCTTCACTCGCAGCTCCGTGGAATCCGCTGGGTAACTAACTCCCAACCAACTTCACAAGTGCGGGGTGGGACGTTCTTGACCCACCCCGTTTTCTTTAAGAAAAGGTCGCCGATCATGAGCGGACAACGACAACAAAACGGTTTCTCATTGATAGAACTGCTGCTGGTGGTTGCCATAATCGGCATCATCTCTTCCATCGCGATTCCGAACCTCTTAGCATCCAAGCGTTCGGCAAACGAAGGCTCAGCGTTCTCAGCGATGCGAACCATTCACAGCGCCCAGGTAACCTACATGAACACAGCCGGCTCCGGAAGTTACGGTACCCTCAACAGTCTCGGTACCGAAGGACTCATCGACGGCGTACTCAGCACCGGCACCAAGAGTGGTTACACAGTCTCGTGTCCCGCAGGCAATCTCGGTGCTGGCCCACCGCCGACATTTTTCGCCACGGCAGTGCCTGCCAACACCGCCGCCGTGACCCGAACCGGCAACCGAAGTTTCGCCGTCGCCGATGACGGCATCGTAAGAGGCAAAGTTACTGACACCGCAGCCCCGACCCGTGCCGACGTGTTGAATTCCGCTCTCTGGCCCCCGCTTTAATTCCCCCCATGCGACGCACGTCTCCGGTCCCATCGCCGGAGATTGATGCGAGTGGCCAGGCCCGGTTCAACGCGTCGGCGCTCCCACGCCGACTAAAATTCTCGACAACCGCTGCTTCAGCAGTTTAAATTTTGCGTGACGTATCCTACGACTGAAATGCAGAGCCGAGTGGAAACCATCGCAGCAATCACACAGTCGAAAACTAAAACAGAGACAAGGCCGGGAAGATTGTGGCGCATCGCCGCCATCGCTCGAAACGCGTTCCGCGAAGCACTGCGTGATCGCGTTCTTTACAATCTGGTGCTCTTCGTCCTGCTACTGACCGCCGCCGCGATCTTCATCGGCGAACTCTCCGGCGGACAGGAACGAAAGATCATCGTCGATCTCGGTTTGAGCGCGATGTTGCTCTTCGGGGTGTTCATCGCGATCTTCGTCGGCGTCGGTCTGGTCTACAAAGAGATCGAGCGGCGCACGATCTACGCGATCTTTTCCAAGCCGGTTGGGCGTGGTGAGTTTCTCGTCGGCAAGTATCTCGGTCTTTGTCTTACGCTGCTGGTGAACAGCCTCGTGATGGGGCTGGGAGTATCGCTGGCGCTGCTTTACGTCAGCAAAGGTTGGGACCCGCTCATTCTCAGAATCTGGCCCGCGGTGCTGATGATCTACATGGAGCTGATGCTCGTCACCGCGCTGGCGCTTTTGTTTTCGTCGTTTTCATCACCCGCGCTCTCGGCCCTTTTGACGTTCTGCGTTTTTATCATCGGCCACTTCAGCGCTGACTTGAAAAGTCTGGCTACGTCGCTCGGAAGCACCAGCGCACGCTGGTTGTTCACCGGGCTTTACTACCTGCTTCCGAATCTCTCCAACTACAGTTTCATCACTCCCGCGGCTCACGGCCGTTCGCCCGCGCCTGAGTTTGTTATCAGCACCGGACTTTACGCCCTCGTCTACATAACGGTGATTCTCTCCGCCGCGACGCTTGTCTTCAGCCGTCGCAACTTCAAATGAAGCGGCAAACGTATTTCTTGTTATCCGTGTTGATTGTGGGACTCGGCGCCAGCGTTCTGCTCGCGCGCGGGATCGACGCGCGCCGCCCGCCGGCTGATCCGAACGCGATTGACGAGTCGCTTTATCTGAATCCGACTACTGCGCGCAGGATGAGTCTGGGTTTCAACGGCCTCGTCGCAGACTGGTATTGGATGCGTTCGCTTCAGTATGTCGGCAAGAAGATCATCAACGTCGACCAGGATGTTCCGATCGACAGTCTCGCCGACCTGAACCTCAAACTTCTCGCGCCGCTGCTCGACACCGCAACCACGCTCGATCCTGAGTTCCTGGATCCGTACGAGTACGCGGCGGTGGTCCTGCCCGGCGTCGACGTGCAACAGGCAATTCGCATCACGCAAAAAGGCATCGACGCTAATCCATCGGCATGGAAGCTCTATCACCATCTCGGATACATTTACTGGCAGCAGAAAGATTTTCAGGCCGCGAGTGACATTTACCGCCGCGGTTCACAAATCGAGGGCGCGCCGCAGTGGATGACCGCGATGACGGCGAAGATGGCGGCCGACGGTGGCAGCCGTGAAACGGCACGCGAGATCTACAGACACATGCACGACCAGTCAGCGGATGAAAAGGTCAAAGACATGGCGCGTCGCCGGCTGGTCCAACTCGATTCGCTGGACCAAAGAGATTTTTTAGCGCGATTCCTGAACGCCTACCAGGCTCGCGTGGGCCACTGTCCAGCTAACTGGAGCGAGGTGCAGCCATTTCTGCGCGGGCTTCGTCTGCCGCTCAACGCGTCAGGCGCGCCTGTCGATCCTACAATGGCGCCGTACCAGTTGGTGCCCGGCAAGTGCGAAGTCGTTCTCGATCAGAAGTCGGAGGTCTTGAGATAAGTATGCCGATCGTCGAGATCAAAAACCTCACGAAGGATTACGAACTTGGTTTCCTGCGCAAGCGCAAAGTTCGCGCGCTCGACGATCTTTCACTTTCCGTCGACGCGGGACAGATCTTCGGTTTTCTCGGCGCGAACGGCGCGGGCAAGACGACGACGCTCAAGTTGCTCATGCGACTCATCTTCCCGACCAGCGGCTCGGCGCGAATCATGGACCGCGATATCGACGACGTACGAATGCACGAGCGCATCGGGT
This sequence comes from Pyrinomonadaceae bacterium, assembly GCA_035760365.1. GTDB lineage: Bacteria > Acidobacteriota > Blastocatellia > Pyrinomonadales > Pyrinomonadaceae > PSRF01. The sequence goes on from DASTTB010000034.1 coordinate 51,709, forward strand.
ATCTGCCTGAGAATCCTTACTTCTACGATTACCTGACCGCGCGCGAGTTTCTCGACTACTGCGCGCAGATCTTCGGCTACCCGGCCGCGCAGCGAAAGAAACGCGCCGCCGATCTTCTCGCGCAAGTGAATCTCGACGAAAGACGCTGGGACACGCAACTGCGAAAGTTTTCAAAAGGAATGTTGCAGCGCGTGGGTCTGGCGCAGTCGTTGATAAACGATCCGGAGATCGTCTTTCTCGACGAGCCAATGAGCGGACTCGATCCCGTTGGACGTCGTGAAGTGCGCGATCTGATCGCCTCGCTGCGCGACGACGGCAAAACGGTGTTCATGTGTTCGCACATTCTGTCGGACATCGAAGTGCTGTGCGATCGCGTCGCGATTCTGAAACGCGGGCGGCTCGCACAAGTCGGACATCTCGACGAATTGCGCCAACGCACTGACGATCCGAATCGCATGGAAGTGCTCGCGACCGGCGCCGACGCGTCAGCACTGCAACATCTTGCAAACGCGGACATCTCAGCGACACCGCGAGGTCTGCGGATCGAGATCGCGAACGAAAATGAGATCGAAGAAGTGCTTGCTGCGTTGAGAAAAGCGGGCGGGAAAGTTGTTTCGATTCAACCAGTGAAACAGTCGCTCGAGGAACTGTTTCTGGATGGGGCTTAGTTCTTTGTGCTTAGTGCTTTGATCAGAGTACTAAGTACAAAATACAAAGTACCAAGTACAAAGCACTTACTTAAACTTAAAACCAACCACTTCCATCTTGATATTGGCGCGTGCGTCAGTCTCTTTCATGCCTTCCAGCATCACCTGGACCGGCATCGTCTTGTTAGCCGCTAACTCCGGAACGCGCGTCGGAACCACGACGACCGTCCTTTCCTTCACCGGCTTGCCTTCATAATCGACAACTGAAGCTTTGATTTCGAGACCGTTGAGCGTCTTCCCCGTAAGATTACGGACCGTCGTGCGCAAGCTCATCACGATGTCGCCGAGCGCGCGTTTCGCTTCGTCCGCTTCCGGCTCGTCGAGCACGATGTTCGGTTTGTCTTTATCGAACTCGGCGGTCCCCGGCCGGATAGCGCCCTGCAAGGTAGGCTCGCCGCCACCACTACCGGCGCCTGCACGCATCAACACGTAAAAGAAAAGGGCGATCACGACTGCCGCGGCGATTGCCACGATTATGATCACCGTTCGATGCGACTCACTCGTTTCGAGCCGCCGGTCTGGAGCAGCCATAGTGGCGGGAATTGTATAAAATCCGCGGCCTACTTCCCAAGCAGCCGCGCGAGCAGGGTCTCTAATTCGCTGAAGTCGATGGGTTTCGTGATGTAACTGTTGCAGCCCGCGGCGAGTGCTTCCGCCTGAAAATCGGAGGTTGCGTGCGCGGAGACCGCGACGATGGGAACTTCCCCAAACCCGTCCAGTTTGCGGATCGCGCGCGTCGCGGCGAGACCGTCGATAACCGGCAGGCTCAGGTCCATCAGGATAAGCTGTGGATGCTCTGACTGGGCGAGCCTGACAGCCTCTTCCCCATTCGTCGCCTCGACGACCTCATACCCCGACATCTCCAGGAGACGCCTCATCATAAAGCGATTGTCTTCCGTGTCTTCGACCAACAAGACGGTTGCAGTGTGAATCTGACTTTCCATGGTCCTCGCCTAAACTGAGCGCAAGTTGAACAGTTTACCCGCTCCAAGTTGTTGATTTTACTGTATCACTAGAATACGTGCGCCTTTTTTGTTACCATCCCGCATTGAAATACAACACATAAAGCACGCGGGCCAATGTCTCTTTAGTACACTCGGACCGGCGTGAGGTTCCCTCCCCTAAGCCCCCGAATTATAGTGCCGAGTAGAGAATTCGCATCCGATGATGAAGGCTTCGACGTCAAGGACAGAAGATACCGAAACACTGCAAGACCTGGGACGAGCTTCAGTTCAAATCGTCCATGACCTCAAGAACCAGCTAAATGGTCTCAAACTGTATGCCACGTTCCTGAGGCGACGAATCGAGAAGGGCGATCGGCCCAGTGACGAGCAGGAAACGGTCGCGAAACTCATCAATGGTCTCGACCGTGCCGCCACCGATCTCTCGCTCATCGTCGAGTTTGGACGCGATCTGGAACTGAAGAAACAACCCGGCGTCGAGCTGTCGAAAGTCCTTCGCAGTCTCTGCTCGACCTTTCAGGAGACGGAGGCGCAGGTTGTTTGCCAACCGGACGCCGATTCGATGCAGGGCGAATTCGATCATTCCAGGCTCACAGACGCGTTGAAGTGGATATTCGCGGGAGCGATTAAGTTCAAACGCGCAGACGAAGACGCCGGACCGATCATAGTTTCACTGAGGGTTTCGCAAAACGCCTCCGGCGGCGACGCAGTTATCGAGTGGTCGGGCTTGCGCGATGTGGATCACGATCCATTTCGTGCCTTCGCCGGCGGTGACGAGATTCGGCTTTCGCTGGCGAAAAAGATTGTCGAGGCCCACGGCGGCTCGGCCAAACTCGCGGATCACAAGCTTGTCGTTGTGCTTCCGCTTTCAGGATCGCAAACGAGTTAAAGAAAAGATCTTTCGATACTAAGGGAGATAGCCAAAATGGTGCCCCAGAGCGCGGCGATTTCGAGAGAGGAGAAAAAGGTGGAGAACAAAGAAGTGCGGATTCTTGTTGTAGACGACGAGCCGATGATGGCGGACTCGCTGCGACAAAATTTCATCGAGGAAGGTTATTCGGTAGACATAGCACCCACTGGTGCAGCGGCGATCGAGTTGTTCGATCAGGGCGCCCATCATCTCGCGATATGCGACCTGCAACTGCCCGACATGGACGGTCTCGAAGTGTTGCGTCACATGAAAGACGCGCGGCCGACGTCGGAAGTGATCGTCGTCACTGGATACGGAACAGTGCAGAAAGCGGTTGAAGCAACGAAGGCCGGCGCCTTCTACTTCGTCGAGAAACCGTTTGATTTCGAAGAGTTGCAGCCGCTGGTCGAAAAAGCGCTCGAACGTCGCGAACTGGTTGCTGAAACTGCAAACATGCGACGTCAATTGTCGACGCGCGCCGAGTATTTCAACATCATCGGCTCGTCGAAGCCGATGCAGATGATCTACGAAACGATCGAGTCAGTGGCGAAATCTGATGCGAATGTTTTGATCGTTGGCGAGTCAGGCACAGGCAAGGAATTGATCGCGAACGCCATTCACTATCAGTCGCTGCGATCGAAGAAACCGTTCATCAAGGTCAACTGCGCGGCGTTGCCGAAGGAACTGATCGAGTCGGAGTTGTTTGGACACACGAAAGGCGCGTTCACCGGCGCGCACGCCGACAAAGAAGGACTCGTGCAACATGCTGCGGGTGGTTCGTTGATGCTCGACGAAATCGCCGAGATGCCGATCGAGTTGCAACCGAAGTTGTTGCGCGTGTTACAGGAGAGAAGTTATCGGAAGATCGGTTCGGAAAAGACGTACGCCGTCGATTTTCGTCTCGTTTGTTCAACTAACCGGCCGCCTGCGGACGCGATTCGCGACGGATTGTTGCGCGATGACTTGTTCTATCGTATTTCGACGATCACGATTCACGTTCCGCCATTGCGTGAACGTGCAGAAGACATTCAACTTTTGACCGAGCATTTCCTCCACATGTATGCTCAAAAGTACGAACGCCCGATCACGGGTGTCTCGCAGGCTGCCTATCAGCGATTGTTCGGGCATAGCTGGCCTGGCAACGTGCGCGAGTTGCAGAACGTGATCGAGCGCGCGGTGTTGCTCGCGAAAGACAAGCAGATCGAGCCGATCGATCTTCCGTTTGATAACGGGACCGTGCCGGAGGGTTCGTCGTCGCAGGTGTCGTGGGACGTTCCGCCGAACATGACGCTCGAAGACATCGAACGGCTCGTGATCGAACGAACGTTGCAACGCACGGGTGGAAACAAACAGGCCGCGGCTAATCTTTTGGGCATCTATCGCCCGCGGCTGTACAGCAAGATCAGAAAGTACAATATCGACGTGCCTTCGCTGGTTTCGGCTTGAGTTTGAGCTTTGTACTTGGAGCTTTGTGCTTTGCAGGTAAAGTACGTGGCGCAAGCTAACAAACAAAGTACTAAGCACTAAGGACAAAGATCAAAACGAACACAGATCTAACGGATGCCTTCTCCCCCTACCGTAACCACGCGCCTGAGAAGTATCGACGCCCTGCGCGGGATCGCGGCTTTGGGCGTCGTCTTTTATCACGCGATCGAGCACGGGAAACACACTCTCCCAAACAACCTGCTCGATTATCCCGTGCGGCTGTTGCAGTTCATCAGTTCGTTCGGCTACATCGGCGTCTTCCTGTTTTTCGTCATCTCCGGTTTTTGTATTCACCTGCAATGGGCCAAAGCAAAGGCGACAGGCATCGAGCCTGACATTCGCTTTGGTCCGTTCTGGAAACGGCGATTGCGACGTCTCTATCCGCCGTATGTGATCGCGCTGGCGTGCTACCTGCTGCTCACCGCCTGGTACGCGGGAATCAATCTCACGCATTTCTTCTTTTACGACGTCGCGATGCATCTGTTGATGCTGCACAATCTTGATCCGCACACGTGTTACACGATCAACGGCGTCTTCTGGACACTCGCAATCGAAGAACAGCTCTATCTCGCGTATTTTCTGTTGCTCTTTTTGCGTGTTCGCTGGGGCTGGGGTGTGACGATCGCGGTCTGTCTCGGCGCGCGTTTCGCGTGGATGACGTTTAGTCACATCGTCTGGATAAAGGCAGGCGTCGGTATTCCGGTGCCGGAAGCAGCGCTGTCGCACTGGTTCAGTTGGGCGCTCGGAGCGATCGGCGTAGAAGTGATGTTTGGAATGATTCAACTGCGACAATGGTCGCGCGATCTCCGACTCGCTGCTGTGCTGATCCTCGCGGCGACTGTGTTGTCTTACTATCTGCCGGGAATACCGAAGGAATACTTCATCAACAACTCGGTTTGGTTCTTCATTCACCCGTTGTGGGGGCTCGGGTTCTTCATCATGATCAACCGACTCGTGCTCGCCGAGCAGAGTTGGATTCGACGCACGACGGTGCCGGTCGCGATCTCCGTCTTCGCCACGCTCGGAATCTTTTCGTATTCGATCTATCTCACGCACGAGCTGGTGATCATGCAATCGTGGCGTTGGACCAATCCGGCGTGGTTGCAGTCTACGAACGTGTTGCTGGTCGTGTTGCCGGCGACGATCCTGTTTGCGTGGGTTTTCTTCTGGTTCTGCGAGCGACCGTTCATGATCCGGCAGAAAAAACAGATCGCGGAGCGACGAACGCATTGGCAACCGATTGTTGAGTCGCAACCGAGCACCGTTTCTGATTAAATTAATCGATTTTCATTCCCGCGGAGGTTCACGTGCGTCACTTACTCGTTCTCGCACTCTTATCGACACTGGTGTGTTCATTTGCGCCGCAAGATCCCGCAACTCCACCGCCGGGACCGCGCGCGCAGGCGCAAGCGTCGCCTTCGCCGTTGCCGCCGCCGACTGTTTCCATCGACAACTATCGCGCGCCTGCCGGACGCATCATCGGCGCGGCGCTCGTTAGTAATCATGCGTATACGCGGCTGGCACATTTGACGGACCATATCGGCCATCGACTCAGCGGCTCGAAGAACCTAGAGCGCGCGATCGAGTGGGCGCTCGCGGAGATGAAGAAGGACGGTCTCGATAACGTGCGCGGCGAGAAAGTGATGGTGCCGCATTGGTTGCGTGGCGAAGAGAGCCTGGAACTAGTCACGCCGCGGCCGATGAAACTCGCGATGCTCGGGTTGGGCAACAGTGTCGGCACGACGGCTGATGGGATCACTGCCGACGTCGTGGTCGTGCGTAACTTTGCCGAGCTCGACGCGCTTGGCGAACGCGTGCGCGGCAAGATCGTGGTTTATAACGCGCCGTTTACGAGTTACGGCGCCACGGTTCAGTATCGTGGGTTCGGTGCTTCACGCGCCGCTCGTTACGGCGCTGCTGCCGTACTCGTCCGATCGATCACGCCTGTAAGTCTGCAATCGCCGCACACTGGCGCGCTGAATTACGATCAGCAACAACCGAAGATTCCGGCGGCTGCGATCTCGATCGAAGCCGCGGAAATGTTGCAACGGATGCACGATCGCGGGGATCGGCCGACGGTGCGGTTGAAGATGGAGGCGAAGTTTCTGCCTGATGCGGAGTCGGCGAATGTGATCGCGGAGTTGCGTGGATCGGAGAAGCCGGATGAGGTGGTGCTGGTCGGCGGGCATTTCGATTCGTGGGATGTGGGACAGGGCGCGCATGACGATGGTGGCGGTTGCATCATCGCGTGGGAAGCCGTGCGTTTGTTGAAAGAGCTTGGGTTGCGGCCGCGCCGTACGATCCGTGTTGTGTTGTATACGAATGAAGAGAACGGTTTGCGTGGCGGAAACGCGTATCGCGACGCGCATCGTGGCGAGCTTTCGAAGCACATCTTTGCGATTGAATCCGACTCAGGGACTTATCGGCCTGAAGGGCTTGGCCTGGCTGCCACCGCGCCGCCGCAGGCGCGTGCGAATCTGCGGGAGATCGCGAAGTTGCTTTCCGGGATTGGGGCGGATGGCATTGCGCCGAGTGGTGGCGGAGCTGATATCGGACCGATCATGCGTGAAGGTGTGATGGGTGCGAGTTTGGACGTCGAAGGATCGCACTACTTCGACATTCATCACACGGCGTCTGACACGCTCGACAAGATCGACCCTCGAGACCTGCAACTGTGTGTCGCCACGATGGCCGTGTTCGCATACACCATCGCCGATCTTCCTGAACCCTTTAAAGGCCCGGAGGGTACGGGGAGGTAGGTTTTGTGCTTTGTTCGCTTCGCTGTGAGCACCCCGCCAATGACAATGAACAAAATACTAAGTACTAAGGACCAAGTCCTACCCGTTAATCTAACTGGTAAGTAGCGACGCTGGTGGGTGTTTCGAAGCAGCGAACTTTGTAGATCTGCACGCGGTCGTCGCTGACGCGCTTCGCGACGCGCTCCAAAACATACTTCGCAAGATTCTCCGCCGACGGCTGTAACTCATCAAACGGCGGCAACTCGTTGATGTTGCGATGGTCAAGATACGTCACCACATCATCAGCCGCAGCCTTCAACTCAACAAAATCGACGAGCAAACCAACATTATCCAACTCACGCCCCCGCGCGTAGATCTCGATCTTGTAGTTGTGCCCGTGCAGGTTCTCACACTTCCCCTTGTAACCGCGCAACTGGTGCGCGCTGGAGAAGTTTCGCTCAATCATGACTTCAAACTGTCCCGGCATAATTCGTTTCACTCGATAAGATACTCGTCAAATCCCCAATGTGTGAAGTAACCCGACACGCAGGCAGACTCTGCAAAAACGTCCGCCCGTAACCTTTCGTGCGCAAACGCGGATCGAGCACCGCCAACACGCCGCGATCCGTCGTGCTGCGTATCAATCGCCCCAACCCCTGCTTCAGCGCGATGATCGCCTGCGGCACGCTGTACTGATAAAAACTCGATCCGCCACTGTCTTCGATGTAACGCTGTCGCGCCGCAACCAGCGGATCCGTCGGCACCGCAAACGGCAGCTTGTCGATGATCACGCACGACAACTGCTCGCCGCGCACGTCCACACCCTGCCAAAAACTCGACGTCGCAAACAACACCGCATTCGGAGTCTCGCGAAAGCGTTTCAGCAGTTGTCCTTTCGAAGCGCTACCCTGAACGAAACACGGATAATCGATCTCGGTGTAAACGTTCTCGTAAAGCGACTGCATTCCAGCCAGACTCGTCGACAACACAAACGCGCGTCCTGCGGTCGCACTCAGGATTTTGATCACCTCTTCGACCGCCGCGTCGCGCCACTCGTTCGAACGCGGATCCGGCATCGCAGGCGGAAGATACAGAATCGCCTGCCGCTGGTAATCGAACGTCGATTCCGCGATCAGGTCTTCGGCGAAATCCAACCCGAGGCGATCGCGTATGAACGTGAAGTTGCCGCCACTCGACAACGTCGCCGATGTCAACACAACTGTAGGGACTTCTTCGAATAGTTTGTCTTGCAATAATCCGGCAACGTCGATCGGCGAAGCTCGCAGGAACACGCCGCGGCCACGACGTTCGAGCCAGTAGACAAACTTCTTGTCGGGCGCGGTGACGATGAACTCGAGATCGAAACGGATCTGCCTGAGTCGTCTGATCAGGCTCTCCATTTCGGGCTCCTTCTCTGGGATCAGGTCGAGTGTGGTTTCAACGCGGGCGATCGCGTTGTCGAGCACGGAATAAAGTTCGCCGAGACGCGTCGCTTCCAATTCGCCGTTCGATTTCTTTCGCGCGAACGTTCCGGGAAGGATCGGATAACGTCCTTCATCACCGCGCCCATCGCGAAAACCCATCCAGAAGTCGTCGGCAAAACGCGACAGGCGCGCCGTGCTGCGTGTCAATTCCTGATCGATCGCAACGTCGTCGATCGGAATCGCGCCGACATCGCGTACCAGATCGTCGATCTGATAATTCGAGACTTGCGAGCCGAAATACTCGGACGCGACGTCTTCAATCAGGTGCGCTTCGTCGAGAATGACCGCGGTGTAATCCGGCAGGACCGAACCGTAACTGCCGTTGCGTAAACTGAGATCGGCGAAGAAGAGATGATGATTGACGACGACGATGTCGGCTTCCTGCGCGCGGTTGCGCATCCGCGTGATGAAGCAGGCGTCGAACTCGGGGCACTTCTGTCCCAAACACGTTTCCGAGCGCGCGTCGATGTGTCGCCAGAACGAGAGCGACTCGGGCAGGTTCGCCAGTTCAGCCCGATCGCCGGTGTCGCTTTCTTTGGACCATTGCGTGACTTCCTCGAAGTAATCGACTTCTTCGAGTCCTTCAAGCACGGGCGCCGATTGGGCGCGGCCGAGCCGATTCAGGCAGACGTAGTTGCCGCGGCCTTTCATGTACGTCGCCGCGAAACGCTTCGGAAGCACGCTCTGGAGAAACGGGATGTCTTTCTCCATCAACTGTTCCTGGAGGTTCTTGGTGCCGGTGGAGATGATTACGCGCCCGTTGCCGCCGAGCGCGGCCGCAATCGCCGGAACGAGATAGGCAAGCGTCTTTCCGGTGCCGGTGCCCGCTTCGACGATGAGGTGTCGCTTCTCCTCGAAGGCGCGCATGACGGCCTCAGCCATCTGAATCTGCCCCGGCCGGTACTCATAATCCGGATGCGCCTTCGCGATCAATCCGTCCGGTCCAAAAATTTCTTCCATAAAAATGATGTGCCGTACAAGCAAGGGCTGCGACCGCAGGCAAATCCCGTCGCTAAATCCGTGTTTGACTGAGCTCGTTCATTTAGTTCGACGCCGGGGGAACACGGATCTTCATGCTAATGCTTCAATCGGTTTGGATACAACGGAAACCGCGCAGTGAGATCGGCGACGCCTTGTTGGACTTTGTGACGCACGTCTTCGGACTGCGGATCGTGGATGACTTCGGCGATCAGGCGGCCGATCTCGCGCATCTCCGCTTCTTTCATGCCGCGCGTGGTGACCGCAGGCGTGCCGATGCGCAGTCCCGACGCAACGAACGGTTTGTTTTGATCGAACGGGATCGTGTTCTTGTTGACGGTAATCAAAGCCGCTTCAAGCGCCTTCTCCGCGTCTTTGCCGGTGATGCCTTTGCCGTCCATCCAAACGTCGACGAGCATCAGGTGGTTGTCAGTGCCGCCTGAGACAAGTCGAAGCCCCTGCTCCTGCAACTCGCTCGCCAGCGCTTTCGCGTTTTTCAACACCTGGCGCTGGTAATCCTTGAAATCGTCTTGCAGTGCTTCACGCAACGCCACGGCTTTGGCGGCGATGATGTGGACCAGCGGTCCGCCCTGCACGCCGGGAAACAGTTTGCGATCGATCTCTTTCGCGTGTTCGGCTTTGCAGAGTATCAATCCGCCGCGTGGACCACGCAGCGTCTTGTGCGTCGTCGTCGTGACGTAATCAGCGTGCGGCACGGGCGACGGATGCAAACCCGCGGCAATCGGTCCGGCGATGTGCGCGATGTCGGCAAACACTCGCGCGCCGACGCTGCGTGCGATCTCGCCGATGCGCGCGAAATCGATCGTGCGTGGATATGCCGAGGCGCCGCAAACAAGGAGCTTCGGCCGGTGTTGTTCCGCGAGTCTCTGCAATTCGTCGTAGTCGATCTGTTCCGTCTCTTTCGAAACGCCATAATCGGCGACCTTATAGCTGATCCCGGAGAAGTTCATCGGATGACCGTGCGTCAGGTGACCGCCGTGAGACAGGTTCATCCCGAGAATCTGATCGCCGTACTGAATCGCCGCGAGATACACGGACATGTTCGCCTGCGCGCCGCTGTGCGGTTGCACGTTCGCATGGTCCGCGCCAAACAACTCTTTCGCGCGATCGATCGCCGTCTGCTCGACGACGTCGGTCCATTCGCACCCGCCGTAGTAACGCTTTCCGGGATAACCTTCCGCGTACTTGTTAGTAAAAACTGATCCCGCAGCTTCAAGCACCGCTTCGCTGACGAAGTTTTCTGAAGCGATCAACTCGAGCCCGTTGGCCTGGCGTGCGACTTCCTTGTCGATTGCGGAAGCGATCACGGGATCGACTTCCGCTAACGATGCATTTCGCGAATCAGTCATGGGTTTCATTGGGGTCTTGGGTCTTGGGTCTTGGGTCTTGGGTCTTGTTGTAGGCTAGTGGGACTGGAAAGGCCAAAGACCTAAGACCAAAGACCTAAGGCCCAAGTCCAAAGTCCCAACTCCCTACGCTTTACACTCCCGTTCAATCTCCGTAATTTTCTCCACTCGCGTGGCGTGGCGTCCGCCTTGAAAACTCGCGTCAAACCAGGCGCGCACGATCTTCGGAATCTCGTCAGCAGGCGTAACGCGCGCGCCGATCGAAAGGACGTTTGCATCGTTGTGCTCCCGCGCCAATCGCGCGACGTCTTCGTTCCACGCGACCGCGGCGCGAACACCCGGCACTTTATTGGCGGCGATGGCCATTCCCGTACCCGATCCGCAGACGAGCAGTCCCTGTTCAACGTCGCCGTGCGCCACTTTTTCCGCGACCTTGCGCGCGTATTCAGGATAATCGACAGACGTTTCGGAGACTGTCCCCAGATCCTCAAACTCGACGCCGAGCTCTTTGAGCAGCGGTTTCAACTGTTCCTTCTCAGCGTAACCGGCATGATCGCTTGCGAGAGCAATTCTCATCGTAATGCACCCTCTATGAATTTATTTGAAGAAAGCCGATGGTACATCACGCTTTACACCTCAGCAAACCCGTTAGAGCTTTGTTCTTTGTACTTTGTTCTTTGTGCAGTTCCGCATACAACACTAAGTACTAAGCACTAAGTACCAAGTTGCGTAATTCGAGGCCGCTAAGCGAGAATGCCAAGACTATGCGCTGGTCAAACTATTTCATCCCCACTCTTCGCGAGGATCCGGCCGATGCCGAGGTCATCTCGCACAAACTTCTTTTGCGCGCCGGCATGATCCGGCAACTGTCAGCCGGAATCTATTCGTTTTTGCCGTTGGGCCAACGCATTATTCAAAAGATCGCGCGTATCGTGCGCGAGGAAATGAACGCGATCGGCGGACAGGAGTTTTACCTGCCTGCACTACACCCAGCCGAGCTATGGCGCGAATCAGGTCGTTACGACGCAATCGGTGAAGAGATGTTTCGTCTCAAGGATCGCAAGAGCGCCGACATGGTGCTGGGCATGACGCACGAAGAGGTCGTCACGTCGATCGCGCGCAACGACATTCGCTCGTACAAACAACTGCCGCAGGTTTGGTATCAGATCCAGACGAAGTTTCGCGACGAAGCGCGACCAAAATCCGGGTTGATTCGCGTGCGCGAGTTCACCATGAAGGACGCGTACTCCTTCGATCTCGATCGCGCGGGACTCGACAAGTCGTTTATCGATCAACGCGAGGCGTATAAAAAGATCTTCACGCGTTGCGGTTTGCAGTATCTGATGGTGGAAGCGTCGTCGGGCGCGATGGGTGGTTCGGAGTCGAACGAGTTCATGGCGCGAACACCCGCCGGCGAGGATCTGATCGCGAGCTGCTCGGAGTGTGGCTACGCCGCGAACGTCGAAAGAGCAAGTTCACGGCTCGCTCGGATCGAGGATGAACCCGGACCAGCAAAGCCGCAAGAGTTTCCCACGCCCGGCGTACGAACGATCGAGGATCTAACGACGTTTCCCGGCGGCGCTGATGCAACGCGACAGATCAAGTCGCTGGTTTACGTGGCGACAGTGGGCGGAGCACCTGTTCCCGTGCTCGTGCTGCTCCGCGGCGATCATCAGCTACACGAGATCCGGCTCGCGGACAGTCTGCGCGCGACCGCCGTGCGGCCCGCACATGCGGAAGAAATTCGCGAAATACTCGGCGCGAGCGCAGGCAGCCTCGGCGGTGTCGGCGCAAAAGATAAAGCCAAAGCGGCGAAGATCGATCTGCGCATCATCGCCGATTCGTCGTTGCGCAACCGCCGCAACATGACAACCGGGGCGAATAAAGACGATCACCATCTGCGCGGTGTCGATATCGGCCGCGACATTCCCGTCGACGAGTGGTTCGACCTGCGCATCATCGAATCAGGCGAAGGCTGTCCTCGTTGCGACACGGGCGTCCTGGAAGTGTTCAAAGGAATGGAGATCGGCCACATTTTCAAACTCGGCACGAAGTATTCCGAATCGATGGGCGCCCACGTTTTGACGCAGGACGGCAAGCAGGTTCCGCTCGTGATGGGTTGCTACGGCATCGGCGTGGGACGAATCATGACCGCCGCCGTCGAACAGCAACACGACGACGACGGAATCATCTGGCCGAAAACTCTGACGCCGTTTGACGTCATCATAACAATCACGAACATGAAGCAGGACGAACTCCGCACGACGGGCGAAACGCTCTACGAGGAAATGCAACGCGCGGGACTCGACGTGCTGCTCGACGATCGCGACGAACGCGCGGGCGTGAAATTCAAAGATGCGGATCTGATCGGCGTGCCGTATCGCGTGACGATTGGAAAAAAGGCGGCAGACGGTTTGGTCGAGCTCTACGATCGCCGCGCGAAACAGAGCGAGGATGTTAAGATAAGCGAGATTGTTACACGCGTTCAGCAGTTGGCGCTGGCGAGTTCTTAAAGTCGATCGCGTTCCTAATTGAAAGAGTTTACGCTGCGTCCCTCTGCGTCTCTGCGGTTATGTTTACTCTTAGGCTGAATTACCGCAGAGACGCCGAGGGACGCAGCGTACATTGGGGCACCACGATTAAAGTCTTCTATCGGATGAAATGAAACTAGCCTGGCTTTTACTAGTTTTAATAATTCCCTTTAAAGTTGAAGCGTCCCAGGATCTTCTTCCCGAACTCGTTCGCCGCATAAAACCGTCGGCGGTCGCGGTCGAGACCTTTGACTCGCGCGGCGAGAAACTGTCGCGCGGCAGCGGTTTCTTCATCGACGTCGATCGCATCGTCACCAATCGACACGTCATCGAAGGCGCGCATCGCGCGGAAGTTCACTCGTCCACCGGCGCCATCATTCCCGTCAAAGGCGTGCTTGCCGTAGACGCCGAAGGCGACATCGCACTGCTCAAGATCGATCCGCCAACACCCGCAATCCGACCATTGCCACTCGATAAAACGTCGCCGCAGGAAGGTGAGAGCATCGTCGTGATCGGCAATCCACTCGGACTCGAAGGCAGCGTCACTAACGGCATTGTCTCCGCCGTACGCGACATTCCGACGTTCGGCCGCATCATTCAGATCACCGCCGCGATCTCTTCCGGATCGAGTGGCAGTCCGGTCGTTAACATGCAGGGACAGGTGATCGGCATCGCGACGCTCCAGGTTACCGGTGGGCAAAGTGTGAACTTCGCGATTCCTTCGGAGCGCATTTCGAAACTCGAAGTCGCCGCGGTGATGTCGCTGCCGGATCTGGTCGCAGCCGCGGGCCGCAACAAACGCGCGAAAGCGGTGCAGTTCTTCCGCGACGGTTTGAGTTTTCTCTCGAAAGACGATTGCGAAAAGGCGTTGCCGTATTTCGAGAAGGCTGTTGAGTCAGACAGTCAATACGCTGAGGCGTGGGCGCAGAGCGGTTTCTGTAACGAAAAGCTTGGCAAACATGCCGAAGCGTTGGAGGCTTCGAAGAAAGCCGTCGGTTTGCGGCCGTCTGCCGAGTCGTATTTCAACATCGGCCTCGCGAGTTTTTATCTGAAACAGTATCGCGAAGCGGCCGACGCCTATCGACAGTCGATCAAACTGGATCCGTACAACTCAGCCGACGCTTATTACGCCCTCGGTTTGGTCTACCGCGACTGGGGCAAGGCCGACGAAGAGATTCAGGCTTACAAGCAGGCGATTCGGCTGCGTCCCGATTACATAGGCGCGTACGAACGGTTGGGCTCGCGCTATCTGAAGTCGAAGAAGTTTACCGAAGCGATCGAGATCTATCGCCAGCTCGCGGCGTTGAAACCCGGCGATGCGAACGCGCCGAACAGCATGGGCGAGGCGTATCTCGAACTGAATCGCTATAACGAGGCGCTGGAATCCTTTCGGCAGTCGATTCGTTTGAAGCCTGACTTCGGAAGGGCTTACTACAACCTCGGCAAGTGTCTCCTCGCGATGGGCAATCGCGACGCCGCGCTCGAGCAGTACACGATACTCACGAACATCGACGCGGATTGGGCCGAGAAGCTGAACGCGATAATTAATCCGTAGGGGCTTTGGGCTTTGGTCTTGGGTCTTTGTGCTTTGGTCTTGGGTCTTTGTACTTTGTGCTTTGTACTTTGTGCTTTGTTAACAGCAAAAATTTAAGTCCAACCTAAGGCCAAAGACCCAAGACCCAAGTCCAAAGACCAAAGTACAAAGTACAAAGTACAAAGTACAAAGCACAAAGCACAAAGCACAAAGCTCTCACCTCATAACCTCCCCCACAATCGCCGTCAACGCGTTGTCCTGCAACGTCTTGTTTCGCGGCAACTGCCCGTGAAGATCGCAACCAAAAACCGCATAACGTGACAACGTGAATCCCGTTTGACTGTCGCGCGTGCGAAAGATGTTCTCGCCGAGCAACGACGCGCGCGTCACACGACCATCGCCCGGAACGTACATCGCCTCCGTCGCCGCCTTTTTCGAAACTTTCACGCCACTCGACGTGCGAAACTCGCGCGGACGAGTCAACGTCCGCCAACGATTTCGCTTTTGATCGCGCAACAGAACAGGCGAGTTCAACGTCTCTTCACAATCGCCGCCGATCGCCAGCAGCATCACCGGCGAAGTCACACCGTCCGCCGCGTCGAGCGCCTGGTGAAACCTGCGTGCGCGACGCAAGGTAGCCGCGAGATACGCATCGATGTCGTCGAGTTGTCCGTTCGATCCATGCGCTTCCGCGAAATCGCGTCGAAACTCCGGCGTGTAAAGCGCGCTCCAGCGATACTCCTTCCACACGTTCACGTCGTAAAGATCGATGGCGACCGGTTTCAGGTTCTCGTCAAGAAACCGCACCGCGCTCGCGTGCGGCATAAGTTGAAACACTGACGGCGTGCGCGCCGCGTCTTCCGCCGTCAGTTTATTCAACAACGGGACACGACGGCGCAAACCTTCGGTGATGGAATAACCTTCGACGAGCGTCGCGAACGCATCCGCCGAGCCTTCATTCGGGACGCCGATCATGACGATCTTGCTGATGTGCGCCGCGCCGAGCCACGTCGGTTCAATCGCAACGTCTCCCGGAGGCAGATCGGCGTCGCCGTACATCGCCGCATAACGCGCGATCAAACCGCCCATCGAATGGGCCACGATGTTGAACTTCAGATCGGGCCGCTGGAGTTTGTTCTTGAGCAGTTGCAGACGCCGGACGAGCTCGCGGGCGTTCGCGACGTTATCCTTCCGCCAGTCGTAGGAAAAGACGTAGTACGTGTCTCGATCGCCGTCTACAGACGGATTGTTCCAGTCGCCTTCACGATAACCGGCGTAACGACGCAATGCTTCGAGTAGATCTCGATAGACGTAAACTTCCGGCACCAACTTCGCGAGCTTCGCAGTCTCGACGATCTGTCCTGGAACCAGGTCGTCGCGATTCGCTTCGAGATTCGGAGTGATCGGCAATCCTTCCTGCGAAGTGCGAAACGCCGACGGCCAAACTTTCTCGCCCGTCCTCGGATTGATGAGTTCAGAACCGAGAATCCCGGGAATCACGATCACGGGACGTTTGCCGGTGCTGCTGCGGGCCTTCGTGAAGATCTGTTCGAGATTCGGCGTACGCCTGGCTGAGATGCAGCCGCTCGTGGCAACTGACAAAAGCAGGACGCAAAAGATGAGGTTGCGTTTGTTCGTTGTTCGGGTTCTGGTCAGGACGAATCTACTCAACGGGCGGCTCCCAGCGACGGTTTATCAGGCTCGCCACAAACCCCGCCCCGAAGCCGTTGTCGATATTGACCACGGTCACGTTGGAAGCACAAGAATTCAACATGCCGAGGAGCGCGGCGACTCCTCCAAAGGATGCGCCGTAACCGATGCTGGTTGGCACGGCCACGACCGGAACGCCGACTAAACCGCCGACAACCGACGGCAACGCACCCTCCATACCCGCCGCCACAATCACCACCCGCGCGCGTTGCAACAGGTTCCGCTCGGCGAGCACGCGATGAATGCCCGCGACGCCCGCATCCCAGATTCGCACAACCGTGTTGCCCATCGTCTCCGCCGTCAACGCCGCTTCTTCCGCGACGGGAATGTCGCTCGTCCCAGCGGTCACGATAGCGATTGGACCAAGTCCGCGATCCGTTTTGTCGCGACGAATCCTGACGAGTCGAGCTGACTCGTGCCACTCGGCGTCAGTTACAACGTTGCGAATCTCGCCAAACGCGCCTTCGTCGGTGCGCGTGATGATGATGTTTGGAGAACGTTGGACGAGGCGTTCGACGATGCCCACGATCTGCGCGCGCGTCTTGCCGGCGCCGAAAATGACTTCGGGAAAACCGATGCGCGTCGCGCGGGAATGATCGACCCGCGCGAATCCGATGTCCTCGAAGTGCAGGTTCTTGATACGTTCGACGGCGTCAGGCGTCTCCAGTTCACCGCTTTTGTACGCGGCCAGTAATCTCTCGAGCTCGTTTAAATCCATCGGTGCGACATTCTAACATTCGACTGTATGCGGTCAGTACCGTATCATTGCCTGCGTCCGTGTCTACCCTGATCAAAAACACCCGGCTGACGCTCGAAATGATCAAGATCGAGCACACGCTCTTTGCGCTGCCCTTTGCTTTTCTCGGCGCGGTACTGGCAGCAAACGGTGCGCCAACCGGCCGGCAAATTCTGTGGATCGTCGTGGCGATGGTCGGAGCGCGTTCGGCGGCGATGGCGTTTAATCGACTCGCCGATCGCCACATCGACGCGCGCAACCCGCGCACGGCGTCACGGGCGTTACCCGCGGGGCTTCTTTCCACCGGTTTTGTCTGGGCGTTTACGATCGTTTCCGCGGCAGTGTTTTTACTCGCCGCGGCGATGCTCAATCGCCTGACGCTGATCTTGTCGCCTGTCGCGCTCGGCAGCATCCTGCTTTATTCGCTGACGAAACGCTGGACGCAGTTTTCGCATATCGTGCTCGGCTGGTGTCTTTCGATCGCTCCGACAGGCGCCTGGATCGCCGTACGCGGCGAGATTGGAAGCCCGGTGCCGTTGTTGCTGTCACTCGTCGTTCTACTATGGACAGCGGGTTTCGACGTCCTTTACGCCTGTCAGGACTACGACTTCGATCGCCGTGAAGGACTACGCTCGATTCCCGCGCGTTTCGGCATCGCTCGCGCGCTCTGGATCGCTCGCGGGCTGCACGCCACGGCTTTTCTGGCGCTGGTTTGGCTTTATTTCGTCACCGGGCTCGGTCCGGTCGCTTTTGCCGGAGTGATCGCAACCGGCGCCTTGCTCGTATACCAACATAGACTCGTTCGGGCCGACGATTTACAACGCCTGAACGCAGCGTTCTTTACCACTAACGCGTTTGTCAGCGTCATTCTTTTCGCGACGTTCGGCACCGCGGTTTTTCTGCATCGCTAGAATCGAGATTTCACGACGATGAGATTTTCACACGACGACAAGCTGAATGAGATCGCCGAACGCACCATCGCCGGCGAACGTCTCTCATTCGCAGACGGCGTCGCGCTTTACGCGACTGACGATCTGCCCGCACTCGGCAAACTCGCCGACACAGTGCGACGGCGACGTCACGGCCGAACGACTTACTTCAACGTCAATCGGCACCTGAATCCGACGAATATTTGTTACGCCGATTGCAAGTTTTGCGGTTTCTTTCGCACGCCGCGCCAGCCTGACGCCTACACGCACAACATCGACGACAGTTTGAAAGTCGCCGCGCAGGCGGTGTCTGAGGGCGCGACCGAGTTGCACATCACCGGCGGTTTGAACACGAAACTCCCGTTCAGTTATTTCACGGATCTGCTTTCGACGATCAAACGCGAGTATCCGCAGTTGCACCTGAAAGCGTTCACGATGGTCGAGTTCGACCACTTCGCGCACTTCTACAAGATGTCCGACGAAGAAGTGATCGGGAAGCTGATCGAAGCGGGTTTGGATTCGTGTCCGGGTGGCGGCGCGGAGATCTTTCGCGAACCGACGCGCTCGATGATCTGCGCGCACAAGTGCGACGCCGAGCGCTGGCTCGAGCTGCAAGGAAAGGTACACGCAGCGGGACTGAAGACGAACGCCACGATGCTCTACGGTCACATCGAGTCGATCGAGGATCGCGTCGATCACTTCATGCGGCTGCGCGAGCAACAGGAGAAGTCAGGCGGGTTTCAGTGTTTCATTCCGCTGGCTTTTTATCCACCGGACACGCAGTTGGCCCATCTGCCTGGACCATCGGGCGTGGATTCGCTCAAAACCATGGCCGTCGCGCGGTTAATGCTCGACAACTTCGATCACATCAAGGCGTACTGGGTGATGTTGGGCAAACGTCTCGCGCAAGTCGCCCTGCATTACGGCGCGAACGATATCGACGGCACGATTACTGAAGGCGGCGAGTTGACGACGAGTTATTCCGTCGAAGCGAACAACGAGGTACGGATGAGTAAAACGGAGCTCATCGGCCTGATCGAGGATGCGGGTTACGAAGCCGTCGAACGCGACACCGTTTACAATCGCATTGAACCAATTGCTATTTAATATTCCCTGGGGTTCTCAAAATGTTAACTGACACCGAACGTAAGACCATCACGCTTGCACATTCCCCTGATTCCGACGACGCCTTCATGTTCTACGGCCTCGCCACCAACAAAATCGATACCGGCGGGCTGCACTTTCAGCACCTGCTCAAAGATATCCAAACACTGAACGAGGAAGCCACGCGCGGCACGTACGACGTCACCGCGATCAGCTTTCACGCGTATGCCTACGTCGCCGACCAGTACGCACTTCTGCCGCACGGCGCGTCGATCGGCGACAACTACGGTCCGATCGTCGTTTCGCGCGAGCAGGCGACGGCGGACGACATTCCGAAGCTGAAGATCGCGATTCCGGGAAAGTTAACCAGCGCGTTTCTGGCGTTGCGGCTTTTCAACGCCGACTTCCAGTATGAGGTCGTGCCGTTTGACAAGATTATCGATGCCGTTCTCGAGGGTCGTTGTGACGCAGGCCTGCTGATTCACGAGGGGCAACTGTTTTACCAGACGAAAGGCCTGCACAAGGTCCTCGATTTGGGGGAATGGTGGCACCAGCTACACGGGCTGCCGTTGCCGATGGGCGGCAACGCGATCAGGCGTGAACTCGGTCCGGAGCTGATTGGCGAGATTTCGCAGTTGCTCCGCGAGAGTATCCAGTATTCACTGAACAACCGGGAAGACGCGCTTCAGTACGCCTTGCAGTTCGCCCGCGACATGGATCCGGCGCTGGCGGACCGGTTCGTCGGCATGTGGGTCAACGAGCTGACGCTCGATTACACGGAACGTGGCCGCGAGGCCGTCCGGCGCTTGCTGACCGAGGGTTTTGAAAAGGGCATCATCCCGAACCAGGTTCCAGTAGATTTCGTCTAATCCGTCCGAGGGCCGCCTGCGGGCCTGCCGGATGACGGATCGATTCTTTCGCCCGATGCCAGGTCGAAGTGTGTAAAAATTTACGATTTTAGAGGGTGGCTTTAAGCTGGGGTGTGCGCGGTGATTTTTTAAGCCACCCCGCCCAGAAGGAGCAGCTAATCACCGCGCACATCATCGACATCAGACCACGTAAAACCAAGCTCCTCCCAAAGCCTAGTTTATCGTCCGAACCGTGTAAGCAACGCCGCCGCTCGGCGTCACGTCTGCGCTCCCGCGCCGTAAAGCTCCACGGATTTAGGACGAGTGCCTGTTGCCGACATGAGGACCTTAGAGAACTTAACTTTCAAACCAGCGAGCCCAGATTTTCGAGGCCAATCGGGCTGAAGTTTTCATCGAACCTGCCGCTGGCCGACTGATAACTTATTCTAGCTTGGGGACATTACACTACTTGCACGATTCTTTGCAACAGGAAAATGGCAGCCGGCCGCCCCCGCCTCCCAACCCCGGCCGGTTGGCAACAGGAGTCTTTCGTCATGGCATCTGAGAACAGTCAAGTTTCAGCAAAGGCTGCGGGCTTGGAAACCCACAACTAGTCAGGTTGGAAATGAAGAAAATTGTTACGTCTGTCAGCGCTGCTCTGGTCCTAATCACGCTCACCGTCATCTCGGCGTCGGCCCAAACCCCTGCCGCCGAAGCATCAAGTTCAGCGGAAGCGGAAAAGATCATCCAGGCGTTCACTGCCAAAGAAGCGCAGTTTCGCAACGCCCTCAACCAGTATTCTTTCAAACGCGACGCCCTCATACAGAGCATCGGCATGGGTGGCCAGGTCGTCGGCGAGTACCATCGCGTATCGACGTTCACCTTTGACGACAGCGGAAACCGCTTCGAGAAGATCAGCTACTTCCCCATGTCGAGCATGTCAGACGTGGTGACGGCGGAAGACCTCGACGACCTCGGCGGCATCAACCCGTTCGCGCTCGAGCCTTCGAAGATCGCCCGGTACAACTTCAAGTATGTCGGCAAAGAGAAAATCGACGAGCTAAACCTCTACGTCTTCGACGTCACGCCGAAAGTCATTCCCGATCCGAAGAAGACTAAAGAGCGACTGTTCACCGGACGCGTTTGGGTTGACGACCAGGACCTGCTGATCGTGAAAACGCGCGGCAGAGGCGTTCCCGAGACCAAGAACAACAAGTTTCCCATCGTCGAGACGTATCGCGAACAGATCGACGGCCGCTACTGGTTCCCGACTTACTCGTACGCCGACGAAGAGCTGATCTTCGACAGCGGCAATACGCTGCACATTCGCATGAAAGTGCGTTACTCGGATTTCGTACCGGCACGCGCCACGTTGAAGGTGACTGAGATCGGCGAGGACGAAGTTCCGTCAGGCGATAACGCCGCGAAACCGATCGAAGGCGGAGAGCTGAATTCGAAAGCCCTGACGATGCCGAAGCCGCAAATGCCGGAAGAAGCTAAGCGGATCAAAGCTTCAGGTAAGGTTCGGGTTCGCGTGGTTGTCGACGAAAACGGAAAGGTCATCTCGGCGAAGGCCCTCGATGGACCACTGCCGTTACGCGAAGCCGCGGAAGCAGCCGCGCGACAAGCGACGTTCAAGCCGACGACGCAGGACGGCATCACCGTCAAAGTCGCGGGCGAGTTGGTCTACACGTTCTAAGAGTAGAGTTGTTTGGCGATTGACTGGCGGACCTCGGATATCAGCTCGTTGATAGCTTCATCCGTGGTCCGATCAGCAGTCTCGACGGGCGGCAGTAGCACGAGCTCGAGCGTTCCGGATCTGGCCTCACCAGTTCCCTTTCCCATCAACACATCGGAGTTTTTGATCGCGACAGGGACAACCGGCACGCCGGCTTGTCGCGCCATGTAGAACGCGCCTTTCTTGAACGGCAATAGCGCGCCGGGTTTCGCTCGCGTGCCTTCCACGAAAACAGCAAACGAAACGCCGGACTTGATGCGTTGCGCGGCGGCTTCCGTCGTGCGAATCGCACTCTCGCGATTCGTGCGATCGATCGCCATCACGTTCACGAAACCCATGCCGACGCCGAGTACCGGAACTTTCAAGAGTTCTTTCTTCGCGAGCAGGCCAATGCGACGCCCGAGGTCGCGGCCGAGGTAGACAAAGATCGTCGCGGTGTCCAGATACGATCGGTGATTAGAAACGAAGACGTAAGTCTG
Organism: Pyrinomonadaceae bacterium; assembly: GCA_035760365.1. Classification (GTDB taxonomy): domain Bacteria; phylum Acidobacteriota; class Blastocatellia; order Pyrinomonadales; family Pyrinomonadaceae; genus PSRF01. The sequence goes on from DASTTB010000034.1 coordinate 73,949, forward strand.
TTTCGGATCGAGCAGTTCGAGCCCGCGCACTTTCACGCGCGTGCCACTAAGCCGGAGCCACTGCCGCGCGCCAAACGTCGCCCACGGATAAACCAGCTCGTGCTTATTGACGAGCCACGAGAAGATCAGAATCGGCGGACCAAGCGTTCCGAGCAGCGCGCCTGCCCAAAATAGCGACCACCAGTAGTGCAATCGTCGAATAAAACTCGGCGACTTGGGTGTGCTAGACTCGTCGTCCGTTGTTTTCTCGATTGCAGCGCTTTCTTCCATCTGTTTTCGCAAAGGAATCTCGCATGAGTAGCCTTCGACCAGTAGCGATTGGCGTCGTCGTTGTACTGTATCTCGCGGCCTTTTCCGCGCCCTCGTTCGCGCAAAGAACGGCGAACCGGGTTTCGTCATCTGCCGCGGTGCCTTCGCCGAAGTCCGTCCTCGGCTTCACGCCCGGTGACGACCGGACCATCGCCGGCTGGTCGCAGATTACAGATTACTTCAATCGACTCGACCGCGCTTCCGATCGCGTTACGGTCGAAACGCTGGGCCAATCGACATTGAAACGCCCGCTGATCGTCGCGTTCATCAGCGCGCGAGAGAATATACTGGCGCTTGAAAAATACAAAGACATCCAACAACAACTCGCCGATCCACGCAAGGTGACGCAAAACTCCGTACGCGATCGTCTGCTCGCCGACGGCAAGGTCGTGGTCGCGATCTCCTGTTCGATTCACTCGACCGAGATCGTCGCCTCGCAGATGTCGATGCAACTCGCGTACGAGCTCGCCACCGCGCAGGACGCCGACACCCGCGAGATCCTTCAGAACACGATCCTGCTGCTGATTCCGTCACCAAATCCTGACGGCATCGACATCGTCGCCAACTGGTATCGCAAAACACTCGGCACGACATTCGAAGGACGTGAACCACCCGAGCTCTATCATCACTACGCCGGACACGACGACAACCGCGACTGGTTCATGCTCAACCTGAAAGAGACGCAACACATCAGTCGCTTCTTCTGGCACGAGTGGTTTCCGCAGATCGTTTACGACGTACACCAGCAAGGTTCGAATGGATCGCGGTTCTTTATTCCGCCGTTTTACGATCCGCCGAATCCAAACATCTCGCCCTTGCTGCTCAGACAAGTTGGATTAATCGGTCACAAAGTCGCCGCCGATCTCCAGGCCGCCGGCTTCCGAGGCGTATTGACTAACGCGCTTTACGATACGTGGTGGCACGGGGGCTTTCGCACGGCGCCCTACTTTCACAACTCGATCGGTATCCTCTCCGAAGCCGCGAGTGCAAGACTGATGTCGCCGGCCACCGTCACACGCGATCAGCTCGCGCGCTCCTCGACGCGTGGAATGCGCAACGCGACGGAGACCGCGACGAACTTTCCCGATCCGTGGCCGGCCGGAACGTGGCGGCCGCGCGACATCATGGACATGGAGATGATCGCCGCGCGCGGTATTCTTTCCATGGCCGCCAAGTTCCGCGGCGACTACCTGCGCAACTTCTACGAGCTCGGACGAAAGAACGTCGAAACGGCGGTTGGACCAGACGAACCGCTCGCGTACCTGATCCCCGCCGGACAGGGACGCGACGAAGCAGTCGCCAAACTGATCGACAGTCTCGTCGGACAGGGCATCGAAGTCCACCGGATGGACCAGGAGCTCCATCTGATGTATGGGCCACAAACTCTGCAACGAACAAACGCGGCAACTGAGAAGCTCGGCACTTACAAGGTTGCGATCTCGCACGCCATGTCGATGATGGAAGTGCCGCTCGGTAGTTACATCGTATTTCTGAATCAACCCCAACGCACGAACGTCCTCGCGCTGTTTGCGCCGCAGGTCTACCCGAACCGTCTGACCGCGGGCGGCGAGGCTGAACGTCCTTACGACGTCGCCGGCTGGACGCTGCCGTTGCAAATGGGCGTCGACGCGCCAGCGGTGACGGCGATCCGCGAAACGCCAGCGGAACGAAAACTGACGCTCGTTAAAGACGGCAACCAGGTGCGCGCCGATCTGGCGCTTGCGCTGCGAAAAGGCGACGAGTCGCCGATCAAGAACCCGGTGAAACAGCCCGTGCGTGTCGGCCTTTACAGGCCTTGGTCAAGCAACATGGACGAAGGCTGGACACGGTTCATCTTTGACACCTTTAACGTTCCTTACTCGACAGTACGCGATGCTGACATCAGAAAAGGCGAGTTAAATTCTAAATTCGACGTCCTGATTCTGACGTCGCAACGCAGCAACGAGATCGTCACCGGAAACGCAGCCGCTTCAACGCCGGCCGAGTTCGCGGGCGGAATCACCGATGCGGGCGTCAATCAACTGCGAGAGTTTGTGAATCAGGGCGGGATGCTGGTCTGTTTTGACGCTGCGTGCGAACTCGCGATCAAGCAGTTCAAACTGCCGCTGCGAAACGTGCTGGAAGGTGTACGGTCGTCCGACTTTTATTGCCCGGGCTCGATCCTCGCGCTCGACGTCGATACGAAACATCCTGTCGGCGCCACGTTGCCGGCGACGCTTCCCGCTTACTTCACCAACAGTTCCGCATTCGCGGCGACCGAAGAGGCAAACGTGCGCGTGATCGCGCGCTACGCGAGGGAGAACGTGCTGCGTTCCGGGTGGCTATTGGGCGAAGACAAACTACGCGGACAGATCGCGCTCGCGGAAGTCGGAATGGGAAAAGGCCGCGTCGTGCTTTTCGGCTTCCGGCCACAGCATCGAGGTCAAGCCTGGGGCACGTTGCCGTTGATCTGGAATGTGCTATCGAGCGCCACGTCGAGTGCATCGGAGTAAGTCATTCTTTGCGCTTTGCGTCCCTCTGCGTTTCTGCGGTGATTCCGCTGTGGAGTAAGCATAACCGCGGAGACGCAGAAGAGCGCAGAGTTAAATTAGGACATCACCACCCAAAGCAAGGTGCCACCTTGCTTCCGACGTTGCGACGGGAGTATTCTTGCGGCTGAAAATACGGTTTTTCTCGCCCCTGATTTCCCAATCAAAAACCGCAAGCATCCAGTGTGAGTTGACGGCATCCAATAGGCGTCAACATCCTCGATTCAACCGGGGGCTTACTATGAAAAGGTTTACGGGTTTTCTACTGCTCCTCTCCCTGCTTTCGTCGATCACGATCAGCGTTCTGGGACAAAGCGGACAAGTCCGTCCCAGGCGCGTCGGCGACCAACCGCAGAGCGCTCCACAAACGCCGTCGCAAACAACGGAACCGGAGCCGGCGCGGCCGGGCAAGGCGCCCACTCTGGGCGGCGCAAACTACCCGAATAATCGCCAACCCGCGCCGCAGGTTGAGCCGACGCCCACAGGCCCTGAGGAAGTCGACGCCGGCGACATCATTCGCGTCAACACCACGCTCGTCACGATTCCCGTGAGCGTGATGGATCGCGACGGCCGTTACGTTCCCAACCTGCAAAAAGAAGATTTCCGGATCTGGGAAGACGGCGTCGAACACGACGTCGCGTTCTTCCAGTCAGTCGATAAACCATTCTCGGTCGTCGTGATGCTCGATACGAGCCCGTCAACGCAGTTTCGACTCGAAGACATCCAGGACGCGGCGATCAGCTTCGTGCGGCAACTGCGTCCGGACGACAAAGTGATGGTCGTCTCGTTCAACCAGAGCATTCGAACACTTTGCGAGCTCACGACCGACCGCTCGAAGATCGAACGCGGCATCAACAAAGCGCAGACTGACAGCGGCACCAGTCTTTACGACGCAGTCGATCTCGTGATCAACAAGCATTTGAGCCGTATCCAGGGCAGAAAAGCCATCGTGCTCTTCACGGACGGCGTCGATACGACGAGTAACAATGCCAGCTACGAAAGCACGGTGATGGACGCGCAGGAACTGGACGCGCTGATTTATCCCGTGCAGTACAACACGGCGATGGACATGGGCCAGGTGGTCCAGATGCCGCAGATCGACATCTTTGGAACGATCCTGGGCGGCATCTTCGGCGGCGGCAGTGGTCGTCGAGGCGGGGGCATGGGCCGCCCACGCGGAACATCGCGCGGCGATTACGAGATTGGAAATCGTTACTTAATCGAACTCGCAAACAGCACTGGCGGGCGCGAATACCGCGCTGACTCGCTGAGCAACATGTCGACGGCTTTTGCGAACGTGGCTGAGGAGCTGCGGCGTCAATACAGCATCGGTTATTACCCGAAACGTCCGGCGCAGGCGGGTCAACGAAGAATGATCAGAGTGCGCGCCAATCAACCGAACCTCGCGGTGCGCGCGCGCGACAGCTACATCTTCAATCCTTCGACGATCAACAACTCGGCGCAATCAGATCCGCCGGTGCTGAAACGAAACACCAACTAATCACTGGTTACCGATCGGATCGATCGCGCAATCAGTTCTGCTGAACTCAATTCGACGGCGGGCAGTGACACAGTCAACACTGCGCCGCCGGCGTCGCGATTACCCGCCGATACAGTTCCACCGTGCAGTTCAACAAGATGACGCACGATAGCGAGGCCTAATCCGAGACCGCCGTGTTTTCTCGTGCTCGACCCGTCCGCCTGGCTGAATCGTTCGAAGATTCGCGGCAGAAAATCAGACGGAATTCCCGGTCCTGAGTCCTCGATCGTGATCTCCGCCAACTTGCCCTCCCGCTTCAGGTGAACATCGATCGCCCCGCGTTGCGGCGTGAACTTCACCGCATTCGCCAACAAGTTCCAGAGTATCTGCTGCAACCTTTCGGCGTCGCCGCGGACGATCGCATCAGGTGCTTCGAAATGCGTGCGGAGATCGATCTCCTTTGCCTCTGCCGCCGGACGCACCGCATCGATCGCAGCGTGAATCACGAGCAACAGATCGACGCGCCGTGTGTTGATCCTGAGTTTCCCGGTGATGATGCGCGATACGTCGAGCAGGTCTTCGATGATCTGTCGCTGCGCGAACGCGTTTCGCTCGATCACTTCCAACGCGTGCGCCGTTCCTTCTTTGTCGAGATGTCCGTTACGCACGAGTCGCGACCAGCCAACCACGGCATTCAACGGCGTGCGCAACTCGTGCGACACAGTCGCCAAAAACTCCTCTTTCAAACGACTCGCTTCCTCCGCTGCTTCACGCGCCTGTTTCTCACGCCGCAACAGATCCGCGCGCTCGCTTTCCGCCTGTACGGCGGCGGTGATGTCCATCGTGACGCCGCGCATCCCGGCCGGACCAGCGTCGTCGTTGACGACGACCGACTGCGATTCCACCCAGATCTCATGCCCGTCTTTGTGCAACCAACGAAAGCGGCTCGTGCCGCCTTTTCCCGACGCAAAGATCGCCGCCGCTTCCTGTGCCGCTCGTTCCTTGTCGTCGGGATGAACGATCGTGAGCCAGAAGTTCGGCGTCGATAACCATTCCTCCCGGCTGTAGCCCAACATCTCTTCAACGTGACTACTCACGAAATCGATCCGTTGATTCGCGAGGTCAGGCTGGCCCCACGCTTCCCACACCACGCCCGGTACGTGCGATACGACGTCTTCGACGCGTTGCCGGTGCAGCTCCAGCTCCCATCCGAGTTTCGACTTTTCCGCCTCGGCCCGGCGGCGTTCATTCATTACCGCTGCCACCGCGATCGTCATCAACGAACCCGTGCCGACGAACGAGATCATGAGTATGAGCGAAAGGTTGGCGCTCTCCTGCGCGAATGGTCCATACCCTTGTCTCGCTCCCCAAACGGCCACGGCAACCATCAACACGATCGCGCTTGTCACCACCCGTAGATCAAACTTCAACGCCGCCCAAAGCAGAAACGGCAGACACAAGTACGACAACTGATACGTTTTGACTGGTCCGGGAAACCATCCGCCAAAGACCATCAGGACCACGACCAGGTGCAACAGCATCAACACACCGATCTCGAGCCAGTGTCCGGCGTTCAACTGGCCCGGCAAACGCCACGACAAAATAAACGGCGTGAAGATCAGCGCCCCGAAACCGTCGCCCGCCCACCAGGTCAGCCAGAGTGACCAGAAGTTCGCCCACTGCGCCGCACCGCCTAAACAAAGACTGACGGCGCCGATCGTGGCGCTCACCATCGGCGCCAGCACTGTCGCGCAACCGACGAAGCGCATGACGTCTGCAAGGGAGTCGAGCGAGTTTCCCCAACGCGCGACGCGTTCCAGGAGAAAGCACGCGGCGAGCGCTTCCAGCGTGTTTCCGGTCGCGATACCGATGGCGGATGCGATTGGAATGTCGGTTGAGACGTTGGCGGCGAGTGCGCCCAGAAATATGCCCGGCCAGAGACGTAGGCCGAAGATCAGTAGTGCGGCGATGGCGATGCCCGTGGGCGGCCAGATTGGAGTGACGTTTTTATGGAGCGAGGCGAGCGACAAGCCCAGCTTGGCGGCAACGAAGTAAACCAGCGCCAGAAGCAGAATCCGGCCGATCAGGAGAATGCGAGCTCGGGTCATTGGTGAAATCCGTCACCGGATTTTACTCCTGGACAGAAAAAAGCGCGGCGGTTTTTGCCGTCCGCCGCGCCAACTATACCCACAGGAGGAAAGGGGTATTCAACGTGGCAAAGTATAGAGGATCTGAACCGGCACTGGCAACGTGCAGCGGCGTACGTAAAACGGTGCCTGTATTTCTAAACAAACACCAAACATTGTCAAAGAAGTGTTATTTCCGCAGATGCAATCGGATCGATGGTATTTAAAATTCCTTTTATCCGTGTTCCCTATGAGCGCTGCCTTAGCTGACCTTATGGCCGTACCGAGGTTGAGGTCTACGCCGATGTCCGTGAAGGCAGTCGAGTACGGCGGCCACCCCGAGGATATGTACACTCACAGCGTGGTCCCGATCCACGGCCACGATGGGAACCTCACCGAACGGCTATTTATTTATATCGAAAAGGCTTAGAGGAACCGGGGGGGGGTAAAATTCTGCGGTATTCCGTCGTACTCTGTCTTCAGGACTGGATAACACTCACAGACCGCTCTTTCGAGTCCTCCTCGATCTTTTATGTGTAATTGCCCACGTCGATACTCAATCGCTCCGATCGCCTGAAGCGTTCCCGCGGCGACCGTGATTCCGGCACGCCGCGCGCCGAGACGCGAAGCGATCGCTTCCTGAGTGAGTCTGAGGTTTTCACCACCAACGCGATCGTGAATCATCAGCAACCAGCACGCGAGCCGCTCCAGCACCGTGTGTCGGGCGTTACACACGGCGCGTTGCGAAACCTGCGTGATTAACGAACTGTAAGCACGCATGATGTACTTCAGGGCACTCTCATTCGAAACAAAAGTGTGCTCGAGCGCAGTGGCGCTTAGTTTCGCCAACGTGCCGCCGATGCACATCCTTGTCCAATGCCGAGCGGCGGAGTTGCCCAGCAGAACCGGCAAACCTACAACACCTTCGTTTCCCACCAGCGAGATCTCGATCGTTGTGCCATCCTCCATGATCGCGAGTGCCGATACGATTGAGTCTAACGGGAAGAACACGTCTTCCATCGAATCACCGTATTCATAAATGACGTCATTAAACGACAGTTTCACGATGCGGAGCTGTGGCAGTAGTGAGTCGGGATCAGCCGCGAGTAAATGATTTAGCAGCTTATTTTGCGATGGCAGCGCGGCAACACGAGCGCCGCGAAGAGCCTTTTCGCTAAAGACAGTTTGAGGCACCTCGACTCCCTTCTGAGCTTACGGTTGAGAGGGCTTCAGAGCTAAGTGTTACCAACATTCTATAACTTACCCGGAGTTTACACCCAGTGTACGCAAAGGTACATAAGGGAACCCCCTAGATTGGCGTTCAGTGTTCCAAACGCCCAATGAAAAATGTGTTTAAAAACAGCGTCACGAAAATTTTTTGGAGTGTTCGCTCGCGTACCGACCGAACATGAATGCGGGCGTATGTTGGCGCTCACACACGACAAGCAGGGTGGCCGCGGTCGTCATATCCTTCCCGACTGACCTTGAGAACTATATGACGGCCCGGCCTTTGGTCCTTATTTCTGAATCCATTTGGCAATGCAGAACACAGGGGAGCGAGAGGTAGTTACCTTTCGCCAGCAGCCCAGACCAGTCATGCAATCAGAGAAGCGCCGTGTCCTCTACATCGAGGATCACGAAGACACTCGCGAACTCGTTACGCTCCTTCTGAACCAAAAGAGCTACGAGGTCGTAACTGGCGCCACGATCGAAACCGGAATTGCCCTCGCCGGCGCCGGGGAGTTCGATTTGTACCTGTTGGATTCATGGCTCCCTGATGGATCCGGCCTGGATCTGTGCCAGCGAATACGCGAATTTGACCAAACCACTCCGATTCTTTTTTACTCCGCCGCCGCCTACGCGTCAGATCATGAGATGGCGCTGCAATGCGGAGCCCAGGGGTATCTCACCAAACCCAGCCAGCCGTCTGAATTGTGCAGACTCGTTTCGGAGTTGATTGAAGAGTCACACGGAGCAGTGCGCCAGCGCCGCGCGTATGTTGACGCTGGTTAAACTTCACGCGCCACGAGCTCCGGCGCCGGTCGTGGACGCCAGATAGTCCACAGGATCATTCCCGACAGCCAAAGCACCGCGGCAGTCGCCGCCGTCAACACCAGCCAGAAGGACCAGTACGACTCAAACGTGCGTTCCCAGCCCGGCGCGACTGCATGAGCGAGATTCACGTTCAAGGCAGCCGGAGTGACGAAACGAGAGATCAACTGAATGACGAGATACCAGCCAAACGCGTAGGCCCAGGAAGCGCGATCCATGCGATACCGCTTTAACGCGATCATCGCTACGCTGATTCCACCGACGTGCGCCAAAGTCGAACTCAGGAATATGCCCCACGCCAACACGACGTAGATAAACCACACGATCAGTCCGGGGATCGTCCAAATTGCCGCGAGCCGAATCAGCACCGGTTTTTCGAAGAACAGTCCCAGCGCAAGGATGAGGTTGCCGATGTTGCACATCCACACGACGTGACCGAGTTCGTTGATGCGCCAGTAATGTATGACCTGTGCAAAGAAAAAGATTAACGGCAGAACGCCGAGCCAACGGTGGGGAATCCGCGCCAGGAATGTCTTCACGGCCATGCAGAATAACATCAGGGACAAAAAAACAAACGCCTATCTTGACAACCGCTGACCGGAAACACAGACTAATCGCGTGCGCGCGCCGCATTCGATCATGAGTTCGCTGGAAGACCTCCTCGTTAAATCAATACCTGAACTAAACAAGCTCTTTGTCGAGCGCCGCCGGCGTGTACCTAAAGGATTACTTGAAGCGCTGGAGATCGATCCGCGTCAGGGCGCGCAACAACTGGCGAAACGCATTCGCAGCCGCTATCGCGAGAATCGTTCTGAAGGTCAACGATTACATTACCTGCTTCGTTTCGAGATCGAGTTGTGGGCTGACGGATACGGGTTTGTGGCCGGAGTTGACGAAGCGGGCATGGCGCCACTCGCCGGGCCCGTCGTCGCGGGCGCCGTGATCCTGCCGCAGAACTACAAGCTGCGCGGTCTGAACGACTCGAAGAAGATCCTCGATCCCGAGAAGCGTGAAGAGCTCGCCGCGCAGATCAAACAAGATGCTGTCTGCTGGGCGGCGGGGTTCGCCGAAGTCGAAGAGATCGACAAGATCAACATCTATCACGCGGGACTCCTCGCGATGCAGCGAGCGGTTCAGGGTCTGACTTCACAACCTGACTTCATTCTCGTAGACGCGCGTAAGATCCCGAATTGCCAGGTGCCGCAACGTGGCATCATTCGCGGCGACGCGTTGTCAGCCAGCATCGCCGCTGCGTCCATCATTGCCAAAACGACACGCGATGCGCACATGCTCGAAATGGACCGTCTTTATTCTGGTTACGGCCTCGCGTCGCACAAAGGTTATCCAACGCCTGAGCATTGCGAAGCGTTGAAGTCACTGGGCGCGTTGCCGATTCACCGGCGCAGTTTTGCGCGGGTGCGTGAGGCGTTGGGACTCGATCCGATCCAGACGGAGCTCTTTTGATCCGTGGGCTTAGACGAATACAAAAAGAAGCGCAGTTTCGACAAGACGCCGGAGCCTGGTCCAAAGAAGAAGAGCACGCGGACCGGCCGCATGTATGTCATCCAGAAGCATCGCGCCACGCAACTGCACTATGACTTTCGTCTGGAAGTCGATGGCGTGCTGAAGTCGTGGGCCGTGCCGAAAGGTCCATCGCTCGATCCGTCAGTGAAGAGACTCGCGATGCAGGTTGAGGATCATCCGGTCGATTACGCGAAGTTTGAAGGCGTAATTCCGGAAGGCGAGTACGGCGGCGGAACTGTGATGGTGTGGGACTACGGAACGTACAAGCCGGAAGGTGATGAAGATCCGCTGAAGGCGCTCGAGAAGGGCGACTTCAAGTTTGAGCTCGATGGCGAGAAGTTAAAAGGATCGTGGGTGCTGGTGCGAACGCGGAATCGACAGTGGCTGCTGATCAAGCATCGCGATTACTACACGATGACGGAAGATGTGACTGAGGTCGCGCCGGTTTCGATTCTCACGCGGCGATCGTTAGCCGAGATCGCCGAAGACGAAGGCGGCGACGTCAAGAAAGCGGCGAGTGGTGATCCGAAGAAGATTCCGCGCCGGACCGGTGTGAAGCGACGCAAGAAAGGTTCGAAAGCGAAAGTCTGGCACAGCAACCGGCCGAGTTAATTTCATCCGAGTAATCCCCGATACGACAACTCACCATCGACAATGCGAGCGACTGAAGTAAACGGATGCTCTTCCGTTTTCTTTTCGTTGATGATGTGAATGACTGTGTGCCCCGCGGCCTTCAGGTAATCCGCGATCAGGCTGCGATGACATCTCCACCAAACAGCCTCCGCGCACATAACAGTGGTTCGAGTATTACTTGAGAGTTCAAGTAATCCCTCAACTGCCTGCTTGAACTCTTCGGTTTCCATGTGATCCGCATAGCCGCGAAATTGCGCGTTCTGCCACGCGGTGTTGTGTGAATCATTGCGCGGCGTTCGACGTCCGCCAAGGCGAGGTTCGTGGAGGTATTGAAGTCCAATGCCGTCCAACGATTCGGCTAACACGGATTTATTGAATTGAGGAAAACGACGCGAAGTGGGATACGTTCGCACATCAACCAGCGACTCGATCTGGTGAGCAAGCAATATCTGACGAAACTCGTCGTCGGGTCGTGTCGAATGTCCAATCGTCCAAATCTTCATTGTTAACGTGAACTGTGGGCGGGCCGACCGTTAAAGATAAGCTTCAAGTTTGAATCGACCTTTCGTCGCGTTGAGCGGCTTCCACAAGTCGCCCAAACGCTCGACACGCTCCGGCACGTTGTCGATTCGAAAATCGTCGATCGCGATCCCGCGCTCCACCTCTTCCCAAGTTACAGGAGTCGAGACTGAAGGCACGTCTTTAGGTCTCACTGAATAGATCGACGCGAGCGTTCGTCCCCATGCGTTCTGGTTGTAATCCACCAGCACTCTTCCCTTCGGTCGCTTTGAAACCTGGTAGATGGCAGTCAACAACTTCGGCGAGTGCGAAGCGAGCGCGTACGCAAACTCTTTCGCAAACGTCCACACCTGTTTCTGCGTCGGGCCACGTTGAATCGGAATGTAAACGTGAATGCCTTTCGATCCCGTCGTCTTCACGTAACTCGGAATCTTCAACCCGTCGAGACCAAGCTTCACCAGCAACGCCGCTTCGCGAACTTTGTCAAACGACGCGCCCGGCACCGGATCGAGATCGAAGTGCAGATAATCAGGCCGATCGACGTCGTCACAGCGCGCGTACCACTGGTTCAGGTCGATGCAGCCGAGGTTGATCACCCACATGAGCGACGCGACGTCCTGGATCATCGGAAACGGGATCACGCCCTTTGAACCGTGATCGATGTGGCAGATCTCAATCCAGTCAGGACGCGGCGACGGCGCGCGCTTCATGAAGAAGAAGTCACTGGCCGCGCCGTTCGGATATCGCTTCATCACCATCGCGCGATCTTTCAGGTGCGGTAGCAACGCCGGCGCTACATCCAGGTAATACTGAATCAGATCACCTTTGGTCACGCCCAGTTTCGTCCAGAAGACTTTATCGAGATTGGTCAGGCGTACGACTTGGTCGCCGATATGAACTTCGAGGTTACGCGCGTCTTTTGGGAGCTTGATGGAAGGGAGTTTTCGCGGCGTCGCCTTTTTCGGCCTGGGCATTAGTTAAGGTATCGCTTTAAAGGTTTTCTTCAAGTTCTTTCTCAATCGCCTTCAAGCCGTTTAGCAACACTCCGCGGTGCGCGGGATGTTTGGCGCGCTCGAGTTGCTGAAGCAATCGCGACTTCGAAAGGAGCAACGAATCGAGACGTTGCTTTCGTTCACGCTCGTCCGCCGTAGCGGGAACTTTCTCGGAGCTGGTTTCGCGCAGTTCGGCATCTTCGATCTGATCCGCGACTGACTTGCTTTCCCAACCACGAGCCATAACAACCTACACGACCGTGCCGTCGGCGAGAATTGCGTTCTTGGGGATGATGATGATGCCGTCGCGAATGAAGTACGAGCCGTTTGGACCATCGAGTTCGGTCACACCCGCTTCGTTCAGAAGTTTCGCGTTCTTTCCGATGCGCGCGTTCTTGTCGATGATGGCGCGGCGGACGACAGTTCCCTCCCCTATGCCGACGCGCGGCAGTCCTCTTTCCATGTCCTTACGCATGTCGTCGAAGCTCTGATAAAAATCCGCGCCCATGACGAACGAAGATTCGATCTGCACGCCCGTCGAGATGCGACTGCGCAAACCGATCACGCAGTTCGTCACCTTCGCGCCGTTGATGATGCAACCGTCGCTGACGATCGAGTCGTTGATCTCAGTCTCTTCGATCTTTGACGGAGGCAGGTAACGGGCGCGTGTGTAGACGGGCGCTTCGGCGTCGAAGAGATTGAACTTCGGGATCTTGGTCGTCAGATCGAGGTTGGCGCGATAGAACGCACCGATGGTTCCGATGTCTTCCCAGTAACCGTCGAAGAGATGCGCCTGGACGTGACGGGTTTTGATCGCCGCCGGAATGATGTGTTTGCCGAAGTCGACGGCTTTTTGATCTTCGCCGAGCAGTCGTTCCAGCTCATCGTATTTGAAAACGTAGATTCCCATCGACGCCAGATACGGACGGCGCTGTGCTTCCTGCGGATCGAGTCCGAGACGCGCGGTGTCGACCTGCATCGAGAGCAGTTCGTCACCTTTTGGTTTCTCTTTGAACTCGACGATGCGTCCGGTGTCGTCGATCTTCAACAACCCAAACTCACTCGCCGCTTTTGGTTCGCACGGGATTACTGAAACGGTTACGTCAGCGTTCGACTCGTGATGACGTTCGAGAAACTGGCGATAGTCCATGCGATACAGATGATCGCCTGAGAGGATCAACAACGTGTCGATGCCCCAGTCGCGGATGTGCGGCAACACTTGCCGGACGGCGTCGGCCGTTCCCTGAAACCACTGCGGGCTTTCCGGTGTTTGCTCCGCGGCGATGATCTCGACAAAGCCGTTCGAGAACTGCGAGAAGCGATAGGTTTGCGCGATGTGTCGATTGAGCGACGCGGAGTTGTACTGCGTCAGCACGAACGTGCGCAGGATGTCGGAGTTGATGCAGTTCGAGAGTGCGATGTCGACGAGGCGATACTTACCGCCGAGCGGAACGGCTGGTTTCGAACGCTGTTGCGTGAGTGGAAAGAGTCGATTGCCGGCGCCGCCGCCGAGAATCACCGCCAAGAGTTTTGGATCGGCAGGCATGATTGTTCATTAGTAAGATCCGTGTTCCCTGGACACGGTGGTTTTGCCGGCGGCTTCCTGTGCGATCTTTACGCCGACACTCGCGCCGATGCGCGTCGCGCCTGCTTCGACCATTTTGCGTGCGTCGTCCAGACCTTTAACGCCGCCGGATGCTTTCACGCCGAGTTCGGAACCGACGGTGCGACGCATCAGTGCAACATCCGCGACGGTCGCGCCGCCTTTCGAGAACCCGGTTGATGTTTTGACGAAATCGGCGCCCGCATTTTTCGCCGCCTGACACGCGCGAACCTTTTCGTCGTCGGTTAACAAAGCCGTTTCGATAATGACTTTGCAGATCGCGTCGTACTCGTGGGCCACCTGGGCCACCGAACGAATGTCATGTTCGACGAGACAATCGTCGCCGCTCTTCAACGCGCCGACGTTGATCACCATGTCCACTTCACGCGCGCCGTCAAAGATCGCGCGTCGTGCTTCGTAGGCTTTTACGTCCGGCAACGTCGCACCGAGCGGAAAACCGATAACGGTGCAAACAGGAACACCCGAGCCGCGCAGGTTGCACGCCGCGGCGCGCACCCATGTCGGGTTCACGCAAACGGACGCGAAACGATACGACGCGGCTTCCTGGCAGAGTTTCTTGATGTCGTCGTCAGTCGCTTCCGGCTTTAGCAATGTGTGATCTATTAGCCCGGCCCATTCGCGTGCTGTTCCCGTTTGGCCCAACACGAGACCGATGCGCGCCGCGCCCGCGTCCACGATGCGGTGCATTCGCTCGGGGCAACGATGAAAACACTCAGACGTGCACCCGCACATCGCGGCCTGATCCGCGCCGTCGCCGTTCAGCCGCGCGACGATCGCATCGGTGATCTGATCGATTAATCGTTCGTAGTCGCCGTTATTTGAGTAGCTCATTGGACGAGAACATTCTAACAACTAGCGCTGATACTGTCTTTGAACAGCGTCGATCTTCGCGACGCGCTTGCGATGGCGGTCTTCGCTGATTTCAGTGGAGAGCCAGGCGGTGACGATCTCGCGCATCTCGGCATGCGTGATGGTCTTGCTGCCGAGCGTGAGGACATTCGCGTCGTTATGCTCGCGCGAGTTGCGCGCAACAGCGACCGAATAACACGCCGCGGCACGCACTCCCGGCACTTTGTTCGCCGTCATCGCGCTGCCGACGCCCGCGCCGTCGATCACGATCCCAACATCCGAAGCGCCGTCCGCAACCGCCCGCGCTACGGCGTGCGCAAAGTCGGGATAATCGACCGCCGATTCAGAATCAGTTCCGAAGTCCTGCACTTTGTGGCCCAACTCCGCCAACAACACCTTCAAATCTTCCTTCATTTTGAATCCACCGTGATCGGCGCCGACGGCGACGAGTTTCGCCGCCTTCGATCCACGCCGCGACGCACGCCGCACGAGCTGGATCTTTCGTTCGTTGACGATGTCGGCCGCGAGCGGCGTCAAACGCGCATCTTCGCCGATGCGCAGCACGGCGCCGGCTTCGAGACCGCGCACGTCGTCTTCGGTGATCACGCTCTTCGCTGATTCATCACGCGTGAACGCAGGTTCGGCAGGTTTCTCAGGAACGGTGTTGACGAAACGACTCGGCGTTGTCGCGGCGGCACCACTTTCAGGCACGGCTTTCTCTAAAACATCGCGCACCAAAGCACGGATTCGATCCCTGGCTTCATCCATTTTCAGATCTCAAATCAAGCAACCGACCGGACGCAGCGATCAATTTGCCGCTGCGGAAAGTGAAATCGACACGGCCGACGTTGATCCCGCTCTTGCCGACCTGAAAGATCAACGTCTCAGCGCCGCACGGCTGCTTCTGTTTGACCGGCTCCTGCATGAACGTGTGCGTGTGTCCGCTGGCGATGAAGTCGATGCCGTCGACCTGCGCCGCAACAAACGAGTCGCCGCTCTTTCCGTCCACGTTGTAACCGAGATGCGACATGCCCACGACGAGGGCGCAACGTTCCGTCTCGCGCAACGTCTTCACCACTTCGCGCGCGGAAACAACCGGATCTTTGTAAGTGACGCCTTTGAAGTTTGACGGAGTTATCAACGCCGTCGGACTGATCCCCAAACCAAACAATCCGACTTTGATTCCGGCGAGAGTCTTCACGACGTAAGGCTTCACGCGATCTTCGAGCACGGTTCCTTTGACGTCGTAGTTCGCCGAAACGATATCGAAGGTCGCGAACTTCATCGCCGCCGCGAGTGCTTCCACACCGTTGTCGAACTCGTGATTGCCGAGTGTTCCAACGTCGTAACCGATCGCCGACATCGCTTTGTATTCGACTTCGCCGCGATAGAAGTTGAAATAAGGCGTGCCCTGAAACACGTCGCCGGCATCGACGAGCAACGTGTTTGGGTTCTCCTGTCTGACTCTCTTGACGAGCGTGGCGCGGCGCGCGACGCCTCCCTTCCCCGCGTTTCGATCGTTTGGCGGCAGCGGATCGATCTGCGAGTGGGTGTCGTTGGTGTGGAGAATCGTGATGATCGTATCGGCGAGCGCGGCGCCTGCGATCAGTTCAAGACTGCGCGGGAGTCCGACAAGCGTGGCGCCAAAGGCGGCTGATGTGGTCAGGAAACGGCGACGATTCATCTGGGCTCCTCAACTCGCTTTCGATCCGGACCGACTTGCACGTACCGATCGTCGACGCGCGAACGAATCTCGCGTCCGGCCGCTGTTTCGGATTTGACGTAATCCATCACAGCATCGCGCAACGTGATGTTGAGTGGCGTCGAGGTCTTGGCTTCCTGCAACAACGCGTAAGAGCCGCTGCGCAGTTTCACGAGGTAATCGATCGTCACGATCGTGTAGATCTTCTGTGGATCGACTTCCTGTTCTCGGCCGCTGTCGTCGATCAGTTTGGCGCTGAGAAACTCCGCGCGATTCTGATCGTTCCATTTGAACTGGACACGCGCGCCGGCCTGCGCGTCGCGCGGCGTGATTTCGAGTAGTTTCAGAAGCTGTGCGCCGTTGATCTCGAGTGCGATGAGTGCGTTTTCGAATGGGAGCAGTTCGAAGATGTCGCTGGCGCGGAGTTCACCTGGCGAGATCTCGTTCTTGCGGAGGCCGCCGGAGTTCATCATCACGAGCGCCACCGGCTTTCCGAGTTTTGCTTTTGCGTGGGCGCGCACGGCGTCGGTAACGAAGTTTCCGAGTGAACCCGAGCCGACCGCGTCTTTCTTCAGCGCTGCGTCGAGACGGCCGATTACGACACTCAGCGCGCGCACTTTTTCGCTGTACGGCGCGAGCATTTTCTCGACCGCCGGATCGTCAGGAATGCCTGCGTCAACAGTCGTTTGCCGTGCGCGTACGTCGGTCTTCACCGGCGGCGCTGCGATCGCGGGTTTCGTCGCGGGCGTTGCCGGACACGGCTCGATAACGGTTTGACTGAATGCTGGGGATGCGAAGAGTCCTAAGCCTGCTACGAGTAGCAAAGCGCGTATGGTAATCACGGCTAAAACGGATCCTTTGCTGCGAGCATTGACCTGAACGAAGAGCTTGCATAGTATGTCGCACCACGCATCACCCATGCAAACTTCCATAATTTGAAGGAGAAACACGTTGGCTACGTCTTCGGCTCACTTGGCGTCGGAATTCAGCAATCCTAACCTTGAAGTTCTTTTGACTGAAGAGCAGATGCAGGCGCGCATCAGGGAGCTGGGAGCGCAGATCACGAAGGATTATGCGGGGCTCAATCCGCTGCTCATCGGCGTTTTGAAAGGCGCGTGCTTGTTTCTGAGTGACCTGATGCGGGCGATCGATACGCCACTCGCGGTCGAGTTCATGGCGATCTCGAGTTACGGATCGTCGACAAGGACGTCCGGTGAAGTTCGCATCATGAAAGATCTCGATGTGCCGATCGAAGGGCGACACATTTTGGTCGTCGAAGACATCGTCGATACTGGTCTCACGCTTTCGTACCTGCTCGCTAATTTGGAGTCGCGCGGGGCGGCGAGTGTGAAGCTCGCGGCGTTGCTCGACAAGCATGAGCGAAGGCAGCGAGAGGTCAAGATCGACTATTTGGGATTTCCGATTCCGGACGAGTTTGTCGTCGGGTACGGGTTGGATTTTGCGGAACGTTACCGCAACCTGCCGTTTATCGCTGTACTGAAAGATCCGAATGCTTGAGGTTTGCGTTGTGCTTGGTGCTTTGTACGTTGTGCTTAGTGCTTTGTGCTTAGTACCTGGCATCGAAGGTTTACGATTCGATTTGCGAACAAAGTACAAAGCACCAAGCACAACGTACAAATGTAGGAGAAACCAATGCATAAATTCTTGCTCGTCGCTTTGCTGGTGTGTCTTCCTGTCTGCGCTGCGGCCCAAACAGACTATTCAAAAGTCGTAATCAAAGCGACGAAGGTTGCCGGAAACGTTTACATGCTCGAAGGCTCGGGTGGAAACATCGGCGTTTCGGTCGGCAATGACGGTATCTTGATCGTCGACGATCAGTTTGCGCCGCTCGCGGATAAGATTCGCGCGTCACTCAAGGAACTGAATCCCGGGAAACTGCGCTTCATCCTCAACACGCACTGGCATCCGGATCACACTGGCGGCAATCCGGCTTTCAGTCCCGAAGCTCCGATCATCGCTCACGACAACGTTCGCAAACGACTCCAGACTGAACAGCGCTCCGAGTTTATGAAACGCACGTTCCCGGCGGCGTCGAAAGAAGCGCTGCCTGTGATCACGTTTGATAAATCGTTGGCCGTGCACTTCAACGGCGAGGAGATCCGCGCCATTCACTTTCCGCAAGGACACACGGACGGCGACAGCGTCGTCTTCTTCACGACCTCGAACGTGGTCCATCTTGGTGACGATTTCTTTGCCGGCAGGTTCCCTTATGTTGATATCGACAGTGGCGGCAGTGTTGAAGGGCTGGCGAAGAACATCGGCGAGCTGGTCGCGAAGATTCCCGCTGATGCGAAGCTGATCCCCGGCCACGGCGCAATCTCGACGCTTGATGATTTGAAAGCCTATCACCGGATGCTCGTCGCAACGACCGACATCGTGCGCAAAAAGATCGCCGCGGGCAAAACCCTGGACCAGATCAAGAGCGAAGGCCTTCCCGACGAATGGAAACCCTGGGGCAGCGGCTTCATCAAGACCGACCAATGGCTCGAACTAGTCCACCGCAGCCTGACACTTAAGCCTTAATCAGCTGTTTCAGAAAACTCGTGCCGGCGGTTAGTTTCAGAGAAAAGGTCTCGGCGATTGTTTGGCCGATGTCGGCGAGGGAGTCGCGAGTGCCGAGGTTGACGCCGGGACGGGCGGATTTTCCGTAGACAAGCAAGGGTGCGTATTCGCGTGTGTGGTCCGAACCGGGAAAGGTCGGATCGTTGCCGTGATCCGCGGTGATCATCATCAGATCGCCGTCACGCATCGCAGCTTCGATCTCCGGCAAGCGCGCGTCGAAGTGCTCGAGCGCGCGAGCGTAGCCTTCGGTGTCGCGACGATGTCCGTAGAGCATGTCGAAGTCGACGAGGTTCGAGAAGATCAGCCCGCGCGAGTCTTCGCGAAGAGCGTTGATCGTCTGATCGATCGATTGTTCGTTGTTCTTCGCGGTTAGATCTTTCGTCACGCCCATCGAGTCGTAAATCGACGCGATCTTCCCGATACAAACAACGTCGAGTCCTTCGTCTGACAGCGCGGCGAGCAGGTTCTCACGCGGCGGCGGAACGGCGTAGTCGTGCCGGTTCTCAGTGCGATAGAACGCACCGGGTTGGCCCAGAAATGGACGCGCAATGACGCGACCGACGCGGTGTTCACCTTCGAGTATGCCGCGCGCGATCTCGCAGATCTCGTAAAGACGATCGAGCGGGATCACTTCTTCATGCGCGGCGATCTGAAAGACGGAATCAGCCGACGTGTAGACGATGGGCTTGTGCGTCTTCACGTGTTCCTCGCCAAGTTGCTTGATGATCTCAGTTCCAGAAGCGGGAAAGTTTCCGAGTATTCCCGGCACGTCAGTCTCGCGAACAAAGCGATCGATAACAGCGGCGGGAAATCCGTTCGGATAAGTCGGAAACGCCTGCTTGAGAATGATGCCGGCGATCTCCCAGTGACCCGTCGTCGTGTCTTTACCGTTCGAGCGCAAAGCGCAACGGCCGTACGACCCGACAGGATTGTCGAGCGGCGGCAGATCGCGCAACGGTCGAATGTTGCCGAGACCGTAGCGTTGCAGGTTGGGAAGTCGAACGGTGCGCGACTCGAGGATGTGACCGAACGTGTCGGATCCGGCGTCGCCCCACTCGCTTGCGTCGGGCATTGCACCGATCCCGGCGCCGTCAAGAACGACCAGCACGATGCGCTGGAACGGTGATGAGTTAGGCATATTTATTGTTTGGGCGCGTAATAACCGTCGCGAGCGCGAATTTCAGCTTTCTCTTTCACCCCGCGCACTTCCAACTTGATCGCGCGATATTTTCCGTCGCGCGCCTTGTTCGTCGGATAGTAACCGATGCTGTAAAACGTGCCGATATCGGCAGCTACGCTGGCAAAAGCCGCTCGCGCATCAGCCAGTGTGGCTGCCGCAAAACTACGCCCGCCGGAAACTTTAGCGAGATCGTTCATCTCACGACGCGCGAGATTGTACAGCCCGCGGCTGATCGACATCCGTTCAAACGGTCCCATCTGGCAAAAACTGTTGAAGGTTTCCGCCTTCGCCGACGGAAAGAATATGCGGCGATAGCGCTCGATCTGTCGTTGCGAGAGTGTTAGCTGGCCGTCGTCCTGGCAGTCTTTCATCAAACGATCTTCGACAAAGTCTTCAGTGTTGACCTGGATGAAGTAACAGGCGATTCCGGCGCGGGCGAGTTTTAGTTTCGCGGAGGCGAAATCTGAATTGCTCGCGGAGTCGACGCCGTCCGTGAGCGCAACGACAGCGCGGCGGCCGCGCATTTCTTCGCGCGGCGGTTCGCGAAAGATGTTGTCGGCGACTTGCTCGAGCGCGTCGTAATACGGCGTGCCGTTACTCGCGCCGAGGTTTTCGATCGCACTGCGCAACGATTCGCGATCGCTCGTGAGCGGCGTCAACACTTCGACGGTCGCAACCGGATCGCCAAATCCCTGCGCCTGGTTGAACGCCACGATGCCAACGCGATCGCCCGTGCGTAACGCCTGGATGAAACTGTTCGCCGCGGAACGGATCAACGCGACGTCATCGCGTGTGGAACCGGAAGTGTCGAGCAGTAGCGCGATTTCGAAAGGCGTTTCAGCGGTGCCGAAGTTGGCGATCGTCTGCGCCTGGCCGTCTTCGATGATGCGAAAGTTCTCCGCTTTGAGTCCGGAAAGCGGGCGGCCCGAAGCGTCGGTCACGACCGCGGGTACGGACACGAGTTGTGTCTCAACGCGGACGACGTCGCCTTCGTCGACTTCGTCTCCGGCGGATGGCGTATCGGGTTTCTTCGGATCTTGTTGTTCCGAGCCGTTGACGCGACGCGGGCGTTGGACCTGTTGAGTCTGTTGGGCGTGTGGATGCGTCAGCGGCAACCAGCCGGCAACAGTTAGAGCGAGAGTAGTCAAGAGAATGACTCGCCTGAGCAAACTACGACGACGTTTCATAAGTATTGACATAGTTACAACTTCCGGATGGGCTCTCGTGAGGAGAATATAAACCGCGAGGCTGATGGTGTAAAACTGTCAGCATACGGTTTGGTCGTGTCCTGATCTGACTGTAATCTTTCAATCCGTGTTCCGCCTGTGTGCGCAACATCAGCTAACGCAGCGCTCATAGGGAACACGGATGAAAACGAATTTCGAATTACGACACTACCTGAGGTCGTGTCCTGTTCTGACTGGAATCTTTTCAATCCGTGTTCTGCCTGTGTGCGTAACATCAGCTAACGCAGCGCTCATAGGGAACACCCCTAAAAGCGAATTTCGAATTACGACACACGACGGTTTTACTCAGCTTGACACGCTTCCCTGCTTCTCTTAGCATGGCGACTCGCTTGCACCAGTTGGTCGAGCAGGGCTGTTTGAAACGTGCCCGTTTGGATTTTGGTTGTGATTTAGGGATTTCGGCGACAGGGCCGATCCGGTTTGCAGGCACGTACGTCAATGGTAGACGGCTTCCCTTACAAGGAAGAGGTTGGGGGTTCGAATCCCTCCGTGCCTACCAAGCCCTTTGATTTTTGCGGAGTCGTAGTTCAGTTGGTTAGAACGCCGGCCTGTCACGTCGGAGGTCGCGGGTTCGAGTCCCGTCGGCTCCGCCATCATATGACGAAGGTCGCTGGAATTAACTCCAGCGGCCTTTTCTCTTGGTGTTAATACGTGCAAGTACATCCTTCACAGAATCCGGTTCGATAAACCCGTCAACAATCATCGTAGAGCTTATCAAGTCGTTTCTGTAGTTTGCTTTGTTCGTCCTGTAAACGAGCAATCGGATCACGTCTAAATCGTTTCTCGTCAGCGTGGCTCTGATGCAGGGCATCGACGATCCAATCCAATAGACCTGGCTTGGTGACGGCTTCGATGGTAGGGCGGACCACTTTCGGGATTGCGGGTGATTGATTCTCCATTTTCGCGTGCTCCTTTTCGGGTGACTTTTCGAGCAAAACTTCGGCTCTTGCAGTCGCTTCCAAAAACCGGCAGGCGGAGCACTCAAAGCGGAGCGTAGAGTTGTGCGGATGGGCGGTCGGAGATTTTGATTGGAATTTGATTACAGCGTTGCAAGAGAAGACCGCCGGAACTGCTTCCAGCGGACCTTCGAGAATGATTCAGAAGGTATCTGATCCTTTTACCGGATTA
Organism: Pyrinomonadaceae bacterium; assembly: GCA_035760365.1. Taxonomy (GTDB): domain Bacteria; phylum Acidobacteriota; class Blastocatellia; order Pyrinomonadales; family Pyrinomonadaceae; genus PSRF01. Next base: position 96,425 of record DASTTB010000034.1, read on the forward strand.
GATCTTCTTTCCAAACCTGTACAGTGCACCATTTTTGGTCCCAATAAAACGATCAGCAGTTACAAAACCGACCTCAAAAGCGTCACTTACAGCGGAAGATCCTGCCATGAATATCTCGCAGGCAACTTTGTTGTCTGAACCGGGAGTCGGTTGGTAGCCACCGACCCATAGTGAACCCGCATTCATAGATTCCTGATGGAATTCCCATGGAGTTGCATTGAAACTACCGAGTTTGCCGCTATTGTCGAATTCGGCAACGGACCACTTTGTATTCGTCGGATTGAAGTTCATGAGATTTCTCCTATTTGAGGGTGAGTTGTTTTGCCGCATTTAAAGAGAGCGTGTGGTTGCGACAGCTCCACATGTCCCCGAAACAAGATTGGGTGGGCCAACGCGCTGGATCTTGCGTGCGTTCGTACCCTCCCACTATTAACGGGAGAACTGCATGGGAAAAGCACCATGTCTAGTGCTTGACCGAGGCTCTGATTCCAACGACGGCTTGGCAGTGAAACAATCAGGCAGGCTTCGCTAGCGTCTATAGTTCCAGCAGTACTTCATGGTCTCCCCTACGACCCTCAAGCTCAGAAGGAGATCTGACGATGAAGAAATGCGTCCTGTTAATTCTGTCAAGATTCGCGGTGGTCACCCATCCGGCTAGAATCCGTTAATTCGAATACACAGTAACATACTACCAACAAAACCGACACCTGAGATCAAGGCGAGCTAACTGGCAAAAGTTGCCTATGCACAAGCCAACACCATCAATGACAATGACCAGAACCCCCGGCCTCACATTCGAAGAACGCCGTGTCCTCCGCTTACTTGCCAACCATACCTATGATGAGGTGGTCCAAGAAACCGGATGGTCACGCGGTCGCATTTACAATCTGGCAATACGAGTCGGGGCCTCAGACCAAGCGGAACTCAATAAGGACATTCACGCTACTCGCTGCCTTCTTGTCTGCGCAGACATCTAAGGCGTTGCAGAGACTCATGGGAGCAAATCATCAATTGCCACTATCTTTCACAAGTTGATACGTGGGTGGCCCAACAGAATGCGTAAGCGGGCAGTCACGGCTCATCGACTTATCCCGGAACTGGATAAAACAACGAGCCGTGGTTCAAGCCAGTCACTGACGACTTGCCGACTAGACCGCTTCTCGCAACTGCTGCAAGAAACTGAGTATTTCTGCCGGTGGCGACAGGAGCAAGTTGCGAAGATTGTCCCGTCGGCTCCGCCACTAAAACGAAAAGACCTGCCTTTTGCGCGGCAGGTCTTTTCTATTTCGAACGAAAACCAAAAGCTTCACATCTTGATCCGAATCTCACCTTGCGGGTTCTTGATCGGCGTCGAGAACAGGTAGTTCGTCTCCTTGTCCTGACAACTGAACGTCCGCACGCCACTCTCAACCGCACGCTGGATCACATTCGATTGGGCCAACGCCAGACAACGCTCTCTCGTCACGTCGTAAGCGTAGAGCGCCATCACGTCTTTGTCCGGCGCCTCAGCACGGAACTCAACATCTTTAAGTCCCGCCTTCCCTGCATCGATCGCAGCTTCCAGATCACGCGCAAAATCGATGCGCCGCTCGTCGCTGACTTCACCCTTCGGCACCGCCACCGCGCGCGAGAAGAATCGGTCGTCAGTAACCAACTCGCTGTCAACGCTTGCGTGGCTCACAACGACCGGTGACGCCGTCTGCACAGCCTTTTTCGCGTGCGAGCGCTGTTTCTTGTAAATGGCGGCCCCAATACCGACAGCAAGCGTCAGTAAGGCAACAACCAGTCCGATTCCGAGAGTCTTCAGTTTTTCCATGCTGTATCCGTTTCAGTAAAAACTCACCGCATCGTCATGTGGCTCTAACTTGTCCAAACGTCTTTTGACCAGAAACCCGTAAAGAACGCCGAGACCTGTCGCTGGTATTCCGCCGAACATCAATATGACTGCCAGCGGAACAAACCAGGCCTTAAACAAATCCCATCCAACTAATACCTCGCCCGACCCACGCGTAACGATATAAACAAACGTCCACGCCAGAACCTCAATCGTGATCGAACCGAACGCTAGCGCGATTCCGATCAAAATGTTCAAGCCGAGTCTGTTTCCCTTTCGACAGAGAAACGTTCCTGCTTTCGTGCCCAAAAACGCAGCCGCAATGAACAACGGAGACAAGTACAGCGCCAACATCAGGACCTCGGAGATAGTCGGTCCGAACCAATACGCCTCCATCGCCTGGAGCATCAGGTACGCCGTCATTACTCCAAGAAACGCGCAGAACACGCCCATCCGCCGTCCAATCCTGCCGCATGCCCCATCAATGTGTGTCGACATGGTTGAACCTCAGTGACCAACAGAAGCTTAACGCTTTACACAGCGTTCGTGTTCACCTCGCATTTAATCTTCGCGCCCTATTGACCCGCCGCGCTTTTTGACTAAAATCCATCCCAACGGTGAATGTGGTTGCCGGGGTGAGGACGGTGACCAATCGAGGCTGAATGCCTCCGCCAACCTTGAGAGGCCGGTCCTAAACCGGCCTTTCGGTTTTTAGCCACAAAAAGGCACAAAAGACACACGAGATGATCTCTGTCGCTGAAGCCGTCCAAATCGTTCGCCAGCAAACGCATACGCTGGAAACTGAAAAAGTCGATCTGCCTAACGCGCTCGGCCGCGTTTTGGCGCAGGACGCAGTCGCTGACTCCGATCTTCCACCCTTTGATCGCGCGCAAATGGACGGTTACGCGGTTCGCGCGGACGACACCACCGGGGCACCCGTGAGTCTGAGAATCGCGGGCGAGTCGGCTGCGGGAAAGGGCTGGCATCACCGGCTCGAAGAAGGACAGGCCGTACGAATCATGACCGGCGCGCCCGTCCCGGAAGGCGCCGACAGCGTCCAACAGGTCGAACTGACTCACGAATTAAAAGACGGCACCGTTGTCGAATTGCTAGCCGCAGTCGAAACAGGCCGCTCGATCGTGAAACGTGGCGCTGAGATCCAGGCCGGCGAGGTCGTGCTCCGTCCGGGCGTGACGATTAACGCCGCGATGATGGCCGTGCTCGCCGCGTTTGGCTACGCGCAAGTGGAAGTGGCGCGACGCCCGCGCGTCGCAGTGCTCGCCACAGGCAGCGAACTCGTCTCAGTCAACGAACAACCAGGCCAGGATCAGATTCGCGACTCAAACAACTACTCGATCAGCGCTTACGCGGAACTCGCCGGCGCGGTGGTCAAACGTTTCCCACTGACGCGCGATGAAACGTCGTTACTTACAACTCAAATCGCCGAAGCCGCGGACAACTTCGACGTCGTCGTGACTTCGGGCGGCGTTTCGATGGGAGTTTACGACGTCACAAAGAACGCGTTACACGAACTCGGCGCCGAGATCTTCTTCGAACGCGTCGCACTGCGTCCCGGCAAACCCATCGTCTTCGCTCGACTTCCGAGCGGCGCGCTATTTTTCGGTCTGCCTGGAAATCCCGTGTCAGTCTCGGTGACTTTCAATCTCTTCACACGCACCGCGCTACTCGCCATGCAAGGTGCGACTGAACCGGTGTTGAAACAGGAAACGGTGGCGCTCGCGCGCACGATCAAGGGAACGATGGACCGCGACAGTTACTTACCCGCGCAGTTGATGAGCAATGATGACGGTGAACTGATCGCTTTCCCGTTGAAATGGGGCGGCTCGTCTGACTTCGTTTCGTTTGCGCTGACAACGGCGCTGGTGATCATCCCCGCCGGAGTTAAATCAGCGGAAGCCGGATCGCTCGTGAAAGCGATCCGCCTCCCATAAACTAAACCTGCACGATCGGCGCGACTCTTTCCGTCAACCCCTTGAACCCAAGAAAACCGGGCAGACGTTCGATACGATTTCCGATCTTCTGATCGAACAAGTCCAGCCCTTCCTTGCCCGGCCACAACGTCGCCATAACGTAATTCGCTTCGCCCGCGGGTTTCGCGCCCTGACCGACCGGCGCCCAGAACTGGCCGATGATGAACCGCGCCAGGTTTCGGGAAAACTTCGTCTCTTTCAGTTTCACTCGCGCGACGTTCCAGTAAAAACTCGAGTGGATCGACTCTTCCTGCACGATTCCGATCAGCAACTGATGAAGCACCGGATGGCCGGCGAGCTCCGAAAGCCGCCGGTAAGCATTCATCGCCGTGATCTCGTTGATCGCGCCCCAAACCATGTGCGCGCCGTGAAAGTATTTGCCGAACGGCCGCGACGCATGGTCTACCAAATAACTTCCGATGCGATACAGACGCGGAATGTTTCGCGTCGCTTCAGCCTGCCAGTTCTTTCCGGTTGCGACTCCGGCTTCTTCGAGAAAGCGATTGAGCAGATTGCCGTGGTGCAACTCTTCTATGCTCCAACGGTCCATAAACTTTCTGATAATCGGATCCTTGCCCGTCGGCGTGCGGCGCAGTTCCTGGTAATACATATCAGTGAAGTACTCGATATCGCGCATGTAAATAAGCACCGGCACGAAGGCTGGGTTGAGCGGATAGTTCTTAATATCGTTCCAGCAAATGCTGTTTACGTATTCTTTTGATAAAGCGCGGGGCTGACGTTCGTACCATTCAAGCACTTCGCTGTCAGTCTCAAACACAGAAGAACCTCCGTAGGTTAATAATCGATCAACTTACGACTACAGATTCAATTTTGGATTCTTAAAGCTCTACCGACCCAAGGGCTCGAATTGGGATGACGCGCGTGAGACCAACTCGATTGAGGCCTCCGTCCCGGTCGCCGCAGCATAGACAAAAACGCGGTCCCATGTCGAGATCTACTTGCTGAAGGTGGTGTCCTTATTAACTCCGCGTCCCTCTGCGTCTCTGCGGTTATGCTTACTTTACGAGGGAATTTACCGCAAAGGCGCCAAGAGACGCACAGAAATTCTTTCAGATATAGGACACGAACTTGCTGAGCGCCCGTTTTTGTTATCTACTTTTCAACATGACTCAGCTCTCGCACGTTGACGATCAGGGCCGCATCCGTATGGTCGATACGGCTACGAAACAGATAAGTTCCCGTCGCGCGACTGCTTCGGCGCGCGTGTTGATGAACCCCGCCACGGTCGCCGCGCTGCGCGAACATCGCACGCCGAAAGGCGATCCGCTCGAAGCTGCGCGTCTGGCAGGCATCATGGCCGCGAAACGCACCGCCGACCTGATCCCGCTCTGTCATCCGTTGCCGTTGACACACATCAACGTTCAGGCGTCAGTGGAAGACGACGGCGTATCGCTGACGGCCGAAGTCTCAACCAAGGCGCAGACCGGAGTGGAAATGGAAGCGCTGACGGCCGTCTCAGTCGCGGCTTTGACCGTTTACGACATGTGCAAGGCGCTGGAAAAAGGGATGACGATCACGGAGATTCGTTTGGAAACCAAAACCGGCGGAAAATCCGGCGATTATCAAAGGACATGAGTGCGCGCCGCACGCGCTGGAACATCCTGCGGAGGTTGTGCGTTAATGAAGGCGACCTTAGAATAATGTCACTAATTCGCTGAATCCCGGAGAGTTGAAGATGAGATTAAGGCTTTCAAACGACGCGCGACCCCAGGCAATGACGCTGCTCGTGGCGACTGCAATCTCCCTGGTGCTGTGGTTCATTCCATTCGCCTGGATTCTTTACTACCCTTTTCAAATATTCGTCACGTTCATACATGAGGGTGGACACGCGCTGGCGGCCGTGCTCACCGGCGGATCGGTTAACTACATGTGGGTGGCGACGAATACCGAGGGCGTAACTGTTTCGACTGGCCGGGGCGGGTTACTTTCACAGATGTTTGTTTCGAGCGCCGGCTATTTGGGCGCAATGGCTTACGGTGCGTTGTTACTGGTGCTGATTCGGAAAGCAGTTGCGGCGCGGATCGTTTTGCTGGTTTCGGCTTTTTACATCCTGGCACTCACACTAATCTTCGGATTCATTAAACCGCTTTACTCGCTGGACGGTTTGTCAGGAATTCCGTTCACGTTGGTTGCAGGGATCGGGCTGGCGGCTGCGCTGGTGTTGATAGCGAAGTTCGCAAGTGCTCGCGTCGCTTCATTCTTCATGAGTTTCCTGGCAGTGCAGTGCGTGCTCAACGCGCTGTTCAATCTGAAAGATCTTCTGGCCTTGTCTTCACCGTTTCAGTCAGCGCTTGTACACACTGACGCCATGAACATGGCTCGCGCGACCGGCATACCGGCGATTTTCTGGGCCGGCTTTTGGATCTTCCTGGCGTTAGGAATCCTGTGGTTCGCGATGCGGCTCTACGTCTCGGGCCGCGACAAGAGCTTCCAACCGGATCTTCCGTTCGAGGAAACGACGACGATCTAAAACGAGTAGCGGTAGCGAACCGTTACACCGCGACCGGCGCCGTCAATTCCCCAACTAATCCCGCGATACGACTTGTCGAAGATGTTTTCGACGTCGACGAAGATCTCCGACTTCTCGTCAAACTTAAAACCGCCACGCACGCCCACCAACCCATAACCAGCAACATACGGATGTGTCGGCACGACGCTGTTGTTGTCGGCGACGAACACGCCGTTGATGGTTGAGCCAATCGGAAGTAGTCGATTCTGCACCTGGGCCAGTGTTTCGCCCGTCGGAATCAGAATGCCGCCCGCTGATCCGCAGCCGGTTGGTCCAGGCGTGGTTAGACCACGCACACACGCGCCGCGACGGAAGAAGTTTTGAATGTTGGCGCGCGAACGGCCGCCGCCCGTCCGTCGATCGCCGAGATCGAGTGACGACAAACGATTCTGACGTCCGGTCAGGATCGTATAACCCTCGACGTAGAAACGAGAGCGTGGCTGATATCGCAGACTGGCGAAACCAGTCGCCGGCGGAATTCCACCTTCGATATTCGGCGGTAAGCCGTTGAGCAAACTGTGCGCGCGAATGTAAGTGAAGTTTGCGTTGCCGCTCCATTGATCCGTGATTCGAACGCGGCCGTTGAACTCGACACCGTTCATTCGCGCATCGTCAAAATTGACGCGCACGAACACCGGGCTGGTCGGCGCAACGGCGACGAACACGAGCCCGTTCGCATTCTGCGCGACGATCTGATCGCTGCCGAGGAACGTGCCGGTCGCGCCCGCGGGTAACACCAGCGCCTGATCGAAGTAGACGTCGTTGAGCTTCGTCGTGAACCCAGTTAATTCGAGACCCAAACGTTCGCTCGTGTAACGGAGACTCAGGTCGAAGCTGTCACTGCTTTCCGGTCCTAACTTCGTAACGGGAATGCCGGTCGAAACAGCGTCGGCTCCCGCGGTCGAACCGACAAAACCACCGCGAGCCGCGGCAGTTGTCGCGTCAACTTCAAAACCGGTACCGACGAGACCGATGATTCCGAGGTCCGTAGTGTTTGGCGCACGAAAGCCGCGTGTGTACTTGGCTGCGACGTCGAAACCGCCGCCGACCGTCACCACACCGCCGAAACGTCCGGAGAAGGCACTGAAGCGGGCGCTGTCGTCGGGAAACAGCGGCTTGCCGTCCGGACCAAGCTCGGCATTCGCGGCGCGGGAGACGTACGACGCGACGTTGTAACGAACGGCGCCGTTCAAGCGCAGCCGATCGGGAATGACTGTGAAGTTGTCCTGGGCAAAGAAACCGTACGAAAGATAGCGCGCGCCGTTGGGAATGCGCGGGCGCGAATTGACTGTTCTTCCAGTCGCGGGATCGAAAGTAAACGCGGGAGCGTTGATCTTGTCGCGATAAACGTCGGCGCCGATGAGGAATGTGTTGTTATCGCCGATCTGCTTGTCGAGATAGAAATTGAAACCGAGAACGTTCGTGCGTTCGCGCTGATTGGTGATCGTGCCGGCGGGATTGCCGTTGCCGCCCTGGTTGATTCGCTCCTCACGTTGCCCGTTGTACGAGACGGTGAACGAACCGTTGTCGAATATCCAGAGATCCTGCCGGTAGAGACGCGCGTAGAACGTGTCGGTCATCAGGTTGCGCAAGTCGGCGATGTTGTTACCGTCGCCGCCCAACAACTGGTCGTAACGTTTGCCGTTGTCCTGTTGGTTGCGCGCGTAGCTGAAGAGAAGTTGAGTCTTGTCGTCGAGATTGAAATTGGTGCGCAACAGTCCGCCGTACTGCGTGAATCCCGTGTCAGGAAGACGCGTGCCGAAGACGTCTGAAGGCAGACCGAGAAAACGTGTGACGGCAGCGTGATAGTCGAGCCCATCGGCTGGACGCATTGTGTTGATGCGACGCGCGTTCACGTTGAGCAGGAAGCCGTAGTTTCGCTTGCCGTAGCTCACGAGCGTGTTGCCGCCGAAGCCGTTCGTTGGCGATGTGTAGAAGACGTTGGCGTGGCCGTGAAACTCGCCATCGGCGTTTCCGTAGCGCGGCGCTTGCGAGATGAAGTTGACGACGCCGCCGTGAACGTCGGATCCGTATTGCGAGCTGTTTGGACCACGCAGGACTTCGACCGTGTCGAGACTCGAAGGTTCAATCAAACTGAAGAACGTGCCGACGCCGCCGCGCTGCGCACTCGTTGTATAGCGAACGCCATCGACAAAGACCGCGACGTTTCGTCCGGTCAATCCACGCACGAAGACGGCGCTCAACGAAGGACTCGTGCGTTGCAAGTTAACGCCAGGCTCTTCGTCGACGACCTGGGCCACGACTTCCGGCGCGCGTTCGAGAATCTTTCGCTCGTTGATCACGTTCACAGCGGTATCGACGTCGCGCGTCCTCGAGATCTGTCCGGCTTCGGCCGTGATCGTTACGTTTTCGGCGATCGGATTGACGTCCAAAACGATCGCCAAGTCTTTCGTGTCGCCCGCTGTGATCAGCACGGCTGAACGATACGGAAGAAACCCGACGCGTTTGACGACGATCTGATAAGTGTCAGGCTCGATGTTATCGAGGGTGAATTTTCCCTGCGCATCGGTGACGGTCGCGCGCGGCACGGCTTGCGTCGGAAGCTGTAACGAAACGTCCACGCCGCTGAGAATTGCGCCGCCAGCATCCTTGACCGTTCCCGTTATTTTGCCTGGTGAACTCTGGCCGACCGCAACCAGCGAACTAGCGAAGGTAAGAACGATTCCGACGAGAATTCTGAGTGTTGGTGGGGCCATAAGAGCGCACGACTTTATAGCCTACCACCAACTACTACCAGCCGTCGTAAGTTGTTTATGAGAATTTAACTGAGGAAAGCGACCACGTGTTCGACGAAATGATGTACGGCCGCGAGCACTTGCGGGCGACTCTCGATGGTCACACCAACCACGACGACGAAAGTCAAAACAAACCACGGCACGAAGCGAAACAGCGGAGCGCTGCTGACCAGCAACCGTGGATCGATCGAAGCGAGTTCAACCAACCGGCTCACCCTGACTCTGACGCCCGGCGTATCGTCGCCGATGAGAAATCCGGAGACAGCCGCCGGCAACACCTGTACCTGACCTTTGGGAATCATGCGCGCGATCCGCACGAGGGCGGACGCGAGATTCAGAGCGACGTGAGAACTTCGCTGCGCGGCGTGTTCGTCGGCGGCGGATTCGGACGACTCGCTCCACGCGCGGTCCAACCAGCGGCCGCACGGAATGATCAGGAGCGCCGCGCGGCTGATCCGCATGACCGAGCGTTTGAAATTGTCCTGCGCCGCAAGATGTCCGTACTCGTGCGCGATCGCCGCGGCCAGTTCTTCTTCACTCAACGAGTCCAAAACCTGACGGGCGATAAACAAGCGCGGACGAAGCGCGCCGACAACGGCGATGATCGGAAACGAATGTTGTTGCAGGATGTAAGTGGGAACAGTGATGCCGTCGAGATTGATGCGCGTCGAATTTGCCAGCCACTGTTTGAGCAACGAACGCGTCGCACGCCACGAGCGGAAGCCGCGTGAGAATGCGAGCGCGACGCCGATCGCCGAAATCGCTGCAAGCCCGCCGAGTTTCCAACCGACAGTTTCCTTTGTCGTGTATGGCTCGTAAGTCAGATACGACGGAATCATGAACGCCGCGATCGAAACGATCGCGATCACTGGCGGGCCGATGCGCATCACGAACAGGATCTCCGCACGCGTGCGCGCCGAGCACTTCCACAGAATCCTCCGGCAGGCGCGCGCGACACCGGCCGCGATCAACGTTGCGGTCGCGTTGATCGTCAGTAAAAGCGCCAGGACGAGTGTTATCCCGAGGAAGGTGTACATCAGTTATTCTCGCGAACCGAGTTCCCGTTTCTTCTCCTGAACGAGGCGATCGAGTTGGTCAAGCAACTCGCGGTCATGTTCGCTGATGGTGTCGACGATACACGCGAGAACGGGTTCGACTCCGTCCGCGCCCTGACCGAGTAATCCGTCCACGACGTCCTCTTTGATTCCGCGGTCGAGATCCTCACGCGAGACAAGCGCGGCATACAAAAACGCGCGGCCGTCTTTGCGACGAGCGAGCAGGTTCTTTTTGAAGAGCCTGTCGAGCGTGGTCATGAGGGTTGTGTACGCGATGCGTTCGTCGAAGGCGCGATGAATGTCACGGACTGTCACTTCGCCGAGTCGCCACGTTTCCTCGAGAACCTGTCGTTCGAGTTTACCGAGAGCGAAACAAGCTATCTCGCGTGGACGGCGAAAACCGCGCAGCAGGAAGCGTGAAGTCTTCATGTTCCGCGCATTCTCTGCCACATACGGGAAAGTGTCAATCCGTATTATCTGTGTCTCGCGTTCTCTGCTATTATTCCGGGTTTGCGAAGAAGGCCAGATCTGGATCTATGGTAGAAGCAATCGAAGTCAGGGGAGCACGCGTTAATAACCTCAAGAACGTTTCCTTCTCTATCCCGATTAATCAAATGACTGTCGTGACCGGAGTTAGCGGTTCCGGCAAGTCGTCCCTCGCCTTCGACACGATTTACGCCGAAGGGCAGCGGCGCTACGTCGAGTCGCTCTCCGCGTACGCGCGCCAGTTTCTCGAACGGATGGACAAGCCGGACGTGGACGAGGTTCACGGCATCGCGCCCGCCATCGCGATTCGCCAGAAGAACTCGACGCGAAACCCGCGCTCCACCGTCGGAACCCAAACCGAGGTTTACGACTATTTGCGACTGCTGTTCGCGCGTGTTGGAGAAACATATTGCCGCGTCTGTGGACGGCTGGTAATGCGCGATTCGCCGGAGTCAGCCGCCAACGAAGTGTTGGCGAAGCTGCCCGAAGGCACGCGTTTCTACGTTCTCTTCCCCGCCGCAACCGGGCTCGGGGAAGCCGTCGACAAGACCAAACGAAAAACTGCGTCGCGACGCCAATCGATCACCGCGCATCTGATGAGCCTGATGCAGCGCGGATTCACGCGTTTGTTCGCGGACGGGCAAACGATCGATCTGCAATCGCCAGACGACTTCCCGCGCGACGACTTCAAAGACGTCTACGTGCTCGTCGATCGACTCGCCGCCCGTTCCGACGTCCGCCAGCGACTCGTCGACTCGCTCGAGATCTGTTTTCAGGAAGGACACGGCAGCGCCGTTATCGAAACTGCCGAAGCGAATCCGCAACGGATGCGCTTTTCCGATCGATTCGAGTGCAAATACGACGGTACGGTCTACGCGATACCGGAGCCGCGACTCTTCAGTTTCAATAATCCGTACGGCGCGTGTCCGACGTGCCAGGGATTCGGCAACACGATCGGGCTCGATCTCGATCTCGTCATTCCGAATCCGGGTTTGTCGTTGAAAGAAGGCGCGATCGAACCATGGACCAAGCCGCAACACGAGTGGGCCATGTCGGAGCTGAAACAGTTTTGCCGCACGGAAAAGATCTCGATGACCGTGCCGTTCAACCAGCTCTCGCGCTCCGATCAGCAGGCAATCATCGAAGGTCGCGGCGATTTCGGCGGCGTGCGTGGTTTCTTCGATTGGATGGAAACGAAGAAGTACAAGCTCCACGTGCGCGTGTTTCTTTCGAAGTATCGCGGTTACACGTTGTGCCCGGATTGCAAAGGCGGACGGCTGCGACAGGAAGCGCGCGACGTGAAAGTCAGCGGACGCACGCTGGCCGAGATCTGCGCGATGTCGATCAACGATGCGTCAAACTTTTTCGACTCGCTGGAACTCTCGACCGAGCAAACAGCGATCGCCGACAGAATACTTTTCGAAGTGCGACGGCGGCTCAAGTTCCTTGTTGAAGTCGGCCTCGACTACCTGACACTCGATCGACTCGCCTCGACGCTCTCCGGCGGCGAAGCACAACGAATACAACTCGCAACCAACCTCGGATCGTCGCTCGTCGGCGCGCTTTACGTGCTCGACGAGCCGTCGATCGGTCTGCATCCGCGCGACAACGATCGCTTGATTCGTCTGCTTAAAAACCTGCGCGACATCGGCAACACCGTGCTCGTCGTCGAACACGACGCCGAAATGATGCGCTCCGCGGATCATATTCTCGACATCGGCCCGGCTGCCGGTGAGTTGGGTGGCCGCGTGATGTACGAAGGCGATTTTGACGGTCTGTTGCGCGACGAGTCTTCTCTAACTGCCCGATACTTGCGCGGCGATGCCGAGATCAAGGAACCGAAGCAGCGCCGCGTCGCGCAGAAAAGAAAACTCGCGATTCGCGGCGCTTCCGAACACAATCTCAAGTCAATAGACGTAGACGTTCCGCTCGACATGCTCGTTTGCGTGACGGGGGTGAGCGGGTCAGGCAAGTCAACGCTGATTCACGATTGCATCTACGCGGGTTTGAAAAAACAGCGCGGCGACTGGCAGGGACACGTCGGTGCTTTCACGAAAATCGAAGGCGGCAACTTTATCGACGACGTGATCCTCGTGGACCAGTCGCCGATCGGACGAACGCCGCGTTCGAATCCCGTCACATACATCAAGGTCTATGACGCGATTCGCGAGGTGTTTTCCGCGACGCGTGAAGCGCAGGCGCGCGGTTTCGAACCGTCGCACTTTTCGTTCAATCTTCCGGGTGGGCGTTGTGAAGTCTGCCAGGGCGACGGCACGGTTACGGTGGAGATGCAGTTTCTGGCCGATGTCGAACTCGTGTGTGAAGAGTGCAAGGGAACGCGTTTCAAACAACAGATTCTCGACATTCGTTATCGCGGCAAGAACGTTCACGAAGTGCTGAACATGACGGTGCGCGAGGCGATCACGTTCTTTCGCGAAGTGCCGAAGATCACGAACCGTTTGCGCGTGCTCGACGACGTCGGGCTTGGTTACCTGCGGTTGGGCCAATCGGCGACGACGTTGTCCGGCGGTGAAGCGCAGCGGATCAAACTCGCGGCGCATTTGCTGAAACGCACCGGCGCGAAGACGCTCTACATTTTCGACGAACCGACTACAGGCCTGCATTTCGACGACATTAATAAGTTGCTCGCTGCGTTTCGCGCGCTGATCGACGCCGGCGGCTCGCTGCTCGTGATCGAACACAACCTCGACGTGATCAAGACCGCGGATCACATCATCGATCTCGGCGCCGAAGGCGGCGACGCCGGCGGGTACGTCGTCGGCATCGGTACGCCGGAAGAGATCATGAACATCCGCGAGTCGTACACCGGCCGGTTCCTGGGCGACTACCTGGCGAAATCCAATGGAGGATCTTCAAAATGAGTCTCGGTAAACAGATTGTTTCGGATTTGACGGCGGCGATGAAGGCGCAGGATGCTGGGCGCACGTCGACGCTGCGAATGGTGAAAGCGGCGATGATGAACCGTCAGATTGAAAAGGGCGGCGAGCTGAATGACGACGAGGTGCAGAAGCTGCTTAGTTCGCTCGTCAAACAGCGACGCGATTCGATCGAGCAGTATGAGAAGGCGGGGCGACAGGAACTCGTCGACAAGGAACAGGCCGAGATCGCAGTCATCGAAACGTATCTGCCGCAGGCGGCTTCGCAGGCGGAGATCGAAGACGCTGTCGCCGCGGCGATCGCCGAGACCGGGGCGAGTTCGATGAAAGACATGGGAAAAGTCATGAAAGCCGCCCAGGCCGCGCTCGCCGGCAAAAATGCTGACGGGAAAACAATCAGTGAAACCGTAAAAGCAAAGCTGGCGGGTAGTTAGAATCCGTGTCTCGGTAGTCCTCCTGATTTGAAAATTACGCACACAGGAAAACACGGATTAAAAAGATCACAGTCAGATTGGGACACCACCATAGGTCTCTCTCAAGTTGCCTCTGGAAAATCGTTTCCGTATAATCCTCAGCTTGCTCGAAGGCACGGGGGCTTGTCCGGTGGGTTTCGCGCCCACTTTTTTCTTTGGGGGACAGACCCGGCAAAGAGGCATCATGGGAAACGATTCGATTGAAACGCGGGTTCAGGAGATAGCTGAACGAGTCGCAATCGATCACGGCCTCGAGCTTGTACACGTTGAAGTCGCCGGCCCCGATAACAAGCCGATTGTTCGCGTTTTTATCGACAAGCCGCACGGTGTGACCCATGACGATTGCTACGAAGTGAGCACGCACATGGGAACAATTCTCGACGTCGAGGATTTTATTCACGCGGCTTACACCCTCGAAGTTTCATCTCCCGGAATCGAGCGTGGGCTTTATAAACGCGCAGATTACGAGCGTTTTGCCGGTAGTAACGCCAAACTGAAGACCCGGCAACCCGTCAACGGTCAACGTAATTTTCGCGGCCGCCTGCTGGGACTCGATGGCGACGACATAATTTTTGACGATCGGACTAACGGTCGCGTGCAGATTCCGCTGACCATAATTACTAAAGCGAATCTGGAAGTGGATGTAACTGAGGAACTGCGACGGCCAGAACGCTAGTTTAGGATACGGATTACACAGATGAGTTCATCGATCGCACAAAACATCGAAGCGCTTTGTCAGGAGCAAGGTATCGAACGCGATCTCGTCATAGAAGCGATGAAGGAAGCCGTTCGCGCGGCTGCCAAGAAACAATTTCGCTCCGGTGAAGACATCCAGGTGGACTGGAACTCGGAGACCGGTATCGAACTGTCTGCTTCTAAAGTCGTCGTCGACGAAGTCGAGAATCCGGCGACGGAACTCTCTATCACCGAAGCCCGCGAGCTCGCCGGCGACGAAGTCGAACTCGGCGACGCGCTGTTGCTGCCCTTGCCGATGGAAGAACTCGGCCGCATCGCCGCGCAAACAGCCAAACAGATCCTGTTTCAGAAAGTCCGCGACGCCGTTCGCAGCAACGTTTACGAGCAGTACATCGACAAGATCGGCGACCTCGTCAACGGTTACGTCAAACGGTTCGAACGCGGCAACATCATCGTCGACCTCGGCAATCTCGAAGCGATCCTGCCGCGGTCACAGCAATCACGCGGCGAACAGTGGAACCAGGGCGAACGAATCCGCGTCGTAATCAACAACGTGTCGAAGGAATCAAAAGGCCCGCAAGTCGAGGTTTCGCGTACGTCTCCCGAGCTTTTGCTCAGGTTATTCGAGATGGAAGTGCCGGAAATCTACGACGGCACCGTCGTCATCAAGTCAGCCGTGCGTGAGCCCGGCGAACGCGCGAAGATCGCCGTGATGTCGAATGAACGCGACGTCGATCCCGTCGGCGCCTGCGTCGGTATGAAAGGCTCCCGCGTCCAGGCCATCATTCGCGAACTGCGCGGCGAGAAGATCGACATCATCGAGTGGTCCGACGAGCCTTCAGTTTTCGCAGCCAACGCGCTTTCGCCCGCCAAGGTCAACCAGGTCAGAATCACCGACATCGAGAATCGCCAGATGGAGGTCATCGTCAACGAAGACCAACTCTCGCTGGCAATCGGCAAACGCGGCCAGAACGTGCGGCTCGCGACCAAGCTCGTCGGCTGGAACATCGACATCCGCAGCGAGGAAGAGATCAAGCGCGAAGTCACCGAACAGATGGGTGCTTTGATTGCTTCCGGCGAGGCAGTGCCGCTCTCGGTCATTGAAGGCGTCACCGCGCAACAGGCCGAAGCGCTGTCAGAACACGGCATCAACGACATCGACGCGCTCGCGCAAACGACTGTGGACGACCTCGTCGAATTCCTCGACCTGAGTCTCGACGAAGCGGAACAGATCTTGACCGCGGCGCAGGCAGTTATTGCTATGCGCGACCGTAGTCTCGGCGAAACCGACGAAGAGACGGAAGAGCAACACGCAGTTTCCGCCGAACTCGACGAATCAGTCGAGGCCGGCGAAGTCGAGCCGTCAAACGAAATGACCGCAGCCGGTTACGACGAAGCGGTCGAAAACGGCGTTCCCTTCACTGCCGAAGCCGAGATCAAGGCGTGGGATTCCGCCGATCCGGTTTCGTTAACTGAAGCCGAACCGCTGCCGGGCGACGAGCTTGTCTTACAGGAAGCCGGCCGCGACTTGCGCCCGGACACGATCACGCCATCACCTGACATCACCTCTTCAGCGGTCGAAGCATTCGATCACATCGAAGAGAACGTTGCCGACGTTTTGGCAGAAGATTTTGCTTCGGAAGCTTCGGCTGACGAAGCAGAAACACCAACTCCCGCAGTTTCGGAAGATGCTGCATCAGGCGGGAGTACGGACGACGAGAAGCAGTGATGCTCCAATGATGCAGCCAAACAGGAACAACACAACTCCGGTTTATTCGGGCGTTTTGTGTTGCCCGCTCCGCCCCTCCTGTCACGCGCCGAACTTCTGATTCGGACGTCTCTGAGTGGTTAGGAGCGGACGGTTCCTAACCTTTATCAAGACGGTCGAACGCGCGAGTAAGCGTCGAGAAGGAGTGCATGACAGTTTCCTCTAAAGTTCGTATTTACGATCTCGCCAAAGAACTAAAACTCGACACTAAACGTCTCATCGAAGAGGTACGCCGCGAGGGCGTCGACGTCAGTGTTCCTTCCAACTCCGTGTCCAAGGAACTGGCGGAGAAGATTCGCAACAAGTACTTCCCGAAGAAAGAGACCGCGGTCAAGCGCGCCGTCAAAGTCGTGAAGCGCGCCGTGGTGCCGGCTGCCGATACCCCCGGCGTCGTCGAGACCGAACCGGAAGTTCACGAGCCGGAGCTCGAGGTTGCGCCCACGCCGCTTCCACCAACGACGCCTGACGCTGAGCCGGTCGAAGTCCCAACGACAACGACGACCACGCCCGTTACGCCTGCGACTCCGAAACCGCTGGCGCCGACCAAGCTCGTCAAGCGACTGACTCCCGCCGCGCGTGCCGAAGCACCAGAGCTCGAAGTGGTCGAAGAGCCGGTGGCCGAGGCCGAGCCGGCGCCAGCGCCACCCGTGACGCCGGCGCCCGCGCCCGTCATTCCGGAACAGCCTGTCGCCGCGATGGAACCACCGCCGGCCGCAGTCGCAACTCCGGCGGCGCCGACAAACGGCGCGGAAGTCGTGAAACCGGTGCCCGTCGTTCCGTCACGCCAGGTGCGTGTGCTGCGGCCGACTGCCGCGGCGCTCAACGCCGGTATCCGTCCAGGCGAACGCGCTCCGGCGCCGCCACCGCCACCGCCGCCCGTTACGCCGCCGAGAGAGCGCACGGACAACAGAAACCAACGTTTACGCGAGCGGCCGTCGCTGCCGCGCTCCGAGCGCATGGGAACTCCCGGCGAAACAGCCACGCCGCAAACGACCTACATTCCACCTCCGGACGCCGGACGCCGTCGTTCACGACGCAGCAGTCCGCGCGGCGGACGCAAGGTCGAGGGCAAGACCGGGAGGTTCGACAATCGTGGCGGTGACTTCATTCCACCGCCGAAGGCACTGTCACTCGAAGACCGCATCGCCGGCAGGCTCGAAACTCCTGGTTCAGGCGGGTTGAAAGAGGTCCGCTTGATCGAGGGTTCGACCGTGAAGGAGTTCGCGGAAAAACTCGGCATCAAGCCCAAGGACATCGTTACGTTGCTGCTGCAACGCGGCGTCTTCGCGACGATCAATCAGCCGTTGATGGACGACGTCGCCGCCGATCTTGGCAAACGATTCGGTTACGACGTGTCGTTTGTGCCGTTTGAAGAGATGGTGGCCGAAGAAGAGTTTGAAGAACTCATCGCCGCCGACGCCGACGACGTTGAACTGCCGCGCGCACCTGTCGTGACCGTGATGGGCCACGTAGACCACGGTAAGACTTCGTTGCTCGACGCGATTCGTACGACTGACGTCGCCGGTGGTGAAGCCGGCGGCATCACGCAGCACATCGGCGCGTACAGCGTGCAAGTGCCGAATCCGGATAATCCGGGTGAAACTCGCCGCGTCGTGTTTCTCGATACACCGGGTCACGAAGCGTTCACGATGATGCGTGCGCGCGGTGCGAAAGCGACCGATATCGTGGTCCTCGTCGTCGCCGCCGACGACGGCGTCATGCCACAGACGATCGAAGCGATCGAGCACTCGCGCGCAGCCGGTGTTCCGATCATCGTCGCCATCAACAAGGTCGACAAACCCGACGCCAACCCCGATCGCGTGCGACAGGAACTCGCTACGCATGGTCTGTCGCCACTCGACTGGGGCGGCGAGACCGAAATGGTCCAGGTCTCGGCGAAGAAACGCCAGAACCTCGACACGTTGCTCGAAACGATCCTGTTGACGTCAGACATTCTCAACCTGCGCGCCAGCCCAACGCGTCTCGCTTCCGGCGTCGTGCTTGAAGCGAAACTCGATCGCGGCCGCGGCGCGGTTGCGACCGTGCTGGTCCAACAGGGAACGCTGAAGATTCACGAGCCCTTCATCGTGGGCCAGATCTTCGGACGCGTCCGCGCGATGTTCAACGATCGCGGCGAGCCGATCACCGAAGCAGGTCCCGCAACTCCAGTCGAAGTGCTTGGTTTGCAAGGTGTTCCGCAGGCGGGCGAAAGCTTCCAGGTCGTTTCGGACATCACGAAGGCGCAGTCGATCTCGCAACATCGGCAGATGCTGAGCCGTCAGGCTGCACTGTTGCAGACTACGAAGCGCGGTATCGAAGCGCTCGGCGAAAGCGAAGTCAAAGAACTGCTCGTCATCATCAAGGCCGACGTGCAGGGCTCAGTCGAAGTTTTGAAATCGACGTTGCAAAAACTTTCCACGGAACGCGTCAAGGTGAAAGTGATTCGTTCCGGAGTCGGCGCAATCTCCGAATCCGACGTGCTGCTCGGTACGGCTACGCAGGCCGGATCGTCGTCGTCGGCGGTGGTGATCATCGGCTTCAACGTGCGTCCCGAAGCGCGTGCGGCCGACATCGCGAAACAGGAAGGCGTCGATATTCGTCTCCACTCGATCATTTACAAGGTCGAAGAAGAGATTCGCGCGGCCATGATCGGAATGCTCGAAGCGATCGAGAAGGAGAAGATTCTCGGCAAGGCTGCGGTGCGCGAAGTGTTCCGCGTGCCGAGGGCTGGAACGGTCGCCGGCTGCATGGTCATCGACGGTTTGATTCGTCGCAACGCGAAAGCGCGTCTCATTCGTGACGGCGTCGTGAGCTGGGAAGGCAACATCGGGTCGCTGCGCCGGTTCAAGGACGACGTCTCGGAAGTTCGCGAAGGGTTCGAGTGCGGTATCAGTCTGGAAAACTTCAACGACGTTAAGGTCGGCGACCAGATTGAGGCTTACATCGTCGAGCGCGTCGCGGCCACCGAACTGTAAATTGGGCTGTAGGTTATGCGTCGACAAGAACGTGTAGCAGATGTTCTGCGAGACGAAATAGCGCAGATCGTCGGTTATGAACTTGAAGATCCGCGGCTGACGGCCGTCACGGTAACGGACGTTCGGCTTTCAGCGGACAAAAAGGCGGCTCGTGTTTACGTCACGATTCGCGGTGATGAAAAAGAGCATCAGGAGGCGCTGTCTGCGTTGAAGCACGCAGCGGCTTATGTTCGGAAGCAACTCGGTCTTTCGTTGAATCTGCCCCGTACGCCCGAAATTCATTTCGTGCGCGATCGAGTCGAAGAAGAGGGCGAGCGCGTCGATCAATTGCTTGATGAGATTGAACGAGAGTGGGAGAGACAAGGAAAGGACCACGAGTGAAATTCGAATTTCGAATTTCGAAATTTTGAGATTATGCTTAGTCAAGTAGTCGAGCTGATCGAAGCTAAACGTCGTTTCGCGATCACCTCGCATATTCGCCCGGACGGCGACAGCCTCGGATCGTCGTTAGGTCTGTACTGGTTGTTACGCGCTCTCGATAAGGACGTCGAAGTCATCATGCGGGATCCCGTCCCGCACGCCTATCAGCAACTGCCGGGCGCCAACGAAGTTCGCGTCACGCCTTCGGTAGATCCTTCGTACCACGCCGTGTTTGTCATCGAGTGTTCCGACATCACGCGGCCCGGTCTCGCGGATCTCGAGAAGCAATTCGTCGTCAACATAGACCACCACTCAACCACCGCACTCTTCGGCACGATCAACTGGATCGATTCGACGGCTTCCGCAGTCGGCGAGATGATCTACAACTTGTGCAAAGCCACCGGCGTGCGCGTGACGCGAGAGATCGCCGAGTGTGTTTACACCGCGCTGATTACCGACACCGGATCGTTCCATTACTCGAACACGACTGAGCGAACGTTCAAAGTCGCATCGGAATTGGTTCGCACGGGAGTGAAACCGGCGAAGACGGCGGAGGCAGTTTTCGCCAGTTATCCGTGGAGCCGAATACAGTTGATGGGCGCGGTGTTATCGACCGCGCGACGCGACGAAAGCGGACGCGTGGCGTGTATGCGGCAGTCGCTCGAAATGCAACGCGAGGCGCAGGCTTCTGACGAAGACGCCGACGGGTTTGTTAACTATCCGTTGACTGTTGGAGAAGTGGAAGCGGTCGCGATGCTGAAAGAGTGTGAACCGGGAATCTATCGCACCAGTTTGCGTTCGAAAGGCGACGTGAACGTAGCGAAAGTCGCGGAGAAGTTTGGCGGCGGCGGTCATCGCAATGCCGCCGGCTGCACGCTCAAAGGCACGTGGGAAGAAGCTGAGACAGTGATCGTCGGGCTCTTGCAGGATGCCGTGAAGCGAGCGAACGGACTCGCCGACGTAACTGAAGACGCGCTCAAGGAATCCGTCGTTTAATAGATCGTGTTAGATCGAAAATATAAGTGGCGTCGCGAAGACTATCAGGAAAAGACGCGCGGACTCCTGATGGTCCATACCGGAAACGGTAAAGGAAAGACGACGTGCGCGCTTGGCCTGATGATGCGCGCCGCCGGACGCGGTTTGAAGTGTTGCATGATTCAGTTTATGAAGTCGCGCAACGACCGCTACGGCGAACACGAGTCGGCTGAGAAACTCGGCATCGAGGTCCACACGATGGGCGACGGCTTCACGTGGGACACAAAGAATCCCGAACAGGACATCAAGACCGCGCGCGAAACGTGGGCGCTGTGTGTTGAAAAGCTGCGGTCCGGTGATTACGACCTGCTCGTGTTTGACGAACTGGTATACGTGCTCAGTTACAAGATGCTTCCGGTTGAAGAGGTTCTCGAGGAATTCCGCGCGATTCGCGCCGCGCAACCGGCTTTACACATTGTGGTGACGGGGCGAGACGCCCCACCGGAGTTGATCGAAGCGGCCGATCTCGTCACCGAGATGACGGAGATCAAACATCCATTTAACGCGGGAATTCGGGCCCAACAGGGCATCGAGTTTTAGCGACAGATTTTAGCCACGAAGAGGCACAAGAAGCACAAAAGGCACAAGAAGGGTTTACTCAGGTAAGTCTTCGCTCGCTAAGACTCCTAAAAAAGAATTGTTGAGCTAAGTCTTCGCTTGCTAAGACTTACCTGATTTGGTTCTTCCTTGTGCCTCTTGTGCCTTTTGTGCCTCTTCGTGGTTATGTTACGCTTCCGACCATTCCTATGGCCTGGTTCAGTAAAAAGACAAAGCGCATCGAATCCGTTCCGCCTGAAGAACGCGTCGTGAAGACTGAAAACGTCTTCGTGAAGTGCGACGGCTGCGAGGCCCACTTGTTCAAAGGTGAACTCGAAGACGGTCTACAGGTCTGCAAAAACTGCGGTCATCACTTCCGCATCGGCGCACGCGAACGACTCGCATTGTTGTTTGACGACGGCAAGTATGAAGAGCTCGACGCCGAAGTCATCTCGATCGATCCGCTCGGCTTTGTCGACAGTAAGCCTTACGCCGAGCGTCTTATCCAGGCCACTGACGCTTCCGGACTTCCCGAGGCGATCATCAACGCTCGCGGCACCGTTGGCGATCATCCGGTCGTCGCCGGCGCAATGGACATGACGTTTATCGGCGGTTCGATGGGATCCGCGGTCGGCGAAAAAGTCACGCGGCTGATCGAACGCGCGATGCGCGAGCACAGCGCGGTCATCATCTTTTCTGCTTCCGGCGGCGCGCGTATGCAGGAAGGCACGCTCTCGTTGATGCAGATGGCCAAGATCTCCGCCGCACTCGCCGCACTCGACGAAGCACGTCTGCCTTTCATCTCCGTTTTGACCGATCCGACGACGGGCGGCGTCACGGCGAGTTTCGCCATGCTCGGCGATGTGATTCTCGCTGAACCGAAAGCGCTGATCGGGTTCGCTGGCCCGCGCGTCATCGAGCAGACCATCCGCCAAAAACTGCCGAAGGATTTTCAACGTTCCGAGTTCCTGTTGGACCACGGAATGGTCGACGAGATCGTCGATCGACGCGAGTTGCGCAATCACATCATCAGGTTGCTGAACTTCATGATGAATCCCGAGATCAACGGCGAGTCGGATATTGAAAGGGCACGGCGTCGCGCAACCTCTCGCAACTAACCGCAGATGGACTTTGCAGCGGCGGTTAAATATCTTTACGGGCTCGGCAACGAGATACTGACGCTCAAGCTCGGACTCCGAAACACCGAACTCCTCCTCGCAGCACTGGACAATCCGCACCACGCATTTCCCGCGGTCCAGATCGCCGGAACGAACGGCAAAGGTTCCACTGCCACGATGCTCGATTCTGTGTGTCGCGCGGCCGGGATCAAAAGCGGGCTTTACACGTCGCCACATCTCGTTTCAGTTACCGAACGCATTCGCATCGGCGGGCAGCAGATCAGCGAAGCAGATTTCGCGCGTCATGCGACGACGGTTCGCGAAGTCTCGGAGCGTTTGGTTGCTTCGGGAGAGATCGAGGCGATGCCGACGTTTTTTGAACAGCTGACGGCGATCGCGTTGATCGCGTTTCGCGATGCGCAGATCGAGCTCGCGATACTCGAAACCGGTATGGGTGGACGACTCGATTCGACCACGGCCGTGAACGCCGGCGTCGTCGCCATTACGTCGATCGCGATGGACCACGAAAAACACCTCGGCGATACGATTGAGAAGATCGCCGCGGAAAAGGCAGCAATCATTCGTCCCGGAGTTACTGTGGTCATCGGGCAACAGGATCCGCGAGCTTTATCCGTTTTGTTGCAACGGTGCGAAGAAAGTGGAGTCCAGCCGGTTCTGGCAGTTCCTCCTTCCGATTCGATCCGAATAGGATTGCGCGGCCGCCACCAAATCGACAATGCCGCCATTGCCT
The DNA here is from genome assembly GCA_035760365.1 of Pyrinomonadaceae bacterium. Classification (GTDB taxonomy): domain Bacteria; phylum Acidobacteriota; class Blastocatellia; order Pyrinomonadales; family Pyrinomonadaceae; genus PSRF01. Next base: position 119,747 of record DASTTB010000034.1, read on the forward strand.
TTCGTCTGGCGGAAAGTCTTTCGCTTCCACATGAGGCGATTGTGGCTGGTCTGGAAAACGCGCATCATCCCGGCCGGCTCGAGTTGATCGACAACGTCCTGCTCGACGGCGCGCACAATCCGTCGGGCGCTGAAGCTTTGCGTGATTACTTGAATGAATTTGGTCGCAGGCCGTTGACGATCGTGTTTGGCGCGATGAGTGATAAGAAACTCGATCGCCTTGGTCAGATAATTTTTCCGCTCGCCGATTGTCTGATTCTCACCACGATCGATAATCCACGCGCCGCTTCGCTCGACACGTTAGGCGAGATTGCGTCGCGTTACGCACGCGGCTCGGTGGTGAAATGCGAGACAGTCGCTGAAGCAGCTCGCGCCGCGGCGGGCAATACGCCTCGCGAGGGGTTAATCTGTGTTACCGGATCGCTCTATTTAATCGGGGAGTGGAAGAAACTCGTATGACTACGCCGCACGACGAACTGCCGAAGATCATCAGCAGCCAGAAGGTTTTTGAGGGACGTGTTTTCAATGTCACGGTTGATACTGTTCGCGAAGGTGAACTGACGTATCAACGTGAGGTCGTGCATCATCACGGAAGTGCTGTGATCCTGCCGGTTTTCGACGACGGGACCGTGGCGCTTGTGCGGCAGTATCGGCATCCGGCGGTTCGTTTTTTGTTGGAGGCGCCGGCGGGAACACTCGAGGATGGCGAGCGGCCTGATGTGGGCGCTGCGCGTGAGCTTGAGGAGGAGCTGGGTTTGACTGCGGGACGGATGGACAAGTTGTCGGAGTTCTTCGTCTCGCCTGGGTTTTGTGAAGAGAAGATGTGGGTGTTTCTCGCCACGGATCTCACGCAGGGGCCACAACGCCTCGAAGAGGACGAAAACCTCGAAGTCGTGCGGCTTCCGATCGCTGAAGCGCTTGAGATGATCACGAGTGGCGAGATCCAGGACGCCAAAACCATCATCGCACTCCTGCTCGCCGCCCCACGCGTCGGTTCGCCCCTGCTCGGCATCGACTACCCCGCTGTTTAGTGCTTCTTAAAATCCCTTTCTACATCAACCTCCCGCTAGCGCGCGAGTCACATGGTTGAAGGATTCTTAAAATCCCTTTCTACATCAACCTCCCGCTGGCGCGAGTCACATGGTTAAAGGATTCTTAAAATCCCTTCTACATCAACCTCCCGCTGGCGGGAGATGTGCATTGATTTGTCTTTCCAAACAACCTACACTCGCCAAGTGTTCACCGAAGAACCTGCACAACCCGTAACACCACTTTCAAACGAACCAGCAGGATTTACAGAACCGGCTCGCGACGTCCTGCCACCACCGCCATCAGTCACCGCCGCATCACCACAACCATGGCTGGACGTTGTAAAAGCAGTTTTAGTTTGGGCCGGCAGCTTCGGGTTTCTGATCTTCGTACCCGTCCTCCTTGTCGTTCCCTACTTCGTCTATAACTTTATAAGACATGGAGTTCCACGCCCGGATGAAATCCTCGGCGACAAAATGCTGATCGTTCTGTCGGTCGTCGGAACGATCCTCGCCCACCTGCTGACACTCCTTCTGATCTGGTATTACGTCAGCACAAGCGGACAAAAGCCTTTTGGTAAAGCGATCGGCCTGCAATGGCCCAAGTCCATTCCAGCGGGCCTGGGCACTCTGCTTTGCGCCGTGATCGCGATCGTTCTTCTCGGCCTCGGTTGGGCCATCACGCAGTTCATCGGCGGCGAAAAGACACAACTCGATCTGATCGTCGAAAGCTCGATGGCCGCGCGCTTCGCGACTGCCCTCGCAGCCGTCGCCACCGCACCACTCGTCGAAGAACTCGTCTACCGCGGCGTACTCTATTCAGCACTCGAACGCGCTGCCGGCGTCGGCGTCGCGTTTGCCATCGTGTCGCTGCTCTTCGCGGGCATTCACGTGTTCCAGTACATCAACAACATCGGCGTCATACTCGTCATCACCGTGCTCAGCATGACGTTGACAGCCACTCGCGCATACACCGGCTCAGTAATTCCACCGTTCATCATCCATCTCGTTTTCAACGGCATCCAGTCGCTCGTCCTCGTGCTCGCGCCGTTTCTGGATAAGAGCATCCTGAAGCAGGAAGAAGTCACCCCGACGACACCCGGCTTCGAGTTCGCCTTTCACCTCGTCGAAAAGCTCAGCATTTACTTATGTCGTATGACGTAGTCGTCGTGGGCGGCGGGATCGGCGGCCTGACCGTCGCGGCACTGCTGTCCGCACGCGGCGTCAAAACCTGCCTGCTTGAAAGAAACTCACAGGTCGGCGGCTGCGTGGCGCGCGTCGAGTTTTCCGGACACGACTTCGATCCCGGAATGGGACTTTACACGTCCTTTGGACATGGCGAGATCTACGATCGCCTCTTTCAGGAATTGCCCGTCGAAGCACCGCCGACTTCGTTGCTCCCGGGCAGCGACAAGTACTACGCGATTGAAGGGGGCCCAGCGAGCGTCGCCGAACGTCTCGCCGCGTCGATCAAAAAAACGGGCGGCACGCTGCGTTTGAACGGCCCCGTGCTGCGTCTCGCTTATGATGACTCCGGCCAACGTACCGTCGGCGTGGATCTGCTCAGTGGCGAGACTGTGATGGCGCGAAAAGCGGTGGTCAGCAATCTCACCGTCTGGGACACCTACGGGAAACTGATCGGCCTCAACCGAACGCCACTCGAAACAAAGAAACTGTTGAAGACGCTGCAAGGTTCGGGCGCCTACGTTATCTACGCGAGTCTCGACGAGTCAGCCGTCGCGCGTTTACCTGGCGAGCGTTTCACAGTCGCGGAGTTCACGGTCGCGATATCACCACCTGGCAGCGCACCGCCGGGAAAGCGAGCGGTGACGCTGATAACAACCACCGAACCAATCGACTGGTTTGCATTTCAATCAAGCGAAGAGGAGTACGAAGAACGCGACCAGGCAGCGCTCGAAGAACTCTGGGCGCGCGTTCACGCGGCCCTGCCACAACTCGGCGGCGACATCGAGATCATCGAAACCGCAAACCCTCGCACGTATTACGACTCCACTCGCCGCAAACTCGGCATGGTCCTTGGAATTGAAGGCTCAACGCGCCCCCTCGGCCCCCGCACATCTCTGCCCAACGTCTTCATGGTCGGCGACACCGTCATCTCGGAAGCAAAAATGGACCAGGTCGCGGCCTCCGCGCTCGCACTCGCCGACGAACTCACCAAATAAACCTCTGGACAGCCCACAATTGTCTACTGTATACAAGCACTAGACAATTATGTTCGTAACAGTAGATGAAAGAGACGCACGGCCGCTCTACCAGCAACTCGTAGACGAGATCAAGACCCTGATCGCGCGCGGGGAGCTTCGCGAAGGGACGTTGCTGCCGCCTGTCCGCCAGGTAGCGTCAGACCTCGGCGTCAACCTGAACACTGTCGCTTTCGCTTATCGTCGTTTGCAAAAGGAAGGACTGATTCGCGTGAGGCATGGCTCAGGTGCGGTCGTCGTCTCCCAAACGCTGCGGGAGAAGCCTGACGACCGCCTGCGAGCTCAATTGCGGACTGCGTTGACGCAGTTGATTCTGGCCGGCTTAAAACCGCCGGAAATCAGGACGCTGATCAACGAGGAACTGGAAGAACTCTATAAAGCGCCCCGGCAAATCTAAAACGCCCGGATCAGTTATTCGGACGGCTGACTTCCAAACTTTTGTTCGGCATCGGACGGCCAGTGTCTGAGTCGATTGGCCTGCTCGGCCTACTCATTCCGCCACCAGCATTTCCGAAGCCACCGGCGCCGCCACCGTCGCCACCCGGAGTAATCGGACGCGGGCCGCTTGAGTTTCCACCACCCGACGGATACCCAGTATGGCCGCCGTTTCCCTGCGGATTCGACGTGACTGTTCCGCCGCGGGAATAACCGGTCCCAACGTACGGATTGTAAACTCCGGTCGAATACCACGAACCGTATGGCGATCTCCAACCGTAGTACCACGGCAGAAACGTGTAGCACCCGGCGATCGAGTTGTAGAACCAAATCCCAAATCCGCGCGAGTAGCGGCCATAGCCAAACGGATCCGATGCCGAAAACGCGGAGGTCAGCATTCTGTCGGTAATGCGGCGGTTGGCTTTGGCGAGTGTTTCCGCTCGCTCCTTGCTCCACACGTCGACGTCCTGCTGCTCGATGCGCTTCTTTTCTTCCTTCGTATATTTAGCGACCGTAACGTTCGTCTGGCTGAAGATGACCTTGTTGCCGCCCTTAACCTTCGTATGGGAATCGCCCACGAGGACGCGACCTTTTCGCACGATTAGCTCGGTCGTGTCGCCCGGAACGACGTTCAGGCGATAGAGACCGTGACGGACGATGGCGAGTTTCGCGTGCGGCGTGCTGATGTTGATGTTGAGCTCCAGACCATCGGCGCCAGTGGCTTCAACGATGGCGGTGCCTTTGAGGAGGCGAAGTTCGACATTATCGAGAGCGTTGTTGGCCAACTCGACCTCGGAATTGCCGCCCACGCGCAAATAGGAACCCGGGTTCAGCAGAATCTCGACTCGGCCGTCAGTGTCGGTGCGCACGCGGTCGCCGGCGTTCAAATCGTCCGTAATCGTGAGTTGTTGCCAGTCTGACTCGCCTTTCGAGTGTACTTTGGCCTCACCGGTCACGGCGTTGATTCCGCCCGCCTTTGCCGAAATCACGAACTTTTCACGGTTTTGAGCGACGCTCAGCACCGAGCAACAGAGGATAAGCGCGGCCGAAAGAACCGACAGCACTGGGAGGCAGGTTATTTTTTTCACGGGATAGACCCTCCGAAATCGCGATTACAGGAATGACCGGCCGGTTAATCTCCCCAGCATTATAGTCTCCTGCAAAACATTTACAAGTATTCGAGAACTCAGGGAAGTGTATTCGAGAACTCAGGGAAGTGTCGTAATTTCCTCTCCGCGTTGCTCCGCGTCTCTGCGGTTATCTGTTCTTTCCGTCTTTTACCGCAGAGTCGCGAAGGAACGCAGAGAATGCTGAACAAACTGAGCCATTACCAGAACTCAGGGAAGTGTCGTAACTGCAAATTTTCCGTGTTCCACGGACTGCGACAATTATCGACTCGCTTCGGCGAGCTTAGCGAAGTAACCGCGTTTGGTGCGGGCGAGGAGATCGGGGCGTTGCACCTGCACTTCGACCGCACGCCATTTGCCGTCGAGTGTCTTATTCGAAGGCCGGTAACCGATACTGTAAACCGTGCTGAGGTCGCGTACGACTTGCTCGTACACTTTATCCAGATCACTCAACTTCGCCGCTCGATACATCGGCGTTCCACAGACCTTCGAAATCTGCCCGAGTTGCTCGCGGGCGAGCGCATACGCGTCGCGCGGAACACGATGCTCGCGTACGTTTTCTTCTTCAGTATCGAGATAGATTGGAAAGACGAGAGTTTCAGAGTTGCGGATGTTTTCAAGCAGTTTTGGAAAATCGGTGCGCGAACCGTCACCATAAACACCGGGCAGCGCGTTATCGACACCGTCCGTCATCACGACGACGGCACTGCGGCGGCTCGCGCTCAACCCCTGCCGCGTCAAAACCCTGACGACCCAGTCGAGCGAATCCCAAAAATTCGTGCCGCCGGTCGCGTCGTCCATCAGATCGATACTCTTCTTCAACTTGACGCGATCGAGCGTGAACGACGAATAGAGCGCGGGCATTTCAGTGAACGAAACGATCGCGATGCGATCCATCGGCCGTGTGGCTTCGACGAAACGCTTCGCCGTGTTTCGAATCATCTTCAGTTTCTTCGAGTTTGACCCCGACAAATCGAGCAGCAGAACGAGATCGAACGGCGCGTCGGCAGCCGCGAAAAACGCGATCTCCTGCGGCGAGCCATCCTCCAACACGACGAAATCTTTTTGTTCGAGCAACGGAACCTGCGTCGCCGTGCCGCGCGCGAGCACACTAACTTTCAGATCGACGAGATCGGAGTCGATGCGAATCGTCTCGATCGGATCCTGCCCGCGCACGAGTCCCGGGAAAAGTAGGGCAACAAGAATCACCACTGCAAAAGAGATTTCGCATTGCGAATTGCGAATTGCGAATTTTCCGTTTTGTTTTCGCATTTCCAAATTCGCAATTCGAATTTCTAATTTCGAAATTCGAGTTGCTGATCTGAATTTAGTTTGCATAGTAGCCACGTTTGCCGCGTGCTACAGCGTTCGATCGACTAACGCCAATTCGTATCGCTCGCCACTGTCCGTCGCGAGCACTGTTTGAGGGCTTGTAAGCTAAACTATAAACGGTTCCGAGGTCCGCGACCACCTGTTCGTAAGCGCCGGCGAGATCGGTGAGACGTTCGACCTCGTAAAACACACCGCCGCCAGATCCGGCCATCTCCTTCATGCGATCGTGACCCATGTCGAAAGCTTCCGGCTGCGTATCGAGCGGGCTCATCGCCTCGTATTCTGTGTTCAGCCACAGCGTGTACAGAACACCGTCAAACTCCTGAATGTTTCGCAGTGTCTCCGGATAACGTGTTTGCGATCCGGTTTGACCGCTGATTCCCGGGATCGTGCCGTCGAGTCCGTCGCTCATCACGACGATGGCCGAGCGTCGCGCGTTTTTTGAATCTTTGGCGACCTGGGCCATCGCGAAGTTTATGGCGTCGTAGAGTTTGGTGTCGCCGCGCGCGGTGTCGATGGTTTCGATTCGCTGTCGCAACAGATCGCGGTCGGCAGTGAGTCCGGACACGATCGACGACGATCCGGCGAACGTGATAACGGCGATGCGATCCGCCGGCCGCGCTGCGTTTACGAATCGCAAGGCTGCGGCGCGAATCAGTTTGACTACGTCTTTCGTCGAGCCTGAGAGATCGATCAGCAACACAAGATCGAACGGCGCGGACGACGACTCAAACTGCACGATCCGTTGTTCCTGTCCGTCTTCGAAGAGTTTGAAGTCCGATTGGACCAAACCGGCGAGTCCGCGACTCGTGCCGCGATCGATGACACTGACGTTAAGCGTCACGAGTTGTGAATCGACGCGAATGACGTCGCCTTCGCTGATCTCGACGTTCTCGGTCTTATCGCCGGGAGTTCCCGCAGATGTCGTCGACGGTGCGATTAGCTTAGGTTCGGGTTTCTCAGAAGCCGGTTTGTCAGCAGAGATCTGTGGTTCCGGTTTGACGATGCCTTTGATCGACCAGGCGCTGACGTCGAAACCAGCGGGAACTTTCAGTTTCAGGTGAATGCCAACGGCGGGATCGACGGGACGCCGAACCACGGCGATCCTGACCAACTTGCCGCGATTCTCGATCACGATCGGCGACCGTTTCAACGGCGTCGTGCCATCGACGATGGCCGAAACGGTGGCGTAACTTTCGTTCCAAAGCTCAACCGACACGTTGCCGAAGTCGTTTCGCACCCTGAGCTGCCCACCAGGCGGCAGTTCTATGCGAATTTCGTCGTCGACATAAGCGCCAAAAGCTGTCGTTGGGAAGAGAAGCGCCGCTACAAGAATAAAGCGCAACACAACCACGGATTATACAGATCACGGCTCAATCAGATCGAGCATCGAGGTCGGATCTTTGGGCGGTTCCTCGACGCGCGGCGGCGGCGCGCCCCTGAGATCCGAGATCTTCAGGAGAAGATTGTTCATATTGCTCGCGTATGGCACCGCGGCTTCGATGGAGACGATGCCCTGGCGGATGTAGTTTTCGATCACCGTGTCGAAAGTCTGCATACCGTCCTGATCGCCCTGTTCCATCGCGTCGATGAGCGATTTCCCTTCCGACTCGCCCTTTTCGATGTACTCGCGCGTGCGCATCGTCGACTTCAGAATCTCGATCGCGGCGATGCGTCCCTTGCCGTCACCGAGCGGAATCAGACGTTGCGAGACGATGAAACGAAACGACTGCGCGACTCGCGTCCGGATCGCTTTCTCTTCGTTTTTCGGGAACACGCCGATGATGCGATCGACTGTTTTCGAAGCGTCGATCGTGTGCAGTGTCGAGAGTACGAGGTGTCCGGTCTCGGCGGCTTCGAGTGCGACTTCGATCGTCTCACGATCGCGCATCTCGCCGACGAGAATGACTTTGGGCGCTTGTCGCAACGCGGCGCGGAGCGCGATCGAGAAACTCGGCGTGTCCGAATGCAGCTCGCGCTGGTGAATCGTCGAGTTTTTGTGCGTGTGTAGAAACTCGATCGGATCTTCGATCGTGACGATGTGGTAGTAGTGCGTTTCGTTGATCAGATCGATCACGGCAGCGAGCGTCGAGCTCTTGCCGCTTCCGGTTGGACCAGTGACGAGCACGATGCCGTTCTTCAGGTCCGCGATCTCTTTGAGTGTCTCGGGAAGATTGAAGTCGGCGAAGCGCGGCGGACGCATCGGGATCACGCGCATGATGATCGCGTGCGTGCCGCGTTGTTTGAAGATGTTGACGCGAAAACGCGCGTCGCCGGGAACGCTGAACGACAAGTCGGCGGAACCGTTTTTCTCTAAACTATCGAGCGCCGTTTGTTGCCCGCCGATGATCAGCTTGGCGATGCCGGCTGTATGCGCGGGCGTTAGTTTTTCGAGTCCGGCAATACGCACGGGCACGAGTTTGCCCGCCAATTCGATTTGCGGCGGACGGCCCGGGCTGAAGATCAGATCGCTGACTTTGTCGGAGGCCCGCAACATCTCTCTCAAGATGGCGACGAAGTTTAGTGGTGGCGGACCAGGAGATTGTGGGGTTGTAATCGTTGGTTGGTCGGTACTCATTTTTCGTTTTGGAACTTTTCAGCACTCTCGCGCGTCAAAAAGTCGGGTGAATTGACTGGTGAGAATATTTGCAAGGTGAAGAACAAACTAGTTCGGTGTTGCGTACATCAAAGAGTCGCGTTGAATTAACACGGGCGCAAATATTTGGACCGTGTGTTTTGATTTTGAAAAGAAAGGCGCCGGCAACATGGCAACGTACAGAGATCCTGTTAGCTGCTTTGCACCACTTGAAGTAATCGAGCGCCTGCTGGAAATTCGTGTTGAAGCGGGTTACACGCCTGCCGTATATCTTCTTTCCCCCGATGATTTGGCAGACTATCTCGATGCGTATGGCTTCGATGTGTATGCTCTTTCGGAGGCCGAAGCTGAGTTTCACTTTGGCGACTATCGTGCACCACTGGCACCGGGCGGCGATCATGCCCACTGCTCACTGACCGCACATTAGTATAATCCGTGTTCCCCCACACGGATTATTTTAATGCCTTAATTACAAAAAAAGTTACGTCGTCGTTCGCGCCCACACTCGCGGTCCACTCCAGCACAGACATCTGAATACTCGCGATCATCTCGCGCGCCGGTTTGTCGAGCGAGTTCCTGACCGCTTCAACCATACGATCGCGGCCAAACTCCTCACCGTCCGGGCTCTCGGCTTCCGTCGCGCCGTCCGTGTACAGCACAAACACATCGCCTGGCTCGAGCATCACGTGGTACTGGTGATAACGCGTGTGCTGAAACATTCCGAGCGGCTGTTCGCCGGAATCGATGAAGCTGGTCTCGCCGTTGGCTTTGATCAGTAGCGGCCAATTGTGCCCGGCGTTGGAAAACGACAATGTCCGGTTCGACGCGTCCAATATTCCGTAGAACGCCGTGACAAACTGGTTGCGATCGATCGACTCCCACAGCAAATAGTTCACTTTCGCCATTGAGATGTTCGTCGCGTAACCGATGTGAGTCGCCGCACGAAGACTCGCGCGCAAAAACGCCATCAGGATCGCCGCCGGCACGCCTTTGCCGGAGACGTCGGCGATGACGACGCCGATCTGGTCTTCGTAAATCCGCACCCAGTCGTAGTAGTCGCCGGAAACTTCTTCGGACGGGAAGTTGTAAGCGCTGATGTCGTAGCCCGCCAGCGCGGGATCTTCCCCGGGCAGCAGTTCCAACTGCACCTGGCGCGCGACTTCGAGTTGGCCCTGGAGTCGCTTCTTCTCGATCAACTGTTCGTGCAACATCACCTTCTCGATGATGATTGCGACCTGCGAAGCGAGCAGCATCAACACTTCGAGATCGTCGTGTGAATAAGCGTTGAGGTTGTCGCTCTCGAGATCGAAACAACCGATCACTTCGTCGTTCGAGATGATTGGCGCGACCATTTCGGAACGCGTGCGATCGCGTGCGTTCACGTAGACGGGATCGTTGCGGACGTCGTTGGAGATGATCGGAGCTCCAGTAAGCGCGACACTGCCGAGAAAACCCTCTCCCAACTTCAGATGTAGATCCAAAAGCTCCTCGACGTCGTAACCACGAACAGCTTCAGCCTTGAAGGTGCAGGGCTCGTCGCCGTCGGGAACGGAATCTTTATCGACGCATTCGATGAGAAAGATGCCTGCGGCATCGTAGGGGGTCAGGGAAGCGAGCGTGTCCATCACCAGGTTCAGCACTTCCTGGAGGTCGAGTGAACGGCTGATCTTCTTGGTGATGTCGAGCAGCAATCGCAGCTTGTCGATTGTGTTCAGGCCAGGCGCGGCTGCGTCTTGCAGTTGTTCAGTCATGGGCGGTCTATTCTAACGAAAATCTTTATACTGACGCCAAAGATGCGTCACTTTCATCCGGTACTCAACAAGTTCGCGACTCACGCGAAAATGGGCCGCAATCTCACGCACTCCTTTTCCCTGTAACAACAGACTCTTCAGCGACGCATAAGGGACCAGGGCGGCGGCGCCGACGCCGTAAGCCTCTTCTTCGTCGGCTTTCCGGTAATCGCGGTTCATCACCTTCCCGCGTTCATCCTTCGTCACAACCGACAGGCGGTTGGGTTTATGGCCCAGGAAAACGTGGCAAATCTCCTCCATCAACGTGGCTTTAGTTCGTGCTGGACCATGATTCGGATTCAGGATCACGAGTTTCATTCCGTTGGGCAACGTGCAGGCGCCGCCGGACCAACTCTCCGTTGCTGGTCCAAGCAGGTGTTCGCGGGCAGCGTCGCTGACACCTTCGATCTTGTCGAAGTCGAGCACGATCAGGTTGGCGAACCGCGCGAGGTCGAATGGGTTCAGGGGCAGGTCAGGCCGAACGCGGGCGAAGTCGCGCAGGGCCATGGCTTTCAGTTCAAAGTTTCGCCACTTTTCACCTGGAGGTAGATCACCAAGCTGCACTTGTCCATTAAATCCGTGTTTCGGGCTGAGTGCAAAAAGAATTTGTCAGCGCCGTTTTTTGGACGCCTTTTCAGGACCGCTTTTGGTGAACTGCGTGTAAGCCACGCGAAAAACCTCCGACAGCGCGGCCGCCGTTTCAGGCGTGAGATTGCGGTCGGCTCGCAGATGAGCCTCGACGATCTCGGGCGTCGGCTCGTGTGGATAGTAAACAACAGGCGGCGGGGCGTCTGTTTGTCCTTGTGGTCCACCGAGAATGCGTTCCATGGGGACTTCGAGCCACGAGGTTAGCCGGGCGATGTTATCAGCGTCGGGTTTGCCGGTGCCATTTTCGATACGCGACAGAGTTGAGGCTGAGACTGAGGTTTTCGCGGCGACGTCGCGGAGGCTGAGTCCGAGTTCTTCGCGACGGCGGCGGACGGCGCGGCCGAGCTCTTCGGTGTTGACGAGCGGCTTTCCGGGTCGATTGATGCGTTTCATACCGGCAAAACGTATCACATAGCCGGTTTTAGACGCAAGACTCTGTTTTATGCCTGAAACAGAGCCGCAAGGAGGTGTTGGGCTTTTAGCCGCAAAGAAGCGTTGGGCTTTTAGCCGCAAAGAGGCACAAAAGGTACAAGAGAAATTTACAAAGGGCGAAGCACCAGGAACAAACTACGAAGCACTATCGGGTTGGGCTTATGCTTAGTGCTTAGTGCTTGGTTTCTTGGTTCTTGGTTCTTGGTTCTTGGTGCTTGGTTCTTGAGGTTTGGTGCTTAAATGCTTAGTACTTTTTTGTGCCTCTTGTGCCTTTTGTGCCTCTTTGTGGCTAAAGTTCAGCCCCTCTTTGTGGCTCTAGTTGGACGCTCGTTGGGCCAGGTTACGCGCTTTCGGCAATACGTCGACTGCTTTCGACACCTGCGGATCGTCCGTCATGATAAAGACGCGATCGCCGAGCACGCGCCCGTGGGCAGCCGTGACGATGTTGAAGCGCAGTTCGAGCTCGACGAACGATCGATAACGATCGATCATAGCGGGCGTGACTTTGTAAGCTGGGTCCTTCGTCACGAAGTCACGAAACGCGCGGAAGATCGGATCCGTGATCCGGTATTCGTCGGGTTGCAGATCGTGATAGAAGACGAGCCCGCG
>DASTTB010000035.1:0-161921 GCA_035760365.1 Pyrinomonadaceae bacterium
ATCCCGTTCGCTCCCCTAGCTTTCGCGCCTCAGCGTCAGTGTCAGCCCAGCAACCCGCCTTCGCCGCAGGTGTTCCTCTCGATATCTACGCATTTCACCGCTACACCGAGAATTCCAGTTGCCCCTTCTGCACTCTAGCCCCGCAGTATCAGTTGACCTTTCTGGGTTAAGCCCAGAGCTTTCACAACTGACTTGCGGTGGCCGCCTACGCGCCCTTTACGCCCAGTAAATCCGAACAACGCTTGCTCCCTACGTATTACCGCGGCTGCTGGCACGTAGTTAGCCGGAGCTTATAAATAGTACCGTCATTTATTCTTCCTATTCTTTCGAAGTTTACATACCGAAATACTTCATCCTTCACGCGGCGTTGCTGGGTCAGGCTTTCGCCCATTGCCCAAAATTCCCGACTGCTGCCTCCCGTAGGAGTCTGACCCGTATGTCAGTGTCAGTGTGGCCGACCGCCCTCTCAGGCCGGCTACGGATCATCGCCTTGGTAAGCCGTTACCTTACCAACTAGCTAATCCGCCGCAGGCTCCTCTTCAGACGCGAGGTCTTACGATCCCCCGCTTTAACAACTGTCACCATTAGGTGCCGCTGCATTATGCGGTATTAGCAACCGTTTCCGGTTGTTATTCCCCATCCGAAGGTAGATTACCTACGTGTTACTCACCCGTGCGCCACTCTACTTGCTCCCCGAAGGAAGCTTTCGCGTTCGACTTGCATGTCTGAGGCACGCCGCCAGCGTTGATTCTGAGCCAGGATCAAACTCTCGTTATAAGTTTGTTCTCTGGAACATTATCTATTACTGGTCTTTCTTGTTCAGTTTCGATAATGACTCTTGCGAGTTTTAAACGCGAACTTTATCGTTCGCGGTTTGACTCTCAAAGGTCTTGAAACGGACACGCTCTATCTAGTTTTCAAACATCGAGTTCCAAATTGTATTTGGATTGCCTTACAGACGATTCAAACTCGCCCCAAGCAAACGGGGATATTAACCAACGAGCCTAACTCTGTCAAGCGCCCTCAAGGCTTTCTCCGACTTTTCTTTTTCAATCAGCCGGAGACTAAAAAGCACCGCTATCCCGGTTATCAAACTCACGGGAAAAGCGGCACTCGCTCTTAAATCTTGAGCGCCTTAATCCAACTCCCCGCACGCCCTCTCAAAGAGGAATGGGCATTATAGGGACAAAATCTTAGTTGTCAATGCCCCAAGCCGGTTTTTTGCAAATACCATCAACGCCGGAAGCTCGTCATAGATGTCGCTCACGTAGATCGGAGTTGCCCTCTCGATGATCTTTTTCGCCGTCTTCTTGATCTTCGTCTCACTATTGCCGGTGAGCATGAAGAAACAATCTGTCCGCACAAACTCCGCAAAGCTGTTTCCTTCTACAAACACGCCCTCCGACTTCACTCGCTCGAGCGCCTGCTGAATTCCTTTTCCGATCTGCGCCTCAGTCGCAATCACCCAGTGCACGTTCGCCGCGCCGGCATCCCAATACCTGCCTGTGTCCTTACCAGGTTCGTAGGTCTCTTTTCTTCCCGAACGCACCAAAGGCTCTTCACCCAACAAGTGACTCACACAACATGCGTGCGGATCTTTCCCGCACGATCGATAGTGACCGCGCGTCGTCTTGATCGCTTCCCAACCAGGAAACGCACGCAGCAGTTCGCAAACCAGCGTCGTCTTGCCAACGTTGGAAGCGTAACCACCGATACCGACGATTAGCGGGTGATTCATGATCGGTTGTGCTTTGAACTTTATCCTTTGTACTTTGAACTTTGGCTTTGCGGTCGAACCAAGTACTAACAACTAAGTACTAGGAACAAAGTACCAAGTACTAAGAACCAAGCTCTATTTACGACGTTTACTGGGAGCAACATTCGGCGCGTTGATCTTCAACACACCACGCGCATCTTTGTACAAACTGTAACGAACTTCTTTTGGCGCTCCACCCGCGTCGTCCTGAAGTTGCAGCGTGAACGTCTTATTGTCTCCCTGCCCTTCAATGCGCGCCGGCAGAAATCCCCTGAGATCCGGACTGCGATACGCCGTGTAATGCTCCTGATTGCGTTTGTCGTAACCAAGAACGTAAATGCGATCGAAGTCAGGCTCGTCGAGTGTGCGCGGCTGACTCGAACTGCTCTTCTCGAGAATCAACCAACTTCCCGGTCTCGCTTCCTTCGCGCCATCTTTGTCGGCAGCGCTATTGTCTTTGCTGTCGCCATCGAGACGTTGCCAGCCGACAAATTCACGGCCGGTGCGATAGAAAATAATGTCACTCGGCACGGCGAGTTCGACCTGTTTACCGTAAATCCATCCGGCGGGCGCGGGCGAGGTGGAAGCGTTGAGCCGCACCTTGTACCACAGCTCGTTTGTCTCCTCGATCTCCTCTTTTCGATCGTCGTTTTGTCTCCCCGACCTGCCCGAGCCTTGCTGCGCGCTGCCGGCTTTGGGCGCCACGTCCGTTTCGATCGCTTCGGAAGACTTCGGCTTCGGCACACGTTTCCAACCCACGATGTCGAAACTCGAACCACTGTCGAGCCGCATCATGATGTTTTCATTGTCGCTGCGATCCGGCGTGAGCCGGAGGTTTGAGCTGGCGCGCAACTGGCCTGTCGCCTGTGTGGGAATGTCTTTATCTTCGGCTTCGAGTTTCTTTGACGCTTCGAGCACGTCGTCAGGCATGACGTTTCGCGCTTCAATCCACCCTTCGGTCGCGTCTTCGTCGCGAGCTTTGACCCGGAGCCAGCGTTCTTTCCGCGTGTTGTCGCTGGGATCGTTGACGTCGGTCGAATCGAGAATATCGATAACGTCGCCGCGGTTCACCTGCAACAGGTCGGCGGCAACCACGGCCGTCGAACTGCGGATCTGCGCGCGGCGCGCGACGATCACGCCGGTGCTGCCTTCGGAGGCGAGCGTCTGGCAACCAGCAAATATCAAAGGAAGCAGCAAAGGAACAAAGAAAATAACCAGCGTCTTAAATGCTCGCATCTTTATCTCTAAACACCTCTCAGTTCCGGTACCCGAGTGACTTCAGTAGTCGTTTTTGATTTTCGTCGACCTGCGTCGCGACGTTCAGGCGCGAGGTTTTTCCACTCGCGTCCAGAAGAAATCCATACGCGGCGAGCGGCCGTTCGGGTTCAAGCTGCTGATTGCCCGTAATGAACGCCTTCGCAAAATCAGCCGTTGCGGGCGTCGAGCTCAGCAACTTGATTATAACGTCATTTCCATCAGCCCGGTCAGCCGCCGGGCGCGTGAACAGTTCGCGGTAAACGTCCAGAACGGTCTTCTTTCCGTTCGATTCCTTCCTGATCAACAGGTCGTAAAGAAACGCGACCAACATGCCCTTGTCGTAAACAACCGGCGTGTTACTTGTCCAACGCCGTTCGGAAGCTTCGATTAACGAAAGACTGTCCCAGTAAGAAAGATACGAATCGTAAACACGCGCGAGTGTGTCGAGGTACTCGCGGAAATCGATCGCCTTCAACTCCAAAGCCGTCAGCAGCGCCGTGTACAGAGTGAAGCCTTCGAAGAACCAGTCGTAATCGCCGCGCAACGCAAGCGCGTTCGGCACCCAAAGGTGCAGCACTTCATGCGTGAAGATGATCTCAAACTGGCTTTTCCAATTCGCGTTTCGCGCCTCCGGATCGATCAGCAGCAGAACCGTGGAGCCGCGCGTCTGCGCGCGCCACTTGGTTAAACTACTTGCGACCGGCAACGGAGCGACCATCAAAAACGGCCGCGCGGGCAGCTTGAATCCCGTCAGTTCCGCATACTTCTCCATCACGCGCACTGCCGCATTCGATGCAACAGAGTCTTTGAACGGCCACGTGCCCGCGATGAAAGTCTCCAACTCTTTCTTTGACGTTTGACGGATCGAGCGCCCAACCATGAACACAGCTTCGTCAGGGTCAAAAACCTGGTAATGGCCGTTTTCTTCGGGAGTGATCGACGAGTGAACTGTCCAACCCGATGGAAGTACGAACTCAGCAGCAAAAGACTCAAACGCCTGCGGCAACAGATCCGAAAACACCAGCACGCCATGATCTTCCGTGAGCCACGTCACATGGGCCACTTCACCCGGTGACGGGCGACGCAAACGGACGACATAGTCAATGCTTCCGGCGTTCTCGTTGAACCGATACTCGCCGACGGCGATCTTTTGCACTGCGCGGCCGTTCCCACGAAACTGCTCGATTCTTTCCGCGAGTCCCAAAGCTCCCGCGTAAGCGTTTCGAAACGACCAGGAGCGCGACGGAACCGCCAGTTCGGCGTGAACAGCGATCTCGTTAGCTGAAGAAACAGTGATTCTGACGCGGGTTTGAGTCTGCGCGTGAACATCGACGGACGTGAGGCAAATAAAGCACGCGAGTACGCTCGAAATTAGAAACGTAGATTGCGTTTTAAGAGCGGCTGTCAGTACAATTCCTCCGCTCCCGAAGTTATCACATCCGACAATGACTGGCATGTTCACTCGACCGCATCAGCTTCGCAGCACAACGTTCTCGCGTTGGCTCGGACTGTTGTTGATTGCCTTAATCTTCTACGGCACCACGGTCGAAGCAGCACACCGGCACGGACGCGTTCTGCCGCAGAACGGCGACGTCACGTCGCTGTCTCATTCAGAACAAACAGGCAATACGGCGAACACCGCCGGCGGATGCGGCGACTGCCTGATCTGCCAGTTACACCAGAACTTCAGCACGAGCTTAATCGCGCTCAGGCTGGACGAACCGCCGGCACGAGTACCACACAGAACCGTAGCCGTAGTCGCGCCGGATCTGCTTTCTCGAATCACCAGCCCACTCGCCGGGCGCGCTCCTCCGTCTATCTCCTAATCCAAGTCTGCACGATTGCTCTGTTCATAAAGCGCCGGTCTACGCACCGGCGAACTGTATGAATTGGGCAGCTATTAATGGGCTCTTAATTGGATATTACGGAGAGAAATTAATGATATTTCGGAGGATTCTTCTGGCACTCATAGTCGCGGGCGCGATCAACTTACCCGCTCTGGCACAGTCGACAACGGGATCGGCAACACTTCGGGGTACGGTAACTCTCGGCGACACCGGCAAGCCCGTTCACAACGTCGTGATAACGATTCTTCAACTCAAACGAACCGTAAACACCGACGACAACGGCCACTACGAAATCACCAATCTTCCGCCAGGTAAATACGACGTCGTTGCGCAGATCGATCGTGTTCCCGACATCGTTCGAACAGCCGATCTGACAGGCGGCGAAGCCACCGTCGATTTTCAGATCGAGCTTTCCGGGTTGCGCGAAGAAGTAACGATCACCGCGAGTGGAACTGAACAACCGGTAAGCAGTTCGATTCAATCAGTCGAGGTTCTGGGTTCGGTAGATCTCGCGAAGAAGAGTCCGGTTTCACTCGGCGAAGCGCTCGACGGTGAACTCGGCGTCGCGAAACGCAGTTTTGGACCAGGCACGGCGCGGCCCGTCCTTCGCGGTTTCGACGGCGATCGCGTGCTCGTGTTACAGGACGGAGGACGCGTCGGTGGACTCGGTTTTCAATCAGGCGATCACGCGGAGCCGGTCGACGTGTTGACGATCGAAAAAGTCGAGATCGTCAAAGGACCGGCAACGCTTCTTTACGGCAGTAACGCGATCGGGGGCGTCGTCAACACGATCTCCGGACACGATTCGCCACACAAGGGAATGAACGGCTACCTGACCGGCGTCGGCGGCACTAACGGCGGACAAGGCGGCGGCAGCGGCGGCTTCGAATTCGGAACCGAGCGTTGGCTCGTCTGGGGCAATGCAGGTGGACAGCGTTCGGGCGACTACAAAACGCCGCTCGGAGTCGTAGAAAACTCCTTCTCACGTGAAGGGAGCGCCGCGGCCGGTGTCGGTTATTACCCGAAAAACGGTTTCTTTAGCATCAACTACAACTTCAACAAGCGCCGTTACGGGATTCCGTTCGATCCCTCGGATCCCGAGGCGGAGATCGTCGAACTCAATCCACGCCGTCACAGCATCGAGTTTCGCGGCGGTTTTCGCGACGTCGATTCATTCATCAACGCCGGAACGTTCTCGGTCCAGTACAACGATTACAAGCACGCCGAGATCGAATCCGAAACCGGCGAGATCGGCACTCAGTTCAAGAACAATACTTTTCTTTACCAGGGAACTTTCGATCAGCGTAAACACGGTCGACTGTCAGGCCGCTTTGGATTCTGGGGAATGAATCGCGATTTCTCCGCGACCGGCGAAGAAGCTCTGGCGCCCCCGACGAAGCAGAACGCATTCGCCGTGTTTGGACTCGAGACGTTCGACTTCGAACACGTCTCGCTTCAGTTTGGCGGACGAGTCGAGAACAACCGCTACAACCCAACTCCGACAGACGCGCGTGGTGTTCTTCCCGATCGGAGTTTTACGGGATTTTCCGGCGCTGCCGGCATTCGCGTTCCGACATGGAGCGGCGGCGCTATCGTCGTAAACTACTCACATTCCTATCGCGCGCCTTCGCTCGAAGAGCTGTACAACCTCGGACCACACCGCGGAAACGTTGCGTTTGAAATCGGCAACCCGAATCTCACCCGCGAACTCGGCGACGGTCTCGATTTCGGCGTCCGACACTCGTCGAAGCGCCTGCGTTTCGAAGCAAACGGCTTCTATTACCACATCAACGACTTCGTCTTTCTCGCTCCGACCGGAGACGTCGAAGAGGGATTGACCGTCGCAAACTACGATCAGGAAAACGCACGCTTCGCAGGCGTTGAAGCGAAGTTCGAAAGAGAGCTACATCCCTTTCTCTGGTTGAATCTCGGCCTCGACTACGTCAACGCGCAGCTTACGGCCGACAACACGCCGTTGCCGCGCATCCCGCCGTTGCGCGGCCGCGCGGGGCTGGAACTACGTTACAAAGGTCTGTTGCTCAACCCGGAAATCATCATGGCGAACCAACAGGATCGCGTTTTCCCGACCGAAACGCGCACCGCCGGATACGCCGTCGCGAACCTTTCAGGCTCTTATTTGATTGCGCGGCAACATGCGGCCCATATCATCGCCTTTAACTTTTTCAACCTGGGCGATACGCTATACCGCAATCATCTGTCGTTCATCAAAGATTTTGCCCCCGAAATGGGACGGGGTTTCAGGGTGACGTACACTCTGAGATTCTTCTAAACGGCAGAAAAACAGCAGCCTCGGTTTGTTCTCCGCGTCGCTCTGCGCCTCTGCGGTAAAAGAACTGCGAAAACGGTAAACCACAGAGGCACAGAGCGACGCGGAGACGAAGTCGAGACACCACCAGAATTTGTGAACTGGCTTCCGGGGCGGAGCGTATGGCAAACTGTGCACGCACTTTGATTGGCCTTAAACACCCAGGACTTCGCCATGAGTTTGGTCAAAATCATCGTAATCACGATCATTGTGATACTCAGCATCCTCCTTTTCGGTCGTTTTTTCATCTGACCGAACGGGTGGTGCGCTCCCACATTACTGCCCTTTTCCTCCTGGTCAGCCTTTGCGTCGGCATTTCGGGAACTGTGTTTGCCCAGGATCCGCCCCCTGACGACGAAGACGTCATCCGCGTCAATACCGACCTGCTTCTCTTCCCGATTCGCGTCCGAGACAAGAAGGGCCGGGCTGTAACCGGCCTGACTGAACAGGATCTGATGCTCAAGGACGACGAGAAAGTCACCACCGGCGTTTACTTCGCGCCGGGAGCGGATCGTGTCGCGATGTTATTCGCACTCGACCAGTCGGGCAGCCTCAGCCAGATCATTTCTCAACAACGAGACGCAGCGCTGGCGCTCTTCTCGCGATTTAGCGAACGTTCGAGTATCGCCATTCTTCGTTTCGCGGAGAAGGCGTCGCTGGATGTTCCCTTCACTAAAGATATCGAGAACGCACGTGCCGGGTTCAGGTTTCGCGCCGCGCCAAATCAACGCACCGCGATATTTGACGCCGCCGCCAATTCGCTCAACGCCTTCGACGATCTCACACCCGTTCGCTCCGAACGCCGGATCGTGGTGCTCATCAGCGACGGACTCGACAATCAGAGCGCGATCAGGCCGGACAGCATCATCGACGTCGCTATCGAGAAGCGCGTCTCGTTCTACGTGATTCATCTTCCGCTCTTCGAACCGATCGACGGTCGGCTTGAAGTGCGCCGCCCGGCAAAAGGCTTTAAGGAACTCGCCGAGAAGACCGGTGGAAAGTACTTTCTCGTAGGCGACAGAAAGTCTGCTCTCATGCCAAAAGACGTCGATCTGACGCCAATTTTCGACGCCATCGAAGAGGATTTGAAAAGTCAGTATCTTCTGGGTTTCTATATAGCGGAGTCAGCGCGAGACAATCGACCACATGCTTTCTCTGCAACCCTGAAACCTGAGGGCGTTCAGTATTGGGTCGGGCGTTTCGGCTTTTCACGCACTCATAAATTCATGATCAATCAGTCTCCAAATTCAGCTAAATGACGAAGAAAATCAATCGTGCTCTGATCAGTGTTTCCGACAAGACCGGCATCATTGAACTCGCGCAGATACTTAGACAGTTCAACGTCGAGATCATCAGCACTGGCGGCACCGCGAAGTCGTTGCGCGACGCCGGCATCGACGTACGCGACATTTCAGACGTAACCGGATTTCCCGAAATGATGGACGGGCGCGTCAAGACACTGCATCCGCGTGTTCACGGCGGACTGCTCGCGCTGCGCGACAATCCGGCACACGTCGCGGCGATGGAGCAGAACGGAATCGAACCGATCGACATGGTCGTCGTGAATCTTTATCCGTTTGCGGAAACGATCGCGCGCGAAGGCGTCACGAGAGAGGAAGCAATCGAGCAGATCGACATCGGTGGACCAGCGATGATTCGCTCAGCGGCGAAGAACGCCCACGACGTCGCCGTCGTCGTCTCTGCATCGCAGTACGCCGGACTCATCGACGAACTCAAGCAAAACGACGGTGCGCTATCTTTAACCACTCGCGAACGTCTTGCCCACGAAGCATTCACGCAAACGGCGCGTTACGATTCCGTCGTCAGCTCTTACTTGGGCGGCGGCTCGAACCTGCTTTTGTCGCTCACAAAATCAGCGGATTTGAGATACGGTGAGAATCCACATCAGGAAGCCGCTCTCTATCGAACATCCGAGCGCGGCGGCGTCGCGAATGCCGAGCTAATCTCAGGCAAAGAGATGTCGTTCAACAACTACGTTGACGCTGATGCCGCGTGGCAACTCGTCTGCGATTTTGAAGCGACTACGTGCGCCATCATCAAACACACAAATCCCGCGGGTGTCGGACAAGGCGAAACAGTCGCCGAGGCTTATCAAAAAGCACTGGCGACCGATCCGGTGTCAGCCTTCGGCGGCATCGTCGCGATCAACCGTCCGGTTGACGCCGCGGCGGCACAGGAGATCACGAAGATCTTCACCGAAGTCGTGATCGCGCCGGACTACGAACCGGCGGCACTCGACATACTGAAATCCAAGAAAAACCTGCGCGTGCTGCGAATGGGTTCCGTCGAAACGGCGAAAGGTCTCGAGTTCAAGCAGATCAGCGGCGGCATGTTGGTCCAAACGAGAGACACGCACCAGCTTCAACAGTCGGAACTCAAAGTCGTCACGTCGCGGCAACCGACGGAAGACGAAATTCGTGCGCTGCTGTTTGCCTGGACAGTCTGCAAGCACACGAAATCAAACGCGATCGTTTACGCGCGCGACGGTCAAACGGTCGGCGTAGGCGCGGGACAGATGTCACGCGTCGACTCGGTGCGTATCGGAGCGATGCGCGCGCAACTTCCGGTCGCCGGATCCGTGCTGGCGTCTGACGCGTTCTTTCCCTTTCGGGACGGCATCGACGAAGCCGCGCGCAACGGCATTACAGCTACTATCCAACCGGGCGGTTCAGTGCGCGATGAAGAAGTCGTCGCCGCCGCTAACGAGCATGGCCTCGCGATGGTCTTTACAGGTGTGAGGCATTTCAAACATTGATATTATGAGCACCACCATGACTGACAACGACAATTCAATCCGTTGCCGCTACTGCGGCCAGCGAAATCAAATACGGAACGAAGGCGGCGATGCACGTTGTGGACGCTGTCGCTTGCCGCTATCCGACGAGCCGCACAAGAAATTCGCACGGCTCGACAAGGATCAGTACATCCATCCCGCGGATCGTCGCGCGCTCGCGACGTTGCGGGCGATTCCCGGAATCGATTCGGCGCTCAAAAAGCTGCTCGCAGTCACCGGCGAATCGGCGATACGCGTGATCTTCACCGCCAGCGCCGTCAAAGTGACACCAACACAGTGTCCGGATCTTTACGCGAAACTTCAGATCGCGTGCACCACGCTCGGCGTCGACATGCCCGAGTTGTTCGTGCAACAGAATCCGGTCGTCAACGCGTTCACCGGCGGCGTCGAACGCCCGATCATCGTTCTGTATTCACAACTGATCGAGCGTTTGACTGACGAGGAAGTGCTGGCCGTCGTCGCGCACGAGGTGGGCCACATTCATTCCGAACACGT
This sequence comes from Pyrinomonadaceae bacterium, assembly GCA_035760365.1. Classification (GTDB taxonomy): domain Bacteria; phylum Acidobacteriota; class Blastocatellia; order Pyrinomonadales; family Pyrinomonadaceae; genus PSRF01. The sequence goes on from DASTTB010000035.1 coordinate 10,497, forward strand.
GTTGTACCTGACGGCTGCGCGACTGCTCGAGTTCCTCGCGAAGTCAGCCGTAATGGCGTCGCCGTTGACGTTCATCGTCAAAGAGATTCTGACGATGAGCATGAGGGCGGCATTGCTGGCCTGGGCGCGGCGCGCGGAGTTGTCGTGCGATCGCGCGGCGCTGCTCGTCACGCAGGATGCAAACGTCATTGGCCGCACGATGATGAAACTCAGTGGCGGCACCTTCGCTTCACGGGTCGATTACGATCAGTTTCTCGCGCAGGCTCGCGATTTTCAGAAGAACTACGATGAGAAAGCGCTCGATCGTTTCTGGGCCGACGTCATCACGTCCGGCTTGAGCCATCCGTTCCCGGTGTGGCGCGTCGCCGAGATCATTCAATGGGTCGAAAGTGGTGAATACAAGGCGCTCATGAATGCGCCGGAAAGCGCGGCAGCGTAGTTTCAGAACCTCTATGCTTCAAAATAAAAAAGGAATCATCTTCGGAGTTGCCAATAAACGTTCGATCGCCTGGGCCACCGCGCAAGCACTTCACGAAGCGGGCGCCCAACTCGCTTTCACCTACCAGGGCGATCGGCTTAAAGACAACGTCGAAAGTTTGACCAACGAGTCGATGCCGGGATCGCTTTTACTTCCCTGCGACGTAGCGAAACAGGAAGAAGTAGACGAAACATTTCGACTCGTCGGCGAACAATTCGGCAAGCTCGACTTCCTCATTCACAGCATCGCCTACGCGCCGCGTGAAGCGCTCGGCGGCGAGTATCTCAACACGAGCCGCGACGCCTTTGTAACCGCACTCGAGATCAGCGCGTACTCTTTGCCGCAACTCGCACGCGCCGCTGCGCCGTTGATGACCGACGGCGGAAGTATCGTTTCGATGTCTTACTACGGCGCGGAAAAGGTGGTCGCTGGTTACAACGTGATGGGCGTCGCGAAAGCAGCACTCGAAGCCAGCACGCGCTACCTCGCCAAGGATCTCGGTCCACGCAACATCCGCATCAACGCCATCAGCGCTGGTCCAATACAAACACTCTCCGCTCGCGGCGTCTCCGATTTCAGCACCATGTTGAAACATCACGCCGAACGCGCGCCGCTCGGACGCAACGTCGAAGCGCGCGAAGTCGGAAACACGGCCGTCTTCCTCTGTAGCTCGATGTCTTCGGGAATCACCGGCGAGGTGATCTACGTGGACTGTGGTTACAACATCATGGGTATCTGAGATGGCGAAGAAGACGGGCGACGACGAGACCGCCAATCCCGGTGTCGATAACCGCGCAAACTGGCTCGCGTCAAAACCCACGCAGGACGAACAACTGCTCGAAAGCCCGCGCGCGGACGAGTTTACCCACACGGATCCGTGGCGGGTGTTCCGCATCATGGGCGAGTTTGTCGAAGGGTTCGACGAACTTGCATCGCTGAACCGCGGCATCTCGATCTTCGGCTCGGCACGTTCCAAACCGAACGATCCCGATTACAAAGCGGCACAGGAAACCGCCGCGCTACTCGCCGCCGAAGGCTTCGCCGTGATCACCGGCGGTGGACCAGGAATCATGGAAGCCGCCAACAAAGGCGCGTTTGAAGCGGGCGGACTTTCGATCGGCTGTAACATCGAGTTGCCGTTCGAGCAGCGTCCGAATCCGTATCAAACTCGGAGTCTCACGTTCAAATACTTCTTCGTCCGCAAGATGATGTTCGTGAAGTACAGTCTCGGATTCATCATCTTTCCCGGCGGCTTCGGAACTTTCGACGAACTGTTCGAAGCGTTGACGCTGATCCAGACGAGAAAGATCCGAAACTTCCCGATCGTCCTGTTCGGTTCGAGCTACTGGACGGGAATGTTGAACTGGCTTCGCGACGTCGTGCTGGCCGAAGGAAAGATCAGTGAAGACGATTTTCGGATGCTCCACATCACCGACTCACCTGCGCAAGTCGTCGAGATCATCACCACGAGCCAAAGCTCCCTCACCGAACTCATCTCCGACGACATCGGAATGCCTAGTTAACAACAAAAACCAAGTCTTTTTATCTTCGTTAAAAATTGTTGTTGACAGTCGATCATAGTTCCTCTATATAGCGATCGCGTCACCATCGGATTTCGACCTTCAGAGAAATTCTCTCTGGACTAGCTCCCGACTACCCAGTTCACCCTTCTCAAATGGAGCATCCTGATGAAATACCCGTATACCCTAATCACCCTGACCCTCTCTGTGTTTGTAGCGTTCGCGCTGTTCTTTTCAACGCGTTCATCCGCTTCTCCAAATTCTCCGCCGATAACGGCGCCTGACTCGTATACCGTTCACGGCAGTTTTGAGACTGCGCCCGGGATTGTCGCCGGCGTCCTGCTGAATGACAGCGATCCCGACGGCGACCAACTACACGCCATCTTTCAACAAACCCAGACCTCAATCGGCACAGCCACAATTTTCGCCAACGGCAAGGCCGCATTCATCCCGGCCAGCGGCCAAACGGGTACCGTTACCGTCAACTACACCGCCTGCGATCCTTCCAATGCGTGCACAACGGGAAGCGTTACTTTCATCGTCGTGAATCAGACACCGGTTGCGGGGCCGGACGAATATTACGTATTCGGCGATAGCTTTGAAACGCCACTCGAAACTCCGAACGGAGTTCTCAAGAACGATATCGATCCGGACGGTGATCAGCTTCAGGTGTTCTTTGTCAGAAACGATTATCCCCAGGGCAGCGCGATGGTCTTTCACAATGGCAAAGCTGCCTTCGTAAGAAATCCCGGTTGGTTGAACTACGAAGGCACGTTCAGCATCAACTACCCCATCTGCGACAACCTCGGTGCCTGTTCACAAGGAACTGTGACGTTTACTTTGTTGGGTAACAATGCGAATGATGGAACGTCGTGCCTGGCAGTCGGGAGGCCGGTCAACGTCACAAACGGCAATGTCTTCGTGAGTCAAACCGATTTCCAACTTCCCGGCGCAGGTCCGGCGATCGACCTGACGCGCACTTATAACAGTAACGCCGCCGGTACCACTCGCCTCTTCGGTCGAGGCTGGAGCACCGCCTACGACGAATCCGTCACCGCCATCAACAGCAACTTATTACGGCTCAACCAAGCGGACGGGCGGGCGGTCTATTTCACCCGCCCAACCGGCACATCTGGTGCGTTTTTGCCATTGCCGGGCGATGTGCACGGTCAGATCGTGCAAAGCGGCAGCGGTTTTACGTTGACGTATCTTGACGGCACGGTCCATCAATTCAATACCTCGGGCAAGCTATTGTCGTTAACGGATCGCAACGGCAATCAGACTACCCTCGCATATAACCTCAGCGGCAAGTTGTCGTCAGTTACTGATCCGTTTGGACGCGGTCTCTTTTTCCTCGTCAACCTGAGCGGTCGCGTTACGTCAATAGCTGATACCACATCGGTGCTCGCTGATTACACATACGGCGCGAACGGCGAGTTGCTGACAGTGACTTATCCCGATAACTCGCAGTACGTGTTTACTTACGACGGGCTGTTTCGACTGACATTCGTCAAAGATGCGCTCAACAACGTGTTGGAATCACACACGTACGATTCGCAGGGGCGTGGTCTGACGTCAGCAGCACACGGCGGAGCGGAACTCTACACGCTCAATTATTTCAGTTCCACTAAAACGCGGGTTACGGATGCACTTGGACGACTAACCGAGTACACCTTCGAAAACAAGAACGGACGTAACGTCGTCACCAAAGTCGAAGGCAATTGCAGTTGCGGCAGCTCTCAAGTGAAGACCTGGACCTTCGATTCGCAACTGAACATGCTGTCGGAGACAGATGCTCTCAACCGCACCACGACTTATACGTATGATGCGAACGGCAATGTCCTGACCGCGACGGATTTCACCGGCACTATCACCTACACATACAACTCATTTGGTCAGGAACTAACCGAGACCGATCAGATGGGTGGCGTAACTACTAACACCTACAGCGCCGCAGGCGATCTGCTGACTTCAAAAGATGCGCTGAATAACACGACAACCTACACTTATGATTCGCGCGGCCAGGTACTCACCGTTACGGACGCTCGGAATAAAGTGACTACGTTCACCTGGGACACCAGCGGCAGGTTGAGCCAACACAAAGACGCTGCGAATAACATCACGACCTTTACTTACGACTTGCGCGCCCGTCCGACCAGCGTCACCAACGCGCTCAATCAAACAACCACTTATGAATACGACGCTGCGGGTCGCTTAAAGAAGCTCGTCTTTCCCGACACGAACTTCGCGGAGTTTACTTACGATCTCGCAGGCCGGCGAACAAAGGTAAAGGATGCGCGTGGTAACGAGACCACGTTCGCTTACGACAATGTTTATCGGCTGACGAGCCAAACAGACGCAGCCAGCCATACGACGAGTCTTGCTTACGACGTGATGTCGAACCTGACTTCTCGCACGGATGCGCTCTCGCGCGTGACCAACTACGAGTACGACGACTTCAACCGGCTGAAGAAGATCATCCATCCGCCGGATCTTCCCGGCGCCACTCGTCAACAGGAGCTCTTCGAATACGATGCCGTCGGCAATGTCACCAAGAAGACGGACACCGCCGGAAGAGACACAACGTTTCTCTACGACGCTGCCGATCGACTCACGAGAGTCACCGATCCGGCCTTGCAAATCACGCAGTTTGAGTACAACGCCCGGTCGCACAGAACTAAAGTCATCGACGCACTTTCGCAGCAGTATGTATTTGGTTACGACGCACTCGGGCGACTGACACAGGTGACGCGCGGCGGGATCTCGATGAGTAACGCCTACGACGCCGTCGGTAACCGCACGCAACGCACCGACTACAACGGCGCCATCACAAACTACACTTTTGACGATGTGAATCGTTTGACGAGCATCGCCTATCCTGACTCAACGTCCGCGACTTACGGTTATGACGCGGTTTCGCGTCTGACCTCAGCCGCCAACCAGAACGGCACGGTTACTTTCGCTTACGATGCACTCGATCGAATCACCAGCACCACGGACGTCTGGGGCCGGACAATTGGTTACGGCTATGACGCTAACGGCAATCGGACCTCAATGACGGTGGGCGGTTCTTCGTACGCCACTTACCAATATGATTCAGTCGATCGACTGATGAACCTTGCGGACAGCGCCAGTCAGAACTTCGTCTACAGTTACAACGCCGTAAACCGTCTGACGAGTCGCGTTGCGCCAAACGGCGTAACGACGAGCATGACTTACGACGGCCTGGACCGACTTTTCGAGTTGGCCCATACCAAGTCGCCGGCCACGCTCGCGATGAATCAATATGGCTACAACACCGCCAATAAGATCACGACCTGGCTCGGCTCGAGTGGCAATCGCAGTTTCAACTACGACGCTTCCGATCGCCTGCTCAGCGTCTTGAAGATGGGTGGGAATGAGAGTTACACGTACGACGCAGTCGGCAATCGCAGCAGCTCACATTTGAGTGCAACCTACGGTTACCAACCATTCAATAAACTCACCAGCACGGCTGCAGCAACTTACACTTACGACAACAACGGCAACATGCTGTCTAAGACGGATGGTTCGGGAACGCGGAACTTCGCCTGGGACAGCGACAATCGGTTGAAGCAGGTGACGCTGCCGGGCGGCCTGACCGTCAACTACAAGTACGACGCTATCGGACGTCGCATTCAACGCACCACCAGCGCAGGCGCGGATGAGCGATATGTCTACGATGGTCACAACGTATTGTTGGATCTCGATTCCAGCCTCGCCGTAACGACCAGCTATCTGAATGGTCCGGGACTCGACGACCACCTGCGCCAGACAAATGTTACGACCGGCGTCTCTTACTTTCTGACGGATCACCAGGGCAGCACTTCCGCCCTGACAGATTCGACAGGCAATGTTGTTGAGACGCTCAGCTACGACTCATTCGGCAACAATGCCGGGAGCGCGCGGACCCGTTACACCTACACAGGACGCGAGCGCGATCCTGACACCGGGCTCCTGTATTACCGCGCTCGTTTCTACGATCCGCAGCTCGGCCGCTTCATGAGCGAGGACCCGATTGGTTTAGCCGGCGGCATCAACTTCTACGCGTACGTCGGCAACAGCCCCGTCAACTACATCGATCCGTGGGGCTTGCAAAAGCGCACGTGTAAAGTTCTCATCGAGTTGATTTGGGAAGCGTTTAATATGTTGCAGGACAGAGCCTCTGACCTAATCAACGATCCGCAGAACCTACAGTGGTCGCACTGGAGTAAATCCACGCCGCATCCTCGTTTCGGATCAATTGAAGGTCATCAGGAACAGTATGAAGGGTGGCGAAAACGCCTGAGCAACTTGCTCGACGAATGGAAGAAGAACTGTGAGGGGAAAGGTGGCCCGCGACCGCCGTCCCAATGTTGGAAGTGGAGAAACCAATCGGCGCCCAATCCTATAAGACGTGGGAACCCAGCGACAGCGCCGCCGCTGCCGCAACCAAAGCCGGCGCCGCACCCAACACCGGCGACAAGAACCAATACCGGTTTAACAGACGGGGAAAAGAAAGCAGTCGTCGGGGTGGTCGTGGGAGTCGGAACAGGTTATATCATTTATAGGGTCGTTAGAATGACGCCGTCGCTTGCGCCACCGCTGTGGTGGACCATTCCGATAAACTTAGCGACACCATAGCAGCGATATGAGCAATCGCGATTACACAGAAACGCCAACTCTGATCTACTGGAGAGACGTGTTTCGCGTGCTCGGGATCCGAAGCTGCCAGCCACTTCTCGGCCGAATGGGTGTTTCGGTCGAGATGGCTGGCCGGCCCGAAGGATTGCTCCGAGCAGCCAATCATTTCTGGCAGCGTGACTGGCAAGGCTTCGGCCTTTCGGGGTATTCGGATCCGAACTTCAAGGAGAAGTACCGAAAGGCGATCGACGAACTCATTAAAGCTACTTTCGCCATCGTCAGCGATCAGTATGGCGATGAAGCCGCAAAGGATCTTTACACGTGGGCCCAGCGCTTCTTCATCAATCACGATGAACAAAACCTGTGGTCCACGTGGTCTTTGCTCCTCGGCCCTCCAGCTCAGCTTCAGGCTGAATCTCAGTTTCAATCGGAAATCGATCGGTTTGCTGAATCGTTAGAACGGGAATTCGGCTCCGCTACCTATGAAGCAGACATTGCGGCGCTGAACGCGATCGATGTTGCGAAACTGAGCCGCGACGAATACAAGATGATCGCGCTGGAGGTAAGTCGCCCTGGCGACTTCGTGACAGTCGATCTCCGAGATCTCGCCGGATCCGTAATCAGATCTAATCACGCTTATCAATTCTGGCGTGTGCTCAGTAGTAGCCTTGACGCATCGGAGTTAGATACATGGCTGTGGATCGGATATGAGCAAGCTGAAAAGCTCGGGATGCCGGTTCAGGACGTACAGTTACCGTTAATCGAAAATTAGCTGCCGCGTTACGGTTCAACGCTGGCGCGGAGCCAGTCAAGATACGGAGTCGAGCCGGCGACGATGGGGATGGCGATGATCTCGGGTGTTTCGTAGCTGTGAAGCGCGCGTACCTGCTTTTCCAACTCGTCAAACTTCGACCGCATCGTTTTGGCGAGTAGAAGAACCTCGGGCTGGCGCTCGATCTTTCCCTGCCAGCGATAGACCGATTCCATTTCAGGAAGGATTTGGACGCACGCGGCGAGGTGTGCGCCGATTAGCATATCAGCGAGACGGACCGCTTCTTCACCGTTGGCGGCCGTCAACAAAACCATAACCGGCTCATCGGCAACGGATGACACGAAACTACTCCTTTTCGACGTCCTCTTCTTCTTCGTACTCCGCGTCGTCGACTGAACCACCCGTGAGCGGAGTGGTGTCGCCGCCGAAGAACGAATTGTAAAGCTCGAGCGCGCGATCGTAGTCACGCTCGTCGACGAAGATCTCGGCGCCTTCGGCAGTCGCGGACAACAGCGGCGAAAACGCGTCAGCGCCGCCGGCCTTAATTACCGAGCGAATCCCGTTTTGCGAAAGAAGATCGTTCACCATCTCGGCTTCGGCCGGCGAACCCAGATTGTGCAGCGACACGAAGCGCGCCTCACTCGAGTCGTGAAGCGTGTTCTCGGGCGTCAGTTGTTCGACGAGCGCTGTGTTGTCGTCAGGACACTCGGTAATACCGGGTTCGTATTCTGATTCGCAAACGGGACAAAACATATTAACCCTCCGGGTTGTGCTTAGTGCTTTGTACTTTGTGCTTTGTTCGCCGATTGATCGTCTGGTTGAAGCTCAGCGTCTGAATGCAAACAAAGAACTAAGCACTAAGCTCTATTTCACTTCAAAAGGTATCTCATCAAAATGCGTCATGCGCTTGAACGCGCGAAAACGATCGTTGATCTCCGCGTGTGTCAGCCGGCGCACGCGTTCGGTGCCAAACTCTTCGACGTTGAACGACGCCATCACCGAACCAAAGATCATCGCGCGACGCATCGCGTCTTCGTTCAACTGCTCCTGGCTCGCAAGGTAGCCCATGAAACCACCGGCAAACGTGTCGCCTGCTCCAGTCGGATCAAAAACGGACTCGAGCGGATAAGCCGGGATCGCGAAATAACTGTCGCTGGTAAACAACGCCGCGCCGTATTCGCCCCGTTTGATGATCAGCGCCTTTGGTCCCCAACTCAAAATCTCGCGCGCGGCTTTGATCAGGTTGGGAATGCCGGTTAACTGCCGCGCCTCAGCGTCGTTGATGATCACGACGTCGACGACTTGGATCGTGCGCACGAGTGAATCGCGAGTGTGCTCGATCCAGAGATTCATCGTATCGAGCGCGACGAGTTCAGCGTCGGGCATCTGCTCGCGGACGCCGCGTTGAAGATCGGGTTGGATGTTTCCCAGAAACAGCAGACGCGAACGCTTCGATTCCTCCGACACCTTCGGCTGAAAGTCGGCGAAGACGTTCAGGTCAGTGAAGAGCGTGTGCGCGACGTTCAGGTCGTAGTCGTAACGTCCGCCCCAGCGAAACGTCTTGCCATCAGCAATTCTTTCCAGGTCACGCGTGTCAATGCCGCGACTATCAAAGACCTCTTGTTCCTTGAAATCACCGCCGACAACGCCAACGATGCCGACGGAGGTAAAGAAACTGGCCGAAATTGAGAAATGCGAGGCAGAACCGCCAAGTATTTCCTCTTTTTTTCCGAAAGGTGTTTCTACAGCGTCATAGGCTACAGAGCCAACCACTAAAAGGGACATGTTTTACGTAACGGTTCCTTGGGTTTAGTTTGGGAGCTTTGTACTTTGTGTTTAGTACTTGGCTCGCTTGCCGACTGCAAAGTCTAAACGAGAATGACAGACTGACGAACAAAGTACAAAAACAAAACACTAAGCACAGTCCTACTGCTTCGGCGCCGCTTCCAGCCCGCGCAACTCTTCCTGCGCCTGTTTCGCGAAGGAGCCGTTCGGGTATTCAGTGATCAGCTTGTTCAAATATAAGCGGCCCATCTCACGAAACTGTTCGGACGTCAGCGTGCGCTTCTCGCCGCCCTCAAAACTGATGTACAGGTTAGGGTTTTGTTTCCCCTTGCCTTGCGACAACCAGATGCTGCTTTGTCCGGCCATCAACAACACTTCCTCGATCTTCGCAAAGTTTGGATTGCCGGCGATGATCTCCTCACATCGTTTGAGCGAGGCGACGTAAGCCTTCTTCAACTTGAAATAGTTTTTGGCGACTTCGAAATTGTGTTGCGAGTCGCGCTCGAGATCCGGGTCTCTCACTACCGACGGATCCGGTCCACTGCGAACGCCCTGCGCCTTAATGGAGGGCACGGCGACGAGGAGCAGTGCAAGCAACAAAAGAAGGTTGAGTTTCATAAGTCTACCTCGATAAAACATTGATTACTGCTGGTACTTTTTGATGATCGCTTCCAGCTTCTTTGTTGTCGTCTCAGGCCAAAGATTCGGCGCCGTGAAAATCGCGTGCTGCAACGCAGAGCCGCATTTGCACGTTCGGTCAGCGCCTTTCAAACGTTTGAGCGTCTCGCGCAGAATGTTCTGCGCATTGCGGACGTTCTTGTTCAAATACTCGACGACGGTTTCGATGCTCACCGCATCATGTCCCGGATGCCAGCAATCATAATCGGTCACGAGGGCCAGCGTCGCGTAGCAGATCTCGGCCTCGCGCGCCAGTTTCGCTTCCTGCAAATTCGTCATGCCGATGATGTCCATGCCCCACGAGCGATAGACATTCGATTCGGCAACGGTCGAGAATGCCGGACCTTCCATGCAGAGGTAAGTTCCACCGCGATGCACGCGAACGTCAGCCACGCCGCACGCCTCTTGAATCACGTTCCCGAGGTCGCCGCAAACCGGATGCGCAAACGAAACGTGGGCCACGATCCCTTCGCCGAAGAACGTCGACTCGCGCACTCGCCCGCGTGTCCGATCAAAAAACTGATCGGGTATCACCATGTCGAGCGGCGCGTACTTCTCCTGCAATGAGCCCACGGCGGACGCCGACAGAATTCGCTCCACGCCCAGCAACTTCATCGCGTAGATGTTCGCGCGAAACGGAACTTCGGTCGGCGTGAGACGATGTCCGCGACCATGCCGCGGCAGAAATGCGACGCGCTCGCCTTCGAGTGTTCCGATGATGAATGCGTCCGACGGATCTCCAAAAGGAGTCTCGACTTTGACTTCTTCGATCTCGGTCAGCTCGGGCATCTGGTAAAGCCCGCTGCCGCCGATGATTCCCACTTTAACTCGTGGAAGATTGCTCATTAAGCGCTCGTTTCCTCTTCGCGACCCATGTCGCGACCAACTTCGTAAGCCACGGGAGTGAAACCTTTTTCTCCTTCAACTAATCGACACACTGGTTCGTCAGCGTCGTGGTAGAACAAACAAAGCCATCCTTCTTTTGCGGCCTGCGGAACCAGTCGCTTCTTGGCTTCGAGAGTTTCGACCGGATAAAGATCGTAACCCATGATCCACGGAAAGCGGACGTGCGCCCTCATCGGTATGAGGTCCGCGAAACCAAACATCGTCTTCCCGCCGCGGTCCAACTGCCAACACTGCATGGAACGATTGTGGCCGGCAATGGTCTGCATTCTGAGACCAGGCGCGACGTCGTAATCAGTCGCTTTGCCTTCGAGTTGGCCCGACTCGATCAAAGCGCGCCAGTTTTCAGGCAAGTAACTCGCGCGATCGCGTTCGGTCGGGTGTTCCGCGTGGTCCAACTCGGCCTGTGAAACGAAGTACCGGGCGTTCGGAAACGTGGGGACGGCGTTGCCGGCGTCGTCGAGTCTGGTATTGCCACCCGCGTGATCGAAGTGCAGGTGCGTATTCACGACGATGGTGATCTCGTCAGCGGAGACGCCCGTCTGCGCTTTCAACGTTTCGGGTAACGGGCGCACGCGATCGATCGCGTATCGCGAAGCGTGTTTCGCCGGCCACTTATCGCCGATACCCGTTTCGATCAGGATCTTTTCCGCGCCCGTGTCGATAAAAACGCAATTCATGTTCATGCGAATGCGATTTTCCTCGTCGGGCGGGCACACTTGCGACCACAGTTGACGAGGAACAACACCGAACATGGCGCCTCCGTCGAGGCGAAATTCAGCATCCTGAATCACCTCGACGGAGTAATCTCCTATTCGCATTTGCCGAATACGGTTTCCGAGACGTCGCTACGGTTGCTTCGGCTTAGCCGGGGCCGGTTTGGCCGCGGGCTTTGCAGCCGGAGCTTTAGCTCCCGGTTTCGCGGGCGACGACTCAGGTTGCGGTTCTGGCTCAGCCGGTTGCGTAAACGCCGGCGGCAAGCCTTGTGGCGCCGGCTGCGGCTCGGGCGCCTTCACCTGAAAAGTGTCAGCTACTTTCACATGCGAACGGCTCTCGATGTCGTCGAGTATCTTCTTCATCTTGTCCTGCTCGACGGCGACTCTCGCCTTCTCACGGGACGTTTGCGGCGGTCCGAACGGATTGTTGTTCGGATCGCTGATCAGAATATGCCGCGCGTGAAGTTTCTCTTCACTCTTTCCGTCTTTGTCTGCTTCTGTTTTACGCTCTTCAAGCTTGATGATGTGGAACCCAAATCGAGTTTGGACCACGTCGCTGATCTCGCCGGGCTTCAACGCGTAAGCGGCCTTGGAGAAGTCCGGATCCATATCGCGTGGACCAAACCAGCCTAAGTCGCCGCCCTTGTCCTTGGTTCCGTCGGAGCCAAACTCCGCTGCGAGCTTCGCGAAGTCTTCACCGGCACGAAGCCGTTTGAGCACTTCCTCGGCCTTCGCGCGATTCTGTTTATCGACGTCGGCTTCCGGATGATCTTTGAGATACGCATCGATCTCAGCGTCAGTCGCCTTCATTTTCGGCTGCAACTTGTCCATCGCATATTTCTGTGCGACGGCGCGCGCGTGCTGAAGCATCAACTGCAAGCGAACTTCGGGTTTCTTATCGAATCCCTGCTCGATCGCTTTTTTCTCGGCGATGTAGATACGGCCGAAGCGCTGTTTCAACTGTTCGAGTTGCTCGGGCGGCATCTGCGCCGCGAAATTCGGGTCCTTCTCCTTCGCTTCGTTGATCAGCGAATCGAACTTGTTTTGATTGACAGGTTCCGAGAAGTACGCTTTGACTTCGTCGTCCGTAATGTCAGGGTTCTTGTCTCCCTGTTGCTCAAAATAGTACTGCGCCATCACGGTCGCGCGCTGGAGTTCCAACTGGCGCTTCATCTCGGGCTCTTTATCGACGCCGTGCGCCTGCGCTTCTTCGGCGACTGCAAGTAACTGCTTCACCTGCTTCGCGAAGTCTTTGCGCGCCGACTCGTCGGCCGCGAGACGCTGACGAAATTGGGGTGGCTGCTCCTCGGCGATGCGAGTCATGTCTTCCGCCGTCAGTTCGATAGGACCGACCTTGCGCGCCTTGACCTGCCAGAAGATCAAACCCGCGGCAAAAATGACGGCAACGGCGGCGGCAATGAGTGCTTTCTTTGTAGAGTTCAAAATATTTCCTTTCTGACGATCAATGCTGCACTAACTCGAGCAACACTCCATTTGTAGACGACGGATGAACGAACGCTATCAGAGAACCACCTGCGCCTACACGTGGTGTTTCGTCAATCAATCGCGCCCCTCGTTTCTTCAACTCCGCCAGCGATCCGTGAATGTCGGTAACTTCCACGGCGATATGATGGATTCCCGGCCCACGCTTGGCCAGGAACTTTCCGACCGCCGACTCGGGACTAAGCGGCTCCAGCAATTCCACATGCGTGTCGCCCACGGGCAACATGCAGACTTTCACGCCTTGTTCGGTAACTTCTTCAGAGGAATCAGGTGTCAGCCCCAGAGCATCCTGCCAAAGCGCTAACCCCTCTTCGATGCTCTTCGTGGCGATTCCGATGTGGTCGATTTTCATATTGATTGTGCTTGGTGCTTTGTACTTTGTACTTTGTGCTTTGTTGGTTTTTGGTTTTAGGTCTTAGGACTTTGGTTTTAGGTCTTGGACAACCGCTCGGGTGCGAAGCCGCTAAGACCAAAGCCCCAAGACCAAAACCAAGTACAAAGCACTAAGAACCAAGTACAAATTTTACCGCTTAACGCTCTGAAGCAGTTCGTCCACGGCAGAATAAGGGTCTCTACGCCGAGTTGCAACTTCGTCGGCAAGGCGATTAAGCATAGCAACCGAAGCATCAGACTCCAAAACGCCGGCGAGCAGCTTTTCCCGCAACAACTCTACGATACGCCAGCGGGCGATTGACCGCCGACGGTCACTCCTCAACGCGGCGTCGCCCCTTTGTTCCTGGCGAAAGCGCTCGATCGCGGCGGCCAGGTCTTCGACGCCCTTGTTCTCTGTTGCCACCGTTTTAACGATCGGCGGGTCCCAGCCGTCGTCACGTGCAGCGAGCGACAACAGTGATTCCAGCTCTTTTTCCGTCGAATAAACCCCGTCGCGGTCGGCTTTGTTGATGACGAAGATGTCGCCGATCTCCATGATTCCGGCCTTGATGGCCTGGATGTCGTCGCCCATTCCCGGGACCAAAACGACGACGGAAACGTCCGCCGCTTTCACGATTTCGACCTCGTCCTGACCGACGCCGACTGTTTCGACGATGATCTTCGAATAACCCGCGGCGTCAAGAATCGCGACGGCGTCGACAGTGGCGCGCGCGAGCCCGCCGAGGTTTCCGCGCGTGGCCATCGAACGGATGAACACGCCCGGATCGAGGCCGAGGGTCTGCATTCGAATGCGATCTCCGAGGATCGCGCCGCCTGAAAACGGGCTCGACGGATCGACGGCGACGATACCCACACGCTCGTCGCGCTGGCGATAAAGCATCGCGAGCTTATCGACGAGGGACGACTTTCCTGCGCCAGGCGAGCCGGTGATTCCGATCACGAGTGCGCCACGCGAGTGCTGGTAGATGTCTTTCATGAGCGCGGCCGCGCCTGTGGAACCATCTTCGATCTTCGAAATGGCCCGTGCGACTGCCGCAGCCTCGCCGCGACTCACTCTTTCACTTAGGTTGTTAGAGGACACCATGCATCCTAGCTTCGGCTTTGCCGTCTGAGTTGGCTTCGCGGCATGGCTCTGCCTTGCCCAGCCGCTCAGAGATGTTTCAGGACCTCGCGCGCGATGATGAGGCGTTGAATCTCGGAAGTCCCTTCGCCGATCGTGCAGAGCTTCGAGTCGCGCCAGTATTTCTCCGGCGGATAATCTTTCGTATAGCCATAGCCGCCGTGTACCTGGATCGCTTCCTCGCAAACGTTGACGCTGATCTCGGAAGCAAACAGTTTCGCCATCGACGACTCTTTCGTCGTCTTCTTCCCGTTGTCTTTCATCCACGCGGCGCGATACATCAGAAGTCTCGCGGCGTCGATCTGCGTCGCCATGTTCGCGAGCTTGAACTGGATCGCCTGAAACTCCGAGATCGGTTTGCCAAACTGCTGCCGTTCCTGTGAATAGCGCACGGCGGATTCAAAAGCGCCCTGGGCGATGCCGACGGCCAGCGCGGCGATGGAGATGCGTCCGCCGTCGAGTATTTCCATGGCGTTTACAAATCCCTGTCCTTCTTCGCCGAGCATTTGCGAATCGGGAACGAAGCAGTCTTCGAAAACGACGCTCGCGGTTTCAGACGCACGCAGCCCGAGCTTGTTCTCCTTTTTTGATGGCGAAAAACCCTTCATTCCTTTTTCAAAGATGAACGCCGAGATGCCTTTGCTTCGTTTGCTCTTGTCGGTGACGGCCATCGCGACGCACGTGTCGGCGTGAATGGCGTGCGTGATGAAGTTTTTCGATCCGTTGACGATCCAGCCGCCGTCGGTGCGCACGGCTGTTGATTTAGTTCCTGAAGCGTCTGATCCAGCGCTGGGTTCGGTCAGTCCCCACGCGCCGAGATGTTCGCCGCTCGCCAGCGGCGTGAGATATTTCTTCAGTTGCTCTTCGGTTCCGAACTTGTAGATGTGATTGGAGCAGAGCGAATTGTGCGCCGCGACGGAAATACCAACCGAGCCGTCGACGCGCGAAAGTTCCTCGATGATCGTCGCGTATTCGACGTAACCCATGCCCGCGCCGCCGTACTCTTCCGGAAACAGCACGCCCATCAAACCCAGCTCGGCGAGCTTCGGTTGTAACTCGACGGGAAAGTGCTGCTCTTCGTCCCATTCCATCACGTGAGGCGCGATTTCCGACTGCGCAAACTCGCGCACGCTCATCTTGATCTGTTGCTGTTCTTCGGTTAACTCGAATTGCATATCGTTAAGTTCGCTTTCCCCTGTTCGGCGACTTCATCAACCTCGCGGCCTCCGCTGGTGACAACAAACGCCAATAACCCGGCTTCAGATTCTCATCGGTCAGATAACCGATCCGCACACGCTTCAACTTCAACACAGAATGACCGATCAATTCAAACATGCGACGCACTTGTTGATTGCGTCCCTGGTGCAGCAGAACTTCGTACCAGGCGTTGGTCTGCGTCTCGTGCAGCTTCGTGATCTTCGCCGGGGCGGTGCGCGATCCGTCTTCGAGCCTGATTCCACGTCGCAAACGTTCGATGGCCGAGTCAGGCGGCACGCCTTTCACTTTCACTTCGTAAACTTTCTCGACGCGATTGCGCGCGGCCGTGATGAAGTTTGTGAAGTCGCCGTCGTTCGTCAGCAGCAGGAGGCCTTCGGTGTTGAAGTCGAGCCTGCCGACGGGATGAAGCCGGCCGAGCGAACGCGGCAAGAGCTCGGTGACGAGCGGGCGTTCTTCGGGATCGGAGACGCTGGAAAGATAGCCTTTCGGTTTGTTGAGTAGTACGTAGACTTTTTCGCGCGACTGAAGCTGAGGATTGATGAGCTTGCCGTTTACTTTGATGTGATCTTTTTCGGGATCGGCCTTGGTCCCGAGTTCTTTAACTGTTTCTCCGTTGACGGTGACGCGTCCCGCGACGATCAACTCTTCCGCATGGCGACGTGAGGCCACGCCGGCGGCCGCGATTAGTTTTTGTAAACGTTCTTCCATAACTCATGAGCCGCCACTCAGATCCTGAAAGTCCTCGACACTCGGCAGTTCAGACAGATCTTTCAGACCGAATTGAAGCAGAAACTCTTTCGACGTTCCGTACATCATCGGACGTCCAACGGTTTCTTTGCGTCCCTTCGCGACGATCAGCTTCTTATCGAGCAGAGTCTTGATCGACGACGGCGATTGAACACCGCGAATCTCGAGAATCTCGGGTACAGTCACCGGCTGTCGATAAGCGATCACCGCTAGTGTTTCGAGCGACGCGATCGATAGTTTCGCACTCGGCCGCGTTTTCAAAAAGGACCGAACATGCTCGTGATACTCAGGCCGCGTTGCGAACTGCCAGCCACCGGCAACTTCCCGCAGTTGCAGACCACCGTTGCGCGCGTTGAATTCTTCGGCCAAGGCGTTGAGTGTTTCGCGGACAACGTCTTTTTCTTCCTTCAACACGTCGGCGATCGTCTTCACGCTCAGCGGTTCTTCGGAGACGAATATCAGCGCTTCGATCACTGCCGTGCGCTCAGCCTGGCTCTGCGGCGAAGCGAGTGGTCCATCGTCGGGCGTCTCGGCGTCCATCGCCGCGGCCGATTCTTCTTCCGCAACGAGGGCCGCAAGTTCACGACTCGCTTCTTCGTTGAGCGCCGCCTCGTCTTCAACAACCGTCTCGGGATTGTTTACGTTCTCTTCTTCAGTCGACATTATGTTTAGCCTGATACACGAGCAGTGATATCGCCGAAAGTCTCGCGCTGAAACAGTTTTACTTCGCTGGTCCTGACAAGTTCGAGCACGGACAGAAAAGCGAGAACGAGTTCGCGGCGCGTTCGCGCGCGTTCGAAAAAGACGCGCAGGTTGAGCTCGCCCGCCGACATCACCATGTTGCGCAAACGTTCCAGCATTTCAGCCATGGAGATCTCTTCGCGCTCGATCTCCATCAGCACTTCTTCTTTATGCCGCGCGAGGATCTCCTGAAACACTTTCAGCAGATCAAACAAACCAACCGCGACTTCAGGATTGTTCTTGTCAGTCTCCAGCTCGGCGCGTTTGAAAACTGCCTGCTCGACAGTCGCGCGGGACCACAGCATCTGCGCCGCGGCTTTGTACTTCTGGTATTCGAGTAACTGATTGACGAGATCGGTGCGTGGATCTTCCTCTTCTTCGGCCGGCGCCGACGGATCGCGCGGCAACAGCATCTTGGTCTTGAGTTCGATCAACGTCGCCGCCATCACGAGAAAATCCCCGGCGACGGCGATGTCCATCTCCTGCATGACACGGAGATAGCGCAAGTATTCGTCGGTGATGCGCGCGACCGGAATGTCGTAAATGCTGACCTGCTCCTGTCGAATCAGGTGCAACAGCAGATCGAGTGGTCCTTCAAACTCGCCGAGCAGGATCTTGAGATCGTCAGTGGTGTCGTCGGAGACGATCTGCGGCGAGGCGCCCGCGACGTTCAGTTGCGGTGGACGCTCCTCGATTGTCTCGACCACTGTTTCCGGTGTTTCTTCGTTCATCGATTAACGAGCAAGACCTATTCTTTGATAAACCTGGGCGAGCGTGGCACGCGCGATCTCGCTCGCCTTTGTCCGGCCTTGTTCCAGCAGGCTATCAAGTCTTTCATCCGTGATCTCGTTTATTTTCTGTTGAATCGGGCGCAGGAACTCGATCGTGGCTTCCGCCAGTTGACCTTTTAACTGCGCGTATCCCTTACCGGCAAAATGGTCCTCGACCTCCTGCTGCGACTTCCCTGTGATCAGGTGATAAATCTCCAGCAGATTGTGAATCGCCGGACGCGAAGGATCGAAACGAATCTCGGTCCCTGAATCCGTGACCGCGCGTTTGAACTTGCGTTGGACCGTGTCGGCGTCGTCCATCATCAGCACGCAGCCGTTCGGATCGTCGTCAGACTTCGACATCTTCTTCAGCGGATCCGACAACGACATGATGCGTGCGCCGACCTTCGGAATGTAAGGATCGGGAACTTTGAACGTCTCACCGTAATCGCGGTTGAAACGGATCGCGAGATCGCGAGTCAGTTCCAGGTGCTGTTTTTGATCATGGCCCACAGGCACGAGATCCGTCTGGTAGAGAAGAATGTCGGACGCCATCAGGACGGGGTAGTCAAAGAGGCCGACGCTCACGTTTTCGCCCTGCTTCCGCGCCTTGTCTTTGAACTGCGTCATGCGTTCGAGTTCGCCCATGCGCGAGACACAGTTCAACACCCACGTCAGTTCGGCATGTTCCGGCACGTCTGACTGGATGAAGATCGTGGAGACTTCCGGATCGATTCCCACGGCGAGGTAGATTCGCGTGAGGTCTCTGGTTTTCTCCAGCAGCAGTTTCGGATCCTGCGGGATCGTGATGGCGTGAAGATTGACGATGCAGAAGAAACTCTCGTACTCGTGTTGCAGCGCGACCCAGTTCTTCAGTGCTCCGAGGTAATTCCCAAGATGCACATTGCCCGTCGGTTGAGCACCACTAAAGATTCGCTTGGTCATTTTCTTGATAACGGCTACCGGAGAAGCGGCCGTGTGCTAAACCATGAGTAAATAAAAGATGATGCGCATTATCGGGTTGATGATTGCTCCGAAGAAGCCCATGTAAATCAACAGCATCAAAATGATGTAACCGTACTGCTCCAACATTTCCAGCAACGGTTGCATACTCGCCGGAAGAAACGTCTCCAGCACCTTACTGCCGTCAAGTGGAGGAAACGGCAGCAGGTTAAAAACTGCCAGCGACACGTTCATCATCAGCAGGTATTCCAGAAACAACCAGATCGGGTCTTTGATCGATTCCGGAAGCACGACGTCGGGACCACCGCTCTTGATGATGACTTTTAGAATGATGAACCCAATCAATGCGATGAAGATGTTGGCCATGATTCCGGCGAGCGAAACCATCACGTTCGCCATATCTTTGTTGCGCCAACGAAGTGGATTTACGGGCGTCGGTTTTCCCCATCCGATGAGGGGAATAAACACACCGGTGCTGCTAAAAATGAACATCACGATCGGGATCAGCAGCGTTCCGATCGGATCGATGTGCGCATTCGGGTTCAAGGTGACGCGACCGAGTAAACGCGCCGTATCATCGCCAAACCTGTCCGACATCCACGCGTGCGCTGCTTCGTGCGCTGAAATCGCCAACAGCAGCACCACCATGTAGATGACAAGTTGCGGAATGAGCTGTTCTGGGTTCAATTAATTACTCGTCTGTTAAGTTGCAGGGCCAGTTGAGGGGTCAACTTAGCATTCCGCTCAATGGGTGTCAAAACCCTGCAAGAGCCAATATTTATAGTGTCAAAAGCGTGCCTTTTATCTGCGCCGGTAAACTGTAAACCGAATCGATCGATACCACCGCCATCTCGCCTGACGAACTGAACGCGAGTCCGATCAGGTTAACTCCCGCGACCATCAATTCCGCGTTCTCGCCGTCAGGCGCAATACGCACGATGCCGCGCCGCCCGCGTAACGATGCGGCGACGTACAGGTTTCCGTCACTGTCAAACGCGAGCCCCTGCGGGCGTCCCAGTCCTTTGTAAAAAACGACGACGCGACCGTCACGATCGATTCTCCAGATGCAGTCGTAACTCGTGACTGTCGGTCCGCTGATGTAAAGCGACTCGTCGGGGCCAAAAGCCAGGTGGAACGCTGAAACCGACGGTTCGATTTGGGCCCACGCGCGTTCCTCGCCGATGCCGTTGACTTTGAAGATCGTGCCCGTTCGATCTCCGACGTACATCACGCCGTCCTGATCGAATGCTACGCCCGTCGCAACGCCGAGGTTCCTCGCAAATATGTTCGCTTCCTTAAACGCCGTCACACGATAGACAACACCTTCGAGCCTGCTCGAGACGTACATCGTGCCGTCTGGTCCGAACGCGATACCGGTCGGATTCGGAATGTCGCCCGAATACTCAGACACGTCGCCGCTAAGATCGATGCGAAACAGCGTCACCGGCAACTCTTCGCCGCGTGAACCCGAACGCGTTACAAAGAGCGCGCCGTCATCGGGATCGAACGCGGGATTTGCGACCGGATGAAGATCGCCCGCCAGTTTTCGCGCGATCGTGATTCGCGCGGGCGCGCTGAAACGACTGCCGCTCTGCAATCGCACGTCAACCTCGCCGCCTTTCGTCTCCGGAACGATCGCCAGCACGCGTTTTGGTCCAAGCGCGACAATCGGCGCGACCGTGTCGTCGATCAGAACGGCACAAAGAGCCGGATCGCTCGTGTCGAAATCGGCGCAGTTGATGACGATCTCGCCGCCAGCGATGCCGTACGGTGGATCTATACTCAGTATTTTCGCTGCACTAGCCATAAAAACTGTTCATCATACGATGCACATGCTTGACTCAACAAGAAGGGAGCCCTCTCGGTAGTGGGCCAGACCTTCTCGGTGGTGTCCTGATTTGCAATTCGTTTTATCCGTGTCCCCTATCAGCGCTGCCTTAGCTGATGTTACGCACACAGGCAGAACACGGATTAAAAACGATTACACCAGATATAAGACACCACCGCCTTTCTCGCTTCTGCGCTGCACATGCTTGACTCAACGAGGAGCGGGCGTTTCTCGCTTCGGCTCCGCCGTCTGATGTGCGGCAATGGCTCTGCCTTGCCGTCCGCTCTCATGTGATATAATTTGCGCCCGAATAGAAAGGGAAAAGGCCATTACCAGCGTTCTAGGCAACACCCTTGGGTTAAAACCGAATCAGTTGCGGCGTATCGAAAAGCTGTACACTCGGCGCATACCTCCCAATCAGATCGTGACTCATGAATTCGCTCGGCAGTTGAGCGAACTCTCGCACGAGACCCGCCGGCAAATCGGAGCACTCATCGACCGCAAAGGTCACGTCCAATACGTGATGGTCGGCGACAACAAAGGTATCGAACTCCCCGACTTCAAACGCGTGCGCGTCGCGACCGGACGCTTTCGCGGCTTGCGCTGCGTCCACACACATCTTCGCGGTGAACCACTGACCCAGGACGACTTAACCGACCTCGCATTGCTCAGGCTGGACCTGATGGCGGCGATCGACGTCGAGACCGACTCCGGATTGCCCGGTATGGTCCGCGCCGCGCACCTGCTTCCGTTGCACGCCGGCGAACTCGACAACGGAACCGCCGAACCCGAGATCTACGCGTTTCTCGAACCGAAAATGGCATCGCAGCTCGATTCAGACTTTCTCGAGTTGATCGAATCGCTCGAAGAAGAAATGGCGCGAAACCGGCGCACCGCGCGTCGCGCTGAAGTCCGTGACCGAACGATTCTCGTAGGCGTCGCAACCGGCTCCGTTGCTGACGCGGAAGAGTCGATGGCCGAACTCGCCGAGCTCGCAGCTTCCGCGGGCATGGTTGTTCAGGACCAGCTCATTCAACGTCGATCGGCAATCGATCCGCGAACCGTGTTGGGCCGCGGCAAGCTGGACGAATTGATCATCCGCGCACTGCAACTCGGCGCCGACATGCTCGTCTTCGACAGTGAGCTTTCGCCCGCGCAAGTGCGCTCGTTGTCTGAAGCGACGGATCTGAAAGTCATCGATCGCTCGCAGTTGATTCTCGACATCTTCGCTCAGCGCGCCCAGTCGAAAGAGGGCAAGATCCAGGTCGAGCTCGCGCAGTTGAAGTATCTCCTGCCGCGTTTGATCGCAGGCCAGGACTCAGCGTTTTCACGTCTCGCGGGCGGTATCGGCGGACGTGGACCGGGCGAAACAAAACTCGAAACCGATCGCCGTCGAGTCCGCGATCGCATCAATCGTCTCGAACGCGAGATCGAAACGCAGCGACAGCGCCGCCAGGAACGCCGCAAAGGCCGAACCAGAAACGCGCTGCCGATCATCTCGATCGTCGGTTACACGAACGCGGGCAAGTCGACGCTGCTAAATGCGCTTACGCAAAGCACCGTTCACGCCGAACAGCGAATGTTCGCCACGCTCGATCCGACTTCGCGGCGTCTTCGTCTACCAAGAGAACAGGAAGTAATCATCAACGACACGGTCGGTTTTATTCGAGCACTGCCGCCGGACCTGATTTCGGCTTTCCGCGCAACGCTCGAAGAGATCGGCGACAGCAACCTGCTCATCCACGCAGTAGACATATCGAATCCTCGCTGGTTGCAACAGATTCAGTCAGTAAAAAGGATCCTCTCCGAACTCAATCTCTCGGAGATTCCTTCGATTCTGGCTCTTAACAAAGCCGACCTGGTCGACCCCGAGGTCTTGGACGCGGCGGTTCGCCAGGCTCGACAAATGGACAGCGGCGATCCCGTCGTAATTTCGGCGCTCAAACCCGCGACACTCGGCCCCCTGCTTGAAAAAGCCGGCGCTGTGCTGGCGCGGAACCTGAACGATCAACCGTCGTTAGGCGACGAGCACCAGTCCGAGGCTTTGTCTCGCATCGCATAAATGGGACTCCGTCCACGTTTTAAAACTCCTTTCAGTCAGGCGCGCGACAAGCTAATCGCCTACGCGATGCGCCCGCTGATGTTTTTCCGGCCGCGCACGCGTTTTCTCATCGGCTGTAGCGTGCTGGTCCTGCTCACGACGCTTCTCCTTCTCAACACTAACTCTTCAGTTTTAAACGAGACCTACAAAGAAGGTGAGGTACTTACGCGCGCGATCGTCGTTCCAGCCGACATCACCACCGTCGATCTAGCTGAAACTGACAAACGCAAAGCCGCGGCGCGCGCAGCAACACGTTCGGTCTTCAATTTTGATTCGACTCGCGCGGAAACGTCTGTACAGGGATTCCTCGCCAGTTGGGACGAGCTGAAACAGAAAGTGGCGCCGGACTTAACCGAGATCGATCTCGATCGACTGGAGTCGATCATTCGTGAAGTCGGCGGCGGTTACATTTACGACGATGCCGATGCGGAGCGACTGCAAAACGAGATCGTGCTGATCGACGTCCGCAATCCCGCGGCACAACTGATCGTGCCGGCGCCGCTCACGCGAATGGTTCCACTCTCCGCGGCGCGTAGGACCTTGGAAACGAGAGTGCTCAACCTGCACGGCTGGACGTCGCAACAAAAAGCGGCGCTCGCCTCGTTGCTCGTGCCGCTGGTGCGACCGAACGTCGTCTTTGACGAAATGGCGACGACGACGGCACGCGAGATGGAAGCGAGCAAAGTCGAGCCCGTTGTGATCTCGTTGAAACGCGGCCAATTTCTCGCTCGTGAAGGCGACACGGTTACGCCGCCGCTTCTCGCGCAAATCTCCGCAGTTAAAACCACCGGTCACACGGGCCGGCCATGGCACAACTTCTTCGGCCTTTTGTTCATCGTCATCGGCGTTTACTGGGCCGCGTGGAAGTTCGCGGAACATCGAACCGGCAGCGCCCTGAGTCTCAGCAAGCACAAGGCTTTTGTCCTCGTTGCGTCGGCGATCGTCGTGCAGACTGCGCTAATGAAGATCGGATTCATCTTCGGCGAGAGCGTGGCCGCGAGGATGCAGGCGCCGTTCAACGATCCCGTCATCTGGAACTACGCGATTCCGTTCGCCGCCGCGTCACTGCTCGTCGCGATGCTCGTCGATACGCAACTCGCGTTTCTGACGGCCATGATTACGACGTTGTTTGCGGGCCTGCTCGCGCCCACCGGTATGCAGAAGGCGTTGTTTGCGATTGTTTCGTGTTCGGCGGCGATCTATGGAACCGGACGTTATCGCGAGCGACAGTCAGTCACGGTGGCGGGCCTGCTGGTCGGCGGCGTGAACGTCGTCATGGCGCTGGCGCTGATGGCCTACGCGCAGCACGCATTTACACTCAAAACGACCTTGATGGCCATCGGCTGCGGCATCGCAGGCGGCTTGTTGACCGCGGTCTTCGCCGCCGGCGGTTTGCCGGTCAACGAGTCGCTTTTCGGCATTCTGACGGACGTCAAGCTGCTCGAACTTTCAAACGCCGACCTGCCGGTCCTCGGGCAACTCGCGTTGCGTGCGCCGGGCACGAATCAACACTCGCACGCTGTCGGACAGCTTGCGGAAGATGCGTGTCGCGCCATCGGCGGCAATCCGCTGCTCGCGCGCATCGGCGCGCTGTATCACGACATCGGCAAACTCGCGGCGCCCGAGTACTTCGTCGAGAACCAGCAGGGCGACAATCCGCACGATCGCCTGCGTCCGTACCAGAGCGCCAAGATCATCACAAGTCACGTAACCTACGGCTCACGACTCGCCAAAGAGATCGGGCTGCCGCAGAAGATCGCCGACTTCATCCCGCAACATCACGGCACGCGCACGCTGCACTACTTCCTCCGCAAAGCACAGGCGCAGGCCAAGCCAAACGAAACGATCGACGAAGAAGACTTTCGTTATCCGGGACCGAAGCCGCAGTTCAAAGAAGCCGCGATCATGATGCTGGCGGACTCGTGCGAGGCCGCTGCCCGTTCGCTCGCGCGTCCCGATCCGGAAAACATTCGCGCGATCGTGGTGAAGATTGTCGACGCGATTATCAGCGACGGCCAGCTCGACGAATGCGACATCACGTTGCAGGAGTTGACGACGATCCGCGAGGCGATGATCAGCGCGCTGACCGCGATCTATCACGCGCGCATCGACTATCCCGGTTTCAATCCACCATTAACCGGTCCGCTGCCGACATTGCCCGCCGGCGACCTCGACAGCGAGGAACGCGGCGTCAGTTACAGCAAACCTTCCGAGATTCCCATCAGCCGTGGCGGCGAGGTCGAAGACGAAGCTATCCCGCGGAAAGTCGGCAACAGGTAGCCGCAAAGAGCCGCAAAGTTTAGCCACAAAAAGGCACAAGAGGCACAAGAGGCACAAGAGGCACAAGAGGCACAAGAGGCACAAGAGGCACAAGACGCACAAGACGCACAACAGGGCAATACCCAGTACGAGGATTTGTCCGGCCGGAGAACAAAGCGGTCCCCAATTCAAGAAACCCTTTTTGTGCCTTTTGTGCCTCTTTGTGGCTAAAGCTGTGCCTCTTTGTGGCTAAAGCTGCGTCTCTTTGCGGCTAAAACTTAGAGTGGATTTTGGAGTAGGTCGTTTGGAGATCTTCAGGCAGGACTCTCGTCTCGCCGACCGTCGTCATGAAGTTCGTGTCGCCCGACCACCGCGGCAACACGTGAATGTGAAGGTGATCGGCGATACCCGCGCCCGCGGCAGAGCCAATGTTCATGCCGACATTGAATCCGGCCGGTGAATAAACCTCACGCAACACACCCTGCGCCAGTTTTGCGAGGTCCATCATTTCATCCGTGATCTCCTTCGGCGTCGAGTGAAACTCGCCCGTGTGCAGATAAGGAACGATCATCAAATGGCCGGTGATGTAGGGGTAAAGATTGAGAACGACAAACGCCTTTTCGCCGCGATGAACGACGAGGTTCGCTTCGTCGTGCTCGGTATCCGCCGCGATGCGGCAGAACACACACTCGCCCGACTGTGAATCGACTCCTGACGCGATATACCGGCCTCGCCAGGGACTCCACAATCTATCCAATTAAAACTCCTCGATCTGTTGCTGTTTAAAGGATGGGTGGTTGACGGTTCTCTTCACCGAGCGATCGCGTCGAACCGGGCGTTGACGCGTGAGATTCGGAGTTATCGTCGTTGATGAGTTCTTTCAATTCCTTGCCGGGTTTAAAATACGGCACGCGCTTCGCGGGAATACTGACCGGATCGCCGGTCTTGGGATTTCTGCCGCGTCTCGCGCCACGCTCGCGGACACGGAAACTGCCAAACCCGCGCAATTCAATCTTCTCGCCCTGATTAAGTGTCTCAATAATGCTTTCGAATACAATTTCGACTAAACGCTCTGCGTCTTTTTTAGTAAGCTCAGCCGCCCGCGCCACGTCTTCAACGAGTTCTGCTTTCGTCATGCATCACCTCGGTGTGTGAAATCGGCAAATTTAATTAACGTCTTGATAATAGCGAGGTTATGTTACCCGTACACTACCAGAAAATGAACGAGTCGGGCAAGACTCAGCCCCGGAAGACGGCGGATTGACTGAAAATGGGACCGGGAACTATTCGTTCCCGGTGTCGGGTTTACTTAAACCAAAATCGGCGAGTTCGCCGAGTGAGGCCATTCCGCCACCCGCCTCGGAAGAATAGATCTTCGTGTCGATGATCGGCTCGTCCTTACCGACGGCGCGAGCTGACAGACCGATTTTCTTCGTGTCGGGATCGATGCGCAGGATCTTGAAGTCCATCTCCTGTCCAAGCTGGACCACGTCTTCCGGTTTGGCGATACGCTCTTCCGAAAGCTCCGAGATGTGACAAAGACCTTCGAGATTGTCGTCGAGCTCGATGAAAGCGCCGAAGTTCGCGAACCGCGCCACTTTGCCGTGTACGACGTCGCCGGGTTTGTGTTCGTTGGTGAACTTCTCCCAGGCGTTCGGTTCGAGATCCTTGATGGAGAGTGACAGGCGGCGATTCTCGCTGTCGATACTGGTGATGACGGCGTCGATCTCCTGTCCCTTCTTCAGCACTTCACTCGGATGCTTGATCCGCCGCGACCACGAAATGTCAGAGACGTGAACGAGACCGTCGACGCCGTCTTCGATTTCGATAAAGGCGCCGAAGTCAGTCAGGTTACGCACGCGGCCATGAACGCGCGTGCCGACCTGGTAACGCTCGTGCAGCGTCTGCCACGGGTTCTCCTGCACCTGTTTCATGCCGAGACTGATGCGGCGCGCGCGCGGATCGACGCTCAGCACTTCAACTTCGACACTGTCACCCGGATTGACGACCTTGCTCGGATGCTTGACGCGCTTGGACCAGCTCATCTCCGAAACGTGGACCAGTCCTTCAACGCCGTTCTCGAGTTCAACAAAGGCGCCGTAATCGGCGACGCTGGCAACTTTGCCGTTCACGCGGCTGCCAACCGGGAAGCGTTCTTCGACGCTGGACCACGGATCCGGCAGCAATTGCTTGTAACCAAGCGAGACGCGCTCGCGATCGCGATCGAACTTCAGCACCTTGACCTGGATCGTGTCGCCGACTTTGAACAGCTCATTCGGGTTCTGGAGACGTCCCCACGACATGTCGGTCACGTGCAGCAAACCGTCCACGCCGCCGAGATCGACGAACGCGCCGTAGTCGGTAAGGTTCTTGATCTGTCCTTCGACGACGATGTCTTCTTCGATCTGCTGTAGCGTTTGATCTTTGCGTCCGGTGTTTTCCTGTTCGATGACGGACTTGCGCGACAACACTACGTTCGAGCGTTTGCGGTTGAGCTTGATCACCTTCGCTTCGATGATCTGGTTGCGCAGGCTGTCGAGGTTGCGGACGGGACGAACGTCTACTTGCGAGCCAGGCAGAAAAGCAGCGATGCCGTCGATGTCAACACGCAAGCCACCTTTGATCCGATCGATGACGCGTCCTTTGACGCTGGTACCGTCGCGGTAAGCCTTCTCGAGATCGTCCCAGGCTTTCATGCGCACAGCATCGGCGCGTGAAAGTACCGGCAGGCCGTCGGCAGTCTCCATGCTCTTCACGAGCACTTCGACTTCGTCGCCTGCTTTGACAGTCAGTTGACCATTCTCGGTGAACTCGGCCGGGTTAACGATGCCTTCGGACTTGTATCCGAAGTCGATAACAACGCCGCGTTCGCTTAGACCAACGACGGTGCCGCGAA
The DNA here is from genome assembly GCA_035760365.1 of Pyrinomonadaceae bacterium. Classification (GTDB taxonomy): domain Bacteria; phylum Acidobacteriota; class Blastocatellia; order Pyrinomonadales; family Pyrinomonadaceae; genus PSRF01. Next base: position 38,529 of record DASTTB010000035.1, read on the forward strand.
CGACTTCACCTTCTTCAAGAGTCGCTTGCTCTTGTTCGAATTGATCGAGAAGTTGACCGAAATCCATATCGCCGCCGGAGCGCGATTCATCGGTGTCATCAATGTCAGTTGTGTGGGTTACTGGTGCGGGTTGAGCCATAACGGTTTTTTGCGGCGCAGTCTGCGACTCGCCGGAGGTTGAATTGTTAGCCTCGCTGTCATTCAGCTTGGGTTGTTCACTAGACATGAATACTCCTGTAGTTTCCCGATAACTCTCAGCGCGTGCAAGATCATATCGCGCTTCACTGAACCCGAACAATCAGCGCAGGTCTTCGCTGAATGACAGACAGTGTACAGCGGCGATTTGCTAGGTTGACCTTGGCGTTGTCGGGAAGTTGAAGCTGGCGAGGAAGCGAGCCGTTTGGATTTGGAAATGTCAGTTTAATCTGTTTCGATTACCGCCCTGCCGTAGTTACCCCGCTTGGTCCGACAAACACCCGCCGCCTTCTTACCGGGTAGGGCGGCAATGTACACGCCTGTGTGAGCGTATGTCAAGGCAACAGCGAGGTTTCTGCGACTCCGTTCGCCGAAAACGGAGTCGCAGAACAGGATTGTTACAGATGCGTTTTATTGCGTAGACGAAAGCGTGTCGGACATGCGCGGCACGACGTAAACACCCGCGGAGTGAGAACCGACAAACAACACGTTTTGATCGTGAGCGTCAAAAGCCAACGCCCAGATTCGTTGACTCGGCAAACGCCTGCCCTTCGGATCGATGCGCGCCCACGTCATACCACCGTCTGTGCTGCGAAAAACGCCGCCGCCGACGTCGGTCGTTTGGTAAGCGTTACCGGCAAACACTTCGTCGCCGTTGCGCGGGTTGATCAGAATCGAGGTGAAGTCGCCGAACGGAAGATTGCCACCGCGACGGCTCCACGTTTCACCACCATCTTGCGTCATAAACAGCGCCTGCTTAGTGCCGACAAAGACGCGATCCGGTCGCTGCGGATCCTGCGCAATCGCGTTGATAGGAACGTCGCGCGGAACGCCGTCGACCTGTCGCCACGTCTTGCCACTGTCGCGTGACACCATCACACCCGACTGCGGCGTGCCCACCCAAATCGTCTCGGGACGGCGCGGGTCGGTCGCGATACAAGTAGTACGCTGATCCGACGTGCCGTAAGAGAGTTTCTGCCAGCCCTTCGAAGGATCGGCGGTGCGGTAAAGACCGTTGTTGGTCGCCGCCAGAAATCCGGGTTGTCCTGTCTCGGAGACGACTGTATGGACCAACGTGTGGACCGCGTCGGCAATGATCAGGTCCGACTTTTCAGTTGCAGTTGGACCAGAGCCCGCACTGACGCCGAGCGCCGCGAGCGTGATCGAATCGAGCTTTCCGGTTACCGGCAGGTGACGATCGGTTTGGAAGCGCTTAACCGCGGAAGTCGTAGCCGCGCCGGCTTTACCGTCGGGTTCACCGAGATTGTAGCCTTGCGCGCTGAGTGCTTCCTGAGCCTTCAGAATCGTCTCATTGGCTTGTCGAGCAGGCACTCTGCGACGGGCCGTTGTTGCGGGTTGCGATTTCGCGGCTTGCTTCGGTGCAGCACCCTTCTTTGCGGTCGATTTCTTCTTTTCAGGCGTACTCGGAGCCCAGACCGGCGCCCACGAAGTACCGCGATCGATCGAGCGATAAACACCGAGATTCGTTCCGAGATAGATTAGGTTCGCGTCGCGCGTGTCCTGAACGATCGCGTAAGTGATCAGGCGCGCGGGCATACTGCGCATCGACGGACGCCACGTTTCACCGTTGTCGTTACTGACGAAGAAGAAGCCACCGCCAGTGGCTGTGTTGATGGTCGACGCGTAGATGCGATGCGGAGTTTCCCGGTCGGCGAGAATCGCGTTTGCGAAGCGGCCGCTGAAACCTCCGTTGGTCGGCACAAACGATTTGCCGGCATCGCTTGAAACCATGATGCCGTAGTTGTTGGTGCCGATATAGATGACTTCGGGACGAGACGGATGGACCGCGATCGAGTTGATCTCGAGTTGACGCGACGTCGTCACCATCCACGAGTCAGGGTCGCCGCCTTTGTCGGACAACCAGAAGCCTTCCGTCGTGCCGGCCAGAATCGTTCCCGGGACTGACGGATGTTGCAGGATCGCGCGCGTGCGGCGCGACTGCGATGGGATGCCCTGCACCTTGCGCCAGTTCTCACCGGCGTTCTTGCTTTCGTAGATACCGCTGCACGCCGACATGAAAACGTGATTCGGATCGCGCGGATCGATATCGATCGCGAAGACGTCTGAATCGTCGATCATTCCTTCGCGAATGCTTTTCCAGGTTTGACCACCGTCAACAGACTTGTATGGCAAGTACCAGGTGCCGGCGTAGATCGTGTTGGCGGTACGCGGATCGATTGCCAGAGATTCGACGTGATGTAATCCCTCGATGCCCTTGGTTGGCAACTGTTTCCACGTTTCACCGCCGTTGTCGGAACGGAAGATCGTATTGAACGTGCCGGCGATCAATGTATCCGGATCCGACTCCGACTGAGCGAGCGAGTGAATCGCTTCGTTTTTGAGCTGCGCGCTCTCGCGCCACGTCTGGCCGCCGTCAGTCGACTTGAAAAATCCGCCAGGCAAGTCGTGACGGTGTGCTCCTACATACAAAACCTTCGGATTGCGCGGATCGACGATGATGTGATCTACGAACAGTCGAGGCTTGCCGAGATTATGGAGCAGTTGCCACTGTTTGCCCGCGTCAGCGGATGTATAAATCTGTCCGTCGAGCGTGCCGAAGTAAAACCGATCGGGATTTGAAGGATCTACAACAAGTGCGCGAACGTCACCTCCCGGCGGGCCGGTGGTACGCCAATCATTTGAATAGAGTGCGGGATCCGCGCCACCGCCTGCCGCAAGCGTCACGGACGCGGTTGGAGCGATGCTAAACAGACTAAGAGATAGAAGCGTAACGAGAACGAGGGGGAGACGCGTAGCAAATATTCTCATCGTTATTTCATCCACGGGTTAAAACATCCGGAGCACGTCGCTCACCTTGGCGACTAGTTTAGTACAGTTTTCAAGCTTTGTGTCCTAAAAGCTGGGGAAAGCCGATGCCGCTGTAAAATGCGGGCGCGACACGCGCGACTATCGAAGCTTATAGGATGCCGGGCCAATGTAGGGCAGTTGACTGCAATTTTGTGGCCTTAAATAAAATGAAACGGGCGACGCCAGAAAGCAGCGTCGCCCGTTGTTTGTTGAGCGTTTGGCAGCGCCAACGCTAGTTGTTATTCGTCACCACGGCCACGTCGGCGCGGAGGCCTGCGAGTTCTGCACTCCGGACACGGCGAGATGGTATTCGAAGTATCGACGGTCGGTGCGTCGGCGCCTTGCGGCACGACCCACAACTGAACCGTCAGGTCTGCACGACATCCGCCGTCGACGACGGTGATACGTCCAGCTTCGATTCCGCGTGTATTGACGAGGTAGTCCTTGGCACGATCGCCGCGGGTTTGGCCTTCACCGGCGCAAGTTCCGTAGGCAATGATCGTAGCGGTCGAACCGGGTTCGTTCTGCAGTTGGATAGCGTAGTTGTCGAGTCTGGCCTTCTCATCGTTGAAGCGGATGTTGCCGTACTCGTCAAATCTGGTCGGAACCGGTTTGGCCGGTCTGACCGAGGTCGTGCAAGAAGCGGTGTTCGAGCACGAAGGATCTGCGCCACCCAGGCTGACAGTCGCTGTAACGGTCTGTCCACCGAGGTTTGCGGTGTCAACCGTGATAGTCGACGTTCCCTGGCCGCTCGTGATGGTTCCAGCGGATACTGACCAGTTGTAGGTCGGCGTGAAGCCTTCCGGTCCACCACTTACGGACGCGGTGAACGTGATTGGCTGGTTGATATCAACTGCATCCGGACAGCTCACTGAAACGGTCGGACATGGCGGTCTTGGCGCCACGCAGTCCGTACAATCAGCAACGGTCACGGTAGCTGAACCACTGGCGGTGTGTTGATTTCCGTCATTAACCTCAACGGTTGCGGTGTAAGTTCCATTCGCAACACCGGTGAGATCCCAGGTTACCGCTCGGCCTTCGCCGCTCAGACGGCCGCCGGTGACGGACCAGGTATAGAGCAACTGGTCGTTATCCGGATCGGTCGCATTCGCGGTTAACTGAACCTCGCTTCCGGTCGGCGTACAAGTCGCCGAGGTGGTCGGAGGCGGGCAAGGACGAAGGATTGAACTCATGGACCCGGAGACGGTCACGCTTGGCGGCTGGTTGATAATCGGCACCGCACGGGAGTTACGCCGTCCGATCCAGAACTGAGCGATGAAGCCATTCTCTTCTTCCGAGAATATGAACCCGGTCGGGAAGCCCTGCGAAGTGACTGATCGCGAAGTACCAGGAACGACCACGAGACCTCTTCCGACGACGTTCACGTTAGTGATCTGTTGAATCGGAATGTTGAAGTCCGCGGGATCGAAGTGATCCTGATCCTGCGGGTTCAGGTGACGCCGCCAGGCGAAACCAAAACCGAACCAGCGGCGCGGATAAATCTTCACGCCGGCGAGTCCTTCGACTGGGTTGTTATTGAATGCGTTGGGCGTGCGGCCGGCAACATACTGCGTTGAGCGAACTTCGAAAATTGGCTGGAAGTGCTCGTTAACCGGGAAGTCAAAACCGACGCCCGCGATCAACTCATCCGGACGGTCCAATAAAACAAAATCACCCGGGCCCTTCGGATTGCTATTCAGGATGTAGCCGACGTTAGCCGACAGGTTGACGTGCTTACCGAGACGGCCGTCAACGATACCGACGACGCCGAAGTCGCCGATGTCTCCACCTGGACCAGCACCGCGCTGCATCTGGTTGAAGCCTGAGAAATCATCGGCCTTGTCCGGATACCAGCGATAGAAGCCGACGACTGCAACACCGAGCGGGTTGTTTGGTCCAGTAAAGCGGACCTTCGCGCCCGCCACGAAGTTGTTGAAGCTGCTCTCGCCATAGAGGCGATTGATGAACGGCGCATCCGCCAGGTAAGTCGGCGCCACTGTGAACGTCAACGGTATGCGAATCGGCAACGTCAGAGCGGTTGCCGGAAGAACCGTGGTGGCGAGCACGACGCCGGGCAGGATGCTTCCCACCGGCGAACCAATGCCGGGGAAGTTGTCGGCAGTACCGAAGGTACCGCTATTCGGCTGGACCACTGCTGGTCCAAGCTGCGCATTGAATCCCGGGAAGCCGAACTGCTGGCCAATCTGTCCCGGAGTCAATCCGAACGTGCCTGCCGAACCGCCGGTGAATGGAAACTGTACGAATGGCTGATTATTCGTCGGACGAAATACAGCGGTATTGACCAACGTTCCTACAAGTGGTCCAGACGGCGATAGCACAACTGCCGGTCCGCTGCACAGGGTAGTACCGCAGAAGAGCTGCGAGTTAGGCAGATAGAAGCCGGACAGGTTTTGCGGATTGTTTACCTTGACTCCGCGGTAGCCGTTCGTTCTGAAGAACAATTCCAAGTGATCGTTGACGCCCACGTTGAAGCTCAGCGGCACGTCCACAAAGTCTGCGTTTCCTGGATCACGATCGTAATTACTGTACGCGATGCTGAACGTGAACTCACCACGACGCAGAGTCGAACCATCGTAAATAGTAAAAAGCCCGGTTGGACCACCCTCTGGGCCACCGGTGCCAACTGCTGGAGACTGATTGCGCGGATCTGACTCCGACCTTCTAGTCTGTGCTGATACTGCGGCACACAGCACCAACGAAACGAGCGCAGCTATAAGCGCCCTGCTTGCGAGTCTCATCGCATTCCTCCTGCGAAATGAGTAATAAAAAATTCGATGTAATAGCGCCGCCGTACGAACAAAGCACTAAACGCACCATTGTTCCCCGCGGTGGCCCCAACTACACTCTGTCAATCGATAAACCGCATGGACCAACTTCATCCTGCGGCGACGCTCGGATGCGACGCAAACAGAGTACTTCGACCTTTCTCGCCGTACTCCACCTTCAGCTAATTCGCTTTGCCCGAGTTGTTCCTGCTATGTTCATTTCTTTTAGGAAATGAACTACACCTTGTCAATGATTTCGTCTCTCAAACCGTGGCTAAAACTATAGAAATCGTGATGCTGGTCCGAGTCCTAAATCAGCCAGACCATACTCTACCTTAAAATGGAAATCAAGCCTTTTTCATGACTTAGCGCCTATATGTTTATGTTTTTTCGGTCACGCATAAATGCCTCTCATGCGTGTGTCGTAGGCCACGCGGTCTATCGCTAACATGTACGCCGCGGTCCTGGTATCGACCGAGTGCGCGTCGGCAAATCGACACAGATCGTTGAAGCTCGCGACCATCTTGTCCTGCAGTCTTTCGTTCACGACATCCTCACGCCAGAAATACCCCATCCTGTCCTGGACCCACTCAAAATACGAGACCGTCACGCCGCCCGCATTCGCCAGAATGTCCGGGACGACGAAGATTCCCTTCTCGTGAAGTATCTCGTCCGCACCAGCCGTCGTGGGCCCATTCGCCCCTTCAGCCAAAACTTTGCACTTCAAACGATCGGCATTCTGCGACGTGATCTGGTTCTCAGTTGCAGCAGGGACCAGCACGTCGCACTCGAGCTCCAGCAGTTCCTGATTGTTCACAAACTCCACGCCCTGGTAGCCCTCGAAGGACCGCGTGGTCCGTAAGTAATCTAACGCCTCCGGGATATTGATACCCTTTGCGTTGTAAATTCCTCCGTAAATGTCCGATATCGCTACAACCTTGTAACCGGCCTCATGCATGAGCCGCGCGCCGATTCCGCCTACATTTCCCGAGCCCTGCACGACTACTCGCGTCTCGCCGGGCGTCATCTTGAAACGCTTGATGGCTTCGTTGACAACAAACAGTATGCCGCGGCCGGTCGCCTCGCGCCGTCCCGCCGAGCCGCCGAGGTCGATCGGCTTGCCGGTGACAACCGCGTTGACCGTGTGGCGGGCGTGCATCGAGTAGGTGTCCATGATCCACGCCATCGTCTGCTCGTTCGTGTTCATGTCGGGTGCCGGCACGTCTTTTTCCGGTCCGATGAAATCGAGGAGCTCCGCTGCGTAGCGCCGCGTCATGCGTTCGAGCTCGCCGGTCGACATCTGTTGCGGATCGCAGATGATGCCGCCTTTCGCGCCGCCGAACGGAACGTTCACGACCGCGCACTTCCACGTCATCCACGCCGCGAGAGCACGGACTTCGTCAAGACTGACGTCAGGCGCGTAGCGTATGCCGCCCTTTGCTGGACCACGCGCGAAGTTGTGTTGCACGCGGTAACCTTCGAAGACCTGGATGCGGCCTGAGTCCATGCGCGTCGGGATGTAGACCTTCAGCTCCCGGTTGGGAACTCGCAACACAGCGTAAAGATCAGGATCGAGGTCCAACAGTTGGGCCGCGCGGTCAAAGCGCGACATCATCGACTCAAAGGGGTTCTCTTCTTTTATCTCTTTAATATCGTCTACGTATACAGTGCTGTACATGCTAACCATAGGGCCCTCTCGATTTCGCGAAACTGTTTCAACCAGCGCGCTTCTTTATGGGTTGGTTAAGGGCGATTGATATTGATCGGCAAAGCTTCGTTCATCGAGCCGCTGCGAAATCCGTGCAAGTCGAGAGTGACATATTTGAAACCCAACTCTCGAAATCTCGCGGCCAGTTGGTCGATGACATCTTTCTGTAACACGCGGTCCATCTCCGCGGCGGCAATCTCGAGACGCACAAGCGTGTCGTGATGACGCACACGAAACTCTCGAAAACCAAACTCCCTCAGGATCTCTTCCCCACGATCCACTTTCGTCAATCGCTCGATCGTCACCGTCGTTCCGTACGCAATGCGCGATGACAAACAAGGGCTTGCCGGCTTGTCCCACGTAGGCAACGTCGCCTGGCGGCTCAACTCGCGCACCTCGTTCTTGTTCAGTCCGACTTCGATCAACGGACTGCGCACGGCGTGCTGCTTTGCCGCCTGGCGGCCAGGACGATAATCGTCGAGATCGTCAACCGTCGAACCATCGACGATGTGGTCGATCCCACGAGCACGCGCGAGCGATTCGAGTTTCCCGTACAACTCGTCCTTACAAAAGTAACAACGGTTGCCGTCGTTCGCGCTGTAGCCCGGGTTCTGCAACTCGTCCGTCTGAATAATCTCGTGATGAAAACCAAACTTCTCGACGACGCGATCGATCTCGTCACGCTGGTAGGCAGGTAAACTTGCTGACTGCCCGGTGATGCAAACTGCGCGTGGTCCGAGCTCGGCGTTCGCGACGTAAGCAACATAGCTGCTGTCGACACCGCCTGAGTATGCGACGATCACTGACCCAAGCGTACGAAACAAGTCACGCAGTCGTTCTTCCTTGGCAATTACACTCATGTATTCGGTAACGGGCATGGTAGCTCATGCATCCGGGCAAAGCAACCAGCATCCCATTACATCTTATTGGGCGATCTGCGGCGTAAACACAACGGATGTGCTAACATCGGGGCCTCCCCGGATCGTTCTTCAATGTATGTACTGAAGGCCTCATTTCTGAAGAGAGTTTTGCTGTTCGCAACGTGCTTCGGCCTGCTCTTCGCAGGTTCGAGTGTGCGGCTGGCGGCACAGGACGATCCCTTCGGCGACAGCGCCGCCGATCCGATCCGTCTGTTCGAACGCGGACAAAGCGCGCACGCGCGTGGCGATCTCTTAAAGGCGATCGGGTTTTACGAACAGGCGCTGAAAGTCAAACCTGATTTTCCGGAAGCCGAGTTTCAACGCGGCAACGCGCTAGCATCATTGGATCGGTTCGCCGAAGCCGAAGCGGCGTTTCGCCTCGCGATCTCGCAAAAGAAGAATTGGTCGTTGCCACACTCGGCACTCGGCGCGTTGTTTATGCGAAGCAGGCGCGACGCAGATGCTGAACAATCGTTTCGCAACGCTTTGAAGATCGACGCACAGGACGCCATCGCATTGCGGCTGCTCGCGGAGATACGTCTTCGCGCCGGCGATGCGAAAGACGCTCTGAATCTCGCGCTGCGCGCCACGGCGATTCCTGAAGCGCCCGCGTCCGCGTGGATCATTCGCGCGAACGCCGAACGTGCGAATGGAGACAAAGTCGCAGCGAAGGCGACCTTGGATCGAGTCCTGACCGACGAGCCGGCGAACGTCGCTGCGTTGATGGAACGTGCCGATGTTTTAACTGACGAGAAAAACTTCGACGCCGCGATCACGGATCTGCGTGCGGCTGAGAAAGCAAAGCCCGGGGAGAAATCGATCCTCGCGCGGCTCGCTTACGTGTTGCAACAAGCAGGACGCAACGAAGAAGCGATGCAGGTCGCGAAAGCCGGTGGCATCGAAGTCCAACAGGCCGCCGGCGCGGCGGACGGCGTTGTCGGAACGCCGGGTGAGATCGAGGCAGCCAACAGCGACGATACCGTACTCGCTCGCAGAGCACTTGAGAAGTTAATCGAAAAGAACCCGAACAACGCGATGCTGTTCGGTCGTCTCGGTGCTTCGTACCGTACAGAAGATCCCGCGAAATCGCTTCAGTATTATCGCCGCGCGTCGGAGTTACAACCGGACGCCGCCGAGTACGCGATCGGTTACGCCGCCGCGTTGGTCCAGGCGCGACGCTTTGGCGACGCAGCGCAGATCCTGCGACAAGTAGTGCGACTCCAGCCGGACAATTATGCGGCGCGCGCGAACCTCGCAACCGCGCTGTATGAAGGTAAGCGCTACAACGAGGCGATTCCCGAGTATCAGTGGATCGTGACGGCGAAACCGGAGATCGCCGTGGCTCATTATTTCATTGCCACGTCGCACGATTATCTTGGAGAATATCCGGAAGCACTCGCCTCGTACGAAAAGTTCCTGGCTACGGCTGATGTAAAAACCAATCAGCTCGAGATCGATAAAGTGAACCTGAGGCTGCCGTCTCTGCGGCGTCAGATTCAACTGGGCGAAGGCGCAAAGAAGAAACCGTGACGAAGTTGCCGATTGCCAATTGCCGATTGCCGATTCGTTGGCTCTTCATGTTGCTGGCGCTCGGCTTTGTTTGCGCTCCCGCCAATGCGCAAGACGCGCAGCCATCGCCGACACCACTGACCGCGCCGCCGCCGATCAAGGTGATCTCAAAAGAGGAACGTGCGCAGATCGATCGAGCGGGAGACTCGAAGGGACGACTCAAGCTGACGATCGATCTCGCAGTCGCTCACCTGACGCGCGCCGAAGAACTAACCACGCAGGGAAATTTCGACTCTGCGGCCACGGAAGTAGGCAGTTACCACGCGCTCATCGAAGACGCGCTCGAGTTTCTGGCGGCGATGAAGCGCGACAGCAACAAGACACGCGATCATTACAAGCGTCTCGAGCTCGCGCTGCGCGCGCATGGTCCACGTTTGACGACGATGCGACGCACAACGCCGCTCGAATACGCAGTTTGGATCAAGAAAGTCGAAGAGTTTGCGCGCGAGGGACGCACTGAAGCGCTCAACTCATTCTACGGACACACTGTCGTTCGCGAGAAATCAGGCGGTGACAAGCCCAACGAAAAGCCATCCCCAAGCCCAAGCCCAACTCCGCAAAAGTGAGCAGCCCCATGAAAAGACGAATCGTCATCTGCCTTTCGTTACTGCTATCTCTGATCTTTCAATTGCAAGCGTCTCCCGTTCAGAAACGAGATCATCTCACGCCACAGGAAGTCGATCTCGTTAAGGAAGCCCAGATCCTCGACAAGCGCATCGAGGTCTTTGTAAAAGCTGCTGAGCGCCGCTTGATGGTTATCAACGGGACCGCCGCGAGTAATGCGAAGCAGTTGAAGAAGGATGCGGAACGATGGGGCGAACTGCCGACCGGAACGCGTTTCGAGCTCGTCGGCGACATCGCAAGGATTTACGACGAGGCGATCACGAACATCGACGACGTGAGTACGCGCGACGAGCGCAATCCGCTGATTCCGAAGGCGTTGCGAAAGTTGGCCCAATCAGTGACGACCACGATGGAGCAGATCAAGCCGTTGCGCGACCAGGCGAAGAGCGAAGCGGACGTCGCCAGCCTCGAATTGCTGAACGAGGACGCCCAGGCGATCCTCGCCGCCGCCACCAAACTTCCGCCCGAAGTCGATAAGAAGGCGAAGAAGAACTAACCACAAAGAGGCACAAGAGACACAAGAGGCACAAAAGGATTTAAAGAGCAAAAATGCTGTCTTCCTGTTCTTGACCTCTTGTGCCTCTTGTGCTTTTTGTGCCTCTTTGTGGCTAATCCCGCGCCTGTTTCAATGTAACAGTCGCGCGCCTGAGTGCCTGCACGATTTTTTCCAACGACTCTTTCGCAACCGCACCGTTACGATCATCGAGCGCCTGGCGGAAGTCGGTCAGCGGTTGCGCGGCGTAGCCGGTGTAAAAACCGGGCGCGTAGATCTGATGCTTGTACCACGCGCGGCCACGCAGTCCCTGCGGATCGATTAACTGTCGCTCCGTCTGGATCAACGCATCGTTGATTCGCCGCAACTGCTCGCGATCGGAATTACGGATCGCCTCGAGCCTCGCCTTGTTCACCCGCTCCGCTTCTATTCCGAAACCGTCAACCGCAACATTCATCGATCTCTGATCAAACGAGGTCGCGAGGTTTCGGCGTCCCGCGATGCGCACAGCCTCCGCGAAATAATCACGCACCTGGCTCGCATAGTCTGAATAGTCAAACGACAAACCATCCGCATCCGCGAGTCGCATCGTGAGCGTGCCCCACAGTTGCGCTGCCGCAACGTGATAGACAAAACCCGGATCGCCAAACTTGTCCATCCAGTTGAACGAGTCGTAAGACGAATGATAGACGCCGTAATCGCCGCCGAATCCCATGTCGGTCGATGGGATGCCGAGGTGTTGCAGAAACGGCGTATAGTCTGAACCGGATCCGAGCGCGCCGATACGCGCTTCACTCGTGCTCTGATCGGCTTCAGACCGGCCTTCGCGCGAGCGATCCTGCCATTGTTGATAAACACTCTTTCCCGTCTTCGGATCCTTCACGTCTCGCGTCGCGGCACGCATCAGTTTCCACAACGACGGCACTGACGACGCGCCAAAATGTGGACCAGAAACAGCAACGTCGAGATTCAGATACGCGACTGCTTTCTCCTTCAACTCAGTCGCCAACTCTTCCGCCCACTCAGTCGAACCGATCAGCCCGTACTCCTCCGCGTCCCAACTGCAAAAGATAATCGTGCGACGCGGTTTCCAACCGTCCTTCAACAACTGGCCCAATCCGCGTCCGACTTCCAACATCGCCGACGTTCCGCTGTTCGGATCGACGGCACCAAACACCCACGCATCGCGGTGGTTGCCGAGAATGATCCAGCGATCCTTCTCATCGTTTCCCTCGATCCGCCCGACGACGTTCCAGATCTTTCGGATCTTGTAGTCCATGTCCGTCTTCAAACGGAGCTTCACGTCGCTGGTCCCGCCGAGGTGATAAGCGAACGGCAAACCACCTTGAAAACCACGTGGACGAACTGGTCCTTTCAACAACGAGAGAATGGCTTTCGCCGCGTCGTAAGAGATCGGCTGCACGGGGATACGCGTGAGATCAGTTGCTTCTTCCGGTTTCAAACGTTCGACACCGGGAATCGACGGCCGTCCGGGGGTCAACGGATCGCCGGGATAATCGAAAAGATATTGCACCGAACCACGCTGGCCGGACGCGCCGGGTCGCCATGGACCTTTCGGATAAATGTCGCCCTGCATGTAACCGTCGTCAGCCGGATCGGAATAGATGATGCAACCGATCGCGCCTTGATCTTCCGCCACCTTCGCCTTCACGCCGCGAAACGAGTTGCCGTAACGCACGATCACGATCTTGCCTTTAACATCCACGCCCGCTTTTTTCAGATCGTCGTAGTCGTTTGGCAGACCGTAGTTGGCATAGACCACCGGCGCGGTCACGTCGCCGCTCGCGCTGTAGCCGTTGAAGAGCGGAGTGATGTTCGGATGTGACGACGTCGGATCGCCGGGAACGACGGGTTCGTTGATGTTGAGTCGCTGGCGGCGCGCTGTTACTAACTCGACGATGCTGGGCGCGTTTGGATAGTTGAGCCAAACGTCGTACTCCTTCAACTCTGCCGGAATTCCATAACTCCGCAGTTGATCGCGCACGTAGATCGCCGTGTCGTAGTCTGCTTTAGTGCCGGCGATGTGTGGCTCGCGCGTCAGTATGCGCAGGTGCTCGCGCGCGGAGTTCGGCGTGGGCACAGCGCGAAAGCGTTCTTCCCAACGTCGTTGAGCGACGGCGCGTTGATCGTTGAAGCCGTCGATAGTGGTTTGCGCGAGGGCCAGCGGTGTCGCGAGCAGGAAAACGGCCGATAGACACAGAGCGAGCGATAGAGTTAGAACAAGTTTCATATTAGTATCGTTTACAAATGCCGAGACAGATGCGAAAGGATGCGCTTAATGGATAGTCGATATTACCCGAACGTAGAAGCCGACGTTCCTCAGTTAGCGGGGGAACTGCGGAGCCTGTTTGACAGCGAATATGAAGTCCAAACATTCCAGGTTTCTACCACCAGCATCGTGCAGGCACGCAAGTCGAACACGTTGCGCGACCTGACCGGGCTCTCTTCAGCATTGACGATCAAGATCACGCCGGAGCCGGGCGGTACACGCGTGGAGATCGGAATGCAGAAGTGGTTCGACAAGGCCGCGGTGGCTGCGGTTGGCGCCATCGTCTTCGCGCCGTTACTCGCGCTTGCCGCCCTCGGTGCTTACTGGCAATACAGACTTACGGAAGACGCGTGGAAGATAATCGAAGATCACATCGCGCGCAAAGCTGGCGGTTACGTGCCACCTTTACCGGGCCGTTGCGGCACCTGCGGCGCAGCGAACGTCGCCGGATCAGACTTCTGCTCCTCGTGCGGCGCGAACCTGAAAATCGGCCGCACATGTCCCGCGTGCGGCACTCCGCAGAAAGACATCTCCGCCCGCTTCTGCAACCGCTGCGGCACCGCACTCGCTGGCTAATCGTGGCGGAGCGCGCGCACGGGGTCGATGCGGGCGGCGCGCGAGGCGGGATACAGGGCCGCCGCGACCGAGATCAACAGCGCAAAGAGAATTGCGCCGATCCACAGATAGGGCGGGATTGAGAAGAAGTCGACGAACGATGCGCCCTGTGGCTTGAGAACGAAGCGATACGCGAGTCGATTCGCGAGGCCGTCAATTCCCCACGCCAGCAACACGCCAAACACACCGCCCACGAACCCAATCACCGCCGCTTCAACGAAAAAGATCAACTTGATCTCGCGATCCTCGGCGCCGATTGCCTTCATGATTCCGATCTCGCGCGTCCGTTCGAGTATCGACATGATCATCGTGTTCGCGATTCCAAACGAAGCAACGAGCAACGATATTCCACCGAGCAGCCCGAGCACGGAATCGATAATCAGAAACACGAGCCGAATCTGATCGAGTTCGTCGACGATCGAGAAACTTCCAAATCCAAGCTCAGTGATCTTCGAACGTACTTCCGTCAAGTGCTTCGGATCCGTCACGCGCACGACCGCGGCGTCGTAGCCTTCGTTCTGCCCTTCCGCGAGATTTCCCTGTTGGCGCGCCAACGCCAGCGCCACCTGACTCATTGGACCACGATGCGTCAGCGCCCACTTGTGCGCGACTTCCAACGGCACATAAACTCGCGCGCCCGGCATCATTCCACGCAGTCCACCTTGCCCGGCGCCTTCTTTCAACTCACCGAGGACACCGACGATCGTAAACCGGCGGACCTCGACAGCACTCGACTCGTCCAAACCCGGATCGTCCAAAGGTATGCCGAAGAAGTTCGGCGTCTCTTCTTCTTCCTCCTCTTTGTCGTCCGGCGGCGCGAGCAGTTCGAGCGTCTTACCGACCGCGTCGGCCGGAGCGCCATACCCAAAGTCGCGAATGAATCTTTCGGAAACAACAGCTTCGTCCGCGTTTGGCGACGAGATCATCCGGCCCGCGGCGAAATGTTGAAAACGTGACGAGGCGTTTGGAACGTTAGTGCCACCGACCGTTTGCGTCAGCACTTTCTCGTTCGTGCGAACGAAAGCGCCAAAGGCGACACTTGGCTCGACATACATCACGCCGGGAATCGCCGCGATCTCCTTGATGCCCGCGTCGTCGAGAATACGCGTCGCGGTTCGATCGTTTCGCCGGTTACTGCGATCGCCTTCATCGCGTGGACCACGTCCGACAAGACTACTGAGTCCGCGACCAAAGACCTGGACCTCGTTGAACAGATCGAGTGCTTTGAAACGCTCGAGCATGTTGCTCTGCAATCCGAGCCCAAACGAAACCATCGTGACGATCACCGCCACGCCGACGACGACGCCCATGGTCGTCAACGTCGCGCGCAGTTTTGCCTGGCGGAGATTGCGTAACGCGAGATGAAGGATGTCCCAGAAGCTCATTGGTGTTTAGTACTTTGTGCTTTGTACTTTGTGCTTAGTACTTTGTGCTTTGTACTTTGTGCTTTGTACTTTGTGCTTTTCGTAGATAGTGAACAAAGTACAAAGCACTAAGTACTAAGCTCAAACATAAACCAGTCTCACTGCGTCGACCGTCCAGTCCGCCAGACTCGCGGTGACGACGTCGGCGCCCGCCGCGCGTAACGCTGCTTCAGAAACCGTGTTCGTGACTCCGAGTGTTCGCATACCGGCAGCGCGCGCCGACTGAATTCCCGGCGGCGAGTCTTCGATCGCCAGACATTCAGCCGGCAAGAGCGGAAGCAGTCGCTCGTGTTGGCGCTTCGCGTTCAGCTTCTCGAAACCGGCGACGTAACAAGCCGGGTCGGGTTTGCACGCTGAGGCGTCGTCCGCCGTAACGATCACGGAAAAAAACGGCGTGAGTCGCGCGCGTTGAAACACGTAGCCGACTTCCGTCTTGTTCGCCATACTCACGAGGCCGAGTGAAAAGTGACGCGACGCCGCTTTGAGAAACGTGATCACGCCTGGAAAGATCGGCAGTTGGTCCTCGATCACTGCTCGATGATGGCTGGTCTTTTCTTCCAGCACTGACGACCACACGTCGTCACTCAAAGGCTTCTGCGCGCGGTCGAACATGGCGCGCACGAACGTGCGATCGTCCATTCCGAGCGCGTCGAAGTACCACTCCTCGGTAAGCTCGATGCCGTGGCCGCGCAGGACTTCCTGATAAGCCTTCATTTGGATCGTTTCGTCGTCGATGATGACGCCGTTGAAGTCGAAGAAGATGGCTTTGATCATCTATTTGTCCGTGAGTTTTAGATCGCTGATGAGTTTCGGCAGTCGTTCGCTTTCGAGCACATCGATACGGCGCAGCACTTCGGCCAGCGAGAGCTCGTTTTTCAGGTTGACCTGGTAATCGAGATCCGCGCGGAGTCGATCTTTTTCGCCCTGTCGATTCTGCGACATCATGATGATCGGCGCCTGCATTCCGGCGATGATGGCGAGCCCGAGATTCAGCATCTGATACGGTTTGGGATCGAAGCCGCTCACGAGAACGAATGAATTTAAAATGATCCAGACGACAATCACCGCAAACGAGAACCCGATGAACTTCCAGCTTCCACCAAATTCCGCGATCATGTCGGCGGCGCGATCGGAGAGTGTCAGTCGCGCTTTTTCTTCTTCGTTAGCGTTGCGCGACACACGCGAGCGCAACAGTTCGTCAGTTCGCCTTAATCGATCCGTCAGCGCGGCGAGCATTTCGAGCGCGACGTCGGGTTTGGTTCGGACGAAGCGCAGGAAGTCGGCGCGTGAGAGAATCGCCAGCCGCGCGTCGTCGAGCACACGCGCGTCGGCTGAACGCTGACGCCCGTCGATGATCGCCATCTCGCCGAAGAAGTCTCCCTGGGCCAACTCGGCGAGTGTCAACTCCTGTTTGTCTTCGGCGCGAATACTGATCCGCACCCTGCCGCTCTCGATCAGATACATCGCGTCGCCCTGGTCACCCTGATTGAAGAGACGCGTGTTCTGCGGCACCACTTTCTCGGAAAGCAGGTTGCGCAACTCGGTGGCGGCCTCGTCGTCGAGCGAAGCAAAGAGCGGCACCGATCGCAGCGCCTCGAGCGTCATTTGACTATCGGGGTTGGGCATTGGCTCCTCCAAAAGCGAATTTCGAAGTTCGAAATTCGAATTTCTTAAACGATCTTTCCATCCTTCATGAAAACGATGCGGTCCGCAAAACTTCGCGCGAGTTCCTGATCGTGGGTAACCATCAGGATCGTCAGCGCGTCCTGATTCACCATCTCGCGTAACAAACCGAGCAGCTCATGCGCGCGAATCGAGTCGAGGTTTCCGGTCGGCTCGTCGGCCAGCAACACTTTCGGATTGTTCGCGAGCGCACGCGCGATCGCGACGCGTTGTTGTTCGCCGCCTGACAATTCAGAGGGTTTGTGCGTCAGTCGATCGCCGAGGCCGACGCGCGCCAGCAACTCACTCGATCGCGTGCGTCGCTGTTGTCCACGCAATCCGCCGAAGGCCAGCGCAAGCGCGACGTTCTCGCGGGCCGTCATAGTGGGAATCAGGTTGAAGTTTTGAAAAATCATGCCGACGGAGAAACGCCGGTAACGCGCCATTTCTCTCTTGCTGAACGGACCGAGCGGCTTGGACGCAAAGAACACTTCGCCCTTACTCGGATGGTCCAGACCGCCGAGCATGTTCAGCAACGTCGACTTGCCCGATCCCGACGTTCCCTGAATCGCGACAAACTCGCCCTCGCCGATGTCGATCGAAACGTTGTCGAGAGCAGCCACGCTGTTGCTGCCCATTTGATATATTTTGGAAACTTCCTGCGCCGCTAGAATCGGTGTCATCCGTGTTCTGAACTAACTCTCCAGAGTTCAAATCGTTCGTCTTCAAAACCTTTCAACGCCATGTCAAACTCGACCGCCGAAAGACCTCGCGACTCGAGTAACTCGCGAACTTTTTTGTCTTCGTAAACAGTCTGCGAGATTATCACGTCCGCGCCGGTCGAGAGTCCTTCAAGACGCGCGGCCAGGTTGACTGTCGAACCAAAATAGTCGAGCCGATCGTTAAGCGTAACGGCAATGCATGGTCCAGTGTGCAGGCCGGCTTTCAACTTGAGCGGCATCGTTCCATCGGGCGGCTCAGCGAGGCGGCGCTGTGCTTCGAGCATCGCGCTGACTCCGTCGGCGGCACTACGAAATACTGCCATCACAGCGTCGCCGATCGTTTTGACGACTGCGCCGTCACGCTCGGTGATCTCTTTTCGCAGCACGTCGAAATGGTTCATCACGCGTCCGAACGCGGTCGCGTCGCCAATCTCGCGATAGAGACGCGTCGAGTCGCGCAGATCCGTGAACAGCACCGTCAAAGTGCCGACCGAGATCTGTTCGCCGGGACGCAGCGCTTCGCTGGAAAACAGATCGCGAAACATCTGCAATGCCGTTACTTCGGCAGCGGTTGTCGCCTGGTCGGTCCACGCCATTCGTTCCAACATCACAAGCTGTTCCGCGTTCGTCTCGTTTTCGAGTGTCAGTGAAAAGTTTTCGGCGACTTCAAGCGGTTGATGATTCCAACCTCGATCCGAAACCGACACTTCCACGGACTTCTCGCCGTTTTCAGACACGACAACGATCTCGCGCGAACCCGGCAACGTAAGCGTCCGCATCCGGTATCGGCCCGGTTCGAGCGGCAAAATCAGTTCGCGTTTGTCGCCGGCGGGCAGCAGTTGTTGCGCCACAACATGCGGCGTCAACTGCGGGCTGCCCACGCAGAACGACTGCACCTGGACGCGTCGCACGGCGGGATTCGGTCGAAACGTCAGTTCGACATAGCGATCGAAGTCGACAGTGAAATCGATCTGGCAACCGGCGCAATGCACATGCGTGTTTACGTCTTTCAACGAAGCCGGCGACTGTTGTGGACCACGGCACAGCGGGCAAAGCAGGTCCCACTGAAAGTCGAGCAAGCCGATGCGCGTGGCGCGCAAACATACCTCGAGAACGAGACGTCGCGGTTCGTGCCAGTCGTCGGCGAGTTTGTAAGCGCGAATGCGTGCGACGTCGAAGTCGTCGGCGTGTTCGAGGAAGTTCGCGAGTCGATCGGCGATCGACCTCTTCTGTTCCCCAAGATCGCCATCGGCGATCGAATCGATCAGTTTTCGATGCAGCGACTGCAAACGCGCCAGATCGAAAGACGAGAGCGACGTGTCCGCATCGCGCGTCATTGCTTCGGCGCCGACCTGGGCCAACTCGTCGTACTCACGGATCGCAGTGCGAAAACGAGGCTCAACGATCAACTTTATTTGCGAAGGTATCGCGATCGAGCCGACGAGGTTACGCGGAGTGGCCCATAGTTCGTAAGTTAGATCGGTTCCGCCGCCGGGCTTCTCGTTTAGTTCCGCACGCACTCGCAGCCGCGACATCGGCCCTTTGCTGTAAACGCGTTCGATACCGAAACGCACGGGTTTGACCCATTCAAACGGCTGCTCTTCCCACTCGATCGGCATTCCGTAGATCGAGAGACGCACTTTGCGGCGCGCGTTTGGACGGCGCTTATCTTCGTTCTCGATGTCGATCTTGGGAACGCCCGTGTCGCGATTGAAGCGGTTAGTGTCGGCAATGAACGGCCATAGCCGCTCGGGGCTCGATTTGAGATCAAACTTCCATCGATAATGAAACTCGCGATTGCTCAATCTCGAATCGTTGATCTATGGATCAAACCTCTTTGTACTCCGAATCGACATCTTCGTGAGAAAGAGCGACGCGGTAGTTTTTTGACTGTAACTGCTTGGTGATCAGCAGATCGTCTTTAGTCTTGAGGAGATCTGCGCGACTGTAAACTGAGAGCTCAAAGTTGTAGCCGTGCGTGATTGCATCCTTCGGACACGCCTCGACGCAGTAGCCGCAGAAAATACAACGGCCGTAATCGATGTTGTAGACGGAGGCATATCGTTCATCAACGCCGATGCGTTGTTCGGCTGGACGAGGATCGTCAGCGGCCACGATGTAGATGCATTCCGACGGGCACGCCGCCGCGCACAGATAACACGCGACGCACTTCTCGCGGCCCAGCTCGTCGACGTGCAAAAGGTGCTGGCCGCGATAACGCGGTTGGAGTGTGACGGGTTCGTCGGGATATTGGACCGTCCACTTCTGCTTGGGAATATAGGACAACGTCACACCCATTCCCTGAATGATTGCCTTCGTCGATTCGATAACGTCAGTGATTATTGACATCTTTGTTGTTCTTCGTGCTTAGTACTTTGTGCTTTGTAGACCGGTTATTGTCAATTTAGTTACGAGTTTCATGCAGACCAAGTACAAAGCTCAAAGCACAAAGCTCATTGCTTTCGCGTGACTTCGGAGCCGGTAGCCTGCCACCGTCCGTTCCGCCAAACAAACTTGTCTACGAAATCAAATTCCTGTTCTTGACCACGAATCACGAAGCTGACCCTGCCGGTCAACGTCGCGCGATCGCCCGCGAGATGGACTTTTTGATCCTTGAATTCCCACTTCTCGATCTCCGTGTCGCGCTCGATCGTGTCGATGTATTCCTTCTTGCCCTGTAACCCCTGGCCCGGACCTGCTGGGCCAACGTAGTCGTCAGCGAGTATTCGCTGGAGTTTCTTCTTGTCGGCGTTCAGGTTCGCGACCGTCCACTCGTTTTCGATGTCGTTCAACTGCGCCAGCACCTGCGCTTCATCCGTCGGCGGTGGAGTGTTGACGTTTTGTTCCGTCTCTTCAGCCTCGTCACTCGTCGCGAACGCTGGCGGCTGTCGCGCCGTACGCGGGATGACGACCGCGGCCACGATCATCAACGCAACGATTCCGAGAAGAAACGCGCCGCCAATACCGACTATCCACGGCCAGGCTCTGCGTTGCTGAGGCGCCGGCGGAACGTAAGTCCCCGGCGGATCATAAGCATTCACCGTCTCCCGATCTACGTTTGTGAGCGGCGTTCCGTCGTCAACACAAAAAGTGAGGTTCGAATCGGAATATACCCGGCTGCAAGTTGGACAACGCTTCATTCGTCCGAAATTCTAAACTACCGCACGACGTCACCCAAACGCGACGCTCAAAATCATCCAAAGAATCCAGAAAGCGTAGAACACCAGGTTGATGCAGCCCATGATGATTCCCGCAATCGCAAACCCTTTGCCCGTGCTTTGCGGCGACTTGCGCATCTGCGTAAGCGCCACGATTCCAAAGATTAGCGCCAGCGGTCCGAGAATGGGAAACCCGCAAAACCAGCCGAATACCATGGCAATCGCGCCACAAACAAACGACGCGATGGCCAGGGGATTCTGCGTTTTCGCGTTCGAACGCGGGTACGGCGGGGGCGCTGGTGGTTGCCACGGCGCGGACGGCGCTGGAGATTGCGGCGGACCGGTGAACGGTCGCTCATCGGGCGCCATCCACCCGCCGGGAGTCGTGCCCGGATCGCGCGGCAGCCACTGCGTTGCGTTTTCCGACGGATCGTCGTACTGCGTTTCACGAATGCGCGGATCCCAATCCGGATTCGCAGGCGGCGACAGATCCTCGCGCAGAAGCGAGCCGTCATTAGTACAGAACGTCAGCCAGGCTTCAGAGTACTGTGTGTTGCACTGGGGGCAGTATTTCATCGAAAGAAGTTAGACGAGTTCGAGGCGACTGAAGAAATACGCGATCTCGATCGCCGCGTTCTCGTCGGAATCCGAACCGTGAACGGCGTTTTCGCCGACTGAGCCGCCAAACTGTTTTCGCAACGTACCGTCGTCGGCTTTCGCGGGATCCGTCGCGCCCATCAGATCGCGCCATGCTTTAACGGCGCCTTCTTTTTCGAGCGCCATGACGACGCACGGGCCGCTCGACATAAACTCCACGAGACCGGCGAAAAATGGCCGCTCGCGATGCACGGCATAAAAACCTTCCGCTTGCTGTTTCGTCAGGTGAATAAGTTTCAGTCCACGAACCTTGAATCCGTTGTCGAGAATTTTTTGCAGGATCGCTCCGCTGTGATTGGCTGCGACAGCGTCCGGTTTGATTATTCCAAAGGTTGAATTTGACATTTTTTCTTGTGCTTTGTTTTTTGTACTTTGTGCTTGGATTCTAACTTGTTCAGACTCAGAACAAAGTACAAAGCTCCAAGAACAAAGCTCTCTCCTAGAGTGCTTCCTTCATTGCTTTTCCGATATCAGCAGGCGACTTGACGACGTGAATACCCGCGTCGCTGAGTGCCTTCATCTTTTCCGCTGCCGTGCCTTTGCCGCCGGCGATGATAGCGCCGGCGTGGCCCATGCGTCGTCCTGGGGGCGCCGTTTGGCCGGCGATGAATGCGACGATGGGTTTCGTCACGTGTTCTTTCGCGAAAGCGGCGGCTTCTTCTTCCGCGCTGCCGCCGATCTCGCCGATCATCACGATGCCCGTCGTCTCATCGTCGGCTTGAAACAGTCGCAGTGCATCGACGTGAGTCGTGCCGACGATCGGATCGCCGCCGATGCCGATGGCCGACGACTGGCCCATGCCCAGAGCGGTTAGTTGTCCGACTGCTTCGTAGGTCAGTGTTCCGGAACGCGAGACGACGCCGATTGGTCCTTCACGATGAATGTGGCCGGGCATGATTCCGATCTTGCATTTGCCTGGAGAAATGATCCCCGGACAGTTTGGACCGATGAGACGCGTCGGTTTGTCGCTGAGGTATTCCTTCACCTTCACCATGTCGAGTGTGGGAATACCTTCGGTGATACAGACGATCACGGGTATTCCGGCGTCAGCCGCTTCCATCACGGCGTCGGCGGCGAATGACGGCGGAACGTAAATCACGGTCGCGTTCGCACCGGCTTCTTTCACGGCGTCGGCGACGGTGTTGAAGACTGGAATACCTTCGTGCGTCGTGCCGCCTTTGCCGGGCGTGACGCCGCCAACGACGTTCGTCCCATACTCAACCATCTGTTTTGTATGAAACGTCCCCTCTTTCCCCGTAATCCCCTGCACGACAAGGCGCGTAGTTTTATCGACTAGAACACTCAAGGATGATCGACTCCTCTTAGAACAATTGGGCTCAGTTTGGAAAAGCGGGAGTATAGCAACGGCAGTGAAATGGGCAAAGCGCGGTGTTTCTTAAGGTGGTGTCATAATCTGACTGTAATCTCTTCTAATCCGTGTTTTGCCTGTGTGCGTAACATCAGCTAACGCGGCGCTCATCGGGAACAGGGATGTAAACGAATTTCGAATTAGGACCCGACCGTTTCTTAAGGTTTAGTCGGGGGTGACGCTTGAGAGACATTTCGGAGACAAGTATTATCCGCCGCAATGCTGGTTTTCAATGCAATACTCGTCCTGAAAGTGCTTTTATCCTGGGTCTGCGACTGGTTAGGGAGATAAAATGGACTACCTTGACGAACTGCGAGATGCGATTCGAAGACTTCACGGGGTCGAATCGGAGTATGTAGAGACCGTTCCCGTCGTCGAAGAGTTTGAAGGACGGACGATGTGGGACGGCGAGGTCAGCGTGTTCAGGGTCAGTGGGCATGACCAGACTGACACCGCTTACGCGTGGGCCGATCGTGCGGGTGACAAGAAGCGGTATGTCGCCGTGTTGAAGATACCGCCAGTGGAGTCGCCGGAAACGGCTGTGAAGGCGGTGATCATCGCGTCGATCAAACGCGGGCAGCAGCAGTAAACACGGATTGAGACCAATAACGCGGATTTCAAACCAGTTCGATCTTCTCGCCATACTGCGGAACGTGTACGTTCCAACCAAATCGCTCTTTGATGTGCCCGGCCATCGCCGTCGCCGCTTCAGGCTCGCCGTGGGTTAAGAACGTGCGACTCGGAACGCCGGACTCGATTTTTTCCAACCACTTCAACACTTCGCCCCAATCCGCGTGCGCGGAGAAGCCGCCAATCTTCGCGATGCGACAACGCACCGGAATCCATTGGCCCATGATCTTAACTTCCGGCTCGCCGTCCTGTATCCGTCGTCCGGTCGTGCCTGCCGCCTGAAACCCGACAAACACGATCGTCGCTTCCGGATTCGGAACCAAACGCATCGCGTGATGTAACACGCGCCCGCCAGTCATCATACCTGACGCACTGATGATCACCCGCGCACCTTCCGCATCGTTCAACCGCTTCGACTCCTGCCGCGAAGAAGCCGTCATCATCGAATGCGTCCGCAACGGATGTCGCTTCGAGCGCAAGATACTGGCGTACTCTTCGTCCTGCTCTTCAGTGCGTTTAGCATAGACCGCCGTAGTCGCGGCGGCCATCGGCGAATCGACAGTCACCGGCAACACCGGAACTGCCTTCTCATCTTCCAACTCGCGAATGAGATAAACGATCTCCTGCGTCCGCCCGACGGCAAACGCCGGGATCAACACAGGCGCGTCACGTTCGGCGGCATCGTTGAGGATCCGCGCCAGCGCGATCTTCGGATCTTCCGGGTCGTGCAAACGATCGCCGTAAGTCGACTCGACGAGCAGATAATCACACGCGGGTGGCGCAACCGGATCGCGAATGATCGGCTGATCGTAGTGGCCCAGGTCGCCGGAAAAGAGCACGCGACGCCCGCGGCCGTCCTCGCCGGCATGGTCCAACTGGAGCAGCACTAAACTCGATCCGAGAATGTGACCCGCCACACGAAACCCCGCACGAATCCCCGGCGCTACTTCAAACGCGTCACCATCATTCGCAACCGGCTCCAGCAACTCCAGCGCCGCATAGGCATCCTTCTCGGTGTACAACGGCAACGCGGGATGGTGCTTCGTCAGTTTGTGTCGATTGCGAAAGTCCGCGTCTTCTTCCTGCAGCCGGCCGGAATCAGGCAGAAGGATCTTCAACAGGTCCGCCGTTCCACGCGAACAGTAAACAGGGCCGTGAAAGCCCTTCGTGACGAGCCGCGGCAAGTATCCCGTGTGGTCGATGTGCGCGTGCGTGATCAGCACGGCATTCAGAGAACGTGGATCAAACGGCGGCTCCTGCCAGTTACGCTCGCGCAGTTCCTTCAAACCCTGGAACAAGCCGCAGTCAACCAGCACTCGCGATCCATTCGACTCCACCAGATACTTAGATCCGGTGACCGTTCCGACGCCGCCCCAGAAAGAAATACTTGCCAAGTTAACGAACCTCCATGTTTATGCGGCGAGACCGACAACCTTCTCCGCTGCGTCCTGCATTCCCGTGGCGACCGTGAAGTTAAGACCGGATTCACGAATCACTCGCTGTCCTTCTTCGACGTTTGTGCCTTCGAGTCGGACTACAACTGGAATATCGATGTTTAAATTTCTCGCGGCTTCCACAACACCACGCGCCACCATGTCGCAGCGAACAATGCCGCCGAAGATGTTGATCAAAACGGCCTTCACGTTCTCGTCAGCCAACAGGATGCGAAACGCCGCTTCAACGCGTTCCTGCGAAGCACCGCCGCCGACGTCGAGAAAGTTTGCGGGTTCGCCGCCGGCGAGTTTGATGATGTCCATCGTCGCCATCGCCAATCCGGCGCCATTGACCATGCACGCGATGTTGCCGTCGAGCTTGATGTAGTTGAGATCAAACTTCGACGCCTCGATCTCGAGTGGTTCTTCTTCGTTCAGGTCGCGGAGATCGAGGAAGTCTTTGTGACGAAACAGGGCGTTGTCGTCGAAATTCACTTTTGCGTCGAGCGCGATCAGGCGATTGTCTTTCGTCAGCAGAAACGGATTGATCTCCATCAGCGAAGCGTCCATCTGCTCGTAAGCAGAATAGAGTGCCTGCATGAACTTCACCGCCTGGCCCACGAGCGGCGCGGGAAGTCCGAGACCGAAAGCGAGTTTGCGCGCCTGGAACGACTGAAACCCGACAGCGGGATCGATCGTCTCTTTCAGAATTTTTTCCGGCGTTTTTGCGGCGACTTCTTCGATGTCCATGCCGCCCGCGGACGACGCCATAAACACCTGCCGGCCCGTTGCGCGATCGAGCACGATGCCGAGATAAAACTCCTTATTGATCGGCAGACCCTCCTCAATCAACAACACGCGTACTTCTCTTCCCTCTGGTCCAGTCTGGTGCGTGACGAGTTTCATGCCGAGCATTTGCCGCGCGATGTCGCGCGCTTCGTCGGCGCTTCGCGCCAACTTCACACCGCCGCCTTTGCCGCGTCCTCCGGCGTGAATCTGTGCTTTAACGACGACGATGTCGCCGCCCAACTCTTTCGCGGCGTGATATGCCTCGTCCGGCGAGCGCGCCACAATGCCACGCGGCACCGGCACGCCATACTTCCTCAGTAGCTCTTTTCCCTGGTACTCATGAATCTTCATGCGACAGCCTCAAACAAAATTTGATTAGAATTACTCACGGAGATCGTGTTGAATGGAACGCACGCGAGTGTAGCCGCGCCGCGAATCGTCCGCAAGCGGCGCCTCAAAGGAGTCGATCGTCATGAGCGAAGTTGTCGTTACTTCTCGAAAAAATCTACAGAATGAAGTGCGTTACGGTGTGGGCCAGACTCTTATCACCGACGAACCGCGTGCCGCCGGTGGTGACGATGCGGGTCCCGATCCTTATACGCTGTTGCTCGGCGCGCTTGGCAGTTGCATCTCGATGACGGTTCAACTCTATGCGCGACGAAAACAATGGCCCGTCGAGACTGTCACCGTGCGTCTGCGACAGAACCGCATGCACGCGAAAGACTGCGAGACGTGCCAGGACAAGGAAGGTTTTATTCATCGCATCGAGCGCACGGTGAGTGTCACCGGCGACCTGACGGACGAACAACAAGCCCGTCTCCAGGAGATCGCGCATAAATGTCCGGTTCACAAGACGTTGACGTCGCGAATCGTCATCACCGAGATGAAAGATGACGAGACACTCGAGAGCAGCGAGGCCGGGAACTTTTTCGATTAACGAGTGTCCAAGGAGGTAATTCGATCGAAATGGAGAGGATGATGGACGTCAATAAGCTAGCCGGCTGGTGTTTGATCACGTTGGCGGTGGTCAACGTGCTTCACGAGATCGTGATTCGCTACCGTGATTTGGCAACACCCGGTTTTAAGTACGCGTTTGTGACGGCGCTGTTCTTCACGACCGGAATGGTACTGCTGATTCTCAAGCCAATCAGGTACGGTCGAAAGCCTTCTGCCACCGCTCGCGAGTAACGGCGTTGTCCGTCGTGCTGCGCGCGTTTAGAAAGACCACGTTGCGACACCATCGTCGCGGAATGTTAGAACTGATCTCGTTCCGAATCGAAATTCTGCATTAGCTTTTCGCTTCGCGCGCATCGTGATCTGCTGAATGCCGCGCGTCTCGGGTGTTTGGGGCAGCAGACGGAATTCCATGTCAGGACCTTGCAACACATCTGCGGCGTGCTCCCGATATCCGAGTTGCTTGCAAAACTCTACGAATGTTTTGCGCCGCGCCTCGTCGATCGCGAGCGTCAACGCGATCACGTCCTCGAAATAAGTCTCGCGCGGAGCATCTTCTAACACGGCTGTGTAGCGTTGCAGGATTTGCTTGCGGCTTGTGCCTTGATTCGACGCGCCGGGCTGCGGGTTCCACTCGTTCAGGAAACTCGGGTGATACTCCATCAGCCACACGCCGAGGCTCGAGTCGATCGCGAGATCTTTGTGCTCGGCGGCGTAGAACCATGGAATTTGTTTCGAGTTGTATTGTCTGGTTATGAGTTTGTGGTCCAACGAAGCGTCGATTGCTTCCAGTTCGCCCGGCTGATCGACTCCAAACGCGATGCCACTGTCGCCTCTTTGACGCGGCGTAGCGTTAGCAACATCAAAGAACTCGAAATACGTGTTAGTGCCATAGAAGTACAAGCCCGTGTACGACCTGTCAGTGCGGACGGTGGTCCGTTGCTCCGTCACGGCAAGCTCATTGCGCAGAAACGCGCTTTGCTCGATGTCTTTGTAGGTCGCTGAATCGATCACTAAATAGAAGTGATTCAGGAACACGGGCGGGAGCGTTTGTGTTGGCATCATGGCCCTTGCTGTAGAACGGGGCGTTTCTGTTCAGGCACCTTTAGTCGACCGGCGACAGCGGGAAACAAGGTCTTCAGTTGTTGTTCATTTAATCCGCTACCTACATCTATGAACGTCCAATGTTCGCCGCGATCCTTTGAGACGCCAATCATCGCCGATTCGCCAACTAATACGCCCTCGGGAACCTTGATCTTCATCGTCGTGGGCAGAATCGCATAAACGTCAGCTCCAACCTCGATCACGTCCCTCGCTTCGCCGGCAACCGTGGACATAATTTGAAAACTGCCGGGCTGCATTTCATTCATGCTACTTTTGAGCACTTCGAGATATTTTGCGCGGCCGCCAATGAGTTGGACCAGTTTTGGATACGTGAGATCGGCGGCTTTTTCGTAATCGCCGGCTAGAATTGCGTCGTTCAGTTGGTTAGCTTGCGTCTTGGCGTTTGGATAAGACTTCGTTGATGTCGATTTGGTTGATGTCGATTTCGATCGCGGCGAAGGCTTCTTTGTTTGGGATAGCGCGGTTTGTCCGCCGGCAAGTATGAACAGAGTTAGTAAACAGGCGTTCAGAAGTTTCATTGAGACTCGGCTCCGGGCGTTTGTTCGTCGTCGGTTTCAGTTGACCAGGTCAATCTATCAGATACCACGATAGTGCCGGCAAGAAGATCTCCGATTCGCTGATGTCGCTTACTCGAAATGACTGCCAAACCCGCGGGAAGACCTCCAAACAACAGCGGATTCACTTCGATGATACGCAACGCGCCTCTGATCAGCGCGCCTTTCCAGTCACATGGAGAGCCATCAAGTTTACGCACCACCAATCCCTGAAAAAACTTGCCGAAGGTGCGCGACCAAACCCCCTCGAGCACGATGAAATATGCGAGATAAACCAGGAAGAATAAAACTGCCTTCACCGCAGGCAAACTCTCCGGCACCAACCCAACAACCAGCATCATCAATGCAAACGCGATCAAGTGATCGATAAAGACCGCGATGATCCGCGCTTTGGAGGCATCACCGATCATAGTGTTTTGGCATTAGCGAAAAGCGCAAAGTCAGTCACGAGGCTGGTCAGATTGCCAGACGAGTCATATCCCCAAAACGACGCATAACCACCATCACCCCAACCAGACGAAAAAGCGATCATGTTCGCTTCACTGTCATCGCTAACTTTCATGTTGGACCAACCCGCCGTAATACGGGGTTTGCCAAATGCATTCTTGTCCATGTCAGCATTTACCCGGTCGCAAAACAAGTCGAACTCGTCGTTCTGTGGGAATTTGATTTCGAGTGATACCAGGTTAGCGATGAGGTCAACCGCTTCCACATCCAGGAAACAACCGGTTCCCGCATCAACTCCGTAATACAGACGATCTTCCGTTGCGTCCTCGTCCGGTTCGTTGATCTGCGCAACTTCCCATCGCACCGCCGGCTCCTCACTGATCCGCAGCATTGCGGCAGCGATACGAGTCTCACCGCTAGGTTGAAACCGAGCGACACTGACGATTACGGGATACTTTCCGAGCGGCAGTGTCTTCTTCAGGTAGTACCTGCTGTCCGGAATGATCAGCGGATCGCAGGGAACAATCGTTCCCGAAGTCAGAACAAGCTCTCCGATTTGATGCGTCGTGATACTGACTTCTTGAAGGTCGTAACCTGGCTCTTTATACGGCCACCGAGAGCCGTCTTGCAGAATTTTATCGAGATCCGAAATAGGTTTCATAGATTATTAAGAAGTCACTTTACGTCGAAACCTTTTGAAGTTCTACAAACCTCCGCGACCGTGTCTAATCATTCGTAACTTGTCGAGTACAGCTCGTGGCTATCAACGTCAACGGATTTCATGTCGGGACTAAAGACGGCGAGCCGCTTTGGTTCTTTCGACACTGATAAGCCAGCTAACATCCGCTCCCCTGAATTCATGCGGCGAAGTTTGCGCGTTAGAACTTCTTCGATTAGTACTCAGGGACAAGAATGAAAGTCACCTCAGTTTAGTTTGCCGGCTTCACTGGTAGGTTAGGCACGACCTTGGCCAGGTCAGGCTCGCGGGAAAGTTCGCGGAGCACCTGACGGACCTTCGAAAGTGGATGCGTGGGAAACTCTGTGTCGTAACTCGCATCGTCCGACATGTACCGGAGTGTTGAGCGATCTACCCTTGTAGCGCGGTTCATAAGGATCGCACGCCCACGACTCCTCGTATCCTTCCACTGTAAGGCGGCCTTGGCCCAACAACGAATCTGTCACTAACGCTTCGCGAATTCCCGTGGTCCCTCTCTCTTGCGCCACGACCGACCACGTCAATGTTGCTGTTGGCAAAGCAATAATCTGCACGCCCGTGAAGGTAAAGGCCCGGCCCTCGAGGTTCTTGTAGATCATTTGCAGCGCTGGTCCTGGCTGGCTCAGTATCACGCCAGCCTCGACCAGACCTGCACGGTGGTCCTCTGCAACTTGCCGGCAGTATTTTCTTAGAGCTTCGACATCTGCAATTTTTGTATCCACTAGCGCGGCGGCAGCCCTTAGCGTGATTGTGTCTTGATCGCTGTCGTGCCAAATTGAGCACTCGGGCCGCGATATCGTTTTATCGAGGAACCAACCCGTTGAATTGAGGACCACGCCGCGCGTATCTATAGAGTTTGGTGATTGGCTAAGTTGTGTAACAACATTGTCAAGATTGCGCGCATACCGCAGTAACCATACGGCCTCGGCTGCGACCTCGCTGTCCACATCAGCACAATCAAGAGCACCCTGCGCCGCTCGGTTAGAGGCTGACAGGTCCCCCGTCAGTGCGGCCAGAGTTGCACAGGCGAGCGCTCTTCGCGCCGAGTGTTCCGCTTGCAAGAGCGATTCGAGGGCACTCAGCACTTCCCGGCGCAGGGTCGCGTCCTCGCGAGAAGCCAGGGCAGCACCGTGCAGTAATCCCCATGTATAGATGTGGTCAGCGGGCATCCAAAGATCGTCTGGCGTGTTCCTTAATGCCTCGGCGGCTAGTCGCACACCGTCAGGTCCCAGACCACACGCAAATGCTGTCCGTGCCTGGCACGCTGAAAGTGCGGCGCCCTTCATCCCTCGTTGCTGCGCTCCGATCAATATTTCCAGCGCTCTCTCTGGATTGGTGCCGAGGAGCACTCTGGCGAAGCCCATGACAGCCTGTGGCGGACTCGTCTCTTTTTCAAACTCGTGCAGCAACTGCCGAGCTGCCTCCTCGTACTCGAAGCTATCCAAAGCCACCAAGCGGAGGCGCGCCAAGCCCCTGCCCGCTTGCCATTCCATTTGCTCCAGAGTGTTGATCAGCCGCGCACACGGGATGTAGTGCGTGAAGCCATCCCGGCTCGTGAACTCGCAGTACTTGCCGTCAATAACAAAGCGGCGGTCCGGAGATGAGAACCACGAATCCCGCACAAACTCGGCGAACTCGGGCTGCTCGAATGGGTAAGCAAAGACCTTGATCCCGGGAGGCGTCTTTGTGCGTGGTTCGAACGTCGCGCGAATCTTGGGCGGCGCGAGAGGGAGCGCTTCCGGAAGCGGCCAATCGAGAAGTTGGGGAGACAAGTCAGAAATGGGAACCTGCTGCCGTCGGGAGCCAATTGCGAACAGCCGATTTATTGCACTACGAATCGACATTGTTAACTCACCTGTTCGTGCCTAACGATTGAGGCCGGGCGGAGGCCCTTCATTCAACTTGGCGGGATTCGAGCCACCGAGTTTCTTGATCGACCGTTCCAGATTTGCGCGCGCCTGAGCCTCATACGCTGCGACAAACCTACGTGTGTTGAAGATCGAAGCGCGATCCAGGAAACCTCGCAATATCTTCCGCCGCTTAGCTCGGAACACAACGCCGGGAACCCAAGCATACTCCCTCCGAATTTGATCCTCGTATTCGTCAAATCGATCCGCCTTCTCACCAAGGATGGAGAAATCGACGTCGACTAAGATCTTCTCGTCCGTATCGCGAGGCACGGCGTCATGACGAGTTGCGAGAATTAGCGTGTGAATCCGATCGATAACATCGACGGACAGATTGGCCGCGACGCCAGTTGCGCGAGCCCAATCGGCGCT
This sequence comes from Pyrinomonadaceae bacterium, assembly GCA_035760365.1. GTDB lineage: Bacteria > Acidobacteriota > Blastocatellia > Pyrinomonadales > Pyrinomonadaceae > PSRF01. The sequence continues at coordinate 70,476 of DASTTB010000035.1, forward strand.
TCGCTCCTCATTATCGTGACGCTTCGTCTCATAGATCGCGTCGTGAAACCAAAGCGCAAACTCGACCTCATCCGGATGCGTCGCGTCACTCCGAAGTTCTTCAAACTTGGCAAAGCATTCGTCGAGGTGTCGTGCAGTGTGGTACTTCCGATGCGACTCCGAGTAGCGGGCTAATAGTTGATCGAAAACGGAGACATCAGGCTTCGTTACGCCAAAGCGCGCCCACATCTGTTGCCACTGATCTTTACTCGGCATGTTGAATAACAGGTCCCGCCGCCGCTTTGGTCCAGTTGGTCAGTCGGCACGGTCTACCACGCTGATAGCTGACCGCATCCTTGCGCCACGACTCGTTTTCCCAACGGCGTCGAGACGTTCCAACTCTCGTAACCGGACGAGAAAGGAATCGCCCGGTATCCAGGAGAAGTCGAATGGGTTCATGCCTGGTCCATTCTTAAAAGCTATTCACGGCGGCCGACAACTCCTCCACGAAACCGCCAAGACAGGATTGGTCGGTTACGAAGTAAAACTCGCCGTGTAAAGCGCCCGCTAAATACGTGATCGAAACAACTGGATGGCGGCCGGAGATGGTATCAGCGCGCGGACCGAAGCGAATGTGAACGCTCTGACCCGGCAACCGAGCCAACTGAAATTCCGCACTCAAGTCCGCTGCAACGAGATGATCAAGCGGCTGATGAAGCCACCGAGAAATGTGGTCGTGAAGTGCCGTAAGCTCAGCGGCCCTCAGCCAAAGCCCATCAATGGATACTGAAAATGGAAATGTGTGGTCGACATTCCAATGACTTCCGTGGAGATGAACGCACGAATCGAAGCCACGGTCGTCGGCATACTCGCTGCGCGCGCCGAGTTCGATAACGAACCGCGCCTCGCCCCTGTTTGATGACAGAGTAGCTGCCACAACGCAAAAACGGCTGCCAGAGCGGCAGCCGCTAATAATTAGAAATTGGTCGGGACGACTGGATTCGAACCAGCGACCTCACGCACCCCAAGCGTGCGCGCTACCAGGCTGCGCCACGTCCCGTCTCCCTCAGTTAGTATCGTGACAAAGAACAATTGTCAAACGAGCGACCGCGAGATTCATCATCTATTTCGCCCGTCCCTTGTTCTCCTGCTCCAACAACGACAACAACTCGCGTAACTCAGACGCTAACTGTTTCAAACCCTGTCGCTCTTCTGCCGTCCGCGGCGGGACACTGCGCACGTATTCAGACGACGGCAAAGGTTGATCGTTTAGAAAAGTCGGACTCTCACTCTCAGTAAACGCCGAATCACCAGCCGGCGCATCGTCTTCGCTGCCGACAACCTTCAGCTTCCCACCGCCGCGCAACTCATTCGTTAAACGCTTCTTCGCGCCGGCGATCGTGTACTGGTCCTCGTACAACAGCTCTTTAATCCTCAACGCCATCTCGACGTCGCGCTTGCGATAAACACGCTGGCCAGCGCGGTTCTTCTGCGGCGCCAGCATCGGAAACTCCGACTCCCAGTAGCGCAGCACATGCGCCTGCACGCCAGCGAGTTCGCAAACCTCACCAATCTTGAAGAAGAGCTTTTCGGGTATGGCTACAGCAGGGCGACTCATTTGGATCAACTTTGGTTTAAACAGAGCTGGCTTCTGTCGGGCGTTGCGAACGTCGGAATGTCTTTCGGATGTTACTCGCGTCAAGTTTCACCTGTCAATACTTACACTTAGCCCGCATGACTTAAAACTTTTTCTTAAAAGTATCGCGTGAGGTCGGGCCAAACAGCCCGGGCGCAGTCCACTAATTCAACCGTTTAAGATATAATCCGTCGTCCCGCTTACAAACCGGAAGGAAACGAACCCAAACAGTGACAACCTCGCCAACGGTTTTTCGCCTGGCCTCGCGACTCGAAAACGTCGGATTCTCAGACATTGTGAAGCTGCGCAACCGGATCATGGAGCTGCGCAACCAGGGTGCAACGGTCTACCAGTTCGAAGGCGGTGAGCCGTTCATGTCCACTCCCGAACCGATTCGAGAAGCCATGAAACGCGCGCTCGACGAGAACAAGACTCGTTACGCGCCCTCATCCGGTATTCCCGAACTCCGCAGCGCCATCGCGGAAAAACTGCGCAACAAAAATCGCATTCCCGCGCAGGACAGCGACGTCATCGTCGTCAACGGCGGAATGCAGGGACTGTTCGGCGCGTTTCAATCAGTCGTGAATCCCGGCGACGACGTGATTCTCTTCTCGCCTTACTGGACCCCGATCAAAGATCTCGTCTCCCACTGTCAGGGCAACAGCATTTTCGTCCCCACAGACGAAGCTCGCGCAGAAGGTTTTCAAAAAACTCTCGCGCGTTACATCACCGATCGGACCAGGGCCATCTACTACAACACGCCGCAGAATCCGAGCGGCGTCGTCTTCACACCTGAAGAAGCAAAAGCAGTCGCTGCGTTCGTGCAGGATCGCGATCTGATTGTCGTCGCCGACGAAGCTTACGAAGACCTGGTCTACGACGGAACGCATTTCTCGATCGCATCGCTCGACGGCATGTTTGAACGCACGATAACGACGTTCACGTTCTCGAAGTCGTATGCGATGACCGGATGTCGTCTTGGTTACGCAGTCGCGACTGAACCGTGGATGACGGGATTGAAAAAAACGACGCTCTATTCTTCGAACGGCGTTTCGACACCGACGCAATGGGGCGGACTCGCAGCTTTCGAGATCGACGCCGCGACGCAGGAAAAGATCACCAACGAATATCGCATCCGTCGCGACCTGCTGTTGTCAGGTTTGAACGAACTCGGTTTTCCATGCGATCCACCAGCCGGCGCCTTCTATGCTTTTCCGGACGCGAGCCGCATCAGCCGCGACAGTCGTGAAGCAGCCGACATCCTTCTCAACCAGGCGAAGGTCGCTACCGTTCCCGGCATCGTCTTTGGTCCAGACGGCGAGAGTCACCTGCGCTTTTCATTCTCAACTTCAATCGAGACGATCGAAGCGGGTCTCGACGCACTTCGCCGCCAACTCTAATGAAAGGCGAATTTGAGTTCATTCGTGCGCTACGCGAACGCGCACCTGTTTCTTCGTCTGTCACAGGCATCGGAGACGATGCCGCCGTCTTTCAGCTAGGGCCAGGCAAAGAAGCAGTCATCACGACCGATCTCCTCGTTGAAGACATCGACTTCCGTCGCACCACTATCACGCCTTTCCTGTTGGGCCATAAAGCTCTCGCGGTTTCGCTTTCAGACATCGCGGCGATGGGCGCACGACCGCGTTGGTCGTTGACCTCCTTCGGCATCACCTCAGACCTGTGGCAAACAGATTTCACCAACGACTTTTACAACGGGCTCTTTGAACTCGCGAACCGCTACGGCGTGCATTTGATCGGCGGCGATACTTCACGAAGCGAAGATAAGATCGTGATCGATTCGATCGTCATCGGCGAGTGCTCCGCAAGTCACGCCGTCAAACGCACCGGCGCCAAACCAGGCGATCAGATCTTCGTGACGGGTTCACTCGGAGGCGCTGCCGCAGGCTTACGACTCGTCGAACGCGGCGCACACCTTGCCGAACAAAAAGTGGACCACGAAGATTCACAAAAGTTCGATCACATCCTGTTGCGACAACTGCGTCCGGAACCGCGCGTCGGCTGGGGAATCATCCTTGGCGAAGAACGTCTCGCCACTTCGATGATCGACGTCAGCGACGGACTTTCATCAGATCTGAATCACCTGTGCGAGGCCAGCGAAACAGGCGCGCTGATCGATTCTTCGTTGCTGCCGATCGATCGACAGGTCATCGAAATCTGTGGCCGTCGAGCACTCGATCCGCTACAACTTGCGCTGCACGGCGGCGAAGATTTCGAGTTGCTTTTTACCGTCCGGCCGGGTGATGTTGCACGCCTCCCACGCCGCGTCGACGGCACTCAGATCACCCGCATCGGCGAAATCCGGCCCCATGATGAGGGAGTCAGGATTTCGGAGGGTGCGCGGATTTGGGAGCTAAATCCCGGCGGCTGGAAACATTTTTGAGTTAGTATTGGACGCCTATGCTCCGATTTCGTAACACACTCACTGGCCGTATCGAAGAATTTCACCCGCTCAACGATGGCGAGGTGCGTTTTTATTACTGTGGTCCAACCGTCTGGGACTACGGTCACATCGGCAACTTCCGCAGCGCGGTCGCCGCCGACGTCGTGCGCCGTTACCTGAAGTTCAAAGGCTATAAAGTTACGCATGTGATGAATATCACGGACGTCGAAGATCGCATCATCGCGAAGTCGCAGGAAGCCGGACTCAGCATCGACGACTACACCGCGAAGTACATCGACGCGCTCTGGGAGGACTTTGACGCGCTCGGCTGCGAACGGCCGGAAGTCGTGCCGCGCGCGACGCGCCACATTCCCGAAATGGTTTCGCTGATCGAGAAGCTGCTCGAAACAAACCACGCGTACAAATCGGAAGGATCGATCTACTACCGGATCGCTTCGTTTCCGGAGTACGGAAAACTTTCCAAGATCAACTTCGAGGGAAACATCGCCGGCGCCAGCGAACGTGTCGACACCGACAAGTATGAGAAAGAAGACGCGCGCGATTTTGCACTATGGAAGTCGCGAACATCCGAGACCGAACCTTCATGGGACACGGCGATCGGCGACGGACGTCCAGGCTGGCACATCGAGTGTTCCGCGATGTCGATGAAGTATCTCGGCGAGACGTTCGACATTCACGCCGGCGGCATCGATCTCGTCTTTCCGCATCATGAGAACGAGATCGCACAAAGCGAGGGCGCGACCGGAAAGCAGTTTGTACGTTACTGGATTCACTTCGAACATCTGAAAGTCGAAGGCGAAACGATGTCGAAGTCGAAAGGAAACTACTACACGTTTCGCGACATTGCCGCGAAGGGTTTTTCCGCGGCCGCGATTCGTTATTTTCTGCTGAGCGTTCCGTACAACAAGCAACTGAATTTCACCTTCGACGCGCTCACGGGCGCAGAGAAAACAGTCGCGAGCCTGCGCGACTTTCGCGCTCGTTTGAGTGAAGCGAAGACAGAACCCGGCAGCAATGAAAAGCTGCACGAAACCGCCGCACGCACTTTGCGTGAGTTTGAAGAGGGCATGGACGACGACCTGAACACGTCAGTGGCCCTCGCCGTGGTCCATAATCTGTCGCGCGAAGTCAACACGGCGCTCGCGCGCAAACAGGTGAAGGCCGACAACCAGCGAGAACTGCTGGAAGTTATCGATCGTATCGATAGTGTGCTGAACATCTTCGGCGAGCAGCGGCGCGAGATGCTCGATAGCGAGATCCAATCGTTAATCGACGACAGACAGGAAGCGCGCCGTCGCCGCGACTTCGGACGCGCCGACGAAATTCGTCGCGAGCTTGCCGACCGCGGCATCGTTCTCGAAGACACCAAAGACGGCGTGAGATGGAAGCGAGGCCACAAATAAACCCGCGGCTCGAAACCGAACGACTGATCCTGCGCACGTGGACCGAGGACGACTACGAAGAGTACGCCGCGTTGTGCGCGGATCCTGAAGTGATGCGCTTCCTCGGCGGACGGACTTTCGATCGGCTCGAAGCTTGGCGTCACCTCGCGTTCATGGTGGGCCACTGGGAAATGCGCGGTTATGGACCATTCGCCGTGGAAGAAAAAGCAAGTGGCGAACTCGTCGGCCGCATCGGATTTCTGAATCCAGTCGGTTGGCCCGCGTTCGAGCTCGGCTGGACGCTCGCACGGAAGTTTTGGGGCCACGGTTACGCCAGCGAAGGTGCGCGGCGCGCGCTCACTTACGCCTGGGAAGAGCTCGATAAAGATCATGTGATCAGCTTGATCGATCCAAAGAACACAAGCTCGATCAAAGTCGCCGAACGTTTGGGCGAAACAGTCGAAGGCAAAACTGAATTGCTTGGTCGCGACGTCTTAATCTATGGAATCGACCGGCCGGCCCGGCCAACAAAGTCCGAAAGATAAGCTGATCGCTCTCCTGCAACTCGCTTACTCGGGCGAGCTGGCGGCTGGTTACGCGTATCGCGGTCACTGGGGTTCACTCCGCGACGCCGAAGAACGAGCGCGAGTCAAAACGATCGAAGACGAGGAATGGCATCATCGTCGTCTGGTCGGCGAGATGCTCAAAGATCTCGGCGCTGGACCGGACAAACGACGCGAACTGCGCGCGACGATAGTCGGACGAACGCTCGGTTTTCTGTGTCACGTGAGCGGCTGGTTTGCGCCAATGTACGGCGCAGGCCGGCTCGAAAGCAAGAACATCGTCGAGTACGAAACCGCCGCACGTTATGCACGCGAGTGCGGCCGAGTGGACCTGATCGATTGTTTGCTGACGATGGCGGAAGTCGAGTGGGAGCACGAGCGTTACTTTCGTTCGTGCGTGCTGAGCCATCGCTGGTCCAAACGCTTTTCCATCTGGCCTGAACCGCCCGCGAAAGAAACGATCCGCGCGAAAAACCATGAAGCGAATTGTGCCACTGTCCCTTATTCTCCTGCTGCCGCTTTCGATCGCGGCGCAACAACCCAGCAAAACGAGGCTCGCGGCTGAAGTCAAAGCAGAGTTTCTGCACGCGTGGAGCGGTTACAAAAAATACGCCTGGGGTCACGACGACCTGAAACCGTTGTCGAAGACGCACCACGACTGGTACGCGCAGCCACTGCTGATGACGCCCGTCGACTCGCTTGACACGATGATCCTCATGGGCCTCGACGAAGAGGCCGCCGAAACTCGCGCTTACATCGTCGAAAATCTCTCGTTCGATAAAGACATCGACGTTCAGAACTTCGAGATCACGATCCGCATCCTTGGCGGTTTAGTCACAAACTATCAACTCACCGGCGACAAGCGCCTGTTGAGTCTCGCTGAAGATCTCGGCAAGCGTTTGTTGCCCGTCTTCGACTCGCCGACGGGAATGCCGTATCGCTACGTCAATCTCAAGACCGGCAAGGTTCGCAATCCCGTGAGCAACCCGGCGGAAACAGGAACGCTGCTACTCGAGTTTGGCGCGTTGAGCAAACTGACAGGCAATCCGGTGTTTTACGAGAAGGCGAAACGTGCGCTCGTCGAGACTTACAATCGTCGATCGAAGATCGGTCTCGTCGGCGAGTGGATCAACGTCGAGACGGGTGAATGGACCAACACGGATAGTCACATCAGCGGTGCGATCGATAGCTATTATGAGTACCTGCTGAAGTGTTCGCTGCTGTTCGGCGATGCTGATTGCAAACGAATGTGGACCGATAGCATCGCGGCGATCAACAAGTATCTCGCGGATGAGGTCAACAGAGATTTCCGGACTGAGTTGTGGTACGGACACGCCGACATGAACACCGGCGTGCGCGGCGATACGACGTACGGCGCGCTCGACGCGTTCTTCCCCGCCGTGCTCGCGCTTTCCGGTGATCTCCCGCGAGCGAAGCGTTTGCAGGATTCGTCATTTTCGATGTGGAACCACTCAGACATCGAACCGGAAGTTTTCGACTACCGCGCGAAACAGATCAAATCAGCGGGTTATCCGCTGCGTCCCGAGATCGTCGAATCGACTTACTATCTCTATCATTACACTAAAGATGAGAAGTACCTGCGCATGGGCGCGTTGATGTGGCGAGACTTTGTAAAGCATTGCCGCACTGACGAGGGTTACGCGGCGCTCAAAAGCGTGGTGACGAAAGAGAAATCGGATGCGATGCAGAGTTTTTTGTTTGCGGAGACGTTCAAGTATTTCTACCTGCTTTTCTCACCGCCAAACACGATCGACTTCAACCAGGTGATTTTCAACACCGAGGCGCATCCGATCCGCCGCACGTGGACCAACGCTAAGTAGCGCCGGAAGGGATGGTCGGTGCTCATCCCTTCCGAAACGTTTGCTGGATACGGCAACGCCTGGTGCCTGAGGTTCTGAGGCTGGTGCTTCGTTCTTGGTGCTTTGTACTTTGTTCGCCAGCGAAAGCTCCGATCAAGAGTTCAACATCAAACCAGCGAACAAAGATCCAATCACAAAACTAAATACCCATCCTACTTGTACTGCACGCCAAGGTTCTCAAACAGAAACGCATAAATGTCTCGGGTCTGCTCGATCGACTTGGTCGTGTTGCTTGCGCCATGCGCGGAATTCGTATCGATGCGGATCAGGATCGGATTGTCACCGCCCTGGCCCGCCTGCAACGCCGCCGCGTATTTGTAGTTGTGCGCCGGCACGACGCGATCGTCATGGTCCGCGGTCGTGATCAGTGTTGACGGATACTTCGCACCCATCTTGATGTTGTGAATCGGCGAGTACGCATACAGCGCTTTGAACTCGGCTTCGTTCGCTTCGGCTGAACCGTAATCGGCGACCCAGTTCCAACCGATCGTGAACTTCTGGAAGCGCAGCATGTCCATCACGCCCGCCTGTTCGACCACCGCGCGAAACAGTTCCGGACGTTGATTCGCGACAGCGCCGACGAGCAACCCGCCGTTCGACGCGCCCTGGATCGCGAGCTTGTTCGACGAAGTGTACTTGTTCGCGATCAGCCACTCAGCCGCTGCGATGAAGTCGTCAAACACATTCTGCTTCTTCAGTTTCGTGCCTGCTTCGTGCCACTTCTCGCCGTACTCACCACCGCCACGCATGTTCGCCGACGCGTAAACCACGCCCTGTTCGAGCATCGCCAGGCGCAGCGAGCTGAAGCCCGGCGCAGTCACGACGTTAAAACCGCCGTAGCCGTAGAGCAGCGTCGGATTGTTGCCGTCGAGCTTCAGTCCTTTCTTGTAGACGAGGAACATCGGGACGCGCGTGCCGTCCTTGCTGTTGTAGAAGACCTGTTTGGTTTCGTAGTTCTCGGGTTTGAAACCGGGAATGTCGACGGTGCGGAACACTGTCGATTTCTTCGTCGCGATGTCGTACTTGTAGATCGTCGTCGGGAAGTTGAACGACGTGAAGCTGTAGAAGACGTGCTTGTCGTCATTTAGACCACCGAAGCCGCCGGCCGTGCCGATGCCCGGCAATTGGATCTCGTTTTCGAGTTTGCCGTCGAGACCGAAAACATACGCGCGCGTCGCAACGTCTTTGCGCCACGAAGCGAAAAGTTTGCCGCCGGCAGTGCCAACGCCCTGCAATGGTTCGGCTCTTTCGGGAAGAACGTCTTTCCAATTATCGGGAGCCGGGTTCTTCGGATCGACAAGCACGACGCGGCCGTTCGGCGCATTCTTGTTCGTGCGAATCAAGAGTTTGTCGCCGACGTTATCGACTACGCCATAAGTGTCGTCGCCGATCTCGGCAACGAGCGGCGAGAAGTTCGTGTCGCCGGATTTGAGATCTTTGTAGAAGAGCGAGTTTCCTTTTTTGCCTTTGCCGCGTTCGGAGACGGTCAGAAACGCGAAACGCTCGTCTTCACTGGTGAAGACGCCCTGGAAGCGCTGCGGATTCTTTTTGTCTTCGTAGACAAGAACGTCGGCTGACTGCGGCGTGCCGACTTTGTGGTAGTACACAGTCTGAAACTCATTCTTGCTCGAGAGTTCCCTGCCTTTTTCCGGTTCCGGATAACGGCTGTAGAAGAAGCCGTCGCCCTGCCACGAAACGCCTGACGCTTTCATCCATTTGACTTCGTCGACCAGCTTCTTGCGCGTGGCGACTTCCATCACGTACAGCGTCACCCAATCAGATCCGCCCGTGGAGATGCCGTAAGTGACATACTTTCCGTCCTTCGAGAGAGCAAAAGCACTCAACACTGACGTGCCGTCAGCGGAGAACTTGTTCGGATCGAGAAACTCTTCCGCCGTGCCGTTCTCACCTTTTTGGATGTAGTAGACGCTTTGGTTTTGGAGACCGTCGTTTTTCGTAAAGAAGTAAGTGTCGCCACGACGGAACGGCGCCGAGATGCGCGGATAGTTGTAAAGCTCGGTCAAACGCGCTTTCAACTTTTCGCGATACGGAATGCGGTCGAGATAGCCGAAGGTGACTTTATTCTGGGCATCGATCCAGGCCTTCGTTTCCGCGGATGTTTCGTCTTCGAGCCAACGATACGGATCGGCTACTTTGGTTCCGAAGTATTCGTCGAAGTGGTCGACTTTCTTACTTTCTGGGTAGACGAGTTTCGGATCTTTGGAGTTCGCGGTTGAGCGCGCAACGGTTGTGTTCGCGCTGGAAGCAACACCTTGCGCGCGCGAGCGGTTGACGAGCGGCGCGATGGCGGCGAGTCCGAGCACGGCCGCGACCAACAGAAAAGTAACAAGGCTTCGTCTCACACTAACGGGAGTTTTTTCGTAAATCTTCTTCATGCTCTAGTCTCCGAGGGCAGGATCGTGAATTTGGCGGATACTGTAATGGAGTTACCGAAAAAGTTCAAAGTGGCTGGGTGATGGGTGTTTAGCCACAAAGAAGCACAAGAGGCACAAAAGGCACAAAAAGAAATATAAGAGAGGGAGAGACGGTGGACCATTCTCTCTCTCTCTCTCTCCCACATCTTCGCTCTCGCTCACGCGTCTTTGTTCTCTCTCTCGTCTTCGTTCTCTTACTCACACTCACTTATTCCCTTTGTGCCTTTTGTGCCTCTTTGTCGCTGAAACTCTTGCGCGCCTAAGGCTTGTCGGCCCCAATCCCCGGCTGGTAGAATCCGAGACACAAGCAATGTTTAACCCCCAACACTTACATTACCGCCCACTGGAATCACGCGCGAATCTCTTCGCCGATTAGCCGATCTGTTTGCAATAGCAAGTATTTACACGCCGGTAACGAAATCGTTTCCGGCGCGAGTCGTAGTCCCCGGTTCCGCGAAAATAGAACCATTGAAAACGGAGTGAACAGAATGTCGACCAGCGTAATCGCACCAGCCAGGCGTCCTGAAATCAAGACCGAACTGCCCGGACCGAACGGCAAAAAGATCGTCGAAGCCGACGCCAAATTCGTTAATCCATCCTACCCGCGCCCTTCTTTCAAACTCGTCGCCGAACGCGCCAGCGGCGTGTGGGTCGAAGACGTCGACGGCAACATATTTCTCGACTGCAACGCCGGCGTCGCAGTCTGTTCGACCGGTCATTGTCACCCCGACGTCGTGAAGGCGATCAAAGACCAGGCGGAACAACTGATTCACATGTGCGGCACCGATTATTACTACCGTCACATGCCGCAACTCGCGGAAAAGCTCGACGCCATCGTGCCGATCAAATCACCAACGCGAACACACTTCGCGAACAGCGGCACCGAAGCCGTCGAAACCGCGCTGAAGCTCGCGATGCACGCAACCGGACGCGAGAAGTTCATCGGCTTCTTCAACAGCTTCCACGGGCGCACCCTCGGCTCACTCTCGCTCACTTCGTCAAAGGTGGCACAGCGAAAAGGTTTCAAACGCCAGGCGCTCGACGTCGTTCACGTTCCTTATCCAAACGAGTTTCGCAATCCGTTCAGTGCGGCGGATTGTGGTGACGGCGGCGCCGGACAGGGCGCGTTGAACTGGATCGAAGAACGACTCTTCAAGACGACAACGCCGCCTGAAGAAGTCGCCGGCATCGTGGTGGAAGCCGTGCAGGGCGAAGGCGGTTACGTGCCGTCGCCAAAAGGTTTTCTACAAGGACTGCGACGCATCTGCGATCAGCACGGGATCCTGTTGATCGTCGACGAAGTGCAATCAGGCATGGGCCGCACGGGCAAGATGTTCGCATGCGAGCATTACGACGTTCAGCCTGACATCGTTTGTATCGCGAAAGGCATCGGGTCGGGCCTGCCGATCGGCGCGTGCGTGGCGCGTGCGGATCTGATGGATTGGAAACCCGGCGCACACGCTTCGACATTCGGCGGCAACCCGGTTTGCATCGCAGCGGCGCTGACGACGATCGAACTGCTCGAAGGCGGCCTGGTCCAAAACTCAGCCGACGTCGGCGCTTATCTGAAAGCCGGACTCGAGAAGCTGAAAGAGAAACACGAGTGCATCGGCGACGTGCGTGGCATGGGAATGATGCTCGGCGTCGAGTTTGTCGAAAGCAAGACGTCGCTGAAGCCTGCGCCTGAGTTACGCGACGCGGTTGAAGTGGCGTGTTTCGAACGCGGACTGATCATCCTCGGAGCAGGACCAAACGCGATTCGCTGGTCACCGCCGCTGGTGTTGACGAAAGAGAACGTGGACGTCGCGCTCGAGATCTTCGACGAAGCGATCGCCGCTTGCGCGTCATAGTTTTTGACGGATCTCACGAACTCTCGCACGTAGCCGCTCTTCGTCGACATTGACGACGCGGCCGTCGCGAAAGACTTCACGGCCCGCTACGACAGTCAGAACAACATCGCGTCCCGAAGACGCGAAGATGACTGTGGTGGCGGGTTCGTCGTTTGGAGTCTGATGCGTGCCTGTTAATGAAAGCGCCACGAGATCAGCGGCAGCGCCTTCGGTTAACTGACCGATTTCGCCTTCGAGACTGAGACAACGTGCGCCGCCGAGTGTCGCGACGGAAAGCGCCTGCGAAGCTGTGATCGCGGTGTCGCCACGCATCGCACGAGAAGTTAATAAAGCAAATCGCGCTTCTTCGAGAATGTCGCAGGTGTTGTTACTCGCAACCGAATCACTGCCGAAACCGACCGCGATGCCGGCGTCAAGAAACTTCGCAAACGGCGCGATTCCATGGCCCAACTTCGCGTTCGACTTCGGACAGTGCGCGACTTTCGCACCCGACAGTCTCAGTGTCTCGATGTCTGGGTGGTCAACGCGAATGCAGTGCGCCAGCAGCGGCTGAACGTCGAGAATTCCGACCTGCTTCAGATACTGGATCGTCGAAGACCGCGGCGCGTTCCATTCGATCGATCGTTTAGCGAGACCGTCGGCAAAGATCCCACAACCTTCACGCACAAACAGATCTTCAGCGTGCGACTCCGCGGCGTGCATCATCACCGACAACTCTTCGTCACGAGCAAACTCCGCTATCGACTCTAGCTGTGGTCCACAAACTGTGTACGGCGCATGTGGCGACACACCCACTCGCACCAACTCGCTTTCAACGCCGCGAAGCTCCGCGACTTTCGCTTTCAGCTTCTCAAAATTCTCCTGGACCAAACGCGGATCCGGTCCAAACGACTCCTGAAACACGACCCCTCGCAAACCGACGTCTTTCAACGCCAGCATACTCATCTTCGCGGCATCGCTTGCGTCTCCGACACACGTAATCCCCGCGCGCGCGGCTTCGCACGCGCCCCACGTGGCTGACACGTGGATGTCGTCCGGCGTCATCTTCTCGAGACGCGCGAGCGTCAGTTTTCTGAGCCACGCGAAGAAGTCGCTCTCTTCGTTTTCGAGATAGCCGCGCAAAACGGTGAGTTCGAGGTGCGTGTGTGTATTGATCAGTCCGGGAAGGATTACGGCTTCACCCAGGTTCTCAACATCAAAATCAAACCGACTGCTGATTTCTCGCTGACCGCCAACGCCGACAATCCGTGTTCCACTAACCGCAACCGCACCGAACTCGATCGGCGCAGCAGACACGGGACATACCCAATGCGCGCAGTAAATTTTAGAAACGGATGACACGGATTATTGTTGAGGCGCTTTCGCGTTCTTCAACCCACGATAACGTTCCATGATCGAAAGCACGTAAGCCTTCGTCGACGGTATGTCGATGCGATTGACAAACTCCGCGCCGGTCTGCGACTTCCCTTCCTCAACGCGACTCCACTCAACCGCGCGGCTTGGTCCAGCATTGTACGCCGCGATCATGCGCGTCTCCGCATCCGGCGTATCCTGAAACTGCTCGTAGATCTTTTCCAGATACCAGCAACCGATCTGAATATTCCGCTCCGGATCGCTCAGTAGACTTTGCGGATCGGCCGCCATCTGTCTTTCCAACTCCCGCATTCCGGTTTCGGTGGCCCACTCGCGACCCACCGTCGGCGTCACCTGCATCAGTCCGATCTCGCCGTCCTTGCCTTTCTTCCACGGACTGAAATAGGTCTCTTCGTAAATGATGCTCCAAACGAGATCGGGATCGACACGATAGATCGCCGCCTGGCGCGCGATCATCGCGTCGAAGCGATGCGTCCAGTAACTGTTGAAGAGGTAAACCGAAAGAAGCAGCGTGAGAACGAGGAGAGTAGCAACGAGCGCGCGTTTCATCAATTCGGGGCTTTAGTTCTTACGGCGGAGGGCGGACCAGAAACTCGCACGAGAACAAGTGTAATCGACGCCTTCGTAACGCGAACGCAGCGCGTGCTCGTCCAGCACGTGACCCTGAAGCCAAACCTCGGCTTCGAGCATCGCGCCGACCGTTAAAGCGTCGCCGCGCAACGCGCGTTGGTTGACGAGTACTTCGAGTTTGATCCGTTCGAGATCGAGATGAATCCAGACGAGATCTTCACCGGAAAGCGGATTGCGCAACGGTTTGAAAGCGATGACGCGGCCTGAAAGGCTCCAGTCGTTTTCATGCGCGGCGCGTGCAGGCGCGGCTTTCTCGAGCGGCAGCCAACGAGTCTTTACCTTACCGCCGCGACGCACTCGCGCTCGATAAGCAAGACCGCAAAGACCGATGTGCAACTCCTGCGCGCCGAATCCAGCGGGACCAACTTCGGTGAGATTCTGTAGTTCGAAGAGGACTTCGCAGTCAGTGCCTTCACGATAACCATGAATGACAGCTTCGCCTTCTTCGTCGTACTCGGTGAGCGCCCACGGCGCGATCGTCTGAATGTAACGCGCGCGGAAACCGGGACGGCAATCGGCGTAGAACAGATCGCCGCTGCCTGATTCATACAGAACAGTCCAAACCTCGAGACCTTCTCCGAGCTTCCAACAACGACCGTGCAAGACTGCGCCGCGCCGGTTGAGTTGCGTCGCCTCGCCTTGATCGCCTGCCTGCTCTGCCAGATAGTTGAATGCCTTCTCGCTCGAAACCTCTAAACCGATCGTCTCAAAAGTTGGATTCATGTGCTTAGTGTTTAGTGCTTTGTACTTGGTTCTTTGTGTTCACTGTCTTGCCGTCACGCTTCCAAACAAAGAACAAAGTACAAAGAACAAAGTACCAATCGGGCACATTATTGCGCGCTACGCTTTCGCTGTCTATGTTTGGTCGTCTTTCCGGTCGTTGCCTCGGCTCTCGGCGCACGCGTTCTGAAACCGCGAATCACTCGCTGCGGTCCGTGCGCGGGCTGCACTCCCGATCGGACCATCTCGGCAAACAGGTCAACATCATAGTCCGCCTCGCGCGACATGTCTTCTCTAATCGCGTGCAAGACTTCCAGGAATTTTGGCTTGCGATACATGGTTTAAGTTGGGCTTTGGGACTCAGGCCTTTGGTTTTGGGTCTTAGTACTTTGTACTTAGTTCTTTGTACTTTGATCCGCTATTCAAACGGATCACAAAGAACCAAGAACAAAGCACTAACAACTAAGTACAAAGTACCAAGACCCAAGCCCAAAGACCTAAAACCTTCCCTCCACTTTTTCCGTCGCCTCCGATACTAAGAACTCAGGAGTCACGATCATCGGCACATAAAATCCCGCGGCTGTGTTGAAGAGCCGGATGCGCGCTTGCCGCCGCACATTCGCCAGATGACCGAAGTTCCACGTCACTAAATAATCAATCTTGTGAAATGACGCAATCGCTACGTGCAGCGCGTCGGCGATGTACTTGCGATGAAAGATGCCGCGCGCGATGTAACCTTCGGCGAGTATGGCAGCTTCCTCAGTGAGATCAACCTGCTCGAGATTCTGAATCAATTTCAGATACGACGTGCGATGTGGTTCGCGCACGCGTTTCAATTCTGACGACACGAGCGGCGACACGACAGCGCGATAGTCGGGCATCTCGTGTTCCCACCAGCGGATCGTCAAGTCGCGCCGGAACGGCTCGCCGTTGTCGAGATAGGCGCCGATCACGGACGTTTCAAGATAAAGGGCTTGCTTCATGGATAAGATGATACTGCTTCCGGCTTGTTGTTTTCACCCGTCGTCTTCGGTTTTTGATTCAACGCTTCGAGACGCAGCGTGCCCCGGGCGAAGTCGAAGTAGACGCGGAAGTTGCGCAGGAAGTTGCCGCCGAGTATTCCGCTCTGCGTGAACCCGGCCGTCTCGTTAACGGGTTCCATGTCGAGCACCGCGGCGTTGATTCGTTCAAGTGTCGTCAGGCCCAGACTCAGCTTCGGCAGTTGCAGCAGTTTCACGTCTTCGGTCACACCCGCCGCGCCGAAGACGCGCATACGCGACGGCTGGAGCAATTCGAGAAGCTGTTCTTCCTGCGAGAGTTTTTCTGAAACGACGGTGATGCTGGCGGCGGTGTCGATGATGAAGTTCACGGGCTTCTCGAAACCATCGAGCCCGACTTCTCCACTCAGGAAACCACTCGACGTCGTTCGTAAAGGAACTTCGACAACGCCGTCGTTCTGTGCGAGTGGCGCGAGCGCCTGCATTCCTTCGGGACGACGAACCGTCCACGACTCAACCAGGTCGTTTTGATTCTGGCGCACCAGCGACATGCGACGCGTACCGTAGTCAAGCGAGGTCAAATATTTCGCCACGACTGACAACCCGAGATAGCCATCGACGGGAACGTTGTTATCGAAAAACTTGCGAATGTAAACGGGAACGTTTTCGATCCTGACGTCGCCGATGTCGAGTGAATTGATGTAACCGTAGACGATCTCAAACCTGCCGCCGCCGCCCACGGCACGCGCGAGTCCGCCGCGCGCAACCGGTTTCAGGTTGAGTTTCTTCGCGGTGTCTTCGGAGACGACGGACATGCCCGATCCGGTATCGAGCACGAATCGTAACGGCTGTTTTTGACCGTTGACGCGCACTTCCAAAACGGGACGATTGTCGGTTGCTTCAAAAGGAACGATGGTTCGGTTCTCACCACTCGTGATGTAGAGCGAGCCCTGGCGGCCGAGATAACGCAGGAAGTCGATGAGGCCGATGATGCGGTTGCGACGATCGACGTCACTCTTGGGCGCGACGATGAGAAATCTCTCGTACGCGTCGGCGGCTTCTTTGTAACGCTCGCTTCTCGCGGCTGCCTGTCCGAGGTTGAAAAGGAAATCAGGCTCTTCGGGATCGAGCGTGACTGCGCGTCGCAAACCCGGCATCGCTAGCTGGAGACGATTCTCGTAGAAGTCGACCATCGCCAGGCCCGAGACCGCGAGCGGTTCGTTCTCGTTGAGCGCCAACGCGGTGCGAAACTCTTCAACCGAAAGTCGAAACTCACCGGCCGCGAGGATCGCTGAACCAAGCAACGCGTGCCCGCGAGCCGACAATGGATCCTGCATGATCACGCGCGCGGCGTTGTCGTAAGCGCCTTGCAGATTGCGTTGTTTCAGTAACGTGAAACTCAAGCCGAGGCGCGCATCGTTGTCGTGCGCGTCTTTGCCGAGTAGTTCGCGGAAGATCTTTTCGGCCTGAACGTAGTCGCCTTTGCGGAGTGCTTTGTAACCTTTTTGGACTGCCTTCTTGTCGGCGTACGCGCTGGCGTCGGGGGCGGCGCCGGCGAGTGTGAGACAAAACACGAAGGCGGCCACACTGAGGGCCGCCATCCGGGAGAAACGCGTCTTGCTGTTACACCGCATGATTAAAACTTTCTGAGTAAACTGTCGGTTTCAACTGAGTTCCAGGTTACTCGGTTATTTCAGAATTTCACCGGTCTTCATGGACCAAAGAACGAGATCGAGTTCATCGAAATCGACTTTGATCTCGCGGGCGAAGCGAACCAGTTCCTGTTCAACTGCCAAATACTTTGCGCGTGTCGACGGTGGCTTTGGCGCGTCGACAACGCCGACTTCGCAGAGACAACGCATCACATGCTTATCGAGAATCGCGTGACCTTTGACGCCGATGTTTCTCAGAAAGTGACTGGACTCTTTGTAGCCCAGGCCTTTGACCTGTTTCTCCTGGGCCAACCAGTCACGGCGCTCGAGTGGGTCTCGAAAACCGCGCAGCCGATCGCGAAGTTTCATGCCGCAGTCGACGCGGAAGTAGTCACGCGTAGCAACGATGTACTCAGGTCGCGCATTCGGAAAACGATGCGCGCCGGCTTTCTTCAGCGCTTTGGCCATCGCCTTCGAACCACCGTCGAGTAACAACGGTCGCACGGCGTCAACCGAATCAAGTCCCATACGAGCCGAAGCGCCGGCAGTGAAGATGCAGTAAGCCAACTCTTCCCAAAGCCGCGCATCGGACCCGTTGCGCCAAACTTCCTGAAACTCACCGAGCCTCTTGCGAATGTCTTTGCGCCGCGCGCGGTGAGTGGCAATCACTTTTTCAACTGTTACGGGTTCTTGATTGCGTTGCACTGTAGTTTGTCAATGAGGCGATTCTATGAGCGTGCCGGAAACATTGTCAACGAAATGCTTTGTACAGGTGGTGTCCTATCTGACTGTAATCTTTTTTAATCCGTGTTCTCCCTGTGTGCGTAACATCAGCTAACGCAGCGCTCATCGGGAACACGGATATAAACGAATTTCGAATTAAGACACTGCCCTTTGGACAAACTGAGCCTGCGCGGCGCGATTTAGTGCTACTATGGCTCGGCGCATCCCCGCGCAGAGCAAGTGCATCAAAGCTTGCTCTCCCTCACAGATCCCAAGTGATTTGGAGAGTATTAGAACCAGGATGACGAGTCGATTGAAACGGCGAGTGGTTGTTGGCGCATGGTCGGTTCTGATGATTGTCGGTGCTTATTCGTTAGCATTGGCACAGCAACCGTCACCATCGCCATCCCCATCGCCATCCCCATCGCCTTCACCGGAAGCGACGGAAACGGCGCGACCGCTTTACGGACTGCAAGGCGTGTTGGTCGAAACTCTCGACGGCAAAGTCGTTTCGAGCCAGTCTGAGAACGAACAGTTCAATCCGGCGTCAACACTGAAACTCGCCACAGCTTACGTCGCTTTAAAAACTCTCGGACCGTCGCATCGATTCGCAACCGGAGTCTGGACCGACGGCGCGCTCGATAAAACCACCGGCAAGCTCACCGGCAGTCTCTACATCTCGGGACGCGATCCTTCATTTCACTACGAGCACGCGATCCTGCTCGCGCGCGAACTCAACGATCTCGGAATCAAAGAAGTCTCGGGCGACCTGATCGTCGCGCCAGGCTTCACGATGAACTTCAGTCCGTCAGCCTCTCGCTCCGGAAACGAACTCTACGACACACTCGACTCAACGCTGCGCTCCGGCGCGGCCATGCGCGCCTGGAACTACGAGCGCACGCTGCTAAACGATCGCACGAGTCTCGAAAAAGTTCCCAGCGTCGCGGTGATGGGCGCCGTTGCCGTCTCTCCCGTCGCGCCTTCGGCGAAACTGTTGTTGACGCAACGTTCGAGCAAGCTTGTCGATATTCTGAAAGTCCTGCTGTGTTACTCGAACAACTTCATGGCCGATCGCATCGGCGAGGCGTTGGGTGGTCCGGAATCAGTGAGGCTACAGTTGATCGCTGATCTGCAACTCGCTCCCGACGATCTCAGGATCTCGAGACTGAGTGGACTCGGCGTGAATCGCGCGTCGCCGCGAGTGATGCTGAAGGTCTATCGCGCGCTGCGTGCGGAGTTGAAGAAGTCAGGACTCACACCAGCCGCGATCATGCCCGTCGCCGGAATCGATCCGGGCACGTTGGAAGATCGCTTTACGGGAATGGCGTGGCGCGGCAGCGTCATCGCGAAGACAGGAACGCTCGTCAGAACTGACGGCGGCGCAAGCTCACTCGTGGGTCAGATGCGCACCGCGAACGGTGAAGTGTTGCTCTTCGCGATCATGAACCAGCGTGGCAGCGTCTCGCGTTTTCGCGAGAACCAGGACTACCTCGTGATGCTGGTCCAAAACACACGCGGCGGTCCGAAACCCTTCGAGTACAAGCCGCTGATGTTGACGATGCAACTCTCAAATACCGAGAGCACCGTCGCGGGAAGCGAAGAGTACGAGCCTCCCGGAAAGTCGCAAAACTGAGCTCCGAATCGTGAATTAATTACAGGGTAGGAAGTAAAATTTGCGCCCCGCCGGCTTTAAGACAGCGGGGCGCTTCGTCGTCCATCTGCGTCGCGGCGTGCGGCACCGCAGCCACAGCGGACGATTCTCTGTTATCCGTACCAAACTCGAATTGGGCCATACCAGGTGGCCGCTTTTTACTTAAAGGCATAATCGCAGGGGATTCCGCAGAAAAACTTTGTCCGCTCACGCGCGCTGCATTGGGTAACGCCCTTCCCACTACTGTTACTTTCGGTAACGGACTGCGCGACTCCTCAAATCAGATCCACGCGAAAGCCGAATATTTTCAGGCGTTCCAGCGGCGGCATGGTCGTTGCACCCCGGGCTGCGGGAAAGTTCTGTCCGAAACCTTCATTTCCCACACCGGAGGAGTGATGAGCGCCATTACCCGAGCCAACCGACGCAGAAAACCAAAGGCCCAACACGGCTTCTCGCTGATGCAACTGCTGATCACGGTCGCCGTCATAGCCACAGTGTCCGGCCTTGCCGTTTTCGGAATCGCGTCAGCCAGACAGCGCATCCGTTTGACCAACTCCTCCCGTATGCTCGCGAGTTATGTCGAGAAGGCGCGCGTGGATTCCGTGCGACGGCACCCGACGAGTGCCGACCTGATGGCGGGAGTCGAAGTGCTCAACACGACGACTTATCGCGTGAAGATGGATTTCGACGGCGACGGATTTGTCGAGACTAAAGATTTCAATCTCGACGACGGTGTGGTGTTCGCGACCGATCCGATTGCGCTCGTGTTTGACTGGCGCGGCAGGCTTGTCGATCTGCCGTTGACCGAGATCAAAGTCAGTATCGCCATGCAGTGGGGCGACGATCCGAACGATCAGCGCGTCGTCGACGTCACGCGATCGGGCGACGTCACGATCGATAGCGACGTTTATCTCGACGACGTTCCAAACGTAAACGTCAACGTCAACGGACTAACCGGCATCGACGGCGGTTCAACTACCAACGGCAACAACAACCCAACGCCGACACCGACTCCCAGCCCAGGCAACGACGCGACACCGACGCCGACTCCTGTTCCGGATCCGACGCCGACGCCGACGCCGACGCCCGACGCGAGTCCGAGTCCCGGCGCCAGTCCTTCGCCAAGTCCCGGAGCATCGCCTTCACCATCGCCTGGAGCATCTCCAGGAAACAGTCCGAGTCCGAGCCCAACGCCGTGCATCGTCACGGTGACGACCAGTCCGACTCCCTTGACCTTCTCGAAGCACAGCGGCGGCACCGTGAGCTTTAGCGTGAATCCGAGCGGCACCGTGACCTTCACCAGTGGTCCAAACAATCTTGGAGTCACAACGATATCCGGAAACTCGTTCCAGGTGTCATCGCTCAACAACACCCGCGGTAACTTCACGCTCAACTTCAATACGCCCTGCGGTTCGCAGTCGGTGAGCGTCAGTGTGACTAACTAATGGAGAACGCCATGCGCTTGTCTGTTTTTACCCGCCGGAACCGGAAAAACGCGGGTCAGGAAAAAGGATTCACCCTCGTCGAAACAGCCACCGCGCTGCTGGTGATGATGATCGGCGGACTCGGAATCTGTGCCGTGTTTGCTTACGCGATCAAGAACAACACCGGCTCGCGCGATCGCGCGGCGGCGTTGGCGGTCGCACAACAACAGATGGAACGTTATCGCCAGCTTACTTTCATCGATCCGCTGATGACCGCCCACGCCACGACGACGCAGGTAGTCAACAGCGCCGGACGTGATTACACCGTGGGAATAACCATCACGGACACGACTACTTCGCTCAAAACCATCACCATCGAAGTAACACCACTGACGAACAAGGATCCGTGGGCCTCGGGCACGGTAAGAATCAGCGTGCAACGTTCAACCTTCGCGCTTGGTCCGTATGCAGGTGGACTGTAAAGAAAGAGCGAAAACCGATGAACTCCAACCAAAATTCACAACGTGGTTTTTCGCTTATCGAGTTGATGATCGCGATGACCGTCACCATCGTCATTGCGGGAATCGCGAGCTCGCTCGTGGCCCAGTCGTTTCGTATGCGAGCACGTGAAGACGCGCGTTCCGACGCCATCGCCGACGCACAACGCGCTCTCAACATCGTCTCGCGCGAGATCGCCAACTCCGGCTTCGGTTTGATCGATAACGGCCTCGTTCCCGGTGACACTGGTCCCGGCTCGATCAGGTTTCGTGCAAACCTGAACGCTTACACGCGCGATGGCGCAGGAACTCTCGTGGCCGGCGCGACCGAGGTGATCGATCGCGACGAAGATATCAAGTACTCGATGTACAACGACGACGCAGCGAATCGTCACTATCTCGTCCGCTACGACGTCACTCTTGGCGGACGCGAAGGCACGACGGTGCTGGCGAACAGGCTCGACAGTTTTCAACTCCAGTACTTCGACTCGAATGGAACCGAGCTCGACGTCGCAACCGATCCGGACCTGACCAGACTTACCTGGAAGGTCAGGCTCACCGTCGGCGTCATTCTGCCCGCGCAGGGCTCGCCCGGTTCGCCCGGTTACCAGCCGCAGTCAGTCATCAATCTTGTTTCCGACGTGGTTTTGAGAAACGCCAGTCAGATCACTTTCTAAGTGAGGTCATGGGAATGAACGTTCAGAGAAGAACAGCTTCAGATCGTCATGGTGAAAAAGGTGCGGCGCTCGTTATCAGTATTCTGATCGCGACGCTGCTGCTCGCAGTGGCCGGCACAGTGATTCTGACGACGGGTATGTCAGCGACGACGTCGATCGAGGGAACCGCCGAGTTGCAAGCTTACTACGGTGCTGAGAGCGGACTCGAAGCGGCTTTAAACGTGCTGCGCGGTCATGTTCAGGCCAAGGGAATCCCGAACCCGACTAACGCGAGGATGGGATTTCGCAACGCCGTGGATCGAGCGAAGTCGAACCGCACAAGCGACAACTCCACGACCGCGCGTCTTTCGGCCTGGCTTACCTACGACGACGAAGGACGTGTCACGCCCGCGGGCGCGAACTATTCCTACAGCGTGATCGTGCTCGATCCGGACGATCCGTTCGGAACGCAACGCGCCGCCGATGCCACCTATGTACCGAAGCGCATCCAGGTTAAATCGACGGGGTTTGGTCCAAACGGCTCTATCAAGAACATGGAGATGATCGTTCAGAAAACCCAATTCGAGTTTGATCCGAAAGCTATGCTCACGATGCGCGGCGCCGATGACGGCAGCGGGTCAGTCATGTCGTTCGACATTGGCGATAGTGCGGCCAAGTACTATTCAGGTAGCGATAACGCGGGCGCTGTCGCCGGCCTGCCGACGTTCGGAGTCACTAACGCAGGGGATCTGGGAGTCGCGAACGATGCCATCACGAAGGGCGCCACTGTCGCTGACGTGAAGACCGCGCAACTCGCAATGAACACGCAGCCTTCGTGGCTTCAAGATGCCGATGCCGCCCGTGCGTTCCTGAACGATATGCAATTAGTCGCGCGCAGCCTGGGTCGTTACTACACGAGTTTCTCAGGCCTGGCGGGAACTACCGCGGAGCCAAAGGTGACGTTCGTAAACGGCAATGCCGACATCGACGGCGGCGCCGGCCTGCTCATCGTCACCGGCAATCTGGTATTGAACGGTAATCCTAGTTTCAACGGAATAATTCTGGTGCTCGGAGAAGGGACGATTAATCGCGACGGCGGCGGTAACGGCAACATACTGGGATCGATCTATGTCGCAAAGTTTGCTCGTTCGTGGCCGGCATCGGAAAATGGCCAGCCTCATCCGTTTCTTGCGCCCTCCTTTCACACCAACGGCGGCGGTAATGCAGACCTCCGTTACGACTCGAGCTGGGTGCAAAAGGCGAAGAACACGCTCGGCGATATCGTCCGCGACGTTCGCGAATACTGATCGATTTGATCCGTGTTCTAAGTTGCCTCTTGACAGGTAGGACTGAAAATTCAATCATCCTCACGGATGGCCGATATCCTACTTGTCGAAGACAAAGACAGCCTGCGCCGCGTACTCCGACTAACTCTCGAAAATGCCGGCTACAGTGTCAGCGAAGCTGCCGACGCCACTTCCGCTCGAAACGAAATCTCGACTTCCCGCCATCGCTTAGTACTCACCGATCTGCGAATGCCGAACGGTTCGGGTCTGGACGTGCTGCGTGCCGCGCGCAGCGCTGACGCTGACGTTCCCGTCATCGTCATGACTGCCTTCGGATCCATCGATGAAGCGGTCCAGGCGATGAAAGACGGCGCGCACGATTTTCTTCAGAAGCCCGTTGACTCGAATCACCTCTTGCTGCTCGTCGACCGCGCGCTGGAACAAGCGCGACTCCGCACCGAAAACATTCTGCTGCGTGAAGAGTGGTCGCGTCGTTATGGTTTTCCCCGCATTCTCGGCGAATCAGACGCGTTGAAGCGCGCTGTCGGCGAGACCCAGCGCGTGGCGCAAACGGAGGCGACGGTTTTACTGCTCGGAGAATCCGGAACAGGCAAGGAACTTTTCGCGCGCGCGGTCCATCACTTGTCGGCGCGACGCGACAAGCCGTTTGTCGCAATCAACTGCGCGGCAATTCCCGAGACGCTGATCGAGAACGAACTATTCGGTCACGAGCGCGGCGCGTTTACGGGCGCCGGCGATCGGCGTCAGGGCAAGTTTGAACTCGCCGCGGGCGGAACGGTGTTTCTCGACGAGATTGGCGAGTTGCCACTCGCGGTCCAGGGAAAGCTGCTGCGTGCGATCGAGGAAAAAATGGTTGATCGAATCGGGGGACGCGCGCCGGTGCCGGTCGATGTGCGAGTCGTGGCGGCGACGAACAAAGATCTAAAAGCAGCGGTTGAGAACGGCGAGTTTCGCGGCGATCTGTTCTTCCGTCTGGCTGTATTTCCGATCGAGATACCACCACTGCGAGATCGCGGCGACGACGTCGTCTTGCTCGCGCGACATTTCGCGGCGGAGATCGGCAAAGAGTTGCGCGGTCGTGAAGCGCAACTCAGTGATGAAGCCGTTGCCGCGTTGCAACGACATCACTGGCCGGGAAATGTTCGCGAGCTCGAGAACGCGATCGAACGCGCCTGCATCCTCACCGACACGATGATGCTCGAACCTCGCGATCTTGGCGTCGCAACTTCGGAACCCGCCGAGTCTGAAGTTCTGCAACAACTGGATTTCTCGGGAACCCTCTCGGACGTGGCCCATCGCGCTTTGTGTCTCGTCGAACGCCGCAAGATCGCGAACGCGCTCGCAGCTAACCTAGGAAATAAAAGCAAGACGGCTGAAGATCTCGGTGTCAGCTACAAAACACTTCTCAACAAGATGAAGGAATACGCTCTCTGACACGAGACCCCGAAATCCCCGCAGACAAAACTGCCGGCTCGGTCGCAGGTGAAACTGTCGAACAGATCGGCGCCGCGGAACCCCTCGTGCCTCCATCAGCGCCGCCACCGTCAGCCCCGACCGCGCCACCCCGAAAGCCGCCGCAAAACGCGCCGAGCACGGGACGTTCCGCGTTCTTCGTCGGCGCTGGAATTCTGATCAGCCGCATCGTCGGCCTGATTCGCCAACGAATCTTTGCTCACTTCTTCGGCAGTTCCGGCGAAGGCGATGCATTCAGCGCCGCGTTTCGCATCCCCAACTTCCTGCAAAACGTGTTCGGCGAAGGCGCGCTCTCCGCGTCGTTCATTCCCGTCTATGCAAAGCTGTTGGCCCAGGACGATGAAAAGGAAGCGACGCGCATCGCGAACGCCATCTTCGGCATTCTCGCTCTCGTCACGGCGATCGTCGTTCTGGTCGGCGTCTTAACGACGCCGTACATCGTCACGATCATCGCAGCGGGTTTCGAGGCTGAACGACGAGAGTTGGCGATCACGCTCGTCAGGATTCTCTTTCCCGGCGCGGGACTGCTGGTGCTCTCGGCGTGGTGTCTCGGAGTTCTGAACAGCCATCATCGTTTCTTCATTTCTTACACCGCGCCAGTCGCCTGGAATGCCGCAATCATCGCGGCGCTGCTCTATTTCGGTAATCGAGTGGATCTGCCGTCGCTTGCCGCGGCGACGGCGTGGGGATCGGTTATCGGCAGCGCGCTTCAGTTCGCTGTTCAACTTCCGATCGTACTGAAACTGCTTCATCGCTTTCGTCCCGAGCTGACTCTGGCGAGCACGCATGTGCGACAGGTGTTGCACAGTTTCTTCCCCGTGTTCATGAGCCGGGGCGTGGTCCAGATCAGCGCGTTTGTCGATGCGTTTCTCGCCAGTTTTCTTGGACAGGGCGCTGTTGTCGCGCTGAACTACGCGCAGAGTTTGTACACGCTGCCGGTGAGTTTGTTTGGCATGTCGGTTTCGGCAGCCGAGTTACCGGCGATGTCGAAGACGTTGGGAAGCGCGGACGTCGTCGCCGAGACGTTGCGTCACCGTCTCGACGAAGGACTCAAACGCATCAGCTTCTTCATCGTTCCTTCGGCGGTCGCGTTTCTGGCGTTGGGAGACGTGATCGCGGCCGTGCTCTACCAGACCGGCAAGTTCACGCGAAACGATTCGATCTACGTTTGGACCATACTCGCCGGCGCCGCCGTCGGACTGCTCGCCTCGACCATGGGCCGCCTCTATTCGTCGACTTATTACGCCTTGCGCGACACGCGTACGCCGTTGCGTTACGCCGTTGTGCGCGTCGCGCTCGGAGGCGTTCTGGGTTACTTCTGCGCGCTGCACCTGCCGCGTTTACTTGAAGTCGACCCAAGACTCGGCGCAGCGGGAATCACGGTCGCCTCGGGGCTCGCTGGCTGGATCGAGTTTGTGTTGTTGAGAAGAAGTCTTAACAAACGCATCGGCCGGACGGGTTTGCCTTTCTCGTACGCGGCGAAGTTGTGGATCGGAGCTTTGATCGGCGCGGCTCTCGGATGGGCCGTGAAAATGCTCGTACTCGGCTGGCATCCGATTCCGCTCGCGATCGTCGTCCTCGGTCTTTACGGAACGACTTATTTTGCAATCGGTTACCTCTTTGGCCTGCCGCCCGCGCGCGCCATTCTTGGCCGTTTCTTCAGGTTCCTTCGCTGACGGCCGCCCGTATTTGGAACCCTGCCGGGATTAGGACTTTCTTTTCTATGGTTTAGGAAAAAGAAAACAAGCAGGAGTTCCAAGAATGCCCCGGATTTTCAATCCCCAGCGCCTCATTCTTTCTTTAGCGGCGTTAGTCGTTATGGTGGCGGCGTCGTCCACAGCGTGGGCCGACCCGATCACCATTACCACCGGAAACCCCGGAAATGCGGGCACGGACAACGTGCTCTTTAACAACCCGGCCCTGATTCACTCCGGCACGCTCGTGCAGGGCGACTTTAACGGCTCGGGCGCAGGTTTTATCGTCGATTTCACTTCAGCTTCCGGTAACGGCAATCTGGGCGTCAGTGGCGGTCAGGCAGTGCTGGTTGGCGGATCTGGTAACAACCCTTTTACGAACGTCACCGTTCAACTTGAAAACGGCGCGACATTCCAGAAGCTCATCCTTAACATCGACGTCACCAATGGCTTGTCTAATACGTCGGTGCAATTCACCGTTAACTACACACTCGCCGGTGGCCAGCAGTTTCAGCAGGTATTCGCCGTCAGTGCGAATGGCCAGAACTTCTTCGGCATCCAGGCCGGTGACGGCGCGGTGATTAACAGTGTCACCATTCAGGGACTGAATGGGACCACATTTGCGGATATCAAGCAGTGGCGGCTCGGTGGATTCGCTCCGGCAGGCGAAGTTCCGGAACCCGCCAGCCTGTTGCTTTTAGGCAGCGGACTGCTCGGATCGGCTGGTGCACTGCGCCGCAGGTTGAAAAACCGGCAACAGAAATGATATCCATCTGAACGAGTTCTTCTACGCCCCCAAGGAGACATGAAATGTACACACAGCCAATGATTCTTCCATTAGACGGGAGTGGCCGAGTCTATGTGCTGCAGGATGCAAAAGGACAGGTAGTCGGAACAGGCTCACGGGAAGTCTGCGAGACCCTGATGTACTTGATGGGAGCCGGCCTGGCGCCCGCAACAGACAAAGGTCAGGCAGTTGTAGCTCAGAGCAACGTTCGAGCGGCAATCACGATTTAAAACTGGTCGATTAGGCAAAAAAGGATTCTGGAACAAGGTGACGCTTGTTCCAGAATCTTTTTTTATTTTTTTCTGGAGAGGGCGGTCGATTGAATATTTAAGTTAAGTATCCTGGAAAAAACGGAAGAGGGCGCAGCGGCAGGCAGGCACGGTGGGAGGCCCGAAAGGGCCGTTTTTGTTTTAATCCGTGTCAACCCTGGTTTGATATGATTCACGCGTGCAGCCCGTAATCTTCGCCGACCAGATGCGTGAGATCGATCGTCTCACGACCGAAAAGTTCAACATTCCCTCTTATACATTGATGGAGTCGGCCAGTGCCGCTTGTTTCAAGGCGATTCAGGCGCGTTTTGGCGTCCTGGCCGGGAAGAAAGCGCTCGTGCTGTGCGGCAAGGGCAATAACGGCGGCGATGGCGCGGGACTGGCGCGCTTGCTCATCGAGGCCGGTGTTGAGTGTACGGTGGTGCTGTTTGGGAAAGTTGAAGAGACACGCGGAGACGCGCGTCGCAACTTCGACGCTCTCGTTTCGGTCAGCGAATGTCTCGACGCCTCGGCCTGGGATGCGATTCCGAAGACCGAATACGACGTTGTCGTCGACGCCCTGTTTGGAACTGGTTTGACCCGCCCGCTCGAGGGACTTTATCTAACCGCCATCGAATATTTACGGTCGCTTAAAGAGCCGTTTATTCTGTCGATCGACATCCCTTCAGGTCTCAACGCGGATCTAGCGGATCCAATCGGGGCGGCGGTCGAGGCTGATCTGACAGTCACCTTCACCGCGCCGAAACGTGCGAACGTGCTTCCGCCTGCTTGCGATCTCGGCGGCAAACTGATCGTCGCCGATATCGGTTCGCCGTCGTCGCTGATCGACGCGATGAAACCGTCGCTGTTTCTGATCGAAGCTGAAGACGCGCGACAGTGGCTGGTCAGCACGCGTTACACACGCGGCTCTTACAAAAACACGCACGGCAACGTTTTGATCTGCGCCGGATCGCGTGGTTACTCCGGCGCCGCGGCTTTGTGCGGCAACTCGGCGATGCGTTCCGGCGCGGGGTTGGTCACGGTCGCGACACCCGTTTCCGCGCAGCCGCTCGTCGCAAGCGGTTCGATACCCGAAGTCATGACGCAGGTGCTGGCGGAAACAGATCGCGGCGCGGTGAGCGACGAAGCAGTCGATCATTTTCTGAAGCTCGCCACGAAGAAAGGAACTGTCGTCGCCGTCGGACCGGGTTTGACCTCGGACGACGAACGCACGCGCCGGTTTGTGCTCGAGATCGTGAAGCGGCGTTCGACTCCATGCGTGATCGACGCCGACGGATTGAACTGTCTCGCGCCGTGGCCCAAAGACGTCCGCGGTTCGTCGGAACATCCGTTGGTGCTGACGCCGCATCCGGGCGAGATGTCTCGACTGACCGGAAAATCCGAACTCGGCGATCGCGTCGAGGCGGCGCGTGAGTTTGCGACGACGAACCATGTGATTCTCGTGTTGAAAGGCTCGCGTTCGATCGTCGCGGCGCCTGACGGCCGTGTCTTCATAAATCCGACCGGAAACCCGGGACTCGGACGCGCAGGTTCCGGCGACACGCTGACGGGTCTGATCGCCGGCTTTCTGACACAAGCGTTTGCGACGTTGAAGGACAAAGCCGATCCGGTGGCGGCGGTTATTGCGGCGCTGTACGTCGGCGGGTTGGCGGGCGACTTCGCCGCACGCAGAATCGGTATGCGGACGATGGTTGCGTCGGATATTCGCGAGCATTTTAGTAAAGCAATTCGTTATCTGGATCCACAAGGCGAGCAACCATAATGAATTCTCAATTTCAGAGTTCGTCTCCGGCCGAGACATTCAACTACGGACACCAACTCGGTTCGCGGCTCGAAGGCGGCGAGATCCTTTTACTGAGTGGACCACTCGGCGCAGGCAAGACGCTGTTCGTCAAAGGCATCTGCGCCGCCCTCGGAATCGACGAGGAAGACGTCACCAGTCCCTCGTTCACGCTCGTAAATCCTTACACCGGACGCCTGCGTCTATACCACATCGACCTCTATCGTCTCGACGAAGGCGCCAGCGCCGCCCACGCCGTCGATCTCGACGATCTGCTGGTTGACGAACAAGCCGTGATCGTGATCGAGTGGCCCGAACGAATGGGCCCGTACCCGCTTCCCTCGAACGTCTGGCGCATCAACATCGCCGGCGACGGCGACGCGCCACGAACCATATCGATCTGCTAATATTCAACCGGAATTTAAAGATCTCAGGAGGTTGTTACAGCAATGCCATACCCGGAAATAATGATTCGTCCGATGCGCGAAGACTTGACCCGTCTCGGTGTCGAGGAGTTGAGGACGGCGGACGCCGTCGATGACGCAGTCAAGAACAGTAAAGGCACATTGATGGTCGTCGTGAACTCGATCTGCGGGTGCGCGGCCGGAAAAGCGCGGCCCGGAGTCGCGCTCGCACTGCAAAACGAAGTCAAACCGGACAAAGTCGCGACCGTGTTCGCCGGCGCCGACATCGAAGCAACAGAAAGAGCACGCAGCTATTTCACCGGCTATGGTCCATCGTCGCCGTCCATCGCGATTCTCAAAGACGGCGAACTCGTCTACATGCTCGAGCGATACCAGATCGAAGGCCGCGACGCCACGCAGATTGCAAGCGAACTTACACAAGCATTCGACAAGCACTGCGCTGCTTAACAAAGGAGAACAATCCGTGTTTTCTACCTCCCGACGCCCCCTTCTGCTTATCCCTCTGCTCCTGCTCTGCTCGTTTACTGCAAACGCGCAGGACCCGCTGGAGCCCTGGAAGAATTTCGATTTCAAGACCAACTCCATCAAACAAGCCCAGCTTCAACCCCTCACCATCTGGGAACTGAAACTGATGCGCGGCCTCGTCTTCGGACGTCACGGACGCGTCTTCAAAGACAACGACATCAAGACATTTCTACAAGCACAGCCGTGGTACCAGCCGAGCGCCGAGTTCAACAACTCGATGCTCAACGACACCGAGCGCCGCAACCTCGATCTGATCCGAATCGCAGAAGCGTCAAAACACGAAAAGATTCAACCCGGCGACATGCGTTACTGGCGCGACCGCGCGATTCCCGCGCGCAAGTTGGGCCAACACAGCGGCGCCGAGTGGAGGGTGTTACAAGCAGAGATTGAAGCAATCCACGGCAAGCGTTTCGACGACGATCCGTGGCTGCAACAGTACTTCAACGAGCGCTACTGGTATCAACGCAATGACAAGTACGATCCGAAGAAACTGACGGCGATCGAACGCAAGAACCTCGCTTTGTTAAGCACGGCGCAGAAGAAGATGCGCAAAGTCGCGTTGCTGCCCGGCGACATGGAGCTCTTTGAGAACAAGGCCATCACCGATCAGATGCTCCAGGGTTTGAGTCTTCACGAGCTGCGCCTGTTGCGCAACGAAGTCTACGCCCGCCACGGCCGCATGTTTCGCGCTGAGTGGCTGCAACAGTATTTCTACGCGCAGCCGTGGTACACGCCGAACGAGGAGTTCAAAGACGAAAGTCTCTCGGGCACCGACAAGCTGAACGTCGAGACGATCGTCAGGTTCGAGAACCGCATTCACCAGGAACTGAGCACGAAACCAATCACGCGCGCGTTGTTGGAAGGACTGTTTCTCGAAGACGCGTCGCAAATGCGTCAGGAGATTTACGCGCGACACGGAAAGGTCTTCAAAGAAGCGTGGCTTCAGAAGTATTTCTCGAGTTTCGACTGGTACAAGCCGGATGCGGAATTCACCGAGGCATCGTTGAGCGAGGTGGAAAAGAAGAACATCGCCACGATTGCGGCTTACGAAAAACGTGCCGTCACAGCGATGAGCACGATAGAGGGTTGATAAGGCCCACTCAGATCCCGCGTGACGGGATCAAACCACAGATAAATACCAAATCGACGAACCGATAAACACGGATCAGAGACGATAACGAACGCCGGCGCGCTTTGCGGCTTCTTCCTCGAGGTCGAGGTTTTGAAGACGCAGTGTCACGTCGGCGTTCATGTCTAGCGCGCCGCGTTCACCGGCGATCAGTTTCACCGTTCCGGCCGCGGCGATCATTGCCGCGTTGTCAGTCGACAAGTGCGGTGACGGAAAATAGACCGGCAAGTCCAACTGCGCCGCCGCCTCACGCGCGACTTCACGCAGCTTTCCGTTACACGCCACGCCACCCGCGATGATCAGAGTCTTCGGATAATACTCGTCCGCGATCTTCTCCATCGTCTTCACCAGCGACTGCACCACGACGTGTTGAAAACTCGCGGCGAGATCCTTGATTCCCTGCGAAGGCTCGCCGCCGTTTTCAACCGGCGACAAACCACTCTCGCGCACGTGTTTCGTAACCGCGGTTTTCAACCCGCTGAAACTGAAGTCGGGTAATCCGTCGCCCATGCGTGGAATGGAAAATGGCACCGCATGAGGATCGCCCTCGCGCGCGAGTCGTTCGATAACTGGACCACCGGGATAACCGAGACCGAGCAGCTTCGCGACCTTGTCAAACGCTTCACCCGCCGCGTCGTCACGCGTGCGCGACACGACCTTGTACTTCCCGGGCTCGGGAATGAAAAAGATGTTCGTATGCCCGCCCGAGACGATCAACGCCTCAGCCGGATACTCGATCGGCGGGTTTTCGAAAGCGACGGAATAGATGTGACCTTCGATGTGATTCACACCGGCAAACGGCTTCTTCAGCGCGTACGCCATCGCCTTTGCGTACGAGACGCCGACCAGCAGCGAACCGACGAGTCCTGGACCAATCGTCACGGCCACGCCGTCGATGTCTGACGGCGAGACTTGCGCGCGTTCGAAAGCTTCGTTGACGACGGGAACGATCTTGTCGAGATGTTCGCGCGAAGCGAGCTCCGGCACGACGCCGCCGAACCGTCGATGAACGGGAACCTGGGACGAGATGACTGACGAGACGATCTCACGCCCGTCGCGAACGACGGCAGCGGCGGTCTCATCGCAGGATGTTTCGATACCGAGAACTAACATAGCGTGTGATTCTAACCTTCGTAGAAGCTAAGTGACGAATCGCCTTGCTTTAAAATCCGTGTTTTAACCAACGTACCAATGGTTTCAGGCAAGCTGTTTTTATGATGATGTTCTACAACCAATAAACCACCATAACCACCAAGAAGCTCCAGTGTACGCAAATAATCTTCTTTGTACGGCGGATCGAAAAACACGATGTCCCACGGAAACTTCTCTTCCTCGCGCAAGAACTCTTCCGCGGTCGTTTGATAAATGTCGAACTGTTCTTCAGGAATGCGGCAGAGTTGAACGTTAGATTCGATCAACTGGCAACTACGTCTCGATCGATCGACAAACGTCACGTGCCGCGCCCCCCGCGACAACGCCTCGATTCCCACGGCTCCAGTTCCCGCACACAAGTCTAGAAACCGCGCGTCTTCGATCCGCGGCGCGATGACGTTGAACAGCGTTTCGCGAAGCCGATCCGACGTCGGCCGCACCTGCATCGACGGCGGGCTCTTCAGATTGCGCCCCTTGTACTCTCCCGCAATGATTCGCATGACCCAAACGTTATCACCCGACAGCCGCGAGTCCTACTCGCGCGTCTTTCTCGACGAGCGCAGTCAGCTTTACCGTCGTCGGCGACTTCTCGCGCTCCAGATAAAAATCCGCCGCGCGACGCGCTCGTTCCAGTAGTTGCTGATCGCGAACGATGTTCCCGATGCGAAACTCGGGCAAGCCCGATTGCTTCGTCCCCAGCAACTCGCCTGGACCACGCAGTTCGAGATCTTTCTCCGCGATCTCGAAACCATTACTCGTCTGCGCCATGATCCCGAGACGTTCTTCCGCGATCGCCGTCCGCTTGTCACTGGTGAGCAGAACGCAGTAACTCTTCTTCGCGCCGCGACCGACTCGCCCACGCAGTTGATGAAGCTGCGACAGTCCAAACCGCTCGGCGTGCTCGACGATCATCACCGACGCATTCGGCACGTCCACGCCCACCTCGATCACGGTCGTCGATACCAGAATATTGATCTTGCCGGCGATGAAGTCGTTCATCACCTCTTCCTTCTCGGCGGGCTTCATCTTTCCGTGCAAGAGACCGACCGCGAGCTTCGGAAACACCTGGTCGCGAAGATACTCATAACGTTGCTTAGCGTCGCGCAGGTCCATCTTTTCCGACTCTTCGACGAGCGGATAGACCATGTACACCTGCCGTCCCGCACTCACCTCGCGAGTTATCAAATGCTTTACTTCCTGGCGCTGGTCCTCGCCGTAGACCATCGTCTCGATCGGCGTGCGTCCCGGCGGCAATTCGTCGATGACTGACACGTCGAGTTCGCCATAAACCGTCATCGCGAGTGAACGTGGAATCGGAGTCGCCGTCATCACCAGCACGTCAGGATTGAGTCCGCGCGCGCGGAGTTCGGCGCGTTGCATCACGCCAAAGCGATGTTGTTCGTCGATGACGACGAGTCCGAGACGCGCAAACGACACGGCTTCCTGGATCAGCGCCTGCGTGCCGATGACGGCGTCGATCTCGCCTTCCTTCAGCGCGCTTTGCAGACGTCGTTTTTCAGCTGCGCGAACGGAGCCGGTCAATAGTTCGACGCGATAAGGCGTTTTCGCGAGCAGGCGCTTGATGTTTCGCGCGTGTTGTTCGGCGAGGATCTCGGTAGGCGCCATCAACGCCGTTTGCAGTTTGTTTTCGATCGCCGCAATCATCGCGATCAAAGCGACAATCGTCTTGCCGCTGCCGACGTCGCCCTGGAGTAAACGGTTCATTGCCGCCGGCGACTTCATGTCGTTGAAGATCTCGCGCACGACTTTTCGCTGCGCTTTCGTCAACTTGAAAGGCAACACAGCCGAAACAGCATCCTTGACTTGCTGGTCTATTCGGATCGTTGTCTCCTTCGCTTCTTTCACGCGCTTGCCACGCTTCAGGCCGATGGCGAAAGTGAGCCAGAAGAAGTCTTCGAAGATGAGACGCACGTGCGCCGGGCTGCGCGACTGCTCGTAATCCGTCATCGACGCTTCCGCCGGTGGAAAGTGAATCTCACGCAATGCTTGCGCGCGGCCGAGCAGGCCAACTTTTTGTAACAACTTTTCCGGGAGTGTTTCCTCGATCGACGCTTCGTCGAGTTGGGCCAGCACGCCGTGAACGATCTCGCGCATGCGTTTCGAGTTGAACTCGCCGAGTTTGCGATAGACGGGAACACGACGCGCGACGTGGATCGCGGCTGACGCCGGATCGGGAACTTCGATCTGCTCGAATTCGGATTCGACGCTGGGGACGTTCTCTTGTTCTTCCGGAACAGCGATGATTTCGAGTTCGTCGGCTGGACGTTGCAGACGCAGTTTGTAAGCCCGACGGCGGGTTTCAAACTCCCAACGGCCGAACGTGATAAAGCGTGTGCCGGGAACGAGCTTCGACGTGTAGTATTTGATTATGTCGTAGGCGCGGCGGCCGGAAACGAACCACCAAACGATCACTTTCCCCGTGCTCGCGGCGTCGCTGGCCTGGACTTCGAAAATGTACAGCTTCGGTCGCGCGAAGCCGCCTTTGCCGCGCACGGGATAACCGTGAGCGTGCGTGACGGTGAGATCGAGTGATGCTTCGAGACCGTCCTGAAGATCTATGATGGCGGCGGTGCGAGATCGATCTTCGTATCGCATCGGGATATACGTGAGTAGATCCTGAACGGTCGCTTCGGACGCGCGTCGCTTGTGGACCTGGCTCGCTAGTGCCGAGGCCAGCTTGTGCGACAAAATCTCCCCCAAACGTGCGATGCGGAATTTGTGAAGATCCTCGACTGAAGTGTCGAGGGAGATGGCGCTGGGCATCGCGGGGATCATAGCATAGGGTTACGCAGGGACACGGATTGGACGGATAAGGGGAAGCGGAATGGCAAACGAGAGTGTGTCGGACATCACGCGGGATGAGTTGAAGCAGTTGCGTCAGGGATTGTTGCGGTTACACAAGACGTTGCTCGACCTTGAACGGCTCGGTTACGAGCGGGCGCGAGGGCGGATCGGCAACAGTTATGAGTTCTTGCAGTTGGTGTTGAAGGATCCGTGGTTCGATTGGCTGCACCGTCTCTCGGAGCTCATCGTGCAGATCGACGAGACGCTCGACACGCGCGATCCCGAGCAACCTGCAACTGAGGACGACGCGAAGGCGTTGATGGCGCGTGCGAAGAGTTTGCTGTCGCCGGCGGAAACCGGAAGCGAGTTTCAGAAAAATTACTTCCTCGCGTTGCAGCAATCACCCGATGTGGTGTTGCTGCACGCTGAGTTGATGCGATTGTTGGCGAAGTGAGATCGCGGATTAACCAAAAATATCGCGGACTTTGTCGACGAGCTTCTTATCCGTGAGGTCCTTGCTCTCGACGTCGGCTAACTGCTCGAGCAGTTTACGCTGTTCGCGTGTCAGATTCGTCGGAGTCATAACGGTAACGGAGACAAACAAGTCGCCGCGTCCACGACCACCAAGCGCCGGCATTCCCTTTCCTCGTAGCGCAAACACGGTCCCGGTTTGCGTACCCATCGGCACCTTCAACTTCTCTTCACCGTCGAGCGTCTTGACCATCAGGTCCGCACCCAGCGCAGCCTGCGCGAAAGTGATCGGCACGGCTTCGTAGAGGTTCGCGCCCTGGCGTTCAAACTGCTCATGCTCGGCCACATGAATCACAACGTAGAGATCGCCGGCCGGGCCTCCCTGCGTCCCGCCCTCGCCTTCTCCCGGCACGCGAAGCCGCGAACCAGTCTCGACACCCGCGGGAATCTTGACCTCCATCTGTTTCTCACGTTCGACGCGTCCCGATCCCCTGCACTCCGAACACGGATTCTTCACGACGCGACCCGCGCCACGACACGCATGACACGTCCGCGCCACCGAAAAGAATCCCTGCTGGTAACGCACCTGCCCACTGCCGCTACAGGTGGTACAAGACTCAGGCTGCGTCCCGGGCCCGGCGCCTGAACCTTTACAAGTGTCGCAGCCTTCAAGACGCGGAATCCGCAACTGCGCCGTCATTCCACTCGCGGCGTCTTCAAGCGTGATCTCGAGGTCGTAACGAAGATCCGCGCCACGTTGCGCCGCCGAGCGTCGCGAACCACCGCGGCCGCCGCCAAACACATCGCCAAACCCAAACAGGTCGCCGAGAATGTCTTCAATACCGCCGAAACCCGGCGCGCCCCACGAACCAGCGCCGGCGCTGCTGGAAACTCCGGCATGTCCGAATCGATCGTAACGCTGCCGTTGTTCGGCATTCGATAAAACGCTGTAAGCCTCAGCGGCTTCTTTAAACTTCTCCTCCGACGCTGCGTCGCCCGGATTTTTGTCAGGATGATATTTGACCGCGAGACGCCGGTAGGCAGTCTTGAGTTCCTGCTCGGTGGCGGTGCGACTCACGCCCAGTACTTCATAATAATCACGCTTACTCATTCAGTCCTCTTAATTTTCCATTTTCCATTGCTCATTTTTCATTTT
This sequence comes from Pyrinomonadaceae bacterium, assembly GCA_035760365.1. Taxonomy (GTDB): domain Bacteria; phylum Acidobacteriota; class Blastocatellia; order Pyrinomonadales; family Pyrinomonadaceae; genus PSRF01. The sequence continues at coordinate 107,921 of DASTTB010000035.1, forward strand.
TCATTTCTGGACTCGCCTTACCAAATGGCAAATGAAAAATGGGAAATGACGAATGGAAAATACTAAACTCCGCTGGTGGTCGCATCCGGGTTCAGCATTGCGTTTGTGAGTTGCCCCGCGACGCGTTCCAGCTTGTTCATTACGATGTTAATTTCTTCGATTTTCTCTGCATTCGCCGCTGCTTCGGCTTCTTTGAACGTCGTCTCGGCAACGCCCTGGTCGATCTCGGAAAGCAAGCCGCCGAATTCGGTAAACGACTTCTTCGTGTTTCTCAACAGCGACTCGAGCCTCGTCCTCAGTACCAGCAATTCTTTGGCGACGCGATCGCTGTCCGCAAACTCCTCCGCCTCGTGTATCAGGCGATCGATCTCCTCGGGTGACAGTCCGGAAGTCGGCGTGATCCGGATCTGCTGTTCGCGCCCGGTGGCTTTGTCCTGTGCCGACACCGAGACGATACCGTTGCCGTCGACTTCAAACGAGACTTCAATCTGCGGCACGCCGCGCGGGCTCGGCGGAATCCCGACCAGCTCAAACTTCCCGAGCGATCGATTGCCCTGCGCGATCTCGCGCTCGCCCTGCAAAACGTGAATCTCTACCGATGACTGGTTGTCGACAACGGTTGTAAACGTCCGGCTCTCGCGCAACGGAATCGTGGAGTTGCGTTCGATGATCTTCGTAAACAAGCCGCCGCGCGTCGCGAGGCCGAGACTCAGCGGCAACACGTCGAGCAGCACGATATCCTTGACGTCGCCGTTCAGCACAGCGCCCTGAATCGCGGCGCCCATCGCCACGACTTCGTCCGGATTGATCTCCGCCGACGGTTTTTTGCCGAAGATCCTCTCCACCGTGCGTTCGACGATCGGCGAGCGCGTTTGGCCGCCGACCAGAATCACCTTGTGAATGTCGGCCGGTTGCAGGTTTGCGTCTTTCAACGCCGTCTGACAAGGCTCGACAGTCTGTTCGACCAGGTCGCTGACGAGCGATTCGAACGTCTGTCGCGTCAGCGTCTTGTTGAAGTGTTTCGGACCGGACGCGTCGGCGGCGATGAACGGCAGGTTGATATTCGTTTCGAGCGTCGACGAGAGATCGCATTTCGCGCGTTCCGCGACTTCTTTCAGACGCTGCAACGCGAGACGATCCTGACGCAGATCGATTCCGGTGTCGGCGCGAAACTGGTCCGCCATCCAGATCATGATCCGCTCGTCGAAGTCTTCGCCTCCGAGAAACGTGTTTCCCGACGTCGAAAGCACTTCGAAAACGCCATCATTCATTTCCAGAATCGAGATATCGAACGTGCCGCCGCCAAGGTCGTAAACCGCGATGCGTTCGACGTTCGACTTCCCGAGACCATAGGCGAGCGCGGCCGCGGTCGGCTCGTTGATGATGCGCTCGATCTTCAGTCCCGCGATCTTGCCGGCGTCTTTGGTGGCTTGTCGTTGCGTGTCGTCGAAGTAAGCGGGGACGGTGATGATCGCGTCCGTGACTGGTTCGCCGAGAAACTCCTCGGCTGCCGCTTTCAAACGCTGCAGGACGATGCCCGACAACTCCGGCGGACTGTAGTTTCGTCCCTGAACCGAGACACGCGCATCGCCATTCGACGAATCGACAATCTCGAAGGCCGAAGTCTTGCGCATCCGCTCGACTTCCGGCGAATTGAATTTGCGGCCGATCAGTCTTTTGACGGCATAGACGGTGTTCGCGGCGTTCGTGACCGCCTGGCGCTTCGCGATCTGTCCGACGAGCCGCTCGCCTTTGTCGGTAAAACCGACGACGGTGGGCGTCGTGCGGCCGCCTTCTTTATTCGGCACAATCTGGACCTGGCCGCCTTCCAAAACCGAGACGCAGCAGTTCGTCGTGCCTAAATCTATGCCAATCGATTTTCCCATTTATTTTCTGGTCGAGACTTTTACCAGCGCGGGCCGGATCAGCTTGTCGCCGATCTTGTAGCCGCTGCGAATTTCCTGAATGACCGTGTCGGGCTCGTAGTCGTCGGTCGCTTCGGTTACGACGGCTTCGTGCAGGTGCGGATCGAATTGTTGTCCGACAGCTTCGATCGGCTTGACACCGAACGACTCGAACACGCCGTTGAGCTGTTTCCAGATCAGGTCCACGCCGCTGAGAAAGTGGCGAAACTCGTCTGACTCGGACGCTTCGAGTGACGCTTCCGTCTCGAGCGCGCGCTTGAGATTGTCGGAAACGGGCAACAACTTCCCGGCAATATCGGCAACGACGCGGTTGTACGTTTCGCTTCGCTCGCGATCCATGCGTTTGCGATAGTTTTCAAAGTCGGCCTGACGCCGAGCGAGACTGTTTCGCAGCTCGGCGTTTTCGGCTTCAACTCGCTTCAGTTCGGCCCGGGTCGCGATCAACTCAGCCGTCGCCGGCCCGCCGGCTTCTTCGGCGTTGAGATCGTCAAGACCGCGATCGGTTTGCGTGTCGAGTTGATCGTCCGTGTCAGATGAAAAACCTGCGGTTTCGTTGTCGGGATCTAATCTGTCCATCTCGGCTGGTTCGTCAATTGGAGATTCACTTTCACCTTCAGCATCGCTGAACCTGATTGGGATGCGGAACCGCTTGTCTTTCCTGTCAGATGTCATTAGGAAGGGCCGGAATCTCCGCGAGTCTAGCGTGCGGTTTGCTCGCCGAGGCGCTGCTCTATCAACCGCGCCATGTAGTTTACCATAGCCATTATCCGCGCATATTCAATTCTCATGGGACCAACAACGCCGAGAGTGCCGATGGTTTCGTTGGATCCGGCGCGGTAAGGCGCAGTGATGAGGGCGCAATCGCGCATCGAGCTTGCGAGGTGTTCCCGGCCGATTGTCACGTGGACGTCGCCCAGGTTTGTCGTTGCGTCGTGAACACATTCGTTGAGGATCTTGATCAGCCGCGACTTCTCTTCGAACATGCGGAACAGGTCGCGCATTCGCTCAACGTCGTCAAAATCGGGTTTGGTCAGAATGTTGGAAGCGCCGTCGACGTAAACTTCGCCCGTCGTTTCCTCGCCTTCGAGACTGCGTTCGCACAGGAGTACCGCGTTTTGCAGCAGACGATCGTAGAGGGCTTTCTCTTCTTTCATCAGCTCGACGATCTCGGCGCGAATCGTGATCAGGCTCTTGCCGTGAAACTCGACGTTCAGGTAGCTGGCCGTGCGATCAAGTTCGTCCTGGGTGAATTCGTCGGACGTGCGGATCACTTTGTTGTGAATGATGCCCGACATCGACACGAGCACGACGAGGATGCGCTTGTCGGGGAGTTGGACAAACTCGATGTGCTTCAGGCGATTCTCCGCGAGTGACGGCGAGACGACGATGCCGACGTTCTGCGACAGCGCCGAGAGGACGTGTGACGCAGTTTCCATCAACCGGTCGGGTGACGAAGCGGCGTCGATGTCGTTGACGGCAAACAGTTGATCGATCGCGTTCAGGTCGCCGCGTGACAGCCGCGCCTCGCCGAGCATGTTGTCGACGTAGTAGCGATAGCCTTTGTCGGTCGGGACGCGTCCGGCGGATGTGTGTGGTTGTTCTACAAAGCCGGCGTCTTCAAGCACGCCCATGACGTTGCGAATCGTCGCCGGACTCCAGCCGTAGCCGTGCGCGAAACGATCCGAGAGCACACGCGATCCGACCGCCTCGCCGGTGACCAGATGTTCTTTGATCAGGGCGGCGAGTAAAACTTCAGCCCGTGAATCAAGCGGGCTTTTTTCGTTGTGTTGAAGACTTGAGGCGCGTCTCGGCATAAATCACAAAAACCTGAGCAGTATACAAGTAAATCCGTGTTCCTGTCTGCTTCTGCCCGTGTGCGCAACACCAGCTAACGCAGCGCTCATTCTTCCTGTGTGCGCAACACCAGCTAACGCAGCGCTCATTGGGAACACGGATGAAACGAATTTCGAATTAGGCCGCTACTGGGAACGCCAATGAGCGCCAAAAACCCAGACCCGGAAGGAGCCCCGCCGCGGGTTGACGGCTCCGGCTGCCCGTCCTTAAGATTAGGTCTCCTTTCGGATCACTCGTCGGACAACTCGGTCAAAAAAAGTTTTACCCGCAATGAATGATGTAAGAAAATTCTTCGCAGATGCTTTTCGGCACATGGGCGGTAATCGCGGGGTGCCGGCGATCGAGGTCCGTTTTTACCCGTATGCGGGCCTCCGACACACGATCCGGCTCCGTTCCGGCCGTGTTTACGTCCGACTTTCGGACATCTGCAAGGACTCGCCCCCGGAAGTTTTGCGCGCTTTAGCCTGGATTCTGGTCGCCCGGCTGCTCGGAAAGCGCGTTCCGACGATTCACGACCGCGTTTATCGCGATTATTCACTGGATCCAGCGGTCATGCGCTCGTCCGACCTGGCGCGCCGCGGACGCGGCCGGAAAATGATCTCAACCGCGCAGGGCGAGGTCTACGATCTCGAACGGATGTTCACGAAACTGAATCGTCGCTTCTTCGACGGCCAGTTGTCGAAACCCACAATTACGTGGTCGCAGCGTCGGACGCGCAGCATCCTCGGTCATCATGACCACATTTACGACAGCATAACGATCAGCAAAACGTTGGATTCGAAAGACGTTCCCGAGTGGTTCGTGGAGTACATCCTGTATCACGAGATGCTTCACATCAAGCACCCGGCCAAAGTGATCAAGGGACGGCGCTACTACCACACCAGCGCCTTTCGCATGGACGAGCGAAAGTTTCCACATTACGAGCAGGCGCAGCGCTGGCTCGAACGTCTGGCCCGTTTGCGAAGAGTCCCGCGAGCTCGTGCGGCATAAAATTAATCGATCCCGTGTTACTGGAACCATTCGCCTATGCGGGCGTTTAGTACACCGAGGTAGGTGGGCTCCTCAAAAAGGGCGGCTTTCTGGAACAAGGTTTCAGAGGTCGCCCTTTTTCATGATTAACTGATAAACTACGCGCTTTTTTAGACCACACTTTTAACGGAGACTTCAGTTTTATGGCAATTCCCGCAACCCAGATTCGACGCGGCATGGTGATCGTTTTCGAAGGCCAGCCGTGCAAAGTCGTCGAATTCCGGCACCACACGCCCGGCAACCTGCGTGCGATGGTGCAAACCAAACTGCGAAACATTCGCACCGGATCGTCTTTTGAACATCGCTTCCGCTCCGCCGATACGGTGGACCGCGCCGCCCTCGAACAGCACGAGATGGAGTATCTCTACTCCGACGGCTCGCACCACCACTTCATGAATACGGAAAACTACGAACAGGTCGCGCTGAGTGAAGACGATCTCGGCGACGCCGCGCAGTGGCTGACGCCGGGTCTCAAGATCCAGGCCGAGTTCTACGAAGGCGCCCCGATCGGTATCGATCTGCCGCCGTCGATGGAACTGGTCGTGACGCAGACTGAGCCGACGCTGAAGAGCGCCACCGTCTCGAACGTAAACAAACCGGCTACACTCGAAAACGGCGTGACAATCACAGTGCCGCCTTTTATCAATGAAGGCGATCGAATCCGCGTAGATCCGACGGAAGGCCGATATATTGAGCGGGCGAAATAAGATCCGTTAAATCCGTGGTTACAAATGTACCTGGCTTACAGCCTCCTGCTATCGCTCGGTCTTCTCCTTCTGCTTCCTTACTTCCTGTTTAAAGCGTTGGCGCACGGCAAATACGTCGAAGGTTTGCGCCAACGCTGCGGCTCGCTTCCCGCAATCGCGCGACGTCCCGTTATCTGGCTGCACTGCGTTTCGGTCGGCGAAACACAGGCGGCGCGGCCGTTAGTTGATCAATTAAAGCGACAATTTCCGCATCACGCGCTCGTTGTTTCGACAATCACACGCACCGGGCAGAAACTCGCCTGCGACGTTTTCGGCGCGCAAGCCGAGCAGGTCTTCTACTTCCCTTTTGACTGGCGCTGGACTGCGCGTCGCGCGTTGCGAACGATCAATCCCGACGTCGTGCTGATCATGGAAACTGAGTTGTGGCCGAATTTTCTGCGCGAGTGCGAGTCGCGCGAGATTCCGGTGGCGCTCGTGAACGGACGCATCTCGCGGCAGTCGTTTCGCCGTTATTCGTTCATCAAGTTCTTTTTGAAACGAATGTTGCGGTCGTTGACGGTGGCGGTGATGCAATCAGACGTGGACGCCGCCAGGTTACGGGATCTCGGAATGCCGGTGGAGAAGCTGCACACGGCGGGTAATCTCAAGTTTGACGCCAAAGAGGTTTCTTCAGCGACCGACAAAACGACCGAAATCCGTGATCGGTTCGGTTTGGGCGCGGATCTTATTCTGGCGGCCAGCACGCACGCGCCCGAAGAGAAGATCATTCTCGACAGCTTCAAACAACTCGGCGGTGGCGCAAGACTGATGCTCGCGCCGCGTCATCCGGAACGGTTTCAGGAAGTCGCGTCGTTGATCCGCGAATCGGGGTTGAGTTGGGCAAGACGAACGGATCCCACCTCCGCGTCAGACACAGAGGCGACTGTAATTCTGCTCGACACGATCGGCGAACTTCCCGCCACTTACGCGCTCGCCACCGTCGTCTTCGTCGGCGGCAGCATCGTCGATCGCGGCGGTCACAACGTGCTTGAACCCGCAAGCGCCGGCGTGCCCGTCGTCACCGGCGCACACACGCACAACTTCCACGCCATCGTCGATCAACTGAACGAAGCCGACGCGATCGTTCAACTTCCACCCGTCGAAGGCGCCGCCGCTTCAGCGGAACTCGCAAACGCATTGACTACCCTACTCGCGAATCCGCAACGACGCGCGGAGCTTGCCGCACGCGCAAAACAACTCATCGCAACCAACCGAGGCGCCGCGGAAAGAACGATCAAACTGATCGCGCCGCTGCTGTCCGTACCTCGCCACAACAGCTCCAACTCAAACCCGGTACTGACCGCCAACGCTCAGACTTCATGAAGTCGCTGATTCTCCCGCCATTGAGCGTTTTGTACGGCGCGGTCACGCGAACGCGGCTGTCGCTCTATCGCCGCGGCACGTTTCACTCGACGACCCTCGACCGCCCCGTGATCAGCATCGGCAACATCACCACCGGCGGCACCGGCAAGACGCCGCTCGTCGAATGGGTCGCACGCACGCTGGCCGCGCAAGGCAAACGAGTTTGCATACTTACGCGTGGTTACGGCCGCGACAATCCGAACCAACGCGTCGTCGTCTCAGACGGTCACACCGTCCTCGCGACGCCCGACGAAGCCGGCGACGAACCGTTCCTGCTGGCTACGAACCTGCTCGGCGCAGCGATTGTGATCAGCAACGCCGACCGAGTCGCGGCAAGTCAGGAAGCAATTGAACAGTTCGGTGCGGATTGTTTTGTCCTGGATGATGGGTTTCAGCACCTGCGCGTCAAGCGTGACCTGAACATCCTCACGATCGACGCGACGAATCCCTGGGGCGGCGGACATCTTCTGCCTTACGGACGCTTGCGCGAACCCCGCGCCGGTGTGAGCCGCGCTGACTGTATCGTCATCACGAGATGCGATCAGGCGAACAACGTCACCGCACTGCGCGAAGAGATTGCCAGTCTCAACGGTGTCGCTCCGGTGTTTGAGTCGCGGATGCGGATCGTCCACGTCGTACCGCTCCGTTCATTCGAAACCGAGCGGCCGCCAAAATCACCGCTGGCAGCGTTCTGCGCTGTCGGCAATCCGCGTGCGTTCTTCAATCAGGTTCCCGATGAAGTTGCGCTCGAAAAGGCGTTTCCCGATCACCATCGCTATTCACAAGCGGAAATCGACTCACTCATCGACGAAGCCAAGCACGCCGGCGCCAACAGCCTCATCACGACCGCGAAAGACGCAGTGAAACTACAGTCGATCTCATTCTCATTGCCCTGTTACGTCCTCGAGATCACACCACAGATCGAAAACGAAGCAGAACTAACTGAGCTGGTTCTTAATTCGGTGAAGGGGTAGGAACGGCGGGCGGCGCTTTCGTAGCCGACGGCGTCGGCGCGGGCGGCGTATCCGGCACTACGCTCCTGGTCGGTTCCGGTAACGGCGGCGCTTTGCGATTGGTGTTCGAGTTGGTGTTGCTGTTGTTGTTCGTGTTCGTTTCCGGGGTGATGTCTTCGATTGGCGTCGCCACTTCGTCGGCGTTCGCGTTTGGCGATGCGTTGACGTTCGGCGAAGGCTTGGTTACGCCGCCTGCAGGAAGTCCTTCTTCGGCCTTGCCGGTAGGCGCTTGAGACGGCTGCACCGGCTGGCTGTTCGGATCGGCCGCAAGCGTCGGCTGATTTGAATTAGTGGTGGTGCTGCCGGACGGAGAGTTCATGGTCCAGACATAAAACGCCGCGAAAACCATGACCAATACCGCCGCCGCGGGAATCAATATCTTCCACGGATTTAGACTAGACGACGCCGGTGGCGCTACGGGCTGCACCGGCACCATCACGGGCGCACGCCTCGCGGTTTGCGCAGCCGCCGGCGGTTGCGGCTGGACCTCCTCGCGTTTTCTGACAACCGTCACTTCGTCCTGATCGTCAGCAAGCGGACCACTCGTTGCCGGCTTATCAACAGGCGCAACCGGAACCGGCACGATCATCCCCGACGCAATCGTCAGATCTTCAATCAAATCGGCGACATTCTGGTAACGATTACCAGGAACTTTCGCCATCGCACGCGCAACCACGCGCGCGATCGGCTGCGGCACGTCAGTCCGCTCTTCGAGGACCGACGGCACCGGCTCCTGCAAATGCTTCATCATCACGATCGTCGCCGACTCGCCTGAAAACGGCACGTGTCCGACAAGCATTTCGTACAGAATCACGCCGAGCGAATAGATATCGGACCGCGAATCGATCTCGGCATCCTGCGCGCACTGCTCGGGCGACATGTACTGCGGCGTGCCGATCACAAGGTTCGGCGCCGTCAACCCGCCGTCAAACTTTCCATCAGGCTCGTTGATCTTCGCGATGCCGAAGTCGAGCACTTTCGCGTAATCCCCGACCGTCGTGTCGAGGAGCATGATGTTGTCGCTCTTGAGATCGCGATGAACAACTCCCTGCGCATGTGCGGCGGCGAGGGCGTCTCCAACCTGGCGCGTGATCTCGACGATGCGTTGCAGCGGCAACGGTCCTTCGTCTCTGATCACCTGCTTGAGCGTTTTGCCGCTCAGGTATTCCATCACGAGAAAGACGGTCCCGTTTTCGTCCTCGCCGAAGTCGGTGACACTCAATGCGTTTGGGTGTGAGATACGCGAGGCAGCACGCGCTTCACGCGAGAAGCGCGCGACGATCTTCTCATCAGCCGCGAGCGAAGGACGCAACACCTTGATCGCGACAGTCTTGTCCATCAACGTGTGCGTGCCACGATAGACACTGCCCATGCCGCCCTCGTTCAGAAGCTCCTCGATGCGATACTTTCCGGCGAGTGTGGAGCCGAGCAGGGAGTCGTCAGTCTTCTCGAGCGCAACTCCGTCAGCGGGACAGAGCGTCGTCGCGTCAGCATATTCAACTCCACAGTGCGGACATTTTTTCATTATTGCAGTGCCTCGATTATTCCATTCGCATCATTTGCGGTCAACAAAGATGCGGGCGAGAGCACTGGAGGCCCTCGCCCGCACGTACAACCTTCGATGCACAGTTGTGGGACTTAGCTTACTACCGGTTTCACGACCGCGAAAATCACCAGCAGGGCAAACAGCACCAGCGACTCGATCAGCGCCAAACCGAGAATCATCATGGTTTGGATACGACCGGCAGCGCCGGGATTACGCGCCGCGCCTTCGCACGCCGCCGCGCCAATACGCGACTGTCCGATAGCGCCACCCAAAACCGCGATCGCGAAACCGATACCAGCGCCGATCGCGCGGTATTTGTTCACGGAACTGGCGTTGTCGCCAGCGGCGACCGCTTCTTGCGCGAACGCGATCGATGCACTCATAAGAATGCCAACGACGGTGAACAGCAGGATTCTGAATCTGCTCATAGTTCCTCCTTCAAAGTAACTATTGAATTGCCGCAACCACATCGCTGCCCGCACTGAGGCGCTTTATTATTTCGCCTGCATCCGGTATCCACCGCCCCTCTTACAACGGCGCTCCTGCGAGACAGACATGGGGTGCTTCAAAACTCGAAGCTATGACTTGCCCTGATGCTGACGGAGTGTGGTTTGAAAGCAATCTACTGAATTGCGCGGCAACGTGTGCGGACGCTGTTGTCGCATCGCTCGCCACGCGCGGGGATAAAGCCATTAAGTCAAAACCGGCGCGATCATCTCGTCATCTTCATCGTGAGCGCCGTGACCATGCTCATGCGGCGCGTGCGAAACTTCGCTGAGATAAAGCTGCGAGAGCAGTATGAAAACAAACGTCTGAATCAAAGCCACGAACACACTCAACGGCATCAACGCGATCGGAGCAAACCACGTGAACGGCGGCGCCAGGTTCGACACCGTGACCATCACCTGCTCGTCGGCAAACAAGTTGCCGAACAAACGAATGCCGAGCGAGAACGGACGAATGAGATTACTGATCAACTCGATCGGGAAGATCAGCGGCGCGATCCACCACACCGGACCAGCGAGGTGCTTCAAGTGATTGAATAAACCGTTCTCGCTGATGCCGATGTAGTTGTAATAAACAAACGAACTGATACCGAGAGCAAAAGTGACGCTCGTCGCCGCCGTGGGACTCATGAAGAGCGGAAACAGTCCCATCAGGTTCGACACGAGAATCAAAACCGCGAACGTCATCACGATCGGGAAATACTTCAGACCGTGTGGTCCAATGATGTCCTGGATCATGTTACGGACGGCAAGGACGCTCACCTCGAGTGTTTGCTGTCCGTGACCCGGTTCTGACTCCGATAACTTCCCTTTCAGAATCCAGATGATGACGACGCTCAGGATACAGGCGATAAAGAACATCACCGTGTACCAGGGGATCGCGTTCTCGGCGGTGTATGGACCAAAGGCGGATTCCGGCGTCGTGCCGAAGTAGCCCAACACCTTGTCCCAAACCGGTTTCGTGTACCTCAGCTCAAACCGAAGCGCCGCTTCACCGAACCAATGATTAACAAGCTCTACGATGATGGGCGTATGATGGCTCGCCTCTTCGGCGTGCTCGGCCGACTCTTCGGCGGCTTCTGCCAACCAGAACATCAAGTGATTTCCTCTCGCTGGATGATTGCGAAATAAAACTCTCTTAAAGCTTCAACAAGTATGGCGACGACAAAAGTGGACATGCCCGCAAGGACCGCCGGCAACGACACCACGTCGAGTTCATTCAGCGTAAAAACCATCGCGGCGATCACGACGTAACGAAGAATGAACAGCGCCAGCCGCAACCGCGGTACGCTTCCGCCTATCGACAAATCGATCGCCGCCGCGGCGGAGCTCTTCAGCCAACGATGACTGAACAACGCCAGTAATCCACCGGCCAGCAACCCGGTCGTCACGCGCCATGGGCCAACAACCGCTGACACGGCCACACTCAGGCCGGTGGCTATTGCCATCGTCCGGAAAATTCTCAGATTGATAGCGTTATTTGCGGGATCAGACATTCGCAAAGCCGCCGATTTTAATTTAATACGTCTTAGAACTCAAACGAACAAACTCAAATAAGCCGGCGGCCGAGCCGAGCACAATCCCGCCCACGAGACACCACGGCTGCGTTCCCAGCCACTTGTCGAGCATCCAGCCGATCCCGCAAAAGGCGGCTACAGAGGCAAATAGCGTCAGCCCCGCGGCGTAGGCGAAACCGGCTTTGCGATTCTCGTCCGCCGTTGGCTTTGATTCGTCGCGCTCTTTGGCCATTTCACCAGCTTTCGCGGGTCAAAAAGTTTCGCGGAACGTCGTAGAGAAGCGCCCGGCGGGAGTGGCGCAACGAGTCGTGAATGAAACAAACGTGCGTACACCAGCACGCCTTGCCGCCGTCGATGGCGGTGACCTCCGCGTCGCGACCGTGCGCGGACCACAACGCGTTGAAGTCGTAATCGAAGTCGCCGAGCGTCGCAAACTTCTCGCGCAATTCGCAGGCGCGCACGTCGCCGTTGTAATCGATCACGGCCGTAGTCTCCCCGGCCGTGCAGGGAAAGTTCCATGGAGTCGGTTCCGCGAAGTTTGCGTGTTGCGTGCGGTAGTGCGTGGTGATCGTGCCGACGTACGCGACGTTCTTGACGAATCGTTTGCCGGCGTCGTCGTCCGCAAACATGCGATCGCCGTAGCGTTTGGTCAGCTTCGCGACGTGGGCGTACATCGCGGGCAGCACTTCCGGCGGAACTTGTTTGATGTGCTCGCCGGCGAGGGTTTCGCCGCGGATGATGTTGAAGTACTGGCCGTCGAGTTTGTAATTGGCCCACATAAACTCCGAGAGCATTTCGATCTCGGTGTAGTTTGCGGCGCAGACGACGGTGTTGACGTTCAGGCGAAAGCGATCGGTGTACTTGGACTTCAGAGGGTAAAGCGATTCGATGCAGTCGAGTGTCTTGGTCCAGTTGCCGGGAACGCCGCGGATGCGATCGTGAGTTTCGCCGTAACCGTCGAGCGCGACGTTCAGATAGAGATCGATCGCCGGGTTGTTTGCGAGTGCGCGATCGACGATGTCGAACACGCGCGATTTGATCAGTCCGTTTGTAGGAATGATGATGCGATTGACGCCGTTGTTTTTGACGAAGAGATCGATCACGTCTGAGATGTCGCCGCGCAACGTCGGCTCCCCGCCGGAAAGCCAGAGGTCGGTGATCGGCGGCATCGTTTGCGAGATCTTTTCGATTTGCGCGAACGTCAGGTCGCCGGGCTGGTTCAACTCGGCGTGATAGAAGCACGTCTGGCAGAGTGCGTTGCAGCGCGAGGTGACGAAAAGTATCACCGTGCCGAGTCGCTTTTCACGTTTCGACGAGCGCAAAAGTTGTACGAATTGGACCGCTTTGTTTGTCATTTACAGGCTATGCCGGCTCGCGCGAGATAATGACAGCTTCACTGGGCGATTTCAATTCGTAGGTGATGCCGCGCCACGTGATGCGGCGCGAGAAACCGGCGACAATCGTGTTCCACAAGTAAAGTAAGGAGGCAAACGGCCACAGGAGAATGTGCGCCCAGAGATCTCGATTCAGCTTCGATCCGTGTTCGGGCATTGCCAGCTTGACCGCCCGCCAGCGAATCAGCGATTTCGCCGCACCGAGTCCAAATAAAATCATCAAAACCACCAACACTACGACAGAACCCATTCCCGCCACGAGACCAATCCCACCAAAGAACACAATACAAAACAGCGCCGATCCCAACATCAGCGGCAACCAAAGATGCGACGCATAAACGCGCGTGATCTTTATCTGTCGCGTCGTGAACTCCAGCAACTCGCGAAAGTCGCAGTCGCCGACGGAAGGCACGAGCACGTTCGGCGTGAAATGAATCGGAAGTTTCGCCTCTTTCAACACGCGCGTGATCGTGAAGTCGTCAGAGACGGTTCCGACCCAATGTTCACGGACGTTCAATCGTTCGAACGTCGAGCGGCGGATGGCGGTTGATCCGCCCCAGCAAAAATTCTTCTGCGTATTCTCGCCCAGAGCAGAAGCGATTGACGCGTTCCAAACACCGCGGAGTCGCGAAGCGAGTCCGCCCTTCTCCGGAACAAACCAGCGATAACCTGTCGAAGCGCCGAGATTCTCATCCGCGAGCGGCGCGACCAGTTGGCGCAACCAATTCGTATTTGGCCGCGCATCAGTATCAACAAACACGATCACACTGCATCGCTCGTCAATCTCGTTTACGCCCGCGATCAGATTATGGACCTTCTGACCCGTGCCTTTTGCTGGTCCACTGATCACGATCCGGCCGCCCAACCGTTCAACGATCTCAACAGCTAAATCCGTGTTCTCGTCAAAAACAAACAACACTTCATAGGCTGGATACACTTGGGCCAACAGCGGCCTGACATTCTCTTCGAATCCCGGCTCGACACCGCGCGTCGGCGCGATCACCGAAACAAACGGCTGAAACTCGGGCAGCGGACGACTCGTCTCGCGCCGCACGTACGCAGCGAAGCGCAAACCATTCAACAGCGATTGAATACCGAACCAGCAGGCTACGGCCTCGAGGAAGTAGTAGAGATACACGAAAAAGGAACTAGGGGAACATCGACTGCATCAAGTCCTGCGCCAGCTTGATGATGTAATGCGGATAAACTCCGATCACCAGTACGCCCACAACGGAAACGGCGAGCGCCGTTTGCAACGCAGGCGACAGCGCGAGTGGTTTGTTGTCCGCGACGCGGTCGCCGAGATACATCACTTTGATGAAGCGGAAGTAGTAGTAGAAGGAGACAACCGTGTTGAGAATGGCCCAAACAGCAAGCGCGTAGTACCAGTACTTACCGTCGGCGCTGCCTCGTTGAATCAAACCTCCAAACAGGAAATACTTGCCGATAAAACCACCCGTCACCGGCAGTCCGCCGAGTGACAGCATGAAGATCGACATCATCGCCGCCATCAACGGCGCTTTTTGTCCGAGACCAGTCAGATCGTCGACGTTGTCGCCGATGATTCCGCGACGCCGCAAGCTGATGATGATGCCGAACGCGCCCATGTTCATCAGCGTGTAGACGAACAGGTACACGATCAGGCCGATCGAGCCGTACAGGTTATGGGCCACGAGTCCGAGCAACAAATAGCCGGCGTTGGAAATCGATGAATAGGCGAGCAGCCGTTTCGAGTTCTCCTGCGTGACGGCGGCCCAGTTTCCCACCATGATCGTGATGGCCGCGACCAGACCGAGCAACGGCGCCCAATCAGCACGCATTCCGCCCAGCGCTTCGCTGAAGATACGCATGTACAACGCGAAGCTCGCTGCTTTCGAACCCGTCGATAAGAACGCCGTGACAGACGTCGGCGCGCCTTCGTAAACGTCCGGCGCCCACATGTGAAACGGCACCGCCGCGACTTTGAAGAACAGTCCAGCGGCCAACGCGATCATCGCCAGCAACAACATCGGTCGCAATCCCGCGATCTGATCCGGGATTCCGCCGCCTTCCGTCTGTAGCGCGCCGTTAATACGCGGCACGAGTTCGTTGAGACTGTTGCCGATGTCACCCAGGTTCGTCGAACCCGCGACACCGTAAAGCAACGACATCCCGTAAAGCAGCACGCCCGACGAAAACGCGCCGAGCAGGAAATACTTCATCGCCGCTTCGTTCGATCTCTTTTCGCGTTTCGTGAAAGCCACCAGCACGTAGAACGTGAGCGCCATCAACTCGAGACTGATGTAGAGCGAAATGAGATCGTGGCCACAGGCGAGAAACATCATGCCAACCGTGGCAAAGAGGATCAGCGCATAGTATTCGCCGTGTTGTTCACCTTCGATGTCGAGATAGCGCGTCGAAATTCCGATCGCGAGTCCGGCTGAGACGAGGAAGATCGCCTTGAACAACAGCGCGAAGCCGTCGATTCGGACCATGCCGTAGAAACCGTCGTACGGCAGCGACGGTCCCATGTACCACCATTGAAGGCCGAGTGAGATGAAAGCAAGCGCGACGCCGATCAACGAGAAATACGCGGTGAGTTTGCTCTTGCGATACGGAAGTATCACTTCCATGACCAGCGCCACGCACGCGCACATGGTCAGGATTAACTCCGGCGCGATCAGTTGAAGATCCGCGATGTTGATGAGCGACGTCGTGTTGGCTTGGAGAAGCATCTGTTTTGTACTTAGTACTTTGTGCTTTGTGCTTTGTTCACAGGTTTATCGTTCGACTCAAAGCTCAACTCTCGCCAGCGAACAAAGCACCAAGCAGAAAGCACAAACTTCAGTTCTATCTTTGCGCGCTTTCAGCAGCGGGCGCCTCCTGTGGGGCACCCGGAATCTGGTACTCGGGGCGTACCTGTTTCACAACCGCATTCACCGGCTGCTGAATGTATTCAAGAAACGGTTTCGGATAAACGCCGATCCACAGCGCGAGAATCATCAGCGGCACCATGTAGGCCCACTCGCGGCCGTTCAGATCGGTCAATGTTTCATTCTTCGGATTTTCGATCTTGCCGAAGAACATTCGCTGGTAGAGCCAGAGGAAGTATCCGGCGTTGAGAATGATTCCGAGCGCGGCCCAACCGGCCCAATACACGTTCGCCTCGAACGCTCCGCGCAGCGCGAGAAATTCGGAAATGAACACTGCGAGCAGCGGCAACCCGATCGCCGTCATGACCATGCCGAGAAAGATCGCGGCATAACCCGGCATCACGTGCGACAGTCCCCCAAACTCCGAGACGTTACGCGTGTGACGCCGTTCATAAATGATGCCGACGAGCAGAAACAGCGCGCCCGAGTAGATGCCGTGGTTGATCATCTGCATGACGCCGCCGTTCACGCCGTTTGGATTGAGGGCGAACAGTCCGAGCATCACCATGCCCATCGACGACACGGATGAATATGCGACGAGTTTCTTCACGTCGCCGTCTTTCTTGACGACGAAGTACATCGCCGCCAGGGCGCCGTAGATGATGCTGACGATCGCGAGAAACACGACGACACTGCGCACGCCGAACGTGCCAAAGCTCGTAACCCAACTCGACTGGTCTCGCGATGCGGCCGGAAACATCGGCAAGTTGAAACGATAGAAGCCGTAAGTTCCCAACTTCAGCAGGATGCCGGCGAGAATCACTGAACCCGCTGTCGGCGCCTCAACGTGTGCGTCAGGCAGCCAGGTGTGAAACGGAAACATCGGCACTTTGATCGCAAATCCAAGCGCGAAGGCGACGAACAACAGGATCTGCATCGTGCCCATCGGCAGGACCGATCCCATCGCCTGCATGTAGAGAATATTGAACGTGCCGGTGCCGTTTTTGACGGCTTCCTGCACGGTGCTCGCGACGAGTTGCGCGGCTTCGTTGTTGCCGGCGAGCAGGTTCATCGTTCCCTGCGTGATCTGGCTCGTCAACGCGGTGTCCTGCGTCAGGAAGTACATCTTCAAAACGCCCAGCAACATCACGACCGATCCCACCAGCGTGTACAGGAAGAACTTGATCGCCGCATACAGACGGTTTTCGCCACCCCACACGCCGATCAGGAAGTACATCGGCACCAGCGACACTTCAAAGAACAGGTAGAACAGGAACAGATCCATCGACGCGAACACGCCGATCACAGCCGTCTGCAACAACAGCAGCAGCACGTAATATTCCTTCTCTCGCTTCTGAATGTATTCCCACGACGACAACGCCGCGATCACACCCAGCAGCGTCGTCAGCACGATCAGCAGCACGGCGACGCCGTCGACGCCCATCTGGTAACGCGCGCCGATGATGGGTATCCACTGATGGTCTTCGAGGAACTGCATCCCGCCGACGCCGCGGTTGTACTTCAGCAACCAGAGTGACGCGATGAAGTCGAGGCCAAACCAGGCCGTGGCAAACTTCTTGATCAGGCTTCCCTGATCTTTCTTCATCGACGCCAGGATCAGGATGGCGCCGAGGGCCGGTAGCCAGGTGATGATCGAGAGAATGTAGTTGTTCATAACCGGATCAATTCCGTGTCACTGTCAGAATAAGCCAACGATATCGCGCGCGAAGAACAGGGCGACGGCGACCATCAATCCCAACACCATCACCAGCGCGTAGTTTTGTGTGAAACCCGTCTGCGCCGCACGGAACAACGGCGACATCAGTCGTTTGACAAAGGCGGCGATCGTGTTGACGATGCCGTCGACGAGATACTTATCGACCATGCCGACGGCGCGACTAAATCCGCGACTCAAGGTAGCCAGGCCGTTGACGATCCCGTCGACGACACGCGAGTCGAATGCGTAGACGCCGCGCGCGGTATCCATCGTGCGGCGCGTGATGGCCCAACCGTAAAACTCGTCAACCCAGAACTTGTTGTAACTCGCTTGATATAACGGCTTGAGGCGCGCGGCCCAGATGTCGGGCAGGCGCGGACTCTTGAGGTAGAAGAGCAGGCCTAAACCGATGCCGAAAAACGCGACGACGAGCGACAGAGCGATGAACAGCCACTCGGTCAGCAGATGGTTGTGCAACGTGTTGTCGACAGCGTGCGCGAGATTGAACCAGTGCGACTCGGCGGCAGCGTGTGCCGCAGCCTCCCCGGGAACGGGTGCGGCTTCGGCTCCGTGTTCAGTACCGTGTGGGACATTAAACTCGCCCGTCTGCGCATTCCAAATAATCGGGTCCAACCACGTTGCGATATGCAATCGCCCACCCGGATGATCTGAACCCGTTAACGGCTTGAACGCCGGTCCTATACCGATCAAACCACCGATCGTCGCCAGCACCGCCAACACCACCAGCGGCACCCACATCGACGCCGGCGATTCGTGTGGCACATGCTCCGCATGTCCATGATCGCCGTGGATCTCATGATGCTCCGCTTTTTCGCGAAACCGTTCCTTGCCCCAGAACGTCATCGCCATCAGCCGCGTCATGTAAAACGCGGTACACGTCGCCGCGATCGTGCCGATCAACCAAACGAGCCAACCGAGCGGAATGAACTCAGTCGAAGCAGCCTTCCAAAGAATCTCATCCTTGGACCAGAAACCGCTGAACGGAATGATGCCGCAGATCGCGAGCCAGCCAGCAAGGAACGTCCAGAACGTGTACGGCATGTACTTCTTCAACCCGCCCATCCGGCGCATGTCCTGCTCGTGATGCATTCCGTGAATCACGCTGCCCGCGCCGAGAAACATCAGCGCTTTGAAGAACGCGTGCGTCATCACGTGGAAGATCGAGATCGCGAAAGCGCCGACACCAGCAGCCATGAACATGAAACCGAGCTGCGAAACAGTCGAATACGCCAGGACTTTCTTGATGTCGTTTTGCGTGATGCCGATGATGGCGGCGAAGATCGCAGTCGCGGCGCCGACGAGCGCGACGACCAGCAGCATCGTTTGCGAATGCTGAAAGATGACGTTGGTGCGCGTCACCATGTAGAGACCGGCGGTGACCATCGTCGCGGCGTGAATCAGCGCCGAGACCGGCGTTGGACCAGCCAT
Organism: Pyrinomonadaceae bacterium; assembly: GCA_035760365.1. Classification (GTDB taxonomy): domain Bacteria; phylum Acidobacteriota; class Blastocatellia; order Pyrinomonadales; family Pyrinomonadaceae; genus PSRF01. The sequence goes on from DASTTB010000035.1 coordinate 126,831, forward strand.
CGCGTCCGGCAGCCACACGTGCAGCGGAAGTTGCGCCGACTTACCGCACGCGCCGATAAACAACCCGAGCGCGATCCACGACAGGATGCCAAAGTGACCCAGCATCTCCATCGGGTAACTCTTGGCTTGGTCGAAGACTTCGGTGTACTGCGCGCTGCCGAACGTCGCGATAATGCCGAAGATCGCGAGCGCGAAACCAAAGTCGCCGACGCGGTTCGTGATAAATGCTTTTCGCGAGGCATTCGCGGCTTCGTTACGCTCGAAGTAGTAACCGATCAGGAGGTACGAACACAGGCCCACTCCTTCCCAGCCGACAAACATCATCAGGAAGTTTGAGCCCATTACGAGCACGAGCATCGCGAACATGAACATTCCCATGTATGCGAAGAAGCGATAGAAGCCCGTCTCGCCGTGCATGTAGCCGGTCGCGAAGATAAAGATGCACAACCCGACGCCGGTCACGATCAGCATGAAGATCGACGACAGTGGATCGAGTTGATAGCTCCACTCGATGTTGAGCAGTTCGTAACGGCCTGGTTCCGTGCCGTGATTGACGTTGACCGCACCGCCTGGAATCCATGTGAAACTGTTACCGTCATGGCTCGTCAGGTACGGCTCGGGCCAATGAGGATGACCGCCAAATCCGTATGAATAGACCGCGGCAACACTAATGAGAAAAGCCAGCGCGACTGATCCAACCGCAATTCCGCCGATCAACTTCTCTGAAAAACGAAGCTTCCGCCCGAGCAATCCGTTGATTGCCGCGCCGATCAGTGGAAGTAGGGGAACTAGCCAGATGTATTTGTACATTTGGTACTTTGTACTTCGTACTTTGTACTTTGTGCTTCGCAATACAACCAAGCACTAAGAACTAAGCACAAAGCTCTATAATCACCACTTTAGAAGATCAATCTCGTCCACCCAGATCGTTTCCTTGTTTCTGTAGAGCGCGATGACGATACCCAATCCGATTGCGGCTTCGGCGGCCGCGACGACGATGACAAACACCGCGAAGATCTGTCCCGCGATTGCGTTCACACTTCCTGTTTCCTGCAAGTAGCGCGAGAAGGCGATGAAGTTGAGATTGGCGGCGTTGAGTATCAACTCGATCGACATGAAGATCACGATGATGTTGCGTCGCGTCAACACGCCGGCGACGCCGATGATGAAGAGCAGCGCGCCAATCACGAGAAACTTCGACAGGTCAGGATGCGTCGCTGCCTGCCACGTCTGCGCGGTGCGACTCACCTCTGTTATCTGCTGAAACAGCAACGTTGAGATCATGATTCTTCTGTCCGTGGTTCCAACTTCGCCAGCTCGGGATCGGCAGCAACTTCGACCGCCAGCACGTCCGGATCGACGTCGTCGGCGGAAACTTCCTGCTTCAACGTGCGCGCCAGCATCACCGATCCGATGATGGCCACGAGCAACAACACACTCGCGATTTCAAACGGCAACGAAGCGTAGCGATAGAGACTGCTGCCGACGCGTTCCGTGTCTTTCGTCACGCGGCTCGTGCCGGTTGCCGACACGGCCTGCGCGCTGTCTCGCGCGGCTTGTTGTTGGGCCAACGCTTCGGGCGCCGTTTGATAGAGTCGTTGTAAACCCGAGTAACCTTTGTTGACTGCGTAAAGCACCCCGGCGACGAGCAGGAAACAAAAGATGAGACTCGCCGTCACCTGTTTCTGCTTGTTGAAGATCTCTTCGCTGCCTCTTTCTTCGGCGCCGACGTTGACGAGCATGATCACGAACAAAAACAGGACCATGACGCCGCCGACATAGACCAGGATCTGCACGCCGGCAATGAACTCCGCTCCCGCGAGCACAAACAGCGCGGCGACGGAAACCAGTGACGAGATCAGAAACAGCGCGCTATGGACGGCATTGCGCGCCATCACGGTCAACAACCCCGCGAAGATCGCGGCCAGCGCGAAGATCCAGAAGAAGAGGGCTTCGTAGCCGGAGAGAGTCATCTGTTTTTGTACTTGGTGCTTTGTACTTGGTACTTAGTGCTTCGAGCGTTCAGCAAAACAAAGAACCAAGCACTAAGATCAAAGTTCTAACTCGTGTACTTAACGGTCTCGCGACCTTGCTCGAGCATTTCGCGGTTCCACACGAAACCGGCTCGCGAATAAGTGGCCAACTCGAAATCCTGCGTAAGTTCCAAACAGGACGTCGGACATGCTTCCTGACACAAGGCGCAAAACATGCACCGCGACGTGTCGAAGATAAACTCGTCGAGCACTTTCTTGCGGCGCGGTTTCCCGGCGACGACGATCTCGACGTCCATCGCAAGCACGTCGATACAGTCTTCGGGACAAGCGATCGCGCAGAGATTGCACGCGATACAGAGCGTATCGTGCGTCTCGGGATCCATGTTCAAACGCGGCGCGCCATGAAATCGCGGCGCCACGTCAGGACGCACTTTCGGATACTGCTCGGTGTAGATGCCCTTCCCCGCAACCGCATCCTTGTCGGTGATCGCGCCGAGGTTGTACTTCATCGTCAGGCTCATGCCCTTGAGCAGATCGATCATGAAGAAGCGTTTGAGCTTCTGCCCGAAAGTTGGTTTTGGCGTTTTAACTAGCGGCATGACATACCCCTTAAATAATGACGATTTTCACGCCCTTGCTGGTTTGCCTTTCGGCACGTTCACTAAATTGATATTGCGGCGCTGCGTCTTCAGGTTGAAATCGCGAGAGCGCCAGTTGATCCGCGCGAGCAGCGCGCCCATGATGAATACACCCGCCACGCCGAACGCGATCATGATGCCTTTGCCGGTCGCTGTCAGATTTAAACCGCGATCGATCGCTTCGATCGTGTCCATACCTCGCCAGCCATCCAACGCCTGCACGACGAACACAGCGAACGCCGACAACACGATATTGATCAGCGCCGACGGAATCAGCCACTTCCAGCCGATGTCCATCAGTTGATCGTAACGGAAGCGCGGCAACGTCCAGCGCAGCCAGAAATAGATATAAAGAATGATCGCTGCCTTGGTCAGAAAGACAAGCACGCTGACGAGCACGTAAAGATTGTGATAACCCGCTTGCTCTAAACGATAGACAAACGGGAAGTACCAGCCGCCGAGATACACGGTCGTCGCCACAGCCGTCACGACGACCATCGCCGCATACTCGGCCATGAAGAACAGCGACCAACGCATTCCGGAGTACTCCGTGTGAAAACCGGCGACGAGCTCCGATTCCGCTTCGGGAAGATCAAACGGCGCGCGGTTGTTCTCGGCGATACCGCTGACGAGAAAGATGAGGAAGCCCGCAGGCTGATAAAGCAGATACCAGATCGAGTCCGAACCCTGCGCCGCCACCATTCCAGAAAGCGAGAGCGTGCGCGAAAACATGAGCGCGCCAATCAGCGACAACCCCATCGCCACTTCGTACGACACCATCTGCGCGCTCGATCGCAAACCGCCGAGCAGAGCGTACTTCGAGTTCGACGACCAACCCGCGAGAATCAACGCCAGCACGCCGACGCTCGACACCGCCAGCACGAGCAACAATCCGATATTTACATCCGCGATCACCGCCCAGTCCGGCCCAAACGGGATGACGGAAAAGACGATGAACGCCGAAGCCACGGCGATGTAAGGCGCGAAGAAGAAGATCCAGCGATCGGCTTTTTCAGGAATGAAGTCTTCTTTTGTTAAGAGCTTCAGACCGTCCGCAATCGGTTGCAGCAGTCCCCATGGTCCAACGCGCATCGGCCCGAGACGCGCCTGAATAAACGCCGAGATCTTCCGCTCGAGATACGTTGCGTACGCCACCCACAGCGCGACAAGCGTAACAACCAGGCCGATCTGAATCAGCGGCCAGATGAAATGGTTGATCGTTTCAGCGCTGAAGAATCTCAGCAGAAGATCGTTGAGTACATTTACAGGGGACAGGAGCAGCATTTTTTTGTGCTTTGTTCGTGGTACTTAGTCCTTGGTACTTTGTCTAAAAGCGAGTGGCTCGCGAGCGAACAAAATACAAAGCACTAAGCACCAAGAACAACGATTTCACCTATCGATCTCTCCTAAAACTATGTCGAGGGTTCCGATAATTGCGACCACGTCCGCGACGAGGTGGCCGATACACATTTGCCTGAGCGCCTGAAGATTTATAAATGACGGCGGCCGCACGCGCACACGCCACGGTTGCGCCGTTCCATCGGACACGAGATAACAACCGATCTCGCCTTTGGGTCCTTCGATCGAGTGATAGTAATCGCCGACAGGCGGCTTCACGATCTTCGGCAACTTCGCGTTCACTGGACCATCGGGAAGATTCTCCAGCGCCTGGTCGATGATGCGACGCGACTGGCGCATCTCTTCCAGCCTGACGAGATATCGATCGTACGTGTCGCCGTTCTCGCCGACGGGAATGTCGAAATCCATGTCGCCATAAGCAGCATAAGGGCGCGACTTTCGCACGTCCCAGGCGACGCCCGAACCGCGTAGCGCCGGACCTGACAGACCGATCGCCACGGCGTCTTCAGCCGAGATGATTCCGATGCCGACTGTTCGACTCAACCAGATGCGATTCTCGGACAGCACCGTCTCGTACTCGTCGATTCGTTTCGGGAAATTATTTACAAACTGTTTGACGTCTTTGTAGAAATCGTCGTAGGCGTCGTTAGGCATGCCGCCGACACGCCACGCGTGACACGTCAGACGCGCGCCAAACTGTCGTTCGAAGATCTTGAGAATCTCTTCGCGTTCGCGCAGCGCCCAAAGCAGGACGGTGATGGCGCCGATGTCGAGCGCGTGTGTCGCGAGCCACAGAAGGTGCGACGCGATTCGGTTCAACTCGGTCAGGATCGTCCGTATGTAGTGGGCGCGTACGGGGACGTCGAGTCCCATCATTTGTTCGACGGTTTCGACCCAGACGAGTCCGTTGGAAACAGCGGCGATGTAATCGAGACGATCCCAGTAAGGGGCGATCATCGTGTACATGCGGTTCTCGGCGATCTTCTCCATGCCGCGATGGAGATATCCGATGTCGCAGTCGAGATCGATGACTGTCTCGCCGTCGAGCCTGAGAACAACGCGCAACACGCCGTGCGTCGACGGGTGTTGCGGGCCCATGTTCAGCACCATCTCGGGGCTGTCGAGCAGTGTCTCCTGGGTTGTCGCGATTTCTACCTGATGCATCCGTGCTGATCCGTGGTTCTAATTCGAGTTATTCGACGTCTTGTAACAGCCGGTTACTCGCCATGGTTCGATAACCAAACCGATCTCTTCAGCGTCGCCGCTTTGTTTCATCTGCCGGAGCTTCAGGACGATGGCGGTCGCCGCGCTCGCCTTGTTCCAAACGTTTCGCGGTTGTGCAGTTTCACCTAAGACGAATCCGGCGCCAGTCGCCGCGTCGGGCGAATCGAAGACTTTGGCGTCGTAATGGGCGGCGATCTCTTTCGGCGTCATCTCTTAGGTCTTTGTACTTTGTTCTTCGTACTTTGTTCGCAAACCAAGTTCAAAGCACAAAGTGCAAAGCTCATTTATCCTTCGGCATCACTTCTTTGCCGCCGCGAAAGATGTCGCGCATCATTCGTTCCTGCGGCACTGACAAGAGTTCCAAACCGTAAGCGCGTCGCTGTTGCAATTGTTCGAGTTGCACTGCCGTCATCTCGGGTAAGTGACGCTCGGTCCACGCGTTCTCGACAAACTCGAGCGGATAATCTTTGCGCATCGGATGTCCCTCCCAATCTGGCGGGAGTAGCAGGCGTCGCAGATCCGGATGGTTGGCGAAACGAACGCCAAACAGATCGTAAACCTCGCGCTCGAGCCAGTTCGCCGAAGGCCACACGCCGGTGACGCTGTCGACTTGTTCGGCGGTAGCGACTTTCAACCGGACGCGCTCGTTAGTCGAGATTGAAAACAGATTGTAGACGACTTCGAATTGCGCGTCGGCGCGATCGGGATAGTGAACGCACGTCAGATCGGACAGATAATCGAAAGGCGTTTTGTCGTCGGTCTTCAGAAAATCACAGACATCGACGATGCGCGCCGCATCTACGTGCACCGAAAGTTGGCCGATAAACTCCGACGCGTCGCCGATGGCTTCGCCGAATTGGGCTTTGAGGCGTCTCACCAGCGGATGTTCGCTCGCGTCAGTTGGTTTCGGACCTTCTTCTTTCTTTTTAACTGGAGGTTTGGGCGCGCCTGCGTCCGCGGGCTTGTCGGCCAATGATTCTTTCACTGCGGCGACGCGCGACTTCGCCTGTTCGACCATTGCGGTCTTTTCGGCGTCGGCGCCTGCAAGTGTGCCTGCTGGTGGAATGGCGGATGGTGTGGGCGTTCCGGACGAATCGGAGACCGTTCCGTCCGGTTGGATAGGCTCGTCGGAGCCAGGCTGTTTCGTGTCTTCCGTCATATAGGCAGTGGGGCGGCGCGCGCGTTTACACTTACACAGCGATTTCCGTGATCATCGCCCTGAAACCAGATCGGGTCGACAATCGCACTGAACTACTACACACAGTGTTACTGCTAATGAGAGAAAGCTGACCGAAGCCGGATTATAGCAAGCGAACGTAATCAACGCTACGGGTTATTCACGGCAGGCAGTGTCCTGGTTAGAGATCGGTTTTTTATCCGTGTTCCCTATGAGCGCTGCCTTAGCTAATGTTACGCACTTGAGTTTCTAAAGCGAGGCATAAGAAAGGCACCCACCCGAAACCCTCGCATGGGTGCCTGTTTGGAAAGGCAGTTTTGGAAGCAAGTTGATCAGCAGCCTGCCATGCAGTCGTAAAAAACTTCGTTACAACAGGTGTGTCGATTCCCGCCGTTGTTAAGGCAATCCTCTATCCACTCGGGAGGATCACCAAGAAGGCAATCGCCTCGCGCCTCATAGCAATCGCTACCGCACGAGCCTTTCGGGTAAGGGCCGCCGCTACCGCCGCCTCCGGTATTACAGTTCGTTTGGCAAAAGGTCAGGCTGTTGTCGCACTGCAACGCGCACCAATACAAATTGTCATTGCAGTTCTGCCCGTTGTTTTGCACGCACTGGTTGTAGTCCTGTTGACAGTAGTTGTAACACTGGCTGTGAGTTGAACTACAGTAATTACAATAATTGACTGCAAGTACTGTGTTCGATTGCCGTTCCGCGCTGACGACCAAAGTGCCTGTGACGAGCACGGCGAGTATCGCAATGCGCCGGATCAATCTGTTCACGTCTGTTTGCATCTCGTACCTCCATTCATCTGAATTTCTCCAAGCCCCCTTGATGAAGCTATTTGAGCCGCGCTAACAGCTCAGTCTCCTTATCGCCGGGAAGCTTGCCTCGCCATGACGCGACAACAGCCCCGCTGGCATCCGCGAATATCAACGTAGGAGTGCCCGCGACTCCGATCGAATCGAGTCGCACTTGCCGGACTTCGTCGACACTGACGCCCAGATCGCTGAGGTACTTCTGAGCTTCCGCCACTGGCTGCGGAAACACTGCGACTAGTCGAATGTTTGGGAAATTTGCTCGCTCTTGCGCGAGACGTTTATAGAAAGGCGCGCTCTCGGTACAGAAACGACAACCGACCGAAAGCGCGAGGATCAGAGTCCGTTCGTTGGCCTTAAAGTCGACCCCGGCCACCGAGAGCTTTGTGCCCGGGGCTATCGCCGCGGGCGCAGCCGGTGGGGCTGCCATAGCCGGCGGCGACGAGAACAGGTTGTTTTTAACCAGTACCGTTCCCAGCAGGATTCCCACGAGAATGATGGCGACGTTGGCCGCCAGTTCGGTTCCTTTGAACATTTTATTCATAAGTTTTGCCTCCGGCTCCCGGACTCCTGTTCAGAAAGTTGCATTCGCATTCGAACAATCGGATGGACCATCAAGCGGTGTTCCACGACCGGGCACACGCCCCCCCCTTGAAACTTGACGTTCCGAGTATCGGTGCCTATCATGGCGTGTTTGTTAAAGGGCTACTGAGCCCGCCAGGGAGAGACAAGAAGTAAATGAAACCAGGAATTCATCCGGAATACGTCGAAATAACCGTCAGTTGCGCTTGCGGCGAGACATTCAAAACGCGCTCGACCAAGAAGGGCGACCTGCACGTTGAAATTTGTTCGGCTTGCCACCCCTTCTTCACCGGAAAGCAAAAACTCGTGGACACGGCCGGACGCGTCGATCGCTTCAACAAACGCTATGGCAAAAAGCCGGCGGCCTAAGGGCAAAAAAGCCCGGACGCGAGCGGCATCCATTTAGTAATGGTTTTACCGAACCAGCATTAGCATCAACTCTTAATCGCCGGCGTTATTTGGTCGGTTGCTTCTGGCGCGCACGACGCGCAGGCATCAGGAAGCGACTCCAGAGCAACCGCCGGCGTTAGTGTTTTTCCGCCGCACGCGCCGCGCGTGCGCACCGTGCGCACAGTCTCGAGATTCAATTATGAGCACACCAGAACGAGATCTGATTGTAGGCGGCCAGGCCGTTATCGAAGGCGTGATGATGCGAACTCCAAACGCCTACGCGATCGCCGTGCGCAAGGCCGACGGCACGATCGTCAACACGGCGGCACCGTTGCCGAAGTGGAGCGACAAGTATCCCTTTCTGAAACTGCCGATCCTGCGCGGCGGTGCAGTGCTCATTCAGTCGATGGGTCTGGGAATCAAAGCTCTGAACTACTCGGCGAACGTCGCTTTCGCGGAAGCAGATGAAGCTGAAGCGAAAGAAGTGAAGGTGGCGCTTTCGCCGGCAGTGATCGAAGGCGAGGGCGATTTTGCTGGTTTGACAGGCGCAGTTCCCGGCTACATTCCGGTTCCAACCCAGGAACGCTCGAAAGACGAACTGAAGAAAGGCACGACCGCGGCGGCAGCGGGTTCGATCGTCTTTGCGTTGATCTTCAACGTGCTGCTGTTTGTCGCCGCGCCGTTGTTACTGACGAACGCGTTGTTTATCGCCGCGGGTTGGGCTCCGGCGCCGGCGGTCGTGAGCAGTGCACCAACGGTAGCCGGTGACACAGCAACGCCGGCGACAGTCGAAACACCGGCGTGGTACACACGCGCCTGGACCACTGTTCGCACGTATCTTCATCCGGTACGTCCATCAGTCGCTTTCAACCTGATCGACGGCCTGATCCGCATGACGTTCTTCCTGATCATGATCTTCAGTTTCTCGCTGATGAAGGATATTCGCCGCGTCTTTCAGTATCACGGCGCGGAACACAAGACGGTCTTCACGTGGGAAGCCGGACTGCCGCTCACCGTCGACAACGCGCGGCCGCAACCGCGCCAGCATCCACGTTGCGGCACGAGTTTCCTGATGGTCGTGATGCTCGTCGCTATCGTTCTGTTTTCGATAATAAAGTTTGATTCGCTGCTGCTGAACTTCCTGATCCGTCTCGCGCTCATGCCGGTCGTCGCGGGGCTTTCGTACGAGATCATTCGTTTGTCGGCGAAGAAAGAAGGCAGTTGGATCTTCAAGTTGATGACGCGGCCGGGTGTTTGGCTCCAGAACATCACGACGCAGGAGCCTGACGATCAACAGCTCGAGGTCGCGATTGAAGCGCTGAAAGAATCGTTGAAATTCGAACCGCGCACCGGCGAGCCGCAACCGGCGCCCCTTTCGTAAGCCCTTTTCGTAAAGGCGCTGTCAGAGTGAGAGTGACTTATGCTGGATAAGCTCGAACAGATCGAAAATCGTTATGCGGAGTTGACGCAACAACTCTCATCGCCTGAGTTGCTTTCCAATCCTTCTGCGTACGGCAAAGCGGCGAAACAACATCGCTCACTCGGCGAAGTCGTGCAGAAGTACCAGGAATGGAAAGGCTTGAAAACCCAACTGGCTGACGCGCGCGAGTTGATGGAAACCTCCGACGACGAAGAAATGCGCGAGATGGCGCGGCTCGAGCTTGAAACACTGCAAACACGTCTCGACGAAGCCGACCGCGAACTCAAGCTCCTGCTCGTTCCAAGCGATCCAAACGACGAGAAGAACGTCATTCTCGAAATCCGTGCGGGCACCGGCGGCGACGAAGCGACGTTGTTTGCCGCCGAGATGGTCCGCATGTACTCGCGTTACGCTGAAAGGCAGCGCTGGAAATTCGAAGTGCTCGAAGCGTCCGAGTCGGGAATCGGCGGGCTCAAGGAAGCGATCGTTTTGATCGAAGGTGACAAAGTCTACTCGCGGTTGAAACACGAGTCGGGTGTTCATCGCGTGCAGCGCGTGCCCCAAACCGAAGCCAGCGGACGCATTCATACTTCGGCAATCACCGTCGCGGTGCTTCCCGAAGCAGAAGAAGTAGACGTGAAGATCGATGCGAAAGACTTGCGTATCGACACGTTCTGCTCGTCTGGTCCAGGTGGACAGTCAGTAAACACGACTTACTCCGCGGTTCGTCTAACCCACTTGCCGACCGGCGTTGTCGTTTCCATGCAGGACGAAAAATCGCAGATCAAGAATCGCGAGAAAGCGATGCGCGTGTTGCGAGCTCGTTTGCAGGAGCTCGAAGAGCAGAAACAACACGAAGCGCAGGCGAGCGAACGGCGTTCGATGGTCGGCTCAGGCGATCGCTCCGAGAAGATTCGCACGTACAACTTCAAGGAGAATCGCGTCACCGATCATCGCATCGGATTGACGATTCACCAGTTAGACCTGGTGATGGAAGGCCAGCTCGATCCGTTTATCGACGCGCTCGTCGCACACTATCAGGCTGAAAAGCTGAAAGCCGACACCGTCGCGACCGAGGCTACGGTAGTAGCTTAATCGCCTGATACTTTGAGCTTGGTACTTTGAGCTTGGTACTTTGAGCTTGGTACTTCGTTTTTCGGTCGCCTACAAAGCACAAAGATCTAAGTACAAAGTTCATTGTTTTCGATGCCCCAACCAACGTACGTCCTCCTCATACGTCACGGTCAGTCGGAAGGTAACGCCGAACGAAGGTTCGGTGGTCATACGGCCACGCCACTTTCGCCGCGGGGACGCAAACAGTCGGTCGCGACCGCGGAAGCTCTCAAGAACGACTCGCTAAGCGCGATCTACTCGAGCGATCTCGCGCGCGCAGTCGAGACTGCAACGCCGCTCGCAAACCTCACGCGGCTGCCGGTCAACGCCACCGATGCTTTTCGCGAACGCAGCGTCGGCGTGATGGAAGGACTCACCTTCGAAGACGCCGCGCAGAAACATCCTGACGAGTACGCCGCCCTGCTGCGACGCGATTTTGAACACGTGCTGAACGGCGGCGAGAGTTATCGCCAACTTCTCGATCGCGCGCGTTTCAAACTCGACGAAATCATTGCCAAACATCGCGGCGGGCGAATCGCGGTCTTCAGTCACACCGGAACGATCTGCATTCTGTCGTTGCACCTGATGGGCGCACTCGACGCGCCGCAACTCAAGCCGGTGTGGATCTCGACCTCAAACTGTGGGATTACGAGGTTTGAACTGCGGCAGGATGGATTCGTAAGAGTGCTGACAGTCAACGATACGAGCCATCTTTAGAATCCTGATTTGAATTTCGGCGGGCCTTTGCCTTTCGGGTTTTCTTTCATACCGCCATTGACCCACGATCCTTCGAGCGACTGTCGCCACTGGTCCAACATCCTCTGGTCTAGCTTCAAGACACCTTCGCGAGTCACGCCCGCCGGCGCGGGAGCGTAGGCTTCCATTTTCTCGTAAACGCGCGCGCGCTGGTCTTCGGCAACACGCGGGAGCAGGTGCCAGAGCGTAAGTGTGTCTCGCGGCCGCGATTGGTCCAGCATCGACGTCAGTGCGTCAGTCTTCTTTGCTGAATCGTCGTCGAAGTCGATGGTCTTGAGTGCTTTCTTAAACTCCGGCGTCGCGTCGTTGAAGTATGGAGTTCCCGGACCGGTTCCCAACTCGGTTTCACACGACGCGCCTTCCGGCACGATCGATTCTCGCTCTTTCGCCTGCAGCGCGACCCAGCCGGAAGTGACTTCCAAACGTCCGGCGCCCTTGTCGTCAACTTCCAACGTGTACGCACAACCGAGATCGGCAGCAACTGCCGACGGAGTATCGACGAAGAACAGTCGGGGCGGCGCCCAGATGCGCGCACTCATCTTGCCGCGCTCGAGTTCGAGACGATGTTCGGTCGGCTGTGTCTGCAACAACCGGACGCGCGTGTTCTCGTCGATATCGACGTTGCCGATCGTTCCGACCGCGATCTGCGCGCGCGAGTTTGCGTCTGTTTCCAGCCATTCGCCGATCGCAATCGAACCTCGCGAGGAAATACTTTCCGAACCGATCTTCGGCGTTCCATGGAGACTAATTACCTGCCACGCCTTCGCATGACGAACATCGCGTTTGTAAAACCAAACGAAACCGATTCCCAAAACCACCACGAACGCTGCCGCGACCGCCGCCTGCACACGCCACGACGACGTCGATCTCAGTGAAACAACACGCGCCGGAGTTTCCGTTTCACGGCCCAGCGCTTTATCGAGATCTTCCCACAACGAATCCGGCGCGGTTAGTAGCGGGAGTTGTTCGGCGAGCTTGATCCCGAGTTTGATCTCTTCATATTTTGTTCGACACTTGACGCACGAAATAATGTGTTCGGCAAACTGCCTCGACTCTTCAGGCGAAAGCTCTCCATGACAATAGGCTGAAATATCTTTTGTTACGTGTTTCGAAAACATAAAACTGTCACTCTCCCCACAACGCGGGATTGTTGAAATGCGATAACCGCTTCGCCAACTGGCTGTGACCGCGATTAAGCCGCGACGCCACCGTCCCCTTCGAACAACCCATCACCTCCGCGATCTCTTCGTATGAAAGACCCTCGACGTACTTCAACAGGATCGGCAATCGAAAGGCAGGCTTCAGTTCGGTGATCGCGAGTCGCACGGCCTCGGCAACTTCGAATCGCGCGTACTGTCGTTCCTGCGGTTTTTTATCTGCCGGATTTTGCATTGCGGCGGTCGTTTCGAATGGAATCAATCTTCTGCTCTTGCGACGCTCGTCCAGACACGCGTTGACCACGAGCCGGTAAAGCCACGTCGTAAATTCCGAGTCGCCGCGAAACTGCCGAATGGCCGTGAACAACTTCAGAAAGATCTGCTGCGTGACGTCTTCGGCGAGCGCGCGATCGCCGCCGGTCGAATAGACGGCGATCGAGAAAACCTTGTCTTTGTAAGCTTCGAAGAGACACTTGAACGCATCGCGGTCGCCCTGCTGGCAGGCTTCGATAACCTGTCCATTAATAACTTGCTCAGCCATTGCCGCGCGCCGCTCCATTCAGTCCCCCGTCAAACACGCCAATGAGTCTTAGACGCCGCGGGCGTCGTTTTTCTTCCAAAAAGCAAACACAAAAGGCACAAGAGACACAAAAGGCACAAGATAAAAAAGGAATGCCTTCTTGTCCCCTGTGCCTTTTGTGCTTTTTGTGCCTTTTTGTGGCTACCGCGTTACGTGGACCAGCATCTCCGTGCCTGACTCGATCTTTAACTCCTTACTTCCCTTGATCGCCAGGGAACCGGCGCCACCCGCGCCGCCGACGATCAACCCGATCGCCGCGCCTTTACCGCCGCCCGCGATGCCGCCGATGATGGCGCCAACGCCCGCGCCGATACCGGTGCGTTTGATCGTCTGGTTGGTCCTGCTACCCGACTCGATTCCGCCTTCGTTATCAGCTTTTCCCGAGTCGTCGCCATAGACGCGCGTCACGTAACCGTGCAACGTGCCTCGGCGGCCATCGCGCAGCTCGACCGAATCGAAAGCGAGATTCATGCTCGTGCGGCCTTTGACCTTGCCCGACTTCTGTATCGAGCTGACGTGTCCGTAAAGTCGTGCTTCGTCGTAGCGACTGGGATCGATCACGGTAGCCGTGAAGCGATCGCCGACGCGTGACTCTTTGCTTGACAGGGTGTCGTTGATACGAACCTTAAGATCCGTTCCCACGGCAACCAGCGGCACGACGCGTTTGGTTGTCGTCCTTTTCTTGGTTTGCGCGCTTGTTACGGGCGATAAAGCGACAAGCGCAATAGCTGTCAGAACGGCCACAATGATGGCCTGCTGTTTTTTCATACTGTTGCTCCTCAACATTTAAACCGGAGGCTTCGGGCTCAGAGGGGCAATGCCGCACTGATCTGTTCTCGCGTTGGGCCCGGGCTAGGATCCATTAACGCGACTTACAACTGGCCCACATTCAAATTAACTGTCTCGGGAGTAATTATCAAGAGACTTTCTGGGGTGGTGTCCTACGCTCCAAGTATTCTCCGCGTTCTTCGCGTTCTCCGCGTTCTCGCTCTGCGGTGAAATACTCTATTACGGAACCGCCGAGGGACGCCGAGGGACGCCGAGGGGCGCCGAGGGACACCGAGGGGCGCAGAGGGGACGCCGAGGGACACCGAGGGGCGCAGAGGGACACCGAGGGGCGCAGAGGGATGCAGAGTTGGCACAGAGAGGCTGGTGAAAGGCACAGATGAGCCGTGCGATTCAGCGGCGTAAGTTTGTCGAACCGTTGAAACCATAACTCGCCGACGAACACACACATGTTACCGGATTGTTAACAGCCTGTAGCCGAAGTAGCCGGAAGTGTTAAATGTAATACGCGAGCACAAACTGAACACGAGATTAATGGATCATCCCTCGTCAGTTCTCAGCGAAGTGAATGAAGGTTAGGCAGCTTGTTCATCTTCGAACTGGCGTTGACGATGGACGGAGCCGTCGGATTCGAAGATGTAAGCGGAAGGCGCTTCGCGCATGATGATATCCTGCAAGCGCATCAGCCCGTAGAGGAGAGCTTCGGGGCGCGGCGGACAACCTGGAATGTAAACGTCAACCGGAATACAGCGATCGACGCCCTGCATCGTTGAATAAGAATCGAATGGTCCACCCGTCGACGCACAGGCGCCCATCGCGATGGCCCACTTTGGCTCCGGCATCTGATCGTAAACGCGACGCACAACCGGACCCATTTTCAGCGTCACTGTTCCGGCAACGATGATCAGGTCGCTTTGTCGCGGGCTCGGGCGGAACACGCCGGCGCCGAAGCGATCGATATCGAATCGTCCCGCACCGGCGGCGATCATTTCAATGGCGCAACACGCGAGGCCAAACGTCATGGGCCAAAGCGCGGACTTTCGGGCCCAGTTGACTACCGGCGCCGCGATATCGACCGTCTTCGCGCCGACACTGCGCCGAAGCGAATTCATGATCGAATCGACAGTGGTGAGTACAAATCCCTCTTCGTGTTCAGCCATAACTGGTTATGCCCATTCGAGCGCGCCCTTTCGCCAGGCGTAATAATAGCCAACTATCAATATTCCGATGAAGACAAACATCTCGATAAGGGCAAACTTCGTAAACGAGAAGTCGTCGCCCATGAAGATGATAGCCCACGGCAGCAGAAAAATCGTTTCGACGTCGAAGATCAAAAACAGCATCGCCACGATGTAATAACGCACCGTGAACCGTTCGTGGGCTTCAGTCGTCGGGTCGATGCCGCACTCGTACGGTCGCATCTTCGCCTTTTCGTACTTGATTGGCCGCAGAAATCGTCCGAGCACAATCGGGAGCACGGGAAAGATCACAGCGACCGCGAAAAAGATCATTACCGGCCAATATGCTGTAATTGGGCTGCCGACAGTTTGCGTTGTCGTCGTAACTTCCTGAAGAAGCATCGTTTCGTTGTTACAGGAAGAGCGGAAGCTGATTACGGAACGGCAAAATAGTAAGGGCCGCTCTAGATTATGTCAACGACCTTCTGTGTTCATATCTTTGTAATGCCGCAGCAAGACAGAATTAAGACAGACGTCATATCCTACGGCGTTCTTCGCAACCATCTACAAAAACACCCGAGGATTCGATCGATGAAATCCGTGTTACTTATCGCACTTTTCGTGTTTGCCTCGTCCACAACCCGCGCGCAGGAACAGCTTAAGCCCGCGGAGCCCACGGATGCAGCCGTCACGGAACGCATTCGCCATCTCGAAAGCGAACTGGAACGGCAAAACAGCAAGTTGGATCAGTTGCAGAAGACGATCGCCGACCAGCAAGCGGCGATTCAGGCTTTGCTGGACAAACTTTCGGTTCCCTCGGTGAAAGAACCCGAACCGGCTGAAACCTCCCCGCCCGTACCGCAGGCGCCGAACGTCGAACAACGTCTCGCGAAAGTCGAAACGGACGTGAAGAAAATCGGTCCGATTCGTCTCAGCGGCGACTTCCGCCTGCGCTTTGACGGCACTTTCCGTCCCGCCACGGAGCCCCCCGATCCGCCGCTCGAGCACGTTCAAAACGCACGTGTTCGTTATCGTTTTCGTCTCAATCTGGACGCGAAGATCTACGACAACCTCACGTTCCACGCGCAACTCGCCACCGGCCCAGTCAACAATCCACTCTCAACCAACCAGGACTTCGCTTCGCTCGGTGCGCGTCCGCCGTTCTCGTTGAGCGAGATCTGGATCGAGTATCGACCAACTAAAGAGCTTCAGCTTCAGGCCGGCCGCGTTCCGGACGTCTTCGCGGACAACTCGAGATTTCTCTTTGACGACGACATTCGTTTCAACGGTTTCAACGAACGCTACACGCTTTCGCTCAAACCCAACGCGCTGCGGCTCGCAAATCTCGACTTTCGCGCGGGACAATACATTCTGACCAACCCCGTCGTTGCCGTAGTTCAGCCAAACAGCCCGCTCGCTCGGGCCGGCGCCGTCGTCGGTTCGACCGGAAGATCCGCGAACCTGTTTCACCAGGGCGTGCTGGCGAATCAAACGTTCAACGAACGATGGTCCAGCCAGATCGGCGGCGACCTTCAACTCTATCGCCAGCCAAATCAGATCCAACTCGCATCAACGCCCGACGGACTCGTCGTGCTGGTCCAACCCGCGCTCGGTCTTGCGCTCTCCGGCCCGTTGCCCGGCACCGGAAACGCAACGACAACGCCCGGCGGAGCGATCTACACGGCGCCGGGTTTTCAGATCGCGCGTCTCACGTATCGTTTGAATTACGCCGGGTTCAAATATGGCAAGCGTGAGTTTCCGGTGACGTTCAACCTGCAACTCGCACGAAACATCGCGACCGGCATGAACGAACGTGACGCGCTACTGACGTCGCTGCAAGTGGGACGCAGCGAGAAACGCGGCGATATGTCGTTCCGCTACGTCTTCGTCATCAAGGGTGCGAACGCGCTGATCTCGCAGTTCACCGACGACGATATCGGAACAAATACCGGCGTCAACATTCGCACGCACCACGTACGATTCGATTACCGCATCTCGGATCGCGTGACGTTCGAGAATCTGATCTACATTCAGAACTCGTTGCGGCGCAGCGGACAGTATCCAAACTTCTTCGTCCCGCTCGGCGATTTCACGCCGACGACGCTTCGGTGGCAGCCACAGTTGGTGTTTCAGTTTTAGAAGCCGTCGCCTTTGGGTGGGTGTTGAGCGTTGCAGTAATTGTGCGGTTCGCTGCCGGTCGGGTAAGTCATTCTCGATCGCAGCGGGCACTCTGGAGGTAAAAAAATTTGATCCGTCGTTTCCGTAATAATCTGTGGTTTAAGTAAGACACTGATCATGACGGCAAACACCGCATGAACACCAGGAACGTGGATCCGAATGCTCGCAAGCCTCGTTGATCTCTTTCAGCTTCTCCTGGGCTTTTTCCTGTAGACGCGGATCGTGAAGGAACCGATCGGGATGCCAGACCTTGGCCAGGTCCCGATGTGCTGCTTTCAGCTCCCTCTCAGAAACGCCGGGTTTTACTCCCAGCACCTCGTAAGCCCGACCAAAATCTGTACTCAACCCACTTTCCTCTACGACAAACTTTTTGCCAATTGCGACAACCCGTTAATCAGGTCATGCGGGTTCGGCACGGGCACCCCCATGTAGTGCATGAACGTCACCGTCAGCGCGCCGATCACGATGCTCGTGACCGCAGCTTTCAGAACGGCTCCAAACAACTGAGTAACGAACGTCGACACAGAACGAAATACTCGTCGGATTCGCATGATTTCCATCTCCCCAGACGCTAGTCTGTTTTCTTAACCATCGGCCGGTGAGTGGCTGAGTTCTTGAGGTCAATTTGGGGCGTCGGGGACTTACTCAGGGCAAGAACTGCCCCCGCATTATGGCAAAGAGAAGGCGTGTTGACAACATTGTTTTACACGGCCTGCGGCAGGGTAAAAAATCGATACTTTTCTATGCTTTTGGCAGGTGGATAGTGAAAATCGTGCCTTTTCCCAGCTCAGAATCGACGGTCACTTCCCCGCCGTGGAGCAGCGCGAGGTGCTTCACGATCGCGAGGCCGAGTCCCGTGCCACCCATGTCGCGCGATCGGGCGCGATCGACGCGGTAGAAACGTTCGAAAAGTCTCTCGAGATGCTGCGCGGGAATACCGTCGCCGTTGTCTTCTACCCGGATCTTGTCGCGTTCGCCACGTTCGTGGCTAATGCGAACCGTGCCGCCGTCGCGGCTGAACTTGACGCCGTTGTCGATCAGGTTCGTAAGCATCTGTTCGAGTCGCCGCGCATCCGCATAAACGGTCACATTTGGCGCGACGTCGTTGACGAGCGACACGCCGTTAGCAGTAGCCTTCGCCGCGAGCGAAGCGCAGACGTCGCTGACCAACGCGTGCAGATCGACAGACCCGGGCCGAAGTCTGACGTTGCCGCCTTCGATCGCGGTGAGCTCGAGTATGTCGTCGATGAGGCTGTGCATTCGCGAGGCGTTCTTGCGAATGATGGCCAGAAACCGTTTCGCGCTTTCGGGATCGTCCATCGCGCCTGTCTCGAGTGTTTCCACGAATGCGAGGATGGCGGTCAACGGCGTGCGCAGTTCGTGTGAAACGTTCGACAGAAACTCCTGGCGCACGAGTTCCAATCGTTCGAGCCGCGTGATGTCGAAAAAGACTCCGAGCGCGCCTTTCGCGCCGTTGCCGTTTCCGTCGCCGAGTGGAACGACGCGGAGATCGAACACCTGTCGTTCTGGTCCGTGAGTCTGAACTTTCACGCCGCTGCGCTCGACGCCTTTCAAACCGTCGAGAAACGCACTGTAGATCGCGGGATTGCGCGTCAGCTCAGTCAGTCGTTGCGAGTTCAACTTGGACATCGACGAACTGAACAGTTTGTGCGCGGCAGGATTGGACGCGACGACGCGCATGTCTTTGTCTACGACCAACAGACCTTCACGCATACTGCCCGTCGTCGCTTCGAACAACGAGCTCACGGCAAAACTTTCGGGCGACTGGCTGAGATCCTGAGGTTGAGGTGCGGTAACTGTTTCGCGCCGGCGTCGAAGAGCAATTACAAGCGCGACAACGAGAACACAGACGGCTACGAGTAGGATTTGCGTGGAACCATCAGAGAACACGAATTCAAACCTTCAGTTTGTGCTGTTGCCGGCCGCGGCCTGCGGACGTGCACAACCTACGAAACGATAACCGACGCCGACCACTGTCTCGATGCAATCGCCGCACTTGTCGAGCTTCTGTCGCAAACGGCGAATGTGAACATCCAGCGTGCGCGCGTCGCCATAATAACTGTAGCCCCACACGCTATCCAGCAACTGCTGGCGAGTGACGACGCGATCGGCGCTTTTCGCGAGCACTGAAAGCAGCGTGAACTCCTTGTTAGTCAACTTGACCTTCGTGCCGTCGCAAACGACGCGAATATCGTCGAAGTCGATGATCAGATGATCGTCTTCGTACGTCTTGCCCATGTTTTCATCGGCGCGACGCATCACGGCGCGCACGCGTGCGAGCAGTTCACGTACTGAAAACGGCTTGGTGATGTAATCGTCCGCGCCGAGATCGAGACCGGTGACGCGATCCGACTCCGAAGCTTTCGCGGTGAGCATGATGATCGGCGTGCGACGTGTTGCGGGCTCGCGTCGGAGACGGCGACACAGTTCGATACCGCTCATTCCCGGCAACATCAGATCGAGAATGATGAGCCGCGGCGGTTCACGCTCGTCGAGCGCGGCGGTCAGTCCCGCTTCGCCGGTTGGAGCAGTAACAGCCACCAATCCTTCACGTTCAAAGTTGTACTTCAAACTCTCAGAGATGTCGGCATCATCTTCGATGATCAGGATTGGACGAGTCATAACTAAGTCGTGTGTTTGATAAAGGCGGCTTCCGCCATGTAAACCGTGAGTTCACAAATATCCGTGACGTAATCGCCGATGCGTTCGAGGTGTTTGGCGACAAACAACAGCCGCGCATCGCGCGTCGCGGTTTCAGGTTCGGTGACCATCAACTCGATCAGGCGATGAAACGTGTGGTTGTAGAGATCGTTGATTTCACTGTCGCTCTTGATGATCTCGCGCGCGGTGATCGCGTCGTTTGACGTAAACGAGTCGAGGGCCGAGCGAAGCATTTTCAGCGCGTGGTCGGACATGTGGCCCAGGTCGATTATTGAATTGAGCTCCGGTTCGTTGTTGAGATCGATTGCGGCGCGTGCGATGTTGCAGGCGTGATCCGCGATTCGTTCGAGAACGGGCGCCATTTTCGCGACCGAAATCACAAAGCGCAGATCGCGAGCCGCCGGTTGGCGCAAGGCGATGATGTCGATGCACTGCCGATCGATCTCGACTTCGAGTTGATCGACCTCGTCGTCGTGATCGAGTACCTGACGCGCGACCTCGCTATCGCGCTCGCGCAGCGCGTACATCGCGCGAGACAGCGCCTCCTCGGCCTCGCCGCCAAGCAGGAGAACTCGATCCCGTAGTGAACTCAATTCGTCGTCAAGATGACGGTGGGTATCCATAGTGTATTGCTTCGTTTGTGCTTTGTGCTTTGTGCTTTGTACTTAGGGCTAGTGCTTGGTTAGACCTTGCATTCAAACAAAGCACAAAGAACCAGGACGAAGCACAAATTCTATCCAAAACGTCCGGTGATGTAATCCTCGGTGGTTTTTACCTCGGGGGCCGTGAACATCTTCTCAGTCGGATTTACTTCGATCAACTTTCCAAGCAGAAAGAAGGCGGTGGTGTCTGAAACACGAGCCGCCTGTTGCATGTTGTGCGTCACGATCACGATCGTGTACTGCTTTTTCAGATCGAAAATCAGTTCTTCGATCTTCGAAGTCGCGATTGGATCCAGCGCCGAAGCCGGTTCGTCCATTAATAGTACCTCAGGACGAATCGCGAGCGCCCGCGCGATGCACAGACGCTGCTGTTGCCCGCCCGAAAGACTCAGCGCCGAAGTCTTCAAACGATCTTTTACTTCGTTCCACAGCGCCGCGTCTTTGAGTGCCTGTTCGACGCGGCCCGCCAGTTCTGAGTTACTGTTCGTCAGTCGATTGATTCTCAATCCGTACGCGACGTTGTCGAAGATCGACTTGGGAAACGGATTTGATTTCTGAAAGACCATTCCGACCCGGCGTCGCAACTCGACTACGTCAGATCCCGGCGCATAGATGTCGTTACCGTCGATCAATACCTGGCCGTCTGCCCGTGTTCCGGGAATGACGTCGTTCATGCGATTGAGCGTGCGCAGGAAAGTCGACTTGCCACAGCCGGAGGGACCGATGAACGCGGTTACGATTCTTTCCTGGATGTCGATTGAAACATCAAAAAGAGCTTGTTGCGCGCCATAATAGAAGTCCAGACCGCGGACGCTGATCTTCGTCGGGCGAATCGCCCGGCCCGGAGTATCAGGCCGCGAGCGAGCCGCGGAACTAAAATCCAATTCTGAAACTGGCGCCGACATATCGTTCAACGATCAACCAAAATGGCCCGTGATGTAATCCTCGGTTAGCTTGTTCGCTGGATTCTCGAACATCCGCTTGGTCTGAGAGACCTCGATCAACTCGCCCAAATACATGAATGCCGTAAAGTCCGAAACGCGAGCAGCTTGTTGCATGTTGTGCGTAACGATGATCACCGTAAGCCGGCTCTTCAACTCGAAGATCAGATCCTCGATCTTCGCCGTCGCTATCGGATCCAGCGCCGACGTGGGTTCGTCAAATAACAACATCTCCGGATCGGTAGCCAACGCGCGAGCGATGCAAAGTCGTTGCTGTTGGCCGCCCGACAGTGTGTAAGCCGACTGCTTCAACCGGTCCTTCACCTCGTCCCACAACGCGGCGAGACGAAGCGACTGTTCGACCTGATCTTCCAGTTCCCTGCCTCTGACTCCGCGCAGGCGCAGGCCGAAAGCAACGTTCTCAAAAACGGATTTCGGAAACGCGTTCGGTTTTTGAAAGACCATGCTCATCCGCAGCCGCATCTCCAGCGGATCAGTTTCGGGACCAATCAGGTTGATGCCGCTCGGCTGCAGGATGATCTGTCCTTCGTAGCGCGTCTCCGGGTAGAGATCGTGAATCCGATTGAAACAACGCAGCAGAGTGGACTTTCCGCAACCGGAAGGACCGATAATCGCGACGACCTTGTTCTCCGGGAACACTAGATTGATGTTCTTCAGCGCCTGAGCGCGGCCGTAGAAGAAATTTAGACCAACGACTTCCGCCTTGACGGGCTGCGTTGGCGCAGCCTGCCGGTCCTTACTTTCAGCGAAGGTGGAACTGACCGCCAGAGCACCCTGATCACTTGTCGTCGTCATCACCACTTGATTCGCTTTCGCACTCTGTAGCGAATGACGATCGCAATCGCATTTAGAGACAGAGTGACTGTGATCAAAACCAATCCCGCGGCTGCCGCGTTAACTACAAAATCCTGGTCCGGTCGCGATACCCAGTTGAACATCTGAATCGGCAACACCGCGAAAGGCGACCAAAGCCAGTCAAAAGAGATGAATGGCGGCTGCGAACAGAGCGGCGGCGGCGGCAGGAACGCGATAAACGTAAGCGCGCCGATCGTGATCAGCGGCGCGGTTTCACCGATTGCGCGCGATAGCGCAATGATGATTCCCGTCATTGTTCCGCCAACGGAGTACGGCAACAGATGATGACGCACCACCTGCCATTTTGTGGATCCGAGAGCATAAGCCGACTCGCGAATTCCCTGCGGAATCGTGCGCAAGGCTTCACGCGTCGCGACGATCACGATTGGTAGAATTAAGAACGCCAGCGTCAGTCCGCCAGTCAGGATGCTCTGTCCGAAACCAACCTTGTAAACGAGTAAACCCAGAGCCATCAGGCCGTAAATGATCGAAGGCACGCCGGCGAGATTCGCAATGTTTATCTCGATCAAATTGGTGAGCCAGTTCTTCTGGGCATACTCCTCCAGATAAACACCCGCGGCCACGCCAAGCGGCACCGCGGTACAGGCGGTCACGATCATGATTAGCAGCGTTCCCATCCACGACGACAGAATTCCCGCTCGCTCGGCAAAACGCGAGGGGAACGACGTGAGAAACGCGAGATTGAGGCGGCCGATACCATCAATCAGCAGATCAACAAGCAGCGCGCCCAGCGTTACGATTCCGATGAGAGTGCACACTATGCCGATGATGTTAAAGAGGAAATCCTGGCGCTTGCGCTTCGCGATGATCTTTTTGAAGTCGCTCACTAGTACGCCTCTCTAAAACGCTTTCGCAATACATAGCCCACGATGTTGAAAGCCAGCGTCATGAGAAAAAGAGTGATACCGGCGGCAAAGATCGACTGATAGCCGATGCTGCCATGCGGCAAGTCGCCCAAACTAACCTGAACGATGAAAGCCGTGATCGTCGCCGCGGGCTCGCGCGGATCGATCGTCAGGTTCGGTTGCATACCGGCGGCAATCGCCACGATCATCGTTTCACCGATGGCTCGGGAAATCGCGAGTATGTAAGAAGCAACGATGCCTGACAGCGCCGCCGGATAGACGACTTTCAGCGCCGTAATGATCCGGTTGGCGCCCATCGCATAAGCGCCTTCGCGCAGCGCCATCGGGACCGCGCGCATCGCGTCTTCACTAAGGGAACTGACATAGGGAATGATCATGATTCCCATCACCATGCCGGCACTGAGCATGTTGAAGGTGGGTAAACCCGGAATCAGCTTTTGCAGCAACGGCGACATGAACTGCAAAGCGAAGTAGCCGTACACAACAGTCGGAACAGCGCTGAGGAGTTCGAGCGCGGGCTTGATGATTTCGCGAACCGTCGCCGGCGCGAACTCACTCAAATAAATGGCCACAATCGTTCCAATGGGCAACGCCACAGCCAGCGCAACCGCCGTCGTTACCAGCGTTCCCGCTACGAGCGGCATGATGCCGAAGCGGGGCGAAGCAAACAGCGGGGTCCAGAGTGTGTCGGTTAAGAAAGTCGTTAACGGGACGTGAGCGAAAAACGTTGAAGACTCGTAGATCAAAATGCCGACTATGCCCAGCGTGATGGCGACCGAAGAAAGTGCCGCCAACAGCAACCCCGATTCGATGATGCGTTCCTTTATTCTCGACAGGCGCCGCGCCCGGGCGGACGCGCCTCCCGGCGAGGGCTGGGAGGCCACGTCAGCCCCCAAAGCAACGGGCTGCTCGATCAACGGCAAATCTTTCATCTAAAGTTCACCGGCGAGATATAGAGTCGAAGCGGCTCACGCTTTCGGTGGTCTCTTCAGAATCTCTTCCACGGGTAAACCCACTTCGGGAATACCTCCGAAACCGGTCCCTGTTTGCAACGCGCCTACTCGCTGCGTAGCCATCTGATACGCGGTTTCAGGCAGCGGCATGTACTTCACTTCTTTGGCGAGCGTCGCCACATTCTTCAGATAGAACTCGACAAACTCTTTGACCGCGGGTTTATCCATCGACTTACGACTGACGTAGATAAACAGCGGTCGCGAGAGCGGATTGTAAGTACCGGCCAGTACATTCTCCGGACTCGGGGCAACGGCGCCCTGGACTTTGTTCTTTTCCCACTCAATTGCTACCGCTTTCATCCGGCTGCTGTGCGGCGCAAAGTAAGCGTAAGGGATGTATCCAAGCGCAAACTTGTTACCTTCAACACCCTGGACCAGGACGTTATCGTCCTCACTGGCGGTGTAGTCACCGCGGCTCGCCTTCGGCTTGCCGACGATTGCTTCCGTAAAGTAGTCGAAAGTTCCGGAGTCAGAGCCGGCGCCGAAAAGCGCGATCTTTTCGTTGGGCCATTCTGGCCGAACCTGGTTCCAGTGGGTTATTTTTCCCTGCGCGTCGGGCTCCCAGATCTTTTTCAACTCGGCCACAGTCATCGAAGTGACCCACGTGTTTTGCGGGTTCACAACCACGGTGAGCGCGTCGAAAGCGATCGGCAGCTCGATGTATTCGATACCGTTGGCCTTGGCCTGGACCATCTCTTCGGTCAGAATCGGACGCGACGCATCGGCGACATCGATCTCACCGCGCACGAATTTTTTGAATCCGCCACCGGTGCCTGAGATCCCGACCGTGACGTTCACCTTCCCCTGCTTTTCTTTTTGAAACTCCTCCGCTACCGCTTCGGTAATCGGAAACACGGTGCTTGAGCCGTCTACCTTGATCACGGCTGCCTCGCCGGCGCCCGGAGCGTTTGTTGTTGGCCCACCTCCGCAAGCCGCGCTCAAAATCGCGCAGATTGCAATTACCGCGACCGCTAATTTCAAAGCAGGTGCCATTTGCATCTCCTGACCTGATTCGGATTTACAGCAAGAAATCGTAGAAGCCGGATGTTACATTCGTCTGAATTCGACCTAAACTCTGTGTTAAACCTCCGGATTCAGTTCTGGCGCGAGATCAACCGATAGCCGACGTTCACCATCGTTTCAATCTGAAGGCCAAACTCCGAGAGTTTGGCCCGCAGCCGGTAGATGTAAACATGAAGACTCTCGGAGTTTAGGGGTTTATCGCTTCCCCAAACCGAGGCCCAAAGATCCTCAGCGGTGACGATGCGATCGGGCGTGCGCGTCAGCCGCGAGAAGATCAGAAACTCAGTGCGAGGGAGTTTTAACGGCTTGCCGCCGCACGCCACGTAGTAATTCCGATGCTCAACCCGGAGAAAACCGTCGTCGAAGACGTCGTCGGGCAAAGGGCTTTCTCCTTTCAGTTCAGCGATCGATATCTGGTTTAGCGACATAATTTAATTCCTCCCAACTGCCATTACATCCCTGTTAGTTAGAATTTCAGCTTCGCTTTGAACTGCATCACTCTCGGACCACCGATCGTGGTAACGATGCGGCCGAAGTCCGGACTACCGAGCTCGAAGTCCGGAGCGGCAAAATTGGCGCGATTGAAAACGTTAAAGACGTCCCAGCCAAACTCAAATGCGACGTTTTCACTAAGCTTCGTGGTCTTCATGACGCCGAAGTCGAATCGCGACTGCGAAGGCGCGCGCAACACGTTTCGTCCGAGACTGCCGCTCTGGCCAAACGCCGTGCAAAGGACGCTCGCGTTAAAAGCGTCTTCAGTGATGTCCGGGCCTTGCCGGCGAAGTTCATCAAGCGTTCCGCAAAGTCCCGGGCGACCGAAGCCGAGGCGGTATAGACCACCCGAACCGCGCACGAGATCGGCGTACTGCGCTGCCGTTTGCACTTCAGGCTCGGGCGAGAAAATGCTGAACGGAGTTCCCGTCTGCGCCTGGAAGAAACCCGACAGTTGCCAGCCGTTAAACACCCGGCTGGTGGAGCCGAAACTCGGAACGTCGTAAACAAAACTCAGACTGAAACGATGCGTGCGATCGAAGTCTGACACCGCGCGGTTGGCTTCGAGATTACGCAGGTCTCCCTGGACCACGAAACCGCTGTTTGGCACGTCAGGCTTGCCACCGCCGGCTGTGCTTCCCGGATCCGTCGAGCTGGTATCGATCGACTTGGACCATGTGTAGGAAGCGTTGAAGTGGAGCCCCTTCGACAAACGCTGAGTCAGGCCAAACTGTGCGCCGTGATAGGCCGACTCACCATTGGATCTGAGAATCAGTGCTTCAGGGACGTTGAAACCGAGAACCGGCACACGCGCCTCGAAGTTGATCAACTGTCCGCCCCCCAGCGTGCTGCCCGAACAGGTGATCGCGTTTGCGAGATTCAAATCAAGCGGGGCGCCCGCGACGCCACCGAGAACTCCACCAGCGCAAGTTGCGGTTCCGCCAACGCGGAACGGATTCGCAAATCCAAATGCCTTTCCGAGGCCGCGTTCGCGCGCACTCGAACCGGCGTTGAGTGGTCCATTCGGCGCGCCTGCTGCGACGTAAGCCTGGTTGAATCGCTCGTAGATATGATCCGGGGTTGACGAATCGTTCAGATCGAAGCCCTGGTTGAACGCCAGC
Organism: Pyrinomonadaceae bacterium; assembly: GCA_035760365.1. Taxonomy (GTDB): domain Bacteria; phylum Acidobacteriota; class Blastocatellia; order Pyrinomonadales; family Pyrinomonadaceae; genus PSRF01. The sequence continues at coordinate 153,875 of DASTTB010000035.1, forward strand.
GCCTGAAGCAGGTTCTGTCCTCTTGTGTGAACGTAACGCGCTTCAAACATGAGGTTCTTCGTCAACTCGTACTGAACACCAAGGTTGAACTGCTGCACGTACGGCGTCTTCAGATCGCGATCGATGGCGCGGAACTCAAACGTCTCGGCGATATTGCCCGGAGGCGTTACGTTCAGACGCGGATCGAGCGTGACGCCAGTGTTGTCGCGTATCACATAGCTGCCGCCTGCGCCTGCTGTCCGCGTCACGCGGAAAGGCAGCCACGAGCTCAACGGCAGCGTTGTCGGTTGTTGCGTAAACGCGGTCGTAATCGGCACGTTGCCGGAAGGCACTGTAATTTCGATCTCACGAAGGAATGGATAGTTGCTAAAGATCGTGTTGATAAACGCCGCCGAGGGACGATCGTAAAACATGCCGTACCCACCACGAACCACCAGACGATCGGTTGGTGAATAAGCGACGCCGATGCGTGGGGCGAAGTTGTTTCGGTCCTGACCGTTAAGCGTATGGTTGTTGCCGGCGCGCGCAGTGGCGGCGATGGCGCCGTCGACGTTAACCAATCCCGTCGTTTTCACGTTCGACGGGATAATAAAACCCGGCGACGGAGCGTCGCAGACGGCGAGGGAGCCCCCGGTCTGCGTGAAACACGGATCGAAACCGCTGAAGTCGAAATTACCGATCCGTCCGTCTTTCTCCTCCGGCCACATAAACAATTCGTACCGCAAACCAAGGTTCAACGTCAGCCTGCTTGAGACTTTCCAGTCGTCGGCGATATAGCCGCTGTAGTCGCGGAAGCGGAAGCTCTTCTCCGTGATACCAAACTGCGTATCAGCCTCTGAAGCGTTACCGGTAAGAAGCTGCGTGATGCTGTCAAACTTCTCAAACTCGGTCGCCTGCTCTTCCGGAAGGCTCGAGTCGTACTGGTGACGTTTGAAGTCGCCGCCGAAACGAAAAGTGTGATTGTTTTTGATCCAGGTAACGTTATTGCCGAAACTGAATGTCTGTTGCTTGCGTTGGTTGAACGAGTCGTTTGGTCCACCGAAGGAGAACTGCGTCAGGTTCGTGCCGGGCCGTCCGATGAAATGGCCCAAACGCCGCGTGCCCGGCGAGTCGTCGAACAATAACGCGGGATTGCCGATGCCCACGGCCTCGTTGGTCAACTGCGGGGTCAGGAAGCTCTCGTCGAGAGCGCGGGTGTTGTTCAGCGAAAAATATCCGAAGACAAATTCGTTGATGAACGTCGGGCTAAAGATGTGCTGATCCGAGATCGCCAGGGTGCGATTGCGATCGGCGCGCCGGAGCACAAACGGAGAGATCAGGCTCGACGGATCCGGGAACGAATCGAGCGCCGGGAAGTTGCTGAAGAAGAACGTGCCGGTCAGTGTGTTTTTGCTGGTGAGACGGCCGTCCAGTCGCGTAGTGAACTGGTTTTGCTCAAATTCCGAAGGACGGACGTTCAACTGTTGGACCAACGGGTTGTCTTCGAACAACGCGCGGCTGGCCACCGGCGCGGTCCCAAACTGGAAGGCGCGTGTCGCGATCAAGCCGGCGCTCGTTCGGTTGGCGCGATCGACGCCGATGATGCGCGACGTAGCACGGGGCGAAGCAAAGATGAAATTGCCGGTAGCCGGGTTTTGCAGGTTGAGCAGGTTCACTGCCACTGGCGATATGTCAGCCGCCGTCAAACAGCCGGCCGGGAGTGGCGTGGTCGAACACACGGCCGTCAACCCCTGAGACCCGCGAAACTGGTCACGCGCTTGATTGAACGCATTCGCGATCGCCTGCGCCGAACGATCCGAGCCGAGAAATGCGAGCGCGAGCGGCGTGACCGACAAGCTGCGCGCGGTCGGTACAAAACCCGTGATCGCGTTTGTGTATTGATAGCCGCCGAAGAAGAAGAACCGGTCGGGGATGATGGCGCCGCCTAATGTGAAACCACCTTCGTTTCGGCGCGCCTTTGGCCGGTCGATTCCTTCTTTGTTGAAGAAGTAATCGTTGGCGTTCAGCTTTTCGTTTTGCAGGTAATAGTAAACATTGCCGCTGAACCTGTTGCTGCCGGTCTTCGTGACGAGTTGGAAGTTGCCGCCGCCGGATCGTCCGGTTGAAGCGTCGTAAAGACTGGTCTGCAACTTAACCTCTTGCAGCGTTTCCGGAGCGGGCGCGATGTTGTCGTTCAGGGAACCTTCATTCGTCGTGATATTGGTTGCGTCTACGCCGTTGAAGAACAGGCTCGTGCTGGTCGTCCGAGTGCCGTTCACTGAAGGAGACTGGTTTCCGTTGCCATTGGTGAGCACTGGTGAGAGTTCCGTGTTCACGCCTGCTTCGGTCGATAGCAGTTGGGTGAAGCTGCGTGTCGAAGTCGGCACTTCGACCAACTGCTCGGAGGAGAGCTGGCGAGCGACTGCGGCGCTTTCCGGCGTGATGAGGGCCGCGCCGTCCGTGATGTTGATGACTGCGCCAATCTCTCCCACTTCGAGTTTGTCTTCGAGCGTTCGCGGAACACTTGCTTCAACTTCTACTCGATCGCGAACCAGTCGCTTGAAACCGGTGAGCTCGTAAGAGACTTCGTAAGCTCCAACCGGCAGACCAGGCATGGTCCAATGTCCGTCGCCGTTAGTGATGGCGGTGCGAGTGGCGCCGGTCGCCCGGTTCTTAACTACGACGCTGACACCCGGCAAATTAGCGGCGTTGGGATCTTTGACAATACCGGTTAACGTGCCAACGGTTCCGCTTTGGGCCAACGCAGTAAATTGAAAGCAGCAGCTGATCGCGAGCAGCGGCAGAATCATCCACGCACGCGTTAGACGCAATGAGGCGTTACAGTTCATTTGGTTCTCCTGTCCGATAGGCTTCAATCGGTAAATTAGTAGATAGAATCGTCCTGTCTTAGATTGGTGAACAGGACTGACTACGAAACGTCCGACGTCTGGTCTTGTAAGGTGGAAACGCTATCGAGTGGAGGTTAAAAGACGGTAAATTTCGCCTTAAATGTTTGTTAACCACGCTGGCGGAACTTTAGTGAAATATCCCCGCCGGGCCTCATTTAACATTAAATTAACATCGACGTAACACCCAAAAACTACGATGGCCACTCATCGTAAAGCCTCGGCAAATTCAGAGATTCCGTTGAATCATGGCCCTTTCTAACGAACTCAGCAGCGAGATAGCTGCCGCACTTCTGGCTCAAGATAAAACTCCGCGAGATCCAAAGCAGTTGAAAGACATAATTCTGCGCGTCCACGATGCATTGCAGGAGATGTCAGAAGAAGCGCGCGCCAGGCGTTTCAAAATGCGCGTGAGGTCCGCGACGAAAGTCACCGATCGCCAGTAGTCATAATCCGCAGCAAGTCCGCGCTCGACGGCAGGGTCCGATCGGATGCTTCCGAACAATCCGCGTCCACGCCACCGACAATTGCAGCATCCCAGATCAGCCAGTAGCGTTTCTTCTTCGTCGAGTTGGCTTCGGCTTGATCGAAGCCGAGACGAACAAAGCGACTCACGAGGTTTGCGTCGTTTTTGACAGGCAGGAGTGTGAAGAAGTAACTGTTTCTGACAGGCAGCCCAAGCTCGCGCCGCATTTTATTGATGTGCGATTCACAATCGCCGGCTGCGGTGTCGGGATCGCCGGCGGCAGCATTGTGCTGCGAATCCTGCGAGTCTTGGACCACGTGGTCTAACTCGTGCAGCACGGCCCAACCGACGTCGAAAGCTGCTCGCGCTTGCTTGTCGCCAAGCACCCGGCGAAAGTCGTCGAAATCGATCAGCACAACATAAATATCGGCATCGACTGCTATTTCGCGCACGAACCTCCCAAGCGAAACACGACAGAAGATGACGTCCTTTCTCGAACTGGCGTCTTCAAGCAGAATCATACGATTGCCGGAGACGGCGCGAGTGAGAAGCTTTCGCGCGCTCGTCGATCCATTGGCAGGGCTCGCATTACTCAATCGCAAGACATCGTCGTCGAAAGCCAGGTCGGCCCAACCAGTGATGGTGCGTAAGCGATCGACCAATTCGTTACGGTGAGGCGGCGAAACACTGTCGCGGACCATCAATCGATCCGCGTTCGCCGCAAAAACGGGCGTCCCGGTGACGATCAACATGACCACTGCCTGGCACACTTTGAGACACGTTCGCGAGAAATTGCTGCGGGTGCTGGGGTGCATATCGCTAACTCCTCCCAGGCCATTCACCGGCGTAGTCTGTTTAGGGCGTGCGTCGGTTAAGATTCACTGCGCCATTGGGGTGACGCATTTGCGGGCGATGTTACCAAAATGTTAACTGACAGGAAATAGAAAGTTTTATTTTCGGGCTATCTGAATGAGGTATGACCGTGGGCCAAAATTCGACTGAAGATTCGCGGCAATTCCGAATCGACTCTTACTTGCAACCTCCACAACCTTCAAAGCAGCCGTGCTTACAGATCGGAATCCCGCGATCATTGCTCGTCAAGCACTAACGAAACGGCCAGAACACCGGCACCAACCACATAACGATCGCGAACACTGCCAGCGTCAGTATCGAACCCACCTTAACGAAATCCAGGAAACGATAACGTCCCGGGGTGTAAACCAGAACGCACGCGGGTTCGAGTGGTGTCAGGAACGAACACGACGCCGCATACGTCACCGTGATCGCAAACGTTCTCGGGTTTAAACCAAGCGCAAGCGCCGTTTTGATAGAGATCGGCAACATCACAAGAGCGGCCGCCTGGTTCGACATCGGCTGCGTAAGCGCGACCGTCATCACGAAGAACCCCGCCAGCACCGCTGTTGGTCCATACTGGCCCGTGCCTCTCACGATGAGATCCGCGAGATATTGATCCGCGCTAGTCTTCTCCATCGCCACGCCGAAACTGATCATGCAGGCAATCAGAATCAGCAAACGCCAATCGATGCTCTCATACACTTCCGACATGCGAACACTCTGGCTCGCGAGTAAAACCATCACGCCGAGCAAGACGGCGATCGGCAACGGAACCAGGTGCGTGAGGGAGAAGAACAGAAACACGGCAAACGCGAGCAACGCCCACTTTCGTTTCTCCGGTCGCGCTCGCTTTTCCGAAATCTCTTCCAACAACAATATGTGACCGTCGCGGGCAAGCCGTTCGACCTGGTCACGGTTGCCTTGTATTAACAGCACGTCGCCGAAACGGAGTCGAAGCCTGCTGATCTTCGAAAGCAAATCGACGCCGTGACGATCGATCGCTAACACGACGACGCCGTATCTCTGTCGCAAGTCGAAGCGTTTCAACGTGCGGCCGATGAAGTCAGATCCGCGCGGCACCATCGCTTCGAAGAGCTCGGTGTCTTTACTCTCCAGAAAGGAGTCGACCAGTTTGAAGTCTGGTTTGATCTCGATGCCGGCTTCGGCTTTGACTTTCAAAATATCTTCCACGCGGCCCTGGACCAGCAACAGATCGTCAACCTGGATCTGCTCCGCGGGATTCGGCGCGATCCTTCCCTCCTGGCCGCGGAGGATGCCGAGAAGAGTCAGATCGAGATCGTCGCTGATGCGAGCCTCTTCGACTGTTTTGCCGATCAACGGCGAGTCGTCGAGCACGATGACTTCCGTCATGTATTGCCTGACGTGATACTGCTCCGTCAGCGAATCAGCCAACTTTCCACTCGGCAACAAACGTCGACCGACAAGCAACATGTAGAACATTCCCACGGCAACGATAACGACACCGACGCTCGTCAACTCAAACATCGTAAACGGCTGGATTCCGTAACGCGGCAAGGCGCCGCTGACGGCGAGGTTCGTCGACGTTCCGATCAGCGTACACGTGCCGCCGAGAATTGCGCCAAACGCGAGCGGCATCAGTAGTTTCGACGGACTGAGATTTCTGCGTGCCGCGATGCCTAACACCACGGGAAGAAACATCGCCGTCGTAGTCGTGTTCTTCATCACCGCCGCGCAAAAAGCAGCAGCGAACATGATCAGCGCCACGATGCGAAACTCGCTGTCGCCCGCAGTTCGATGTAACCGACGTCCGACGAGATCGATCACGCCCGTCTTGGCGAGTCCGCCTGTCAGGATGAACAGGCCGGCGATCGTGATGACGATGTCGTTGCCGAATCCGGCGAAAGCTTCGGCCGCTGTTAACGTTTGGGTGAGAACCAGCGCCATGACCAGGAGAATCGACACTACCTCGATCGGTATTCGTTCCGTGCTGAACAGAACGAGAGCGACGACGAGGAGAATGAGGACGATTGCGATTGCTGTTGTCATCGTTTCTTCAGAACAAAAAAGACGCCGTCCCACATGGTAAGCGTTTGGCCCTTACTGATAATCAAAGTGCTGCCCGGGACAAGCCAATCGCTGCCGCCACACTGGACCTCGACCAGCTCGACGTCTTTCGCGCTGATGCCGATCGACTTCAAAGACGTCCTGAACTCGGTGGAGAATTGATCGGCATCCATGCGTTTCGATTCATACGTGGGCTGAGCACAAACCTCGCGTCCTGACACTGCGCGTTTGGCGCTCAACTGTATTTTCCTTCCGACGAACCGTTTCGCATCGCGAGCACCGACGGAGATTCCGTCGCCAAAGCGATACGAAACAATCTGCCACGTGCCTTGCAGATCGCGTTGTGGTCCCTGTGCCGGGGCCACGCCGTACAGGCACGTCGTCAAGATGAACAGGGCGAGTGTTTTCATCATGTTAGCGATGCTACCAAAATGTTACGTTCATGAATATTTAAGCCGCACGAAAGCCGGGTGTAACCGGCGCCGCATAAACTCGCATCAAACAGTTGTTTAGAAGGAGTTGTAATCAGTGAAAGTCATTGAGAATGAGCATGAAGACGCTTTTTTGGTGCAGTGCGTCTGGTGCGGATCGAAGATTCGCGACGATAAGCAGGAAGACACTGCGGGCGTTTGTTTACAGTGTTTTTACCAGATTTTGGGTGATCACTTGAGCGCGCAAAAACGAAGCGCGTACGGCGAGTTTGTCAGCGATCGGTAGGCTATTGAAGCTCTGACAAGTGCTTTGATCGGCTTGATTGTTTCGACTCAGGTTTGCTGACTCCCCATTTGTGATACAGATACCAATTCTCGCATGGCTGGACGGTGTTAGTGAGGATACTGCGACCCGGGCGGCATTCAATTGCGGCTAACAACAGTGCGCCGCTGTCGCCACCCACATATACAGCTTGATCAGTAAGGCCTATCTTGCGTTTTAGGATGCGGCGTACGTTCATCACTCAAGTCAGTTCCCCGCGAATATCAATTGGCTTTCTGCTTGTGCTGGCGGTGTCGTTTTCGAATGTCAGTTGCGACGCGCCGCCCACTCGCAATGTGGACTCGCTTTGTGAATCTCTCAAAGACATCGAGATGCTACCGCACAAAGACGAACCCGTCGCGGATGCTGCTTACAATGCGTTGCTCTCGGCAGGTGAGGAGGCGCTTCCGTGTCTCATCCAAAAGATCACGGACGAGACGATGATGAAGGATCCACGTTCAGCGCCTAAGGTTGGCAACGTGGCAGTCGGCGATACTGCGTTCTTCGTCCTCCTGGACGTCGGGAAGATCGATCAGGCCGGCTTCCTCGAACTCTTACCACCCGACGTGCGCAAAGCGTATGACGAGGAGGGCGTGTATGGTTATTTCAGATTGATCGACGAAGACAACAACCGCCAGAAACTCCAAGCCGCCGCAACGCAGTGGTACGAGCAACGCTACGGCCGAGTCCTAAAATAAATCCTTAAGAAATGCTGATTCCGCAGTTCCGCGATAATTCGTGAACGGATGAATATCGTCTAACGGAAACACAAGGCCGTTTCTTAATTCATATCCAGTTAGAATGTTGAAATCTTTTGGGGCATCATCGCGTGCTTGAAAACTATGCGTGAGGAACAAAACGTATCGTTTACCTGGTTCAGGCATGTTTTGATTTCTAACCCAGGAAACAACGATCTTCCCCGATGGTAAACGTACTCTGCCGCCGCTGCGTTCGACAATAAGAGGCTGGCCCACACGCACCTCGTTCGCGGGGTCGTTTTTGATAACCGTATCGAGTTTGATCTGAAACTCGGAATAAATTG
>DASTTB010000036.1:0-10877 GCA_035760365.1 Pyrinomonadaceae bacterium
CTTGTCCTCGTCGAACTCGTCGTTGACCTCGACGATTGCCTGACCCGACAGCGGATCGACGATCCGCTCCAGAGTCGTGCGGCCGACGATACGGTCGCGGAGCGGCTCGATGATTTCGCCCGACGGACGAGCCATCAGACCGCGCATACCGGCGAGCTGACGAATCTGCTGTGCCGAGCCTCTCGCTCCGGAGTCGCTCATGACGAGGATCGGATTGAGTTCGCCGCTCGAACGCTCGCGATCGTCCATCGCCTTGAACATCTCTTTCGCGACCTTGTCAGTCACTTCAGACCAGATGGCGATGACTTTGTTGTAGCGTTCACCGTTGGTGATGACGCCGTCGAGGTATTGCTGTTCGACCGCGATCACGTCTTTGTCAGCCTTGTCCACCAGAGGCTTCTTGGCCGATGGCGTGACGAGGTCGTCGATGCCGATCGAGATGCCGGCCTTGGTCGCGTACAGGAAGCCCAGGGTCTTGAGATCGTCAAGCATCTTGACGGTCATCTCATGGCCCAAACGGATGTGCGAATAGTTGACCAGCGATTGCAGGCCTTTCTTCTTCAACGTGCCGTTGATGAACGGAAGACCGGCGGGAATCGAGTCGTTGAAAATGACGCGGCCGACGGTCGTGTTGATGACGCGGCGGACGTCGTCCTGAACAGTCGCGCGCAGGATGTCCTGCGGATCGTGTTCCTGGACCAGGTCGATCAAGTCGCCCATGATGCGCAATTTGATCGGAGTCTGCGTCGTGACTTCACCGGCGTCGAGTGCGAGCAGCACTTCTTCCAGCGAAGCAAACACACGGCCCTCGCCCTTTGCGCCCGGACGGTCGCGTGTCAGGTAGTAAATACCGAGCACGATGTCCTGCGAAGGAACGGCGATCGGCTGACCGCTCGCCGGGCTGAGAATGTTGTTGCTCGAAAGCATCAACACCGCAGCTTCGATTTGCGCTTCCGGACTCAACGGAATGTGGACCGCCATCTGGTCACCGTCGAAGTCGGCGTTGAATGCCGTACAAACGAGCGGATGGATCTTGATGGCTTTACCTTCGACGAGCACGGGCTCAAACGCCTGAATACCGAGACGGTGCAGCGTCGGAGCGCGGTTCAGCAGAACCGGATGCTCGCGAATCACTTCTTCGAGAATGTCCCAAACGACTGGTTCCTGTCGTTCGACCATCTCGCGCGCCTGCTTGATCGTCGCGGCGTGCGCCTGTTTCTCGAGTTGGTTGTAGATGAATGGCTTGAACAGTTCGAGCGCCATCTTCTTCGGCAACCCGCACTGGTGCAGCTTCAACTCCGGACCAACCACGATCACTGAACGTCCCGAATAGTCGACGCGCTTACCGAGCAGGTTCTGACGGAAACGACCCTGCTTGCCTTTGAGCGTTCCGCTCAAAGACTTCAGCGGACGATTGTTCACGCCACGCAGCACGCGTCCGCGACGGCCGTTGTCGAACAACGCGTCAACCGCTTCCTGAAGCATTCGCTTTTCGTTGCGCACGATGACTTCGGGCGCGCGCAGTTCCATCAGCTTCTTGAGACGATTGTTACGGTTGATAACGCGCCGATACAGATCGTTCAAGTCTGACGTTGCGAAACGTCCGCCATCGAGCGGCACGAGTGGACGCAGCTCGGGTGGAATTACCGGAATCACGTCGAGGATCATCCAGTCAGGCCGGTTTCCGGATTTCAGGAAACTGGTCGCGACTTTCAATCGCTTCGAGTATTTCAGTTTCTTCTGTTGCGACGTCTCTTCGCGCATCCGCTTGCGCAGGTCGGTGGCGAGTTCTTCGACGTCGACCATCGCGAGCAGTTCCTTGATCGCTTCCGCGCCCATCTTGGCGACGAATTGCGCCGGATAGTCGCGCACGAGTTCGCGATAGCGTTCATCGCTGACGAGCTCGCGTTCTTTCAATCCGGGAACGTCGCCGGGATCGATCACGATGTAGGATTCGAAGTAGAGAACTTTCTCCAGTTCGCGCAACGGAATATCGAGCAGGTGCCCGATGCGGCTGGGCAGTCCCTTGAAGAACCAGACGTGCGAACACGGGCTGGCGAGGTCGATATGGCCCAACCGCTCGCGGCGCACTTTCGCCTGGGTGACTTCAACGCCGCACTTGTCGCAGATCACTCCGCGGTGTTTCATGCGTTTGTATTTGCCGCAGAGACACTCCCAATCGGCCACCGGACCAAAGATGCGCGCGCAGAAGAGTCCGTCGCGCTCGGGTTTGAACGTTCGGTAGTTGATTGTTTCTGGCTTGGTCACCTCACCATGCGACCATTGCCGGATCTTTTCCGGTGACGCAAGTGAGATACGAATAGCTTCAAAGTCAGGAGCTAGTTGCGTCTTTTCTTGTTGGAATCGAAACATATTTCTCCATTTCGGATTTGGAAATTCGAATTTCGAATTTCGAATTTCGCAATTCTCTTACGCTTCAACAGCACTGGTGACGATCGCTTCACCAACACCGTCTTCAGCACCGTCGCCGGCGGCCTTCTTGTTGATCAATTCGACGTCGAGACAAAGCGACTGTAGTTCACGCACCAGCACGTTGAACGATTCGGGTAGACCCGGATCGAAGTCGGCTTCGCCCTTTACGATTGCCTCGTAGATCTTGGAGCGTCCGGCTACGTCGTCAGACTTAGCCGTCAGCAACTCCTGAAGAATGTGGGCCGCGCCGTAAGCCTCAAGCGCCCAGACCTCCATTTCTCCAAATCGCTGACCGCCAAACTGCGCCTTACCGCCGAGCGGCTGCTGCGTGATCAAGCTGTACGGTCCGATCGAGCGAGCGTGAATCTTGTCGTCGACCAGGTGCGACAGTTTCAGCATGTAGATGTAGCCGACCGTCACTTTCTGTTCGAACGGATCACCGCTGAGCCCGTCGTAAAGCACAGCCTTGCCTGACTCGTTGACGATCTCGGGAAGTCCGAGCTCAGTCGCCCGGGCGCCCGCGGCGTGCAGCTTCTTCTTGATCTCGTTCTCGCTCGCGCCGTCAAACACGGGCGTGGCGAAGTGCAGACCAAGAACACGCGCGGCCCAGCCGAGGTGTGTCTCGAGGATCTGGCCCACGTTCATGCGGGACGGCACGCCCAACGGGTTCAGCACGATCTCGACCGGCGTTCCGTCAGGCAGGTACGGCATGTCCTCTTCAGGCAGGATGCGCGCGATGACGCCCTTGTTTCCGTGGCGTCCGGCCATCTTGTCGCCGACCGACAGTTTGCGCTTCATGGCGATGAAGACTTTCACCATCTTGATCACGCCCGGTGAAAGTTCGTCGCCCTGACGCAGCTTCGCGATCTTCTCTTCGTAGATGTCGGAGAGGATCTTGATCTGGCGTTCGGTGCGGTCCTCGTACTCCTTGATTTCTGCGCCGATGTCGATGCGCGCCGAAGCGAGCTGGACTTTGCGCAACGCTTTCGGCTCGACGGCCTTCAGCATCTCGCGCGTGATCGCAACGTTCTTTTCAATCACGACTTCGCGATTGACGGTCAGATCCGTCGACAGCTTGCGGCCTTCGAGCAACTCGTAGATTCGCTCGTCGCGCTGTTCGCGAAGGATACGAATCTCGTCTTCAAGGTCGCGCCGCAGGCGATCTTCTTCGTCCTGTTCGATCGCGAGCGAACGCTGATCTTTCTCCTGACCCTTGCGGGTGAAGACCTGGACATCGACGACAGTGCCGTCGATTCCCGGCGGGCTCACGAGTGAAGCGTCCTTAACGTCGCCGGCTTTCTCGCCGAAGATCGCTCGCAGAAGTTTTTCTTCCGCGGTCAGTTGCGTCTCGCCTTTCGGCGTGACTTTACCGACGAGGATCGATCCCGGTTTCACCTGCGCGCCGATGCGAATGATGCCGCTCTCGTCGAGATCGCGAAGCATGTTTTCGCCGACGTTCGGAATATCGCGAGTGATCTCTTCCGGTCCGAGCTTCGTGTCGCGCGCTTCGATTTCGAGCTCTTCGATGTGAATCGAGGTGTAGTAGTCCTCTTTCACGAGTCGCTCGGAAACGAGGATCGCGTCTTCGAAGTTGTAACCGCGCCATGGCATGAACGCGACGAGCACGTTGCGTCCGAGCGCGAGCTCACCACGGTCGGTGCATGGACCATCGGCGATGACCTGGCCTTTCTCCACACGCTCGCCGACGTGCACGATCGGGCGTTGATTGATACAGGTGTTCTGGTTTGAACGCTTGAACTTGATCAACGTGTAGATGTCGGCAGTCACCTCGCGAGAGATCGTGCCGTCGACGTTGTGATCGGCCTTGACGATGATACGTTCCGAGTCGACGTAATCGACCACGCCGTCGCGCTTGGCGGCGACGACTGCGCCGGAGTCACGCGCCGTGACCTTTTCCATGCCGGTGCCGATGTACGGAGCTTCCGCACGCAGCAGCGGCACTGACTGGCGTTGCATGTTCGAACCCATCAACGCGCGGTTCGCGTCGTCGTTTTCAAGGAACGGAATCAACGACGCAGCGACCGAAACGAGTTGTTTCGGCGAAACGTCGACGTACTCGATGTCCTTGCGCAGAGCGAGAATAAACTCACCCGCTTTTCGCGCCGCGTTACGCTCGTTAATGATGTGGCCTTCTTCGTCGAGCTCGATGTTGGCCTGACCGACGACGTGTTTATCTTCCTCCCACGCAGTCAGATAGAACGGCCACGGCTCGTACTCTGCTTTGCGTGCATCGGCCGCCAGTTTCTTATTGGCCTTGTCGACTTCTTCCAACGCGATGTGATCGCCGGGTTTGAGTTTCGTGTCGCCGCCGTTGATGACGCGGACGTATTCAACGACGCGGCCGTCGCTGACCTTGCGATACGGCGCTTCGATGAACCCGAACTCGTTGATGCGCGCGAAGCACGACAGACTCGAGATCAAACCGATGTTCGGACCTTCAGGCGTCTCAATCGGACAGATGCGGCCGTAGTGCGTCGGGTGAACGTCGCGAACTTCGAATCCCGCTCGTTCACGTGACAGACCGCCCGGTCCCAGCGCCGAGAGACGACGTTTGTGCGTGATCTCCGACAGCGGGTTCGTCTGGTCCATGAACTGCGACAACTGGCTCGAACCGAAGAACTCGCGCACCGCCGCCGTTACCGGCTTGGCGTTGATCAAGTCGCGCGGCATCGTCGTCTGCATTTCCTGATGGATCGACATCTTTTCCTTGATGGCGCGTTCCATTCGTTCGAGACCGATGCGGAACTGGTTCTCCAGCAACTCGCCAACCGCACGCACGCGGCGGTTTCCGAGGTGATCGATGTCGTCCGCCTGAAACTCCGACGGGTTCTTACGCATCTTCAACACGTAAGTAACGACCTCGTAGAAATCTTCCGCGGAGAGCAACGGATCGTCGATGCGCTCGCGCTCGGGCTTGTTCATCTTGATGTTGAACTTGAGACGTCCGACACGCGAGAAGTCAAACTTGCGCGGATCGAAGAACATCGCTTCGAGCAATCGATAGGCGGTCTGCACGGTCGGCGGATCGCCAGGACGCATCTTGCGATAGATTTCGAGCAGCGCGTCGACGGGCTTCGTAATGACGTCTTTCTTGAGCGTCAGCGACAGGACTGGTCCAACGTCGTCGCGCTCGGGAAAAAAGACGGAGAAGCTCGTGATGCCGGCTTCGACGATCTCCTGCAATTTCGCCGGCGTGATCTCGTTGTTGGCTTCGAGAATGACCTCGCCGCTCTCGGTGTTCACGATGTCGGCAACGGCGAAGGCGCCTTCGAGTTGCGAAGAGTCGACTTCCACTTCCGGAATTCCCGCCTTGCGAATGGCTTCGAGTGACGACGAGGCCACTTTCTTGCCGCCGCGCACGAGCGGATCCGGACCTTTGCCCTTGATGTCGTGATCGACCTTCATGCCGACGAGGTTCGTCGCGCCGGTTTCAGGCACCTGAATCATCAGGCGTCCTTCTTCGAGGCGAATCGCGTCAGTGATGTAGATCGCCTTGATCATGTCTTCGTCAGTAAAAGACGCATTCTTGACCGCTTCTTCTAACTGCGAATCGGTGCGCAACCCTTTCAGATCCGTCTTCTGGTTGAACCAGAGACCGAGGGCGCGCAGGAAGATCGACGCCAGAAACTTGCGCTTGCCGACGCGAACGTAAAGCAGGTTCTTCTGGTCGTATTCAAACTCGACCCACGAACCGCGATACGGAATGATCTTCGCGACGTAGATGGCGCCGCGTTTGAAGAAGACACCGGGCGAACGATGAAGCTGCGACACGATGACGCGCTCCGTGCCGTTGATGATGAAAGTGCCGTTATCGGTCATCAACGGGATTTCGCCGAAGAAGACTTCCTCTTCCTTGATGTCACGAATCGACAGGACCTCCGTGTCGGGATCCTTATCGAAGACAGTGAGCCGGATCTTGACCTTGAGCGGAACGCTGTAGCTCATGCCGCGTTCCTGACACTCCTGCTGGTCGTGTTTGTGTTTGAGACCGACAGGCTCGCCGCAGTTTTCGCAGAGCTGCGGGCGGACGAAGTTGAACGTGCCGCAACGATGACAGAGCGTGTCGCCGGCAGCGAGCGGGTTGACCTTGATCGTCGAGCCGCAGTTTTTACAGTTCGAGCGCAGGTAGTTCAGTCCTTCGAGCCGTCCGCACTTACACTGCCAGTTACCGATCTGGTACTCGACGAAGTCGAGGGTGGCAGTGCCGCGAAAGTCGGAGATAGGAAAGACTGACTGAAAGACCGCTTGCAGGCCGGTCCCCTCGCGTTCTTCGGGCAAGAGGTCCATTTGCAGGAATCGGTTATACGACTCGCGTTGAATCTCGATCAGATTCGGGATGCGAACGGCGGTCGCGATTTTCGAGAAGTCGACTCGTTCGGGAGCCTGACTAGTCCGTCGTCCTAAACCTGTGTTGATTGTATGAAGCAAATTTGCTGACATGTGAGATTCCTTATGAATTGCCAAAAACTCCAGTGGTCACGTTGCCGGATCCACTACCCGGCAGCGACAAAGACGCCGAAAGGCGGTCAGAGCGCACAATGCCCTGACCGCTTCCTCGCAAAAGCGGCTGATCTATCAGTCAAATTTTTTGGGAGTAACGCCAGCGCCTCCAATACTCCCTTAAGTTAGCCAAGTAACGATTGTAGTGTCAAGCCGAGCCACAAATAACACGGATTTCATCTGAATCCGTGTTACTTAACTTCGACTGTCGCACCTGCGTCCGACAACTTCTGCTTGATCGTTTCCGCTTCGTCCTTCGAAACACCTTCCTTCACTGCTTTGGGGGCTGCTTCTACCAGATCCTTGGCTTCCTTCAATCCAAGCGCAGTAACTTCGCGGACGACCTTGATGACGTTGATCTTGTTGGTGCCAACAGCCTGCAGGACCACGTCAAACTCAGTCTTCTCTTCCGCTGCGGCTGCTGCTTCACCGCCGCCGCCTCCAGCCGCCGGCGCTGCCGCCACTGCCGCTGCCGCCGCCGAAACGCCGAAGGTCTCTTCCAGGTCCTTAACGAGCTGGGAAGCTTCCAGAAGCGTCATGTTTTTCAAAAATTCGATTACGTCTTCGCGTGTTGCTGCCATGATACCTTTCTATCCTCCGTCTAAAATCTTACGCCGTCTTCTGTTCACCAATCTGTTTGACAACTATCGCCAGGTTGCGCGGCACCGCCGAAATAACCGTGACCAAACGCTGCGCCTGACAGTTGATAAGAAACATTACCTTGGAAATTAACTCTTCCTTCGATGGGAGACTCGCGATGGCTTCCACTTCATTCAAAGCCACCACCTTGCCCTCGACGATACCCGCCTTGAACGTAAAGATGTCGGGGTTCGCCTTGGCAAACTTCGAAATCGCTTTCGAGAGCCCCACCGGGTCGCCATTGCTCAATGCTACTGCCGTGACGCCCTTGAAATTTTCCTTCGCCGGCTCGATTGCCGTGCCTTCAGCAGCGCGGCGCGCCAACGTGTTCTTTACGACCTCGTACGAAACACCAGCTTCGCGCAACTGGTTGCGCAGTTCCTGGTCCTTCGCCACCGTCATCTTCTGAAAACCGACCAGCATCGCCGCTCGGGCGGCCTGGAATCGCGCGGTGAGTTCCTCGAGGTCTTGTTGCTTTTGTGCTTTCGTCTTCATTTATATTCGCTCCTCAAACTCACTTGAAACTCACTTCGAGTACGCAGCTTCGTCGAGTAAAACTCCCGGGCTCATCGTCGACGCCAGGTTGACCTTTTTAACGTACTTACCCTTCGCCGTCGCCGGTTTCGCTTTCACAACCGCATCGAGCAGCGCTTTCGCATTCTCGCGAAGCTTATCGTCGTCGAATGAAACCTTGCCGACGCCAACGTGAATCACGCCTGTTTTATCGACGCGATACTCGACCTTACCGGCTTTTGTTTCCTTCACTGCCGTAGCAACGTCGAAAGTGACCGTGCCGGTCTTTGGATTGGGCATCAATCCGCGCGGACCAAGTATTTTTCCGAGTCCGCCGACGAGTCTCATCATGTCGGGCGTCGAGATAACGGCGTCAAAGTCAGTCCAGCCGGTTTTGATGCGGTTGACGATGTCTTCACCGCCGACGATGTCCGCGCCGGCTTCTTCAGCCTCGCGGAGCTTGTCGCCCTGCGCGATCACAAGCACTGTTTTCGACTTGCCGATACCGTGCGGCAGCACGAGAGTTCCGCGCACGAGCTGATCGGCTTTGCGTGGATCGACGCCGAGCCAAACCGTCAGCTCAACTGTTTCGTCGAACTTCGCGAACGAAAGCTCTTTGACTTTCGCCACGCCGGTCGCGAGGTCGTACTTCCGCCCCGGCTCGATTTTTTCGAGCGCAGCACGATACTTCTTTCCGTGTTTCTTCATTATTTACTCCTGAGGTGCTAACGAAACGATTTCGAATTTCGGATTGCGAATTTCGAATTTGCGAATTCGAATCTCAGCAACCCGTGCTCGTTTCTCCCTCTTCAAGGTGCGCAATTCCGACTTCTCGAATTTCGCAATTCGAAATTCGAAATTCGCAATTCGCAATTCGCAATTCTCACACGACTGTGAGGCCCATTTGTCTGGCGGTACCTTCGATAGTTTTGATTGCGGATTCCAGACTTGTGGTGTTCAGATCCTGTAATTTCGTTTTTGCAATCTCTTCGATCTTCGCCTTCGAAATCGATCCCACCTTTTCGCGGTTCGGCTTGCCTGAGCCCTTCGGAATACCGGCGGCTTTCTTCAGCAGGTCGGCGGCCGGCGGCGTCTTGGTTTCAAAAGTGAACGAACGATCCGCGAAAACCGTGATCACGACGGGAATCTTGAGGTCGGGATCCATCTGGGCAGTTTTGGCATTGAACGCTTTGCAAAACTCCATAATGTTGACGCCGTGCTGACCCAATGCCGGTCCGATTGGCGGCGCCGGGTTGGCTTTGCCCGCGGGGACCTGCAGTTTTATATAACCAGTGATTTTCTTCGCCATAAATTACTCTTCTTCCGCAAAGGTGACCTTCTCGACGTCGAGGAAGTTCAGTTCAACCGGCGTCGAGCGTCCAAAGATCGTCACCGTCACCTTCAATGTCGACTTGTCTTCGTTAACCTCTTCAACTTTACCCGTAAAACTCTGGAACGGTCCCGACTTGATACGCACCGTCTCGCCGGCCGCGTAGGAGAACTTCGGCTTCGGTTTCTCAGCGGCTTCAGTCACGTTATGAACGATCTGATCGACTTCCTGCGGCGTCAACGGCGTCGGATTGTGACCACCGACGAAGCCGGTGACCTTGGGCGTTGACTTGATCATGTGGAACACGTTGTCGGGGATGTGCCCGCGTTCATCACATTCGATCTGCACCAGCACATATCCGGGATAAAACATACGCGAGGACTCGATCCGCTTGTTGCCGCGCATCTCGACCACAGTCTCGGTCGGTACCAGCACCTCGATGATCTCGTTTTGCAGATCAGTATCGCGGATGCGGGCCTTGAGGCTATCGCGTACTTTTTTCTCGTGTCCCGAGTATGTATGAAGGATAAACCACTGCTGCATCAGAAACTCTTTTCTCAGCCGACCAACACTCCCGTTATTTTTCCGATCACCCACTCCAGCCCGGGAATAATCGCGCGCGACAGCGCCTGGTCGACGCCAAACAAGTAAAGGGCAAAGAAAACGACCGCAATGAGAGTGATGATGGTCGTGTTTCGCACATGATCGGCCGTTGGCCAGGAAACACGCTTCAACTCCGCGCGCACATCGTGCAGAAAATTGCCAATACGCCCGATCGGCCCGGCCTGCTGTCCGCCATGACCGCGTTCTCGGCGCGCAACTTTGCCCTCCGGCCCTTCACCAAAACGCGCAGTGCGGGGGGCAACGACTGGCGCTTCTGGATTTTTTGTCTCAGCCATAACTCGGTTTACTGCTTTCGCCGCTGAATCCTTATCTGGCAGGGGTACCAGGATTCGAACCCGGACTTTCGGTTTTGGAGACCGACGTGCTAACCGTTGACACTATACCCCTAAAAGTCACTGCCAAGTGACAATTGCCGATTGCCAATTTGTCTCGCGCTGGTCTCCAATCGGCACTTGGCAATCGACAACCGGCAATATCTCTACTTGGTCTCCTTGTGACCCGTATGTTTACGGCAACGGCGACAGAATTTGCTGAATTCCAACCGATCCGGCGTCGTTTTCTTGTTCTTGGTCGTAACGTAGTTCCGACTCTTACAGTCCTGACACTGGAGCACAATGTTATCGCGTGGCATAACTCTAATCCTTACTCAATGACTTCCGAAACTGTTCCGGCGCCCACCGTGCGACCACCTTCACGAATAGCGAAGCGCAAGCCCTTCTCCATCGCGATCGGCGCAATCAACTCGATCGACATCTGCACGTTGTCGCCAGGCATCACCATCTCCACTCCTTCGGGCAGGTGCGCCACGCCAGTCACG
>DASTTB010000037.1:0-140543 GCA_035760365.1 Pyrinomonadaceae bacterium
GTCTTTGGTCTTTGGTCTTTGGTCTTTGGTCTTTGGTCTTTGGTCTTTGGTCTTTGGTCTTTGGTCTTTGGTCTTTGGTCTTCAAGTCTAAATCAAGCTTAAAAACCCAAAACCCAAAACCCAAGGCCTAAAACCCAAGACCTAAGACCTAACATCAAATCATGCGCGTTCCAGTTCACCGCGAAACTTGCCGACGACCTCAGTCTCCTCAGGCGGCGCAAACTCGTAAGCGTCCCACGTGACGATCGGCGTCGTCTCGAAGTTTTCCGTCGGCGGCGGCGACTGCGTGCGCCACTCGAGACCGGGCAAGTGCCACGGATTCGCCTCGGCGTGCCTGCCGTAACGCATCGACCAAACGAAGTAGATCGCGGGGATCAACATCCCGAATCCGAGGATCGACGCGCCCGCCGTCGAAAGCACATTGAACACCTGAAACTCCGGCGGATACGCGTGATAACGACGCGGCATCCCGAGAAAACCGGCGATGAACTGCGGCAGGAACGTCAGGTTAAAACCGACGAAGATGACGAGCGCGCTAAATCTTCCCCAGCCTTCCGGATACATGCGCCCGGTGATCTTGGGCCACCAGTAGTGCAGCCCGCCGAGATAACCCATCAACGCGCCGCCGACCATGATGTAGTGGAAGTGAGCGACGACGAAATACGTGTCACTCACGTGTACGTCGACGGCGAGGGCCGCGAGAAACAGTCCAGTCATGCCGCCGATCGTAAACAGTCCGATAAAACCGAGCGCGTAAAGCATCGGCGTATCGTAGGAGATCGACGATTTGTAAAGCGTGGCCGTCCAGTTGAAGACTTTGATCGCCGACGGAATCGCCACCGCGAAGCTCAGGAACGAGAAGATCATTCCGGCGTAGACGGACTGGCTCGACACGAACAGGTGGTGTCCCCAAACGAGAAAACCGAACACGGCGATCGCGAGACTCGAAAACGCGACGAAGCTGTAGCCGAAAATGTTCTTGCGCGAGAAGTTTGCGATCAACTCGCTGATCACGCCCATCGAGGGCAAGATCATGATGTAAACGGCCGGGTGCGAGTAAAACCAGAACAGGTGCTGAAACAGGATCGGATCGCCGCCGAGTGTCGGATCGAAAATTCCGACGCGCGACACGCGCTCAAACGCCAGTAACAAAATCGTGATCGCGACAACGGGCGTGCCGAGAATCATCACGAGGCTGGTTGCGTAGTGCGACCAGATAAAGAGCGGCAGACGAAACCACGTCATGCCGGGCGCGCGCATCGTGTGTATCGTGACGATGAAGTTCAGACCGGTAAGAATCGACGAGAAGCCGTTGATAAAGATTCCGAGACCGGTCGCGACGACGTAAGAGTTCGAAAACGTCGTGCTGAACGGCGTGTAGAACGTCCAACCGGTATCGACGCCGCCGGCGAGCAGCGCGTAGATCGTGATGATGCCGCCGGCCAGGTAAACGTACCAACTCAACAGATTTATCCTGGGAAACGCGAGATCTTTCGCTCCGATCATCATCGGAATCAGGAAGTTTCCCAACGTTGCCGGGATCGACGGGATCAGGAAGAAAAAGATCATGATGATCCCGTGTTGAGTAAAGACCTTGTTGTAGGTGGTCGAAGCGAGAAAATCGCCCTGCGGCGTCAACAACTCGAGGCGAATCATCAGCGCGTAGATGCCGCCGATGAAGAAGAAGAACGTGATCGAACCGAGATAAAGCAGAGCGATACGCTTGTGGTCTTTGGTCAACAACCATGACTTCAGGCCGTAAACGGCGTTCATGTAGTTGACCTTCGACGGCGCCGGTAATTCAAATGACTCGATTGGCTTCATAACTCTAACTCTGCTTGCTCAGCTACCTGATGTTCTCCGTCGGCGAAGGCGCGGACGCTGCTCGCGGACTCGCGGCTGGACTCGCGGCTGGACTCGCCATCGGACTCGCGCCGGCAGCAGGCGCTCCGCCACTCGCCGCCGACAGCGACTTGATGTACGCCACCAACTGCACCAACTGATCTTCCGTTACCTGTCCCTGGAACGTCGGCATGATCGGGCCGAATCCCGCGACCAGTTTCGCCTGCGGGTTCGTGATCGACTCGCGCAAATAACCTTCGTCGGCGCGCACTGATCCTCCGCTTGCGAGCGGAGTCTCGCGTCCGAACAACCCGACAAGAGCCGGTCCGCGTCCGCCTTCACCGTTTGTGCCGTGACACGAAGCGCAGCCAAGCGTCTGAAACAGTTGCTGACCAGCGGCGGCGGGCGTTGTCGTTCCCGTGTTTCCGCTCAGCCAGTTATCAAACTCGCGCGGCTCCATCACGATCACCGAACCAATCATGCCCGAGTGATTCATGCCGCAGTACTCGGCGCAGAACAGGTGATACCTGCCGGTCTTCGTCGCTTCAAACCACAACGTCGTGTATCGGCCGGGTACGACGTCAACTTTCGTGCGAAATGCGGGAACGAAGAAGTCGTGAATCACGTCTTCGGTCGCCAGGATCAACTTGATCTTCCGTCCTACTGGAACGTGAAGTTCGTTGATCTCGCGCTGTCCGGTCGCGTGTTGCAACTTCCACATCCACTGCTTGCCGACGACGTAGACCTCGATCGCGTTTTGCGGCGGTTTGTACTGGTCGAAGTAAACGCGCGCAGCCCATCCGAACATCGTCATCGCGATCAGGAACGGAATGACGGTCCAGATCGTCTCGAGCTTGTGCGAGCCGGCCACCGGGCGCGGAATCTCGTACGGCGTGCGTCGTCGATAACGAATGACGAAGAAGATCAGCGTCGCGGAGATGAGCAACGTAAAGAAGAGCGTGACGCCTGAGAGATAAAAAAACAGGGCGTCAACCTTCCACGAGAACGTAGAAGCGCTTTCCGGAACTAGTGGAATCCACGACTGCATTACTGAACTGCGCCCTTCGTCACTGGTTGCCGATTGCGCGGCCTGAGCAGGAAGAACATCGCGATGATCGCCAGCAGCGTCGTCACTCCCGCAATCCTCATGACGCGCATCACCGCCGCGCCGTATTTACCCGTTGCCGGATCGTAGTGGTAGCAATAGAGCAGCAACTGATCGACCGGCGATCCGATCTTGCTCTGCGACGACTCGATCAATCCGAGACGCAGGTCGCGCGCCGGATAGTCGATGCCATAGAAGTAACGCGAAAGTTTTCCTTCCGGTGTTGCGACCATGATTCCGCTGGCGTGCGCAAACTGCTTCGTCGCTTCGTCGTAGTGATAACGAAAACCGACCGCGTCGGTGATGCGTTCGATACTCGCCGGATCGCCGGTCAGGAAGTGCCAGCCGTTGCCGGCGCCCGCCCGCATCCTGTCCGGCAGGTAATCGACGTAAACCTTTTTCTTGGCCGCGGCGAGCTCCGGTGTTTCGCGCGGATCGAAGCTGATCGTCACTACGTCAAACTCTTTTCCGACTTCGAACGGCAACACGCGAAACGACGTGACCATCGCGTTGAGCACCTGCGTGCAGAGCATCGGGCAGTCGTAATAAACAAGCGACAGCACGACTGGCTTCTTGCCGAAGTACTTCCCGAGGTTTACCTGCTGGCCGTGCTCGTCGCGGAAAGTGAGATCGAGCGGCAACTGCTGATCGAGTTTTTGTTCGATCCGAACGTCGCGCAACGCGGTCGGCAAGCCGGTCGAAGGATTCCCCGTATTCGGACGCGCGCCGTAGAGCGGCGAACTCGGTCCCGGCGGTCCCTGCGCAAACGCGGTCAGCGACGCACCAAGACAGATTGAAATGATCAGAGCTCGGATTAAAACGTTCATTGCAACTTCTTCATGCTCTCTCGACCAGAACTCGTGTCGGTCGGCATACTGATGGCCCAATCCTGAAGCTTGGTCGGACCCTGTTGCGCGCTCGTCGGCAACCCCTGGCCGGATACGATCTGCTTCATTGCCTGCTCGATCGGCATTCGCACTGTATTGCCCGACTGATCCTTCATTCCGTTGAGCAACACGTTGTCCCATTGCTTGCGCAACTCGCGATATTCCGCCTGCGGTTCGCGCAAAGCCAGCGGCACGGTTGTTCCGTCTTCGAGTTTGACTTCGAACCCGCGCTGCACCTGGAGACGCGGCTCCGGCGGCAGGCGTTCCGCTTCGTTCAGGTTGCGCAAAGACATCGGACCCGGAGGTCGCTGCTTCGCTTCCTGCGCGTCGAAATACTTGAACATGAACCACAGACCGATCGAAATCGCGATCGTCAACACGGTCAGGATCACGACGAACCTCAGAATCGCGACGACGTTTACGTCACTCGCTTCATGCGTGACTTCGACGTTGCGAATATGCGAAACGTCCGGCGTCTCTGTCCGATGTCCGTTACCAGAACTCATTTAGTGACCTGCATGTGCCTGTTCCAGCACTGATTCATACTGCGGATCGTTGATTGGAATCAGCGATCGCTTGCCCAACTGCCAGGAGAAAATTCCCAGCCACAGCCCGCCAAAACCGAGTAGCGCGATGACGTCCAGCCAAACCCAATTGTGACCCTCGAAAGCGGGAGAGATCATCCACAGGAGATCGATCATGCGCATCACGAGAATCAACAGCGCGACGATCACCAGCTTGCGCGGATCGCGTTTCAGGTCGCGCGACAGCAGGAACAGAAACGGCGCGGCGAAATGAAGTATCGCGATCACGACGATCGTTGCGCCCCAGCCGCCGTGCATACGTTTCAGGTACCAGACGATCTCCTCTGGAAGATTGCCGGACCAGATAATCAGGTACTGCGAGAACGCGAAGTACGCCCACAACATCACGAGCGCAAGCAGCAACTTGCCGAGGTCGTGGAAATGCAGCGGCGCGACGATGCGGTTCAACGGCTCGTTTTTCGAAAGCGTCGCCAGCACCGCGATCGTGAACGCGAGCGCGCTCAATGTCCACGCGGCCACGAAGATGAAACCGTAGATGGTTGAGAACCACTCGGGTTCGAGCGACATGTACCAGTCGACGGACGCAAACGTGACCGTGAAGATCAGCGCGACCATTCCCGGTCCACTCAGCACGCGCATCTTCTTCGTGTAACTATTGTCGGCGGTACGATCCTGAGCGAGTGACCACTTGTTCAGGAAATAGACGAGCGCGAGCCAGACGGCGAAGTAAATCACCGCGCGAATCGTAAAGAACGGAAAGTTCAGGTAGCCGAGCTTGAACGCAACGACCTCGTGCTTCTTCGCCTCTTCCTGGTCCATCCAGTGGTGATACAGCGAATGCGAGCCGAGCAGCACCGGGATAAACAGGATCGCCATGAACGGCAACGTTCGCGTCGAAGCTTCGAGGATCCGGCGGATAACGAAACCCCAACCGCCGCCGGTCAGGTGTTGCAGCATCAACAGCGCGATCGAGCCGATCGCGATGCCCGTCCAGAACGTCCAGCCGATCAGGTAAGCCTCGAAGAATCGATCGTGATTGAATGGCAGCAGCGTCGCGATCAGAAGCACGACGCCGGCGATAAACGCCCGTCTCATGAAACGCGTCAAGTTTGGAGGATTAAACGACGTACTCATCAATCGTGTCCTCCGGATGACGGCGTTGGTGACGGCACTGGCGAACTGCCGGGAACAGGCGTCCCTGATGTTCCCGCCGCCGCGCCCGGCGCGGCCGCCGCGTTCTGCTGACTCAGTTGCAGCGCGCGGACGTAGGCGATGATGGCCCAACGATCCTGCACGGGAATTTGTGACGCGTAAGACGGCATGGCGCCCCAGCCGTTCGTGATCGCGTCGAAGAAATGGCCGACAGGCGCTTGTCGCAGGCGATCGTCGTGGAACGAAGCGGCGCGACGAAAACCGCGGCGGACGATCATGCCGTCGCCGTATCCGGTGAATCCGTGGCAGGCGCTGCAAAAGATCTCATAGCGCTGGCGACCGCGTTTGACTGTGTCTTCAGTGATCGCGAACGGGAATGTTTCGATGTCATCCGCGAAAGCGTTTGGTGTACCGGTTGGTGCTGGCGCGGATCTGACGGACTTCTTACCCGTGAAATACTCGGCGTTGTCACGCAGGAAGCCGCGCGCGATCGTTCCCTGGATCGGCTGTCGTGCGGAAAGCCCGTCGCCAAAAAACGTCGTACCGCGGAAAGGCTTCATCTTCGGCTGGTCCTGCATGTCACGACGACATCCAGCGCCGATAAGGCACACGCCGGCGATCAGCAACCAGACCTGAAACCTGTTCGCGCGCACGCGCTCCCTAAACTTCGACATCGCTAACTTCCATCGCATTCAAACTCTTCAACAACGACGTCACATTGTCGTGATCAAACTTCGGATCGTTCGCCTCCACCGCCAGAAAGAATCGATCGCGCGTGGCGAGCGCGAAGTTCGGCGTGTTGAAAACCGGATGATACGGTTGCGGCAACTTGTTCAGTATTAACATGCCGAGCACAGCCGAAAACGCCGCCGCCAGCACCGTGCATTCAAACGTGATCGGAATGAACGCGGGCCAACTGTTGTACGGCTTGCCGCCGACGTTCAACGGATAGTCGATCACTTCCATGTAGTACTGCATGAAGAACCCGGCCACACCGCCAAGCACGCCGCCGATGAACACAATCAACGGCAAGCTGGTGTGTGTAAATCCGATCGCCTCCGACAGTTCCTCGATCGGATACGGCGAGTAACCATTGATCCGCCGATAGCCAGCCTCGTAAGTCTTTCGCGCCGCGTGTACCAACTCACTCGGACCTTCAAACTCCGCAATCACACCGTAAAGCGGCGGCGCATGACGCCGATGCGGATGCTGCGCGTGCGACGCTTGCAACACGGATTTATTCGGATCTGTGTTTTGCTCGTCGGCCATTTACCTACTCCTCGACCTCCGCGCTCGGCAGAATCGTGCGCATCTCGAAGATCGAAATCATCGGCAGGAACCGGATAAACAGGAACAGCAGCGTAAAGAAGAAACCGATCGTTCCGACGAACATCGACCAATCCCAAACGGTCGGCTGGTACATTCCCCACGACGACGGCAGATAGTCGCGATGCAAACTCGTCACGACGATCACGAACCGCTCCAGCCACATGCCGATGCTCACGATAAACGCGATGATCCACAGCACCAGAAGATTCGAACGCAGCTTCTTGGACCACAAAAACTGCGGCGCCACGATGTTGCACAGAATCAACGCCCAGTAATAAAGACTGTACGGACCGTGCATTCGGTTCCAGATCATGAACCGTTCATATTTATTGCCGCTGTACCAGCCGAAA
Organism: Pyrinomonadaceae bacterium; assembly: GCA_035760365.1. Taxonomy (GTDB): domain Bacteria; phylum Acidobacteriota; class Blastocatellia; order Pyrinomonadales; family Pyrinomonadaceae; genus PSRF01. The sequence continues at coordinate 7,211 of DASTTB010000037.1, forward strand.
AACGCCTCGATGATGTAGCCGTAACCGACGATCAATCCGGTCGCGAGCATCACCTTCGCCATGTTGTGCATGTGACGCATGGTGATGAAGCCTTCGAGACCGTAGAAACGTCGCAGCGGAATCGTCAGCAACAACACCATCGCGAAACCCGCGTAGATGGCGCCGGCGACGAAGTAAGGCGGAAAGATCGTCGCGTGCCATCCGGGAATGATGCCGACCGCGAAGTCGAAACTGACGATCGTGTGAACTGAAAGCACGAGCGGCGTGGCCAGACCCGCGAGCAACAGGTACGCCATTTCGTAGCGATGCCAGTGACGGGCGGAACCGCGCCAGCCCATCGCCAACAGACCGTAAAGCAACTGAAACGGTTTGCTGCGCGCGCGATCGCGAAGCGTCGCGAAGTCTGGGATCAAACCGACAAACCAGAACATCGCCGACACGGTCGCGTAAGTCGAAACCGCGAACACGTCCCACATCAACGGGCTGCGAAACTGCGGCCAGATCCCCATCGTGTTTGGATAAGGAAACAGCCAGTACATCAGCCACGGACGGCCAAGGTGAAAGATCGGATACATGCCCGCCTGCGCCACGGCAAACAGCGTCATGGCTTCGGCGAAGCGGTTGATCGAGGTACGCCAGCGCTGTCGCAACAGCAGCAGGATCGCCGAGATCAGCGTGCCCGCGTGACCGATTCCGATCCACCAGACGAAGTTGAGAATGTCGACGCCCCACGCGACCGGAACATTGACGCCCCACAAGCCGATACCGACGAACACAAGGTTCGTGATCGCCAGCAACATCAGTTGGAAGAGCGCAAACGAGATCGCGAAACCGAAGAACCAGGCCAGCGACGTCTTTCGTTTCAAGACGATCGAGCTGATCTTGTCGGTCACGGATGCAAACGTCAGCCCGGGATCGATCACGGGCGTGGTCGAGTGCATCGGCCCTTCCATGTACGGTTTGTCGGTTTCTTCAGCCACGGATTTAACCAATTTCCGGATTCGGGTTCTTCAGTTGCGTCAGGTAACTCGTGCGCGGACGCGTATTCAATTCGCTAAGCAAGTCGTAATTGCGCTCGTTCGCTTTGATCTTGGAGACGCGGCTGTTCGGATCGTTGATGTCGCCAAACACGATCACGTCTGTCGGACAAACCGCCTGGCAAGCAGTGACGATCTCGCCGTCGCGGACCTTTCGATCTTCCAACTCCGCTTGAATTTTCGCGTTCTGAATTCGCTGCACGCAGTAGGTGCACTTCTCCATGACGCCGCGGCTGCGCACCGTCACTTCCGGATTGCGCATGAGTTGATAAAGCGGCGTGTCCCATTCCTGATAAAGGAAGAAATTGAAGCGGCGCACTTTGTACGGACAGTTGTTCGAACAGTACTTCGTGCCGACACAACGGTTGTAGACCATGTCGTTCAGGCCTTCGGCGCTGTGGACGGTGGCGTGAACGGGACAAACCGGTTCGCACGGCGCGTTCTCGCAGTGCATACACGGGACCGGCATGAAGCTCGTGCCTTCAGGCTGACTCGGATCGGGCCCTTCGAAATACGTGTCGACGCGGATCCAGTGCATTTCGCGACTGCGAGTGACTTCTTTCTTACCGACTACGGGGATGTTGTTTTCGGCCTGGCAGGCGATCGTGCAGGCGTTGCAGCCGATGCAGTTGTTCAGGTCGAGCGCCATGCCCCACGCGTAGTTTGGCGCGTTCTGGGCCTGGTTTTTGTAGTCGTAATCGGGCGGATAGATCGTCGGATGCTCGTGTTTCTCTTCGTGCTTTTCGCCGTGGAGAAAGTCTTGCAGATTTGCCGAGCGCAGGATGTCGCGGGGCTTGTCGCTGAAGTTCGGATCCTCCATGTTGAAATGGAGTTGGGTCGTCGCGATCTCGTGAGTCTGGCCCGTGTTGCGGGCCTGCACGCCGCGGACGAACCACGGCTCGTATGACGTGCGAATTTTGTAAGCGTCGTATCCGATCAGTTCGTCTGACGGACCAGTGCCGACGCGGCCTGCGAGACGGCGGCCGTAACCGAGATGGATCGTGATTACGCCGTCAGGCTGGCCCGGCATGATCCACATCGGCGCCGCGATCTTGCGGCCCGATTGATCCGTCAACTCGATCAGCGGAACGTAGTGTTCGCGACCTTTGACAGCGCCGCGATTGGTGCGAGTGCCGGCGATCGTCTGCGCTGAATTCGGACTGACGATGGCGACGTTGTCCCAAGTTACTTTGGTTAACGGACGCGGAAGTTCCTGCAACCAGCCGTTGTTCGCGAAACGTCCGTCGTAGATCGACGGATCGGTGCGAAACACCAACTCAAAACCAGTAACCGCGGATTGGACCGATGGATTCTGATTTGAAGGTTGCGGTGTAACTGTTTTCGCCGGTAAAGCTGAATCCGGAACAAACCCGTCGTGAATCGACTTGCGCCACCAATTTTCAAAATCCGTGTTCGCCGTTTGCTGCGACTGCCAGTAAGACTTCACGATGTCGTACGGCCTGCGATCGTATTGATCGGAAAAGACCGCCAGCAGTTCGTATACCGACTTTCCTTCGTGCAGCGGCTCGATCAACGGCTGCATGATCGTGACCGTGCCGTCGTAAGAACGCGTGTCGCCCCAGGTCTCGAGGAAGTGCGCGGCCGGAATGTGCCAGTGACAAACTTCCGAAGTCTCATCTCTGTACTCACTCAGATGAACGCGCAACTTCGCTTTCTTCAACCGTTCCAAATCGAGTTTCAGATCGACGGGCGTGTTGTGAACAGGATTACCGCCGACGATCACGAGCAGTTCAACACGGCCGGCGTCGATATCGGCGACAAGATCGGCAAGCGACTGTCGCTGATCGACGGGATTGACTTCCAGCGGATCGGTGTAAAAAACCGTCTTGCCGACATTCCCCAGCGCCTGGTTCATCGCATGGCCCAACGCGTGAATGAGCGGCGGCTGGTTCTCGCCGACGAGCACGATGCTCGCGCCCGGATGCTGCTGAAGATCGCGAATCATCGGCTCGATCCACGGATGACTCGACGCGCCGCCCTGCGCCCCCGGAGCGACACGACCAGCAAGTTCTCGCACAATCCCCTCGACCTCACTCGGTTTGACGGTCCAGGCATGATCCGCGCACGCGCCCGTGTTCGACGGCGTCGGCTCGATCACGTACAGCCGGTTCATGTCGCGATTGGTTTCGTTAATTCGCCGGCGCGCGTAAAAATCGCGCGCATAACGCAACGTGCCCGGCATGGCCGAAAGAAAATCACAGTCGATCGAAAGAACACGCTCCGCGAGATCAAAACGATAAGTCGTATTCACCGGCTGGCCGAAAGCCTGCACTGCTCCGGCGCGTTTGTTGTCGCCGTTCGCAGGTTCGTACTGATGCCACTTCGCCTGCGGCAACGCGCGTAGCAAGTCGTTCAGTTGCGCGCCGAGCGACGGCGAGATGATCGTTTCAGTCAAAAAGCGAATGCCCGCGCCTTGCTTCGGCCGTTGCTCGTCGAGCGTCGTGCGCATTTCACCGACGAACGAAGTCCACGTGCGAATGTCTTCGCGGAACGTGATCGTCTGCGAGCGATCGGGATCGTAAAGACTCAGAATCGCGGCCTGCGAGAAGATGTCGGTCGCACTCGATCGACGCAATTCGCGCGGCGTGTCGTCGGGCGGGAAATCGCTGGCCTGGTTATTCGGATGGTCCGGATTGCCTTCGATCTTCGTCGGCCGTCCTTCGTTACTGCGGACGAGAATCGGCGTTCCAACCCCCAAAACCGGCGCTGCGGTTGCGAAAAACAACGGCTTTCCGGGAACGTGATCTTCAGGCTGCGTGACGTAAGGAACGATCTTTTCCGGTGGCTGAAAAACGCAGCCACTCAAACCAGCGAGCGCTAACGACGCGCCCATTAGTTTCATGAAAGTGCGACGCTCGATCGGATCGTTCCAACCCTCGGCCTGCTGTGGAAACTCACGCGCGACGAACTCACGAAACTCCGGCGTGTCAGCCAGTTCGTCGAGACTGCGCCAGTACTTCTTTCCCGCGCGCGGAGTATCCTGCCCATCCTGCAAAGACAGAATGTGGTCGCGCATCAGTTTGAAGTTTATGTGACGATCGCTGTCGCTCATTTCCGCACTTTCTAAACTATCGATGACAAGTCGAACAACTTTCTAAAATCTGCCGGCCCTGAACTTTGTATTCGGCTTTCCAACCCAGCCCCTGCTGAATCTCCTCGGCCGTCTTGTTTTCCGGCCGCCACGTCATGTCGAAAATCTTATCGACGGGCCGCAAAAATCTTTCCGGTGCGCGATGACACTGTAAACACCACTCCATCTGTAGCGACGCCGCCTGGTAAGCGATCGGCATGTCGTCGACTTTGCCGTGACACGTCGAACAACCAACGCCTTTTTTCACGTGAATGCTGTGATTGAAGTATGCGTAATCGGGCAGATCGTGAACGCGAATCCACTCGATCGGCTTGCCGGTTCGGAAACTCGCGCGCACCGGCTCGAGATATGGACTCTCGGCCCAGATCTGCTTGTGACAGCTCATGCACGTGTTTGTCGAAGGCAGGCCCGCGGACGCGGAAGTCTCAACCGACGTGTGGCAGTAGCGGCAATCGATGCCGTCGTCGCCGACGTGGTGCTTGTGACTGAACTGGACCGGCTGTTGTCGTTCAACCCATTGTCCGGTGTTCCAGGACGAACGATTTAGTTCGACTGCGACCCACAATAAAGCGACGGCGATGAATACCGCGCCATAGATAGTAATCTTCGCCAGCGCGTTTGTACTGTGATGGAAGATCTGTGGCATTAACGCAGGATTCGTGAGGGCACGTCACACCGCTATTCTGGGAGACACAGCAGCCCACAAACCTTTCAAGCTAAATGTTGTTTATTGCATGTGAGGGGTACTTTACCAAATAGATCGAAAATTTCAAATTGTGCATTTCTGCACAAGCAGGGCACAGGTCAGGCAGGGTGGTTAGAAACACGTGCATCACGCACTTGCATCACGGGCCAGCAACGCAACGCCGATGGGTGCGGCGTCAGCGCCGAGTTTGGCCGCGACGATCTCGGTCGCTTCGAAACAACGCAAAAACGCGCGTCGTTTAACTTCCTGAATAATCGGATTCAGAATCAGCGGTCCAGCGTCCATCACACCGCCGCCAAGCACGATCCGCTCGATATTCAACAAATTGATCACCGTCGCGACGCCCGTTCCGATGTACTTTCCCGTGCGCTCGATCATCATCAGCGCGAAATCGTCGCCTTCATTCGCGGCGTGCGCCACGTCGTCGGCCGTGAAATTTTTATTCAGTCCGAGTCGTGACAAAGACGAGGTCGAGTCGCGATGCAGACGTTCTCGAGCGCGCCGCACGATGCTGGGCGCTGACGCAACCGTTTCCAAGCAGCCGGTGTTGCCGCAAACGCATTCGAGACCTTCAGTGTCGATCGTGATGTGTCCAACTTCGCCGGCAAAACCGGAAATGCCCGTCCAAAGTTTGCCGTCGAGGATGATCGCGCCGCCGATACCGTTTCCGATCATCATGTAGAAAAGATTGCTGGCGCCCACGCCGGCCCCGGCTTTGAATTCGCCATAGGCTTCGGCGTTTGCGTCGTTCTCGATCTCGACTCGCAGGCCAGTGGCGCGCGTCAATTCGTCATGAAGATTTTCGACGAGCGTCGGCGGAAGATCGCGCGCGGAGATGACGCGATCGCTTTGTCGATTGACGAGACCGGGTATCGCGATGCCGAGCGCCGTGACCGAATCGTGGGAGGAACGAAGTTGCGCCGCGAGTTCAGCCAACTGTGAAACCATCGTCGCGGGAGTGATGTCGGCGTCGCGCCGTTCGATGATCTGGCCGTTGTTATTGACCAGGGCGGCGCGCATGTGGGAGCCCGAAACATTAATCCCGATGTAGTTCGTTGCCGGAGTCGTCATTGCAAATAGTCTGGATTAGCTGCGTTGAACGAAGCATAGACGAGGGTTTCAGGGCTGTCAAACTGTTGATTCTAAGAGTAGAATGCGCGCGAGACATCCAGCTTAGGGCTTTGTCTTTTGTGCTTTGTACTTTGTTCGCTGGCTCAGAGTTTGAGTTTTTAGCGGGCACGTTCGCAAGACTAACAAAGCACTAAGTACAAAGCACTAAGCACCAACAAGATGCAGATTCGAACCATACTCTTACCCACGGACTTTAGCGAATGTGGGAACTATGCCCTCTCCTACGCCGCGTCGCTGGCGCGGACGTTCCACGCATCGATCATCTGCATCAACGTCATCGAACCAATCGTGCCGACGGTTGGCTATTCGGGAATGACGGAACCGTTGCCGATCGCCGATATTGCCGAACAACTCGAAGATTCCGCCGAACGCGAGTTACCCAAGCTCGCCGAATGTGACGAATGTTCGGGGCTGGAAGTCGAAGAGCTGGTTGTACACGGTGAAGCGGCTTCGGAGATCGTGCGCGTCGCCAGGGAACGTGAAGTTGACCTGATTGTGATTTCGTCGCACGGCAGAACGGGTTTGGGCCGAATACTTTTCGGATCCACTGCCGAGTCTGTCGTGAGACATGCCCCATGCCCGGTACTGGTCGTGAAACCTCCGCAAGAGGAAGAAACGAATGGTAGTCAATAAGTAGCCCTCCAGTTTATTCTTGTCAGCCGGCTGATTACGGCCTCAAAAATTCATGCACCTCGACTTTCTTTATGACCTGATTGGCCAGTATGGGCTGTATGCCGTGCTGATTCTGGTCATGATCGAGGGCGATATAACGCTGCTGATCGCGGGAGTGTTGGCGCATAGCAGTTTCTTTGGTGAGTACAGCTTTGCGCGCGTTTTGATCTGGGGCACTTTGGGCGGTTGCGCGAGCGACAACCTCGCGTACTTCGCCGGTCGCGCATTTTGTGAAGGCGTCAGGGAAGTTCGTTTTTATCGCGCGGCCAAACCGCGACTCGAACGACTCACCAATAAATTCGGTCCGCTTTCGATCTTTCTTTCGAAGTACATCTACGGGCTGCGTTGGGCGGCGTGCGTGTTTTACGGCGTCGGGCGTATGCCGTATCTGCGGTTTCTGTTGCTTTCGTTTGCGAGCTGTTTTCTGTGGGTGTTTATACTGGCGGGTGCCGGTTACTTCTTCAGCGGCGCGGTGATGGGATTGATCGGCGACTTCCAGCGTCTCGGAAAAGTTTTGCTGGTGATCGTCGTGCTCGGAATCGTGGCGTTCTATCTCGTCGAACGATTCTGGCTTTCGCCTAAAGTGGAAGAGGCCGATCCCGAACGGCTACAGGAATTGGAACATGCCGCGAGCGAACGATTCCACGATTTGCGCGAAGAGATACAGGAACACATTCCTTTAAAACGACACCGGGGCGAACACAAGGAACGCAAGAGCGACGGTGATTGAGAGCCCTTACAGATTACCTTTTGAGGTTTGTGCTTAGTTCTTGGTACTTTGTAGTTATCTCGAACAAAGTACAAAGCACAAGATCTACTAACCAAAATCTTGAGTTGGCGAAAAATGATTATTGAGTCTTCAGCACCGCCGCGAGTCGACCTCGCGGGCGGCACGATCGACATCTGGCCCATTTACCTTTTTCACCCCGGCGCGACCACGGTTAATTTCGGTTTATCGCTGCACGCGCGCTGCCGGATCGAGACGCGCGACGACGGCCGCATCGTTCTCGAATCGCGCGACCGTAAAGTTGCTTTTGAGACACACCTGTCAGCAATTGAAGATCTGTTGCAGGAAGAACGATTGGAACTGATCTCGAAGCTCGTTCACTTTTTCAAACCGACAACGGGTTTTCATCTGGTCGCGGACAGCAATGTCCCCGCCGGCGCGGGACTCGGCGGATCTTCCGCGCTCGCGATCGCGTGTATCGGCGCGTTGAATCGACTCGTCGGCAATCGTTATGACGAACGAAAGTTCATCACGCTCGCCGCGAATATCGAATCGACAGTGATTCGCGTGCCGGCTGGTTTTCAAGATTATTTTCCGCCGATGTACGGCTCAGTGTCGTGCGTGCATTTTCGTCCGGACGGAATGGAACGCGAAGCACTCGACGTCAACATCGAAGAGCTCGAACGACGCATCGCGATTTGCTACACCGGCGAGCCGCGGCTTTCGGGAATCAACAATTGGGAGATCTTCAAACGCCACATCGACGGCGATACCGAACTGTTTGAACTGTTCGAGGGAATTCGCGATTCAGCGCGCAACATGCGCGAGGCGCTGCTTGCCGACGATTGGGATCGGGTGGCGGAAGTGATGAAGAAGGGTTATCCGAATCGCAAACGTCTCGCGCCGACGATCACAACGCCGCAAATGGACATGCTGGTTGAAAAGGCGTTGGCGAACGGCGCGGAAGCGGCGAAAGTTTGTGGCGCGGGTGGTGGCGGATGTATCGCGTTTCTCTGCGCGCCGGGACGAAAAGCGGAAGTCGAGGCGGCGTTGGCGGCAGAAGAAGGCGCGGAAATTCTTGATTGGAAAGTCGCGCGTGAGGGGTTAACGGTTACGGTTAGCTGAGCCACAAAGAGGCACAAAAAGCACAAGAGGCACAAGAAAGAGTTTAGGGAAATTTGCAGCACACGATCCGCGCCCGCGTGATTGAACTCCGGTTTTTCCCTGAATTCCTTTTTTGTGCCTCTTGTGCTTTTTGTGCCTCTTTGTGGCTAACCTCCTTCGGCGCGTTGTTTTGCGGCCGCTGAAAGCGCAGCGAGACGCGCGACTTTCTGTTCGAAAGTCTCACCTGGCACTGGACCAGTGTCGACAACACCACAGTAAGTCGAACGCTTGAACAACGTGCGATCGGCGTTGCCGGTGGGTTTGTGTTCACCACTTGCGGCGGCTGGCGGCGCAGCAGCGGGCGCTGCGGGACTTGCCGGCGCAGCAGCAGGCTCAGCAGCGGCGACCGGAGTTGAGGCTGGAGCAGCGGCGGCGGGTTCTGGTCCACCACCTTCTTCAGCACGTTGTTTGGCCGCAGCCGAAAGAGCTTTTAGTCGCGCGACTTTCTGTTCGAAAGTCTCACCAGCAACCGGACCGGTATCCGTCACGCCAACATAAGTCGACCGCTTGAACAACTGGCGATTCGGATTCTGGCCCAGCGTCTTGTGTTCAGCCGATTTCGCAGCAGCAGGAGCGGCGGGTGCCGCTGGTTTCGCTGCCGCCGCAGGCGCCGCGGCTTTCGGCGCGGACGCAGCAGGCGCTGCCGGTTTGGCAGCCGGCGCAGGCGCGTGACCAGCAGGCGCAGTCTCTTCCATCACCCAAACGCCGCGTTCATTCTTTTTAACAACCGGAAGCGTTCCACCAGCAGCTTGCAACAACGCAGTCAACTCCGCTTCCACGAACCGCACCTGCTTATTCGGATCGCGCACGTGGCCCAACGGCGGTCCCATGTAAAGCGCGCCGCACGTCTGGCATTTGGAAAGCACGTCGTCGCCGCGCAGATGAATCAGCGCGGGTTCGCCGGCGGTGCGCAACTGTTTCAGGTGCCCGTTACAGAGCTTTCCTTTTTCGTTCTTCTCGTTGCAGACCGTCTGCGCGTTCGTGATTCGCTTGGGAACGGCCGTGGCTGCGTTGGAATCCAGCTTGCGGGTTGTCGCGTCAGTAGCTGCCATAGTTGGAGCGAATCTTAGGAATGACAAATGAACGTTGTCAATATGTAGACACGTTGGGTGGTGTCCTAATTTAACTCTCCGCTCCTCTGCGTCTCCGCGGTTATGCTTACTTCACCGCGGAATCACCCGTAGAGACGCAGAGGGACGCAGAGAAAATTCCTTTCAGGTTAGGACACGACCACACGTTGGATCGGTTATTCTCGCGGCGAATGTTTCAGACGCTCATTGGAAGACTGTGGCGATCTTTGCCCGCGCGTTTTCGCCGCTGGGCGATGCGCGCGACCCACCCACGTTTCACTGTAACTGCCGGCGCCATCATCTTCAACAATGCGGGAGAAATCCTTTTACTGAAACACCGTTTTCGCACGGGCAGCGGCTGGGGTTTACCCGGCGGCTTTCTCGAGGCCGGCGAACAACCTGTGGACGCACTGCGCCGCGAGTTGCGTGAAGAGATCGGGTTGGAAGTCCGCGACGTCGAAGTCTTCGCGGCGCGGTCGTTTCGCAAACCACGCCAGGTCGAGGTGTTGTTTCGCTGTCACGCCGACAGTTCGATGCAACCACAGACGATCGAAGTCGAACTCGCAGAGTGGTTTTCACCGAACGCTCTGCCGGAAGGTTTACCGAAAGATCAGCGTCGTTTTATCGAACGCGCCGTAGCCGATGGAGCAAAAGGGCGCGATTGATGTATGCTCTCGAACAGATCGTACTTTGTGCTTTGTACTTGGTTCTTGGTTCTCAAGTGATCACGCTAGTGGCAAAGACCCGCACAAAGTACTAAGCACAAAGCACTAAGTACAAAACGGAGAACGCAATGGTCGAGCTGATTCCTTCGCAAGATTCTGTAATGCAGATTTTGAAACGTACTGGAGCTTTTCGTGAGGGCCACTTTGTTCATCCCAACGGCAAACACTCGCCGCATTACTTCCAAATGCCGCTGGCTTTTCGCTATTACGACACGGCCCGCGTTCTCGCCGTAGCGTTAAGCCGCAAGTTCCGGCTCGAAAAAGACATCTCCAGTCAACTGCCGAAGATCGCCGTCATCAGTCCGAGCTCGGGCGGAATCCCGGTGGCTTTCGGCGTCCGCGACGCGCTCAACGCCGAACAGATCTACTGGGCCGAAAAAGAAGACGGCCAGCGAATGTTTCGCCAGTACGTCAACCAGGGCGAGGTAAACCCGTGCATCATCGTCGACGACATCATCCGCAGCGGACAGGCCATCGAGGAGACTGTGAAACTCGTGAAGTCACTCGGCGCGCGCATCCTCGGCTGCGGCGCGATCGTGCGCTTCGACTCAGCACTGACCGAGATCGAAGGAACGCCCGTGCAGTCGCTGGTTGATTTTGACGCGAAGATGTACGACGAAGCTGAGGATTGCGTCGAGTGTAAAGGCGCGGTCGCCCCCGAACAGGTTCGTTTCTAAGGAAAGAACTTTGTGCTTGGACAAAGAACTAGCACAAAACACCAAGCTCATATTTCATGACGATTGGACAGCGCCTTGTCCATCGTCACCTCATCGACATACTCGAGATCGCTTCCCACCGGCATTCCCATCGCGATGCGCGTCACGCGTATGCCCAGCGGTTTTAGTAAACGGCTGATGTAATTTGCCGTTGCTTCGCCTTCCGTGTTTGGGTTCGTGGCGAGTATGACTTCAGTCACCGCCACGCCGTCGTTGTTCTCAGGCTTCAGTCGCGGCAACAGGTTATCGAGGTGCAACTCGTTCGGCGTGATGTGACGAATCGGCGAAAGGCTGCCGTGCAACACGTGATAAACGCCTTTGAAGCTGCGCGTCTTCTCGACGGCGACGAGACTGTGAGGTTCCTCGACGACGCAGATCACTGAATGATCGCGCGTCGGCGATGAACAAAAGCGGCAAGGATCGACTTCCGTCAAGTTATTGCAGACGGAACATTGCGTGATTCGCTCCTTGACCTCTCTCATCGCCGAGATCAGTCGTTCGATGTCCGTTTCCGGCGCGCGCATCAGGTAAAACGCCAGCCGTTGCGCGGACTTCTGCCCGATACTGGGCAGGCGCTTTAGTTCGTCGATCAGTTTAGTGACGGGTTCGGCGTACTCTAACATTCGCAAAAACTGTGCTTTGTGCTTAGTACTTTGTTCTTGGTTTCTTTGTGACTCCAGCGTTAGCTGAACAAAGCACTAAGCTCAAAGTACAAAGGCTCACAAGGAAGGCAAAAATCCAACGCGAGACTTAACCAAACAACCCGCCGAGTCCCGGCGGCAACATCCCACCCAACTTACCTTTCATCGCTTCATCCACTTTTCGGTTCGCTTCATTCGCCGCGGCGAGGATCATGTCCTGAAGCATCTCGACGTCGCCGTCTTTGACCGCCTCGGGATCGATCTTGAGCGCGATGATTTCATGATTGCCTTTCATCTCTACGGTGACGACGCCGCCACCCGCTGAAGCTTCGACGCGCATTTCCTCCATCTCTTTCTGCATCTTCTCCTGCATGACCTGCGCCTGCTTCATCATCTGTTGAATATTGAAACCGCCTGGAAATTTCATTACGGAACACCTCTCCAAAAATTGTCTGCTAATCTGTGCTCATCATCCTATCCGTCAACAGAGCCGGAATGCAATACAATGTCCCGCCAATGAGCAGAGTAATTGCGGATCAACCTCTAAAAGCACGCATCAATCTCTATTACGATCTTCTGCCTGCGGCAAACTCTCCTGCGCCGCTCCTGATCGCGTTACACGGTTACGGCGCGTTCAAAGAGCAGATCATGCGCGAGGCGCAGCAGATGGCGCCCGACGATTTCGCGATCGCTTCGTTACAAGGCTTTCATCAACACATTAAAGAGCCGCGACAGCCGGGTGGTCCACTGCGCTACGGCTTTGGCTGGCTCACGAGCTATCGCAGTGACGAATCAGTCGCCGTTCATCACCAGGCGTTGATCGATCTGATCGACAAACTCACGGGCGATGGAATCGCCGATCCATCGCGTGTCTTCCTGTTGGGATTTTCGCAATCGTGCGCGCTGAACTATCGCTTCGCGTTTACGCATCCCGAACGGTTGCGCGGCGTCGTAGGCATCTGCGGCGGACTGCCGGGCGATTGGGAAACGAGCCCGATTTATCGTCAAACGTCACTAGACGTCTTTCATCTCGCAGGCACACGCGACGAGTTCTACCCGCCTGAACGCGTCGCGGATTACGAAAAACAATTGGGAACCAGAGCACGAACCGTAGCGTCTAAGAGCTACGACGCCGCGCACGAGATCGTCGCCGAGATGCGCGCCGACGTGAAGCAGTGGCTGGCCCAACATGCGAAACTGTAACGGCACTCTACTGACACTTTTACTCACGCTGATGATGATCGTCGCGGGCGTGGGCTTCTTTGGGTTAGCAAGTTGGCGCCACTCCCAGCAGTCCCAGCAGCTCGTTATCAATCGTGGCCCAGCAGTACCGCAAAGTCCCACCACCAAACCGCTTCCTGACAACGCATTCCCTCAACTCAAACAAATGCTCGAAGGCGCAATCGCACAGGCTGGCGTGACGACCAGTTACGATCCCGCATATGTCGCGCTCGAATATCCCGGCGGCGACGTGCCGGAAAACACGGGCGTTTGCTCCGACGTGGTCGTCCGCGCCTTTCGCAAAGCCGGCGTCGATCTTCAAAAGTCAGTACACGAAGACATCAAAGCGGCGCGTTCCGCGTACCCGACCAAGTGGGGAGCAAATGCACCTGATAAAAACATCGACCATCGCCGCGTCCTGAACCTCATGACTTACTTCACACGCCAGGGAAAATCGCTGTCGATCACCGGCAACGCCGCCGACTATCAGCCCGGCGACGTCGTCTCGTGGGAGTTGAGCAGCGGCATCGATCACATCGGGATCGTGACAAATATGTTGTCAGAATCGCCGGATCGTTATCTAATCGTGCACAACATCGGCGCCGGTACACGGATCGAAGATGTGATGTTCGCCTGGACCATCAAGGGTCATTACCGCGTCTTTTAGTTTTCCGTTCACAACGGACCAAAACTTGACCACACCCTCTCCAAACGTTTCCGAACTGGAGCGCGACGTAGAAGCGCGTAGCGCTGTCTTCAAGAAGGAGCTCGGACTTTTCGATCTCGTTCTGACGCAGGTCGTGTTTGTCGTTGGAACTTTCTGGGTTGGCTGGGCGGCGAGATTAGGTGACGAGCAGAACGTTTTCTGGATTCTCGCGATCCTCACGTTTTACCTGCCGCTTGCCGCGGCTGTGATCTTTCTCATTCGCCTCATGCCGCTCGAGGGCGGTCTTTATCAATGGACCAAACTCGCTTTCAATGAATTCGTCGCCTTCATGGTCGGCTGGAACCTTTGGGTGTTTGCGATTTCGATCCTGGCTGGCGTCGGACTGATCGTCACCACCAACATCTCCTACTCGATTGGACCAACAGCCGCGTGGATGAAAGAGCACACGTCGATGATCGTGCTGATCAGTTTTCTGTTGGTGGTCGGCATGGTCATCGCGGCGACGCGCGGATTGGCGCTTGGCAAGTGGATTCACAACGTCGGCGCGTTAGTACACCTGACGACGTTCGCGATTTTGATCCTGCTGCCGATCTTTGCTTACTCGGTGGCGACGGCGGGCGAGTATCGGCCGTTTCTCATTCAGTTTCCGACGTTCACTGAGTACAACGTCAACGTCGCGAGCAAGCTGGCGCTCGGCGCACTGACGGGTTTCGAATACATCGCGATTCTCGCGGGAGAAACGCGTTCGCCGGCGCGAAATGTCGCGCGATCCGTGGTGATCGCGTCGCCCATCATCGCGCTCATGTTTATTCTCGGCACGAGTTCCGTACTGGCGTTTGTGCCGCGCGATCAGATCGATCTCATTGGACCGATCCCGCAGGTGTTGTCGATCGGATTTCGATCGCTCGGCTGGGTCGGGACGATCGGTTCGATCGCGATTCTCGGCATCACGGTCAGGACGATCGCGTTGATGAGTATTTACTTTGCCGGAAACACGCGTTTGCCGATGGTCGCCGGGTGGGATCGTCTGTTACCGGCGTGGTTCAGCCGTCTGCATCCGAAGTACAAGACGCCTTTCAATTCGATTCTGTTTGTCGGTGCGGTGACGATGGTGCTCGCCGTGCTTAGTTTGACGGGCGTACACGCGCAGGAAGCGTTTCAACTGATCGACAATGCGGGCGGCGTTTTCTACGCGCTGACGTATCTGGTTCTGTTTGCAATACCGTTGTTTGGAATGAAGGCGCTGGGCGTCAGGTCGCCGTGGTGGCTGAAGCTCGCGTGTGCGTCGGGGTTCATCGTCACGTTGATCTATATTCGTTTCGCGATCGTTCCGATTACGGAGGTTGGCAGTCCACTGTCGTTTGCGTTGAAGATTGTTGCCACGGTATTGATCGCAAATGCGATCGGCATCACGATTTATGTCCTCGGAAAACGAAAGTAAGACACTGGCGATCGTCAACTGTGCTCAGTTGGTGACGCTTGCGGGACCGGCGCGTCCGCGCGTCGGTGGCGAGATGCGCGAGCTTGGGATCATTGAGGGTGGAGCGCTGTTTGTTCGTGATGGGTTAATTGAAAACGTTGGAAGTCTTACACAGATCAAAGCCCCAATTGATGCTCGTACGTTGGTGGTTGATGCGGGCGGGCGAGTCGTGTTGCCCGGATTTGTCGACGCGCACACTCATCCGGTTTTTGCGGGCACACGCGCGGGTGAGTTTGAAGAACGCAGCACCGGCGCGACTTACCAGGAAATCACCGCACGCGGCGGTGGTATTCAGTCCACCGTAAACAAAACCCGCGCGGCAACGATCGGCGAACTAGTTTCGGCCGGGCGTCGCTATGCTGAGTGGTTTCTACGCAGCGGCACGACGACAGTCGAAGCGAAGTCAGGCTACGGCCTCTCGCTCGAAGACGAAATCAAACTCCTCCGCGCCATCAAACAACTCGACAAAGAAACACACCTTCGCTACGTCCCAACATTCCTCGGCGCACACACGATCCCGAAAGAATACGCATCGAGACGCGAAGCTTATATTTCTCTGATCATCGACGAGATGCTGCCGCAGGTCGCGCGCGAGAAGCTGGCCGAATTTGCGGACGTGTTTTGCGAACAAAACGTCTTCACCAACGACGAGTCGTGGAAGATTCTTTCCGCCGCGCGTTGTCACGGACTCGGATTGAGAATGCACGCGGATCAACTCTCGCTCTCAGGCGGCGCAAAACTGGCCGCTGAATTGGGCACGATCACCGCCGATCATCTCGAACACACGGACGCCGAAGGCATCGCCGCACTGAAATCCGCGAACGTGCAGCCGGTGCTACTGCCCGGTTCCGTTTACGCGCTCGGTTCGGCTCGTTATCCCGCCGCGCGCGAGATGATCGACGCCGGTCTCGCCGTCGTTCTCGCAACCGATTTCAATCCCGGCTCATCGCCAACGCCTTCGATGACGATGATCCTCTCGCTGGCCGCAACGCACATGAAGATGACGCCGGCCGAATCGATCACGGCGGCAACGATCAACGCCGCTTACAGTCTCAATCGCGGCGCGCAACTCGGCTCACTCGAACCAGGGAAAACGGCAGACATCGTGATTCACGACTGCGAGGACTATCGCGAGCTCGCATACTTTTTCGGCGTGGAACACGCGTCGCGCGTCTTCGCATCAGGTGAACTCGTGTTTGATCGAAACTAGTATCTAATCTGATCAGAGTCTCGGCGTTCCTCCGCGCCTCTGCGGTGAACTAATCGCAGTAAAAGGAACCGCAAAGGCGCGGAGGAACGCCGAGATAACACTGAGAGGAAAATTACGACACCTTGATCGAAAAAGCGGTTGACGCTCATCGTGTTGTACTTTATGATTCGCGCAACACTGGAAAGGAGGTGATTCAAAAGTTTATGAGTTCTAATCACAGTGAGGTGGCTGCGGCCTGACCTCTGAACCAGCTAACTAGTTAGGATTCTGGTTCGGTAGTCTTACTGCATAAGTGCTCCTCCTTTCTGGACGTGGCACACAGTCAGCCTCAGGCCAATCCCAACAGTTCACCGAAGCCGTCTACGAAGTATCGTGGGCGGCTTTTTATTTCTTCTCGCAACCTCAACATAGCCTCGACATACTGATCTTGCATCCAATTCGCCGTGAGTCACCCCGGCTCTCCCGTTTTTCACGACCCCGGCGGACGTCGCTGGCGAAGAGTGCGACGCGCGTGGTTAGCACTATCGATCGTCGTCACGGCACTGGCGGTCATCTTCATCGCCAGTGTGTTGGCTAACCCGGCGCTCCCGAGTCTGAATTTACGCCAACTCGCCGGCCTGCCTCGCTCCGCTGATCTCAAGCCAAAAGCCCCGAATATCCCAGCAAATCCGAGTGAACGTAAAGCACGCAAGGCGCAGGCTGAGTTGCAACGCGCGCTCGCGAAGACGAAATATGTCGTGCCCGGCAAACGCCGCGCGCACATCCCGATAGTTCCGCCGCCCCCCACCGTTCCCGCGCCGATCGTTCCCAGCACTCGCCCGCTCTCAGTCGGTTTTTATATCAACTGGGACGAATCGAGTTATGAATCACTGAAGCGAAATCTCGATCACCTTGACTGGGTCGTCGCCGAATGGTCGCACCTCCAGGACGGCGCGAATCCACTCGCAACTGACGTTCACATTCCCGCGCTGAACTGGATTCGCCTCAATCGCCCGCAAGTGCGCGTCGTGCCGATGGTGCAAAACGTAATTGACGAAAAATGGCAAGGCGATCTGCTGGCGCGATCGATCGCAGACGAGCCGCATCGTCAACTGCTGATCAGTTCGTTAACGAACTTCGTTCAGGACAACAACTTCGCCGGTCTCTGCGTCGACTTCGAAGAACCACCAACCGCGTCGCAAGCAAACCTGCTCACGTTCATGCAGGAGTTGCACATGACATTCGCCGCCCACAACTGGTTACTCGCCCAGGCAGTGCCCTTCGACGATCCGGATTGGAATTACCACGCGTATTCGGCCGCGAGCGACTTCCTGATCGTGATGGCTTACGACCAGCACTGGACCGGCAGCGACGCAGGCCCGGTCGCCGCGCAGGATTGGTTCGAACAGAACCTCATCAAGCGGATGCGCGAACTCGATCCCGCGAAAACCATCATCGCCCTCGGCAACTACGGTTACGACTGGAACGACGCGAATCACAACGTCGACGAGGTAACTTTTCAGGAAGCATTGATCAACGCGCGCCAGTCGGAAACCACGCCATCGCTCGATCCAGTCACGCGCAATCCTTATTACGAATACGACGAAGACGATCAGTCGCATCACAAGGTCTGGTTTCTCGACGCGGTGACGGCGTTCAACGAAATGAGAGCGGCGAGCGGCTACAAGCCTGCGGGTTTCGGCATTTGGCGGCTCGGATCGGAAGATCCTTCCGTGTGGTCGATCCTCGGCGTCGATAACAACAACGGCGCCGATTCACTGCGCACGATCAATTACGGTTACCAGGTCGACTTTGAAGGAAACGGCGAACTGCTGAAGGTGATGTCGCGCCCGCAAAAAGGCGCGCGTGAGATCGACGTCGATCAGTCCACGGGTTTTATCAAGACTGAGCAATTCACGGCTCTGCCGTCGTCGTATGTCGTGCAACGCAGTGGCGATCGTCCCGGCTTGTTGGCGCTGACGTTCGACGATGGGCCAGATCCGCGCTGGACGCCCGCGATTCTCGACATCCTCAAGCGCGAACAAGTACCCGCGACGTTTTTCATTATCGGCAAGAACGGACAAGCGAATCCCGATCTGCTGCGTCGCATCGTGAACGACGGTCACGAGTTAGGCAATCACACGTTCACTCATCCAAACCTGGGCGAACTGCCGCTCCCGCTCACGGAGTTGGAACTAAACGCGACGCAGCGTTTGATCGAATCGGAAACGGGACGTTCCACGGTCCTGTTTCGCCCGCCGTACTTCGGCGACGCGGAAGCCGATAAGCCACAGGAAGTCGAGCCGGCGATCCTCGCGCAGCAACTCGGTTACGTGATGGTCGGGGTGCGTATCGATCCGAACGATTGGCAACTTCCGGTGACTGCAGATCAGATCGTCCATCGCACGATCTCGCGCGCGCTCGACTCCAATCCCGACACACGCGGCGAGGTGATCCTGCTGCACGATGCGGGCGGCGATCGTTCGGCCACCGTCGCCGCGCTGCCGGCTTTGATTCACGAGTTGAAAGCGAGTGGATTTCGCTTCGTCACCGTTTCCGATCTCGCCGGGCTGACGAAAGATCAGGTGATGCCGCCGATTCCGGCAAATCAAAGAATGTTCACCAGAGCCGACGCGGTCGCGTTTTTCTTTCTTTCAACCGGCGGCTGGACGTTGCAATGGATCTTTCTCATCGGCATCGTCCTCGGGTTGGGCCGGCTGCTCTTTATCGGCTCGCTTGCGCTGGGCCAATGGCTCCGATCGCGGCGTCGCGAACGGCTACACGTTCAGTTCACGCCGTTTGTTTCGATCGTGGTTCCCGCGTACAACGAAGCGCTCGTCATCGAAAACACGATCCGAAGTCTGCTCGCTTCAGACTACTCGAAGTTTGAAATCATCGTCGTCGACGATGGTTCGACGGACGATACGAGCAAAGTCGTGGCGGATGTGTTTGGCGCGAATGAACGCGTGCGGCTGTTCACGGTGACGAACGCCGGCAAAGCTGAGGCGTTGAATACCGGCTTGCGACACGCGCGTGGTGAAGTGATCGTCGCCCTCGACGCGGACACGATCTTTGCGCCGGAGACGGTCGGCGCGCTCGCGCGGCGTTTTTACGATCCGGAGGTCGGCGCAGTTGCGGGCAATGCGAAAGTCGGAAATCGAATCAATCTCGTCACGCGTTGGCAGGCGCTCGAGTACATCACTTCGCAAAACATGGATCGACGCGCGTTTGCGAGTCTCAACTGCATCACCGTTGTTCCCGGTGCGGTTGGCGCGTGGCGCAAAGATTTGCTGCTGCGCGCCGGCGGGTTTGAGTCAGACACGCTTGCCGAAGATCAGGATCTGACGTTGCGCATTCGACGGCTCGGTTATCGAATCGGTTACGAAGAGACGGCGATCGCCTGGACCGAAGCGCCACACAATCTGCGAACGCTGGCGAAGCAACGGTTTCGCTGGTCGTACGGCACGTTGCAGTGTTTGTGGAAGCATCGCGATGCGCTGTTTCGCCGGCGTTATGGGACGCTGGGGTTTGTCGCGATGCCGAACGTTTGGATCTTTCAGATACTGTTTCCGCTCATCTCGCCGGTGATGGACCTCATGCTGCTTTACACGCTCGGCGCCGTTGCGTTCGATTACTGGCAACAGCCCGCGGGTTACACTTCGACTGATCTTCAGCAAGTGCTTTTCTATTATGCGCTGTTTCTGGCGATCGATTGGATCTCGGCCGCGTTTGCGTTTTTGCTGGAGCGGCGCGAGCGTTGGAGTTTGTTGTGGTGGTTGTTTCTACAACGCTTCTGTTACCGGCAGGTGATGTACTACGTGATCGTCAAATCAGTGGCGATGGCGATCCGTGGCCCGGTCGTTGGTTGGGGAAAACTCGAACGCAAAGCTACGGTCGAAGCCGGGCCGTGATCGACTGCGTGTTTCCTATCTGCCGCGGGCAGGCGATGGCGACGGAGTCGGAGTCGGCTTCGTGGTGGCTGGCGGCTCTTGCTCTGAAGCAGGAATTCTTGACGGATCCGGCGAATCAGGCGATGAGTGCAAATGGATGGCTTTCCAACCCTGCGCGAAACGCTTGAACACAAGCGTCATGCGGCCAGTCGCTGTTTCCGGAGTTCCTTTATAGTTTTGCGTTTGCGTCCACTGGCAAGTCACAAGCGCGCCGTCGCGGCCCATCATGTAAACCGCCTTGTCACGCACTTCAAGCTTCGCGTCTTTTATCTGCGGATACGAACTCTCACGATTCTTGCGAACCTGCTCCCAACCTTTCGTCGCCGTGCCGTTGTAATTGAAGAGACTGAGCTGCGGATTGTTCCAGTAAACACTCATCACCTCGTTCACGTTCGCGTGCTCGATCCCGGCCACCAGCTTGTCGAACGCGGCGAGCACAGCCTGCGCGTCGCTAACTGGCGTCGGCGACGGTTTCGGCTTAGTTTGACCGTGAACCACGGATGAAAAACAGATCAGAGCCAGAATTAGAAGAATCCGTGTTTTCATAAAGTCTCCTGTTGAAATGGAATGCCGCTCCGTAAACGCTGAACCGAAGCCTCACGACCAAGCACATCGAAGATCTCAAACATCGATGGACCAACTGCCTGACCCGTCAACATCGTTCGCGCGCCATTGATTAACAATCCCGCCTTAACACCAGCTTCATCAGCATACGCACGCAACGCCGCTTCCGCAGTCTCCATGTTGAAGGGCTCAACGGTCTCGAGTTTATCGGCGAGACCCAGCATCAGTTCGCGCATTCGCGGCTCCTTGCGCAGGTTCTTGTTCACCGCAGTCTCATCGAAATCGAAATCGTCCGAGAAATACGCGCGCCCCTGTCCCGAAAAATCTTTCAACGTGAAGTAGCGTTGCCGGATGAGATCGAGCGTCTTCAACAACCAATCACGATCGTCGTCGTCATACTCCTCGCGCCACAGTTTGTTCGCCCGCAACTCCGTCTTCACCATCGGCAACAACTCTTCGAGCGGCATCGTGCGGATGTACTCGGCGTTCATCCAGAGCGCTTTGTCGTCAGTCCAACGCCTCGGATCGTTCTCGTGGAAGTTAAAGATAGCATTCGCACGGCCGATGCCTTCGAGCGAAAACAACTGAACCAACTCTTCCTTGCTCAGCACCTCTTTGCCGTCCGGCGGCGCCCATCCGAGCAACGCGAGAAAGTTGCGAAAAGCAGCCGGCACGAAACCACGATCGCGATACGTCGTGAGTGAAACAACTTCACCGTGCTTTCGCTTCGAGAGCTTGCCTTTGTTCGGCGCGAGGATCAGCGGCAGGTGCGCAAACCGCGGCACCGGGGCGCCCAACGCCTCGTACAACAGAATCTGCTTGTGTGTGTTGGTGAGATGGTCCTGTCCGCGAATCACGTGCGTGATGCCCATCTCGATGTCGTCGATCACGACCGAGAGGTTGTAAAGCGGATGACCGTCCGAACGCAGCAACACGAGATCTTCAATCTCCGAATGACTGCGCTCCTGCGTTCCATAAACAATGTCGTCAAACTTCGTCGCGCCCTCAGCCGGGACTTTCAAACGCACCACGAAAGGCTCGCCGGCCGCGGCACGCCGGTCTGATTCTTCCTTCGCTAGTTCGCGAAACGGATTGCTTCGCGGGTCAACGCCCTCGACCTGCTGGGCGCGCGCGCGTTCGGAGATGTTCTGCTTGACGTCTTTGTCGTCGCGCTGCTCTTTCGGCGTGAAGTCGCGGTACGCCTTGCCTTCTTCGACTAAGCGATGCGCCGCCGCGCGATGTTTTGGAGCATTGTTCGACTGAAAGACGAGATCTTCGTCGTAGTCGAGACCGAGCCACTCGAGACCTTCGATGATGGACCGTGTCGATTCGTCGGTGGAGCGCTGAAGGTCGGTGTCCTCGATGCGGAGGAGAAACTTGCCGGCGGATTTACGCGCGTAAAGCCAATTGAAGAGCGCCGAACGGGCGGCGCCGATGTGCAGGTAGCCCGTGGGTGATGGTGCGAAGCGTACGCGAACAGTCATGCCAATAAAAAAGTAGTTAGCAGTCAGGTTCAGTAAGAAATCTCCACTGATTACTGGCTACTAACTACTGACCAAAGTCTGGCGGAGATGACAGGATTCGAACCTGTGAAGGGCTTTTGACCCTTAACGGTTTAGCAAACCGCCGCCTTCAGCCACTCG
Source organism: Pyrinomonadaceae bacterium (assembly GCA_035760365.1). GTDB lineage: Bacteria > Acidobacteriota > Blastocatellia > Pyrinomonadales > Pyrinomonadaceae > PSRF01. The sequence goes on from DASTTB010000037.1 coordinate 29,626, forward strand.
GCCACATCTCCGTGCCTCATCAGGCGAAGTCCAATTCTAGTCGGGAGTCGCGGATTGTCAACCTCAGATCTGCGTTTCAGCGCATGTTATTTAGCCGCAACTTATCACCCTGCATCTCGGCATTGCCGGCCAGCGACTCACGCAGTTCGCGAAAGATCTTCGCCGCATACGGATCATCGGGTTCGACGAGCCGATAGTGACTCCACTTTCCTTCGCGCCGGGCAGCGACGAGTCCGGCGCGCCGCAAGTAGGCCAGGTGGCGCGAGATCTTTGGCTGGTTGGTCTCGAGCACTTCGACGAACGAGCAGACGCAAACCTCATCATCTTCGAGCAGGTGAATGAGGCGCAAGCGGGTGTGATCCGCGAGCGCTTTGAAGAAGAATTCGAGATTGAATTGCGCGTCCTGCACCTGATTTCTGAACGTTTTGCAGCGATTCGGAGTTCAAATTTGGATTGACAAATCTGATTCGACAGAGTACTTTGCAATACCAAGCGCACGCGCTGGAACAGTGTCGGCGTGCGTGGCGTAACAAAAACCGGGGATTGGAGTACAATGCCGCCCACAATGAGTCTTCTCGAGAGTATTAACTCACCCGCTGATCTAAGATCGCTTCCAGTCGAACAACTACAAACCGTTTCAGACGAGATTCGCAACTACATTCTCGAAACCATGTCGCGCGTTGGCGGTCACACCGGCGCCTCGCTTGGCGCCGTCGAGTTGGCCGTTGCGCTGCACTATGCGTTCGATACGCCGCGCGATCGTCTGGTCTGGGACGTCGGCCACCAGGCTTACGCGCACAAGATCCTGACCGGACGCCGCGACCTGTTGCCGACGATCAAACAGTACGGCGGCATCAGCGGTTTTCTCCGGCGTGACGAGTCTGAGTACGACACGTTTGGCGCCGGTCATGCTTCGACGTCGCTTTCGGCGGCACTCGGCATGGCGATCGCTCGCGATCGAAAAGGTGAAGATCATCACGTCGTCGCGTTGATCGGCGACGCGTCACTCGCGGGCGGCATGGCGATGGAAGCGATCAACCAGGCGGGCCATTTGAAGAGCCGGTTGATCGTCGTTCTCAACGACAACGAGATGTCGATCGCGCCGGCGGTCGGCGCGTTGACGGGCTACTTGAATCGCATTCGCGGCGCGCATGGTTATCATCGATTCAAAGACGAAGTAGAAAACAAACTTCTGGCGATTCCGTCGCTCGGCGAGCGTCTGCATCACGCAGCGAAGACGATGAAGGACGTGCTTGCCGCGGTTGTTCTTCCCGGCGCGCTCGTCAGCGAACTCGGTTTTAAATACATCGGTTACGTCGACGGTCACAATCCACGCGCGCTCGTCGCCGCTCTGCGCGAGGCGCAGCAGATCAAGGATGGACCAGTCATCGTTCACGCGTTGACGACGAAAGGCAAAGGCTACCCGCAAACCGAGCCTGATTATTATTGCTGGCACGCCACCGGTCCTTTCGATCTGAAGACCGGCAAGCCGATCAGCAGCACCGCGAAAGCTCCGACCTACACGAAAGTATTTGGCGACACGCTCGCGCAGTTGATGGAAAAAGACTCGAAGGTTGTCGCGCTGACTGCGGCGATGCCCGACGGTACGGGCGTTTGCACGGCGCTCGAAAAGTTTCCGGAGCGATCGTTCGACGTCGGTATCGCGGAACAACACTGCGTCACTTTCGCGGCCGGCATGTCGTGCGAAGGACTCAAGCCTGTTTGCGCGATTTACTCGACGTTCCTGCAACGCGGATTCGACCAGGTGATCCACGACGTGTGTATCCAGGATCTGAACGTGAAGTTTTGTCTCGATCGCGGCGGTATCGCCGGCGGTGACGGACAAACGCATCATGGCTTACTCGACATCGCTTACCTGCGCAGCGTTCCAAACATCGTCGTGATGGCGCCCAAAGACGAAGGCGAGATGCGCGACATGATGTACACGATGATCGAGCACACCGGACCCGCGGCGATGCGCTATCCGCGCGGCAACGGCGTCGGCGCGGACATCACTCGCGAACCCGAACTGCTCGAGATCGGCAAAGGTGAAATACTCCGCGACGGCGGCGAGATCGCGATCGTGGCTTATGGCGCGATGGTTCATCCTTCGTTGGCGGCAGCAGATCAGTTGGCGAAGGAACGCATCGAGACGACGGTCGTCAACGCACGTTTCGTCAAACCACTCGACGCGCCGTTGCTGCTCGCGCTCGCGCGCACGAAACGTCTGATCGTGACTGTCGAAGAAGCGTACCTGGCCGGTGGTTTTGGTTCAGCCGTGCTGGAGTTGCTCGAAGAGAACGGACTTCAGGACAAAGTTCGCGTTGTGCGTATGGGAATTCCTGATCGGCTGATCACTCACGGCGATGCGAAGTTGTTGCTGGCGAAGTACGGCCTCGATGCGGACGGCATTTACAGCCGCGTCAAGGAAAGCATCGAAGTTCTGGACGATCGGCGCAGCAAGCGGCGCGTTTTATAACAAAACGCGTCGTTTCCGTGCACCAAATCGGTAGTCGGGTATGCCTCCACCGGCACTTCACGCCCATTTTCCGCCGAAAATGCCTTGGCCTCGTGATTGCAAAGCACTTTCTTGACTCTCTCCCGGCAGGAAAATCCCTGACGCAATTGAACGATGAAAGAAAACGTATTCGAAAATCCGATTGAAGTCCGGACAGCAGTGCCGTCGCCTCATTTTGACGACCGGCGAGTGGTGCAACGCGCGCAGCCCGTCGTGCCGCTGAACGAGATTCGCACGCGGTTGCGGTGGCGCAAGTTTTTGTATCTCGGTGGTGCGTTTGCGATCGCGATGGTGCTTGGCGCGGCGGCGGCGTTGATTGCCGTTCACGTCAAGCGTTCGTCGAGCCAGGTCTCACAAATACAATTAACAAACAACACTGAACCGGAAACAGAAACAACCGAGACGGCGGCGGCCGTTGTCGAGCCTGAGCCCATGCCTGAACCTTCGCCTGCCATTGAAGAGTCGCCGGCCGAAACAGAAGGCGTGCCTGTTATCAGCGCGGTCAAGAAACAACGACCCCACGCCGTTGCGCGTGAGAACATTCCGCTCACACCAGAGACACGCGGCGTCGCACCGAGCGAGGAGGAACAGCTCGAACAGATTCGCGATGCGGTCTTATACGAGCGTTGGCAAGAACGACGTGCGCGCCGCGTCGCGCGACGTGAGCGTCGTAATCGGGACGATCGCGATCTCACACAAGTCGACGAAATCTTCGAAGGCCGAAGGCGACGACAGGACCGTCCGTATTAATGTGTTAAATGTTATTGACGGATCACTAATCGAATGGCATCATCACGCCAACCTGTTTGATCCTCACTTATAATCCCCGACAAAGAAACGGAAATTATTATGACTAGACAAATGTTTCGAGAGCGGGAGTGTATTCACCGGGACGAGGGCGCGGAAGGCGAATTTTATAATGGCGTTTTTTATATCCAGGCTTTGCAGCGGCTCCGTGTAGATCAAGCGGTTGAAGTTGCGGGCAAAGTAAGTTCGTTCTTTTGGTCTGATGCGCCACACATCATCGTTTGGCTTTGCGACGCGTGCGCCGGAGAGTTGCGCCTCACCGACACGCCGCGCGCGGTAGTTTCAACTTCGGCACGACGAGCTTGAGATCCATCCCTCCTTAACGACGCGCTGCGTGGGGCGTTATGGTGTAATGTCCCTGACGTGAAGCGCGAGCGCATAGACAAACTGCTGGTTGAACGAGGCCTTGCCGAGTCGCGCACAAAAGCGCAGGCGATGGTCATGGCAGGAGTTGTGCTCGTCAATGAGCAGCGCGTCGATAAATCTTCCGATCAATTCACGACAGATGCGCAGATACGCGTCAAGCACGCTGAGGATCCAGCGTCGCGTTACGTCGGGCGTGGCGGATTGAAACTCGAAGCGGCGCTGCGTGAGTTTCAAATAGACGTGCGCGGCGCTGTTTGTCTCGACGTTGGCGCATCGACTGGCGGCTTCACGGATTGTTTGCTGCAAAACGGCGCGGCGCGTGTTTTCGCGATCGACGTCGGTCACAATCAAATCGATTGGCGACTACGAAACGATCCGCGCGTCGAAGTTCGTGAAGGCGTGAACGCGCGGTATCTGCAAACGCAGGACTTCCCCGTCAAATTCGATCTCGCGGTGATGGACGTTTCGTTTATCTCGGCGACGATGGTGCTGCCCGCTGTTGTCGCTTTACTTCGCGAAGGTGGATCGATCGTGACGTTGATCAAGCCGCAGTTTGAAGTGGGACGCGGAGAAGTCGGCGGCGGCGGAATCGTTCGCGACGCCGCGAAACGAGCGCAAGCGATCGAAAAAGTTAATGAATCGGCGACCGAACTCGGTCTGCAAGTCGCAGGCGTGATCGAGTCGCCGATCCAGGGCGCTGAAGGCAACGTAGAATTCTTGGCGTTCTATAAGTCTATTTGAAGAAACCTGCCGCCCGGCGTTGAAGGTGTCCTAATCTGACTGTAATCTCTTAATCCGTGTTCTGCCGTGTGCGTAACATCAGCTAACGCAGCGCTCATTGGGACAACGGATGAAAAGGAATTTCGAATTAGGTCACCACCTTAAACTCTTGAACTATCAACGGCAGGCCCGTATTATCCCGGCCCAAGCACTCAACCATGTCGCCAATCAAGCGCATCGGTATTGTTCTTAAACCGCATCAGCCGGCGGCGTTGGAAACTGTCTGCGAACTCGTCGAGTGGCTGAGCAAGCGCGACATCACGCTGGTCGGCGGCCCCGAGATCGAACGCGAGCGGATCGAACACAAAACGGGTTGTGCGGTTTCGGAAGTCGCGCACGAGGATCTCGCTGCTAACGTCGATCTGATCCTCGTTCTCGGCGGCGACGGAACGATGATCGGCGCGGCGCGGCTCGTGGGCGATCTCGAAGTACCAGTGCTGGGCGTCAACTACGGCGGGCTTGGTTATCTCGCCGAGTTTCGGATCGAGGAGCTTTATCTCGGACTCGAGTCGATACTCTCCGGCAATTTCCGTCTCGACAAACGCGTCATGTTGTCGGTTGAGCTACATCGGCAGGACAAAACGATCTCGAAACATCGCGTTCTCAACGACGTCGTCATCAACAAGTCAGCACTCGCGCGCATCATCGAGATCGAAGCGTATCTCAACAAATACTTCGTCAACTCATTCCGCGCCGACGGCCTGATCATTTCGACGCCGACGGGTTCGACCGCTTACAACCTTTCCGCGGGTGGACCAGTCGTCTTTCCTTCGATGAACGCGGTTGTGATCACGCCCATCTGCCCGTTCACGCTCTCTAATCGGCCAATCGTAGTGCCCGACGACGCCACGATCGAGTTACTTCTAAAAACGGATCAGGAAGAAGTAACGTTGACACTCGACGGTCAGGTCGGGTTGGCGTTGAACGTCGACGATCGCATCGTGATCCGCAAGAGCAATGTGACTTTCAATCTCGTGCAGCCAAGCAACAGAAACTATTTCGACGTCCTGCGCGACAAGTTGCGCTGGGGCCGGTAAAGACCGATACAAAACATGCCTGACGAAAAAGACAAACAACGCAGCGCAGATCGACTGGAGCGCGACGCCTTCGAGCGTCAAATCGCGACCGATCTCGACGAAGAGACGCCCGACAAGCCGAAAGGCATGGCTCTTCATACAAAGATCCTGATCGGATTGATCGTCGGCGTGGTCGCGGGCGTGGCGGTGAATCGACTGCTCGGTGGCGATAACACGCGCGTGGCGTGGGTTGTCGACAACATCACGCATCCGGTGGGCCAACTGTTTCTGCGCCTGCTGTTGATGATCGTCGTGCCGCTGGTGTTTTCATCGCTCGTCGTCGGCATCGCAGGCATCGGCGACATTCGCAAGCTCGGTCGCGTTGGTCTGAAATCGTTTGCTTACTGCCTCGTGATCTCGGCGATCTCTGTCGCGATTGGTCTAACTCTCGCGAACACGATCAAGCCCGGCAAGCGTATCGATCCGGCAACGTCTGCCGCCTTACAACAACGCTTCGCCAGCGACGCCTCAACGCGTGTCGAAGATGCGAAGAAAGCCAGCGGCACGTCTACGCCGCTGATGTCGGTGATCGAAACGATCGTTCCAAAAAATCCATTCTTCGCCGTCGCCGCGAAAGAAGACGCGAACATGCTGCACATCATGTTCTTCGGATTGATCGTCGGCGTCGCGATCACGCTGCTGCCAGTGACCGTCACCGCGCCCGTGTTGCGCGTGCTCGAAGGGCTTTACGAGATCACGGCGAAGATCATCGAGATGATCATGAAGATCGCGCCGTACGCGGTTGCGTGCCTGCTCTTCAGCACGACGGCGCGTTTCGGACTCGAGTTGTTGCAGGCGCTCGGATGGTTTGTCGTGACTGTGCTGCTTGGTCTGTCGTTGCACATGTTCGGCGTTTACTCGCTGTCGCTTTACTTCCTCTCGCGCATCTCGCCGATCGAGTTTTTCCGCCGCGTCAAAACCGTGATCCTGACGGCGTTTTCAACTTCGTCTTCGAATGCGACTTTGCCGACGGCTTTGCGCGTGTCCGAACAGAACCTCGGCGTGCCGCAGGAGATCAACAGCTTCGTTCTGACTGTCGGCGCGACCGCCAATCAAAACGGAACGGCTTTGTACGAAGGCGTGACAGTGCTCTTCCTGGCCCAACTTGCGGGAGTCGATCTCACGTTTGGCCAACAGTTGATGGTGGTCTATCTCGCGATCATCGGCGGGGTCGGCACGGCCGGCATTCCGTCGGGCTCGATTCCCTTCATCATCGGCGTGCTCGTGACGATCGGCGTCAATCCCGCGTTAATCGCGATCATTCTGGGTGTCGATCGCCTGCTCGACATGTGTCGCACGACGTTGAACGTGACCGGCGACATGACGGCCGCCACTTACGTTGCGCGCTCCGAAGGCTACGAATTATTGAGGCCCCACGAACCCGCGATCGTTCACGCGGGCGTTCCGTTAACGAATCGGATCACGGATTAACGCTTTGTAACAGCCGTGGCACAATCTCTGCATACGCGTCGCGTAATTTATTGAGTTTCGCTTGAGGACTGGAGACCATGGTCTTTCCGCTGTACGACGACAACACAGATCGAACCACCACGCCGTTCGTTAATTACGCGATCATCGCCATTAACATCCTGGTTTTCGTCTTTCTACAAGGACTCGGTGGAGACACCGCGTTCACGTATGCGTTCTCAACCGTTCCGCTGGAGATCGTCACCGGAAGAGACATCGTCACGGACGCCCGTGTCGTCGAGTATGCGGGCCAAACCGTACGCATACCCGGTCTCGGTGAGACATGGCCCTCCGTCTACGTGACGTTGTTCACGTCGATGTTTATGCACGGCGGCATCGCGCACATCGCCGGTAACATGCTGTTCCTTTGGATCTTCGGCGACAACATCGAAGATCGCCTGGGCCATGTTCGTTACGTCATTTTCTACTTGCTTTGCGGATTGCTCGCGTCGCTGGCCCACGTTTTCACCACTTACGCTCTAGCTGCGAACTCGGCGGACATGCTGGTTCCGAGTCTCGGTGCTTCCGGCGCGATTTCGGGTGTGTTGGGCGGTTACATCCTGCTTCATCCTTCACGCCGCGTGACGGTGATTCTGTTCCGCTTTCTCACGGACGTTCCTGCCTGGGTGGCGATCGGAATCTGGTTCGCGTTCCAGTTGATTAGCGGCCTCGGTATGCTCGGCGCCGGATCGCAGCAGGGCGGCGTTGCGTACGGCGCGCATATCGGTGGTTTCATCGCGGGACTCGTGCTGATCAAATTGTTCGACATGGGCCACGGCGGACGCTCCGCCGGCGCCTATCGTTGATCGGGAGTTGATCGACGGTTGACACGACCGTCCGCAGCGATTTAAGAATTGACGCATGGATATTCAATCGACTCCGCGGGCGGAGATGAATCTCTTTGCGCTCGAGACTTTCGCCTACGAGTTTCCCGGTCGCGAGATCAAGATCAGTTTTGAAATGCCGGAATTTACGGCGATCTGTCCGTTCTCCGACTTCCCTGACTTCGCCGTCATCCGTCTTGATTACGTTCCCAACGAGCGCTGTATCGAACTGAAGAGTTTGAAGCTCTACATCAATTCGTTTCGCAACGTGAAGATCTTTCACGAGCACGTGATTAATGTCATTCTCGAAGACTTTGTCGCCGCCTGCGATCCGCTGAGCGTCGAGATCGAAGGCGATTTCCACGTACGCGGAAATATCAAGACAGTGGTGAGGGCCCGCTATCAAAAGGCTTGAGGTTGATGAAAGCAGTCCCGGGATTTGGGGTCGTTATCGCAAACTCCCGGCTAACGTTGTTGCCATCAGTCTTGTCAGTCTCCTCAACGACGCGTCAAGCGAGATAATCTATCCGTTCCTTCCGCTTTTCCTGGCAACCACACTCGGCGCTTCAGCAGGCGCGATCGGCATCATCGAAGGACTCGCCGAGTCGATCTCGAGTCTGTTGAAACTGTTTGCCGGGAACCTCAGCGACCGTTTGGGCAAACGCAAATTTCTCGTCGTCGGCGGTTACGCACTCGCTGCCGTCGCAAGACCGTTGCTGGCGTTTGCCGGAAGCTGGCATCAGGTGTTGGCGATTCGCGTGGGCGATCGTGTCGGCAAGGGAATCCGCACGGCGCCGCGTGACGCGATGATTGCGGATTCAGTTCCGTTTGAGCAGCGTGGACTCGCGTTTGGTTTTCATCGCGCGATGGACCACGGCGGTGCGGTGATTGGGCCGTTGCTTGGTTTCGGCTTGGTCGCGCTTTTAGGGACTAACTTTCCGCGGATTTTTCTGATCGCTTCGATACCGGCGTTCGCCGCGGTATTGGTGGCGATCTTCGTCATGCGCGAATCGCCGGTCCACACCGATGGAACAAAGAAGGTCAAACTGTCGCTGCGTGGTCTTGACACGAATTTTAAACGCTTCCTCGTCATTCTCGCGCTGTTTACGCTTTCAAACTCGTCTGACAGTTTTCTGATCCTGCGCGCGAGGGACTCAGGCGTTGCTCTCACCGTGATTCCACTGCTGTGGGCGGTGCATCACGTGTCGAAAGTGCTGAGCTCACTTTACGGCGGCGATCTTTCAGATCGACTCGGACGCAAACGATTGATCGTCTCCGGGTGGGTGCTTTACGCCGCTGTGTACGCCGGCTTTGCGTTTGTCCAAAGCGCGATCTCCGTTTGGGTTCTGTTCCTGATCTATGGCATCTATTTCGGTCTCGTCGAGGGCGCGGAAAAAGCGCTCGTCGCGGATCTCGTCCGGCCCGAGCAACGCGGAACAGCTTACGGACTATATAATCTCGCGTTTGGTATCACGGTGTTTCCCGCGTCGCTGTTGATGGGTATGATTTGGGACTGGAAGGGACCCACGACAGCGTTCCTCGTCAACGCCGTGATGGGCGCGACCGCGGCGATACTGTTGTTGCTATTTGTGCAGCGGCGCACTCACAATGATGCGATTGCGAGCGTGTGAACAGTGAAACTAAAAAGGAAATATTGAATGAGACGCAGAGTACTCACTCCTCATCCCGGTTTATCAACCGGCATCGGCTACTACCTCAGCGGCATGGAAGAAGTTCGCGGCCAGCTTGAGGCTGCGGTGAAAACGATCCCCGACGACCTGATCGGCAAACCCGCTTTTCTCGGCGCGCACTCGATTGGCGCGCTCGTGTTGCACATCGGCGAAGCTGAATGGTTTTGGATGCAGATGGTCGTCAGCGGTCATCAACTAACAGAAGAAGACAAGCAGGCGCCGTATTGGGACATACTCGACGACGTCGAAGCCGTCGCGCGCAACGGATACACGACCGAGTTTTGTTTGCAGGAAGCAGAGAAGATTCGCAATCAAACGCGCGACGTGCTCTTCTCATACAACGACAAAGACCTCGAACGCATCATCACTTTCGAACGACGTGGTAAGACGACCGAGCACAACCTGCGCTGGATTCTTCATCACCTCATCGATCACGAAGCCCAACACAAAGGGCAGATTTTCATGCTGAAGAGACTGATGGCGCTCTAGACTCGGAATGACGAACTACCAGGTAATCAAGACCGCGGAAGAACTCCGCCGAGCAATCGAAACAATCTCCTCACAGCCGGTCGTCGGGCTCGACACGGAAACTACCGACCTCGATCCGTTTACTTCGCGCCTGCGATTGATCCAGCTCGCCACGCCCGAACGCGTATTCATTGTCGACTTCGACGCGTTTTCCAACGGCAACGCCGAAGCGCTCGATCCGCTGAAACGTCTGCTCGAAGCGCCGCGTCCGATCAAGATCGCGCACAACGCAAAATTCGACGCGAAGTTTCTCAAACACAACCTGCACGTCGATCTCGGCGGACTGTTCGACACGCTGCTCGCGAGTCAACTCATCGGCGCGGGCGATATCGAAGAGCGTCACGGATTGGAGACTGTCGCGAGTCGATATCTGAATGAGTCTGTCGACAAGAGCGAACGTCTGAGTAACTGGAACTTCGAACTTTCCGAAGCGCAGTTGCAGTACGCGGCGCGCGATGCGGCGGTCCTGTTGCCGTTGCGTGAAAAGTTGATCGACCGATTGAAGTCGGATTCGTTGATCAAAGTCGCGCAGCTCGAATTTGAATGTGTGAACACGGTTGTCGATATCGAGCTCGCGGGATTTTTCATGCACAAGGAGCGCTGGCTCGAACAACTCGGCATCGTCGAGAAACGGCGCATCGAGCTGGCGGAACAGTTGCAACAGGTGTTGGCGGAAGAATCGATGCAGGGATCGCTGTTTGGCGGAACGCAGCGCAACGATATCAATCTCGATTCACATCAGCAGTTGACGCAGGCGCTGAATCGGCTCGGCATTCCGGTTCCCGACTCGACGCGCAACTGGAAAATGCAACCGCTCGCGGCTGAGTATCCGATTATCGGGACGTTGCTCGAATATCGCACCGTGCAAAAGGCGCTGACGAGTTACGGTGAGAACATGATCGAGATGATCAATCCCGTGACGAAGCGTTTGCACGCGGACTTCCGGCAGATCGGCGCGCCGACCGGACGGTTTGCGTGTACGAACCCGAACATCCAGCAGGTGCCGCACGCGGTTGAGTACCGGCGTTGTTTCAGTGGTCATCCGCAGGGACGCAAGTTGATCATCGCAGATTATTCACAGATCGAGTTGCGCATACTGGCGGAGTTTTCGGGCGATCGCGGGTTTATCGACGCGTTCAACTCCGGCGCCGATCTTCATCGCGTGACGGCGGCTCAGGTGTTCAATGCTTCGCTGGACCAGGTGACGAAGGAACAGCGCGATTTCGCGAAGCGGCTCAACTTCGGCGTGGTTTACGGCATCGGCGCGCAACGATTCGCGCTCATGACCGGTTTGAGTGTTTCGGATGCGGAGAATGTCTTGCGCCGTTACTTCACGACGTATCGCGGGCTCGACAATTATCTGCGCGAAGCTGCGAGTCGCGCGGTCAGCGAGCGTCAGGCGCGTACGGCGTCCGGACGTTTAGTGCGTTTTCGTTACGACGAAAACGATCGGCAGCAAGTGTCGATGACGCAGCGTAACGGCAAGAACACGCCGATTCAGGGCACGAGCGCCGACATTCTGAAACGGGCGTTACGCTTGTTGAAAGACGAACTTCGCGAAACGAACGCGCAGATCGTCAACATCATTCACGACGAGATCGTAGTCGAAGCAGATGCCGATCAAGCGACGGAGATCGCCGCGAAAGTCGAACACGTGATGTGCGCGGCGGGTCAGGAATATCTGAAGACTGTGCCGGTGAAAGTCGAAACGGAGATCGCGGACGAGTGGGTTAAGTAAAGCCACAAAAAGGCACAAGAAGCACAAAAGGCACAAGAGGGACAAGAAGAACTCAACTCAAATGCTCTTTTGTGCCTCTTGTGCCTTTTGTGCCTCTTGTGCCTTTTGTGCCTCTTTGCGGCTCCAAATCAGGTAGACGGGAATACCTGTAAACACCAGTAAATATCCAATTCCTGAAGTCGACGGAGCGAGGATCGCGAGGTCGATAACGAATAATAACGCCAAAACAATGTAAACAATCGGAACCAGCGGATAACCAAACGTCCGGTAAGGCCTTTCGATCTCCGGCGCCTTACGCCGCATCACGATCACTGCGCCAACCATCAACGCATAAAAGATCAAATCAACCGAGACGATGTACTCGAGCAATTGCGTGTAAACATTTCCGAACGAATACGCGCCCGTTTGCGTGTTCCGCGTCACCGTTCGCGGTAACACAAGCAACGACGCCCAAACGCCTTGCGCGATCAACGCCACAGCCGGCACGTGTCGGGCATTCAGACTATCGACGCGTTTGAAGAACAACCCGTCGCGCGCCATCGCGTAGTAAACACGCGCGCCCGCCAGAATCAGGCCGTTGTTACAGCCAAACGTCGAGATCATGATCGCCAGCGCCATGAGTATCGTGCCGCTTGGACCAAGCACTGCCTGCATCACCGCCGTCGCGACGCGATTCTGCGGCGCCGTTTGGATTCCCGCCAGCGGCAGCGTCACGACGTACGCCAGGTTTGCGAGTAAATAAAAAGTAACGACGAGCCCGCAGCCGATTAACAACGCACGCGGCAGGTTTTTTCCGGGATCCCGGACTTCTCCCGCCGTAAACGTGACATTATTCCATGCCGATTGCGCGAACAGCGGCCCAACCATCGCCCGTCCGAGCAACATCACCAGCGCCAGCACGACCAATCCCTCGCTCGACGGCTCAAACCAAACCTGCGCCGACGTCGGTTGCCATCCGTTTTCCCACGACTTCCACCACGACGACGTGTAAGCCGCACTCGCACCGTTCCAACCGAGAAACAAACCGATCACGATCAGCCCGAGCAGCGCGGCAGTCTTTGTAAACGTGAACGTGTTTTGAATGATCTTTCCGGCCTGAAGCCCGAACGTGTTGACGAACGTCAGAAACAGGATCATCACGATCGCGAGCAGTTGCTGTGTCGAAAGACTGACCGCGTAGCCGTTGAACGACAGCCCGCCCATCGCGAAAGGTTGGATGATGACGGTAGGTGAGAGGAGGAAGTGATCCGCTGAGAACCAGTCGATCAGTACGCCGGTGAAGTTTGCGAAAGCGACGGCGACGGCGGCGATCGTTCCCGTTTGAATGATCAGAAACAGTCCCCAACCGAAGAGAAAACCCGTTGCTGGCCCATACGCCTCGCGCAGAAAAACGTACTGCCCGCCCGCGCGCGGCCACATCGCGGCCAGCTCGGCGCAACAGAGCGCGCCCGTGATCGTCAGCACACCGGCCAGCGCCCACGCCATCAGCAGCCAGCCCGGCGAACCCACGAGCCGCGCCGACTCAGCCGAAGTGATGAAGATGCCGGACCCGATCATCGACCCGACCACGATCATGGTCGCATCAAGCAGGCTGAGACCGCGGATTAATTTGGGGGATGAACTGGTCACTGACACTGTGTCCTCTGTGTATCACTGTGCTCTCTGCGTTTAACATGCCCGGTGACTCGTTCTAACGCAGGGCAACCAGAGCGCTACGCAGAGATCGCCGAGTTCAAACTACCCATATATAGGTGGTGTCTTAAGCTGAAATATCCTCTGCGTTCTCTGCGCCTCTGCGGTGAAACCATTCGGCATAACAAGTACACCGCAGAGGCGCAGAGATAGCAAAAAGATGGAAATTAAGACAGTACCCATATATATGATTGCTTGACACTTGTCGATAGGGTTTTCTAGTCTTGCGCCCAATTATGAAGAATGAATTGATGAGTCTGATTACCAACAAACAAGCCCACGTGGGCGTGATCGGCCTGGGTTACGTGGGGCTTCCGTTGCTGGTGGAATTCGCTTCCAAAGGCTTTCAAGCCACCGGTTTCGAGGTTGACGAAAACAAGGCGAAACAGATTAACGAAGGCCATTCGTACATCGGCGACGTGCCCGCGCCGCGACTGAACGAAATGGTCAAATCGGAGCGTCTGCGCGCGACCACCGACTTCAATCACCTGAGCGTTTGCGACGCGATCATCATCTGCGTTCCCACGCCACTGCGAAAGACAAAAGAGCCCGACGTTTCCTACATTCTCGCCGCCGCCGAAGAGATTCAGAAGCGTTTGCGGCGTGGCCAAATCATCATCCTGGAGTCGACGACTTACCCCGGAACGACCGACGAAGTGCTGCTTCCGATGTTTGAAGAAACGGGACTGAAGCTCGACGCCGATTTCCTGCTCGCGTTCTCGCCCGAACGCGTCGACCCGGGCAATCCGCAGTTCATGACGCACAACATTCCGAAAGTCGTCGGCGGCGTCACGGAAGATTCGACGACTGTCGCCGCGCATCTTTACTCGCAGATCGTGAACGACGTCCACGCTGTCAGCTCAGCGCGCGTCGCGGAAGCGGCAAAGCTTTTGGAAAACACTTTCCGCGCGGTAAACATCGGCATGGCCAACGAGATGGCGCGACTCTGTTACGCGCTCAACATCGACACGTGGGAAGTGATTCGCGCGGCTGCGACAAAGCCGTTCGGTTTCATGGCGTTCTATCCCGGCCCGGGCATCGGCGGACACTGCATCCCGCTCGATCCCCATTATTTGTCGTGGAAAGCGCGGCAACACGGTTTCGATTCGCGATTTATCGGCCTCGCCGAAGAGGTCAACTCGCGAATGCCGGAGCACGTTGTCCAACTCATCTCCGATGGTCTGAACGACGAACGTAAAGCCGTGAAAGGTTCGAGTGTTTTACTCCTTGGCGTCGCTTACAAACGAGACGTCGACGACGTGCGCGAGAGTCCGGCGCTTTCGATCATCGATCGTCTGCGAGCAAAAGGCGCGAACGTGCGTTATCACGACCCGTTCGTGAAGGAGGTCAGTTTTGACGACGCCCATATCGAGGGCAGCGGCGAGCCGCTTTCGTCGATGCCGCTCACGGACGAAGAGCTGAGCGGGGCCGACTGCGTCGTCATCGTTACGGATCACAGCGAGATCGACTACAAACGCGTTTGCGCGATCGCGCCGCTGATCGTCGATACGCGCAATGCCCTGAACGGCGAGATGCGGCGCGACAGCAAAGCGCGCATCATCCGCTTGTAGGACTTTGGTCTTAGGTCTTGGGCCTTTGATCTTTGTCTTTGCGCCTTGGCGCCTTTGCGGGAAGCAAAAGACCAGACCAAAACCAAGGCCAAACAAAGACCAAAGACCAAAGACCAAAAACCAAAAACCCAAGACCCAAGACCTGAATGCTGAAGGTTATCAACGTCGTCGGCGCGCGGCCCAATTTCATGAAAGTGGCGCCGATCGTGTCTGCGATGAAGGCGCGCCCGGCGAAGTTTCAGCCGCTCGTGGTCCATACGGGCCAGCATTACGACGCGGCGATGTCCGACTCTTTCTTCCGCGATCTTCAGCTTCCCGAACCTGATACTCATCTCGGCGTCGGATCCGGTTCACATGCCGCGCAAACCGCGGCGGTGATGGAACGTTTCGAGCCTGTCGTGTTGCAGGAGAAACCGGATTGGGTGCTTGTGGTGGGCGACGTCAATTCGACGATCGCGTGCGCGCTGGTTTGCGTGAAGTTGGGCGTGAAAGTGGCGCACGTCGAAGCCGGATTGCGCAGTCGCGATCGCACGATGCCGGAAGAGATCAATCGACTACTAACGGATCAGATCGCGGATCTGTTGTTCACGCCGTCGCCTGACGCCGATGCGAATCTTCGCGCCGAGGGAATTCCCGAAGAGCGAATTCGTTTTGTCGGCAACGTGATGATCGACTCGTTGCACCAGAATCTCGAACGTGCGCGCCAATCAACGGTGAGGAGAGACCTCGGAGTCGACGATCTTGACTACGCAGTGATGACGCTGCACCGTCCCTCGAACGTCGATGTTCACGGAACGTTCGCCGGCATTCTTTCCGCGCTCGAAACGATCACCGAGTCGCTTCCCGTCGTGTTTCCCGTTCATCCACGAACGCGCAAGACGATCGCCGAACTCGGATTGAGTGACCGCGTCGCCGCGATGAAGAACCTGCGCGTGATCGATCCGCTCGGCTATCTCGACTTTCTGAATCTCTACAGCGGCTCGCGACTCGTTCTCACCGATTCGGGTGGAATCCAGGAGGAAACGACGGCGCTTGGGATTCCGTGTCTGACGTTGCGTGAAAACACCGAGCGGCCGATCACGGTCGAAATGGGAACAAACGTGGTCGTCGGCACTGACCCCGCGAAGATCGTCAACGCCGCAAATGCCGCGCTGAACGGCGACCCGAAGCCCACGGCGCAACAACCGCCGCTTTGGGACGGTCACACCTCTGAACGCATTCTCGACGCGCTCGAAGAAGTCTCGTCGTAGATGAGCACGCTCCGCAAAATCAAACGCGCGCTTCGTGGTGAAGTAAACCTGACGACCGCAGCCTTGGAAGCGCTGCGCCGCACGCGCGTTTCATTCCAGCATCGATTCGACAGCAACGACCCCGATCCGTTGAATCTGTGTAAACGGATCGATCGCACGCCGAAGTTCATTCCGATCGAAACACCCGCGGATTTTCAACTACCGTCACTTCAGCAACCCGCCGAATGGAACCGCGATCCGCGTTCCGGTTATCTCTGGCCGCTCGCTCACCACCGCGACATCAAAGTGATGCGATCGGACGGTTCCGATATTCGCATCGTTTGGGAACTCAATCGGCTCGCGCATTTCATCACGCTCGGCCGCGCGTACAAGCTCACCGGCGACGAGCGCTTCGCGACCGCATTCATGGACCAGTTACGAAGCTGGAATGAACAGAATCCGTATGGCCGTGGTCCAAACTGGCAGTGTGCGATGGAAGTCGCGCTGCGTGCGATCAATCTGATCGCGGCGTTCGAACTGTTTCGCTCGTCGCCGCAACTCGACACGCAGTTCTTACTGCACCTGTTTCAACAACACGGCAACTACATCCGGCGCAATCTCGAATTCTCATACATTGCGACAAGCAATCACTATCTCTCCGATGTCGCCGGCTTGCTGTGGCTCGGCGTGATGCTGCCCGAGTTGCGCGACGCCGAGAGCTGGCGCGACTCCGGTCTCAAAGAAATGCTGCGCGAGATGGACAAGCAGGTTCTTCCCGACGGGACCGATTTTGAATCGTCGACGGGCTACCATCGGTTTGTTACTGAACTGTTTCTCTATTCGTTCTGGTTGTGCCGCGAGAATGGCATCGAGATCGAAAAGAGATACTGGGACAAGCTGTATGCGATGCTGCGCTACATTCGTGCTTACGTGCGGCCGGACGGATTTGCGCCGTTGATTGGCGACACGGACGGCGGACAATTCCTGCCGCTCGAGCAAAGACGCGGCGACGACCATGCTTATGTTCTGGAAATCGGCGCCCGCGTGTTCAACGATCCTTCACTGCGCGAAAAGGTCACGGCCTCGCAGGCGTTTCCGCACGCCGGCGTTTACATCATGCGTCACGAAGACCTGTACTTGTGTTTGAACACGAGTGACGCGGGGATCGACGGCCGCGGTTCGCACGGACACAACGATGCGTTGAGTATCGAAGTATCGGCGGGCGGGTGCGCTTTCATCGTCGATCCCGGAACGTGCATCTACACCGGCGATCTCGACAAGCGTCACCAGTTTCGTTCCACTGCTTACCACTCGACCGTGAAGATCGACGGCGTCGAGCAGAACACGATCGAACGTGACTTGCCGTTTGTGATCGGCAACGAAGCTCGGCCGCGCGTGTTGCTGTGGGAAACAGACAAGATCGTAGCTGAACACTACGGCTACCAGCGACTCAAAAATCCTGTCACCCACCGCCGAACCATAATTTTTGAAAGACTCGAGCGATCGTGGTTGATAGAAGACGAATTTCTGGGCGACGCGGCCGAGCACGATTTCGAAGTCTGGTTTCACTTCGCGCCCGGCCTCACGGTAGCGGTGGTCGAGGGTGCAGTTGAGGTCACGGATCCAAACACGGATTTGACATTGACCGTTCGTTCGTTGACTCTTCCCGGTTCGCCCGTGCTGGAACAACAGTTCACGTCGCACGATTACGACCAAATGAGCGAATCGCTTTCCGCGTGCTGGCGCTTTTCGGGCCCGCCGCGCAAGCTGAGTTGGAAATTGAGTTTGTAGATGTGTGGAATCTGCGGAGTCTGGGAATATGGCGCCAGCGAGGGTTCGGTCGAGCCTGCGCTGCTCGCCCGTATGCGCGATGAGATGACGCATCGCGGCCCGGACGACGCGGGCGAACTGGTTTTCGACGAGCGGCGCGGTGGTTTCGGCTTTCGACGGCTTTCGATCATCGATCTTTCGGAGGCAGGTCACCAGCCGATGCACGGCTGTGATGATCAAACCTGGCTCGTCTTCAACGGTGAGATCTACAACCACGCCGAACTTCGCACCGGCCTCGAGAAACGCGGACACACTTACGCATCGCGCACCGACTCCGAAACGATCCTTCACCTCTACGAAGAACGCGGCCTCGACTTCATTCACGACATCGAAGGCGACTACGCGATCGCGTTGTGGGACGCGCGCGCGCAACAACTCGTGCTCGTGCGCGATCGCATCGGCGTCAAACCACTCTACTTCTATCATCGCGACGGACGATTCATCTTCGCTTCCGAGATCAAAGCGATCCTGCAACATCCCGCGGTGACGCCCGACATCGACGAGCAAGCGCTCTATCACTACCTGACTTTCCTGACGACGCCCGCGCCGACCACGCTCTTTCGCGACATCCAAAAACTTCCAGCCGGCCACGTCCTGATCGTGAAACGCGACGGCACGCTGAACATTCAGCAATACTGGGACGCGCTCCCACCCACGCACGCACCCACGGCGAGCGACGCCGAACACCGCGCCGAGATCCTTCGCCTGCTGCGCGACTCGATTCGCAAACGCATGATGTCTGACGTGCCGTTTGGCGTGTTTCTTTCCGGCGGCGTCGACTCGTCCGCGAACGTAGCGCTGATGTCGGAACTAATGACGCGCCCGGTTGAGACGTTCACCGTCGGTTTCAGCGACGCCGAGTATCTCAACGAGCTCGACTCCGCGCGCCGCATCTCGAAACAGTTTGCGACGAATCATCACGAAGTCATCATCTCCGAAAAAGAGATGCACGAGTTTTTGCCGAGCCTCGTCTTTCACCAGGACGAGCCGATTGCCGATCCCGTTTGCGTGCCGCTCTATTACGTTTCGAAACTCGCGCGAGATTCGGGAACCATCGTCGTGCAGGTCGGCGAAGGATCCGACGAGATCTTCAGCGGTTACGAAAACTACGTCAGGCATTTGCGGATCTACGAGAGTTTCTGGCGACATGCGGAAACACTCCCGCGCAGCTTGCGTCGCGCGTTGTCGAACCTTTCGCGTCCGGCGCTGGAAGCGACTGGGCGCAAACGCGCGGCGATCGAGTTGATTCGCAGGCTTGGCGCTGACGAACCGTTGTTCTGGGGCGGCGCCGTTGTTTACGACGAGTCGTTTAAGCCGCGGGTGTTATCGGCTCAGATGCGTGAACGAATGAATGGAACGTCGTCGCTGCATGTCGTCGAGAAGTATCTCAACCACATCGAACGCGAGCGTCCGAACTCGGATTTTCTGTCGCGCATGACGTATCTCGAGTTGAAACTGCGTCTGCCGGAACTGTTGCTGATGCGCGTTGACAAGATCACGATGGCGACGAGCGTCGAGGCGCGTGTGCCATTTTTGGACCATCATCTCGTCGAGTATGCGCTGGCATTGCCGCGTTCGTTGAAAGTCGAAGGCACGAGCGGCAAGCACATTTTGAAACGCGCGCTCGAAGAGATCCTGCCGCGTGACCTGCTTTACGAACGCAAGCGCGGGTTTGGCGCGCCGGTGCGCGAGTGGTTTCGCGAAGGGCTCGGCAATTGGTTTGACGAACACCTGATGAATTCGACGATGCGGCGCCGCAATTTTTTAGACTACGAGTTTGTCGGACGAATGCTGCACGAGCATCGCAACAGGACCCGGGATTGGGGCTTTCATCTTTGGGCGCTGCTGAATCTGAGTCTGTGGTATGAGCGCTGGATCGACCCGGTTTAAATCAGTCGTGGCGTGGACGTTTGCGACGCGCGTGTTGATGATCGTCAACAGCGTCGCGGCCGGGATTATTGTCGCGCACTGGCTCGGAGCGAAGGGCGTCGGCGAACTCGCGGTGATCAATGTCGCTGTCACCACGGTGGTCCAGATTTGCAGTTTTGGCCTGCCTTCCGCGAACACTTACTTCATCGCTCAGGACCAGCAACAACTCCGCACAGCCGCCGTCAATTCACTGATCTTCGCGCTTTTTGCCGGATCGGTGCTGGCGCTGGGATTGAACTTCGTGGCGGAGATGCGGCCGGCGTGGTTTGGTGACGTTTCCGCGAACCTGATCCGCATCGCCTCTGTTTCTATTCCGTCGCAACTGATCACCTTGATCGGTCTTAATATTTTGCTGGCTGTCGGAAAGATATTACCGTTCAACTTGCTGGACCTCGTGGGCCAATCGTTTGTGCTGATCAACGCCGTCGTGGCGTTGATCTTTCTGCGTCGGGGGTTGGCGACGCTAGTGATCCTGAACACGGCGGCGGCGTGGTTGGTCAGCTTGTTCGTCGTCGTTTTGATCGTGGTGGCGGCAAGGAAGTTTGCGCGATCGCAATGGCGGCCGAATGCTTCGCTCCTCGCGCGGATGATCCGTTACGGGATCAAGTTTCACATTTCGATCCTGGCGGGGGCGATCATCTTTCGCGCGGATCTGCTCGTTGTGAATCACTTTCGCGGACCTGCTGAGGCAGGTGTTTACAGTGTTGCGACGCAGTTTGGCATGTTGCTGATGCTGTTGCCGGGTGTGATCGCGACGATTTTGTTTCCGCGCGTAACGGCGGAGCAGGACGCGCGCGGAGAAACGACGGCGCAGGTCACGAGATACACCGCGCTCGTCACTTTCATTTGTTGTCTCGCGGCCGTGCCGTTTAGCTTTGTGCTGCCGTTGGTTTACGGAAGTGAATTTGCGGACGCGACGCGGCTGCTGTTGATTCTACTGCCCGGTGTTTATCTTGTCGGCCTCGAATCGGTGATGGTCCAACACTTCAACGCGCTCGGCCTGCCACGCATTATTCCCGTTTACTGGATCGTCACACTCGTCGTGAATCTCATACTCGTGTTTGCGCTCGTGCCGCGACTCGGCGCGCAAGGCGCTGCGATTGCCTCGACGATCAGTTACGTGTTGATCTTCGCGCTCGTGACGCGGCAGTTCATAGCTACGACTGGCCAGTCGTTAATGGTGCGCGGATGAAAGTCGTCCTGCTGGCGCTTAGTGGAAACACCGCGCGCGACAAACTCACCGAACTCTATCCCGAAGCCGAAATCGAATCGATCTCGCGCACCGAATTTGAAACGGGTAGCGTGATGAAACGGCTGGCGACATTGCGCGCGCGCCGGCCCGACGTGTTTGCGATCGCGACCGAAAGACTGGCGTGGCAACGCGGACAGGATCTCTTCATGATCTTTGGCGCGCTCGCAGGCGCGCGCGAGGTCGTGATGATCGACGCGCACGGTGGACTGCGGCGTGAATCGCGTTTCGATCTGCTTGCTGGTGCGCCTGCCACACTTGCTGATGAAGCAACGACGGGCTTGATCGATCTACTGTATTCCCGACGTGAATTGCTGACACTCGAACATGAAAAATACGGATTTTTAGTTAATAAAACCGATCGCCCGCGCGTCGTCTATCTGCGCGCGACGCCTGGACCAGGAACACAAGCGGGCGGCGCTGCGAGTCACATCAAAGGCGTCGTCGAAGCACTCGCAAGATTAGGCACCGAAGTCCAAATCATTAGTAACGACGCAATCGCCGGTTTCGACAACCCCAAACTTCCGTTCACGATCATTTCGCCCGAAACTGTTGGCGCAACGCGCGCGCTGTTCGACATCCACAACAACCTCGTCTTCACACGCGCGGCCGTGCCGCTGATCGAGCGCGCCGCGCCGGATTTCATCTATCAACGTTACGCGCGGTTCAGTTGGGCCGGCGTCGTCGCCGCCTCGCGGATTCAGCGCCCGTTGTTTCTCGAATACAACGGCTCGGAAGTTTGGGTCGGGCGGCACTGGGATCACGTCGGAAGCCTCGACCTTTTGGAGCGCTACGAGCGATTGAACCTTGAGGCAGCGGCGCGTATTTTTGTCGTTTCAGAGGTGGAGCGACAGAACCTGGAGGCGCGCGGCGTGCCTGCGGCGAAGATCGTCGTGAATCCGAATGGCGTCGATGCGGAGTTGTTTCGGCCGGGTGCGGGTGGCGCTGAAGTCCGGCGCGAACTCGGCATCGGCGGAGACGAAGTGGTCGCAGGTTTTGTCGGCACGTTTGGACCGTGGCACGGCGTCGTTCAACTCGCGGAAGCTGTCAAAAAAGTGCCGGCGAACTTGCGCGTGCGGTTTTTGTTCGTCGGCAGTGGCAGTTTGTACGGCGAGGTCGAGCGACTTTTGCAGGCAGAGACGGCTTCAGGTCGCGTGATCTTTACAGGCACGGTAGCGCACGAGCGCGTGCCGCAGTTGCTGGACGCTTGCGATATTCTTGTCTCGCCTCATGTTCCGCTCGCGGACGGCAGCGACTTTTTTGGTTCGCCGACGAAGATTTTCGAGTATATGGCGATGGGAAAAGGGATCGTCGCCAGCCGTTTGGGACAGATCGGTGAGGTGTTGAGCGACAATGAAACGGCGCTGCTCGTCGAACCCGGAAACGTGACGCAACTGGCATCCGCGATTATTAAACTGGTCGAAACACCGGGCTTATGCGCACAGATCGGCTCGAATGCGCGCGGTGTCGCTGTGCAAAATCACACGTGGACACGGAACGCCGAGCGAGTGTTAGAGGCTTACGATAATGTTGGCTGAGGAAAAACTTCGCGCGCGCGAGCAATGGAGCCAGGATCCGTGCGGCGCCATGTACGAGCGCGAGCACGAGCTGGGGACGCGCGAGTTTTTTGATTCAGTCGAACGCCATCGCTATACGGAATACGCGCCATGGATGCCGCGGCTGATGGAGTTTGAAAAGTTTCGCGGCAAGCGACTACTCGAGATCGGCTGCGGCATGGGCACCGACCTGCTGCAATTCGCACGCGGCGGCGCACGTTGCACCGGCATCGATCTGACACCCCGTTCAGTCGAGATCACACGTCATCGTTTCGACCTGTACGGCGCGAATGGTTCGTTCATGATCTCTGACGGCGAGCGTCTACCGTTTCGCTCCGAGAGCTTTGACGTGGTCTACTCGAACGGCGTCCTGCATCACACGCCTGACACGGCAGGCGCGATTCGCGAAGTGCATCGCGTGCTGCGTCCTGACGGAGTTGCGAAAGTGATGCTTTACCATCGCAACTCGCTCAACTACTGGATCGAGATCGTTCTGCGCCGCGGGTTGTTAGGATTTGAGTTTCTGCGCGGGCGATCGGCGGAAGAGATAATGAGTCGCGTCATCGAGCACAGCGATCACGGCGCGCGACCGCTCGTTAAAGTTTACAGCCGTAAACAGACGCGCACGCTGTTTAGTGTGTTTCGCGAGATCAGGATCGACGTCGAACAACTGACGCGGGATGAGCTGCGTTTTCTGTCGCCGCTTGTCTCAGAAAGAATGCTCGATCGAATCCGAAAACAAATTGGCTGGAACGTTATCGTTACCGCGACGAAGTAAACACGGATAACACGGATGCTGCTTTCAGTCGTCGTCCCTTGCTACAACGAACAAGACGTGCTGCGCGCGACACACGAACGTCTCACCAGCGTGCTCGCCGGCATTTCGACGCTCGACTACGAACTGATCTTCGTCAACGACGGCAGCCACGACGACACGCAG
Organism: Pyrinomonadaceae bacterium; assembly: GCA_035760365.1. Classification (GTDB taxonomy): domain Bacteria; phylum Acidobacteriota; class Blastocatellia; order Pyrinomonadales; family Pyrinomonadaceae; genus PSRF01. Next base: position 53,417 of record DASTTB010000037.1, read on the forward strand.
TCGATACTCATCCAACTGCAACTGCTCGACCCGCACGTTCGCGTCCTGCTGCTCTCGCGAAACTTCGGCCACCAGGTCGCGGTCACCGCCGGACTCGAAGAGGCTGTCGGCGACGCGGTCGTGATCATCGACGCCGATCTACAGGACCCGCCGGAGGTGATCCCGCAGATGGTCCAACTCTGGCGCGACGGCAACGACGTCGTCTACGGGATGCGCATCGAGCGCAAAGGCGAAAGCACGTTCAAACTCTGGACCGCGAAAGTCTTCTATCGCCTCATCAATCGACTGTCAGAAACAAAAATGCCGTTCGACGCCGGCGACTTTCGACTGCTCGATCGACGCGTCGTCGAAGTTATCAACGCGATGCCGGAACGCGCGCGATTCCTGCGTGGAATGGTGAGTTGGGCGGGTTTTCGGCAGGTTTCGTTGCCTTACGAACGCGCGGCGCGTCACGCGGGGGCGAGCAAGTATCCGCTGCGGAAAATGGTTCACTTCGCGATGGACGGCATCATCTCGTTTTCGCTCGTGCCGTTGAAGCTCGCGATTTGGACCGGCTTTCTCGCCATCTGGATCGCGGTCGCGGGCATCATCGTCGCCGTCATCGATCGTTTGATGGATAAACACCTGACGCGTGGCTGGGCGTCGCTGTTTGTCGCAGTGCTTTTCATGGGCGGCGTGCAACTCGTGTCGCTCGGCATCATCGGCGAATACCTCGGCCGTATCTACACCGAAGTGAAACGGCGTCCGCTTTACGTCGTCCAGGAACGACTCGGTTTCGCGACGAGCAAGAAACCAAAACGCGAAGAGGTGAATGCTGTTGTCTAGCAACCTGTTCGCGCGCGGGCGCGCACCGTCTGCTCGAAAAGTCTTAATACTTGTTCTGCTGTTAACGACGCTGCTGGGCGTTCGCGTGCTGACGTTGATGTTCATGCGCGCGCACCTGGACGATCCGGCGTGGTTTCAAACCGGCTCGTACGCGAAATTCGATCGACCAGCTCGCGAGATCCTCGACGGACGTCAAAACTTTTTCCTGATCGACGATCCGACACGCACCGAACTGGCTCAGTATCCGCCCGCGTTCCCGGCGCTGGTGGCGTTGATCTATGGCGTGACCGGTGATCGTTCGGCTTACTCGGTGCAGATCGTTCAATGGTCGCTCGATCTGGTTCTGTCGTTTGTGCTGATCGTCGGGATTACGGTGGCGGCTTTCGGTTGGCGCGCCGGAATTGCCGCGGGGTTTCTCGCCGCGCTCTCGCCGCTATTTGCGATGTATGCCGCGTATCCTTCGGCAGATACGCCCGCGATGTGGTTTGTGCTCGCCGGAAACTGGTTACTGCTGCTCGCCGCTAAACGCAACAGCATTTGGCTTGCACTCGGCGCGGGCGCGCTGCTCGGAGTCGCATGTTGGATCCGAGTCAATCCGTTGTATCTCGCCGTTGGTTGGGCCATCGCACTGTTGATTGTCGCTAAAGCACCGTGGCGACGCCGCGCGGCGATGAGTGGTGCAGTCGTTTTCGCAGCCGCGCTCGTCATCTCGCCGATCGTTATCCGCAACTATTTGACGTTTCCCGATTTCACACCCACAGGCGGCACGATCGGCGTCAATCTCTGGGAAGGACTTGGCGAAACCGAACTCGGACGCCAGCACGGGTTTCTTTACGGCGACGACAAGCTAATCGAACACGAACGCGTGAAGATGGGTTGGCCTGCGGACGCTCCGTTTGACTCGCAGTGGCCCGACGGCATTCGCCGCGATAAAGAACGGACGCGTGAGTCGATGGCGTTTATCAAACAGCATCCGGTGTGGTACGCGGGCGTGATGGCCGGGCGCATGTGGGGAATGTTGAAAGTCGCCGGCGATCCGGTGCCGTACCGCGGCATTGCGGGTTTTAACGTGACGAGCCGAAAGTGTTTGTCTCCGGCGTGGCAAGGCGGCGTGATCGCGTTCGGTGTGAACGTGTTGGGATCGATTCAGAGCGTCGCACGGTATCTATTTCTGCCCCTCGCGGCGTTTGGGATTTACGTCGCGGCGCGAAAGCATTGGATCGCGACGGTGGTGTTTCTGGCGACGATTCTTTACTACCTCGTTCCCGGCACGGCCGCGCACACCGAGATCCGTTATGTGTTGCCAATGCACGCTTTGTTGACCGCGTTTGCGGGTGCGGCGGTTGATCGGGTATTACAAAGATTGCGCCGATGAGTACTGACACTAAAAGCATCACGAATCCGCTGCCGCGCGAGATGATGGAGCACACCTACCCGATTCTCTACGAGGTGGAGCAATCGCACTGGTGGTACATTGGGCGCCGCCGCATCATCGCGGGATTTGTCGAGCAGATCTGCCGCGAAGTGACCGATCGGCGTCCGCGAATTCTCGACGTCGGCTGCGGGACGGGCGCGAACCTGTTGTTGCTGTCGAAGTATGGACAGGCGGAAGGAGTCGACGTTTCGGAAGACGCGCTGGCGTTTTGCCGCGCGCGCGGGCTGGACAAAGTGCGGCTCGGCGCGGGTGAAGAACTGCCTTACGAAGACGGCACGTTCGATCTTGTGACGGCGTTCGACGTCGTCGAGCACATGGACGACGACCTCGCGGGGCTGACGGAGATGCGACGCGTGTTGCGACCGGGCGGTCGTGTGCTGCTGTTTGTTCCGACGTTCATGTTTCTGTGGGGTTTGCAGGACGAAGTGAGCAATCACCGGCGGCGGTATCGTTTACCGGAACTGCGTCGCGTGCTGGAGCAGGCGGGTTTCGAAATCGAGCGCTCGACATACGCAAACATCACTTTCTTTTTGCCGATCCTGATGGTGAGGAAGTTGATGCGCCTGACGGGAATCAAAACCGCCACCGAGAACAGCATCAACGTCCCGGCCCTGAACGGACCACTCGGCGCACTACTCGGCGCGGAGAGTACGATACTGCGATACATGAACCTGCCGTTTGGTGTCTCCGGTCTTTGCGTCGCGCGAGTGAAGCGATAATCCCAGTTCTCATTGCGATCGTCTCTCTGAGATTACCGTGAGTCCATCCACACCGATAAAATGATTTCTGTTATGTGAAATGAGTGGAACACCGAGATGCAAAGCAGTTGCCGCAATCCACGCATCGGCGGCGGCGATTGGCCTTCCATTCCGTTTCGCGCTATCCATCGCTTCAGCCCAAAACAGCGCGAGGCGGTAAGATGAGGGTTCAACCACAAACCTCTGCATACGCGCGTCAAGGTGCTCGCGCCGCTTTGATCCCCAGTTTGCGGCTATCGCACCTCGAAGCAATTCGGCCTGCGTCTGAAAGCTAATGACTAAGATATTGCCGAAGAGGTGAGGCTCGTAAAGTTTTGCTTCAAAACTACTTTTGTAGAGATAGGACCAAACGTCCGTATCAATAACGCGAACTGCCATTATTTCAGACCCTGACTTGCTGGTCTGTCACGGTCGTCACGCACCTGGCGCAAAAAAGCCTCAACGTCAAAATCGGCAGTCAGTTCCGGTTCCCCCGCGTAATCATCCAACGAAGTAAACGGCTTGACTCCGTGACTCTCAGCGCGGCGCAGCAACCCTGCCACAGCCTTAGCTGTTTCATCGTCCGGATTTGTATTCTGTTTGAGAGACTTGGTCATCGGAAACACCTCGAAGGCATTCTAACATTAACTTTCACACGATCTCTTGCTCATCCGCGCGGTGAGGTACACTAAGGTCGCCTTAACAACAGCCCGGATAACCTCATTTCATGATACGTTGCGATCACATCCGAAATCTCCGCGTGTTTATGGCGTCTCCCGGAGACGTAACACACGAACGTGAGTTGGCCCTAACTGTCCTTGACCAGCTCCCGTACGAACCCTCGTTTCGAGGACACATCACAATTGAACAGGTCGCCTGGGATAAGAAAGGCGCCGGTGCCCCCATACTCGCCAACATGACTCCGCAGGATTCGATCAAGCTGGGCCTACCTACGCCAGCGGAGTGTGACATCGTCGTTGTCATCTTTTGGTCTCGCATGGGAACACCACTCCCTTCCCAGTATTCTAGAGCTGATGGCTCACACTATCTCTCCGGCACAGAATGGGAATATGAGAACGCTATCGAAGCAAGCAACAAACCCGATGGTCCCGCAGTCCTGCTATACCGACGGACAGAGCCGCTGCTGCTAAACCCTGACGATCCGAAGTTTGAAGAGAAAACAAATCAGTATCGACTCGTTAAGCAGTTTTTTGATTCCTTAGTTGATGCGGACGGTTCATTTAAAGGAGGCTATAACACTTACAAAACTCCGAGCGATTTTAAAGAAGCGTTGGAGCTCCATTTAAAGAGCTTAATCGAAAAAATAATTCGAAGTCCGAAGTCAACTGCTAACTCCCCGCAAACCTTACCGCCAGCATGGCCCACGTCACCTTTTCCCGGACTTCGAGCATTCAAAGCTGCTGATGCGCCAATCTTCTTTGGACGCGAACGCGAGACGGATGCTCTTGTGAAGCGCGTCGAAGAGAACCCTGTTGTGGCAATTGTCGGGGCAAGTGGCAGCGGGAAGTCTTCATTGGTCGGAGCCGGGTTGATTCCACGGCTATTGCTGACAACAAGTAACGAAGGCTGGCTGCCAATTACGACCACACCTGACTATCTGGGTTCCGGTAATCCTTTCTCAGCATTAGCAGCATCGCTGCTTCGCGATCTCGGTTCGGTTGAACAGCGCGAGTTGGCCACTGCGCTCTCAAAGAATAGTAAATTGCTTGGCGAAATTTGTCGCGAGGCATTAGATCGACGCCCATCACAAGCAAGAGTGCTGTTGTTCATCGATCAATTTGAGGAATTGTTTACAACGATCGCGCCGAACTATCGTCCGGCATACGTTGATACTCTAGTACAAACGGCTGCCAGTGATCGAATTCGTGTCGTCATCACGCTGCGAGGCGACTTCTATGGCAAATGTGTGGAGTTGCCGCAACTGGCGAAGCTTCTGGAAGAGAGTACTTATCCATTATCCGTGCCAGGAATGGCGGCCCTTTACGAAATGATCACGCGACCGGCATCACGAGCGGACCTGCATTTTGAAGATGGCCTTGCGCAAAGAATCCTCGACGATACAGGTGACGAGCCCGGCTCTTTGGCTTTGATGGCCTACACGCTTGACGAACTTTATCGTTTATCGACAAGCAGTGAACGACTGTTGACGCACAGTGCTTATGAAGAACTCGGTGGCGTTCAAGGAGCAATCGGCAAACGTTCCGAAGGAGTTTTTCTTCGTCTGGACGAAAAGACTCGCTCAGCGTTGCCACAGGTTTTTCGCGAGCTTGTTCAAGTTGATGAACGGGGTACCGCTACACGAGAACGAGCCCGTTTCAGCCGCGCCGCCAAGACGCCGGAAGCGGCTGCCCTGATCACCGCATTGACAGATGCGCGACTGCTCGTGCAAAGCCGCGGTGAGAATAACGAAGCCTTTGTCGAAGTTGCGCACGAAGCACTTCTCCGCAGTTGGGAACGATTGGCGGAGTGGATCAAAGATACCCAGGACGATCTGCGGTTGCTGAGACAAGTTCGCCTCGCGGCGAGAGAGTGGGATGAGAACGGAAGACGTGATGATTTCTTGTGGTCGCAGGAACGACTCGAGCCAGTGTACGCAATGCGTGAGCGGTTAGGAGTTGAATTTGAATCGAGTGTTTTGGCTTTCGTTCGACCAGAAACTGAGAGGCTGTTGGAGGAATTTAGGTCCCATTCTCAATATTTTCGCCAACGGCCAATCATTGAGCGCTTCAGCGAACTCGGAGTCATCTCGATTCCCTGTGCTGTTCGGGCCCTTCCTTATGCCGTATCTAAGTCCGCCATGCGGGATCTTTACGCATTGCTCTTGAAGCACCCCGACAAGACGCTTCCCGCACTGATCGAAGGTTTATGGGACCAGGATATGAGACCGCGCGGCGCAATAGTTCAGCTACTTGCCAGCAAGTTCGCGAACCTGGCCATTGACGCTCTAATGAGTTTGATGAAAGACAAGGATGCGACTATTCGATTTTACGCTGCTGCCGGTTTGATTAATTCACAGAATAAAGCAGTCCTGGAAATCCTTACAGACGGACTGACAGATGTTGATCTCTCAGTACGTCAAATCTCGGCGGTTGGGCTGGCTGGTCTTGCCGTCCCTGAAGTCGTGGGTCACCTGAAGAATGCTCTTAAAGGTGATTACACTCTTCGACCGTTGTGTGCGTATCTGATTGGATGGCTCGGAAATGTTGATCCCGATGACCAGCTTCCATACCCGCTAAACCAAATTCATTATTCAATAAGATTGGCCCGCGGCACTACTGAGGAAGCTGACATTATCGAAGCGGCTCTCCACCGATCAAATGGTGCTTTGATGAATAACATCCCACAGGACGCGATTGATGCACTAATCGAGTGCCTCAATGACAACAAAAACGTAATACGGAGGGGTGCCGCTCAAGCTCTCGGAATGATTGCCGATCCATCAATAATCAAACCACTGCAGGAGTTGGTAACCGATCAAGATCCCGGATTGCGTAATATAGCTTTAGAAGGTTTAGCAAATACTTTGCATCCGTCGGTGATCGCGATCTTGATTTATGTTCTATCTAATCACGTTATTGATGCGCGCCTGAAGGCGGCGGAACTGCTGGGCCGACTGGGCAACAAATCGCTCAGCAACACTGAAAGAATTCGTGGGAAGCTTCGGAAAGAAGTCATCGCTGGCGCTGTTACTTCAAGACTGCGACTGATTCTTGACAACGATCTATATCCCGCACTTCGACGGCAGGCCCTAACTTCAATCGTACAGATCGGAGACCAGTTGGCTCTTACCTCTGTACTCACAGCAGCGACTGACAAAAGTGTCGAAATGCGTGCTCTGGCAGTAACGGTCTTGGCCGAGGTGGGAGATTCGTCAGCTTTTCCTACGTTGATCAAAGCCTTGGACGACCACCACGTTGCTGTCAGACAAACCGCATTATCAACCTTGCGGAAGATTGGAGACTCCAGCGTAATCCCGCCTCTACTGGCTCGACTAAAACGGATCAATTCCGATAAGGAAACGGAGTACCGGGAAAGAGAGTTGAAGATCTCCATCCTGGAAACTTTTGGGACACTCAAGGACAACTCGGTACTTCCCGCCCTAGAGACTGCTTTAAATGACCAGGACGGAGCAGTCAGATCGGCAGCGAAGAATGCCTTAAAACGACTGGACACGCCAGAGGCAATGAAAATCCTGAAGCCCCTGATGGGACATTAGGGACGAAACGCAGATTCACCAGCCCTAAGGTAAACTACTCCAAGTTGTCCGCATGTTAGCTAATCGTTCGATAATCTGTTTTGGCGGTGAAGACTGGTGGTATCACCATCCGCACTCCAAGGCGCACCTGATGCGCAAGTTTGCACGCGCGGGGAATAAAGTCATCTTCGTCAACTCGATCTCGATGGGACTGCCCGGGCTGGCCCACAAGGATCTCCTCCCGCGCATCAAACGCAAGCTCGGAAGTTATTCAAAACTCGCGCGCCAAACGGAAGAGGGCATCACCGTTGTTTCGCCCGCGAGTCTGCCCTTCTTCGGCAGCGCGGCGGCACGCGCGATTAACCGGCGGGCGATCAGTGCGCAGATCGGAAGTCTTGCCCGCAGCCGAGGTTTGTCGAAACCGATTCTCTGGATTGCGATCCCAACCGCCGCCGAGATGATCGGAACGCTGGATGAATCGGCGGTGGTCTACCAGGTGTCCGACAAGTATGATGCGAACACGATGGACCACGCTACCGATCCTGCGTTGATTCGACGTCTCCATGAACAAGCAATCGACGCAGCCGATCTCGTCTTCTATTCAGGACGAAAACTGTTCGACGAAGCGACACGCGGACGCGATCGTTCTTACCTACTCGAACAGGCCGTCGAATTTGATCACTGGCGACACGTCGGAAACGGCAACATGACCGTCGCGCCTGAAATCGCTCGCATTCCGCGTCCGCGTTTGGGTTACTTCGGCGCGATCGAACCGTGGCTGGTGGACCAGGAGCTGATCCAACGAGCGGGCGTGGAGCGTCCGGAGTGGCAATGGGTGTTTATCGGCAACAAGTCGCGCGGGCTGGAGATCGAAGGTCTGCCAAATACACATTTTCTGCCGCCGGTGCCATACGCCGAGCTGCCAAACTATGCGGCGGGATTCGACGTTTGCGTGTTGCCGTGGGAAACTGAGCAGTCTTTCACGAGCTACGGTTCGGCCATCAAGGTCCGCGAATATCTCGCGACAGGCAAGCCGGTCGTCATTTCGCCGCTGCCGGAGTACGAACCGATGAAAGACGTGCTGCGCATCGCGCGTACGCGAAACGATTTTATCGCCCTCGTCGACGAAGCATTGCGTGAGAACGATCCCGAGGCAGCGAAACGCAGGCAAGCGGCGGTCGCAGGCGGCACATGGGACGCACGCGCGGAATGGGTGAGTGATTTGATCGAAGACGTTTTGGCACGAAAGTGAGCATCGCACTCGCGGCTCGGTAGTGTCTTAGTTTGTTCGGCATTCTCTGCGTTCCTCTGCGACTCTGCGTAAAAGAACCGCAAGAACAGATAACCGCAGAGCCACGGAGGAACGCGGAGAGGAAATTACGACACTACCCGTAGCTCACTGTTCTTGTGTTTTTTGTGCCTCTTTGTGGCTATGAAACAAGTTCTGCAAAACCGAAAGACCGGACGGCCGTTTGTCGGCGAAGTGCCGGTGCCTGCATTGCAGCGAGGCCGCGTGCTTGTGCGCACCGTCGCGTCGCTGATCAGCGCGGGAACCGAACGCCTTTCGGTCGAGATCGCCGGCAAAGGTCTGTTGCAGGAAGCGCGACAGCGGCCCGATCTCGTGAAAGCAGTCATCTCAAAAGTTAAGACCGAAGGACTGCTCAACACGTTCGCATCAGTGCGCGACAAAATGGCGGCGTCGCAGTCGTTGGGTTACAGCGCCGCGGGCATCGTCGCCGGTGTCGCCGACGATGTGACTGAGTTTCATGTCGGCGATCGCGTTGCTTGCGCCGGTGTCGGGTTTGCTTCGCACGCTGAGATGTTGTCGGTGCCGAAGAACTTGTGCGTTCACTTGCCCGAACGCGTGAGTTTCGAAGCAGGCGCGTTCGGGACGCTGGGCGCGATCGCGTTGCAAGGCGTGCGTTTGGCAGAACCGACGCTGGGTGAATCCGTTGTCGTCATCGGGTTGGGCCTGGTGGGCCAACTCACGGTTCAGCTTTTGAAAGCAAACGGCTGTCGCGTGTTTGGATTGGATCTCGATCCGCAGCGAGTGGCGTTGGCGCTCGAACTCGGCGCAGATGCCGCTGTTGTTTTGAGTGAAGACGCCGCGAGTGAGATCGACAAGTGGACACGCGGACGCGGCGCCGATGCGGTGCTGATCACGGCGGCGACTGACTCGAATCAGCCCGTCGAACTTGCCGCGCAGGTATCGCGGTTGAAAGGACGCGTGATCATCGTCGGAATGACCGGTCTCGACATACCACGCGCGCCGTTTTTCAGCCGGGAGTTGAAGCTGGTCATCTCGATGTCGTATGGACCAGGACGTTACGATCCGAACTACGAGGAACGCGGACACGATTATCCGCTGCCGTACGTGCGCTGGACCGAAAAACGAAACATCGAGAGCTTTCTGAATCTCGTCAACGACGGCCGCGTGAACGTCGAGAAACTGACGACGCATCGCTTCAGCATCGACGAAGCCGAGCGCGCATATCAGTTGATCTCGGGAGAGTCGACGGAACCGTATCTCGGTGTCGTGCTGAGTTACGATCCCGAACGCGAGATCGCGCGACGCATTCCGCTCACGCCCACGGTTCATCGCGCGGAAAAGTCGATCCGCATCGGCGTGATCGGCGCCGGCGGTTACGTTCCCGCGATGTTGCTGCCGCACTTCAAATCCGAAGGCGTCGACTTTCGTTCGATCGCAACCGCGACCGGCATCTCCGCGCACGATCAGGGAAAACGATTCGGTTTTGCGTTCGCGGTTTCGAGCGCCGATGAAGTGCTCGACGACGCGGACGTCAATCTCGTCGTCATCGGCACGCGCCACGACTCGCACGCCGAGCTCGCGCGCAAAGCTCTCGAGCGAAACAAGAACGTCTTTGTCGAAAAACCACTCGCGCTCGACGACGTTCAACTCGATCGCGTGCTGGAAGCGGCGGCTAATTCGACGGGGCGACTGATGGTGGGGTTCAATCGTCGCTTCTCGCCGTTGGCCCAACAAGCGGGAGTGTTTTTCGCGGATCGCAACACACCGCTCTCGATTCTGTATCGCGTCAACGCCGGACGCGTTCCCAAAGAGCACTGGATACAGGACGCGGAGGAAGGCGGCGGACGCATCGTGGGCGAGGTTTGTCACTTCGTCGATCTGATGCAGTTTCTGACTGGCGCGGCGCCTGTTTCCGTCTTCGCGGAATCGGTGAGTGCCAAAGCGGACAAGACAGTCGATGCCGATTCAGTCTTCATCACGCTGCGTTTCGCAGACGGTTCGAACGGCTGCATCGCGTACGTCAGCGAGGGCGACAAGTCGTTGCCGAAAGAACGCGTCGAGATATTCGGCGAGGGACGCAGTTTTGTTCTCGACGATTTCCGTCGCGCCACACTTCACAAAAACGGACGCGAAGAACAGGTCACGTTGAAAACTCAGGACAAAGGCCAACAAGCCCAAATCCACCAGGTCTGCGCCAGCATCCTTCAAGGGACAGAAGCCCCAATCCGTGTAAATGAGTTAACCGCGACCACTCGCACCACTTTTCGTATCCTCGATTCTCTCCGCGAACACCGGCCATTTGAGGTTTAAATCGCTGTGTGTGGCATAGCCGGAATCATCAGCCTGAACCCTGAACCGCGGATTGGACGGATGCTCGAAACGATCGAGCACCGGGGACGTGACGATCAAGGCGTCTGGATTTCAGAGCCGATCGATCAGACTCAGAGGCGCGTCTGCCTGGGCCATCGACGCCTCGCCATCATCGACACGAGTCCCGCCGGACACGAGCCGATGCTGTCGAACAACGGACGTTACGTTCTCACGTTCAACGGCGAGATCTACAACTATCGCGAACTACGCGAACAACTGCGCGCGCTCGGTCATCAGTTTCGCACCGCCACCGACGCCGAAGTTCTGCTCGAAGCGATCGTCGAATGGGGCTGGGACGCGATGGACCATCTCAACGGCATGTTCGCCTTCGCCGTTTGGGACAACCAGGAACGGACACTCACACTCGCGCGCGATCACGTCGGAATCAAACCGCTCTATTACGCTTTCATTCCCGGCTCCAACGACGCACCGCCCGCATTCGTCTTCGGCTCGGAGATCAAAACGATTCTCGCGAGCAAACTGATCAGGCCTGCTCTCAACCCGGAAGCGCTGCACCAGTTTCTGACCTTCCTGTGGGCGCCGGATCCGGGCACGCTCTTCGCCGGCGTCCACACAGTTCCGCCGGGCCACCTGCTTCACTTTCACAACGACGAGATCACGCTCAAACAATGGTGGGACGTCTCGTTCGATCACATCGACGAAGGACACAACGAAGCCTGGTGGCGCGAACGCACGCTCGAAACACTCGATAAAGTCGTGAAGATGGAGATGGTCGCCGACGTCCCACTCGGTTCGTTTCTCTCCGGCGGCATCGACTCCTCCGGAATCACCGCCCTCATGCAACGTCACGTCGACGGTCAACGCATCAGCACTTACACCGCCGGTATCGAGACACAGGATCTACGCTACGACATCATTCCCGACGACGTGCGTTGGGCGCGCCGCGTCAACGAGCAGCTGCAAACCGACTATCACGAGATCATGCTGCAACCGTCGATCGCGGATCTCCTGCCGAAGCTGGTCCATCACATGGAAGAGCCGCCGATCGACATGGCGATTCCGAGTTACCTGATCTCGAAAGCCGCGCGCGAAACCCTGACTGTGATGCTGTCCGGCATGGGCGGCGACGAAGTGTTCGCCGGCTATCCGCGTCAGATGGCGATGAAGATCGCGTCCGCATTCGATCCTGTCCCTCAGCTTCTGCGACGCCCGTTGATGAAGAGCGTCGCCGGCGTGTTACCCGGCGGACTGCCCGGCAAACTGACTGCACCGCTGCGCAACGCGAAAAAGTTTGCCCGCAGCGCCGCGCTCGATTTTGAGGATCGCTACCTCGGCTACGGCACTTACTTCACTGACGACATGAAGCGCCGTCTCTATTCAGACGAGTGGCGCACGATCACGCGTGACTACGATCCCTACTCGTCACATCGCGCTTACTTCGCGCGTGTCGAACGGGCCGCGCCGCTCAACCGACTGCTGTACGTCGATCTGAAAACGTTTCTTCCCTGCCTCAACCTCATGACGACCGACAAAACGTCGATGGCCGCCAACCTCGAAGTTCGCGTGCCATTTTTGAATCGCGAGATGATCGAGATGGCGGCGCGCATGCCGCCGGGGCTGAAACTCCACGGACTCAAGCGCAAGTACGTGCTCAAACGCGCCCTCGAAGGCGTCCTCCCCGCCGACGTAATCTGGCGACGCAAAGCCGGGTTCGGCGCGCCCATCCGTTCGTGGCTGCGCGGGCCGCTAAAACCGCTGATTGCCGACCTGCTTTCCGAGGATCGCGTAAGGCGCCGTGGGCTGTTCCGTCCGAAAGAAGTCAGGCGCGTCGTGGAGGCGAACTTTTCCGGGCGTGAAGACTATAACCTCCATGTTTTCCAGCTTTTAGGGCTCGAACTCTGGCATCAGGCCTTCCTCGATCAACAGCCTGATTAACGATGGAAAACATTGACAATCACGCTAGCGGCGGTCTAAGCTGCTTGCGGCGAGTCTGAATCCTTAGGCGGCGCCGGCCTTCCGAGCCCTCACGGCCTCGAAAAGTCTTTGGCTGAACAGCCCATGATCACCACGGAAAAACTCGATACCACGCGAGGCGAACTATTACACCCGAGCAAATCCGCGGGACGGTCGCGCTGTGTGCTGCTGGCCGAAGACGACGCCGCGCTACGCCGCTACATCGAGGTTCTGCTGCAACGCGCGGGTTATGAAGTGGTTTCAGCCGCGGACGGGCTGGAGGCGATGAAGTCGCTGCTGACCGTGAATGTCGACGTGATTGTGACGGATGCGGTGATGCCGAACCTGAGCGGATACGAGTTGTGCCGGTTTGTGAGGAACAGCCAGCACCTCGCTCATCTGCCGATAATTCTGTTGAGTGGACTCGATCCGAAGAACGCGGAGACCGAGCAGGTGAACGCGTTTCTGGCGAAACCGATCACGCCGGAAAACCTGTTAGCGTGTATTCGCCAGATCTGCGTTTGACGCGCCGATCAATTCATCCAGCGGCGTGTACGGAATTCCCTGGTCCACCGCGACCGCCTCATAAGTACACGCGCCCGCAAACGTATTCACACCTTCCTTCAAATGCGGATCGCTCGCGATAGCGTGAACGAAACCCTTGTTCGCTAATTTCAGCGCGTAGGGCAGCGTGGCGTTCGTCAACGCGAAGGTTGACGTGCGCGGCACGGCGCCGGGCATGTTTGCGACGCAGTAGTGCAGCACGCCTTCAACGTAGTACGTCGGATTCGAGTGCGTCGTTGGATGCGTAGTCTCGATGCATCCGCCCTGGTCGACGGCGACGTCGACGATAACAGCACCGTTCGGAACTTCCTTCAGCATGTTGCGCGTGACGAGTTTCGGAGCGGCCGCGCCTTTGACGAGCACGGCGCCGACGATCAGATCCGCCTGCGAGATCGCGTCCTGAATCATGTACGCGCTCGAAGCCAAGGTTGAGATCTTCGAAAGAAAGATGTCGTCGAGCTCGCGCAGTCGTTCGAGGTTGTTGTCGATGATCGTGACGTGCGCACCCATGCCGACGGCGATCTTCGCGGCGTTTGTGCCGACCACGCCGCCGCCGATGATCACGACGCGCGCCGCCGGAACACCCGGCACGCCACCGAGCAGGATTCCACGTCCGCCGCTCATCTTCTCGAGATAGTGCGCACCGACCTGGATCGCCATGCGTCCGGCAACTTCCGACATCGGCGTCAACAGCGGCAACTGCCCGCGTTGATCGGTGATGGTTTCGTAAGCGACGCCGGTGACTTTGCGATCGATGAGTTGTTTGGTGAGTTCGCGATCGGGAGCGAGATGAAGATACGTGAACAGCAACTGGCCTTCGCGCATCCGCGGGTACTCCGGCGCGATCGGCTCTTTAACTTTCACGATCATCTCTGCGCCTGACCAAACGTCGTCGGCCGAGTCGATGATGGTCGCGCCGGCGCGTTCGTAAAGCTCGTTATCGAAGCCGGAACCTGCGCCCGCTTCGCGTTCGACGAGTATTTGATGTCCGGCGTCTTTGAGTGCGCGGACACCGGCGGGAGTTAGGCCGACACGATATTCATTGTCTTTGATTTCTTTAGGCAGACCGACGATCAAGGTTGTTCTCCAGTTACTTATCGGGTTGATAAATGTGTGTGTTAAGAAAACACGGATTTATTGCGGCGATTCGAGTTGATCAATCTGTGCCCGTTGTAGTTTGCCGCTGAAGTCGACGTAGATGGACTTCCATTCCGAGAAAATATCCAGCACCTGCGTGCCCGCTTCGCGATGGCCGTTGCCGGTGGCCTTGGTGCCGCCAAACGGCAGGTGGACCTCGGCGCCGATCGTCGAAGCGTTCACGTAAAAGATGCCGGTGTACATTTCGTTCATCGCTTTGAAAGCGCGATTGACGTCTCGCGTGTAGATCGCGGCGGAGAGTCCGTAACGGACGCCGTTGGCGATCTGGACCGCGTCTTCGAGCGAGTTGGTTGGAATTACAGTTGTTACTGGTCCAAAGATCTCTTCCTGTGAGATCCGCATGTCGGGCGTCGCGTCAGTGAAGACGGTTGGCTCGATGAAATAACCGTTCGCGTAATCGCCGCGCGTCAGGCGTTTGCCACCGCAGGCTAGTTTGGCGCCGTCATCGTCGCGTCCGATGCGGATGTAGTTCATCACTTTCTCGACGGCGTCGTTGTTGATGACTGGTCCGACGTCGGTCTTCGGATCCGCTCCGTTGCCGACGCGCAACGCCTTCGCCTCTTCGACGAGCTTGCCGACGAACTGTTTGTAGACCTTCTTGTGAACGATCAGTCGCGACGAAGCTGTGCAACGTTGTCCTGACGTACCAAAGGCGCCCCAGATGGCGCCTTCGACAGCAAGATCGATATCTGCATCGTCCATGACGATGATGGCGTTCTTGCCGCCCATCTCGAGCGAACAGATGGCGTTGCGCTCGGCGCACGCGGAGGCGACGATGCGGCCTGTTTCGGTCGAACCGGTGAACGAGATCAAACGCAGCGCCGGATGATTCGTCATCGCGGCGCCGACACTGTCGCCGAAGCCCGTGACGAGATTGACCACGCCCGGCGGAATGCCTGCTTCCTCGCAGGCTTTCACGAGGTTGTAGGTCGAAAGCGGCGTGTCTTCAGCGGGCTTGATGACGACGGTGTTGCCGCAGATCAGCGCCGGAATCAGTTTCCATGACGGGATCGCCATCGGGAAGTTCCACGGCGTGATCAGTCCGCACAGACCGACGGGCTGGCGGATGCACATCGCAAACTTGTTGCGCATCTCCGCGGGCGTCGTGAAGCCGTGCAGACGGCGGCCTTCGCCGGCGGTGTAGTACGTACAATCGATCGCTTCCTGAACGTCGCCGCCGGCCTCTTTCAAGACCTTGCCCATCTCGCGGGTCATGTCGGCGGTGTACTGCTCCTTGTCGCGAATCAGTATTTCGCCGAGACGAAACAGCAGTTCGGCGCGCTTCGGCGCGGGCGTGTTGCGCCAGCGATCGAAAGCGTTCTGCGCGGCGTTGACCGCGGCGTTGACATCGTCGCTGGTTGAAAGCGGGAAACGGCCGACGATGTCGCGCGTGTCAGCGGGGTTGATGTCTTCAAACATCTCGCCTGACTGGCTACCGACCCATTCGCCGTCGATGTAGTTTTGATAAGTTTTGACTGCGGCGCGCGCAGCGTTACGTGCGGAAAGCTTCCCGCTGGTTTTTGAGATTGCCTTTTTTGCCTGAGCCATAAAATCCGTGTTCTGTAATCGAGGCGCTTATTGATAAGTGAACTGCACGATCAATGGCACTAGTCGATCACCTTTCCCGTCTCGTTGTAGCCTCGATACGTTCAATACGATTGGGTCGCCGACTTTCAGCGTACTCAAAACGCGTTGGAAGTCAGCCAGCGTGTTCACTTGCACGCGATTGATGCGATTAATCGTGTCGCCTTCGACCAGCGCCGGCGCGCCTGACGGCGGGATGCGAATCTCGGCCATCAATCCATTTGGATCGACTTCCTTAACATAGAGACCCTGCGTTCCCGCGACTTGTCGATCGGCAAGCAGTTGCGGCGTTAACTCGGCGAGCGTGATGCCGAGACGCAACGCGTTACCTTTCGGGTTGTTGCTCTTGGGAGCGGCCTTCGGAGGCTCGACCCAATCCCTCGCCGGCGGACGTTCGCCGAGTACGACGTTGGCGGTGCGGCGTTCGAGTTTGCCGTTCACGTCGCGCAGATAAACGATCTTGACCTGCTGTCCGACAGGCGTGCTGGCGACGCGTTGGATCAGGTCCTGCGCGTTGGACACCGGCTGGCCTTCAAACTCGACGATGATGTCGTTCGCGGCGAGACCTGCTGATTCGGCGGGAGTCGCTTTGCCGCCTTCGGTCGCCGCCACAAACGTGATGATGGCGCCCTTGGCTTCCGTCAATCCATAAACTTTGGCGAACTCGTCGTGGACCGACTCCAGCGTGATGCCGAGATAGCCACGCTTCACTTTGCCCTGTGCGATGATCTGTTTGTAGACGAAATTTGTCTCGTTGGCCGGGAGTGCGAAACCGATGCCGTTGTAGTCGCCGGTGGAAGTCGCGATCTGCGAGTTCATGCCGATAACTTCGCCGCGCATGTTCACGAGCGGGCCGCCGCTGTTGCCGCGATTGATCGCAGCGTCAGTTTGCAGAAAACGCTGGAAGACGTTGAAGTACGGGCTTTCGCGTTCTTTCTTCGAGATGATTCCGGCGGTGACGGTTTGATCGAGACCGAACGGCGAACCCATCGCGAGCACCCAGTCGCCGACTTGCGCCTGGTTCGAATCGCCGAGCGTGACTGTCGGAAGATCTTTCGACGCCTCGATCTTGATCACGGCGACGTCTGTTTCCGAATCGATTCCGACGACTTCCGCGCGAAACTTCTCGCCCGACTGCAAACCGACCGTGATTCGCGTTGCGTCCTCGATCACGTGGTGGTTGGTCAGAATGTAGCCTTTCGGACTAACGATGAACCCGCTTCCGACGCCACGCGGCGCACGGCGCGGCTGGCGGCGAAACATGTCGAGCAGCGGATTAGTTTCGTCTTCCTTGTCTTCGTCCTTCTCGCTGAGTTCGGCTTGCGCCTGGGTGGTTTCGATGTTGACGACGGCAGGTTCGACACGACGCGCGATCTCGGCGAACGAAGCTGACAGCGCTTCAGGCGCGCGCGCAATCTGCAAATCGCTCTGCGCCACCGTGGGGCGGCCTGACAACATCGCGCCGATGCCGATGCCCGCGATCAGGCACGCGACGGCCAGTGCGGCGATCCAAACTCGCAATTTTCGCAGTATTGCTCGCTCTTGGTCTGTCGTGTGGGTGCCAGAGGGGTCAAACATATTCCACCACCTTTCAAGAAAGGGGTAGAGTATAGCTAAAGGGCCGTTTGCGAGCAATTTATCCGGCTAATCCGTGTTTCTTAGAAGCACTTTCAACACGCCTTTTGCACGCGCGCGCTTCATGGCGTAAACGCCTCTCGCCAGCGAATACTCTTCGCTAATCAGGCTATCCACGTCGATGGCGTTTCGTTTCAACAGATCGATCGCCGGCGCAAACCGTCCGCAGCGTGAGCCAACGATCGAGATCTCGTCAACGACGATGCGCGCGGCTTCGATCTCCGTGGAGCCGTGAAATGTCGACTTCAGCACGAGTGTTCCCTTCGGACGAAGCAGACTCAGGGCGAGATCGAAGCCACTCGCCGAACCTGAAGCTTCGACTACGACGTCAAATTCACGCACACGTTTCGACGCGTACTTCGGCGTTGAGGTTTCGATGCCGCGACGGGCGGCGATGCGGAGTTTGGGATCGTGTTTGCCGACCAGAAGCGTTTGGGCGGTGCTGAGAGCAACTACCTGCGCGCAAAGCAGACCGAGCTTGCCGTCGCCGATCACCGCGACTCGATCGTCTTTCGCGATCGAAACTCGTTCGAGAATGCCGCACGCGGCCGCGAGTGGTTCCGTGAAGGCGGCGTGCTCGTCGGGAATGTTGTCCGGAATCGGCAACAGGTTGACGTCGGGTAGTTGTAGAAACTCGGCGTGCGCACCGTCGCGGTTGACGATCCCGAGGACCGTGCGTTGCGGACAGTGACGTGAATCGCCCGCGCGACACATTTCGCACTCGCCGCAGCCCGCATTGATTTCGCCGACGACACGACGTCCAACCAGCTCACGATTCGCGCTTTCTTCAACCAGACCCACAAACTCGTGTCCGATCGTTCCGTTGAATCCCGCGTAGCCGCGCGCAATCTCGAGATCAGTGTTGCAAATGCCTGACAGCAACACGCGCACGAGCGCTTCTTCATGGTTGTCGGGCTTGCGAATGTCCTGGAGTGAAACGCGGCTGTTATTTACTCGGAGGGCGAGCATGTGATTTGAGCTTGGTGCTTGGTATTTGGTTTTAGGTTTTAGGTCTTTGGTTTTAGGTCTTGGGTAATCCGACAAAGTTCAAAGTTCAAAGTTCAAAGTTCAAAGACCAAAGACCAAAGACCGAAGACCCGAAGCCCTAAAAACTCTTACTGCGGGTGTAGGCGTTCTGCGTCGTAAGTTCGACGATCTGTTTTGTTCCGCTCACCTTGACTGGCAAACGCCATTCGAGCTGTTCTTCGCCGGGGAGCGTCGCGTGCAGCCACCAACTTCCGGTCGACAAGGCCACCGCGACCTGTCCCTGCTTGTCGAGTCGCGTGTTGATCGGCGATCGGCCTTTCATGCGCTCCTTGAGAAAGTCTTCAAAACGTTTGCCCGCGCGTGGTTCGGTAAAGAACTCGTGACGCACCGCGACGATATCGACCGGATACAGGCTAACCGGCACGTCGAGAGCGACACTGTCGCCGTCCGGCTGTCGCAGAACGATCTGCAACGTCGTCATGCCGCGATTTCGTTCGTCGTTCGACGCGCTCGCGGGAACCTGTCGATAAATCCACCAGCCCGCGCCAACGAGCGACAGGATCAGTCCCACCTGCAACGCGATGATGACAGCGCCACGAACTGTGAAAGGAGGTCTCACTAGTTAGCCTTTGAATTTGCGAACGTAACTTACAAGCGCGTCTACTTGTTTTTCGTTCAACTTGTCGCTGAACGCGGGCATGTTACCGCGCACGTTTCGGCCATTCATGATCGAATTGAAGAGGCGTTCGTCGGTGACGTCGTCGTGCCACGCGACGTCGGTTAGGTCGCGCGCGTGACTGAATTTGCCTTTCGACGTTTTCGACTTGCCGTCGTTTCCATGACACGACGCGCAATGCCTGGCATACAATTGCGGCGCGCTTAACGACCTACGATTCTTGTGGCCGTTTTGTTGGCCGGCCGTTGCAGACAGGCTCACGGCCAGCATCAGAGAAAAGAAAAACGTCAACGAGTAACTTCGCATCATAGAATTCGGCATCGGTGGTTAGTTTTGTGTATAGTTGGAAAAATTTCAACCACAAACACAGAGTTAGGACAACTCATTTGACGGAAATTCAAATTAGCAAGTTGCGTGAAGAGTGTGGCGTCTTCGGGATTTATGGCCATCCGGAAGCCGCCCGCCTGACTTACCTGGGTTTGTACGCCTTGCAGCATCGGGGGCAGGAATCGTGCGGCATCGTCGCTTCTGACGGCGCCGAACTGCGGCAGGAACGCGAGATGGGACACGTGTCTGAAGCGTTCAACCAAACGCATCTCGACCGCCTGCGCGGCTCGAGCGCGATCGGCCACGTGCGCTATTCGACGGCGGGTGAAGTTTCGATTCTGGAAGCGCAACCGTTTCTGGTGAAGTGCCAACACGGACCGATCGCCATCTGTCACAACGGCAATCTTCCGTTCGCGCGCGAAGAACGAGAACGACTCGAACGCGAAGGCGCGATCTTTTCGTCGACTTCCGATACTGAAGTCGTGCTGCACGGCGTGGCGCGTTCGCGTTCGACGATACGCGAGGCGATTCCGGAAGTGCTGCGTGAGACGGAGGGCGCGTTTTCGATGTTGTTTCTGACGCCGTCGGAACTGATCGCGATTCGCGACAGCCGCGGTTTTCGTCCCCTTGCACTCGGACGACTCGGCGATGCGTGGGTAGTCGCGTCGGAAACGTGCGCGTTTGATCTGA
Organism: Pyrinomonadaceae bacterium; assembly: GCA_035760365.1. Lineage (GTDB taxonomy): Bacteria > Acidobacteriota > Blastocatellia > Pyrinomonadales > Pyrinomonadaceae > PSRF01. Next base: position 73,805 of record DASTTB010000037.1, read on the forward strand.
TCGATGCGCAATACATTCGCGACATCGAACCGGGCGAGATGATCGTGATCGATCGCGACGGTTTGCGATCGTCGCATCCGTTGCCGGAACGTCAGCATTCGATGTGTTTGTTCGAACACGTTTACTTCGCGCGACCCGATTCGTTGATTTACGGCAGATCGATCAACGAATCGCGTCACAAAATGGGACGCCGGCTTGCGGTCGAACAACCAGCCGATGCTGACATCGTCGTTCCAGTGCCGGATTCGGGTGTTGCCGCCTCGATTGGCTACTCCGCGGAAAGTGGTTTGAGTTTTCGTTTTGGACTGGTTCGCAATCACTACGTCGGCCGCACGTTCATCGAGCCGCGACAGTCGATTCGTTCGTTTGGCGTGCGCATCAAGTTGAACCCGGTGAAGGATCTGATCAAAGGCAGGCGCGTGGTTTTGATTGACGATTCGATCGTTCGCGGTACGACGTCGAAAAAGATCGTGCGCATGGTTCGTGAAGCGGGGGCGAGCGAAGTACACGTGCGGATCAGTTGTCCACCGACGATCAGTCCGTGTTACTACGGCGTCGACACGCCGGATAAGTCGGAACTGATTGCGGCGAACATGTCGGTTGAAGAGATACGCAAGTTCATCGAGGCTGATTCGCTCGGTTACCTGTCGCTTGAAGGAATGATCGCCGCGACAGGGATTAGCGCCGATTCGTCGTGCGTCGCCTGTTGGAATGGAAAGTATCCGACGCAGATCACGAGAGAAGCCGAGACGATGTGGGAACGCGATCATGAAGTGGTCGCGGAAAATTGATTCTTGAGGTTTTGAGTGGGACGAGTTAGGCGAGGCTGTGGTTGCGCAGTTGCAGTGCTGTTAGCCGTCGTCCTTGGCGGCGTTTTCGCATATTTCAAGTGGGTTCGTCCGTGGCTGCAAACGCAGCCGCCGCCGGCATCGGGAGGCGAGCTTATCGTTCGCATTCTGGATGTCGGTCCAGTCAACGGCGATTCGATCCTGATCTCCTCGCCAACCGGAAAACATATCCTGATCGACGCGGGCGACACGAGCCGAGGCAAAGCTGTCGTTGACGCACTGAAGCGCAACAACATTCAGCAGCTCGACTACTTCATCGCCACTCATCCGCATCCCGATCACATCGGCGGCGCCGCTGAGGTTCTGAAAGCAGTAAAAGTGCTGAACGTGATCGATAACGGTCAGCAGCCGAGTGTGCCGCCCGAGCTGAAGCCACAAAAGCCCGCCGTCACGAAGAAGCCCGCGACGAAAACACCTCCTTCGATTACGAAGTTTTACGATGATTACAAAGCTGCCCTGAGTACGAGCGGCGCTCAATATCAGCAGGCGCAACCGGGAACGAAATACGATCTCGGCGGCGGTGCATTGTTGACCATACTCGCGCCGTCAGAACCGTTCTTCACTAAAGAACAGATGAAGAGCGGCGGCAACGAACCAAACGCCAATTCGATCGTCGCGCGTTTAGACTATGGATACTTTTCGATGTTGCTCGCCGCGGATGCTGAGAGTCAAACTGAGCACACCTTACTCACAAAGGATCTCAATGTCGAAGCCCAAGTGTTGAAAGTTGGACATCACGGATCGAAATACGCAACGTCGAAAGATTTTCTCGATCGTGTGAAGCCCGAGATCGCAATCGTTTCATGCGGCGCATGGAATCGTTATGGACATCCGGCGCAATCAGTGTTAGACCGTCTGCGCGCTCTCAATCCGGCCATGAAACTTTATCGCACGGACCTTCATGGCGAGATCACGCTCACGACGCGCGGCAAACAAAGCGACGTCGCAATCAAGGCGGCAAAAGAAGCGGGTGGCGATCTATGGACCGGCCGTACAGCCCAGAAAGACGACTCGTCGCGCTCCGGTTTCATTGCCTACGGCGACTTTGGTCCGCCACCACGAACGAAGAAGTAATTTCGAAATTCGAACTTCGAAATTCGAATTTAAAATAATGACTAAACCCATTTCATACGCTGACTCAGGCGTCGACATCGACGCGGCAACGCGAGCCACCGACCGAATCAAAGAGCTCGCGCGCACGACGTTCAACCAACGCACGCTTTCCGAAATCGGAAGCTTTGGCGGCATGTTCGACGGTGCTTTTCCGAACATGACGCAGCCTGTGCTGGTTGCGTCAGCCGATGGCGTGGGAACCAAGCTCAAGATCGCTTTCGCTACCGGCGTTCACAACACGGTCGGCCGCGATCTCGTGAATCACTGCGTGAACGACATACTGGTCCAGGGCGCGCGCCCGCTTTTCTTTCTCGATTACATCGCGACCGGAAAGTTATCGCCCGACGTCGTCGCCGGCATCGTCGAGGGAGTTGCGAACGGTTGTCGCGAGAATGGTTGCGTGCTCCTCGGCGGCGAGACTGCCGAGATGCCGGGCTTCTACCAGGAAGGTGAATACGATATCGCCGGTTTCATCGTCGGCATTGTCGATCGCGCGAAGATCATCGATGGAAAGACGATCGGTCCGGGTGACGTCTTGCTCGCAATGCCTTCCGCCGGATTGCACACAAACGGTTATTCACTCGCCCGTAAACTGTTTTTCGACGTCGCGGGTTATCAACCGGACACGCGTTTACCCGGCATGGATCTCACCGCAGCCGAAGCGTTGTTGCTACCGCACCTCAGTTATCTCAAACCACTCGATGCGCTGCTCGACACCGGAACGATCAAAGGTCTCGCCCACATCACCGGCGGCGGATTGACCGACAACATCCCACGCATTCTTCCTGAAGGCACAGCCGTCAAGATCCGCAAAGGCTCATGGCCCGTGCTGCCGGTATTCGATCTGTTTCGCGAACTCGGAAACGTCTCCGAAAGCGAGATGTATCGCACGTTCAACATGGGCGTCGGAATGGTGATCGTTTGTTCAAAAGAAAACGCCGCGTTGATCAAAAATTCCGTTAATCCGTGTTACGAGATCGGCGAAGTCGTCACAGGCGATCAAACGGTCACGATCGAGTGATGACTACACGGATCGCGATACTCATCTCGGGCCGCGGGTCAAACATGGTTGCGCTCGCCGACGCCATCCGCGACGGAAAGATTCCCAACACCGAGATCGCGATCGTGATCAGCGATCAAGCCGGCGCGCCCGGTCTCGCGATCGCCCGCGAGCGCGGAATCAAAACACTCGCGGTGGAAAAGCGGGGCCGCAAACGCCAGGAGCATGAACAGGAGATCGTTTCCGTCCTGCGCGACGAACGCGTGGATCTAATCTGTCTCGCCGGCTACATGCGTGTCCTGTCGCCCTATTTCGTCGACTCGTTCAGTTCGCGCATCCTCAACATTCATCCGAGTCTCTTGCCGTCGTTTCCCGGGCTCGACGCGCAGCGCCAGGCGCTCGAACACGGTGTTAAGGTCAGCGGCTGCACGGTCCACTTCGTCGACAACACGCTCGACGGCGGCCCGATAATCGCGCAGCGCACGGTTCCGGTCCTCGAAGGCGACACGGTAGAAAAACTTTCTGCTCGAATTCTTGAGCAGGAACACATACTCTATCCGGAGGCAGTCGCCACCGTGGTCGGCCAACTCAAGTAAAGATGACGATAGACGAACAGCTTTCATACCTCGCAAAAGGCACGACCGAGATCATTCGCGAATCCGAGCTGCGCGCGAAACTCGAACGCTCAGCCGCGACGGGAAAACCGTTGCGCGTAAAACTCGGCGCGGATCCCACGGCGCCCGATATTCATCTCGGTCACACCGTCGTGATCCGCAAACTCCGCGCGTTTCAGGAACTGGGCCACACGGCGATCTTTCTCATCGGCGATTTCACCGGCATGATCGGCGATCCGTCGGGAAAGAACACCACGCGCCCGCAACTCACGCGCGAAGAGATCAACGCCAACGCCGAAACTTACAAGCAACAGATCTTCAAGTTGCTCGATCCGGAAAAGACCGTCATCGACTTCAACTCGCGCTGGATGGACACGCTCGGTTCCGCCGGATTCCTGCGTCTGTCTTCGCACGTTACCGTCCGGCAGATTCTCGAACGCGACGATTTTCAACAACGACTCGAAGCGAATCGCCCGCTCGCGCTGCACGAAGTGATGTATCCGCTGGTGATGGCTTACGACTCCGTTGCTTTGGAAGCCGACGTCGAGCTCGGCGGCACGGATCAGAAGTTCAACTTGCTGATGGGCCGTAACCTGCAACGCGAGTACGGACAGGAATCGCAGGTCGCGGCGATCATGCCGTTGTTGGAAGGAACCGACGGCGTGCAGAAGATGTCGAAGAGTCTCGGTAATTACATCGGAATCAACGAACCGCCGCAGGAGATCTTCGGCAAGGTCATGTCGATCACCGACGATCTGATGTGGCGCTACTACGAACTCTGCACCGATCTCTCGCCAACCGAGATCGCGTCGTTGCGCGCCAGCGAGCGCAATCCGCGCGACATCAAAGCCGACCTCGCCAAGCGGCTCGTTGCGGATTTCTATTCACAGGCTGAAGCAAATAAAGCCGAAGAAGATTTCAACGCGCTGTTTCGCGGCAAACAAACACCGGACGATATCGAAGAGCGAACATTGTCTGCCGGACCGTGGAAGCTCCCGCGTCTGCTGGTGGAACTCGGGCTTGCTGCGTCAATGGCAGAGGCACGACGGCTGATCGAACAAGGCGGTGTATCCGTTGACGGCGAACGACACTCGCAAACTGACTTCCAACTTGATCTTGGTGGTGATACTCATTTGATCCAGGTTGGAAAACGCAAATTTTGCCGAATCAGGGGCGAATAAAAACGGATGTCGGCCGTAGCTACAAGCGAAGACACTCTGGTCATCGAAACGCCTGAGCGCGTGCCGTTGCACTTCGCGCTCGCGTCAATCGGAAACCGCTTTCTCGCCTGCGCCGTCGACCACTCGATTCAGGCCTTCACGCTCGGACTCATCGCTCTCGCCTCGTACGTCATCGCAGACTTCAGCGCGGTCCAGAACGTGATCCAATCGGCGCCGAAGTGGGTCTACGCCGTGATGATCATCCTGTTGTTCCTAGTGCTTTCAGGTTACTTCGCATTCTTCGAGTGGCTTTGGAGCGGACAAACGCCGGGCAAGCGCTGGCTGAAACTGCGCGTGATTCGTGAAGACGGACGGCCCATCACGTTTTGGGAAGCGTCGGTGCGCAACCTGCTCCGCAGTCTCGACATGATGCCCGCGCCGTTCTATTCGATTGGTCTGATTTCGGTCTTCTCGACGAATCGCGATCAACGCGTCGGCGACATGGTCGCCGGAACGGTTGTCGTTCGAGAAAGAGAAGCTGAGGCGCCCGAGTTCTCGCAGGTGTTCGCGTCACCCGTGAGCGATCCCGCGCTTCGTCGATCTTTCAAACCCGTCGACTTCACCGCAAACGTAAACGCCCTCACCGAAGCTGAGATTCAGGTCGTCGAGACTTTCCTGCGCCGTCGTTGGGATCTCGGCGACGTGCCGCGCCAATGGATGGCGTGGCGAGTTTCGCTGCCGATCCTCTACAAGATTCGCCCCACTTACGACCTCGAGAAGTTCACCTACGAAGGTTTTCTCGAAGAACTACTGCATCGTTACTTGCAGCAACATCGCTTCACCGGCTAGTTACGGCTTCAGCTTTATCTCGATCGGAAACAACTTCCCGGCTTCAACCGGATCGAGTTTCACGCCGGCCAGCGACGCTGCGTACGACATCACAGTGTCGCGACCAGCAGCGAGATCTTCCGCCGTCGGCAAGCGAACGTCATCGGGCGTCACGCCGTTGTGTTCCAAACTCTTCCCGTCAGACATGATCAAATCCGAGACGGTGATACTGACGCCGTAGAAAACAACGACGTCGAGTCCAACTTCATCGCTGTACTGCCGTGACGTCATCACCGCGCCGGCTGTTTGGTCGCCGATGATCGTGCCGCGTTTCTCAAGCTGAACCACTCGCGCGAGAACTTCCGACGCCGACGCCGATCGACTGTCGACGAGGATTATCAACTTGCCTTTGAATGCTTTGTCGCCGCGCGATTTCGCGATCTCCGGTTTCGTTTCCTTGCGCGATACTTCGTCGCCGATTTTTATGTCGCGATCGAAAAGGTTGCCGATCATTCGCTTGATCGTAGTGACCCAACCGCCTCCGTTGCCACGCAGATCCAGGATCAGCGTCTGATATTCGTGTACGCGGCCCATCGCGTCATCAACCTGCGAGTCGGTCAGGTCAAACTCATTCATCTTCCAGATCAGCAGTTGATCGCCATACGACGCGAAACGATCGCGCCCGAGATCAGCTTCTCTTTCTGACTTTCTGACGATGTCCATCCACTCGTTGTAGTTCGTCAGATCCGTTATTCGCTTGCCATTCTTACGCTTCGCCATTAACTCCAACTCGCGCGACTCGCCGTTCGGGCTCTTGAGGGTGACACGTATGAACGGCTGCGGACGTAGAGCGTTGTACAGGTACTGAAACTTCCACAGGTTGGTTCGATCGAGGTTATGACCGCCTGCCTCGAGAACTTCATCGCCGGGCTTTACACCCTTGGTCTCCGCGTCGCTGCCTTTATCGACGGTGGAAACAAAGCAACGATCGCCGACGATCTGCATGGTCCAACCATAGTCGTTCGTGTAAGCACGCGCGGGCGGCAGGAAGAACGTGTGCGAGTCGTCCAGGTCGATCAGCGTTTGGGCAATGGTGCCAAAGATCTGTCCGACGGAAGTGGCCGTCTTGATCTTGTCTTCAGCGACCTTGAACCGCGCGTCGAGGTCCATGCCGCGGAACTTTGGATCGTAATAGTGACTTTTGAGCTTGTCTTTGATTCGCCGCAACATGATCTGGCCACGATCGCGATCTTTGTCCTGCACCTTGTCCTGCGCGTGCGCGGGCGTGATCGAGGCGAGAAGAACTACGGCCAAAGATAGGAGTACCAGAAACCGGGGAGTAAAGGCTTTGATTTGAGTGTTCATTGAGGTTCTCCGGGCGACGAGATTGGAAAAGCTCAGGGAGTCGGAACTGGCAACGAGAATACCACACGCGAAATTGACCGGCATATCCCGTTCTGCTAGCCTTTCAGGTTTTTCTCGTGGCGGAATTTGTAAGAGGGGATGTCTACGATGAGCAAGGAAGTCTTCATTCTTGGTGGCAAGCGCACGCCGATGGGCGAATACGTCGGAGTGCTGAAGGACATATCGGCAATCGATCTGGGCGCTATCGCGGCGCGCGGCGCGCTGGAAACCACGGGCGTCAAGCCTGACGAGATCGATCACACGGTGATTGGCAACGCGTTGCAAACGTCGGGCGACGCGATCTACGGCGCGCGTCACGTCGCGCTGAAAGCCGGCGTGCCTTTCGAACGGCCGGCGCTGACTGTTAATCGACTTTGCGGCAGCGGCATTCAGTCAATCGTCTCCGGCGCGCACATGATCCAGCTCGACGAAGCCAAAACTTGTTTGGTCGGCGGCATGGAATCGATGTCGCAGGCACCGCACGTGATTCGCGGCGCGCGTTCCGGTTTTGCGTTGGGCCAGGGAAAACTCGAAGACAGTTTGATGGTCGCGTTGCTCGATACTTACTGCAACACGCCGATGGCGGGCACGGCAGAAAATCTCGCGCGCAAGTTTGAAGTCTCGCGTGAAGAGCAGGACCAGTACGCGCTGCGTTCACAACAGGAAGCAAAACGAGCGCTCGATGCCGGGTATCTCGCGGAAGAGATCGTTCCGGTTGAAGTCAAATCGCGCAAGGGAACGTCCCTCGTCGAACACGACGATCATCCGCGTCCGGAAACGACGCTTGAAATACTGGCGAAGTTGAAACCTGCGTTTGCGAAAGATGGATTTGTCACAGCTGGAAATGCGTCGGGAATCGTCGACGGTGCAGCCGCGCTCGTGATCGCAGGTGAGGAGTTTGTGAAACAACGCGATCTGAAACCGTTGGGTCGTATCGTGAGTTGGGCGTATGCCGGCGTTGAACCGGAGATCATGGGCATCGGTCCTGTTCCTGCGAGTCGCGCGGCGTTGCAGAAAGCGGGATTGTCGTTGAATGACATCGATCTCGTTGAAGTCAACGAAGCATTCGCGGCGCAGTACCTGGCTGTGGAAAAAGAACTCGGTCTCGATCGCAGTCGGACTAACGTCAACGGCGGCGCGATCGCTTTGGGTCACCCGTTGGGAGCGACGGGCACTCGTTTGATCCTGACGTTGTTGCACGAGCTTCACCGGCGTGGCGGACGTTATGGATTGGCGACTGCGTGTATCGGTGGCGGTCAGGGCATCGCGATGATCGTCGAGCGCGTTTAATCACGCGTCCTGATTTTCCGATGAAATCCAAAATCTTGTGCTTAGCTTAAGCAGCAGCGAGCCTGCTGCTTAAAGTTAAGTAATTGGGATGGTTCGCTTTGTTCGGAGGATTTTCGGCAGCCGTCATTCGGCACAGCTATTGCGAATTTGAATTGCTCTTAAACGGCCCCCTTGGCCTCGCGTTTGTCGACACAAAATGCGTCAGAAAGATTTAATAGCTTCAGTCGTAACTTAGCCTTGCGAAAAGCGAGGTAGGCGTGATAGAGAAGTCGCGTCTTAATTGCGTTCGCCATTCGTCGAATCCTCTGAAATTTGATTTCAGGTTCACTCAAAACTTTGGTCAGAAAACCACGGCGCGGCCCGCGAGGCTGAGGCGCGTTTAACGTTAACCATTGCCTAAGGAGTTCCCCAGTATGTCGAAAATAATCAAGCTTTCTTTACTATGCTTGTTGCTTCTTGGTCTCAGCTCAATTGCGGCGGCGCAATCTACGACCACCGGCGCAATAGGCGGCGTAGTTAGTAATCCGAACAAAGAGGTTGTTCCCGGCGCTGCGGTGACCGTGAAGAACGTCGATACAAATAAAGAGGATACTGCCACCACTGACGACAGCGGACGCTTCAAGGTTGCGAACCTGCAACCCGGCCGCTACGCAGTCACTGTCAATTCGTCGGGCTTCAGTCAAATCACTCAGGAGAACGTGGTCGTCGAAGTCGGCCGCGAAACGAACCTCGAGGTCGCTTTGTCAGTTGGCCCAGTGACCGGCACGGTGGACGTCAGCGCTGAAGCGCCCGTCATCAACACTACGCAACAAGACTTTTCAACAAACGTCAACCAAACGTCGATCAACGAACTGCCGATTAACGGTCGTCGCTGGTCCAACTTCGCCCTGCTCACGCCCGGCGCGGTTCCCGACGGCACGTTTGGTTTGATCAGCTTCCGCGGCATCTCGGGACTGCTCAACAACAACACCATCGACGGCGGCGACAACAACCAGGCGTTCTTCGCCGAAGAACGCGGCCGCACGCGCATCAGCTACTCGATCAGCCAGGCTGCGATTCGCGAGTTTCAGGTGAACACGTCGAGCTACTCGGCTGAGTACGGTCGTTCGGCGGGCGGCGTGGTTAACGCCATCACGAAGAGCGGCACCAACGAGTTTCACGGCGGTGTTTTCTACTACCAGCGCAACAACAAGTGGGGTGCTCGTAACCCGCTCGCAACTCGCACGGAATTGATCAACGGCGTCTTCACGCCGGTCGGTTTCAAACCGAAGGACGTGCGTCACCAGTTCGGCGGCACCATCGGCGGACCAATCGTCAGAGACAAAGCGTTCTTCTTCTTCAGCTACGATCAGCAGAAACGTAACTTCCCTGGTCTCTCGATCTTCTCCAGCAACACGTTCCTGAACCTGTCGAATGCGACCCGCACTGGTCTTATCGCTCGTGGTTTGACCGGCACGCAGATCGACAACGCGCTCAGCTTCCTGAGCAGCCTGTCAGGCCCATTGGAGCGCACCGGCGATCAGAAACTGTTCCTGCCGAAGGTTGACTGGAACATCAACGACAAGAACACGCTGACCGTCAGCTACAACCGCCTGCGCTGGGAATCACCGGCCGGCGTGCAAACACAAGCGACCAACACTCGCGCTCGCGACAACTTCGGCGACGACTTCGTCGAAATCGATGCGGTCAACGTCAAGCTCGCTTCGACGTTGACGCCGACGCTGCTCAACGAGTTCCGTATGCAGTGGGGACGCGACAACGAAACTCAGTTCAGCCAACCACCGTTGCCGGGTGAACCGACCAACGCTCCAGGCGGACGTTCGCCGCAGACCTTCATCCAGAACGGTTTCTCGTTCGGTATGCCGGAATTTCTCGACCGCGCGGCGTTTCCGGATGAGCGTCGCTGGCAGTTTGCCGACACTGTCACCATGACGTCGGGCAATCACACGGTCAAGTTCGGTGGCGACATCAACTTCGTCAAGGACGACATCAACAATCTTCGCTTCATCGGTGGCGAGTTCAGCTACTCCGGCGCGAACGGCTTGCCGGATTTCATCGTCGACTACACCAACTTCCAAACCAACGGCGCGATTCGAAATTTGTCGAATACGCCAAACGGCAACCTCGGACTCTGCTTCGGTTCCACCCGTCGCGCCGGTAAGTGCTACGCCGGCAGCTTCACGCAGGGCTTCGGCGTGTTGGGTCTGACGATGAAGACCACGGACTTCAACTACTTCATCCAGGACGACTGGCGCGTCACGCCGCGATTCACTTTGAACCTCGGCCTGCGCTACGAATATCAACTCAATCCTGATCCGATTAATGTCAACCCCGCATTGCCGCAGACCGACAACAAAGTTGACGATCGCAACAACTTTGGACCACGCATCGGTTTTGCTTACGACCTGACCGGCGACGGCAAGACCAGTCTTCGTGGCGGCTGGGGCCTCTACTACGGTCGCGTGATCAACTCGACCGTTTACAACTCGCTCGTCAACACGGGCGTTGGAACCGACCGCGGTCAACGCCAGTTCGCCGCCAGCGCGACGAACCTGCCGGTTGGCTGTACGTCAGCCGACACCTGCGGGCTGCTTCCCATCTACCCGAACCTGCTGCCTGCTTCGAATCCGCCAGTCGGTGCCGTGCAATACTTCGACGACGACTTCCAACTTCCGCAGATTCACCAGTGGGATGCCATCTTCGAGCGTGAAATTGCGAGAAACACGGTTGTGTCGGCTTCGTATCTCGGCAGCTTCGGCAACTCGTTGCCGAACTTCGTCGACACCAACCTGCCGGCGCCGTCGCGATTCGTGACGTTGAACGTGGTGGGTGGACCGTTCGGCGGTCAGAGTTACGTGACGCCGATCTTCGTCGGTCCGCGTCCGAACACCGCGTTCGCGCAGATCACCGAGATCCGCAGCGACGTCTACTCGAAGTATCACGCACTCGTGCTCCAGGCTAATCGTCGTTTGACGGACGGCTTGCAGTTCCAAACCAACTACACGCTCTCGCGAGCCTCTGACAACGGTCAGGCGTCGGTGACGTTTACGTCCAACAACCTGCCGTTCAACGCTTTCGATCAGTCGGGCGAAGATGGCTTGTCCAACTTCGATCGTCGTCAGAAGTTCGTTACCAGCATTGTGTATAGCCCGAATCCGTTTAACGACGGCGCAATGAAGCACATCTTCAACGGCTGGACGCTCGCTCCGATCCTGAACGCGTTCTCGGGCGCCCGCTTTACCGGCAACATCGGCGGCAGCATTTCGCCGGCGAGCTTCGGTCTGAGCGGTTCCACCCCGGGCGGCGGTGCAAACGGTTCGGGCGGTGCGAATCGCTTCGCGCTGGTACCGCGCAACTTCTTCAAGCAGCCCAACATTTGGTACGTGGACATGCGCCTTTCGCGCCGGTTCGCTATCACCGAAGGCACGCGGCTCGAGTTCCTGGTTGAGGGCTTCAATATTTTCAACCGCACTCAGGTCACGACCGTTCAGGGCACCATCTACAACATCTCCGGTGCAAACCTGAACTTCAATGCGCCATTTGCCACCACGACCGGCGCGGACAGCACGTTGTTCCGCGAGCGTCAGGTGCAGTTTGCCGCCCGCTTCGAGTTCTAATTACAGACTGGAAGCGAGTTCTCAATCGGGCGTGCTGTTTCGGCAGCACGCCCGGTTTTTTTTCGTCTCCTTTTATGGTTCAATCTGTGTTTCCGAATTTCGTAAAAGTCTTCATTACAGTTCTATGAGAGGAAATCCGACAATTGGCCAATGAACAGTTTGATGTAACGATTATCGGCAGTGGACCAGGCGGTTATGTGGCCGCGATTCGCGCCGGTCAGTTGGGTCTCAAGGCAGCTATCGTTGAAAAAGATAATCGGCTCGGCGGGACGTGCACCCTGCGCGGCTGCATTCCCACCAAACAGATGCTGATGTCGGCCCATGTGTACGAACAGATGCAGCACGCGGCCGACTTTGGCGTGCAGGCTACCGGGATCCAGCTCGCCTTTGCCGACGTTCAGAAGAGAAAAGACAAGGTCGTGCTGAAGAACTCGAAGGGCATCGAGTATCTGATGAAGAAGAACAAGGTGACGGTCTTTAAAGGCACGGGCCGCCTCGCGTTGCCCGGCAAGGTTGAAGTCACCGACGCCGAGGGAAAGAAACAGACGATCGAAACGAAGAACATCATCATCGCGACCGGCTCTGTTGTCAGGCCGATTCCAGGCTTCGATACTGACGGCAAGCACGTCGTCAACAGTGATCACATTCTCGAACTGAAAGAAGTTCCGAAGTCGCTGATCGTGATGGGCGCGGGCGCGGTTGGTGTCGAGTTTGCTTCCGTGTACTCGCGGTTTGGCGCCGAGACGACGATCGTCGAGTTGTTGCCGCGACTCGTACCGCTCGAAGACGAGGAAGTCTCGAAAGAGCTGGAACGGAGTTTTCGTAAACGCGGAATCAAGTCGCAGGTCGACACGAAGCTCGAGAAGTTGGAGACCACTGAAACGGGCGTGCGCGTCACGGGTAAGACGTCGAAGGGCGAAGCGGTCAGTCTCGAGGCCGAAATGTTGCTCGTTGCCGTCGGACGTATGCCGTACACGCAAGGGCTTGGTCTCGAAGGCACGAAGATCAAAGTCGAAAAAGGTTTTATTCAGGTCGACGAGTTTCAGCAGACCGGCGAAAAGGGCGTTTATGCGATCGGCGACGTTGTTCCGACGCCTTTGCTGGCGCACCTTGCGTCGAAAGAAGGCATCGTCGCGGTCGAGCATCTGGCCCGAAAGAAAGACGTGCGGCCGATCAATCTGCGTCTCGTCCCGAACTGCACTTACTGCGATCCGGAAGTCGCTTCTGTCGGACTGACTGAAGCCAAAGCGAAAGAGCAGGGTTACGACGTGAAGGTCGGGAAGTTTCCGTTCTCAGCTTCCGGCAAAGCCCGCATCATCGGCGAAGAAGAGGGCTTCGTAAAGATCGTCAGCGAGAAGAAGTACGATGAGATTGTCGGCGTACACATCATCGGTCCACACGCGACTGAGTTGATCGCCGAAGCGTGCGTGGCGATGCAGCTCGAATCAACCGCCGATGAGTTGGGCCGAACGATGCACGCGCATCCGACGATCTCGGAAGCGGTGATGGAAGCGGCCGAGGGAGTTCACGAACTGGCGGTACATATCTAAAATGCCAATCAGCACACAATACGCGCCACGCGAATTCGTCGAAGGCCAGCCGCTGAGCTGCGCCACCGAGACTTCGCTGAAGCCCGAGCAGCATCTCGAACTTTATCGTTACTTAAAACTGACACGCCTCGTCGAAGAACGTCTGGTTAATCTTTATCGACAGACGAAAGTCGTCGGCGGCGTTTTTCGTTCATTGGGCCAGGAAGCAACCGCGGTCGGTAGTGCTTATGCTCTGCAACCCGAAGACTTCATCACGCCGTTGATTCGCGATCTCGGTGCGGTGCTGGTCAAAGGCATTCGCCCGCGCGACATCTTCGCGCAGTACATGGCGAAGGCGCTTGGTCCATCAGGCGGCAAGGATCTCAACATCCATTTCGGCGACCTGCAAAAGGGATTCATCGGTCCGATCTCGCATCTTGGCGACATGATTCCGGTGATGACGGGCATCCTGCTCGGCGCGCGTATGAAAGGCAAGAACTTCGTCGGCATCGCCTACATCGGCGACGGCGGAATGAGCACTGGCGCGTTTCATGAAGGACTCAACTTCGCTGCTGTTCAACGTCTGCCGTTGATCATCATGGCCGAACACAATCACTACGCCTACTCGACGCCGACCAGTCTTCAAACCGCCGTGAAAGATCTCGCCGAGAAAGCAGCGGGCTACGGCATCCCCGCGCACGTAGTGGATGGAAACGACGTCGTCGCTTGTTATGAAGTGACGAAACAGGCCGCTGATTATGCGCGCGGTGGCGGTGGCGCGGTGTTGATCGAGGCGAAGACTTATCGCCGCAAAGGTCACGCCGAGCACGACGATCAACGTTACGTTGCGGCAGGCGAGGTCGAGTGGTGGGAAACGCACAACGATCCCATCGATCGTTACGAGCGTTACCTGCTCGAGTGCAACCTCGCGACGAAAGAGAAGCTCGACGAGATCGTCGCGGGCGTTCTCACCGAAATCGACGAAGACTGTGCCTGGGCCGAGTCTTCACCACTGCCTGAAGGCGAGAAGGCGGCGTATGGAGTCTTCGACAACGACATCGTCCCGCCGGCGTTCCGGCCCGGAGTTTTGGAGGCGTAATGTCAACAGCAGTCAAAAAAGAACACAAATCAGCACGGCCTGAACGCGGAGGGCAGGCCACACTCGTCGAAGCCATCCGCCAGGGAATTTGGGAAGAGATGGAACGCGACAGGGACGTTTTCGTGATCGGCGAAGACGTCGGCGCGTACGGCGGCGCGTTCAAAGTCACCGACGGTTTGATCGATGAATACGGCAAAGAGCGCGTGATCGACACGCCGATTTCCGAAGGCGCGATCGTCGGCGCGGCGTGTGGCGCTGCGCTGATGGGAATGCGTCCGGTGGCGGAGTTTCAGTTCATCGATTTCATCTCGGCCGGCTTCGATCTACTTACGAACTACGCCGCGAAATGTCGTTATCGCTGGGGCGCGGGACTGCCGGTTGTCTTTCGTGGTCCATGCGGCTCGGGAGTTCGCTCTGGTCCCTTTCATTCGTTGAACGCGGAGGCGTTTTTTCTCAACACGGCGGGACTGAAGATGGTCGAACCATCGACCGCGTACGACGCGAAGGGATTGATCAAAGCCGCGATTCGCGATCCCGATCCGGTGATCTTCTTCGAACACAAGAAACTCTACCGCTTGCCGCGTTTGCGTGAAGAGTTGCCGTCGGATGATTACATCGTCGAGATCGGAAAGTCGCGCGTCGCGCGTACCGGACGCGATCTCTCGATTATCACGTTCGGCGCGATGGTTTTGACTGCACTCGACGCCGCGGAAGAGCTCGAGAAAGAAGGTCTCGACGTCGAAGTGATCGACTTGAGAACTTTGGCGCCGCTCGATCGGCCGGGCATTCTCGACAGTGTTAAGAAAACGAACAAAGCGATCGTGCTGCACGAGGCGTCGCGAACGGGCGGTATCGGCGGCGAAATCGCTGCAATTCTCGCGGAAGAAGCGTTTGAGTGGCTCGACGCGCCGGTGATTCGCCTGGCGTCGATCGACACGCCGGTGCCGTATTCGCCGCCGCTGGAAGACTATTACCTGCCGCAAATCAAAGATGTTGTTGATGCCGCGCGAAAACTCGCGGCCTATTGAGATCGAGGGTTGAGAAACAATGAGCACTGAAGTGGTGATGCCGCAAATGGGCGAGTCCATTGCGGAAGGAACGATTACAAAATGGCTAAAGAAGATCGGCGAGCACGTCGATCGCGACGAGCCGCTGTTTGAGATCTCGACTGACAAGGTCGACGCTGAGATTCCGTCGCCTGCGGCGGGAACGTTGACGGAAGTGCGGTTCAAAGAAGGCGACACGGTTGAGGTCAACACTGTCGTCGCCGTACTAGACGGAAATTCTGCTGGATCCGCTCCATCCGTTCCATCCGTGGCTGAAACAGCACCTCCGCCAGCTGCACCGGAACCTGCGCCTGCACCAGCAGCAGCGCCTGCTCCACCTCCAGCTGAAACAAAATCCGAACCAACTGTCGCGGATCTGCGCCGGACCAAATCAAGTCCGCTCGTGCGAAAGATCGCGCAGGAACACGGCGTCGATATTTCTCAACTTGAGGGCACCGGCATGAGCGGCCGTGTCACCAAGAACGACATATTGAGTTTCATCGAATCGGGCCCCACCACAACCGAGCCGCGCCGCGCTCCCGAACGAGCGCCAGCGCCCGTCGCGCAAGCGCCGGAAGTCGCCGCTCCGCCGCCTCCAAAACCGCAGGTTGGCGATCGCGTCGAACAGATGAGCGTTATGCGCAAGAAGATCGCCGATCACATGGTCCTGTCGCGACGCACCTCGGCTCACGTCACGACCGTTTACGAGATCGACATGACGCGCGTCGCAAAACTTCGCGAACAACATCGCGACGCTTTTTACGAACGTACCGGGACCAAGCTGACGTTCATGCCGTTCATCTTTGAAGCGATAAACAAAGGCCTGCGCAAGTTTCCGATCTTCAACGCGCAAGTCAGCGGCGATCAGATCATTTACAAACAGGACATCAACCTCGGCATGGCCGTCGCCCTCGACCGGGGATTGATCGTCCCTGTTATCAAACGCGCCGACGACCTCAGCATCTCCGGATTGGCCCGTGCGGCAAACGATCTCGCAGATCGGGCCAGGACCAAGCAGTTGAAGCCTGACGAAGTCACCGGCGGCACGTTCACAATCACGAATCCCGGCGTGTTCGGTGGTCTATTCGGCACGCCGATCATCAACCAGCCACAACTCGCGATTCTGGGCGTCGGCAAGATCGAAAAACGCCCCAAGGTGATGACTTCAGCGGACGGCGACGACTTTCTCGCGATTCGCTGGATGTCGTATTTCGCACTCAGCTTCGATCATCGCGTGATCGACGGCGCGGATGCCGAACGCTTCCTCGCATTCGTCAAGGAACAGTTGGAAGCGGGCGACTTTTCGCTTTAACAGCGGATCAACTTCGCGATTTTTGCATCAATTTCTCAACTAAGCAGTAACGATCTCACAACGATCGTTACTGCTTTTTCTGTTCACAACGTGCTTCTTATTGCGATAAAGTGGTGATTCGATGAAGAATAGCGAAGTCTATTGACTTGCTCCCGGTGAAGTCTTAAGAGTTGTCATCCGCAAAATTTGTCGAGCGGGAGGCGAGCGCGAGAACTCGCCACGGTTAGCAGAGGAACGCCGCGGAAGGCGCGCTTCGAGATTTGGTTACTTAGCTTCTAAGGAGATAAATCGATGGTATTCACTAAACATAAAATGTTTGCCCCGGCAGTGCTTACTACCTGCCTGTTAGTCTTCTCAGCCTCCCCTACTATCCTGGCTCAAGATACAACCAACCCCGCCGGCTCACGAACCGTGACCAGCGGCCAGAAACTGAAACTCAAAGGTGTGGTCACCCGGCGCGATGCGGATACCTTCACCGTGCGTGACATGAATGGTGTGGATACGGTTGTGCGTCTGGACGATAGGACCAGCGTGAAGACAAAAGGTGGGTTCCTACGGGGTGGCACTAATTACGCACAGACCAGCATTCTGCGCGGCTTGAACGTCGAAGTAGAAGGCCGTGGCAATGGCCAGGGCGAATTGGCGGCTGAAAAAATCCGCTTTAACGAATCAGACATGCGCGTTGCGCGCGCCGTTGAATCACGCGCCGCGCCGCTCGAAGAGCGCGCTTCTGATACCGAAACCAAGCTCAGCCAGGTCGAAGCCAACGCGCAACGCCTGTCGGGCCAGTTGGATGAACTCGCTGCCGTTTCAAACGCCGCTCGCGGCGGTGCGAAAGCAGCGCAGGCCACCGCTGATGCCGCTGTTGCCGGTGTAACCGCAACCAACGAGCGCATCTCGGCTCTCGACGATTACACGCCGCAATCAACTGCCGCGGTGAACTTCCGTACCGGCAGTGCGGTGCTTTCGCCGGAATCGAAGACCACGTTGGACGACATTGCCAGCAAGGCGATGAACTCCAAAGCGTACGTGCTCGAAGTTTCTGGTTATGCGGATGCGACCGGTTCAGTTGCCCGCAATCGTGCGTTGAGCCAACGCCGCGCGGATGCAGTGATTCGTTACCTGGTTGAAAACCACAACATCCCGCTTCGTCGCATCGTGACGCCGTATGGCTACGGTGAAATGAATCCGGTTGCGGAAAATGAGACCCGTGAGGGCCGTGCTCAGAATCGACGCGTCGAGATTAAGCTTCTCGTCAACAAGGGAATCACTTCCCCGGCGCCGACGATGAATCCGGGAACTTCGGGTTCAGGAAACTAGGCGATCCGTGGAGTTCATCTTCTGGTGCAACTCCGGGTGAGCTACGTGGCACCAAAGAGTCGAGTGGATCATGCCGTCACAAAAACGGTAGGATAAGCAAACATTCACGCCGCATATTGGCGGCATGATACAAAGGCTCGAAGGTGTCGTGATGATGTTGGGGGTTGAAAAAAGACTTTGGCGGCCGGCATTCCTGCTCGGAGTGCTGGCCGTTTTTCTGTGTGCGCCCGTGGTCTACGCGCAGTCCGTGAAAGATCTGCCGCCGCCACCGCCGTTGTGGAAAGCCAAACCAACGCCCACGCCCACACCGCCGGAAAAAGAAGTGATCGACGTCATTCGCACCACTTCGAATCTGGTGATGGTCCCTGTGTCAGTTACCGATCGCGACGGACAAGCAGTCCAGGGATTGACTAAGACCGACTTCAATCTCATCGAAGAAGGCAAGCGACAGGAGATCTCCGACATTGGCGACCCGGAACAGGTCCCACTCGCGATCGCGTTGTTGTTCGACATCTCCAGCAGTGTAAGTCAAAAGGGCTTCTTTGCTTTTCAACAGCAAGCGGCCGCTGCGTTCCTGAAGCAAGTGATGAAGCCGGCGGACCAGGCCGCGATCTTTACGATCGCTTCGCAACCGACGATGGTCCAGCCGCTGGCGTCGGCGGAAGTCGCCACCGCGAAGATGTTGACTATTCCACCTGCGACCACTTCTGTAGCGACTGCTTTTTACGATACGGTCACAGCCGCGGCTACATATCTCGAAACGGCGCCCAGTCAATATCGCCGCGTCATCGTCGTTATTACCGACGGCGACGACAACAACAGCAAACGAATCGTCAGCGTCTCTCCAAACGAAGCGAAGGCCAGTCAGGATGGACAACTTAGCCCTGCGGCGTTGCGCGTCGGGCTTCAGTCACGCCACCAGATCGCCATCGGCGAAGTGAAACAAGCCGCGCAGAAAGCTGATGCGATCTTTTACTCGGTTAATCCGGGTGGTCCTTCCGTTCGCATGAACCAGATCAGTATGCGCGCGGAAACGGGCATGGAAGCCATCGCCGAAGCGACCGGCGGCACTGCGTTTATTCCTGACGGTGAGAAGGATCTCGAGCGAGTTTTTCGTCAGGTTGCAGCCGAGTTAAGAGGGCAGTATTTGCTTCAGTACTACGGAGACTCCGAATCGCCTGCAACTCAATTTCGGCACATTCAAGTATCTGTTCCGTCGCGTCCGGACGTCCGCGTACGCGCCCGCCAGGGTTACTATCCGAAGAAACAGCAAGACTGAGCTTTCGCGGCCGCGTTCCTTCGCGCCCGCGTTCCCTTCGCGGCCGCGTTGCTTCGCGGCCGCGTTCCTTCGCGGCCGTTACCTCATAAGCAACAGCACGTCAGTCAGTCGATTAATCACGTTCAATAACGATCTGCCGGCCGCGTCAAACTGATTTGCGGCAGCCTGCTCTTCAGCCGACGCCGCGCCTGCGGCTACGCCGGCGAGCTTGATGTAATAGGGTTGCAGTTCGGGAGTAGCGCGGAAGTCGATCTCCAGCTTGTCGAGCCCCTCGCGAAATCCCTGAATGCTATTCCGGACGGTAAGTTTACTTTGCTGATTCTTCTGGATCTGTTCAGGCGTGGCCTGGTTTCGCCGGATGTCCTCGTCAGCCAGCGCGATACCGCTGTTTACACCGCCAAGCAGATAGGTAAATCTGGTCAAAAGCTTGATCTGTTCGGCGACGCGCGTCGCTCCCTGCGTGCGAACCTGCGCCGTTTTTTGCGCTGTCGTGGCCGTGCTGGTCGGCCGTTTGGACGACCGACTCCGAGTCTGGCCCAGTGCGCTGCCGGGAATGATAAAGATCGCTGTCAACACAGCTATGGCGATGTGTTTCAAAGTGTTTCTCCTCTGCTGGATTGGGGAGCCAATTGTACCAAAGACCGATGCGGCTGATAGAATGACGCGTAAAGTCCACAGCCTGGTTGCATGATGAAGGAAAGAAAGCTTTTGGTCCAAAGATTGGGGCTCGTGGACTACGAGCCGGCGCTCGCGTTGCAAAAACAGACCGAACTGGCGGTCAAAAACGGCGCGCAGGCTGACACGCTACTCTTGCTCGAACACCCACACACGCTCACGATCGGCCGTCGCGGCGACAGTTCCGCCATTCTTCTCGACGAAAAAGAACTACAGCAACGAAACGTGACGCTGTTTGAGACGAATCGCGGCGGCAAAGTGACGTATCACGGTTTGGGCCAGGTCGTCGGCTATCCGATCATCAATCTCAGCCCGCATCGTGAAGACGTTCATCGCTACATTCGCGACCTGGAAGAGGTCTTGATCCGGACCCTCGCGGATTTCAAGATCGATGCGTTTCGTATCGAGGGACTGACGGGCGTACATACTGCGCGTGGCAAAGTTGCGGCGATCGGAGTACACATCGCGCGCTGGGTAACGACGCATGGTTTCGCGCTCAACGTCAATACTGATCTTAGTTATTTCAACCTGATAATCGCCTGCGATGGTGAACCTGTGACTTCGATGGAGGAACTAATGGGTTCGGAAACGAAGTTGAGCGACGTCGAAGATCGCATCGTGGTCCACTTCGCGGAAGTGTTTGAATACAGTCTTAGCTCATCACCTGTTTATGCTTAACATCGAAATGATCCAGGCGGCGCGAGAACGAATCGCGTCGCGCATTCATCGCACTCCGGTAATCACCTCGCGACAGTTCAATGAAGCGGCGGGCAAGGAAGTCTTCTTCAAGTGTGAGAACTTTCAACGCGCCGGCGCGTTCAAGATTCGCGGCGCGACGAACAAGATCCAGTCGCTGACTGAAGACGAGAAACGCCGCGGCGTCGTCGCGTTCTCGTCGGGTAATCACGCGCAGGCGGTGGCGCTCGCGGGTCGCGAAGCCGGCGTGCGCGCGCTGATCGCGATGCCGTCCGACGCGCCGCGCGCGAAGGTCGAGGCAACGAAAGAATACGGCGGTGAGGTCGTCTTTTACGATCGACACACGCAGGACCGCGAGGCTTTCGCGCTCGAGCTCGCTGAACGCGATCGACTCGTCATGGTCCCACCGTACGACGACGAGATGATCCTCGCGGGCCAGGCGACTTGTGGTCTCGAGTTGTTGGAAGAAGTTCCGGATCTCGACTGCATTCTCGCGCCGTGCAGCGGCGGTGGGCTTTTTGCCGGCGTCGCAACCGCGGCGAAGGCTGTGAATCCGAGTATTCGTTGTTATCCGGTCGAACCCGCCGATGCTGACGACACGCGCCGGTCGTTGCTGAAAGGCGAACGCGTGACGATTCCGCCGCCTGCGACTATCGCCGACGGACTTCGCGTTCAGATCCCGGGAAGACTTACGTTTCCCATCACTCAGAAAGTCGCCGACGACGTGCTGATCGTCACCGACGAAGAGATCATCGACACGCTTCGTTTCATGCTGTTTCGGATGAAACTGCTGGTCGAAACTTCCGGCGCGACGGCGGCTGCGGCAGTGATGTTCAAAAAACTTCCGGCTGACGTAAAACGCGTCGGCGTGATCGTGTCGGGCGGCAACATCGATCCTGAGCTGCTCGTGAAACTTCTGTAGGTCCGTGGTAAGGTTTAAAGCAAATGGCTCGTGAATTACGTGTAATCAGTAACAATCAGAAGGTGCGCCAGCCGAAGCCGGAATGGCTGCGCATCCGGCTGGGCGATCCGGCAAACCAGAACAAGGTGCTCGAACTCATCGAGGGCCTGAATCTGCACACAGTTTGTCAGGAAGCGCGCTGTCCGAACATTTTCGAGTGCTGGTCTGACCGAACGGCGACGTTCATGCTCGGCGGCGACATCTGCACGCGGCATTGCGGTTTTTGCGCGGTTGGAAAAGGAAAACCCGGCGAGCTCGACGCGGCGGAACCGCGTCACGTCGCGGAAGCTGTCGGGCATTTGAACCTCGCGCACGCGGTGATCACGTCGGTCAATCGTGATGACCTGCCTGACGGCGGCGCCGCGCATTGGGCCGAGACGATTCGACAGGTGCGCGCGTTGAATCCGCAGTGCAAGATCGAAGTGCTGATTCCCGATTTCAACGGCGACGAAGCGGCTTTGAACGCTGTGCTCGACGCCCAACCCGACGTTCTCAACCACAACACCGAAACAATCGCGCGACTCTATCGACGCGTCCGGCCGGACGCTGTTTATCAGCAGTCGTTGACACTGCTCGAACGCGCCGCCGCGCGCCGCGATCGCGAAGCACGCGGAATGTTGACGAAGAGCGGAATCATGGTCGGGCTTGGCGAAACGTTCGAGGAAGTCGTCGAGCTGATGAAAGATCTGCGCTCCGTGTCTTGTGACATCATGACGATCGGCCAGTATCTCCAACCACACGCGCGCCGGTTGCCCGTCGAACGCTACGTGACGCCGGCGGAGTTTGCGGAGTGGCGTGACATTGGAATGTCACTCGGCTTCCATCACGTCGAATCCAGCCCCCTCACTCGTTCGTCCTACCACGCGCGCGAACAGGCGGAGAGCAAACCCGAACCCGTAGGCGCGTAGCCGATGAAAGCCGTCGTTTTCCGACAACATGGTGGGCCGGAGGTGCTCGAATACACGGACGTGGCGGAGCCGCGGATTCGTGCGAATGAGGTGCTGGTCGAGGTCAAGGCGTGTGCGCTGAATCATCTCGACATCTGGGCACGGAAGGGATTGCCGGGAATCGAGATTCCGTTGCCGCATATTCTCGGGAATGACGTTGCCGGTGTTGTCAGGGAAGTCGGCGAGTTGGTTACGTGGGTCGCGGCCGGCGGTGAAGTGATGGTCCAGCCGGGTGTTTCGTGCGGACACTGCGAGGCGTGTCTCGGCGGGAAAGATAATTTCTGCCGCGAGTACGACATCATCGGCTACCGGCGCGACGGCGGTTATGCCGAACTCGTCGCGGTTCCCGGAGTCAATGTCATTCCGAAGCCAAAATTGCTCTCGTGGGAAGAAGCGGCGGCGTTGCCGTTAGTGACCGTAACTGCCTGGCACATGCTCGTGACGCGCGCAAACGTTCAGCCCGGAGAGACAGTGCTGGTTCATGCGGCCGGTAGCGGAGTCGGTTCAGTCGCGATTCAGATTGCGAAACTGCGCGGCGCACGTGTCATCACCACCGCGAGCTCAGACGAGAAACTGGCTCATGCACGGGAACTCGGCGCGGACGAGACCATCAACTACACGCAAGCCGATTGGCCAAAGGACGTCAAACGACTCACTCAACGCCAAGGCGTGGACGTAGTCGTCGAACACACCGGTTCCGCGACCTGGCCCGGCTCGATCAGTTCCCTCAAAACCGGCGGACGTTTAGTCACGTGCGGCGCGACGAGCGGTTTCGACGCACGCACCGATCTGCGACAGGTTTTCTACCGGCACCTGAACATACTCGGCTCGTTCATGGGTCCGAAAGCTGAACTGTTGGCGGCGATGAAGTTTGTCGAACAGGGCAAGATTCGCGGAATCGTGGATCGCGTGCTGCCGTTGAGTGAGGCGCGTCAGGCGCATGAGGTGATTGAGAGTCGCGCCCAGTTTGGAAAAGTAGTTTTGAAACCCTAGCGGCCCGTGTAATCCTCCGCCACAAAACGTTTCTTCAACATCTCGAGATTTCCTTCTTCGAGGTTGAAGTTCGTCCCGCCGATCACTTTCTTTCCTTCGTCCGTTGTCACCCAATCCACAACTTGCGGAGCATTGGTCCGCAGAAACGCGCCGTCTTCTTTATCGAGCCGTTTTCCATCTTTGCGCGAGAAGATCCAAATGTATGCAAAGCCACCGTTCCGCACGTACTGGAGATCCTTCTCGAAACCCGACAACGGCGTTCCGGTGGGCGTAGCGGCAGCCGTTTCCGGCGAACTACTCGGAACTGCCGCCCTGTTGGTGTCAGCAGCTCCGCCGCCGCAGCCGAAAAGAAACAACGCAAGAATCAGAACTAACAGGCAGCTATATTTCATGGCAACGGCTCAAGTTCTTCTTCAACTTCTTTCTGGTCGCGAATATACATTATTGTGCAGTCTCGGTCCTCATAGATGATGTCAAACCAACCGCTCAACCGCGCGTGGTCGAAAAATTCGTGGTGCGAGTTGTCCGTAAAAACGTAGCGCGCACCAAATCGATCGCGAATCAATGGTCCGGGATCCTCTTCCTCGCCCTGCCCGATACTGTCGTACAAACGCGAGAGTTTCGGATCCTTGTCATAGAGATAACTCGGATCGAGACCTGACACGTAACGATGCGTCGGATCGTAGTAGAAAAGACGTGGAAAGTCGTCCCAGTCAGTATTGAAGATCAACTCGTTCGGCGGAATGTTGGCCTGCATCCAGGCGGCGGCGCGCGCGAAATGATCGTGAGGCTTGCTGGTGCCGATCTCTTCCGCGGCCTGGCGAAGATTGAAGAAGAGAATAATTCCCAGCGTTATCGCAACGATCGCGGCGCCAATCGTCTTCGCCCAATCGCGCCAGTCGCTGCCTTTCTCCTCGTGTATTTCTCCCTGTCGATCGAGAAACGGTTTTAACTCCTCGAGAACGTCGGGCGGCAAACGCGTCAGGTACGGACGAAATCCCTGCAACCAGGGCTGCAACGAAAACGCGGAAAACATGATCGCAAACGGCGGCCAGTATTCCGCGATTCGTCGCCAACGCGCGGTCATGATCATCAACGCCGTCGAAAACAGGAGAAAAAACACCGGATAGTGCGCGCGCCGGCGTTCGGATGGTTCAAACATCACGTACCCGACCAGCATCGCGATGGACGCCACCAACGAGTTTCCCAAAAACTCCCACGAGCTGTACGGATACCACTCTCCTCCGACTTTCGTGTTGAAGTCGCCGGCCGTGACTTTGATCTGAATGTGTTCGTAAAGCTGGTGGAAGTTCTCCGGGAAATACGGGTTGATAACCATGCCCGCCGCGCATCCCAGGATTACCCACACCAATGGGCGCCATTCAAAACGAAACTCGGTCCACGCAATCACGATCACCCAAAACACAGTCGCCATCAACAGCAACACAAACAAGTCGTAAGTCCACGTAAAGATGAGCGCGAGCGGCAACAGCGGCCAGTATTTTTTCTTGAAGAACAGGCAAATCGCGATGACGAGATACAACAGCGCAAACGGCGGCGCTTTCGCCATGTTCATGCGGAAAATAAACGGCACGGAACAAGCCAGCAGCGCGACCAGCCAGACAAGCACGTAACGAATGCGGAAATAGATGAGCAGCCAGTAGCAGGAAAGCAAACCGATCGTCGCGAAAATCACCGTGCCGATCTTCGCGCCCAATCGCGGGTCAGACGAAGCCGCGAACGGCATCTGCATGAAGTGGAACAGCAGATGATGATCGACGTACTGTTTCGGGTTCAGCGTGGTGAGCGGCAACCACGGAAACTCCGGTGGAAAAGATCGCGCTCTGATTCCTTCCCACAACGTGCGGGACCACTTGATGTGATAGTAGCCGTCGTAGTCGCCGCAACAGATCGCCGACGTTGAAAACTGGAGGAAGTAGAAAATCAGCGCGATCGCGATCGCGCCGAGTAAAAATTGGATGATTCGTATTGTTGGGCCGGACTGGAGTCGGGAGAGTATTCCGGGGCGGGTGGTCATCAATCGGTAACTGTCTGTTCTTTATCGCCTCACAGTTGTTCGATCAAATCTATCAGGGCCCGAGGATCTATCGGCTTGGTCATGTGCGCATTGAAGCCCGCGTTTGTCGATCGCTGTTTGTCGTCGAACATCGAATAACCAGTAACGGCAACCATGGGTACGGTTTCGTACCCTGGAATGGTCCTCATCTCACGGGCCAACTGGTAGCCATTCATCTCCGGCATTCCGATGTCGGAAATCACGACGTCAAACTGGCGCGCGCGCGCGGCTTCGAGTGCGGCACGAGCTGATGCCGCGGTTACTACGTCGTACCCAGCATGCGTCAACAACACCGCGAGCATTTCCGTGACGTCGGCAACGTCGTCGACAACTAACGCGGATCTGCCGGTGCGTGGCTCATTTCGTGCGGTTTGAGAGTCGGCCGCAAAGTCGCTGAGATCGTTTGAATGGGCCTGCAAAATCTGACTGAGATAGTACAGCGGAAGTTGAAAAACAGTGCCAGCGCTGTGAGCGCAACAGTCTTCCATTCAGACAGCCTTTCCGCCGGGTTGATGTGGAGAGCGGAATTAATGTAGCCGAAACATCGATGCGTGTCTACAAAACTTCTTCGTTCGAGCGTGTTAAAAATGTGAATGAAAACATCGTGGACAGTATCACATTATTTTGTTACGGTGACCCCCACACAGATCACAACAAGGAGCAAGGGAGATGGCAGCCAAAAAGGGAACCAAGAAGTCTAAGGGTGCGCGCAAGGGGGGACGAAAGGCAGCTAAGAAGAGCGCTTCGAAGTCGTCCGGACGCGGCCGGCCCGCTAAGAAAGCAACGAAGAAAGCCGGCAAGAAGAGCGGAAAGAAAGGTGGCGCTAAGAAGGCTGCGAAGAAGGGTGCTGCCAAGTCTACAAAGAAGGCCGCGAAGAAGGGTACGAAGAAAGCGGGAAAGCAAGCGGGGAAGAAATCCGGAAAGAAAGCTGGCAAGAAGTCAGCGAAGAAAGCTACTACTAAGAAGTCGTCGAAGAAGAGATCAACCGCACCGGTCGTCGTCGCTGAGCCTGAATCCGCTGAGAGCGAAGCTACGATGGTCGAATCGTCCGCGGAAGAATTTGACGTCGCCGCTGGTGACGACAACGCGAGTCTCCAAGATGAAATGAGTTCTTGATGGTTCTGGTCTTAGGATTTGGGTCTTAGGTCTTGTGTCTTAGGTCTTTCCGAACACGGATTAAACCAAGACCAAATACAAAGACCTAAGACCACACAACGTATGTACCCAGCCGGCAACCTTTTCATTCCCGTAGCGCACGGTCAGTTAGAAGCAATTCTCAAAGAGCCGCGGCAAAGCCCAGCACGAGCCGTGGCCCTGGTCCTTCATCCGCATCCACTCGGCGGCGGCACGATGCACAATAAAGTTGTGTTTCGTGCCGCTGCGGCTTTAAACGACGCTGGTGTCACGACTCTGAGAATCAATTTCCGCGGCGTCGGGCAAAGCACAGGGCAACACGACGAAGGCCGCGGTGAAATGGACGACGTGCGCGCCGGGCTTGATTACCTCGCGTCGAATTATCCGGGCCTCAGTATCATCGTTTGCGGTTTTTCGTTTGGTTCGCGCGTCGGATTGGACGTCGGTATTACAGACGATCGCGTTAAGTATCTGATCGGCATCGGAACGCCGCTCGAGAAGTACGACTTCAGTTTTCTCGAAGCGTGCCGGAAACCGTTGTTGCTCGTACACGGCGAGCATGACGAGTTTGGCGACGTCGAAAAGTTGCGTGAACTCGCCGCCGAACTTGAGAAGCATACTCAAGTGCGATTGGTCGTGATTCCCGGAGCCGCACACTTCTTCGAAAACCGTCTGGACGAGCTCAAGCGGGCGATTACCGATTGGATCACTCAACAGCTAAACGGATAGTTATGTGTCTTGCGCTTGCGAGTCATTCATGAAAAAACGGATTCTAAGAAGATAACGAGCATGGAACAAAAAGATCCCGCGATTCGCATCACGCTACTGCCACGCGACACCAATTCGCAGGGCACAATTTTCGGCGGCGTCATCCTCAGCTACATCGACACTGCCGGCGCGATCGAGGCCCATCGACACACGCGCATGGAACGATTCGTCACCGTCGCCATGAAGGAAGTGATTTTTCACAAACCGGTTTACGTCGGAGATCTCGTGAGCTTCTACTGCGAAACAGTTCGCGTCGGCACAACGTCGATTACGGTGCGCGTGATCGTGGAAGTTGAACGTCTCGGGAAAAGCGAGAGCGTGCGGGTGACGGAAGCGGAAGTGATCTACGTCGCCGTCAACGAGAAAGGTGAGAAGATCGCGATTAGTTCAGCCGTGCCTGCATCCGCCTCAGACCCACGGCAGCTTCCTTAAAGTTCGGTTTCTGCTTGAGCGCAAGACCATAGTGCCTCGCCGCGTCGAGAAACTTCCGCCGGTTCTCATAAACCCGCCCGAGATTGAAATGCGGAAACGCGTACGACTCGTACCGCGGCGCCAGCAACGCCCGCTTGAACCAGCGCACCGACCCGTACGAGTCGCCCTGCGCCAGCAGATAACTCCCGATGTCGTTGTACGGATTGCCTAACGTCTCGTCGACTCGAATCGCTTCCAAACACTCCTCGATCGCCTCATCGTAGCGATGTTGAAAACTGTAGACCCAACCCAGAAACGTGTGCGCCTCGGCAGTCGGATACGCCTCGATCGAACGCTTGTAGAGTTCGATCGCGCGTTCGTAATCGTTCGCGAGTTGGGCCTCGTAAGCCTCGTGGAAAAGCTGATTCGCCTCAAACCGTCTCAGGTCTGAAACGTCGTCGTACGTATCCATAAAACTAATTGCAGTCAGTAGCAGCTTTTTGCGCCACGTCCAACCGCTTGATCCTGCCCTCGACTTTCGGAGCGACCGTCTTCATCGTCGTGATCGTGCGCTTGAGGGCGTCCGAATCGATCGGCGCGCGGTCGGCCGGAGTAATAATCGTCGAATCCTTCAGCATCGTGTAACCGTCGCCACCGTCGAGGGCGAGGAAAGTAGACGTCGCGATCGTGTACTTCCGAGTCTCGTTGAGCGGCTGCCCGTTCACCTTCACCTCTACAACTCGCGAGCCTGGCGGACGTGACGCGTCGAACGAAAATTGAACGCCCGAGACCTGCGGAAATCCGCCTGGCTGCGAGCCTGGCGCCGTTCGGCTGACGCCGTGTTCGAGTGCCGCTTTCAGCGTCGCTCCGGTCACCTCGATTTTAACCAACTTGTTCTTGAAAGGCAGAATCGACAGCACGTCCCGAACGGTGACACGCCCGGCGGGAATCAGTTCGTCGGCACGGATCGAGCCTCCGTTCATCAAGCCGACGTCAGCCATCAGCGCCTTGCGAAACGAATCGGCGACGAGGTTGCCGACGTTCGTTTCGCGCGTCCGGTTTTCGGCGCTGCGCGCATCGAGCACGACGCTCGAACGGCCGACAGGTTTATTGAGCTCGGCCAGCAGGTTCGCGTACTTACGATAAACCACCGCAAACTCGGGCGCTTCTTTCGTCTTGCTATCAACGGGAATCACCTTCCAGTCGATGCTTTCGAGCTCGCCCGTCGTCTGCGAGATGTTGAGATCGATTTGCCCCAATTCGCGCGCATCGGCAGTCATTTTGAAAATCGGCGCGCGTCCGGCGTGTGATTCGAGGAGGGTGTGCTCGTGTCCGCCGATGATCACGTCGACGTCCGCGCAACGCGCGACTTCCTTGTCTTCACGCATCGACAAATGCGTCAAAGCGATAACGACCTTCGCGCCCTGGCCGCGGATCTCGGAAACCATCTGTTTCGCAATGTCGCAGGGATTGCGAAACTCGACGTCAGCGCCGGGACGCGACGTACTCTTTGTCTCGGGAAGCACGAGTCCGAAAATCCCGACTTTCACACCGCTGAACTCGCGAATCACGTAAGGCGGAACGTCGGCGAACGTCTTGCCGGTCTTCGTATCGATAACGTTCGCGGCGACCCACCCAAACTTCGATTCCTTGATGCGATCGCGCAGCACGTCTGGTCCAAAATCAAACTCGTGATTGCCGAACGTCGCGTAGTCGAGACCGATCGCGTTCCACGCGTCGATCATCTGCGAGCCTTTGTAAGTGATCGACTCAACAGACGGCGAGATCGTGTCGCCGGCCATCATGAACAACGTGTTCGGGTTCTCCTGCCTGATCGATTTCGTCAGCGTCAAGACCCGCGCCAGACCACCCGCCGTGCCGCGATCGACCGGCGAAAACTGGTACACGTCGTTGACCTGAAGCAGCGTCACCTTGACGTTGCATTGCGTCTTTTCCTGGGCGTGGGCGATAGAAAAAATCGCCGTTAAAAACAGGACCAGGGCCAGCGTCGTGCGGCGCCCTACCATAGAATGGCGCATCGAATGAGGGTGCATGTCGTTAACCTTCCAAATTGGTGATGTCGTTGTCAGAGTTTGGTGCTAAAGATCCGTGGCGGCTGAATTATACTCAGCGAGTTCGATGGCGAATAGTGAAACAATCTTTATAACCGGATTTCCGGGATTCATTGCCGACAGGTTGCTCGAACGCCTCGCCCGGAACGACTGCCGGTTCATACTGCTGGTCCAGCCTGCGTTCATACGGCGCGCCCAAGCAGAGATCGCCCGTATCGCGCAGTTGAGCGGGAAAACGGTTGACGATTTCGAGATCGTCACGGGCGACATCAGTCAACCCGGACTGGCACTCGCGTCCGCCGACGCTGAACGCACGCGCGAACTGACGACGCGCGTGTTTCACCTCGCCGCGGTTTACGATCTCGCAGTTGAACGTGAACTTGCGATGCGCGTTAACGTTGGTGGCACGCGCAACGTTGTCGAGTTTGCCCGCTCGATGCCCCACCTGCGTCACTTTCATCACGTCTCGACCTGTTACGTCGCCGGAAAACGCGAAGGCGTCATTCTCGAAACAGAACTCCGTCACGACGCCGGTTATCGAAACTTTTACGAAGAGTCGAAATACCTTTCGGAGATGGAAGTCGACTCCGTGAAGAACGAGATGCCGGTCACGATTCATCGTCCGGCAGTTGTGTGCGGCGATTCAAAAACAGGCGAGACGGCGAAGTACGACGGCGTTTACTACCTGATCCATTACCTGCTGAGTTGGCCCAGCGTGCTTTCGTTGATCAATATCGGGAATCACAGAGTCAGCCTGAATCTCGTTCCGGTCGATTTCGTCGTGGATGCGCTGGCGGCGCTCGCGTTTGACGAGCGCACGATCGGGAAGACACTGCAACTGGCAGATCCCGCGCCGCTCAGCACGAACCAGTTATTTAACGCCATTGCGCGCTCGATCGACGGCAAGCAGTCGCGCATCACTGCGCCGGCGTCGTGGGTTCGTTTCTTCCTGATGTTGCCGCCGTCACCCAGGATCACGGGTCTGCCGCATCACGCCGTTCCCTATTTCTTCGTGAAGCAGCTTTACGACACGTCGGAGTCGCAGCAACTACTCGCGCGTCACAACATCCGCTGCCCGCCTTTCGAATCTTACGTCGATCAGATCGTCGACTTCGCCCGCCAGCATCCCATTCTTTAAGGGTGTTCTGCTATCTCCGCGTCCCTCTGCGTCTCTGCGGTTTCGTTTGTTAATGCCATAAGTTCACCGCAGAGGCGCAGAGGGACTCAGAGATCTCTAGACCCGTGCTTGACATTCGCTGGATTTAGAATTAGTCTAAGTCCATCGTGAAGGAGCCAAAACTAACACCGCAGCGCGAAGCCGTCTATCAGGTGATCCGGGAGAGTGAAGGACACCCGACCGCCAGCGACATCTTCGAGGCCGCACGTAAACGTTTGCCCGGCATCAGTTATGCCACCGTTTACAACTCCCTGCGCTATCTAAAAGACGCCGGGCTGGTACACGAAATCAATTTTGGCGACTGCGCGAGCCGTTACGACGGCGTGATGGAACGTCACGACCACGCTATCTGCAACCAGTGCGGAAAGCTGGTCGACCTGGATATGCCGGAAGCCGCGAAGCTGATGCCGGCGGCTGCGCGTAAGTCGCGCTTCAGACCGCAATCGGTTCATTTAACGCTGAGGGGAGTTTGTCCGGATTGTTGCGAGTCGTGTTGAGACTCGCATAGTACTAATAAATCTATTTCAACTTTTGGAGGATACATGACAGCAGCAACAGCAGCGGCAGCAGAAAAGGCGATGGTGGGCCAGCCAGCGCCGGATTTCGAAATGGCCTCAACGAAGAATATCGAGAAGCTCAACGACCCGGTCAAGCTTTCGGATTACAAAGGAAAATGGCTCGTGCTGGTTTTCTACCCGCTCGACTTCACCTTCGTTTGTCCCACTGAATTGACGACCTTCAGTGATCGTTACCAGGACTTCCAGGACATCGGCGCCGACATCATCGGTATCTCGACTGACTCCGTTTACTCGCACCGTGCGTGGCTCAACACTGCGCGCGACAAGGGTGGCGTGGAAGGTCTGAAGTACCCGCTGGCCGCCGACGCGACGAAGAAAGTCTCGAGCGACTACGGCGTGCTCATCGAGAGCCGCGGTATCGCCCTTCGCGGTCTATTCGTCATCGATCCCGAAGGCATTCTTCGCTACAAAGTCGTCCACGATTTGAACGTCGGACGTTCGGCGGAAGAAACGCTTCGCGTGATCGCAGCGCTTCAGACCGGCGGTTTGTGCCAGGCTGAGTGGAAGCCGGGCCAGAAGACTCTGAACTAAGAACTATTGGGTGAATCCGTGTTCTCCATCGTTAGGAGAACACGGATTTTTTCAAACGGGTAAAAACTATGGCAATGAAAATCGGAACACAGATGCCTTCGCTGGACGGAGCAACCGAGTGGTTTGGTTCAACACAAGCCGCCGCGGAGGAACAGGTTCAAGGGCAGCCGACGCTGATTCACTTCTGGTCTGCGAGCTGCGGGATCTGTAAAGACAACCTGCCGCGCATCGCGCAGTGGCGGGATGAAAAGCGCGATCAGGGATTACGCGTGATCGGCATTCACATGCCGCGTTACGAGAGCGATACCGACGTCGAGAGGGTGCGCGAACTGATCGGCACTTACGGCGTTACTGAACCGGTCGCAGTCGACAACGAGCACAAACTGAAGGATGCGTTTCACAACGATCAGGGCTTTGTGCCTGCGTATTATCTCTTTGATCGCGAGGGAAAACTGCGGAGCTTCGCAGCAGGTGAACGCGGACTGGACATGCTCAAGACGGCGCTGGAACGTGTGATGGCGGCAGAAGTCGCAACCGCCTCGACTTAAAACGAAATGCCGATCGCCTGCACGAACTTGTAGAACAGATACAGACTGACGAACGCGCTGGCAAACGCCAAACCGATCAACCCCACGATGATTCCTCCGACGAACAACCAATCACTGGCTCTGCCGGCGCGCGCTTCGTCCGCGGACACGGTCGCGCGTTTCTTCAGTAAATCCAAATTCCGGTGATTCGACTTCCACCACGCGTCGAGGAAGTCGCCCACCAGCGGTAACGATCCCACCACGTAGTCGAGCGCGATGTTCAATCCCATTCTAAACAGCGTGATCTTCGGTACGCGATAACGAACCGCGGCGGCGAGGATGTAGAACGAAACGAGCGACGTAGCCGTGTCGCCGAAACCGGGGATCAGTCCGATCAGTGCATCGAGCCCAAAGCGCCAGCCGACGACGGGCACTCGGAAGAGATCGTCCATGAGCCAGGCGAGTTGATCGAGGCTCTTATCCGTAGTTTTAGTCTTCCACGGACTTACCGAATACGCGTCATTTGTTGCCAAAAGAACTTCCCAACCTTGGCCAGTGCGCCGAAAGCATTCTTGTTATCGTTTGATCGTTGCGGGGACTGTTTGGAGGGGATGCCCAAAGTCGCCGCCAACTCCGCGTCCGGAGGCGCTATATCTTCGTCGCCTCGTTTCGCGGTCAGCCAGCGGGTAAATGTACGTCCAATCATGCGCCTTTGTTCGACCGGCGCTTCTGCGACGAGGGCGATGCGGAGGTCTTCGAGTTGGGCGATTTCGTAGAGGTTTGCCTGGTAGTAGTTGCGCAGGGCGGCGAAGATCTTCTCGTCGCCGAGTGACTTCTGAAGTTCGACGAACATCAGCGCGCCCTTCGCGGTCACGATCGCGTCGTACTGAAACGTGTTGCGATAATCGCGCGACGGGCGATTGGCGTCCATGTCGTCGCCGCCGAACGTGCGATAGAGACGATAGACGCCGCGCACCTGATCGTCCAAAACTGCCGCCGCGCGTTCTTCACCGTACATGTTCCGGTAGTAAAGCAGCGACGACCAGCACGACAGCGCTTCGTCGAGCACGGGTTCACGCGCGGGGTCGTTGCCGACAGCCGCGCCCCACCATTGATGCGCAACGAGGTGCGCCACCGTCCATTCGAGACTTTCCTCGACGGACGGACGTTGCTCGCGAATGATCTCCGGCAGATTGCGTACGGCGGGCGAATCAAAGTCGACGTAGAAAGCGCTCGCGATCACGTTCATTCCGGAAAACTCGACGCTTCCGATACCGGCGACGAGCGGCGCCTCGGCAACGCTGATCGTCTTGAACGGCAACTCGCCGAACGTCGACGTAAACACGCGAACGGCGTTAGCAGCGACCGTCAGCGCTCGTTTCCCAACGCGTTCATGTTCCGCGAGGTAGATCGACCGGACGTTGATTCCCTCCACTTCCGTGTGTTCGCTGCGCAAGCTGCGTCCGGCGAGAATCACGAAATCGCGTAACGCCGAACCGGCGAAAGTCTGTGTGTTTCTGTCCACCTTTATTGTTTCGCTGCCGGAGGCAAAGACTTCGACGCCCGCCGGCGCCGCGACAGTCACTTCATAATCCGCTGCTTCGTTGAAAACAAAATCGCCGACGGAAGGCTCGAGCTTGCGCCGCCACTCGTCGCCGTCGTGAACGGCAGCCACGGGATACGCAGCGCCCAGCAACATCACGCCACGAGATTGAAAATTGATGTCGCGCGCGCGCCGCGTCTCGCGATCACTGCGCAAAGCGGCGCTGACTTGCTTCACGACGTGTGTCGTGAGGCTCGTTTCGTCGCGATCGATCTCGGGCACGACGCCTTTGAACTTGATCACGATCTCGGTCGAACTGCCCGCCGCCACCGGCTCCCGAAGATTCACCCGCAGCGTTGTGTTCTGGTCGTCGAAGGATATGACGAGCGGCGTGTCGTCGGCGCCGGAACGAACTTCGACGATGTCGAGTCGCGGTTCATCCACGTCGTCCGTGGAGCTCTGCTCGGCGCGCAGGTTCGGGTAAAGATGGAAGTAAATTACCGACGTCGCCTTTTCGCCGCGATTCACCCAACGCACTCGTTCGCTGCCGCTGTAGGAAAACTTATCGAAGTCGATCTTGATGTCGATCTTGTAGGCGTGTCTTTGTTGCGCGTTCACGTTCTGAACGGCAATGAAGACCAACACGAATAGAAATAATTTGGTGTTGACTTTCACTTGATCACGATCGACTTAATCACGTCGCCGCGAATGATCTTGTCGACGACGTCCATGCCGGCGGTCACGTGTCCGAAAACAGTATAACCGCCATCGAGATGCGGCTGCGGCGAATGGGTGACGAACCATTGCGAGCCGCCGGTGTCCTTGCCTGAAAGCGCCATTCCCACGGCCGCGCGGTCGTAAGGCACTTCGTTGATTTCGCAACGGATCTGGTGTTGTGCCGGACCGCCGTTTCCGTCGCCGCGTGGATCGCCATCCTGGATCACAAAGTTGGGCACAACGCGATGGATGGTGACGCCGTTGAAAAACTTCTGCTGGGCAAGCTTAACGAAGTTGTCTACCGTCAGGGGGGCTGCCTCGGGGAGCAGGTCAATAGTAAACGAACCTTTCGTGGTAGTCACTACGGCGCGGACTTTCTTCCTCGCGAGAGCGCGGCGATAATCGGCGGTAGTGTTCTTCGTCTGGACGATTCCGATATGGATTGAAACATCGCCGACTCCGTTGGCTTTCAGCAACGCCACCGCGCGGCGGCGAATAAGGTGGTCGCGCCAGCCGAGCACGGTTGCAATGCTGTCGTTTGCGGCCGCTGATTTTTGTTTACCCAGGGCGTCGAGTGTTGAAAGGGCTGCGTCGTTGAGCGCGTCGTTTTGGGCGCGTGCAAGAGCGGCTGCGAGCGCGCGTGTGTTCTGTTCAGACGGCGGCAGATCGCCTAACAAATCGGCGGCGGTTCCGCGGACGATGACGTCGGATTCGTTCAGATGCTTGAACAGGACGTCAGCCATGTCCTTCGGCTTGAACGCCGCAAGCGCGCGCAGGACGTCGCCGACTGCATACTCCGAATGGACGGCGACAAGCGTGTTTACTTTCACACTCGAATTTCGGTAGTCGAGCATCGCTCGCAGCATCTGTTCGGCCGTCGCTGCCAGCTCCGCCTTGTTCTTCACTGAATCCGGCAGCGCAGCAATCTCGCCCAGTCCGGCCGCGATACCTGACGCCGAGCGCCAGTTCAACAGAATCGCTCGCTGCACCGCGACTTTTGCGTCGGGGTCGAAACTGCGCAGGTAGCCATCCGGCGCGATGCGAACCAAAGCGAGTTCGACTTCCGGCGCAGTGTGATCGAGAGTTTGGTTTACGGTGCGCAGCCAGTTGATCGCCGCAGGGTGGTCTTTCTGCGCCAGCAGGCGACCGAGCGTGGTTGCGATCTCGAGTACTTCGTTTGTTTCGGCGGGTTTGGTGTCGAGTTTCGATAACAGGAGATCGTTGCCGCGTTCCAGTAACGGCGCGGCCGCGCGCGCGTCTTTGAGCAGCGCGAGGGAACGGATCGCGCTCACGCGAACCCGTGAATCAGGATCGCTGACAGCGAGTTTGACGAGCGAATCGTACGACGCTTTGTCTTCAGTCGCGCCGAGGACGCGCGCGGCATTCGCACGCACGACGGCGTCGGCGTCTGAAGTCAATAATCTCCGTAGCTGATCGTTGCCGGCGTTGAGACGCAGGCGAGCCAACGTGTTACCGGCATCGGCGCGAACACGAGCATCCGCGTGCGCGAGGAATTTGGCGACAGTCGGGCCGGCGTTTGCCGGACGAGAACGAAGAATGGCCGTCAATTCGAGAATGGCGGTCAGGCGATGCGCGGTTGAATTGCCCGCGTCTTTTTCCGCTGCTTCGATTATCGCGGCGCCGAGCGCGAGCCGCCGCGGTTCCTGTTCGCGCGGAAGCGCGCCCGCGATCTTTCCCAACGCTTCAATCACGCGTGCGCGAACGATTGTGGCTTCGTTCGCGTTCTTCAAAACCGCCAACAGCGGCTCCGCTCCGCTTGCGGCTTCAACTTCGCCAAGCGCAAACGCCGCCATGGCGCGAACGTTTGTATTCGCGTCCTGAAGCAAATGTGCAAGCGCGGTCACGGAGTCTTCATTCCCGATTCGTCCGGCGGCGAGTGCCGCACGTTGGCGAATCGCCGCGTTCCGATTCGACAACAACGCGTGCAGATTGTTGTCCCACCGTCGCTCGTCCTCGAATTTGAGGATCTGGACTGACACGGCCGGGGGAATTCTTGACGACTGTCGCGCACCGTTTTGGGCGAGGCCCGTCGCGGCTAAAAAGGCGACGACGAGAGACACCGAGAAAAGTTGAATGATTTTAGGCATTGAACCGTCTTGTATCAGGGACTGACGTGTCTGATCAAGGGTTTGGAAGGCGTAAAAGCAAGGGGGCGGCCCGATTGGACCACCCCCACAAAAGCGTTACTAAACGCGAGCGTTAGCTGACGACGTTGGAAACGCTCGGAATCTCGGTTGGCTTCGCGGCGTCTGCGGCGCGGAGCGGTTGCATCTTCGACGTGTCGAGAGGCTCGTCGACCTTCTTGACGTCTTTCTTATTCTTATCCACGGCTGCTGTCATTTGCAGCATTTTGCAGCTTCCTTCGAATATCGCGCCCTGCTCGATGATCAGCGACGGCGTTTGGATGTTGCCGTGAACTTTGGCGGCGCGGCCAAGTTCGAGCCGTTGCGTGGCAATGATGTCGCCGTTGATGGTCCCGTGAATCACGGCGACGGCGACTTCGATATTCGCATCGACCTTACCGTTGTTGCCGACGATGAGCGTACCGCTCGTGGAGCTGACGCGGCCCGACAGGTGACCGTCGACTCTCATCATCGCTTTAAAGTTCGCTTCTCCAGTTACAACGGTACCACCGCCGACGAAACCACTGAGCGTGCCTTCTTTAATATCGCGCGCCAGAGTTTCGCTTTCGGTCATCGCGCCACGTGATGGCTGCGACGCCGTTTCGGTTGCCGGTTTCGCTTCAACACCTGTTCCCTGATAGGAGTTGTAGGTTTTGGCAGTGGAGTAATCAGGAACCTCAGCTTTGACCGCTGGAGTGGTCGTTTCTTCCTGATCCTTGGGGTTCTTTCCTATCCTGAGCATTAGTTACCTCCGTAAGATGGGGGCGCGGATGTTTAGTCACCGGCTGTCGGAACCTTGAAGCAACGAAACGACGCGCTTACCTTTTTTCGTGGATTGGACGCTGGCTTTGGATGCCAACGACGAATGATGACCGCACAGACGCGGGCTAGTAATAATAGACAAACTCTTTGGTCACTGTCTAGCGCTGTAACCAAATTACAATGCGCCAGCGATCGCCGCCCGAAGCGCATCGAGGGCAAATTAGCACACGCCGCTTTGATTCCACAAGATTTCTTTATAATCGGTGGAGTCTTAAGCTGAAATATCCTCAGCGTTCTCTGCGCCTCTGCGGTGAACTGATCGGTAACCGCAGAGACCGCTGGGAACTCAGAGATGGAAATTAAGACATCTACCTTATAATCTCTGCTGTTCGCGATGCGCAGTGAAAACAAATCTCAGACGAAATTACTCCGCCGCATGGGCGAGGCCATCGCCGACTTCGGCATGATTGACGACGGCGACCGCGTGATGG
The DNA here is from genome assembly GCA_035760365.1 of Pyrinomonadaceae bacterium. GTDB lineage: Bacteria > Acidobacteriota > Blastocatellia > Pyrinomonadales > Pyrinomonadaceae > PSRF01. Next base: position 112,468 of record DASTTB010000037.1, read on the forward strand.
TCTGCGTTTCCGGCGGCAAAGACAGCCACACCATGCTCGACCTGCTTCTCGACCTTCAACGGCGCGCTCCGGTGCGTTTCGAGTTGCTCGCAGTGAATCTCGACCAGAAGCAGCCCGGATTTCCGGCCGAAGTCCTTCCGGCTTATCTCGAACAACTCGGTGTGGCGTTTCGCATCGTCGAACAGGATACCTATTCGATCGTCAAACGACTCGTTCCCGAAGGCAAAACGTACTGTTCCGTCTGTTCGCGGCTCCGGCGTGGAATTCTCTACAACGTCGCCGTCGAGGAAGGCTGCAACAAGATCGCGCTCGGTCATCACGCCGACGACATCATCACGACGCTGTTGTTGAATCTCTTTTACGTCGGCTCGTTGAAAGCGATGCCGCCGAAATTGCGTTCAACCGACGGCCGCAACACCGTGATCCGCCCGATGGCTTACTGTTCTGAAAAAGACATCGCTGACTACGCGGCGATTCGCGAGTTTCCGATCATTCCGTGCGATCTGTGCGGTTCGCAGACAAACCTCAAGCGCGCGAAGATCAAGAACCTGATTGGCGAGTTGGAAAAAGAGATTCCGCACATTCGCGCGTCGATGCTCAACGCGCTCGGCAAAACCGTGCCGTCACACCTGTTGGATCATCAACTGTTCGACTTCAAAAACCTACTTCACGCCGAGACTGGCGATATCGAAGCCGAACTCGAGTTGGTGTGAGTTACCGCTTGTACTTGTTGATTAACTGTTGCAGGCCCTTGGTGGACTGATTGTTTCGATACCTGTAGTAGTTTGTGAGATCGGGAATCACCTGTTGCATCAACGCCTGGTACTGAGGCCGTCCCGTCGCCAGTCCCGCCGCGCGCGCATAAGCGTCGATGATCGTGTCTAAAATCGCGTCGAGTTTCTTCAGCGCTTCCTGTTTCTGTTTGCCATCGGGCATCGCCTCGTAAGCCGCCATGTCTTTCACGTAATCAGCGTGGACGACGCGGCCGAGTAACGCGTAGTTTGAAGGATCGTCCGGCCGCAGCGTCGTAGCTTTCGTCAGACGAGCTTTTGCTTCGCCGGTGTTTCCGAGGCCGAGACTGAGAATCGCGGTTTGCTGGTAAAGTTGGGCCAGGTTCGACTGGTGTTCGGCCCAGGATGCGTCGTCAACTCTCGCCGGCTTCGTGCCCGCCTCAATCAACGCGATCGCCTTCAATCCATATTGCAACGAGACTTCCGCGTGTTCGCGGTTCCGCTTTCTGACTTCCTCAGCTCCCGCTCGCGTCATCTCCACCAGCACGTAAATGTCGTCAGGATCCTTCGCGAGGAGCTCGGTCGCCAACTTGAACGCATCATTCGGGCGGTTGCCCGTCGCGTACGCTTCCAGCGCCACGGGTTTCAGAATCTCGCGCTCTTCGTCAGCGGTGAAGATCGACTGCGCGCGCTCGACAAGCGTGATCGCGACGGCGCCGTTTCTCACCTTGAGAATTTCGGCAGCGACGAGTTCGGCGGCTTTGATACGCGAGTTGCTTTTTGGAAAACGGTTTACAAACTCTTCCGCGGCGGCGAGTTTCGTTGACGGATTGGTAGCGAGATTGATCGCGGACAGTGCTTCTGCTTCCGTTAGCTGGCTCTGCGCAAAGATCAACCCGTTAGCGAGGACAACTACGCAAAACAATTTCACGGGTAATCGCCACATGGCTCACAATAGCGCGCGCGCGTGCTCGAGAACGTTGTCGACGTTGTATCCCAGATTTTTCAAAGCTACTTCGCCCGGCGCGGACGCACCAAAACGATTCAAAGCGATCACGTCGCCAGCCTGGCCCACGTATCGATCCCAACCTTCGCGCACACCCGCTTCAACCGCTAACCGCGCCGTCACCGAAGCAGGCAAAACTTCCTCGCGATACTCGCTCGACTGTTCCTCGAACAGTTCCCAACACGGCATGGAAACCACGCGCGTCGCAACACCTTCCGACTGCAATTTCTCGCGTGCGTCAAGTGTCAGTGAGACTTCAGAGCCGGTTCCGATGAGGATCAGTTGCGGCGTTGTCGCCGTTCCTTCTTTCGTCTCCGCCTCCGCGAGAATGTACGCGCCGCGACGCAGACCGTCAGCTTTACCAAACCGCTTGCGATCGATCACCGGAACTTTCTGTCGCGTCAGGGCCAACGCCGTCGGCGCGGTCCGACGCAGGATCGCAATGCGCCACGCTTCACTCACTTCCGCCGGATCGGCGGGACGAATCACAAACAGATGCGGAATCGCGCGCAACGCCGCGAGATGTTCGATCGGCTGATGCGTTGGTCCATCTTCGCCGAGCCCAATCGAGTCGTGCGTGAAAACGTAAATGACCTGGACCTCCGACAGCGCCGCCAAACGGATCGCGGGACGCATGTAGTCGGAAAACGTCATGAACGTTCCGCCATACGGAATGAGTCCGCCGTTCAGCGAGATGCCGGTGAGCGCCGCGCCCATCGCGTGTTCGCGCACGCCGAAATGAATGATGCGTCCATCGTAAGCACCCGCGGCGAAACTGTGGCTGTCCTTGATGTCGGTGTTGTTTGACACGCCGAGATCCGCCGAACCGCCAATCAGCATCGGCATCACCGGCGCCAACGCGTTGATGACTTCGCCACTGGCGACGCGCGTTGCAACTGATTTCGCATCTTCAAACTTCGGCAGGTGATCTTCCCATCCCTCGGGAAGTTCGCCCGTCAACATCTGGCGGAGAAGTTTTCCGTCTTCCGGGTGCTTCTCATCGTATTTTCCGACGAGCGCGTGCCACTCGTTCTGCTGTTTTTCTCCACGCTCGACAGCTTCACGAAAATGAGCGAGGACTTCGTCCGGAATGTAAAACTGCTTGTCTTCGGGCCAGTTGAGATGTCGCTTTGTTTCGCGTACCGCGTCGTCTCCGGGTGCGTCGCTGTGCGCTTTACGCGTGCCCTGCGTCGGCATTCCGAAGCCGATCACCGTCTTGACTGAAATCAAACTCGGTTTGTCGGTGACGGTCTGCGCCTCACGAATCGCGGCTTCAATGTCGCCGAGGTTGTTGCCGTCGAGCACCGTCAACGTGTGCCAGCCGTATGCTTCAAAACGTTTCGGCACGTCTTCGCTGAACGCGAGATTTGTGAAGCCTTCGATCGTGACGTTGTTGTCGTCGTAGAGATAGATCAGTTTGCCGAGTTTGAGATGACCGGCGAGCGATGCGGCTTCCGCGGCGACGCCCTCCATCAGATCGCCATCAGAAACGATCGCGTAGACGTAGTGATCGATGAGCGACAAATCGTCTTTGTTGAACTTCGCCGCGAGGTGCGCGGCGCCCATCGCCATGCCGACGCCGTTTGCAAAACCCTGGCCCAAGGGACCAGTCGTGATCTCTACGCCCGGCGCGAGCCCGTACTCGGGATGTCCCGGCGTTTTCGATCCCCATTGCCTGAAGTTCTTCAACTCGTCGAGCGAGAGATCGTAGCCGGTCAGGTGCAGCAGCGAATAGAGCAACATCGAACCGTGCCCGGCTGACAGCAGAAAACGATCGCGGTTCTCCCACTTCGGGTTCTTCGGATTGTGTCGCAGAAAGCGCGTCCAGAGAACGTAAGCCATCGGCGCGGCGCCGAGCGGCAATCCGGGGTGACCCGAGTTGGCTTTCTGAACGGCGTCGAGCGATAACGTGCGAATCGTGTTGATGCAAAGTTGATCGAGTTCGGGTGTGGTGTTGGAGTTTTGCTGCTGCACAGGAGCGCTCATTTTTATTTTCCGTTCTTCATTTTCCATTTGTCATTTTTCATTTAATGGCAAATGAAAAATGAGCAATGAAAAATGGAAAATGGTTCCTTCTGTTCAAGCAAAGAGTCTTTCGTACAATTCTTCTTGTCGCGCCAGGCCTTCGCGATAACGCTCATGCCTCGCCATGTCCGGCTCAAAAACGTCGGTTGCCGAAATTGATACTTCTTCGATACCGGCTATTGTGCCCACCGCTTCCAAAGCAAGCAAGGCAGCCCCGCGGATCGAGGCTTCCGCCGCGCTTCCGAGCGTGATTGGACGTCCGAGAACGTCAGCAAGGATCTGGATCCAAACCGGCGAAGAACGCAACGCATTGCCACTCGCAATCACAGTGGCTTGCGGCGCAATACTGTCGAGAGCGCGAGTAATCAGCGCGAAGCGATACGCGATAGCTTCGAGTGCGGCGCGCACGATCTCGATCGGTTGTGTTTCCTGTCTGAGACCAAGGATCACTGCGCGAGCGTCGGGCGACCAGCCGGTGCTTCGTTCGCCTGACCAGAACGGCAAGATCGTGAGACCGTGAGCATCGGGTTCGAGTGTAGCGAGTTGCGACTCGACGTCGTCACCGAGTTTTAATGACGTGGTTAACCAGCGAAACAATCCGCCGCCATCGCTCAGCGCTCCGCCAACTGCTACGCGATTCCGATCGACACGATAACTCCACAGCGCCGGCGGCAACGCCTCCGGTGGCCCACCCGCGAAGACGACGCGCATCGCGCCCGAAGTGCCAATCATCAACGCGATCTTTTCTTTTGTACTGCAACCGGCGCCGATGTTGTTTGTCGCGCCGTCGCCGGTGACGCTGACCAGACGTGCCTCCGCAATCGTGGGCCAACGTCGTCTGAAAAAATCCGTGAAACTTGGTCGGTTCTCCGTAATCGCCGGTAACGCGTCAGACGGCACGCCAAGTTCACGGATAAAATCCCAATCCCAGTCACACTCTTGTTGATTGAACAATCCTGTCGCTGACGCGAGCGACACACCCGCTGCCGTTTCACCAAACAGTCGCAGACAAAGATACTCGCCGAAGCCCAGCCACTGCCGTGTCGCCGCAAATTGTTCGGGCGACGTGCGACGCAACCATTGCAACTTCGCGGGCCAGTAACTCGCATGAAAACGACAACCCGTGCGCGCGTGCATGGCACGCTCGTCGAATGCGGCGCGCAGATCTCTTGCTGCTTGAGCCGCCCGCGTGTCGGCCCAACTCAACAACGGCGTTGTCGGTTCTCCATTCGCATCGACGCCGACTAGACTGTGCCAGAATGTTGAGATCGCTACGAACTCGATCCGTCCGGAACTGGACTCCAGCAACCGATCGATCGTCGAGATCACTTCCTGGACCAACACATCGGGCTCAAACTCACCGAGATCCGAAAGTGGACCTTCGACTCCTCGTCGTGTCTGCGTTGAGGTCGTCTCCACGCCACGCTCGTCAAAGAGCGCGGCGCGCACACCTGAAGTTCCGACATCGATACTTAAGAGGAACACTGATTTTAAGGATTAGGACGAATCAGAATCGCACAAGCGTTGCAATCTATGCAATCTGTGTTTTAATCCCGGCTTGCGATCGAACCCGTTGCGCTGGCTGATCCTCGCGGGCGCCATTCATCTGGCGCTCACGTTCGTCATTTTCCTCGTCGGTCACTTCCAAATCTTCCCCGCTTTTTTCGACACCAACGGAATCGGCATGACGTTCGCCATCGACGGCGCGACCTATCGACGCCTCGCCAGCGAGATGGCGCTGCAATGGCAAAACTACGGTTTCTCACCGTGGCTCGACATCCGCTCGCCGCTGCACGCGCGGCTTTACTCGATCCCATTTACGTTTATCGGACGTCTGGTGGGCCATAACATCCTCGGTGCCGAACCGTTGAATCTCTTTTATTACTTAGCGACGTTGACGGTGGTCTATCTTCTCGGCCGCGAGATCTTCAACGCGCGCGCTGGATTTTTAGCGGCTGCGATCGTCGCGCTCTGGCCGTCGTACTTGTTTCACTCAACACAATTGATCCGCGATCCACTCGCGATCCTTTGCCTGCTGACACTGTTGCTGGTCCTGACGTTGTTGTTGGGTCGTGAATTCGTTTGGCGGCGTGCGTTGCTGTTTGGACTCGGCGGCGCGGTGCTCGTCACAGTGTTCTGGATGACTCGCGGCAACATGTGGAACGCCGTTGTCGTCGCGGTCGCGCTCACGATCGTGTTGCTCGTCTTTCGTATGATCCGTGAACGACGTTTCATGATCGGCAACGCGATCGTGCTGGTGCTGATCGTGATCGCGATGTTGTTTGTTCCTTCGCGACTTGAAAGCACGACGCTGGGGGGATACCGCGCACCCGCAACGCCGCTCGCGATTCCGTCGGCAACACAACCCGCGCCGAGCGAAGGCGTTTGGACGAGGGCGATCGATCAGATTCGAAATCGACGCGGCGGGTTTCGGTCTTACACCGCGCTGGAGTCGAACATCGGCGCCGATGTTCAATTCGACAGCGTCGGGGACGTCGTGCGGTACGTGCCGCGCGCGGCGGTGATCGGATTCTTCGCGCCGTTTCCGCGGATGTGGTTTGAAGCGGGAAGTTACGGCTCGGCGGGGAGAACGATCAGCGGACTGGAAACGTTGGCGATGTATTTTTTGTACCTCGCGGCGGCGGTTTGTTTATGGCGTGAGCGCCGGCGGCTCGCGATGTGGTTGGTTTTCTTAACTGCGACCGCGGGTTTGATCGGATTGGGATTGGTTGTAGTTAACGCGGGCGCGCTTTATCGGATCCGCTACGTGTTCTGGATCATGTTGGTTGTGATCGCCGCGCAGGGAATCTACTTAACGGTTCGTCGCACGAGTTCGACAAAGGCGTGAACGTCGTCTTCCGTCGTGTCGAACGACGCCATCAGCCGCACTTCCGATATCGCCTCGTTCCAAACGTAAAAGAAGTACTTCTTTTGCAGCGCCGGAATGAACTTCTCCGGTATCACTGCGAAAACTCCGTTTGCCTCGACGGGCTGCGTCAGTTTGATCTGCGGGATTTTCTCGAGTTCACTCGCCAATAAACGCGCCATTTGATTCGCGTGCCCCGCGCTGCGTAGCCACAAATCGCCGGAGAGCATCGTTTCAAACTGCGCCGAAACGAAACGCATCTTCGACGGCAGATGCATTCCCTGTTTGCGAATGAATTTGAAGTCTTCGGCAAGCTTCGGGTCAAAGAAGACCACCGCCTCGCCGTAGATCATTCCGTTCTTCGTGCCGCCGAATGAAAGCACGTCAACACCGGCGTCGGCCGTTATCGCCTTCAGACTCACGTTCAGACTTGCGGCCGCGTTCGAGAGACGCGCGCCGTCGACGTGCAGCAGCATGTTGTTGGCGTGCGCGAAGTCCGCCAGCGCCTTCAGCTCCTGCTTTTTGTAGACGGTGCCCATCTCGGTCGCTTGCGAGATCGAGATGACGCGCGGCTGCACGTGATGTTCGTTGCCGAAGACGTGCAGGTACGATTCGAGTTGTTCGACGCGCAGCTTGCCGTCGGGTGTCGCGAGATCGATCAGTTTGCAACCTGCATGGTGTTCCGGCGCCCCACACTCGTCGACGTTGATGTGCGCGGTCTCGGCGCAGAGCACCGCTTGATACGGTTTCGTGATCGCTTTCAGTCCGAGCGTGTTTGCGCCCGTGCCGCCGAACACGAAGAACACGGAAACGTCTCTGCCGAAATGTTTCTTGAAGAGCTTGACGGCGCGAGCTGTGATCGCGTCGTCGCCGTACGCGACGACGTGGCCTTCGTTGACGCTCTTGAGTGCTTCGATAATCTCCGGATGGACTCCGGCGTTGTTGTCGCTGGCGAAGCTGCGCCGCGGTGGTTGTCTTGATGTCTTCATTGTGCTTGTGCCTTGAACTTTGTGCTTAGTTCTTAGTTCTTTGCAAAGAACAAAATACTAAGCACAAAGCTCACAGCTTGCCCGCCTTGAAGTCGCGCGCGATCTCGCGCGCAGCGTTGGCGCCGGGGATGCCTGTGAGACCGCCGCCGGGATGCGTGCCCGCGCCGCAAAGATAGAGTCGCTGGAGCGGGGTGCGATATTGCGCCCAGCCGATCAACGGCCGGAAAGTAAAAAACTGATCGAGCGTTTGTTCGCCGTGATGAATGTGCCCGCCGCTGAGACCGTACGTTTGTTCGAGATCGAGCGGGGTGATGACCTGCCGGTCTAAGATCACGTCCCGGATGTTTGGCGCATAAGCCGACAACTTATCAATCACAACATCAGCAAACTCGTCACGCCGCGTGGTCCAATCGCCTTCTTTTAATTTATACGGCGCAAACTGCACCTGTATCGACATCGCGTTAGACGACGGCATCGCGATATCGAGATAAGGCTCGCGCGAAAACTCGCCATACTTCGACGCATCAAACGCACGTTCGAGATAATCAATCTCCGATCCGACATGAATCCTGCCTGCTAGTTTCTCCGGATCGTCAACACCGCGAAACGCCGGCGCGCCGCTCAGCGTCAGATTGACCTTCGCCACCGTCCCGGGCGCGCGATAGTTGCGCATCTTCGACAGGAAATTCGGATCGAGATCAATCGGATCGACGAGCTTCAAAAACGTCGTGCGCGGATCCGCATTTGAAACTACCGCGCGCGCTTCAACCACTTCGCCGTCGCGGAGAACGACCTGCGTCCCCTCAATCCGCGTTACTTCCGCCGACGTGCGTATTTCAACACCAGCGCTTTTCGCCGCATCCGCGAGTGGTTGGGCCAACCCCCCCTTGACGTACACGGACGATCCGATCGCGCTTCCGTCCATCGCCGCCTGCCACAACAACCCGAGACTCGTTCCCGCGGACCATGGACCAGCAAACGCTCCCGAAATTCCCCGCGCCGCGACAGTCGCGCGCAACAACTCCGTCTCAAACCACTCGGCAACAAGATCCGCAACCGCCATCGGTCCCCAACGCAACAGCCGGTACTCGTCTTTCTTTCCGAGCCCACGAAACGCGAGTCCCACTTTCCCGAGTTGCCACATATCAGCCGCCGCCGGTTGATCAATGGACGGTGGGGTCATCGAAACCAACGGCGCAAGCACGCGTCCGATGCGGGAGAAGCTGTCCACGAATTCCGGATACACTCTCGCATCCTTCGCGGAAAACTTCTCGATCTCTTTCACCGTCGCGGCGACGTCGTTGTTGTAAATACAAAGCGAACGCCCGTCATCAGACAACGCCAGCACACGCACTTTCGGCGTGACCAGTTCGAGCCGCAGATTGAGATCGGCGATGATTCGCGTTGAAAACGGACCCAGCGCATGGTCCAGCTCCGCGCCGCCGCCGACAACCTCACGACGTTCGAGCACAAGCGTCTTCAACCCGCCCTTTGCGAGATAACACGCGGCCACGAGACCGTTGTGACCACCACCGATGATGACAACGTCGTACTTCACACGGATCTTTTCCAATCTTTCAACAATTGCAAAGCCGCGTTGCGTCCGGGCGCGCCCATGATGCCGCCGCCGGGATGCGTCGCCGAGCCGCACATGTACAAGCCCTTGATCGGGGTGCGATATTGCGCCCAACCCGGCGCGGGCCGCAGGAAGAAAAGCTGTTCGAGCGTCAGTTCGCCCTGGAAAATATTTCCTTCCGATAGACCAAAATCACGTTCGATATCCAACGGCGTCAACACTTGTCGATCGCGAATCAGCTCCTTGATGTTCGGCGCGTGCTCGGCGATCGTGTCGACGACAGTGTCGCCAAACTCGTCGCGCTTCTCGTCCCAGTTTCCTTCCTTCAGGTTGTAAGGCGCGTACTGCACGAAGCACGACATCACGTGCTTGCCCGGCGGCGCCACCGAGGGATCGGTGAGACTCGGAATCACCATGTCGATGTACGGCCGTCGCGAGAAGCGTCCATACTTCGCTTCGTCGTAAGCGCGTTCCATGTATTCGACACTCGGCGAGATCGAGATCGCGCCGCGCAAATGCGCGCCTGGTCCAGGCATCGACTTGAAGTTCGGCAGACCGTCGAGCGCGAGATTCACTTTGCCTGAAGAGCCACGATATTTGTAACGCTTCAGATCCGCGCAAAACTCATCCGGAAGATGTTGCTCGCCGATCATCTTCATGAACGTCAGACGCGGATCGACGCTCGACGACACTACATCTGCACGGATCTCTTCGCCGCTCTCCAACACAACGCCGACGGCGCGGCCCGCCTTCAGTAGAATTTCAGAAATCGGAGCTTCCATGCGAATCTCGACGCCGGCTTCACGCGCCGCATCGCCGATCGCATTCGAGATCGCGCCGGTTCCGCCACGCGCAAATCCCCACGAACGAAACGCGCCGTCGATCTCGCCCATGTAGTGATGCAGCAACACATACGCAGTTCCCGGCGAACGCACGCCGAGAAAAGTGCCAATGATTCCCGACGCCGACATCGTCGCTTTGAGCACGTCTGTCTCGAACCACTGATCGAGAAAATCGACGGCGCTCATCGTCATCAACTGCACCTGGTTGTACTTGTCGTCGTCGGAAAGTTTTTGAAAACGACGGCCGAGGAACGCGAGATTTTTCCAACCTTTAGGATCGAGTGTCGTGGGATCGGGAGGCGTCATGCTCATGATCGGCTTCACGAAGTGAGCCATCTCGATCATGGCTTTGCCGTATTCGTCGTAAGCTTCGGCGTCGAGTCGCGAGTGGCGGGCGATCTCGCGGCGCGTGCGTGCGTGATCGTTTACGCGCCAGAGATAGTCGCCGTTGGGCATCGGCGTGAACGTGCCGTCGAGTGGAAGTATTTCCAATCCGTGACGCGGCAGGTCGAGCTCGCGAATGATCTCCGGACGGAGCAGCGAGACGACGTACGAACACACGGAGAACTTGAAGCCCGGAAAGACTTCCTCCGTCACCGCCGCGCCGCCGAGCACGTGACGGCGCTCCAGAACCAAAACTTTTTTGCCTGCGCGCGCGAGATACGCGGCGTTTACCAGACCGTTATGTCCGCCGCCAATCACGACGACGTCGTATTTTTGCGTCATGCTTAGTGGGTAATGCAGCTTGCTGAAGAATCGTAAGGATACTTATAATCGCTCGCCCTGACAAACGTTGCTTGGTCTTAGGGCTTGGGCTTTGGGCTTTGGGCTTTGTTTCGGAAAAGAGTCTAGGTTCAACCACCCAGTAACCAAGACCAAAGACCCAAGACCAAAGTCCCAAACAAACATGCCAATCGGAACCGCATTTCACGAACGAACGTTTCAACTGTGCGAAAGCCTTAGCTATCGCGAGTGGTCCGGTTATTACGCCGTCAGTTCTTACGAACCGCATCACGAGCACGAATACAACGCGATCCGCAACGCCGCCGCGTTGATCGATATCTCGCCGCTTTTCAAGTATCGCATCACCGGCAGCGACGCCACCAAACTCGTCGATCGGGTGATCACGCGCGACATGCGCAAGGTCCAGGTGGGCCAGGTGGTCTATACGCCGTGGTGCGACGAACGCGGGAAAGTGATCGACGACGGTACCGTTTCGCGCCTCGAAGAGAACGTCTATCGCTGGACGGCGGCCGATCCGAGTCTGCGCTGGTTTACGCAAAACGCCGCGGGCATGGACGTGCAAATCGAAGACATTTCCGAGAGTGTTTCCGCGCTCGCTTTGCAAGGGCCGACCTCCGGGCGGCTGTTGAAAAATCTCGTGACCGACGCCGACATCGCGAAGTTGAAATACTTTCGCGTCACGAAAGGAACGATCGCCGGCGTGCCGGTCGAGATCTCGCGCACGGGCTACACGGGCGACCTCGGTTACGAGATCTGGATTGCGTCCGAGCACGCGCTGAAGGTCTGGGACGCGCTGATGGAAACGGGAAAGGCGTTTGATATTCACGCCGCCGGGATGTTGGCGCTTGACGTCGCGCGCGTTGAGGCGGGTTTGTTGCTGATCGACGTCGATTTCAATAGCAGTAAGAAGGCGCTGGTCGACGATCAACGCTACACGCCGTATGAGATGGGTCTCGGACGACTCGTAAATCTCGACAAGAACCGCTTCGTGGGCCAGGCCGCGTTGATCGCCGAAAACGAGCGTGGTCCAGCGCGTGAGATCGTCGGGTTGGAAATCGACTGGCCGCAGGTCGAAAGTATTTACGAAGACGTCGGATTGCCGCCGTCGATTTCGGCGATGGCGTCGCGTGTACACGTGCCGATTTACAAAGAAGGCATCCAGGTTGGAAAAGCGACGACCAGTACGTGGTCGCCGACGTTGAAAAAGATGATCGCGCTGGCGACCGTAAACCGCGGCTACACGCGGATCGGCACGAAGTTGCAATTCGAGATCACCGTCGAAGCGGTGCGGCATCACGTGCGCGCGACGGTGATGAAGACACCGTTTTTCAATCCGAAACGTAAGACTGCGACTCCTGTAGTCTAGCCATGAACATCGTCGACGAGTACGATCCGAATCTGCCGCTAGACCATGCGTCGACGATTCCCGCCTCGTGGTATGTAAATAAAGAACTCTACGAACTCGAACTCAAATCCGTGTTTTCAAACACGTGGCAACTCGTCGCGCGCGCGGATCAGTTAACTCAACCCGGCCAATACGTTACGACCGATATCGCGGGAGAACCGGTGGTCGTCGTGCGTGGAAATGACGGCGTTTTGCGTGCGTTTTTTAATGTGTGTCGCCATCATGCGGCGGCGGTGATGACCGAGCCGCACGGGAACGCGGCGCAGCTTCGTTGTCCGTATCATGGTTGGACTTATTCGCTCGAAGGGGAGTTGAAAGGCACGCCGGATTTTTCTGGTGTTTGCGATTTCGATCGCGCGCGCAATGGGCTTGTATCTGTTGAACTGCTTGAGTGGGAACAGTGGATCTTCGTTAAGCTTCAAACCAGCTCGTTGGCTTTTACCACGGACCTAACGGATGAAATCGGATCTTTGAAGCTCGATCGTTTGCACTGGTTCGAGCGCCGTCATTATCACTTCGACTGCAACTGGAAAGTCTTCGTCGATAACTACCTCGACGGCGGTTATCACGTTCCGTACCTGCACAAAGGTCTCGACAGCGTGCTTGATTACAGCAATTACATGATCGAAAACGGTGCCGTTCATTGTTTGCAATGGAGCCCGATGGTGAGCGACGGCGCTGAAGCGCAGACCGGCGCCGTGCGCAAAGGCGACCGCGCGCTTTACTACTGGATTTATCCAAACTTCATGATCAACGTGTACGACGGCGTGATGGACACGAACCTCGTCATCCCGCGCGGCGTGGACCAGACGGAAGTGATCTTCGACTTTTACTTTCCGGATGTAACCAGCGAAGAAGCCCGCGAACGCAATCGCGCGAGTGTCGAGGTGGGCCAACGCATTCAGGACGAAGACACGGCGATCTGCAAGTCGGTCCAACGCGGCCTGAACTCGCGCGCCTACAACGCCGGCCGTCTTTCCGTGCGTCGCGAAGCCGGCGAGCACTTGTTTCATCGACTCTTGCACGCGGATCTTATTTCCAAACACTAATTTTGCAAACCACTGCATCTCCTTCGCTAACCAAACAACGCGGACAGTTGTGGCGTGTGCTGGGCGTTGGTTTTGGCCTCGCCGTGATCATCGGTAACACGATCGGCGCCGGGATTTTTCGTGCTCCGGGAACGATCGCGGGGCAGTTGCCGAACCCGTGGCTGTTTCTAGCCGTCTGGATCGTCGGTGGGCTGTACGCGCTGCTCGGCGCGATCGCGCTGGCGGAACTCGGCACGATGATTCCGCGCTCCGGCGGGCAGTACGTGTTCTCGCGTTATGCGCTCGGCGAGTACGCGGGATTCATCGTCGGCTGGAGCGACTGGATCTCGTCATGCGGATCGACGGCGGCGGTGTCGCTCGTGATCGGGACGTTTGCAGGCGCGCTCGTTCCTGCGTTGGAGGGGAAAGGACCGGCGGTCGCGGCGGTGGTGGCGATCGTTTTCGCGGCGTTGCAGTGGCGCGGGATCGTTTGGGGCAGCACTATTCAGAACGTTACGAGTCTGCTAAAAGCACTCGCGTTTCTTGTGTTGATCGCGGCGGGTTTTATTTTTGGCGGTGGTGGCGCGCTGACCGGTTCGTCCGAAAGTCTTGTGACACCAGGCGGGATGCTGTTGCTTTCCGCGATCGTGATCTCACTGCGCGAGGTGATTTACACGTATGACGGCTGGAGCGGCGTGATCTACTTTTCCGAGGAAGTGCAAAACCCGGGACGCGATATTCCGCGATCGCTTTTTGGCGGCGTGTTGACGATCACCGCCATCTATCTGCTCGTCAACGTCGCGCTGCTTTACGTCCTCCCTGTTTCGGCGATTGCCGGGAAGGAATTTGCCGCCGGCGAAGCGGCCAGCGCGATTTTTGGTGTCTATGGCGACACGATCTTTCGCGCGTTGACGATCGTGTCGATGCTGAGCGGAATCAACGCCCTGCACTTGATGGCGACGCGCGTGATTTTCGGCATGAGTCGCGATGGATTGTTTACGACGCGAGCGGCGGGCGTGAACGACGGCGGCACACCTGCCGTGTCGCTGTGGTTGAGTACGTTTGTCGCGGTGTTGTTTATCGTGTTCGGACAGACGTTCGGGAAAGTCATCACGATCGTCGCGTTCTTCTTTGTCGCGAACTATGCGCTTTCGTTTATTTCGCTTTTCGTGTTGCGGCGTCGCGAGCCGGACCGGCCGCGGCCGTATCGCGCGTGGGGACATCCATGGACCACGGGACTCGCGCTGTTAGGCTCGCTGGTGTTCCTCGCCGGCGCGATCGCCAGTGACACGGAAAACACGCTGTATGCGCTACTGCTGTTGGCTGCGAGTTATCCTGTGTTTCGGTTGATCAAGTGGCGGCGTTAACCACGCGACAGCCGTCGTTATCCACTTCCAACACTCTTACCTTCGACTCGATCTTGTGCGATCGAAAACAGCTCGCGATCTTGTTGCCGATCTGTTTTTCGTTGTCGTCGACAAGGGCGACGATGCTTGGTCCAGCGCCACTCAACGCGACGCCCAACAAGCCGCGCATTTGCGGCAACGCCAGCGCTTCGGCGAGTCCGGGCACGAGCGAATCGCGACGCGGCTGGTGTAGGCGATCGTGCATCGCTTCCCAAAACAGATCGTAACGTTGCTGTGCGAGCGCGGAGACGAAGATCGCCGTGCGCTGGAGGTTGTGCACCGCGTCGAGGCGGCTGACGTTGCGCGGCAACGCGGCGCGGGCGACGTGCGTCGGTAGCTGCGCCCGCGGAGAAACGACGACGACGCGAATGTGTTTGGGCCATTCGAAGCGCGTCGTCACGACTGTTCCGTCGCTCTTGATGCAACTCGCGACAAAGCCGCCGAACAACGACGCCGTTACGTTGTCCGGATGTCCTTCAAACTCCGTTGCGTAATTCTGAATCGCTTGATCAGAGAGATCTCGTTCGGCGACCAGCGCGCTTAATTTGACGCCGGCGACAATCGCCGCGGCGCTGCTGCCGAGACCGCTCGCGAGCGGAATGTCGTTGTGAACGAGGAGATCGACTGGCGGCAATCTCCATCCTTCACGTCTCGCCGCGAACGACATCGCGCGAAAGATCAGGTTCGCCGCGTTGCGCGGCAAGGCGCGATTTTCTTTCGCCCCTGTCGTGCGAACGCGGCACTCGGCTTTTGCGTTTGGAGCAACGGTGCAGCGAACGGTGAGATGAAGTTTCAGGGCGAGTCCGAAACAGTCAAACCCCGGCCCGAGATTCGAAGTCGACGCCGGCAGGCAAACTTCAAAAGTTTTCGCGGTCATCTTTTTGTGATTCGCGTGCCGTCAGGAGCGACGAGGTTTTGATCGTGATATTTGATGACGTAATCGGTGTCTTTTAATAGATGGCCGGTCAGAACAGCGACGACCGATTCGTTTCTCTGGATTGATCCTTCGCTTACGAGTTTGCGGATGCCGGCGACGGTTGTTGCCGACGCTGGTTCGCAACCGATCCCGTCAAGGCCGATCATCGCTTTCGCATCGGCGATCTCCTGTTCGCTAACCGTGATCACGCTCCCGCCGCTTTCGCGCACTGCATTCCACGCTTTTTTCCATGAAACTGGGGCGCCGATCTTTACGGCGGTCGCAAGCGTTTGCGGATGTTCTTCGTTGACGAAGTTTGTCGCGCCTTCGCCGTAGAAATGCGCGAACGGCGCGGCGCCTTCGGCTTGGACCACTGTGATTCGCGGCTGTCGATCGAGCAAACCGGCGGCAGTGAGTTCGCGAAAGCCTTTTCCAAACGCGGAACTGTTTCCGAGGTTTCCACCGGGCACTACTAAATGATCCGGCGCGCGCCACTCGAGTTGTTCGGCGAGTTCGAACGCCACTGTCTTCTGGCCTTCAATACGAAACGGATTGATCGAATTAACAAGATAGGTGGAATCATCATCCGCAAGCCCGCGAATCGCCCTCATGCAATCGTCGAAATTTCCCTCGATCGTGATGACCTTCGCGCCGTAGTCCAGCGCCTGGGCCAACTTCGCGCTACTCACCTGGCCCTGCGGCACCATGATCTCGCACGACAACCCCGCCCGCGCCGCATACGCCGCCAAACTCGCCGCCGTGTTCCCCGTGCTCGCACACACGACTCGCCGCGCGCCGAGTTTCTTAGCCTGCGTCACGGCGACAGTCATTCCGGTGTCTTTAAACGATCCGGTCGGATTGTTGCCCTGATGCTTTAGCAACAACTTCTCGACGCCGCAAAACCGCGCACACCGCGGCGCGTTATAAAGCTGCGTATTCCCCTCCTCCAGCGAAACAACCTCAACGTCATCAGCGAACGGCAAAAACTCCCGAAACCTCCACACCCCACTTCGATCGCGAAGGTCGAGCGACATCCGCCTCTCCCGCCACCGCTCCCTTAACCCCTCGCCCTGAGATAACGAATCGCCCCCCTGAAACCCGTCAATCTCCAACAACTCCCCACACTCCGCGCACACATAAACCCTCTCATCAATCCCAAACTCCCGGCGGCAATCGCCATTGATGCATCGCTGAATAAACATTGCTGCTAAGCATAACCTAAACAACTCATATATTAAGGTAGGTTTTAGCTCGGATACTTCTGCATTTCTATCGACGCAGGAACGCGTAACGATCTTGTTTGAGTACTTCCCAGAGCGCGAGGGCGCGGTTGTAGACTTCCTCTTCGCGAGACCCACTCGTGCTCAGTTCATTCTTTCGCTTGTGCAGGATGTAACGCATGATGTTGAAACACGTCGTCGCCTGCCCACACGCGATGAGGTCGCTGAGTTCCTCCGGACTATCGAGCCATAGTGTTGTCTTCGTCGATTCGGCACGAATCGCGAGGTTACGCAGCTCTGAAGTCGGCGCAAGCTGCGCGACGATGTCATCCGGAAACTTACCCAGGTCGTCGAGATCGTAAATCAAATTCGACACTTCGCGATTGAGATAACTCGGATGGACCTTGATGTCTCTGTAAACCATCGCCCGCACACGCTTCATGAAAATCGACACCGTCAGAACGACCAACGATTTCGCGCGTCCGCTAATCAGCCCGATCAGATCCGGCACGGTCAAATGTTTCACAAACGGCCAGAGTTCGAGCGACGTCAATTCCGCGACGCGTTTCTCGCCTTCCTGATACTGGAGGCGGATCCAGAACAAAGCCGCCGCGAGAAAAGTCGAGAGGATGAGCGGCACGCCGTACAGGAAGAGATGGAGTAAACGCGGCCCATCGCCGGCGACCGCAGCGATCCATGCAGCAACCAGAACGCCACCCGTGATACACGCGACAACGAAAACGATCCACGCGAGTTTCACCACTGCCTCCAACGTCAGCGAGCCGCGCGTCTTTTCCGGACTGAACTCGAAAAGACTCGGTTTGCGTCGTGTCGTGTCGGAGACGATGAGAAGTCCGATCTGTTGATCGCCACGCTCGTACGCCCTCACCACGCTGTCAACGCCCTGGTTGTCAAAAATGCCGCCGTCCATCAACGGAACGCTCTTCGTAAATGCGTCGCCGAGAGTCGCGCGCACTTCTTCCAATTTGTCCGGCCAAACAAAGTCGTCGGGAAAGCGAAGCGGTTCGAACGCAGACGGAAAGCAAGACGATGCCGCCGCGATGTCGGCGAGCCGGATCTTCTCGGCGACTTCTCGTTTGACTACGAGGTTGCCGTTGCCGATCCGCGCGCGCGTACTCGCGCTTCGTTGAAAGCGAAAGTAGTTGGCGGTGCGAAACTCGGTTGCGTTGAACGAAGCTTCGCGAATGTGGGAGGTTCGATCGTTGAGCAGCAGTGCGAACGTTTTATTGCCGAGCATTTGCGGCGCGGTGTAGACCTCAGCCGCGCTCCTGATCAGGCTTGGCAACTGGTCCGCGAATGGTGAAGTTTTTGGCGGGTGCAGTCCGGCGAGACCTTTGCCGATCACGTTTGTCTCCGAAAGAAACCCGGAAAACTCGCGATAGAAATCCTCGAAACTAACGCCTTCAGCTGCACTCACGGCATACTTCATCCCGGTCAATGTGCCGCCGGAAACGGTCGACAGGACGTGAACCGATTGCAGCAGGTCCAGTCGATGCAGTAGATCGAGAGTGCCGAGGTGAAACGCCGCAGCGCGGTAGCCGCCGCCGGAGAATGTCAGCGCGATTTCGTCGAATGGTTGTGTGTTGTTGGGAGCGGGAGCGTTCGCTAACTCTTGGTCCATAACAATTCCCCTGGGCTTGTCAAAACGCAGGAACCGGTCGACCCTTAGCGTAAAATCCGCGCGCTGAAAGCCGCCATGTCCGCCGATTATAACAACACCGATCGCGTTGAAAGTGAGAGAACACGGATGAAACGGATGATGTACGTGGAATATAAAGGCGGTGAGCTGGAAGGACCGGCCCGCATCGGTTGGGTCGAGCTGACGCGCTCCCGTCGCGGTTACCGTTATCGCGGAAAGCTCCTGCTAAAAACCAATGGCTTCAAACACAACTGCGTAGATGCCGAAACGGGTGAGGAATATTGGGTATCAGGTCCGAAGCGGGATGGAGCAGACAAGCTATACGGCGGTGTAGTGCAGATCGATGAGGATGCACGCGAGGCATACTGGCGCAACGTCCGTCGCTTGCCTCAGTACGTCGATCAACGCTCGTATCGCTCTTGAGAAAGTAACGGCGAGTTGCCGCTCGACAGCAGCAACTCGCCGCAAACTAAAACCACTCTTTAGAAACTGAATCGCAGCGACGCGTCGATACGACGATTGTACGCGCCGATGGCGCCGCCAAATCCACCGAATCCGCCCGCAGTCGATGTCGATTGTCCAAACAAACTCGATCCGATGTTGCCGACCGGATTGCTGAGGTTCGTGTGGTTCAGGATGTTCTGGAAGTTGACTGAGAACGTCAGGTTGTAACGGCCAGTACCGCCACCGCCACCACCGAAACCACCGCCGGGACCACCGCCAAAACCTCCACGACCGCCGCCCGGACCGCCACCGCCCGGACCGCCACCACCTGGACCACGCATACCGCCGCCCATCATCCCGCGCTGACCTTCCTGACCTTGACCCTGGCCCTGTCGATTCTGCTGACCGGCATTACCGCTGCCGCCTTCTGAACCAAACGACCATGTCTTGCTCACGCGCAGGTTGACGGTCGTCGAACCCGGACCTTCGCCGTAGTTGCGCGGAATCATGACGTCGCCCGGCGCGAAGGACAGTTTGAAGTTTCCATACGGCGTGCATTTGAAATTTGCACGGTCGTCACAATTGATTCCATCCGGCGCGAAAGCCGGACGTTCGGTGTTGAACGTGTCGCCGTTTATGTCACGGCCGAGCGTGATATTGAACGGACGGCCAGACTGCACGATCACAAACGGATTCAGGCTGATGTTCCACGGCGCGCGAATGTTTCCAGTCAGCACGAAGCGGTGACGAATGTCGCCCGACGCGCGGCCATATTCGGTGCTGAAGTCGTACGGATTGGCCGGCAAACTGCCAACACCATCGGCGTCGCTGTTTGCTTTCGCGAGCACGTAGTAGGCGCTCATCGTGATGTTGCGATTGAACCGGCTGTTCACGTTGACGATGAACTGATTCTGGTTGTAACGACCGCTCGACTCGTATTCGAAGATGTTGCAACGCGTCGCGGGATTGATGTCCGGCGGAATGAAATCCGCGCAGTTCAGCGGACGCACGCCGCTCGAAGGAACGCCCGGAATAAACGTGCCGGGCAGCGGAGCGTTGAGTGGCCGCGTGCGCAGAACGTGCAACGTGCGAATGTTGATGTAACTGCTCGCGACTGTGATGTTGTGCGGCAACTGGCGCTCGACACTGAATACGGATTGCAACGTGTACGGCGCCTGAAGATCCTCAGCGAGGCGATAAACCGTGCCCGGTTGCGCAAACGCAATCAGTTGGTCCGGCGTCGGAATCAACGGGAAGAAGTCAGGATTCTGAATGATGAACTGCTGCTGATTGACGCCGTTCAATCGCGTCGCATTCATCGTCAAACTCTCGCTGACGCGCTCGTAGAAAACTCCGTAACCGCCGCGAATGACCGTCTTCGACTGCGCGCCACCCGGCGACCACGCGAAACCAAGTCGCGGACCGAAGTTGAAATTACTGTCGATGTTCTTCTGGTTCTCGTAACGCAGTCCGAGACTGAGCGTAAAGTTTGGACGAAGTTTCCAATCGTCCTGGAAGTAGCCGCCGAGGTCCCACTGGCTAATCTTAGTCTCAGGATTTCCCGAGGACAGCAGAAACTGACTCGCACCGCCGCCAAGAATCCGGATCTGGTCGGGAGTTAAACCATCTTCGAGGAACTCGAGCGTGCGGCGATAACGTTCGATACTGGAGATGATGTCGATGCCGATCTGGTCGCCGTTCGAGTCGAAGACCGGCCCGAACGCGCCGCCGAAGAACCTGTAAGTGCCGCCGAAGTTCTGCGGCGAGAATTGATCGATCTCCACGCGACGGAAACGGCCGCCAAACTTCATCGAGTGCGCGCCGTGCGCGATCGTGGTGTTGTTCGTCAGTTCCCAATTGTGCGTATCGTTACTCGATTGGCCCACCTGCGCACCGCCGCCGGTGAATGCTTCCTGCACTTCGAGCGTGGGAATCGTATTGTCCGCATCCTGCAAGCTGCCGTTCTTTTCAAACTGGAAGCGCGTCTCGTTGATGATCGACTTATTGATGATCGCGGTTTCCGTAAACTGAATGCTCTGCTCGGTGTTCTCGCGATCGTAAGCGCGCGAAGGCAGTTGGAAGCCGCCGACGCCGTCTACGCGCGTGTTCTTCGTGTAGTTGTAACGAACGATCAGCGTGTGGTTCTGGTTGATCTGGAAATCGACTCGCGGACTGAAAGACGTGCGACGATTCGGAACCGGAAACGTTTCTCTAAAATCGACGATGTTGTTATTCGCGTCGAGAACTTTCGCGACGATCAGCGTTTCGTCGTCGACGTCACGTTTATCGAAGTCGACGAAGAACGACGCCTTGCCTTTCTTGATTGGACCACCGAGGTTGCCGCCGTACTGGCGCATCTGAATCGGCGGACGCGAAGGCGCAAACGGATTGCGCGAGTTCAACGCGTCGTCGTTGAAGTTGAATGAAAGCTGGCCGCGAAAACGATCCGAGCCCGGACGCGTCAGAATTTCGATTCGTCCAAAACCCAGCCGGTCGTACTCAGCCGAAAACGGGTTTGAGTTGATCCGGACCTCGCGAATAGACGCGCGCGGTGGGAGACGACCGCCGGTAAAACCATCCACGAAGATCTGGCCGCCGTTAGGACCGGCTGATGGACCGGCTAACGCCTGGAGCGCGGCCGCAAGATCGTCGGGGTCGTCGGGGAGCGCGTCAATGTCTTCGCCTTTCAAAACAACAGCGCCGGCGTTGTTCTCTGGTTCAACGCTCAACTCGCGGCTGTCGGCGGCGATAGTTACTTTCTGTTCCTCAATCGCGACTTTTAAAATGACATCAAACTGGTTGGGCTTGCCCGCGACGATTTCGACGTCTGCTTGTTCAAACATCGCGAAACCCGAATTGACGGCACGAATCGTGTACTTGCCGGGCACCAAA
This sequence comes from Pyrinomonadaceae bacterium, assembly GCA_035760365.1. Lineage (GTDB taxonomy): Bacteria > Acidobacteriota > Blastocatellia > Pyrinomonadales > Pyrinomonadaceae > PSRF01. The sequence goes on from DASTTB010000037.1 coordinate 134,218, forward strand.
CCGTTGATTGTGTAGGAGCCTGCGTCGTTAGTAACCGTTGTCTTTTCTACACCTTGCGCATCGATGGCCGTGATTGCCGCGCCGACAATCGCGCCGCCCAATTCGTCCAGCACCTGGCCCTTCAACGACCCGACGCGCTGTTGCGCGGGGGTCAGGCCCACGGCGCCAAACGCACACAGGGCGATAGCCAACACTATTTTCTTCATCCCGACTGCTCCTTCGAACGGCTTTTGCTAATTGGCGCGGATAGAGAGCGTTACGCCCCAAGCTTAGTCAGGGATTGTACCCAAAAGGGTCGTAAAGAGTCTGTCAACGGATTGTAAAGTTTTGTCAGTTCGGGCGAGTTTAAGATTGACACTTCTTTACGCACCAAACACCGCACTTATTGTAGGATTCCTAACGACTTGCCTTAGGAAGTTCTTATGTCTTTCAATCTCGTAGAGCAACCAATGGAACGCGTGCTGGTAATTGACGACGACGTCGGACTTTGCGAGTTGGTCGGGGAGTATCTGGAACCCGAAGGCTACACAGTCGAGGCGATTCACAATGGTGAACGCGGCATCGATCGCGCACTTTCGGAAGAACACGATCTCGTCGTGCTCGACGTGATGCTTCCCGGAACGAACGGTTTCGACGTGCTGCGCCGCATTCGCGCGCGTTCGCGTATTCCGGTGTTGATGCTGACCGCGCGCGGCGATGACGTCGATCGGATCGTCGGACTGGAAATCGGCGCCGATGATTATCTACCGAAGCCGTTCAACCCGCGTGAACTGGTCGCGCGTATTCGCGCCGTGTTGCGTCGCGCGCAACCAACGGAAGCAACAACAGCTTCGCGCGAAACGATCAAAATCGGCGACATCGAAATGGACAGCAACACCCGCAACGTTCGCCGCGCGGGAGAGGTGATCGAACTTACCGGAGTCGAATACGATCTGCTCGAGATATTGCTGCGCAACGCCGGACAGATCGTGAAACGAGAAGATCTCGTCAAGGAAGTTTTAGGACGCGAGCTGTCGCCGTTCGATCGCAGCATCGACATGCACGTGAGTAACCTGCGCAAGAAGTTGGGCCATCAGTTGAATGGTCTCGAACGGATCAAGACGATTCGCGGCGTCGGCTACATCTACGGCATTCCCACGGAAAAACCCGAATGAGGAGCCGGGTCCTAGTTTGAAGAATTTCTCTGCGTCCCTCTGCGCCTCTGCGGTAATTCCGCCGTAGATTAAGCATAACCGCAGAGACGCAGAGGAAAGCAGCGTTAAAGCAGGACACCACCGAATGAAGAGTCCCTTTCGCAGCCTGTACATCAAGATTTTTATCTGGTTCTGGATCGCCATGATCATCATCAACGGCGCGTTCTTCGCCGTTTTCGCGTTGACGCGGCCGACGCCGACGCGACGATCGTGGCGCGAAGTCGCGCAGGTTGGACCAAATGCGCAAAAGGCTGCCGAGACATTCGAACAATCGGGCGTCGCCGGACTGTCCGCCGCGCTTCAGGCAACCGAAAAGTCTTCGGGCGTCAACGCGACGTTCTATGACGAAAGCGGGCGTGAACTGTCGGGCCGAACAGTGCCCGCCGGCGCGAGTGAGTTGATCGCGCGAGCTGCGGAGAGCCGCGACATGGAGTTTAACTTCACCGGTCCAGGCACGCTCGTCGCGCGTCCGATCACGAGCGCCAAAGGTCATCGGTACATGTACGTCGCGTATCTTCCGCGTCCGCCGTTTCAAAGCGGATTGCAGACGCTGGTGATACGTTTGCTCATCGTCCTCGTTATCGGCGGCATCTTTTGTTACTGGCTGGCTCGTTACCTGACCACGCCGATCTTCAAACTCCAAACAACGACGAATCAGCTTGCTGAAGGCGATCTCGGCGCGCGCGTTGCCACGAATCTCGCGAAGCGACGCGACGAAGTCGGCGAGCTCGGACGCGACTTCAACATCATGGCCGAGCGTCTGGAGTCGATGGTCAAAGCGCAACAACGTCTGCTGGGCGACATTTCACACGAGCTCCGTTCCCCGCTCGCTCGTCTCGGCGTCGCGCTTGGTCTCGCGCGGTTGCGTTCCGGGCCCGAAGCGCAGACGGCGCTCGCTCGCATCGAGCGCGAGTCGGAAAATCTCAACGAGATGATCAGCCAGTTGCTGACGCTGACGCGGCTTGAAAGTGGAACTGACGGACGCAAACGAACGGAAGTCGATCTCGACGCACTCGTGCGCGAGGTTTCAGACGACGCCGATTTCGAAGCGCGCAGTTTGAATCGATCGGTGCAAGTGGTTGCGAGTGATAAGTGTTCGATCAACGGCGTCGAAGATCTGCTGCGCAGCGCGGTCGAGAACGTCGTCCGTAACGCAGTGAAATTTACGGCCGAAGGAACGGCGGTCGAAGTCGCTTTGCGTAAGCAGAATGGTTCGAGTGACAACTTCGCGGTGATCAGCGTGCGCGATCGCGGTCACGGCGTGCCGGCTGAATCACTCGAGAAGATCTTTCGTCCGTTTTATCGAACTGAAGACGCGCGCGATCGGCAGAGTGGCGGCGGCACCGGCCTGGGCCTGGCGATTACCGAACGCGCGGTGCGTATGCACGGTGGATCGATTCAGGCGACGAACGCGCCGGACGGCGGGCTCGCCGTCGAGATGCGATTTCACCTTTCGTCAAATTGATTCTTCTTTTCGTCGTCTTCGTCGCCTCAAGTGCATCTCGACGAACCTCACGAACAGTATCCAAATCAACGCGGCGGCAAAACCTGCGATCACGTCCGTGGTGTGATGTACGCCAAGATAGATCCGCGACAAACCGATTAGCAGAAACATCGTGATCGCGAGTATCCACACGATCGTTCTGACGCGGCGGCTCTTGATGCGCGCGGTGAGGATCGCGGCGAACGCGCCGAAAAAGCAGCAGCTTGTGAGCGCGTGGCCGCTGGGAAAACTGTACGACTCGGGCGGCAGTAAGTCGAAAAACGGAACCGGCCGCGAACGTTTGAACGCGAGTTTCAGACTGACGTTCAGCAAACTGGCGCCCGCCATCGTGATGGCAAAGAGTTTGGCTTCGCGTCCCCACTTTCGCTGAGCAAACCAGATGACGACTGCGATCGTTGCGAGCGTCAGAAACAGCGTCGAGCCGAGAAACGAGATGCCGCGCATCACCGTGGTCATCGTCGGCGAAGCGAGTTGATGGACCGCCGCGCGCGTGAGCTCGTCGAAGTGGCGTGTTTCGCCCTCCAACACTTCATCCGCCAGCCAGCCGAAGAAGATGATCGTGCCAACGGCCGACGCCAGGCCGAGCAGGAGCGAGACACTGATGAACTCCAACAATCGCCGCCGCACGTTGTTCAGCTTCATCGCTCGTCTACTTCACGACTTCAAACTGCGTCCATTGAGTAGCAGTGCGTTTGGTTGATTGGTCCTCGACGATTATTTGCAGGACGTATTCGCCGGGCGTGAGCGCGGGTCCGAGTTGTAGCCGGGCGCCGGTGGAGATTCGTTGCAGATCTGTTTGGCCTTCAGTGTTTACGGGCGTGGGATCGGAGCTGTAGATCTTTACGGCGTCACGAAAGACGAGCGTTCGCGTCGTCAACTTTGGCTGGCGTGTCGACTTGTTGAGACTTGCGTTGTAGATCGCGTAGCCGAAGGCGAGCGACGCTCCCTGACGAAATCGACGCGAAACGATGCTGGTCTCATCCGTTTGGTCCGCCTGAAGCAACAGGTCCGACAGAGCCAGTTCGCCTTGAGCGAACTTCGGAACATGGACCAGCTGGCCCGACGCGCCGACTTTCTGTGACGCCACATCGCGCAACGCAACGCGCAACTGAAACGCACCCGCCTGCTTCAACGGCCAATCGAAACCGTAGACAACACCTTCGCGCAACGCTCGTTCATAAGGCTTGCCACGCAGACGTAAAGTCGCGCCGTGATCCTGCCGGTTCGCGACCGCTCCGTTTTCGCCAAACAGCACGCCGCTCAGATCGAGCTTCGCGACGTGTGTTCCGTCAGCGTCAACAGTAAACGTTAAGTCGTTTGCGTCGAGATTCAGAAACACGCGCAACAGCGAACCTCGCGCGGGATCGTTCGCGAAGTAAGTGGCGAGGCGCATGTCGATGTCGTGCGAGCCAAACGGCGAAGCAAGCGCACGATTCATCCGATCCGCCGGGCGCGCCGCGTTTGATTCATCTTCACTGACGCCGAAAAATCCTCCGCGCGTGCGAACGCTGAATCCGCCGCGTTTCACCCGCGCCTGGATCGTGTGAAAACGACGATCGAACGTCGTGCTCGCGGGTCGATACCCGATCAGATAGTAACCACTCTGATCTTCGAAGACGCGTTCGAGACCAAAGTCGTTCTTGTTTCGTATGACAAATCCGCCGGTCTCTTTCGCGAGCACTTCGGCGCCGTCAGTGTTGCGCCGCAATTCGACCGAACGAGTGCGCATGAGGCTCGTCAACGCGTCGGGCTGATCCGCGCGGCGTCGCGTCTGCTGCGGAGGAAACGAGATCTCGTCCGCGGCCTGTGCACCGGTGGCTTGCAGCCGTTGTGAAGCGATGCCGTAAATGACGACGGAACCGCGAATCGCGAGTTCGCCAAGACTGTGCAGACCGTCGCGATAACTGGTCGACTGCGTCCACACGTCAATCACGTTCGCGTTTTCTCTGACAGGCCGTTTGAACCCGAAATCCGCCGGCGCCAACTCCTGTTTCTCGAGCGGCAGGTTGTCGGAAATGATCATCATCGACTTGCGCCCCGGCAGTTCACCCAATCCTCTCAGGATGAAACGCAACGCGTTGATCGAATACGAAACCGAGTTTCCCACCGAACACGGATTCGATTCATTCGCCGTCGTCTGTCGATCGACTTGCGCGCTGCCGGGCGAGCGATCGGCGGGAATCCGTCCCTGCAATTGTCTTTCAGGCGGCGTCAGCGTGATCAGCGATCTCTCGGGAGCGAAAACATTCGCGCCGACGCGGCTGCACGGGTTCCACTTCAGGTCCGCAATCGCGTTTGCAAGCACACGCGGATCGGAAGTGAACTGTTGCAGCGCGCCCACTTCGCCGCCGGTGCGAATGATCGCGATCAGATCGTTTGATTTCAGATTTTTATTGAGAAACTTCGGCAGGTAGTCTCGAAGGTTCGCCATGCTTTGAAACGACATACCGAGATCGTCGACGACGATCGCGATCGTGCGTTTCACTTCACGTGGCAGCGGCGGTTTCGGAATCGTCGGCGGCGCAGCTTCGTTTCGCGCGATCGAGACCGGGGTTTCTTCTTTGCTCGAGTTGTTTGTGGAAACGTAAGCAAAGCTGGTGATCTGTTGCGGACGACCGTCTTCGAGTATTTCGAAGTCTTCAGGCTTCAGGTCGATCACCTGCTTGCCGTCTTTTGTGACGACTACGTCGACCTGGACGAGGTTCGTCGTGATCCGCACCACGTCCTGGTCCTGTTCCTGTCCTCGCAGAGCAAGTGCAAAGGAGAAGAGCAACAGGCAGGCAATGGCGGCGCGACGATTCATTATTGAGTAGTGAGATACGGTCGCATCACGGCGTAGGCGCGATCGGCAGCCGCCGTGACGAGGCTGACGGTGTTCTTAAACTCGGCGGCGTTGAGCCACGGATCTTTTAGCTGCGCCATCACGATCAGATCGTCGTCGGTGTCGATGCAGAGGCGCACGTAGTTGAGATCGTAAGAGAGTTTCATCAACTTCTCGAGACCTTCAGCCGTCAATTTCATTTTGTCTTTGGGAAGGACAACGGCGCCCATTGCGATCGAGTTTGGGCCGGCGCCGAGAATGACCCTGATCTGGTCCATCTCTTTACCGGGTGTCAGGAGGTACCAGGAGTTGTTTTTGACCTTGCGAAATCCGTGACCGGACTGGCGGATGAAATCTTCGACGCGGTATTCGAACGTTCCCGGTTGCGCAGCGGGCGCTGCTGCCTGTGGCTTGGGAGTCGATCCGGAAGTGTGTGCCTGTGAACGAGTTGGGTGGGATTTCGTTTTGGCTGTGGCCGTGGATGTAAACAACAGAAGAACCGCAGCGAGTGCCGCGAGTGCGGCAGAAACAGTCTTCACGTCTTAGTTGCCTCCTGTGCAGGGTGTAGATCAGGCGCGTGCGCTTGCATCGTACCAGAGCCACCGGCGGACAGGAATGATAAACATCAAAGGAACCGCAGCCGTGTTCAGCATCGACGGCGCAGTAGAAAATTAAGAAGCCTGACAAATCCGCGGTTCGCAAATATAATGCTCCGCTCAAATGCCCCATTCGGAAGAACTGGCACACGTGTGCAACGAAGTTGTTAGTCCAATCTCGCCCAGATCAAACATCCCATGTCCCAATCGAC
>DASTTB010000038.1:0-8515 GCA_035760365.1 Pyrinomonadaceae bacterium
CTTCCCCCGAGGAGTGACCAGCATCCCGGTTGTCCGTGGTTACAAACACGGATTTAGGCTAAAATGCGAATCCGGTTTATCCCCAATGCGTTCCTTACTTCTGGCAGTTCTGGCGGCATATCTGATAGCCGCGATCCATTCCATTCTGGCGTTCGTCAACAAACGACGGACGCTCCAGCAGGTGGCACAATGGTCGATGGCTATCGGGTTCGTCCTGCACACGGCGACGTTGATTGACGATTGGGCCGTTGACGGACATTATCCGCTTTTCGGCATTCGCGAGACTTTGTCGTTTCTCGCATGGGCGCTGGTCGGAGGGTACGCACTCGTACTTTATTGGTATCGGGCACAAGCAGTCGGCGCGTTCGCGATGCCGCTGATCTGCATTCTTACTTTCGTCGCACTGCTAATCAATCCCGATCCCGCGACGACCGCCGCGGCTTTTTCACAAACGTGGTTGTTCCCGATCCACACGACGCTTTTGATCTTCGCCTACGCTGCGTTCTTCATCGTCTTCATGGCGAGCGTCATGTATCTGGTTCAGGAACGCGAACTCAAACTCAAAACGTTCAGCGGTTTATTTCATCGTCTGCCATCGCTGACGACGGTCAACGAGATCGCCACGCACGCCGCGGCAATCGGCCTGACGCTGCTGACGCTCGGTCTGGTCGCGGGCGTCTTTTGGAACTGGTCGTTACACGGAACGATGTGGCGTAACGATCCGAAAGAAATTTTCGCGGTGCTGACATGGCTGCTATATTTCATCCTCGCCGTCTACCGTTCGTCGGCAAACTGGCGCGGACGCCGGGCAGCGTGGCTCGGGGTACTCGGTTTCGTTCTCGTGCTCTGCACGTTTCTGGCTGCTCCTCTTTTCGGGAGCTATCACGTGTTCGGGTGATGCTAAGCAGATGTCGATAATACTGATCGGAGTCAATCACAAATCAGCTCCGGTTGAGATCCGCGAACGGCTCGCGTTTGACGACGCCGCGTGCGCTGCCGGGCTGCGCTCGCTCGTCGACGGCGAGATCGTCCGTGAGGGACTGATCGTTTCGACCTGCAATCGCGTCGAGGTGCTGAGCGCCACCGCGAACGATCAAATCGAGTTTGGCGCCGGACGCGTCACGCAATTCCTCGACACTTCAGGACAGTTGCCGCCCGGTTTTCTCAAGGATCATCTCTATCGACACACCGACGAAGAAGCTGTGCGACACGTGTTTCGCGTCGCTGCGTCGCTCGATTCGATGGTAGTGGGCGAGCCGCAAGTGCTCGGCCAGGTGCGCCACGCGTATTCGCTCGCGGTCGAAGCCGGCACGGCGGGTCGAGTGTTGAATCGCCTGGTCCATCACACGTTTCGTGTCGCCAAACGCGTACGCACTGAAACAGGAATCGCCGCCAGCGCGGTTTCGATCAGTTACATGGCCGTGGAACTCGGCAAGAAGATCTTCGACTCGCTCAAAGGCTCGACCGTGATGCTTATCGGCGCGGGCGAAATGGCTGAACTCTCGGCCAAACATCTCGTCAACGCCGGAGCGTCGCGCGTGCTGATCGCGAATCGCACCGAAGCCGCCGCGCGACAACTCGCCAACCAGATCGGCGCCGCTGTGACAGTCCCATTCGATCAACTCGAAGATTCGCTGCACGAAGCCGACCTCGTGATCTGTTCCACCGGCGCGCCGAATTACGTCCTGACGGAACAGCACGTCCGCAAAGCCGTCACGCGCCGGCGCAAACGACCGACTTGTCTCATCGACATCAGCGTTCCGCGAAACATCGATCCCGCTGTCGCCAACGTTCGCAACGTGTTTCTGTTCGACATCGACGACCTCGAAAACGTCATCTCGTCAAACATTCGCGAGCGCGAACGCGAGGCGGAACGTGCGGAACTGATCGTTCAATCCGAAGTGATGCAGTTTCAACAAACGCTGCGGCTCATGGACGTTGGACCAAGCATCGGCGCGATGCGCGAGAAGTTTTACGACATCGCGCGCTCCGAACTGGCGCGGCAACGCAAACGTCTTGGACCACTCACGACCGAGCAGGAAGCCGCCGTCGAGTCGCTGCTCATGTCTACCGTCAACAAGATTTCCCACCCGATTCTGAACCAGATGCGACGTTTTTACGGGAACAGCGAGCCGGACGCCGCGCCAACGCCCGCTGACATTCTTAATCTCGAGGATTGATCGAGTATGTCGCGTCGCCTCGTAATCGGTTCCCGCGGATCGAAGCTCGCACTCTGGCAGGCTGAACAAGCCAAAGCCCGCCTGCACGCGTTGTTTCCCGAAATCGACGTCAGTATCGACATCATCAAGACTACCGGGGACGTGAAAACGGATCCGTTGTCGGTAATCGGCGGCAAGGGTGTGTTTACGAAAGAGCTCGAAGACGCGTTGCTTAACGGCCGCATCGATCTCGCCGTCCATTCACTGAAAGACCTGCCGACACTTTTGCCTGACGGGTTAACGATCAGCGCGATCTGCGAACGAGAGGATCCGCGTGACGCGCTCGTGTTGCGTGATGATCTGAAAGCGCGTGGCGGTTCGATCCTCAATTTGCCCGAGCGCGCCGTTGTCGGCACGTCCAGCCAGCGTCGCGTGTCGCAACTCAAATCGTTGCGGCCCGATGTGGTCGTGAAAGACGTTCGCGGGAATGTCGATACGCGACTGCGAAAGTTGGACGAAGGACAATACGAGGCGTTGATCCTCGCGTCCGCGGGTTTGCGCCGGTTGGAGTTGGAACACCGGATCGACGCGGCGATCTCGATCGAGGAGATGGTGCCCGCCGTGGGCCAGGGCGCGATCGCAATCGAAACGCGAGCGGATGACACTTTTACACTTGAGACGACCGGTTCGCTGGACCATGAGGAAACGCGATCCTGTTGCTTAGCTGAGCGTGCGTTTTTGCGGAGTCTGGGTGGCGGCTGCCAGTTTCCGATCGCGGGACACGCGATCGTCGAGGATGAGGTATTGAAACTGGATGGACTCGTCGCAACTCCGGATGGCGCGAAGATTCTGCGCGATCAATTGTCGGGCAGTCCAAACAATCCGGAAGAACTCGGACAGTCACTGGCGCAGCAGTTGATCGAGCGCGGCGCAAATTCCCTTCTCAATTCGCACTAAAATGGACCAGCCGCTTGCAGGACGAACGGTCGTGATCACACGCGCCGCCTCGCAGGCGGCGGCGTTTGTCTCCGCGCTCGAAAGCTACGGCGCGAAGGTGATCTCATGTCCCACGATCGAGATCGCCGAGCCGGAAAGTTACGAGCGACTCGACGAAGCGATCGATCACCTTTACGGTTACGACTGGCTGATCTTCACGAGCGCCAACGGCGTCGATTACTTCCTGCGCCGGCTAAACACCCGCGGCATAAACGTCGCCGAACTTGACGAACTCAAAGTCTGCGCAATCGGCGAAGCAACCGCCGACAAACTTCGCGACGCTCACATTCATGTCGATCTCATTCCGTCGCAAGCCAAAGCAGAAGGTGTCTTCGCGGCGTTGACCGAGTTTGCCGGCGGCACTGAAAAACTTCACGGACTCAACTTTCTCATTCCTCGCGCCGCTGCCGGCCGTGACTACATCCCAAAATCTCTCGAGGACGCAGGCGCACGTGTCGACGTCGTCACTGCGTATCGCACCGTGTTGCCGGAAGACGTCGATCGCGGGCGTCTCAGCGCCATGCTCACCGGCAGCGCCGACTGCATCGCGTTCATGAGCTCGTCGAGTGTCAAAAACCTCGCACTGCTCTTCGACACGCACGATCTCGGTGAAAAACTGAAAGGCCTCGCGGTCGCGTGCATCGGCGACGTAACCGCCGCGACTGCCGCCGAGTACGGCCTGCATGTCGACATCCAACCGCACGAAACAACTGTCGCCGCCCTCGCCGACGCCATCGCAAAATACTTTCAAGACACGAAAGACGCAGATGGGCTAAACTGATCAAGATTTATGATCGACCGCGAGCTTGAACTGGAACTCGAGAAAGAAAACGAACGACTCCGCCGCGAGCTTCAGGATCGCGGCGCGTTTGGCGAACTCGTCGGTAACTCCGAATCGATTCGGCAGATCTACACGCTCATCGAACAAGTCGCTCCCTCAACCGCATCCGTTTTGATCACGGGGGAATCAGGCACGGGCAAGGAACTCGTCGCGCGCACGATTCACAAGATGAGCCCGCGTCGCGATCGCCCGTTTGTCGCCATCAACTGCTCGGCGATACCCGAGTCGCTGATGGAATCCGAGTTGTTCGGACACGAAAAAGGATCGTTCACCGGCGCGGCTTCCCGCCGCCAGGGATGTTTCGAACTCGCTGACACGGGCACGTTGCTGCTCGACGAGATCGGCGAGATGCCGCCGCTGCTTCAGGCAAAACTGTTGCGCGTGATCGAAGAGCGCGCCGTGCGGCGTCTCGGCAGCCGCAAGGAGATCGATGTCGACGTGCGTTTGCTCGCCGCGACGAATCGACAACCGCAACAGGCAGTCGAAGAAGGCACGCTGCGCGGCGACTTGCTTTACCGTCTCAACGTCTTCGGCATTCACCTGCCTTCGTTGAAGGAAAGAAAAGAAGATCTGCCGCTGTTGGCCCAACACCTCGTCACGCAGCTCGCGGCGAAACACGGACGGCCCGCGCGTTTTCTCAGCCCGTCGGCGATCGAGGCGCTACAGTTTCACTCCTGGCCCGGCAACGTGCGCGAGTTGCGAAACGTCGTCGAACGGGCGGTAATCATCTGCTCCGGCGAACAGGTCGAGCGCCATCATTTCGCTCCGTATCCGATCGAACAACGCGAACGCCTGCGTAACGAGGACACCCTCACGTTGCCCGTCGGAACGCCACTCGAAGAAGTTGAGCGGCAGATGATCATGCGCACGTTGCAGAAGACCAAGAACAACAAAACGCGCGCCGCCGAATTGCTGGGCATCAGTCTCAAAACGCTTCACAACAAGCTGAATCTCTATCGCGAGCGTGGGCTGCTGAATGACGAGTGACTCTTCGGTCCTGTTGTTCTTCATCGATGGACTGGGGATTGGCACACGAGGTCCTCACAACCCGCTCGACAACGTACCCGAGGCCGCGACGCCGCTTGCAGTTTTTCAAAACGAGACGCCGGAAACGTTTCTCGACGGCATCGTCGTGCCGACCGATCCGTGTCTCGGCGTGCCGGGTCGTCCCCAAAGTGCTTCAGGACAAACGACGATTCTCACGGGCGTGAACGCGCCCGCGCAGCTCGGTTATCACAAGCAGGGATTTCCCAACCAGGCGCTGCGCGACATCATCGCCGAGCACTCGATCTTTCGACAGCTTCGCGCAGCCGGCGTCGAACCAATCACGTTCGCCAACGCTTACAGTCGTCGTTTCTTTGAGGAGCGTCCGCGCTGGGTATCGGCAACCACCGCTGCCGTCGAAGCCGCGGGCTTGAACTTCAGGACCATCGACGACGTGAGAAACGGCGCCGCCGTCTTCATGGACTACACCAATCGTTTTCTGATCGAAAAAGGCGAGGACGTCGTCGAACGAAATGAGGAAGAGGCCGCGACGGTGCTCGCTTCAGTTGTCGCACAAAATCGCTTCACGTTGTACGAATACTTCATCACGGACAAAGTGGGCCACGCGCAGGACATGGACCTCGCCAAGATCATCCTGACCAGCCTCGCTCGATTTATCCGTTCCCTGCTGCTCAGACTTGATCTGGAACGCACGACCGTTATACTCACCAGCGACCACGGCAATATCGAAGATCTAACAATACGCAATCACACGCTGCATCAGGTTCCAACAATCGTATGGGGCGTTAACCGCGAGCGAATTGCAGCCCGGATCCAAACACTTGCCGACATCACACCCGCCATTGTCAGCCAACTCGCACACAGATAAGAACAATCCACGCGAACTCTTCGGGTGGAAGATGTACGACTGGGCCAACTCCGCCTTCTACACGACCGTCGTCGGCGCGCTCTTCAGTCCGTACATAACGCGCCTGGCCCAATCGGCAGTCGGCGAGAACGGCGTCGTGCTCGATCTTGGTCCACTCGGCGCGGTCACTGCCAAATCGTTGCCGACTTTGTGCGTGTCGCTCTCGGTCGGGGCGCAGGTGTTTCTGCTGCCGATTCTCGGAGCGCTCGGCGACTACTCGAACCTCAAGAAGCGCTTGATGGCTTTGTTCTGCTACATCGCCGTGGTTGCTAACTGCCTGATGTTTTTCATCACGGACAATCTTTATTTGTTCGGCGGTGTGTTGTTCATCGTCGCAAACGTCTGCTTCGGCGCGGCACTCGTTTTCTACAACGCGTTCCTGCCGGAGATCACGACCGAGGATCAGGCGGACAAAGTCTCGAGTCGCGGTTTTGCTTATGGATATCTTGGCGGCGCGATCCTGCTGGCGTTGAACTTGTTGCTCGTGTTGCGCGCGGAACAGTTGGGAATCTCAACCGGCCTCGCCGTGCGTCTCTCGCTCTTGTCCGCGGGTGTTTGGTGGGGAGCGTTCGCGCTGATCACTTTCGCGCTATTGAGGTCGCGGCCATCGAAAAAGAACCTGCCGCCCGGCAAGAGCTACGTTTCGGTAGGCTTCTCGGAAATCGTCGCCACGGTCAAGGAACTGCGGCGCCTGCCCGTGACGGCGCGTTATTTAATTGCTTATCTGATCTACAACGACGGCATCCAGACGGTGGTCTTCGCGGCGAGTGCCTTTCTCGAGCAGGAATTGTTTCCGGGCGGGAACCCGGAGTTTCTGTTGCAGATCTTTTTGATGGTCCAGTTCGTGGCTGTCGTCGGGGCGTTGCTGTTTGAACGTCTTGCTTATCTCATCCGCACCAAGAACGCGATCATTGTCTCGCTCGTGATCTGGTCGGCAATCGTCATCTACGCATATCGTTTTCTCGACACCGTGGCAGAGGCATGGGTGCTGGCCGGCGCTATCGCGATCGTACTCGGCGGTTCGCAGGCGCTTTCGCGTTCGCTGTTCTCACGCATGATTCCGGCGGGCAAGGAGGCGGCGTTTTTCGGTCTTTACGAGGTTTCCGAACGCGGCACGTCGTGGATGGGACCGCTGCTCTTCAGCATTGTGATCGCGCGCACCGGTTCCTACCGGCAGGCGCTGCTGTCGTTGATCTTCTTCTTTGTCGTGGGATTGGTGATGCTGTGGTTCACGAACACCGATCGAGGCGTTCATGAAGCTGGACACTTAGTTCCGGAAGAAGTAGCGAACTAAGCGCGTTTTTGCGTCTTCGACTCGGCCTGCTTTGTCTGAGCTTTTTGGGCCAGACACTCACGCGAGCAGTAGTTTGCGAGACCAGAACTCACTCGCAGCGCGCGATCCGCCGGCACCCACGTCCCGCAACTATCACACCGCACCAGTTTATTCTTCGACGGCGAACGCGGACGCTGCGCGGTCTGGATTTCCGCGGACGCGTCCAGCGCTCCGAGAACTTGTCGAATTAGCTGAAGGTAAGGACGTAGGCGCGAGTAGACAAGGATAGAGACGACGCTAACGATCGCGACTATGATTAAGTATTTCAACTGATACTCGACTTACCTTAACGGGAATCAGTCGCTGCCGCGGCTACTGCCGGCGACTCCGTACGGCTCGTCATTCGCTCGACGTCTCGGCATCGGATCCGTAGAGCGGCGACGAGGCTGAGAATCTTTATTTCGTCGATCCAGACTTCCGGGCGGAAGGCCGCGCCCGTGGACTGCCTCTTCAAGAATACGAGTTATCTCCTGCGAAAGCGTTCTATGTTCGGCAGCGGCGCGGCGACGCAGAGATTCCTTCAGGTGGTTGGGAACGTAAGCTCCTATGAAGACTCCTTTACGGTTAGCCATCTATCGTCGCCCTCTCATCGTGTGTCGGGAAAAAAACACCCTGCAATTACGGAACAGGTCTGTAAGCCGAATTCTGTACTTCGAACAAGTTCGAAGCGGCGATCATTCGTCTAGTCCAACCGTTACCGGTTGGCTCGAGCGACCTACCCGGAGGTCGTAGCGAAAATTCGCTTCGGGCGGGCAGCCCTGGTGACGCCTCCCTATTTGGTCTTGCACCGCGAGGAGTTTGCCTGGCCGCGCATGTCACCATACGCGCCGGTGCGCTCTTACCGCACCATTTCACCCATCACCCCATAATCTATGAGGCTGGTTTGTTTTCTGTTGCACTTGTCGTCGCCCCGCAGTTTCAAATGAAACCGCCAGGCGCCCCGCCGTTAGCGGGCTCGCTGCCCTGTGGTGTTCGGACTTTCCTCTCCCAGTCGAGATTTCAAACCGAAATCTGATATCTCTGAACCGGCAGCAACCGCCCAACCTGTTCTCATGCAAGGCGCCGAAATTATAGCAAACGAGTGTTCAAACGGGTATAGCACCTGCGAAGAAGGCTTTAACCAATCTATCCAAAGAACTTAAAGCCCACTCGCAAGCTGTTAATCAGTGCCGGTGGCATCAGAAGCGCAACGGCAATCGAGCAAAGCGAATGTGAAATCGCGAGCACGTATAAATTTGGTTCGCGTTGGTAGGACCACGCCCAGATTAAACCGG
>DASTTB010000039.1:0-51333 GCA_035760365.1 Pyrinomonadaceae bacterium
GTGAACGCTACAACAAGGTCATCGCGATCTGGTCGGAAGTCACCGACAAAGTTGCGAAAGAGATGTTCAAGGCGATGGACGATCGCGAGCGCTCGAGTGGTGAGCTCAATCCGATCCTCGTCATGAGCGACTCCGGCGCTCGTGGTAGCGCGCAGCAGATTCGCCAGCTCGCTGGTATGCGTGGTCTGATGGCCCGCCCGTCGGGTGAAATCATCGAGACGCCGATCCAGGCAAACTTCCGCGAGGGCTTGAACGTGTTGCAGTACTTCATCTCAACACACGGCGCTCGCAAAGGTCTGGCTGACACGGCGTTGAAAACTGCTGACTCGGGCTACCTGACGCGCCGTCTCGTAGACGTCGCTCAGGACGTGATCATCAGTGAAGAAGACTGCGGCACGCTGCGCGGAATCTCCGCCAGCGCGATCGTGGAAGGTGGTGAGGAAATCGAGTCGCTGCGCGATCGTATCGTCGGCCGCACGGCGCTCGAAGACGTCACCGACCCGATTGAAGGTTCGATCATCGTCGCCGCCAACCAGGAGATCGACGAAGACCTGGCCGCCGAGATTCAACGTTCCGGCGTGCAGCGCGTGCGTATTCGTTCGGTGTTGACCTGCGAATCACGTCGCGGTTGCTGCATCAAGTGCTATGGACGCAACCTCGCAACCGGACGTCCGGTCGAAATCGGTGAGGCTGTCGGCGTCATCGCCGCGCAGTCGATCGGCGAGCCCGGCACGCAGTTGACGATGCGTACGTTCCACATCGGTGGTACGGCGCGTCTCGAGGAGTCGTCGAAACACGAAGCGCGCCAGGACGGCACGGTCAAGTATCTCGACCTGCAAACCGTCAAGAGCCGCAAGGGCGAGCGCATTGCGATGAACCGCAACGGTTCGTTGATCATCATCGACGACCGTGGCCGTGAAGCAGCGCGTTACCAGATCGTTTACGGTGCGCACATCCTCGTCGAGGACGGCGCCCGCGTCACGCAGGACCAACTGCTCGCGACGTGGGACCCGTTCACGTTCGCCATCCTGACCGAAGTCGCTGGACACGTTAAGTTCCAGGACTTGAAGGAAGGCGTGACGTTCGACGAAGAAGTCGACGAAGTAACCGGTCAGTCGCGCATGGTCGTGAAAGACTCACCTGACGAGAAGAAACAGCCGCGTCTGGAAATGCGCAGCGCCAGCAACAAGGTGCTGAAGACTTACCAGATGCCGGTGCGCGCGAACCTGATGGTGTCCGACGGCGAAGAAGTCGAGCCGGGTGACATCATCGCGAAGATCCCGCGTGAGACGACCAAGACCAAGGACATCACGGGCGGTTTGCCGCGCGTCGTCGAGCTCTTCGAAGCTCGCCGTCCCGCGGAAACGGCGGTCATGTCTGAAATCGACGGAACCGTCACGCTAGGCGCGATCTCCAAAGGTAAACGCAAACTGATCATTACCGGCGACGACGGTGAAGAGCGCGAGTACGACATCCCACGCGGTACGCACATCAACGTGCAGGATGGCGATCGCGTTCGTGCCGGCGAGGCTTTAATGGACGGCCCACTCAATCCGCACGACATCCTGCGTGTCCTCGGAATGAGCCGTTTGCAGGAATACCTCGTAAACGAAATCCAGGAGGTTTATCGTCTCCAGGGTGTGAACATCAACGACAAGCACATCGAAGTGATTGTTCGTCAGATGTTGCGCTGGGTGAAGATCAAGGAAGTCGGCGACACCGAGTTTCTGCTCGAAGAGCAGGTCGATCGTTTCCGCTTCCAGGACGAGAACGAACGTGTCCGGCAGGAAGACGGCGAAGTTGCACAAGCCGAGCCGCTGTTGCTGGGTATCACGAAGGCTTCGCTCTCGACCGATTCGTTCATCTCGGCGGCGTCGTTCCAGGAGACCACTCGCGTGCTCACGGAAGCGGCGATCTCCGGCCGCGTCGATTACCTGCGCGGACTGAAAGAGAACGTCATCATGGGGCGGTTGATTCCGGCCGGTACCGGTATGGAGTATTACCGCAACGTGGACATCGAACGTGATGAGACGATCGATCAGGGACGCGATCGGGATCTCGATGACTTCCCCGATATCGTCGGTGGTCAGGACATCGTGTTACCGACGCGCGAACCGGTCGTAATTCCTTCTACGCCGACCGACGGCGACGTTGTCGCTGCTCCTGAAGCGGAAGAGTAACTCGTTCGATTCAACTCGTATGCAAGAACGGCCCGCTGTTCGCAGTGGGCCGTTTTATTTTTTGTCGGGGAATTAAACTATCCGTCTGTATCCTGGTTTCTGATCCGTTCGCAATGTTTACACATCGCCTTGTCCGAAGGCCGTTCAGTGACCAACTGTAAGTGGCTCCGGGCAAGAGCAATACGACTGACTCGCAACCCGCACAAAGTATCTGTACCGCCGCGCGTCACCAGATGATAAATATCGTTGATGGGTCGGATAGCGTACATCACATCACTCTACTTGCCACGTACTGCAATCATGATGCCGAAAAGGTAGAATCAGCAGGTCCATGAACGCGAAAGAGATCAGTCTTCTCCCCGGTGCGCGCAAAGCGCCGATCCCTGAATTCGTCTCGCCGCAACTCGCGACTCTCGTCGATAAACCTCCACCCGGTGAGCAGTGGTTTCACGAGTTGAAGTTGGATGGATACCGCTTGTTGTGTCACGTCGACCGCGGTGAGATTCGCTTCTGGACCAGAAACCAGAAAGACTGGACGGCGAAGTTTTCCTCGCTCGGCAAAGCGGTCAAGACACTGAAGTTGAAGAGCGCGATTCTCGACGGTGAGGTAGTGGCGCTGGATTCACAGGGCCGCGCGAGTTTTCAAAGACTTCAGCAGCATCTCCACAAGAAAGCCGGCGCGGGGCTGATGTTTCATATCTTCGATCTGATCTATTTAGACGGCTTCGATCTCACGCGCTGTTCGTTGAGCGATCGGAAACGAGTGCTCGAGAGTTTGCTTGAAGGTCTTCCGGAGAGCAGTCCGTTGCGTTACAGCGATCACATCGAAGGCAATGGGGCGCAATTCCTCAAAGAGGCGTGCAGGTTTGGACTCGAAGGCATAGTTTCAAAACTAGCCGATTCGAAATACGAATCGACGCGCAGTCGAAGCTGGTTGAAGATCAAATGTCTGAAGCGGCAGGAGTTTGTGATTGCGGGTTACACCTTGTCTGACAAAGGGATTCCGTTCAGCTCGTTGATCCTCGGTGTTTATGAAAAAGGAAAACTGATCTACGCCGGCCGCGCGGGAACTGGTTTCAGCAACCAGATGCGTGTCGATCTGAAAAAAATGCTCGATCGACTGAAGCGTCCGACGCGTCCGTTCGCGCAGATTCCGAGCGATCCGGGTTTACGCAAAGCGGTTTGGGCCGAACCGGCGCTCGTTGGTGAAGTCGCGTTTACCGAGTGGACCGACGAGGGCATCATTCGCCATCCGTCATTTCAGGGTTTGCGCGAGGACAAGAAGCCCACGGACGTCGTTCGCGAAGAGCCTGCCTAACTCGTGTTAGCCGTGATTAAAAACAAAAACCGTCTCTCGGAAAGCGGAACAAGGAACTCTTCGACCCTCAAGTTTCCTTTGCGCAACTGCCGCCGTAAAGTTTCGCCACCGTATAACAGGAGAGTGGCTCCGGGTGGCGACCATTGAATCAGCCTGGGTAATTTGTCGATGAATCCATCCAGCGCACGGCAGGTGACGAATGAAACCGCGGGTGATTGAACGTCCTCGAAACGCTTTGCAATCACCGTCAACTTGATGTTGAGTTGTTTTCCGGCTTCCCTTAAAAACACGGATTTTTTGGGCGATGATTCGATTAGCGTCGCGTGCAAATCGGGGCGGACGATCAAGCAGGGAATGATCGGTAGTCCCGCACCGGAGCCGATGTCTGCTATGGTTGCGCCCGGCGGCAGGTGTTTGAGCAGCATTAACGATTCGAGCACGTGGCGCGTCGCGAACTCTTCCGGCGAACACGGCGCGACGAGATGAAGACGCGGGTTCCAGCGACTTAGTAAACTGTAGTACGCGCTGAGGCCCGACACGTCTTCGGGCGAGAGTGGAACCTGAAACGCTGATTCGTTTGATTTTAGAGCTTCTTCGAAATTCATCCCGGTAAAGAATATGTTTGACGATTTTGTTGAGCAACACCGGCAGTTAGGAAAAGCAGTCGCGGAGATTGTGACCGAGCACGTCGCGGGGCTGGCGGATCGCCGCGTGACGCCGGAAGCGACGCCGGAGCAGTTGGAAAAACTCTTCGACGAGCCGCTGCCGGAAAAAGGCAGTTCGATCGACGACATCCTGTCGCGCTTTCGCACGGACGTGGCGCCGCACGCGATGGGTGTTCCGAGTCCGCGTTACTTCGGCCAGTTCAACCCGACGCCGCTGCCGATCGGCGTGTGGGCGGACGTATTTACTTCGATGCTCAATCAGAATGCGGGCGCGTGGCGCAATGGTCCAACGTCGGCGATGATCGAGGCGCGCGTGATTCGCTGGTTGTGCGATCTATTGAACTACGGACCGCGAAGTTTCGGCACGCTAGCGAGTGGCGGTTCGGAAGCGAATTTGATCGCGTTGAAATGCGCGCGCGATAGTGTGACGGCGACGATCAAGGATCGCGGCGTGCGCTCCGCCCCGAGTGATCTCGTGGTTTATGCGTCGGAGCAGTGTCACTACTCGATCGATAAGAGCGTTGACATTCTCGGCATGGGCCGCAACAGCCTGCGCAAGATTCCGACTGATGAACGGTTTCACATTCGCGTCGATGCTTTGCGAGAACAGATCGCGCGCGATCGCGAGGAAGGTCTGTTGCCGGCGTGTGTTGTCGGTGTTGCCGGGACGACTTCGACGGGCGTCCTCGATCCGCTCGAGGAACTCGCCGCCGTCGCTCGCGAGAACGATTGCTGGTATCACGTCGACGCTGCTTACGGTGGTCCACTCGCGTTTTCGTCGCAGCACAAGGAGAAACTTCACGGCATCGAAGCCGCGGATTCGATCACGTTCGATCCGCACAAGTGGATGTTTGTTCCGTTCTCGTGCGGTGCGGTGTTGGCTCGCGACGGCGGCCGCGTGTTGCGCGATGCGTTTGATATGACGCCTGAATATCTCAACGAGGATCGCGGTGGCACGGACGTTGAGTTTGACTTCTTCCGCTACGGGCAGATGGGAACGCGCCGGTTCAACTCATTGAAACTGTGGATGGCGATCAAGTTCATGGGCCGTGAAGGTTATGCGGGCACTGTCGAACGCCAGATCGATCTGACGAAGTATCTCGCCGGCCGCATCGACGCGCTGCCGGAGTTTGAACGTGTGGGCGAAGTCGAGACGGCGGTCTGTTGTTTTCGTCACAAGTCGGGGGCCGAGCAACGGTTGCAACAGATCATCGAGCGCGAAGGTGAGGTGTGGCTCACAACGACCGTGTTGCACGGACGTCGTGCATTGCGCGTGAATATCAACAGTTTCCTAACAGAGCAACACCATGTCGATCATCTCCTAACACAACTCGAAAAAGCGGCCGCATCGTTATGAAGCTGATAAATCTGTTCTTCATCCTGGCTTTGATCTGCGTTCCGGCGGTGGCGCAGAAGTCGCTCCCCGCGATCAAGTCGCAAGCCGACTTCGATCGGATCTCAGTCACCTACGACGCGAACACACCCTACGCCCTCCCGCACGTCATGATCGTGATCGATCGCAAAGACAACAACAAGATCTACTACGTCAACAAAAAGCGCTACAGCTTTCACAAGGATTTCGTCAACGGCACCTATCTCTCGCTCGAACGCGGCCGCGAGTTTTTCGTCAACAACTATCTCAACGCCAACCGCCGCTTCATACTCGGCACACTCGCTTATCAAACTCCGATTCGCCGTTGGACGTTCGAATTCTGGGAAGGCGATCTGATCCCATCCGATCTGATCAAAGTGGCGTACGATACCGTCAACAAAACTTTCTTCGCGCCCGTGGCTTTCAAGCCAAACTCGTTGCGCCAGGATGAAGCGTCGAGCACGCTCGCGGGTGTCGAGCGCGTGCTTCAGAGCGACATCGCGAAGGAACAGGCATACCAGGCGCTCAACATCGCCAAAGGGTTGGGCCGCATTCACATCATCGCGAAACTCGACGATCACGTGGAGATCGGCTCGAACGAAATACTCGTGCTCGACGAGGTTCCGGTCCAGCTTCCACCCGTCGCCGGCATCATCACTTCGCAGCCTTCGACGCCGCTTTCGCACATCAATCTGCTGGCGAAAGGCTGGGGCATTCCGAACGCGTACATCAAGAACGCGAAGGAATTGCTGAAGCAATACGACGGTTGGTGGGTGTCGTTCGAAACGCTGCGCGAGAACTACACGATCAAGCGCGCGGACATGGACCAGTTGCGCGAATACCAGCGCCGGCAGTCGCAGCGACTCGATCTCGTCAAGCCGCGTTACAGTTTGACTGAAACGCGTCTGCTCGCTCTCGCCCAGCAGCGCGCGCGATTGAGTATCGCCTACGGCGGTAAGTCGGCGAATCTCGCGGAGGTGATGTTTGCGCGTCTGCCGGGCATCGTCGTACCTGCCGGTTTCACGATTCCGTTTCATTACTACGACGAGTTCATCAAGCACAATCAACTGGACGACGTGATCTTTGGATTACTCAACGATCAGAAGTTCGTTCACGATCCGGCCTATCGGCGCGAGAAACTGGTCCAGTTGCGACAGACGATCGAGACCGCGGAGTTTGATCCGGAGTTGCGCGAGAAAGTGTTGGCGAAGGTCAGAAGCGAGTACGCCGGTAAAGGTCTGTTTGTGCGCAGCTCTTCCAACTCCGAAGACTTGCCAAACTTCAGCGGCGCGGGTTTGTACACGACGGTGCCGAATGTTCGCGGCGATCAGGAGTTGATCGACGCGATCCGCAAGGTGTGGGCGTCGTTGTGGAACTTCGAAGCGTACGAAGCGCGTGAGCGTGCGGGCGTGGACCATTCGAAGATCTTCATGGCGGTGTTGTTGCAGGAGGGAATCAACTCCGAGAGCTCCGGCGTGATGATCAGCACCGATCCTTTTGATCCAGAGAACCGGGCGGCCATTTACATCAGCGCGAAACGCGGACTGGGAATCAAAGTCGTCGAAGGCCAACGCATCGCGGAGCAGATCATCTTTCGCCCGCGCACGAACGCGATCCAGGTCCTGACGCGTTCCGCTGAAGATAGTTTGCTGACGTTTGACGAAAAGGGCGGCGTGAAAGAAGTTCCGATCACCGGCGATCGAGTCGTGTTGACTGACGACGTGATTCGCCGCCTCGTCCGCGCGGCAACGGCCATCAAACGCGTCTTCGCGAACAAAGATCAGGACATCGAATGGGCTTACATGAAGGGGCAGATTTATATCGTGCAGTCGCGGCCGTTTGTGCGGGGGAGTTGAGAAACGCGAGTAGCGCCCTGGTTTGAAATCTTTCTCCGAGTATCTTTGCGTTCCTCTGCGTCTCGGCGGTAAAAACGTTGAGTAGGCAATAACCGCAGAGTGGCAAAGGAACGCAGAGGCACCACCGAAACGCGGATTTTATTGACAATCGCCTCGCTTCTCGGTTATAAGGCCCGGGCAATGTTCAGCACGGATCGCGGCCATCATGGATACTGGCATCACCACCACCATACCGGTGGCGGGCCGGCGATCGTGTTGAATGCGCTGACGAACTAAACCCGAAAACAGCGCCAAACGATTCCAAACCCGCTGCCAGGAAAAACTGGCGGCGGGTTTTTATTTTCAACCATGGTCTCACGAATTCCAGCAGGAATGCGGTACTACATCGGCGCCGAGGCGCGCCTCCGTCGCACCATCGAAGACGCGGCGATGTCGGTCTTCGAAAGCTGGGCGTACGAGGAAGTGATAACGCCTTCGGTCGATTATTACGACCTGTTCGAACAAGGCATGGGCCAGGCGGAAGCGCAACGCGGTTTTCGTTTCACCGACAACGACGGGCGTTTGCTGGCGTTACGTCCCGATGTGACTTCCTCGGTCGCGCGCGTCGCGGCTACGTTGCTGGCCGACAGGCCACGCCCGCTCCGTTTTTGTTACGCCGCGCCCGTTTTCAAACAACAGCCGCAATCGCACGCCGAGTGGCGTCGCGAGAACACACAGCTCGGTTGCGAACTGATCGGCACCGGAGGAACGCACGCGGATCTCGAAGTCTTGCGTCTGGCTGCTGAGATTCTGCAACGGCTAAATCTCAAGTCCAGTTACTGCATCACCATAAACAACGTCGAGTTTTTCAACGGCATCGCGGCTGAACTCAACCTCGACACGCCCGCGCGAGAAGAGTTGCGCCGCCTGATCGATACTCGCGAAGCAGCGGAACTACAGCGTTTTCTTCAGAGTTATACGACGAGCGACAGTCGCGCGCTAGCACAACTGACGCAACTCACCGGCAAGCGAAACGTCATCGACGCAGCGCGCAACGTGATTCGCAACGAACGATCGATCGCGGCGTTGGACGAGCTAGAGAAGCTTTGGATCAATATCGAATCGTTCGATCTGCAAGACTCGTTCGAGATCGATCTCGGCGACGTGCCGAGTCTCGATTACTACACCGGTCTGAGTCTCAAAGTCTTCGTGCATGGCGCGGGCACCAGCATCGGACGCGGCGGACGCTACGATGGTCTAACGGGAAACTTCGGACGCGAAGAACCGGCGGTAGGTTTTGTGCTGAATCTTGATGCGCTGACGGAAGTCGTCGGACGCAGAATGTCGCAACACCGATGATTACGATCGCGATGGCGAAAGGCAGAATGCAGGACGACGCGCTGGCATTGCTGGCCCGCGCCGGCATCCGGCTGAGTGCCGAACAGATCAACTCGCGAAAGCTCGCGCTCACCGATGAAAGCGGCGAGTATCGCTTTCTATTTGTGAAGCCGAGCGACGTGCCGGTTTACGTCGAACATGGAATCGCGGATTGCGGCGTCGTGGGGCGTGATGTGTTGCTCGAGTCGGAAGCGGATCTGCTGTTGCCCCTCGATCTCGGTATCGCTCGTTGTCGCATCGTCGTGGCCGCTGCTGATCCTGAGATCATGACGCGAGCGGTTGGCATGTTGCGTGTCGCGACGAAGTACGAGCAGATCGCGGCGTCGCACTTTGGCTCGCGCGGAATGCCGGTCGAGATCATTAAACTTTCAGGCTCAGTTGAACTCGCGCCGGCGCTCGGACTCGCCGATATGATCGTCGATCTCGTCGAAACAGGGCGGACGCTGAAGGAAAACGGATTGACCGTCGTCGAGGAGATCACGCAGACGACTGGACGTCTCGTCGTGAATCGCGCCAGTTATCAACTGAAAGCGGAAGCGGTAGCGCGACTCGTTAACGCGTTGCGAACCGCGCTGAACGGAGGCGAACAAGCGTGATACCGATCATTCGTCAATCTGAACGCAAGGCACTTGATGAGATGCTCAAGCGTCTGGAAGCACGTTCGGTTGCGTTTGATCCGGAGTTGATGACGGCAGTTTCGGCGATCGTCGACGACGTTCGCGTGCGTGGCGATGCGGCGTTGATCGACTACACGGCGCGTTTTGACGGCGTCGACCTCACTGCTTTGCGGATCGATGAAGACACGCGCAATCGTTCAGCGGATCGGGTCGATCCCCGGGTGCTCGCAGCGTTGCGCGACGCAATCAAAAACGTCCGCGCATTTCACGAGAATCAGGTCGAACAATCGTGGGAAATCTCTCCTGCGAACGGTGTTCGCCTGGGCCAACGGATCACGCCTTTAGAAAGCGTCGGTCTGTACGTTCCCGGCGGCACCGCCGCTTACCCGTCGTCCGTCGTTATGAACGTTGTGCCGGCGCAGGTCGCGGGCGTTGAGCGAATCGTCGTCACCACTCCACCGCGAACGTTAGCCGAAAGTCCCGCCGTCGCCGCTGCCCTGCGTGAGTTGGACATCGCGGAGGTCTACACCGTCGGTGGCGCGCACGCGATCGCCGCCCTCGCTTTTGGCACCGAGACGATCAAGCGCGTCGATAAAATCACCGGACCGGGAAACAAGTACGTCGCCGCGGCGAAGAAGCTGGTATTTGGCGTGACCGGCATCGACTCGATCGCTGGACCAAGCGAGGTCGTGATCGTTGCGGATGAAACCGCCCGCGCCGATTTCATCGCCGCGGATCTGCTGGCGCAGGCCGAACACGGCGAAGACGCCTCCGCCGTCTTGCTGACGATCAGCACGACACTGGCCCATGCTGTCGTCCAGGAGGTCCAACGCCAGCTAGAAACGTTGCCGCGACGCGCCATCGCAGCGGCATCGTTGGAAAACTATGGCGCTGTTGTCATCGTCAACTCCGTCGACGACGCCTGCGAGATCGTGAACTGGATCGCGCCCGAACACCTTGAACTCGTTACAAACGACGACGACGCAATCGCCACGCGCGTCAGACACGCCGGCGCGATCTTCTTCGGCGCACACACGCCGGAAGCCGCCGGCGACTATGTCGCCGGTCCAAATCACGTGTTGCCCACCGGACGGACCGCGCGTTTCTCGTCGGCGCTCGGTGTTTACGATTTCGTCAAGCGCACCAGTTTGTTGCGCTACTCGTCTGAAGCTTTCAAAGAAGTGTCTGATTCGATCGCCGCACTTGCCGAGTGCGAAGGCCTCGCCGCGCACGCGCGATCCGCTTTGATTCGGAGCCAGAAATGAAGAACCGATTGGATGTGATCAAACCGGCCGTTCGATCGTTGCGCGCTTACTCGCTCACGCCGCATCGCGCGCAAGTGAAGATCAACCAGAACGAAAATCCGTGGGACACGCCGCTCGCGATCCGCGAAGAAGTGATGCAGCGGTTCGAGGCGCGCAAGTGGTCCAGATATCCGGATTTCATGCCCGCGAGTCTGCACGAGCAGTTGGCCGAATTTGCGGGCTTGCGGCCCGATCACATCATCGCCGGCAACGGCTCAAACGAGTTGATACAAGCGGTATTGATGGTCACTATCGGACACGGAAAACGCGTCCTGATCTCGGAACCGACGTTCGCTTTGTACAAACAGGTCGCGACTGTCCTGGGCGGCACGGTCGAGAGCGCGTCGTTGACGAACAGCCTGCACTACAACACAGAGTTGTTGTTGAGCATCGTCGAGGAACGCCAACCCGACGTGACGATCATCTGCTCGCCAAACAATCCGAGTGGTTGCTCGATCGAGGATCGGGAACTGATCAAGCTGCTCAACGTTGCGCGTGGGCTTGTCGTGATCGACGAGGCGTATCACGAGTTTGCGGATCACTCCGTCGTTCCGTTGTTGGAAGAGTACGAGAACCTGGTTGTACTGCGAACGTTTTCAAAGGCGATGGCGCTGGCGGCACTCAGAGTCGGCTATTTGCTTGCGTCGCCTGAGCTCGTGCGGGAGATTCGCAAGGCGGTTTTGCCTTACAACCTGAATCCGTTTTCGCAAACGGCGGCGGAGGTGGCGGTCGAAAGATACGAAAGCGATCTGCGCCCGCTAGTGAACCGCATCATCGACGAGCGCGAGCGATTGTTTTGGGAGTTGGCGAAGATTCGCGGTCTCGTGCCGGTGCCTTCGCGGGCAAACTTCATGCTGGTGAAGAGTGAGATCGATCCGAAGGTGGTTTTCGAGGAGTTGTTACAGCGCGATGTTTTGATTCGCGACGTGAGTGGCTATCCGATGTTGAAACATTATTTCCGCGTCAGTGTCGGCAGGCCGGAGGAGAATGACGAGTTGTTGGCGGGGTTGCGGGAAATCTGTGATGAGTAACAAAAATTCTCGTTCAGCGGAGGTTCATCGTAAGACCAAAGAGACTGACGTGCGCGTCAAGTTATCGCTGGATGGCAGCGGACAGTCGAAGATCTCGATCGGGTTGCCGTTTCTCGAACACATGCTGGACCTGTTTGCGAAGCACGGCTTGTTTGATCTGCAAGTGAACTGTAAAGGCGACCTGGAAATCGACGATCATCATTCGGTTGAAGACATCGCGATCACGTTGGGCCACGCGCTGGTCCAGGCGCTCGGCGACAAGAAGGGAATCAATCGTTACGGCGAGGCGGTGGTGCCGATGGACGAGGCGCTCTGTCGTTCGGTGATCGATCTTTCGGGCCGTTTTTATCTTGTTTACGAAGTGCCGACGAAGCGACAGAAGATCGGAAACTTCTCGGTCGAGCTGGCGGAGCATTTTTGGCGTTCGTTTTCCGAGACGGCGAAGTTCAACCTGCACATCGACTGTTTGCGCGGGCGAAATACGCATCACATTCTGGAAGGGACGTTCAAGGCGTCGGCGCGCGCGTTGCGGCAGGCGGTGGAATTGAATAGTCGTGTCGTGGGTGTTCCGAGTACGAAGGGATCGTTGTGAGTCGAGTAGCAATAATCGATTACGGTGTGGGAAATCTGCGTTCGGTGGAGAAGGCTTTTGCTGCGATGGGCTGCGAGGCGGTTGTCAGCGCTGACGAAAAGGTTTTGCGCGAAGCGGAACGATTGGTGTTGCCTGGCGTTGGTGCGTTTGCGTCTTGCATGAAGCGCTTGCAAGCGCACGGCTTTGATTCGTTGGTCCGCGAACGTGCGGCGAGTGGGACGCCGTTGCTTGGAATCTGTGTCGGGATGCAGATGTTGTTTGACGTCTCAGAAGAGTTTGGGACTACGGATGGACTCGGGTTGTTGCGTGGTCGTGTGCGGCGGTTTGAAACGGATTTGGTTGTGCCGCAAGTCGGTTGGAATCGCATTCATCAAAAACAGCAACATGGATTGTTTGCAGGTGTGACTGACGATTCTTTCTGTTATTTCGTTCACTCGTTTTACTGCGAACCGGCAAGCAATGAAGTCGTGATCGGAGAGACTGACTATGATGGACCGTACGCGTCTGTTGTTGCGTCAGGAAATATCTGTGGTGTTCAGTTTCATCCGGAAAAGAGTCAGCAGGTTGGCTTGAGAATGCTGAAGAACTTTTCCGTTTCTTGAGATTTTTGTGCCTTTTTGTGGCCCATGCTTGCTAAGCGAATCATTCCGTGTCTCGACGTCGACAATGGCCGCGTGGTCAAGGGCATTCGCTTTGTCTCGCTGACGGACGCGGGCGATCCTGTCGAACAGGCGAAACGTTACGACGCCGAAGGCGCGGATGAACTGACGTTTCTCGACATCACCGCGTCGTCGGATAAACGAGACATCGTGACCGATCTGGTCCGGCGCGTCGCCGACGAAGTTTTTATTCCTTTCACTGTCGGCGGCGGTTTGCGATCGGTTGAAGACATTCGTGCGATCCTGCGCGCGGGCGCGGACAAGACGTCGCTCAATACGGCGGCGATCGAGAACCCGCAACTGATCAGCGATTGCGCCGAAACGTTTGGCAGCCAGTGTATCGTGGTCGCGATCGACGCACGCCGGCGCACTGAAGGAACGGGATGGGAAGTGTTCACGCACGGCGGTCGTCGTGCAGTCGGGTTGGACGCACTCGAATGGGCGACGCGCGCGGAACAACTTGGCGCGGGGGAGATTTTGTTGACGAGTATGGATTGCGACGGTACGCGCAACGGTTACGATATTGAACTGACGCGCGCGGTTTCGAATGCGGTTCGGATACCGGTGATTGCGTCGGGTGGCGCCGGCAATGTCGAACATTTTTATGACGCGCTTGTTGCTGGCGGGGCGAGTGCCGTGCTCGCTGCGTCGCTATTTCATTTCGGCGAGTTGACGATCAGCGACGTGAAGACTCATCTGCGTGGCCGCGGTGTTGAAGTGAGATGAATGTAGACGATTTAAAATTTGACGCGAGCGGTTTGATACCCGCGATCGTGCAGGATGCGCGCACGCGCGAAGTGCTCACGCTCGCCTACATGAATCGCGAGAGTCTCGCGCGAACGATCGACACGCGCCAGACGTGGTTCTGGTCGCGTTCCCGAAACGAACTCTGGCACAAGGGCGAGACTTCGGGTAACACGCAGGACGTCGTCGATCTCGTGCCGGACTGCGACGGCGACGCCATCGTTGTGCTCGTGAATCCCGCTGGTCCTGCGTGTCACACCGGCGCGCGATCGTGTTTTGACTCGGCGCAACGCGAGGATCTGGGAGAGTTGTTGGACCAGCTCTACAAGCTGATCGAGAGTCGTGAGCGTGAGCGGCCTGAAGGTTCGTACACGACGTATCTCTTCGACAAAGGCATTGATAAGATTCTCAAGAAAGTCGGCGAGGAATCCGCGGAAACGATCATCGCGGCGAAGAACCACGAAAACGAACCGCTGGTGGCCGAAGTGTCGGATCTTATCTATCACTTGCTCGTGTTGCTGGTGGAGCGTGGCGTGAGTCTCGACCACGTTCGCGAAGAGCTCGGGCGGCGCAGAAAATGAAAGACGAACTGCGACAACTGCGAGAGTTTGCTGTCGAACTGGCGCGCGGCGCCGGCAACATCACGCTGAAATACTTTCGCAAGCGTCCGGAGACCAGCACGAAAACTGACGGCAGTTACGTCACGATAGCCGATCGCGAAGCCGAAGCTTACGTGCGGCGACAGATCGCGAAACGTTTTCCCGACGACGGTATCGTGGGCGAGGAAGAAGGCGAGTCGGCGGGTCGATCCGGGCGGCGTTGGATCGTCGATCCGATTGACGGCACGTTTGCTTTTGTTCATGGCGTTCCGTTTTATGGCGTGTTGATCGGGTTGGAGATCGACGGCGAGCCGAGTGTCGGAGTCGTAAATATTCCGGCGCTTGACGAGATGGTTTGCGCGGCGAAGGGTGTGGGTTGTTTTTTGAACGAAGAACCGGCGCGAGTTTCGAACACGGCGCGGCTCGAGGATGCGTTGTTGTTATCGACGGACTTTACGGCTGCCGATCGTTACGGATTTGGCGGCGCGACCGAGTTGCTGCAACAACGCGCGAAGGCGAGCCGCACGTGGGGCGACTGCTACGGTTACGTTCTCGTCGCCACCGG
The DNA here is from genome assembly GCA_035760365.1 of Pyrinomonadaceae bacterium. Taxonomy (GTDB): domain Bacteria; phylum Acidobacteriota; class Blastocatellia; order Pyrinomonadales; family Pyrinomonadaceae; genus PSRF01. The sequence continues at coordinate 14,880 of DASTTB010000039.1, forward strand.
ACGAGCCGACGTGATGCTCGATCCGGTGATGAACCTGTGGGACTGCGCGGCGTTGTTGCCGATCGTCGAAGAAGCCGGCGGCACGTTTACTGACTGGCGTGGCGTGCGGACGATTAGCGGCGGCAACTCGATCGCCACGAACAAGTTGCTGTTTGCTGAAGTGATGAGCCTGGTGTCAGGATGATGCGCGTCATACCCGCAATCGATCTGAAGAACGGTTCGTGTGTGCGGCTGTTGCAGGGGCGCAAGACGGACGTGACGGTTTACGACGAGAATCCGGTCGAGGTCGCGAAGCAGTTTGCGGCGGCGGGTGCGCGGATGATTCACGTGGTCGATCTCGACGGCGCGTTTGAAGGTGGTGAGAATCGCGCGGTGGTGAAGCAGATCGTGGCGGCGGTCGACATTCCGATCGAGTTTGGTGGAGGAATAAGATCACTCGCAGACGTGCAGGAGCTTTGTGATGCCGGTGTCGCGCAAGTTGTTTTGGGAACGGTGGCTGTCGAGGCGCCTGACCTCTTACGCAAGTTGATCGATACGTTTGGTGAAAAGATCTGTGTTGGTATCGACGCTCGCGACGGAAAAGTGATGCTGCGCGGATGGGAACAGGGAACACGGATTTCAGGTGTAGAACTGGCCCAAAATGTCGTCAGCTTGGGAATCAAACGGATCATTTACACCGATATCGCACGCGACGGCATGTTGACTGGACCCAACATCGAACAGACCGTCGCCGTTGCACGCGAGGCGCAGGTTCGTGTCACAGCATCCGGCGGCGTTTCCAGTCTTGACGATCTCAAACGTCTGCGTGACGCGGGCGAACCGCTTTTGGATAGTGTTATCGTGGGCAAGGCACTCTACGAACAAAAATTCAAACTCGAAGACGCGTTAAATCTATGACTGAATCAATATTCAATGCCGGCATTCTAAAAGATCATGTTGCGTTCGTGACCGGCGGCGGCACGGGCATCACGGGCGGCATCGCGCGTGCGCTTGCCGAAGCCGGCGCGGCCGTGGCGCTCGTCAGTCGTAACATGGACCACCTCCAGCCTGCGGCTGACGCGATCAACCAGAACGGCGGAAAGGCTATCGCCGTCGCTGCCGACGTTCGTCAACCCGAAGCCGTCGAAGCAGCGGTCGCGGCAACCGTCGAACAACTCGGAAAGATCGACATCGTCGTCAACGGCGCGGCGGGAAACTTTTTGTGCAACGCCGAAGAGTTGTCGCCAAATGGATTCGGCACTGTCGTCGACATCGATCTCAAAGGCACGTTCAACGTTTGCCGCGCGACGTTTGAGCAACTGAAACAGCATCGCGGTCAAATCCTGAACATCAGCGCGACGCTTCACTATCTCGGCACGCCGATGCAGCTTCACGTGTCGGCGGCGAAAGCAGGCGTCGACGCGCTGACGCGCAATCTCGCTGTCGAGTGGGGAAGGTATGGAATTCGCGTCAACGGGATCGCGCCTGGTCCGATCGAAGACACGGAGGGAATGACGCGCCTCGTCCCGGAGCCGATCAAAGAACGACTGCGCAAAGCCGTTCCGCTCGGCCGTTTCGGAAGAATCGCCGACATCGAAAAAGCCGCGGTGTTTCTCTGTTCCGACGCGGCGAGTTTTATTAGCGGCGCGATGCTCGTCGTCGACGGTGCTCACTGGCTGGCGGCAAATCGCACGGTTGGGATGTGATCTAAAATGCTCGATCTGCAACCCTCATCATTCGAAGCTTTTGAACGCGAGGCGGGGCAGGGCAACGTCGTGCCCGTCGTGCGGTCGGTGTTGGGCGATCTTCACACGCCGGTCGGCGCCTTCATGCGCATCGCCGGCGAGTCGCGGTATGCGTTTCTGCTCGAATCAGTCGAAGGCGGCGAACGAATCGCGCGTTACTCGTTTCTCGGCGCAGATCCCGAAATGATCGTTCGCGGTCAGGGAATGCAAACGGTCGTCGAAAGGAATGGACGCACCGAGACGTTTCCCATCGTCGCCACCGAATGGGTGCGCGATTACTTCCGCGGACGTTCACTCGCTCGCCGGCCGGGCCTCGTGCCGTTCGCAGGCGGCGCTGTTGGTTATGTCGGTTATGACGCGGCGCAGTGGTTCGAGCCTGCGTTGCGAAGTGACGAGACGCAGCCGCTGACTGGTCCAACTGACGCGCTCTGGATGTTTTATCGATCGGTCGTCGCTTTCGATCGCGTCAAACAGCGACTCGAGATCGTCTCAATCGTCTTCACCGAAGAAGCCGGCGGCAGTCACGAACGATTGCGCGAACTGTATGAAGCCGCTGTCGCGCGCACGAAGGAAATCGAGAAGATCATCTTCAACAACGAAGCGCTTCCCGTCAGAGAGCAACCACATAACGAGAACGCGGGCGGCCTCGCGTTGCAGTCAAACTGGCCGCGGCGCGCTTTCGAAGACGGCGTGCGACGCATCCAGGAATACATCGCCGCCGGCGACTGCTACCAGGCCGTGCTCTCGCAACGTTTCTCGGCGCAATATCACGGCGAACCGCTTCAGATCTATCGTGCGTTGCGCGCTATAAATCCGTCGCCGTACATGTTTTTCCTGCGTGTCGGTGAGGAGACGGTGATCGGGGCGTCGCCCGAAATGCTCGTGCGATGTCATGGACAGCGACTCGACTATCGCCCGATTGCGGGCACGCGCAAACGCGGCGCGACTGAGACCGAAGACTGGATGCTGAGCGAAGATCTGAAGTCGGACGAGAAGGAAGTCGCGGAACACATGATGCTCGTCGATCTGGGTCGCAACGATCTCGGGCGTGTTTCGGATTACGGATCGGTGAAGGTTGAAGAGTTGATGTCCGTCGAGAAGTATTCCCACGTGCAGCACCTGGAGACGAGTTTGCGATCGCGTTTGCGCGACGATCTCGATCGCTTCGACGCACTCGCCGCGTGTTTTCCGGCGGGCACGGTAACGGGCGCGCCGAAGATTCGCGCGATGGAGATCATCCGCGAGCTCGAACCCGATCGTCGCGGCATCTACGCCGGCTCGGTTTTGTACATGGACTACGCCGACAATCTCGATTCGTGCATCGCGATTCGAACGATCGTGTTGCGCGAAGGGCAGGCGATGGTCCAGGCCGGCGCCGGTATCGTTGCTGACTCGATTCCGGAACACGAGTATGCGGAGACTGTGAACAAGGCGCGCGCGATGTTTCGCGCGATTGAAATGGCGGAGAGAGGATTGTGAAGTTACTGATCGGGATTTTATTCGTGTTTTGCTGTTTTTCGTCGGGTGTGGCACAGGAGAAGGCCAACACTCGCGCGGCTTCGACTGAAGTCGTCGCTGAACCTTTCGACGGCGCGTCCGTCGAGAAGATGGCGGCGCAATGCGTGACGCTGGAAACCGAGCTCGGCGCGATCGAGATTGCGATGATGCCGGAAGTCGCGCCCGAAGCCGTTCGCAACTTTCTAAACCTGGCGGCTATCGGCGCGCTCGACACCACCACGTTCAGTCGCACAGTAAAAGATTTCGTGATTCAAGGGGGAAACCTCGCGACGAGCGAGAAGTGGGGCGTCGAATTACAGAAACGCATGTCGAGGAAACTTCCCGACGAGCCCGGCATCATCAAACACGTGCGTGGCATCGTTTCGATGGCGCGCACCGAAGAACCAAACAGCGCGACCACGCACTTCTTCATTCTTGTCGGGCGAGGTTCGCATCTCGACGGCAAGTTTTCGGCATTCGGCACGGTGACGAAAGGCATCGAAGTCGCTGACGCGATCAACCAGGCGCCCGCCGAAAGCGAGAAACCGGAGAAGCCGGTGAAGATCAATCGCGCTGTCGTGAGTCCATGCAAGAAATGAAAAAGTCGCGCGCGTTACTGTTGTTGTTGCTGGTGTTTCAGGCGTGTGCTGAGGCGCCTGACAGGAAGCCGCGACCTGAAGCCGCGCAGCAGTTGGTGAAGTTACGAGGCTACGAGTTTGACGAAAAGAGTTTTCATGCGGCTGCCGGTGCGAGCGATCTCATGGCCATCAACGCGTTTCTCGATGGCGGGATGAATGTGAATGCGCAGACGCAGGCTGACGGCCGCACGGCGTTGATCTCGGCGGCCGCGCGTGGTGATGTCGAAGTTACGAAGTTGCTTTTGCAACGCGGCGCTGACGTCAACATCAAGGACAGGAAGGGATACACGGCGCTGTTTCATGCGATCGAAGCCATGTACGACGAAGTCGCGTTCGTCATTCTGGACCAGCCGAATCTCGATCCGAACGCGCGAGGTTTGAACGGTGTCACGGCGCTCATGAGTTACGCATGGCGCGATCGCAAAGACGCGGTGCAGAAGTTGTTGAATCACGGCGCGGACGTGAACGCGCAGGATAACGACGGCGATGCCGCGCTGCACGGAGTGGCGAAGAGTGGAAACCTCGAGATTCTCGACATGCTGCTCGACAAGAAAGCCGATCCGAATCTCAAGAACAAACTCGGCGGTACGCCCTTGATGTGGGCCGCCGTGTTTGGCCATGAAAACGCAACCCAGCGGCTGCTGGAACGTGGCGCGGATCCCTCGTTGAAAGACGTGGACGGAATGACCGCCCTCGATTGGGCTGAGAAAAACAAACGCGATGGCGTTATACAAATCCTGAAGAAGTAATCATGCTGCTCGTAATCGATAACTACGACTCGTTCACTTACAACCTGGTCCAGTATCTCGGCGAGCTGGGCCAGAAGGTGGAAGTACGTCGCAACGATCGCGTCACGGTTGACGAGATCGAGACGGAGTTGCGTCCCGAAAGGATCCTGATCTCACCCGGGCCGGGGACGCCGGACGACGCCGGCGTCTCGCTCGAAGTGATCGATCGTTTCGCCGGAAAGATACCGTTGCTTGGTGTGTGTTTGGGCCATCAGGCGATCGGCCAGGCATTTGGTGGACGCGTGGTGCGCGCGCCGGAGTTGATGCACGGCAAGGCTTCGGAAGTCAGTCACGATCAAAGGACGATCTTCGCGCGTCTCAGCGATCCGTTTCTCGCCGGTCGCTATCATTCACTCATCGTCGAAAAAGAGTCGCTGCCGCGATGTCTCGAAGTCTCGGCGTCGACGGCGGACGGCATCATCATGGGGCTGCGTCATCGCGAGTTTAAAGTCGAAGGCGTGCAGTTTCATCCCGAATCGATTCTGACTTCCGAAGGCAAGCAACTGCTCGCGAACTTCCTCAAACTTTAGACCATGCATCGACTGACCGAGTTTCTATCGCGACTTGTGCGACGCGAAGACCTGAGCCGCGAAGAGGCGGGCCAGTTACTCGACGCGTTGCTCGACGCGGAGGCGACTGACGCGCAGATCTCGGCGGCGCTGGTGGCGCTCGCGGCGAAAGGCGAGACGGTCGAAGAGTTGACGGGGCTCGTCGAAGGATTGCGATCGCGTGCCGTGCGCGTGAACGCGAAACATCCGTGCTTCATCGACACCGCGGGAACAGGCTCGAGCCCCGCGAAGACTTTCAACATCTCGACCGCCGCGGCGTTTGTGATCGCAGGAGCGGGATTGCCGGTTGCGAAACACGGAAATCGCGCGGCGAGTAGTAAGTCGGGCAGCGCGGATCTGTTGACGGCGTTGGGCGTGAATGTTTCGGCGATACCGTCAGTGTCTGAGTCGTCGTTGAACGAGATCGGGATCTGTTTCATGTTTGCGCCGCTCTATCACGGCGCGACAGCGCGCGTCGCGGGCATTCGCCGGCAGTTAGGGATTCACACGACGTTCAATCTACTTGGTCCATTGAGCAATCCGGCGGGCGCGCCGCGACAGATCGTCGGCGTTTGGCGTAAAGATCTCGCTGAACGGATGGCGAGTGTGCTGGCGGCGCTCGGCACGGAACGCGCGTGGGTGGTCCATGGCGAAGACGGTTTGGACGAGATCACGCTTGCGGGAAAGACGCACGTTTCTGAAGCGCGCGACGGTCAGGTGAGAGTGTTTGAGATCGGACCCGGTGATTTCGGTTTCGCTCCGGCGTCGTTGGACCATCTTCGTGGCGGCGACACTGAGGCGAACGCGAAGATCGTACGCGGCGTGCTCGATCGTTCGCGCCAGGATGAGGCGCGAACGTTGGTGATCATGACTGCCGCCGCCGCGCTCGTGTTGGGTGGCGTGGCCGCTGATCTTCGCGACGGAGCGACACGCGCGGCGCAGTCAATCGATAGCGGCGCGGCTGAGTCGAAACTAAAACTGCTGATCCAGGCGACGAGTTGATGAGTATTCTTTCGGAGATCATTGCGCGAAAGCGAGAGCGTTTGGAGACGGCGAAAGCCGCGCATCCGCTCGACACACTCGAAGTACGCCCAGGCTCACATCGACTGCTTCAGGCACTGCGTCGCGACGGCGTAAACATTATTGCTGAGTTCAAGCGTCGCTCGCCTTCGAAAGGCGTGATTCGCGCCGATGCCGATCTGAAACAGATTGTGACGAGCTATAAGGCAGGCGGCGCGTCTGCGATTTCAGTACTCACCGAAGAAGATTATTTTTCTGGTTCACTCGACGACCTACGACTTGTCAAAACAACTATCGATCTCCCGGTTCTACGCAAAGACTTCATATTCGACGAGTACCAGGTTTACGAATCTGTCGCCGCCGGCGCGGATGCGATGCTGTTAATCGTTGCGGCGCTTGACGACGAAACGCTGGTTCGGCTGCGACGCCTGATCGAAGATCTCGGCATGGATGCCCTCGTGGAAGTACACACGCGCGAAGAAATGCAACGCGCGGTGGCCTGCGGCGCGAATCTGATCGGCGTCAACAATCGCAACCTGCACACGTTCGAGGTCTCACTGGAAACATCGATTTCTCTAGCCCAAGATACGAACGCGATTCTTGTCAGCGAAAGCGGTTTACACAGCGCAGCCGATCTCGCTCGACTGCGCGCCGCCGGTTATCGCGGTTTTCTGATCGGCGAAACCTTGATGCGTTCGCCGGATCCGGAAGCAGCGTTGCGCGAACTCACGGGTGAGCAATGACTTTCGTCAAGATCTGCGGCATCACCAACCTCGACGACGCGCTGGTCGCGATCGACGCCGGCGCTGACGCGCTGGGCTTCAACTTCTACAAACCAAGCCCTCGCTATGTCACCCCAGAAACCGCCAATTTAATCATCGATCAAATACCCGAGACGGTACTCACGGTAGGCGTCTTCGTAAACGAAGAGTCGCCCCAATCCGTGAAAGATTTGGCACGCCGCGCATCCGTAACCGCGATCCAGTTGCACGGGGACGAATCACCCGACTACTGCCGCAACCTCGCGGAGTACAAAATCATCAAAGCGCTCGCCGCCGGTGCGGACTTCGACGTGCAACAGACCCGCGCCTACGAAGTCGAAGCCGTTTTGCTCGATACCAAAGACCCGGCATTGCGTGGCGGCACGGGTCGAGTTTTCGACTGGACGATCGCTCGCGAGGTGAAGCAACTGGTTCCGAAGCTGTTCCTCGCCGGTGGATTGAGTCTGCAAAATATTGAACACGCGCTCGTCTCGGTAGATCCGTACGGAGTTGATGCGTGCAGTGCGCTCGAGGAAGCGCCCGGCAAAAAGGACCACGAACGGATGCGCGCGTTCGTGAAAATAATACGGAGTGTTAAACCTTGACGATTGCCTACAGAGGCGAGGTATCCTTGACCTTGCCCCAAGGTCAGCAAATATCAGATTGTCCTCCCCGAACAAGCTTGTTTGATTTGTCGACCTCTCCAGGTCTGATTATGACTGCGCGGGCCGAAACGAAAAACAACGCAAAAGCCGGCGACCGATCACGCGGTCGCGTGCTCCTGATCACAGACGCAGACCAGTCCGACTTTGTCGAGGCGCTCGGCGGTCGAGGCATCGACGTCGTCGGGGTTTCTCACGGCGCCGCCGCACTCGTTTCGCTGCAACGCTCGCGGCCGCATCTCGTCGTCGCCGACGTCGAAGCGCGCGGTTTGCGAATGCGCGAGCTCGGAAAAATGCTGGCCCAGTCGGACGACGGAATCCCGCTCGTGTTAGTCGGTTCTGAACCAGCGACACTCGACGCGCGTCGCGCCGCGTTGTTCAACGGCGCGTTTGATTACTTCGAGTATCCGGCGGAGATTGAGTTGCTGATCGAACGTACGCATCAACTGGTGCTGTTGCGTCAGAAGATCGATCAGTTGCGTGCCGACGCCGATCTGGATTCGTTAACGGGTCTTGCGAACCGCCGTCGTTTTCGTGTCGCGCTCGCTCGTGAAGTCGAACGATGGCGGCGTTATCGGATACCGTGCGCGTTGCTGATGCTCGACATCGATCATCTGAAACAGATCAACGATAAGTTTGGACATCCCGCGGGCGATATCGTGATTCGCCAGATCGCGCAGACGTTGAAAGAAGTCTCGCGCGACAACGATACGGCTGCCAGATTAGGCGGAGAAGAGTTTGGCCTCTTACTCGCCGGTGTGGATCTCGATCGAGCAGCCGCGGCCGCGAATCGTTTGCGAGCTGTATTGAGTGGGAAGCGGGTCGAGGGCGTCGGAACAGTGACCGTCAGTATCGGCGTCGCCGGATGTCCCGAGAACGCGACTTCCGAACGAACACTTTACGCTTCGAGCGACCGCGCGCTTTACGTTTCGAAAAATTCAGGACGCGATCGGGTTTCGGTTGCGCCGCCGTTACAGGAGAAACTTCCCGGCGTCTAAAGTATGTCAGGCAGAGTGCTTTGTATTTGGTGCTTTGTACTTTGTTCACCGGTAGCACTGCCGCGCTAGAAATCGATCGGTTAATCTGCGAACCAAGTACTAAGAACAAAGCACCAAGCACGAGAAATGACCTCGCCAGTTGCACAACCTGATTCGCTGGGCCATTGGGGGAAGTACGGTGGACGCTTCGTTCCCGAGACTCTCATGGCTCCGCTCGAGGAATTGACCGCGGCGTATCTCGCCAGCCGCGATGACGAGGCGTTTCAAACAGAACTGAAGGAACTGTTGGACAACTACGCCGGACGTCCCACGCCGCTCTTCCACGCGGCGCGGCTCACCGAACACAGCGGCGGCGCGAAGATCTATCTCAAACGCGAAGACCTGCTACACAGCGGCGCGCACAAGATCAACAACACCATCGGCCAGGTGCTGCTCGCCCGTCGCATGAACAAACAGCGCATCATCGCTGAAACGGGCGCCGGTCAACACGGAGTCGCGACGGCCACGGTCTGCGCGTTGTTTGGTTTGAACTGCGTGGTCTACATGGGCGCCGAAGATATGCGGCGGCAGGCGTTGAACGTGTTTCGTATGCAACTGCTCGGCGCTGAAGTGCGCGAGGTCAACGCCGGATCGCGCACGCTGAAAGATGCGATCAACGAAGCGCTACGCGACTGGGTCACGAACGTCGCCGACACGTACTACCTGCTCGGCAGCGCGCTTGGTCCACATCCGTATCCACTGATGGTGCGCGACTTTCAGAGTGTGATCGGACGCGAGGCGCGGCAGCAGATTCTCGAACAGGAAGGGCGCTTGCCGGACGTTTTGATCGCGTGCGTGGGTGGCGGTTCGAACTCGATCGGTCTGTTTCATCCTTTTCTCGGTGATTCGTCGATCAGGATGATCGGCGTCGAAGCCGGTGGGTCCGGTGACGAGTTGGGCCAACATGCGGCGCGTTTCAACACCGCGGGCGGCGGGCGTCCCGGAGTTTTGCAGGGAACGATGAGCTACGTCTTGCAGGACCAGAACGGGCAAGTGGCGCTCACGCATTCGATCTCGGCGGGTCTCGATTATCCGTCGATCGGTCCGGAACACGCGTTTCTGCATGACGAAGGGCGCGTTGAATACAGTTCCGTTTCGGATGATGATGCGCTTGCGGCGTTTCAGCTTCTTTCGCGACTCGAAGGCATCATACCGGCACTCGAGTCGTCGCACGCGGTGGCCCACGCTATCAAGGTCGCCGGCAGCATGAAACGCGATCAGATCGTTATAGTGAATCTCTCGGGACGTGGCGACAAGGACATCGATTCCGTGCGCCAGCGGCTGGAGTCGTAAAACGTGGGACGTATCCAGAACGCCTTCACGCAGCTAAAAGAGGACGGCAGGAAAGGCTTCATCCCGTTTATCACTGCCGGCGATCCTGATCTCGCGACTACCGAACAGCTCTTGATTCAATTGACGGACGCCGGGGCGACGGTGATCGAACTTGGCGTGCCGTTCAGCGATCCGATGGCGGATGGCCCGGTCATTCAACGTGCATCGGAACGCGCACTCAAGAACCCGTTCGGTCTGCAAGAGATATTCGACACCACTGCTCGGGCGCGAAAACAGATCGACACGCCGATCATTCTCTTCAGTTACTTCAATCCGCTGCTGCAATTTGGTCTGAACCGACTCGCGCGCGCCGCAAAAGACGCCGGCGTCGACGGCGTGCTCGTCACGGATTTAACTCCGGAAGAAGCAGGCGACGTCGAGACTGAACTACGTGCAAACGATCTCGACATGATCTTTCTCGTCGCGCCGACGTCTACCGACGAACGCCTGAAACTAGTCGCGGAACATGCGAGTGGATTTGTCTATGCAGTCTCGCGTGCGGGCGTGACAGGAACGCGTGAAAGCGTCAGCGTCGAAGCGGAAAAACTCGTGAGTCGAATGCGCCGTTTCACGTCGCTGCCGATCGCGGTCGGATTTGGTATTTCGAACGTCGAGCAGGTGAGAGACGTGCAGCGATATGCTGATGCGGTTGTCGTTGGTTCGGCGATCGTGGCGGAGATGGAGCGCCTTGCGGGAGCGTCGGACGTGGCGCAAAAAATCGGTGAATTTACGCGCGCACTGAATCAATGAATTTTGTGTTATTCTGGCGCGCACAATCACATGAGTCGCAGAGGGGGCTGCGACCGAGTCGTTCTGAAACCTCACCCTCAGGCTTAAAAATCCTGCTGTTGCAGGCGTGAAACACTGTTCCATTTTCGGTCTGGGTGTGCTATGCTGCGGCTCTTTGAGGGAGGACCGGCGCGTATGCAGACTGAGAAGAGGAGCGAAAGAAAGAGATGTATGCTATGGCAGATGACCGATTGAGCGCGGACCGCGGCAAGGCAGTAGAAGCCGCATTAGCAAATATTGAAAAAAGATTTGGCAAGGGTTCGATTATGCGGTTGGGCGAGCGGGACGTTTTAGACATACCGGCGATTTCCACTACGTCGCTCAGCCTTGACGCGGCGATTGGCGTCGGCGGCGTTCCGCGCGGGCGCATCGTCGAGATTTATGGTCCTGAAAGTTCGGGCAAAACTACTTTAGCCCTGCACATCGTCGCGGAAGCGCAGAAAGCGGGCGGCGTCGCGGCGTATATCGACGCCGAACATGCCATGGACGCCGACTATGCGGGCAAACTCGGCGTAGACATCGATCAGCTTCTGATTTCTCAACCCGACTCCGGCGAACAGGCGCTCGAGATCGCGGAAGCGCTCGTGCGCTCGAACGGCGTTGACGTGATCGTTATCGACTCTGTCGCGGCGCTCGTTCCGCGAGCGGAGCTCGACGGCGAAATGGGTGATTCACTCCCCGGTCTTCAGGCTCGATTGATGTCGCAGGCGCTGCGCAAGTTGACGGCCATCGTCGCGCAGTCAAACACCTGTTTCATCTTCATCAACCAGATTCGCGAGAAGATCGGAGTCATGTTCGGCAATCCCGAAACGACGACCGGCGGACGCGCGCTCAAGTTTTACTCGTCACTGCGGCTCGACATCCGGCGTATCGGGGCCATCAAGGACGGCGATCGCGTGGTTGGCAATCGCACGAAGGTGAAGGTCGCGAAGAACAAGGTCGCGCCGCCGTTTCGCGAGTGTGAGTTTGACATCATGTACGGCGAAGGCATTTCGCGCGAGGGCGATCTGCTCGATCTCGCTGTCGCGCAACGCGTCGTCGAGAAGAGTGGCGCGTGGTTCTCCTTCAAGGGCGAACGGCTTGGACAAGGCCGCGAGAACGCCAAGACGGCGTTGAGGGAGAATGCCGACGTGCTGAAGCGTATCGACCGGGAAGTGAAAACGAAGTTGGGAATTCCGGTGCGGGAAGCCGACGCGAAGGCTGCTACTGCCGCCGATAAGAAGTAAACTGACACGTGTAAAATCGTGTCATCGTGGCTTCGATACTGATAAAAAACGGCTCGCTCGTGACGATGGATGCCTCAAACTCCATCGTCGAGGGCGAGCTGTTGATTGTTGACGGAAAGATCCGCGCAGTCGGCGGCGCCGGACACACGGCAGACGTTGTCATCGACGCAACCGATTGCGCCGTCATACCTGGGTTTGTCCAAACTCACATTCATCTCTGCCAGACAATCTTTCGCGGCTCCGCCGACGATCTCGCACTCATCGATTGGTTGAAGAAACGCGTTTGGCCTATGGAGGCCGCGCACTCAGCTACGTCGACCACGGCTTCGGCACGTCTCGGCATCGCCGAGATGATCAAAGGTGGAACCACGTGTGCTTTGACGATGGAGACTGTCAATCACACTGGTGAGGTCTTCAAGGTCGTCGAAGAGAGCGGGTTCCGAGCGACGGTCGGGAAGTGCATGATGGACAAGGGCGACGAAGTTCCGCCGGCTTTGCACGAGCAGACTGCGCGGTCCATCGAAGAGTCGCTTGCGTTGCTCGATGAGTGGCACGGTAAGGCTGATGGCCGGATTCGTTACTGCTTCGCGCCGCGGTTTGCGATCAGTTGCACGCGTGAGTTGCTGGAGAGAGTCGCGCGGCTGGCGCGTGAGCGTGGTGTGATGATTCACACGCACGCTTCGGAGAATAGAACCGAGTGTGAGCTTGTCGAGAGTGATACGGGTATGCGCAACATCGCGTATCTCGATAGTCTCGGGTTGACGGGATCGCACGTCGCTCTGGCCCACTGTGTTCATCTCGATGATGATGAGATTGACGCGCTTGCTCGTTCGCGGACGAATGTCGTTCATTGTCCGTCGTCGAATCTGAAGCTTGGTTCGGGCATCGCACCGATCGCGCGGCTGTTGGACCATGACGTTTCCGTGTCGCTCGGCGCTGATGGCGCTGCGTGCAACAACCGTCTCGACATGTTTACCGAGATGCGAACGGCGGCGTTGTTACAGAAAGCGTTGCACGGTCCGGAAGTCTTGCCGGCGGGTCGTGTGTTGCGGATGGCGACGATCGATGGTGCTGCCGCGATGGGACTGGGGGCGGAGATTGGAAGTCTCGAAGTAGGGAAGCGCGCCGATGTCTCGGTCGTTCGGCTCGACCGGCTGCACACGACGCCGGCCGCCGAAGTCATTTCTGCGTTGGTTTATGCTGCCGAGGCGACTGACGTCGATACGGTTGTCATTGATGGGCAGGTTGTGATGCGAGATCGGAAGCTCTTGACGCTGGACGAAGCTGATGTGGTTGCGCGAGCCAATGCGGAAGCAAAAAACCTGCTGAATCGCGCCTAAAAATAGCTGTGCCAGCTCGAAGGTAGCGACTGCGGGGGGCGCGATCGGCGGCCGAGCTGGCACTGGCGGGCACTATCAATTTTGAATTGGATGGCCGTCTTTCGACGCTAGCTGACGTTTGGGCATCAGCTCCACCCGCAACGTCCCGAATTATACACCCAGCAAGGAATCAGTCAACGACTTTCTGTGACTAATCCGACAAAAATCCTGCGCGCTCGACACATTCAATTTACGTTCGGGTGAAGTTGACAGGCATTTGCGCGAGTCCCTATACTACGCCTCTTTTTGCTCCCTCTGGCCAGGTAGCTCAGTTGGTAGAGCGCGGCCCTGAAAAGGCCGGCGTCGGCGGTTCGATTCCGTCCCTGGCCACCAATAATTTCAATAACTTAGCGATAGCCAAAAACATTCAAAAATCCTCGCGCGTACAATACGCGTACATCGGTTTACCCTACGGCCTCTTTCTCGCCGATCGGTTCAAGTAACTTCCACATTTCGCGAGCGGTGTTGCTGGTTCTGGCAATATGGTGCTTCGCCAGCTTCGCATAACGCTCGGTCATTTTAATATTCGAGTGGCCCAAGATTTTTGCCAACTCGTAAAGGTCGCCACCGTTCATCATGTACCACGATGCAAACGTGTGACGCAGATCATGGAAACGGAAATCTTTGATCCCGGCTCTTTCGAGTAGATCGTCAAAACTTCCTTCCACGCGTTGCCGCTCTCCCTTGGCGTCCTTCTTTGGAGGAAAGATCCGCTCGTGGTTACTGCCTGCAATATAAAGAACGTTGTTAGCGGGCTGAGGCGTGAACCGCCGCAACTCGTCGGCTAGTTCGGGAGGCATCGGGACGTAACGCATCTTGCCGCCCTTTAGCTTCGCTCTTACCGCCAACAATCCTTCGTTGTACATCACATCAGACCACGTAAGGCCGAAGATTTCTGACATGCGCATGCCGGTGGTAACAGCAATTAGCACTATCAACCTGAGCCGACAATACGTCTTGTTGAAATCATTCGTGCCCTTACGAAAGATCTTTTCATCCAATGCCAGTTTGAACGTCCGAAGTTCGTCCTCGGATAGATAGCGATCGCGTTGGTCGTCTCGCCGTTTGACCTCCACCTGATCGGCGGGATTGCGATCTATGCCAGTATCCTTAGACCAGATCGTCGCGGCCTTCTTCATCATGTGGTGCATGACGTTGAAATGCCGTACCGCTGTTCCTGGCGATAGCTCACGGACGGTCGTGAGGTTTTCATACCAGCGAGCGACTGCATCGCCGTCTACCTCACGAACGAACGATCTGCCCAACTCAGATCGGATGCCAGCAAGGATGCTCTTTTCGCGATCTGCTGAACGCTTCTTCATACCGTAATGCGTCCAGTAACGATCAATGAGCGCCGACATCCGAAGATTGACTTCGCGTTTGACGTCGAGGTGACGGTTCTCATCCCGAGCTGACAGCTTCTTGCGTTCGATCTTACGCGCCAGTTCGAATGAGCCGTGAACCCTCACGCTTCTGTTTCTTCCTCCTTCCCACCAGCGGACTTCAAACAATCCCTCTGATTTCTTCTTTATAGACATTCGCAGCTTCTCCTTTCAGTCAATGGCGTCGATTGCGTGCTTCTCGATGAATTGCTCAAGGGCTTTCACATCGAATCGCAATGCTCGACCGACCTTGACGCAGGGAACCTCCCGCAACCTGGCCTTTCTGTAGATTGTGTCTACTTCGAGTCCCAGGTATTGGGCGGCCTCCCTGACATTCAGGAGCCGCCTACCGATAGGGCCATTTAATATCATTGCTGCGCTGTCTTTGCTAAATACTTTTTTGCTATTAGCCATAAAGTTACTTCCTTGAAGTTCGAGGGATGGTTCTCAGCGGATTAATCCACCGAGATCGATTTCTGGGCCTTCAATCTCAGGCTCGACAGCTTTTGTCGGTGATGGATCAGGGTGGGTTGGGGCTTGGTTCAAGTTGTGCTCGGATGGTCCTTGCTGCTGCGGGACGAGAGAATCTTGACTCAACTTGTCGCGATCTTTCTTTACCTCATGCGCGTCGTCTTGCGTCGCTTCAAGCGGCGTTGCGTGATTCAGAGCGCGATCGAGAGTCTGTTGATGATTCTGCATGGACTCGGTAGAGATCGCGGGTTCATACCTCGCTCTGGCAATCTCCATCGGGATGTCAGTCGCAAACGTGGCGGGTTGGGTCTGTGCTGGCTCTGGATAGGTGGGACGTTGCTCCAAGCTGTGATCGAATGGTAGTTGCTGCTGTTGCGGCGCGGGAGGCTCTTTAATCACCTTCTCGCGATCTTCTTTCCTCTCGCGTTCGTCCTCTTGTATCGCTCCGAGAGCCGTTTCCTTTTCTATTTCGCGGTTGAGAGCATCGGATAGTTTCTGCGTGGAGTCGGTATAGATCAGAGCGTCGTACCTGGCTCTGGAAATGGCAACGTAGGCCATGCGGTCATTGAGTAGGCGCACGAATTCCTGCGTGTCTGCGTTGATCAGAACGCGATCAAAAGTTAGCCCCTGAGCGGAATGGCTAGTAACGGCGTAGCCGTAATCGAGATGACGAAACTTTCGAAGGTCAACGCTTATCTCGCGTCCGCTGTCCATCGCCAGGCGTATTCGGTCGGGTTCGATTTTGGTGATCGTTCCTAGCTCGCCATTAGCGATCCGTTTCTCTCTAAACGGAGCGCGAATCTGAAGGCGATCACCTTCGGCGAAGGTGCGCTCAGCTTCGTAGTAAACGCTCACACCGGAAAGCCGCGTCGGGTTATAGGTGAGCTCGCGGCCATTAAAAAAGCGAACGGTGATTTTGTTCGTCTCGTGGTCAGTGTCCAATACTCTGGCGTAGTCGCCTGCCTTCACGTTGTGGACTTTGCTGGCGCTGTTGTAGCGGATTATGTCTTCGTCGGGGCGATAGGAATTGGCGAAGGTGCGTTCGGGGCCGGTCATGTCTTGACGAGAAACATAGACGGTCGTTTGCTGATCGTTACTGCTCACTATTCCCTCGCGCTGTAGTTCTCGATGGATAAGCAAATTGAGTTCGGAACGTTCGCGGTTGGTGGGTGAAATGACGAGCGCATCGGCGGGATTTTTGGCGTAGTCCTGGGCCATTGCGTTGAAGCGTTCGCGTTCGTCTGCGATCTCGATTACCTTGCCTCGGCTGACGAGGGCGGCCACTGCTTCGGGTGTGTTGCGGGCTGCTAAGTCCTCGACGGTTTGCTTTAGGTCTTTATCGCGCTGTCTGACGATCTCAGTCAGTGCCGCAGTGGTCATGCCGTGCTCTTGGAGTTGTTGAAACGGGCTGCCTGCTTCGACGGCCTGATGCTGGCGCACGTCGCCGACACAAAGCACCTTGTCTTCGGGTTCCAGCAAGCGAAATAGTTTGTGTATGTGTTCGGTGCTGGCGAGGGAGCTTTCATCCAAAACCCACAGGCGGCTGCCGGTAGCGGGTTCCTTTCGCCGGCGCAAAAATAGTTGGATGGTTTCGGTCTGAATGCCGCTTTCTGCAAGCTGCTGTGCGGCGCGTGCGGAGGGTGCAAACCCGCGCACCTGATAGCCTTCTTTTTCGGCTGCTTCACGGAGCACGGAAAGCGCCGTTGTCTTGCCGGTTCCGGCTCCACCTTGCAAACCGATGATCTGATCTCTGCTGGACAGGATTTGTTCAAGCGCCGATTTCTGTTTCGCGTTTAGAGTGCGCTTTTGGCTCTCGGCTATTGCGGTCACAACCTCATTGACCCGCTCTGCTTCGACCATCGGCGGGCGATTGTCTTTGCCGTTGAGCATGGTCTGAATATTTTCTTTTTCCATTGCCACCATGCGGTCTGTAGTAGTTTCGGGTTGGTGTCCTTGGCGGTTGATTGGATTGAACTCGCCACTCTCTTGTCGGCGGTGCAGTTCGGCGGCAACGGCGGGATAGGTTGTAAATCCGAGATTGCGGCGCAACGCGTGATTCCATACATCGCGCATGTCGGCCACGGCTTCTTTTTCCATGACCTTTTCGCGAGCAAAAGTCACTGCTTCCTGAGCGCGTTTTTCAATCTCGTTTTGCGCCAAGCGAAGCGGCAATCGTTCCCGCGCTTCAGCGACAATACGTTGGGCTTGGTAGCCGTGCCTTACGTCCATTTCGAGGGCGCGTGTTTGCATTAAGTCGGGATCGAACTTTTTGCTGCGGCGATTAAGACGGGCGGCGGCTTGTTTCAATCTGGCGTTGTCTGAAACCGTTTTTCCTTCGCGTTCCATGCGCTCTTTCATCTTTTCTGCTTCCTTCAAAACTTCTTTGCGGCGTGGGCTACTGTCCCGCAAGTATTCTTCTGTGAAGCCTTTGATCTCCGGTGCACCGGTGCGTGGATCAACGCGAACTTCGTAACCAAGTTCTTGCAGGTTGTCGGCTAAATGGGCGTAGTAAATCGCGGTCGCAAATTTCTGGCTGCGGTACAACTCAAGCGGCTGCACGGAGCGCACTTTTCCGTCCTCGGTTTGGGTCATGTTGAAGACCACAACGTGCGTGTGAAGCTGTGGCGCGGCGTAGCCTGTTTCACGATCAGGACGTGAGGATGTGTGCACAAATTGGGCGGCGATCATCTTGCCCGTGGTGATGGCTGGCTTGTCGCCGCCGCCACGCGCTTGCAGATATTTTTCAAGCTCTTTCAGCGTCGCATCGACGCTCTTGCAGTGGGCTTCATCTCTGACGCGCTCATCCTTCCCGACAAGCAAGGCTAAGGAGGCGGATTTCGGGGCGCTGAAGGTCAAGTCCCAAGCGGCGCGATGCTCGCTCGTGGTGATTTCGTCGCCGAACTTGTTAACGGTTTCGCGGGCTGAAACTACGCGGATAAGTTGCTTGCCAGTATGCGGATCTTGACCCGCAACTAAGCGCTCGTATTGCTCGCTGGTGACTTCGCCTTTAAGGTTCCATTCCTCGGCCAGGGTGCCGCACCAGCGACCCTTAACTTCACCTGATTCGGAGTAATAATTGTCTTTGGAACTGGTGAACTCCTGCTTGTAATAATCGAGTGCTTGTCCTGCGGAAATTGCCTTACTAATAGTCAACATAAATTCAACCTAACGTTCATAAGCGAGCTCGTCGGCTGTCGCTGTTTTGGTTTCGTTTTTGCTCCCGCGATCGGGATCGTTTCCGGTGGTAAATCGGGGTCGAATTTCTGCCTTTCTTCAAGGCACAGAATTCTTCCCTGTTCCTCGAACGAGGTTCCTTCCAAGCTATCGGTTTGTGGTGACGCGAGGGTGAGAATCAGAGGGACAAGACTGAAG
Organism: Pyrinomonadaceae bacterium; assembly: GCA_035760365.1. Lineage (GTDB taxonomy): Bacteria > Acidobacteriota > Blastocatellia > Pyrinomonadales > Pyrinomonadaceae > PSRF01. The sequence goes on from DASTTB010000039.1 coordinate 33,506, forward strand.
CTCTCGCGTGGTCTATCGGAGCCAACCTTACGATCTCAAGGCTCCGACTGCGGCTGAATCGAGTGGGCCAACGGTGGGCCAACTCTGAGCGATTCAATCAAAGAGCGTCGTGCGCCTGACTTAACTCAGGATCGCTGCTGCTGTGGTACAAACAAAAGTTATGCCAGAGTTTGGCTATTCATCGCTCGCATTCGAACATCGCAAATGTCTAGGGAATCAAAAGATGTAGGTTTGCCTGCCTGTGGTTGGACTAGAGAGTGAGGGTCTACAACTGTCAAGGCTTGCTGCGAGCGTAAAGGAACCTTGGCGGCTTTTAGTGTGCGAAAGGCGCGTAACACGCGACAATTAGCTATTTTCCCCTTGGCTACCTCTACAGTCGGCTGGGTGCCCGAACAGCACACCCGCAGGGCCGAAACGTAAGTGTAGGACTCGCCGCGTAGCGGCGAGTTGTGCGGGCGGGCTGCCGACTGAGAATGCAGCTAAGGGGGATTCTCATTCGTGCAATGGGCAGGGTTTTTTACCCTGTGGGAGGTTGCTGTTCTACCGGTAACTGGAGCATTTGGCTTCAGCATGGTCCCTTGCCCTGTAGCGCGGTGAATCAGGGGGATCTCTAATTTCGCTTTCGTTGTGACATCAATTCGCCAAAGAGTTTATTCGCTTCGTCATCAGCCTGGTCCATGCAGTCGGTCCAGACTTTGATCTCCTGGGAGTCTTCAGCAAAGAGCAGGTTGAATCCATTCATAATCAGAAAGCGCAACAGCCCGAGCTCGGTGTAAAACACGCGTTCGTTAACTGTTAATTTGAAATGTGCGGCACTAAGCGCGGCGTGGCGGCACCAGTCATTTGGATCTTTGTTTTGAGTCAAAGCTGCATCTTTGATCTTCGTGTATTCCTCATCACTGACGCGAAAGGTGATGATCTTATTTTTCTTTGAATCGTCCATGAGTTGCTTTCCTCGCGGCGGCTAAAAATATTTTTTTTACGCGTTAACAACGTAAACGCGTAAGTGCTTCCTGCAATTGACGTACACAAACGCAGACACGGAGCGTCACGAACGTAGACGCGACAGCCCCGAAGCGGGGGTGTCGTGTCTAATTCATCAGGTGCGCAGCACCTTTCATTTTTTATTTGTCTGGATTCAGGCTTTTTGATTTAGTGAACGCGAGGCTAGGCGAGTCTTATGTGAGCCTTGCGGCGTCTGAGCGGTTTAGATGAAATGCGTCTATCTGTGAGGCATGTTCAGCGCGCATAAGGCGGTGGTGAGACCGTCCGAGCCAAAGAGCTTGACCGCTATACTCAAGGAATGGGAAGCGGGTATAAGCAAGCGAGTGGTTGGAAGTTTCAGGAGGTGGCCGATTGAGGCAAATCGACGGCAACAGGAAAGGCGATCCTTGCCTCGGAAATTAGCCTCGCTACTTCTGCAACCAAATCAAGGATACCTTCTGGCTTTGTGAGATAGCCTTGAGCGCCTGCGTCGCGGGCTAATATCTTGTCTGATTCGTAGGCTGCGCCGGAGTAGAAAAGGATTGGAGTGCTCTTATTGAATTTTCGTATCTCGGTGGTTAGTTCCTGCCCTGATAGTCCTGGCATCCAGCTATCGACAAGAATGAGATCAAACGGGTTACTTTGGGCCAGCGAGAGCGCGTCCGCTGAGTCTGCGGTGACGGTGACGTGATAGTCTGCTGCTTCGAGGATATGGACAAGTAGCTCACGCGAGTCGGCGTCGTCCTCAGTGCAGAGAATACGGCCCTTCGGTCTTGGAATAGCTTGCATTCTGAGACACCTTGGAAGAAAGAGAATTGTTGCCCAAGTAGGCCAGAATCTTATCAGATGGCCTCTGTCCGGTTACGCACATAAACCGACTTCCAATAGACCGGAAAATTCAACGCAACTGCGCCACAGGCGTAGTTGCGTCCAGGCCAAAAAAAATGCCAGCCGAGTGCTATTCACACTCGGCTGGCAAGGTTCGTTCTCAGGGGGTTGGTTATGCCGGGATCGGGTGAATTTCGGAGCGTCCGGCACGGATGATTTGATCGGCGGCGCGGAAGATTTTTTGGGCGCTCTTTTCCGGTATCGCATCCGCATTTAAACCGCTTCCACGGTGCAACCAATTTTGAATATAACCTCTGCAAAACTCTGCGCCGTCAAGACCCAAAGATTCGCAACACAGAAGTGCAACGGATTCCGCTTCGACTTCGCGTAGATTGCGAGGTGTCGTCTCGGCATCGGCGAAATCTGCCTCGGTGGTATGGCCTAAGATAATATGTCCAAGCTCGTGAAAAAGCGTCTTGGATCGCAGTTGAGCCAGCGGGTTAATTGCGAATTGGCGTTTGCGCGCAAAGCCTTGCACATTGCCGTCCGTGTGATCGAATGGAATGCGCTCAACACTCAGCGCCCTAAGCGCTCTTTCTGCGTCCCACTCCGGGAGCGAAATCGGTGCAAATTCTTGCCCGTCAGTCTGACCCAAAACAAACCAGCGAGCCTTATAAACAAAGCTGGTAAAGGTGTGTTCTTCGTCTGAATCTTCCTCGCGGCGCTTGCAAGTAATCGGCATGCACAAAGTCAGCGCCCGTTCGCCACGTTTCACAAAGCGGCCTAAGTCTTTCCACTTCGGAAAAGTGTTAATTGGGCCGGGTTGTAATCCGCGCATCTGACATTGCACCAGCGCGAGAATTTGGTTGCCGGTCGAATAACAATGAAACGCACTATACGCTTTCATGATCAGACCTGGCTTAGTGACAGCTTCGATAAGTAGGGCGGACCACTTGGGGATTATGGTTGATTGGTTGACCTGATTTTCCATTTGCAGCGTGCTCCTTTTCGGGTGACTTTTCGAGCGAAGTTCGCCACTTGCAATCACTCCCGAAAACCGGCTGGCGTAACGCAGTGGAGCACTTGAGGCGCAGCCTCAATTCGTGCGGATCGGCTGGCGTAATGATGGAAGCGCAGAGGGTTAAGAGATAAAGGTGGGAAGAAATCGTCCCTTCCGTTTGTACCGTCAGGGGCAAGTGGGCTAAGTCCTTTATTCGCAGTACCCGGTTTAGAAGATTTTCGAAGAATCCCTATTGCGTTCACCGAACGCGAGCGTTAATCTCGCGCCGCTTTCGGTTTCTAACCCACCTCCCAAGGGTTGCCGAGTTTCGCTGGACACACTTCCAGTAATCCGCCGCGCCTGTGTCAGCGCTTCGGCTCGATAACGGTTCGCTGCCTAGACGAACTGGTTAGAACACCGTCAGCAATTGCAGCAGATTCAAAACGATTTCAGTGCTCAAGCCGCTCGGCACTAAACCCGTTCCGATCTCGCCCGGCTCGGACAGCGTTCCGGGCGTTGCCGTCGCGGTAGATTGCTCCGGCGGCGGCGGTGGTGGTGGATTGACAACGCCAGTATGAATCGTGCCGGCGTAAGTGGTTGTCGTAAGAAGCACGACAAAAAACGTCGCCATGCAGATTCGTTTGATTGTGTTCATAGTTTTTCTCCTGTGAAGCTCGAAGGATTAGGCTGACCGAGAATGCAGAAGCGACATGCTCGGCATGCGATCCGAGGTTAGTCTTTGAGGGGGATCTTATCACCGTACTGAGAGCGGGCAATTATCGCAGAATCAGACATACTGCGGCAGGCTAAGGGGCAAGTCTCACATGAACTCAACCATAGGATTTCTTCACCGGATCAACGATCCAAATCTCTCACCAAATGAACGCGGCCAATTACGCTGTCAGCTTGCGAGACAACTTGAGCTTGCGTGGCATTTTGAAGCTGCTAGAGATGCGATGGGCGACTTATGGCAGCGGGTCGGTGAACGGCCTGTGCTGGAGGGGTTGGATCAGGCTACGAGCGCCGAAGTTCTGCTACGAGCTGGTTCCCTGACCGGATGGATCGGTAGCTCCCGGCAGATCGAAGGAGCACAGGAAACTGCAAGGAATCTGATCACCGAGAGCATCACAATCTTTGAGGAATTAAGTCGTCCGACTAAACGCTCTGAGGCACAGATTGACCTCGCTTATTGCTATTGGCGTGAAGGTCGATTTGATGATGCAAGGGTGTATTTGCAAGAGGCGTTGGCACGAGCAACTGACCTTGATCCTGAAACACGCGCACTTGGAATCCTGCGCAGCGGAATTGTCGAACAGTCTACTAAGAGATTGCACGATGCCTTGAACCTGTACGTAGACAACTTCGCACTATTTGACCAACTTGAAACCGATGCGCTCAAAAGGGAAGTTCCATCACGAGTTCGCGATTATCTTGAGAGATTTGGGCGGTGCTGAGCAGCGGCAAGATTACATAGACCGAGCGTTAATCGAATTCAGTGCTGCGAGTGTCTATTTTGATCAAGCCAAGCTCGCAAGACATCAAGCGTGCGTCGAAAACAATCTCGGAATGCTTTATGGCGCAATTGGAAGGTTTGCTGACGCGCACGAGCATCTTGATCGCGCTCAAGCCCTTTTTACCCGTCTTAATGACAGGGTACACAATGCACAAGTAGACGAGTCACGCGCCCGTGTGATGATTGCCGAGGGGGATTTTGTAACGGCTGAAAGACTCGTCAGTGGCGCACTGCGAATTTTTGAAGACGGCGACGAACAGGCGTTGCTCGCCGAGACCTTGACCACGCAAGGAGTGGTTCTAACCGGCCTGCACAGGTATGAGCAAGCGCATTCGGCACTCGATCGTGCGACTGATATAGCAGAACAGGCGGGAGACCCGGAGAGCGCAGGATTAGCTCTCGTTACGCTCGTCGAGCAATTAGGCCATCGTCTGACCAACGAGCAATTGTGCCAAGCTCTCGATCGGGCCAGCACCTTTCTCCAAAACAGCCACGACTTAGCCACGGTTCGTCGGCTGGAAAAAGCAAAAGGTCATGCGCTTTTTCTTACGAATGCACAGCCAGGGCGACCCAATTGGTCGAGCTTCGTCCTAGACGAAGTCTTACAGCGGAACGAGTGTCAATACGTGCAACTGGCACTAGAAGACGCCGACGGTTCGGTTACGAAGGCTGCTGATCTGCTTGGTGTAAGAAGCCATCGAACCGTGAACTCGATCCTGCATCGTCGTTGCACGCACCTACTTAATTTGAGAAAGCCGATAAAGAAGCGAAGAAGAGGAATCATCAAAGCTGATGCCACTTCCGCTAACGCGCTCCCAAAAGAGAGTAAGGCCACGAAGCCAGCGAAGATTTTGCACGTCGAAGACGACAAAACAGTCGCCGGAATAGTGAGAGAGATGCTTGAGGATCAAGGGTGGCAAGTCGAGACGTGCGCGGAGGGAAGTACAGCACTCGAGAGAATTTACGGGCAGGATGATTACGACTTGCTGGTTGTGGATTATGACCTGCCGGGCGTTAACGGATTAGAACTAATAATTCGCGCTCGTGAACTGGACCATCGCTGCGACATCCCGATGGTAGTGTTGGCGGGGAGTCCGGTGGAGGCTGCCGCCCGCGAAGCCGGAGCAGATGTTTTCTTGCAAAAGCCACAAGATTTGTCGTCGCTCGTTGAAACGATCAATCGTTTACTAGAGGAACTAGAGCAAGAGCAGTAGGAAACTTGAAAACCTCGCAGTGAAAGATCCGGCCTTTGGGAGGGATGTGATCTTTCACAAAGCGGAGCCATTCGCAGCCGGCGCAAACGTGGTCGCGAATGGCTCTGCGGGGGGATGGCGCTTTATTGAACATCGCCCCGTCACAGAAAATCCGCTCTTATCTAGGCGGCGTCATTTCTCGGGCAGAGCCACTCGCGATGTGTGGGGGCGTAGGTCGGCGGCGACCGTGGTCGCGAGTGGCTCAGGGGGATTGTAACCACGTTATCGCCCGCGCACGTGGCGAAAAGGGCCGACGCTACCCGAGCGCCCAGACATGTCGGCCCTTCAAAATATTTTGACAACACTTTCTCGGTTGTCATAGCATCCGGCCACTCGACAGTCTCAGTCGATGCAGTCGGACCTTCTTCACGAAACGTAAAGGCCAACCCCTAACACCTTTACCTTTCACGGGTACTCAACCTGACTGCGCTACTAGCGCAGCCTTCACAGAAAGGTTAACCGATGCGTCTCAGGCTCAAGTTCGTTGCGCTTACTCTTTTGCTTGTCATTGCCACTTTTCCCAATTCGAGTTCTTCAACATGTTCGGCTGAAGAAGGGAATCCCTGCTACGAGGGCTGTGTAAGGGAAGAGCAATCCTGCACGGGTGGTTGCGGATTCAATATGAGTTGCGTTTCAGCCTGTAAAGAGAAGTTTCGCAAGTGTGAAGCCGGCTGCAAAGGCTCTGGTATCTTGATAGAAACGCCGAACGAGTATTGAATGGTTCGTACTGGGCGCGTTGAGCGCGACGTCGCTCAACGTGCCCACAAGGAGTTGAGGGTTTAAGGGGACGAGGCATGCAAAATACTAGAATTCTATCGGCAGCTATCCTGATTTCATTGATCATTTGCTGGCCGGAATCACTGTGTAAAGCTCAGAAAAAGATCCCTGCCGCTGATTACGACTACTATGCTCTCGCGATTACGTCGATAACAGAGATAACGGGAGAGGCCAGTAAACTGCCGGACATTCCACAAAGAGCCAAAGTCTTGATTGAGGCTGCAAAGGTCTTGCAACCGGCAAAAAGGGATGAATCAATTCGGCTGCTTGAACTTGTCCTGCGTGACTTAAGGGAGTGGGGTTCCGCAGACGACGCGAGTTGGCGTCAACGAAATATGGCGGCGAGTTTGCGCAACGAGGCTTTGGCCGTTTATGTGTCGGTTGACCCTGAAAAGGCTCTCGTTCGACAGAAGGAGCTTAAATCCTTAGAGGAACCAAGCGTAGGCAAGAGTACACCAGCTTTAAACTTAAAGAGCGGTTCTTGGCGAGCCTACTTCAACGATAGGCAAACTGCTGCTGACCAACTTGTTAAAGTGGCTCTCCCCCTGATCGAAAGTGAGCCGGACAGAGCCTTGACGCTAGTAGTCCAGAGTGTTCAAGGCGGAACTGTCTCAGGCGCCCTGTTTGAAATTGTCGATAAACTGATTAAAAACGGGAATCGCGCACTCCTCGACAGACTTGAAACCAACATCAGTCAAGCGTTGGCAACCACCGTAACGCTCGATCCTTACAGTCTCAGTTCCGCCGGGGTTCTCGGCCTTGATAAGGACATGCCGCAAGCGGCAAAAAATGGATTTGCCAGCTTTTTCATGCGCTCACTTCAGGCGTGGACAATGGTTGTGAAAGAGCCTGGGATCGATATGTATTACATTATCGGCGGATTTAATGCTTTCTCAGACCCTATACGACATCTCATTTCGCAGTCTGCACCGGACCAGTTGCTGGAGTTTGATTTGTTGTTGGACCAAGTGGCCGCTTTTGTTCCTGAGAATAAACGAGATTTGATAAAGCGAGTTCAGCCCGAGACGTTGTCAGACCCAAAGGAGAGACTTAACGATATTCTTAGGGATCAAGATCCTCGGAGACGTGACCTCAGACTTAATCGCTTAGTCTCTGAACTGTTACGGAACGAGTCGGAGGACTTTGCGAAAAGGCTTGAATTGGCTGGCGACGCCATCAACGGTTTTATTGACCCGGATGCTAAATCAGCTTACACAGACCTCTTAACGATCACTCGCGTGAACGCGCTGGTGAAACAGAAAAAGATAATTGAGGCTCAACAGCTTGCCGGGTTGCTCTCTTCGGAAGAAACGCGAGCCTGGGCCTTGCTTGCCGTGACAACAGAAGCCGCCAAAGAGGATAAAGTCTTAGGTTTTGAGTCGATCAGTAAGGCACTGAAAGCATTGGACGCAGCCTCGCCGAGTCCATATAAAACTGAATTGGCGCTGCTGGCAGCGGCTATGTTGGTGAAGGATGACTCTCGCCGAGCATTCGAAACGTTGGTGATCGCAGCAAAGTACGCTAATTCGTCAAAAGACACATCACGAACCAAGCCACCGTTTGCCTTTGGGCTGGAAGCTAAGATCGGAGAAATCGAGACGAGGCTAGGCGTTGTCCCGCTGAATCTGAGCGAAGTAAGAATCGATCCAACTCTCTCGGGCCTTGCTACAACTGATTGGTTTCGCGCAGATCAGTTAGTAAGAGAAATTCATGAGCCTTCGCTGAGGCTTCGCCTAAGACTTCAATTCGCCGGGGCAGTTCTTGCAAAGGAGCTTCGGCTTAGGAAAGCATCGCCTAAGCCATCCACTACGAACTAGCTTCGCCCCTTGCCCTCTCAACATCACTCAATACCGGTACCATGCTAGAGGCTGAGAACTGGGCCATCGCGCTAGAGCTTTATAAAGGTGATCCGATTTCTGCTTTGCTTTTGGCGCATCAACTCATGGCAATAAAGCAATGTCTCGAACGCGGCAACAAAGGCATACCTGAGGCTATCAAAGGCTTAGACCTGGCGATTAATAATCTTTTCCCGTACACGGATTTTCACATCGTGAGTCACAAGTATTTTATACGGAGACTGGAGGGAAATCTCAATCCTAAGCTAGAAGAAAAACTCCGAGAGCTTGGCGTAAGGTTGTGACTAAATGCAAAGACGTCATAAAAATGAATCAGCTATTTTGATGAACTCGGTTTGAGTAAAGGTAGTCCCAAGTTAGTAAACGTTTGCTTGCTTCCCACAATCTCGATCATCCTTCTATTTATTACCTGGTTAATTCTCTGTTTTGGAGGGCGTGGGGCGAATGTGCGCTGCGACTTTTTGAAATAAAAACGAAAAGACATCATCTCAGTATTTCGATTGCCTCGGTAGAAAATAACCGGAAGATCTGATTCGGTCTCATAATTTTCTTTCACTGCAAGACCATCGACTAGATAAGAAACGTAGATTTTGAGACGTGCTTGATCTTTAGGATGGTTCTGATAAGCATCAATAACCTCATTCGCAGAATCACCAAACCGTTGGAGGTCCCGTCGAATAACTTCAAGTGTTCTCTTTACTTCGCCGTGATCGACTTTGTGCAGATTAAATGAGAGAAGAAAAACAAAGTCTGTTGCTTTGGCGGTGGACTGATTCTTAAAAACTTGGCCTATCGCTTCCAACCTAACCGGCTTTCCCGATTGGTCGCTATAGAAAAGCCCACCGCTGTAATCAAGGGAAACTATGTCGTAGGGCCAATTCGGCCGCTGACCATATAAATCCTTGCCGTCGATAATTATCTGATCGATGTCCCCTCGGAGCAGGGTCAATTTTTGGGAGATACCGAAGCGAAAGGCATTAACCAGAAGCTCATTCTGTCGATTCCATTCTGAGCCGAGCTCACCTCTCTCCACAGCAGTAATATGGCCCAATAGGGCATACCATTGTGTAACATCTTCAAGTGAAGATGAAGGCAATCCGAAATAGCTCAACTGTCCTAAGCGCGACTTTAAATATTTCTGAATAGCATCGCATTGTAAATCGCGAACTACTTGCTTATTTCCCGTAAATCTTTGCGGATGCTTTAACACTTACACGCCTTGTCTCAAAGCTTGGTGAATCTTCCGAATCACAATCCGAAACCGCTGAGGCTCCTGCCGAAATTCTTCCCGCAAAACCCCTATAACTGTGTCATAGACAAACTTGGCTCCTGAATTCATTCGCAGTTCTTTACTGATGTCTACAAACTGAACTGTGCCGGGACCATTGGTTTTAAGACGGCGCTTCAACCGCTCAGCCTTTCGGATTACGCTTTGCGCCTTCTGAATCACCTTCTTGTTTGGCTTATTCCTGCTGGACTGCTTTAGACGTTTGCTAAGATCTTGGAGTACGGTTTCGATTTGATACTCTTTGTCTTCCTTCAGTTCCTTCTCAACGCTTCCCGTCTGTAGCTCCTTCTCCGTTTCGGAAATAAGGTCTTGTCCTTTGGCTACCATTTCTACAAAACGGTGCTGTTGACTCTCAAGCGCGGCATATTTGTTCAGAGTTTTGGCAATGTCACGACAAGCCGTGTAAAGACGGCCTCTCGCCGACGAGTCTTCGAAGTCATCACGGTCCGAAGTGGGCACGACTTCCGTGTCAAGTACATGAACCTCGCCGAAGAAATAAAAAGCGCGTTCGGGCGAGCTATCCCAGAATGTTCTTCTTACTAATCCGCCGTCGCCGATTACAAAATTAGACATCCGGTAACGCAGACCGCTATTCGGATGCCTTCGGGTTTTGCCATCTGACGTTTCAAGCAAAAACTGCCCCTTTTCGACATTCTGACAGGACCATGCAAAAGCTAAGAGTTCATCGGAGTCCGGCGCAAATACCGGTTGAAACTCCGGCCTTGCCGCGTTGGGAAGAAATGGCTTGTATACTTCAGTCCCATTCAGCAAAAGTGGCACCTCAAGAAAATTTTCATCTACTTGGCGCAGCCGGTCGCTGATCTCTCCACCATATGAAAAGTTGGGATCAAACGGAACTGGGGCCGTTTCCATTAAGTACGGACGAATTGACGGCAGATTTAATAAATCGCTGGCATCGTCATGAATCGAGTGCAGTTCGACAACGGTGTAATGGCTGTCGGACTTTTCCTGAGTTTCAGCAAGGTGACTGAATTCCTGCAATAGAGTCTCTAAGGGAGGATTTCTTTGCTCCTTTAATCGCTTAAACATTCCCGCAGCGTCAATTTCGACTTGATAACTCTTGCTCTCTCCGGCTCGTGATGAACGTACAATAAGACGATCGCATGCGCTAATAGCGGAGAACTTACCGATACCGCGAAAGCCGGCATGCACTCCGAGCTGTTTGGCAGAAAAGCCCAAGTACCGATAGCGACGCATCGTCTCCCTGGACATTCCGATTCCTTTATCTGCTATTACTATTGAAGGAGCTAAAGCCGTGATTTCAACTGGCTCTAGTCGGGCAGATGGTATACGACTACGTAGATCGGCAAGAGAATCGTAGGCGTTTTGTACAAACTCGCGGAGGATATGTCTACGATCGGGGTACAGTCCTTGGCTAACGGCTTCCAAAACGGAACCGTAAGCAAAGTATTCGTCTCGTTTCTTGATAACTCGACGAGAGGCCATTCTTCTTTACCTCCGAAACTAATGGTAAAAGTGGGATTCACAATGGTGTGTTTAGTTGCACTTGGGCCTTGAGGGCAACGTGGGAGCATAATTATGGTCCAAGCACGCTTGCGCTACCGTTTTCTTTGCGGCAAGGGCGAGTGACGCAAGCGTGGGTTGCGTGCTTGATAAGGTTACGCGGCAGCACGCCGGGCGCGATTCAGAACTGGAAACTCGTGATCCTCACCCATGGTGATAAGGTCACAATCATCATCAAAAAGTGAACGCTCTTTCTCGTTCACAGGGCGAAGCTTAAAAGCTTCTCTGAAAGTAGTTGCCTTATTGAGTTTCTTTATCAAGCCTTCGTAGGGAGGAAAAGCACCGCCAAAACCAATGACGCGACGCGCACGAGCAATTAGATTCAAATCAGTTTGCTTCCACCCGTATTCTCGTGCCACGTATATATTCTTTTCCAACGATTGGAGCGGCTCAAAGCGCATGGGATAGGCAACGACACCCCAATTCAACAGATCCCGGACGCGCTGAAAGAAATCTTCGGGACTGTCGGTAAAATTATGAAGAACATAGACCATCATGTTTCGTTTTCTAAACCCCGCCTCACTCAAGAGACTAATAGCTCGTTCCATGGCTCGTCGAAAACCTGGCGTGAAGGTGTCATAAGCCATGCGAACTGGCGAGATTTTGATGCCGCTCAGACTCTCGGCAACTTCTTCTGTGACGAGACGAGCATCAATGCCTTGATTAAAATCTACAATCAAATTTTTTTCGCGAATTTCACTTACGATCTCACGCCAATTTGGAGTGCCGAAAAAATTGTTGTCCCAAAAAATGATTTTGTTAAATCGAGGATCTAAAAGTGAACTGAAACTGTCTCGCGAGGATTTTATAGGTTCAAGTGCAGGAACAGCACAAAACTTACATTTCCTAATGCAACCTCGCGAGGTGAAAACAAGATTAGCTTTCCATTCTGGAATAAGATCGTAATCAGGTATTACCGAATCAAGCACCTCGTCAGTTCCCACGCATATCTCATCAGCACCTGATTGCCGTGCATGGTCCGGCATCAGCGAGGCGTAGATCCCCCCGAGCCTTACCTGTGCGCGGGGGAAAAGGGACTTATAAAAGTTTACGCATTCCCATACTGGTTTCCACGCCCAAGTAAACAAACTTGCGATAGCAATCTCATCGGGATAAAAATCAGTGATCAAGGAAACCCCACGAACGAAACGAACCTCATCACCCCGTTCCTTGTGAAAAGTCGAGAGCTTTAGCAGTCCCAATGGCGGGTATCTCGTATAGTAGGTGGGTTCTACAAGAAGTACCTTCACTTAAACCTCTACTTCTTTTTAGTTTTAGACTTGACTGACTTTAGGGGAGGTTCTTCAACAAGATCTCTATATTCAATGATCTTCTTGATGATTTCGTCTGTGTAGATTCTTGCTTTGGTCCGTACTTTTCGCTTTGGCCTGGGAATGATGCCTCTCTCTTCCCACCGGACGAGGGTAGACTTCGACAACTTTGTCTTCTCGACTACCTCTGACATGGTATACTCCGCCATAGTACGCCTTGAGGATCCTTAAGTACCCTCGCCGATGTTTACCACAATTTAGGCGATTTTGAAAGTACTTTGCTTTTTTCACCGAGTGAGCCGGCGAAAGCGGAAATGGATCCGGTACCTACTTCGAGGATCGATACTGAGCTGTACCGATAGGAACCGCCTTACCTGAGAAGCGACATGCAAGGAGAAACCACATGGGTAAAAACCGATTTGTTGAGGAAGTAGTAATTCATGGAAAGACGATTCGATTAATGCATGAGGCGTTACCGCTAAAAGATGTTGTGTTGGATGAGAACAATCCTCGAATTCGTTACAGACTGAAGCTTGAGCAAGGGCGCAAATCTTTGGATACAGTAATACAAACAATGCCGGAAGTCGGTGCTTTAAGACGCGACATCGAGCGAAACGGCGGGTTACGCGAGCGCATCATTGTGCAACCAATCGGGAAGGGCAAATGGAAAACTATTGAGGGGAACTGCCGAACGGTTTGCTACCGTAGCCTACAAAAGAAAATGCCAAACGATCCTCGCTGGAAGACAATTCCGGCCCGCATACTGCCCGTTGATGTAGACGAACGGCATATCGCAATTCTACTGTCTGATTTTCACATTGCTGGAAAAATTGACTGGAAGGCGCATGAGAAAGCGGGGCAGATCTATCACATGAACCGTAATCTTGGAATGTCGTATGACGACATTGCGGCCTCCTTACGTACTAGTAAATCGACGGTTAGTCGATTCCATCAGGCATACAAGTTTATGGTTGAGCGGTTTTTAAGTATTGATAAGGGGAGGTATTCGAAACAAGGAGAAAGAAAGTGGAGTTACTTTGATGAGTTCTTTAAGCGTGCTGAACTTCGTGAGGAACTTCGAAGAAACGCGGACTTCGGTGATAAGTTCTGCCGCTGGGTAGGGCAAGGAAAGCTAGAGCCAGTTGATGTTCGAAAGCTTCCAGACGTCTTGAAAAATCCCGAAGCGCGTCGGAAGCTGGAGGATGGTGCGGCATTCGCTGAGGCGCTGAAAGTCTTGGAGATGGCCGAGCCGGAACACGTTTCCGAATTTTTCCGTCTCCTAGCAAAGATGCGCGAAGCATGCACAAGCGCCGCTCAGATAGGCGAAATTATTAGAATTCGAACTGACAAGATCGCACGAGGGAAGGTGTTGGACACGTACAAAGCATTTGTCGACTTCATGAGATTGGCTGATGTTGAAGCGCCACAATGATTTTAGGACATCGTTTATCTCATCCACTCAGGACGCTCGTCGCTCATTGTTACTCCGATCACAGTGCCACAATCTACACGCTCCCCGGCTTGGGGCGTCTGAGCGATGATTGTTCCCGGTTCAAGCGGAAGATCACGCCGCTCTGCCAAAATACGGATCTTGAGATTGGCATCGCGCAACTTGATTTGCGCTGTCTTGTAGTTCAAACCGACGACCACCGGAACTGTTGTTTGTGGAGGTCGTGAGAGTCGTTCGCGCCTAACATCTAACGCAAGTAGTGATAGGGCGATTGCTGGCAGTACTATGAAACAGCCGACAGCAATCGCGGTAAGAGTAGCTATGAGCAATCGCTGTTTGCCGCGTATGCAATAGCCGACAAGAAGTCCTAGTATGAATCTCATTGCAGTCTCCTGTTTGCACACGAATAGGAACAAGTAGCACTTTCAGCTACTGCTTTTCGTGGGATGGCGTTTACGTGTAGGAAAAAGTGAGTTGGTTTTGATCTCGGGGAGAACTATACGCGCGTACAATACGCGTACATCGAGGAGCCTAAAATAGACCAAACGAGCCTACATCAGCTAAAGCGTCGCTGGCGTAAGCTCGTTATAGTCAACAAGATCCGTTGATTTCAAACCACTTCCGCGATCCGGTAGGCGGCCCTGAAAAGGCCGGCGTCGGCGGTTCGATTCCGTCCCTGGCCACCAATAATTTCAACAACCCACAGATAGCCAAAAACACTCAAAATTCCTCGCGCGAACAATACGCGAACATTCATCAATCAACGTTCGCGGCGTTCGCGCACTGTAGCGGCACTCACACTAATCGAAGAAATCCATGATCTTCAAACCGATATGGTGTCTTGTGCCTACGAGCAGGCTGTCGAATGGTTAAAAGGAGGGACAGAGCTATGCGTTCCTGCTGAGATTCAAAGCAGCAGGAAGCAAACTCGCAGCGAGACTTCGATCGGAGCAAAGACCAACCCGACCGAGACTCTTTTGAAGCGTAAGAAGTGCAAAGAAGTACTAGTGCAGATTGAGGAAGAACGGATCAGGAAGGCGCTTGCCGAAACAAACGGCAGTGTTACTCATGCCGATCCATTAATAGGCGTGACCTGTCCGGGGCTTATCTACATTATTAAAAGCCTGCCTCGCGCATAACGAGTGGGCCTCCCATAACCCGTCGAGGGATTTTGCCTCCGTCTTCACTCAGCGATAAAGGAACACAAGCACAAAGGAAGCGATATCAAAGAGTGCTTACGGTGATATTAAAGAGTCTCAAATCAACGATTTAGATTGACTTGGACCATTGAAGGACGTATAAGGGCCGTAACTCAAGCGCGTCTTTACCAATGTCATCAACGACTTGGTAAGAAGCTAAACGGAATCTCTTTATAGGAGTCCTCTCATGTCTCGTCGATTCCTCGCGGCTCTAAGCATCCTATCCGTATCTGTTCTTCTTGCTTATGCGCTGCTACTTAATCCTAATGCTTCGGCGTCGCCTCAAGAACTTAAGGTGATAAGCCAAACCAGAGGAAATGAAGTACTGACGGCTCAGGTCTTAGAAGGCCAAGTCAGAGTCAGGCTTAAGAACAACCACAAAGACACTATAACCGCCTTTGTTATTAGGTTTAACCGTATGACGGTAACGGAAGATTTCGCTTATTCAGAGGTTCATTTCGGTATAGAACCGGGAGACACTTTTGAGAAGGATTATGCGTTGTCCACTTCAACCAAAGAATCTGAAGTTCCGACTCTGTCTCTTCTTACGGTTCTACTGAAGGATGGTAGCCACGATGGGAACGCCAAGGTAGCGCAGAAAATAAAGGACGAAAGGTTGGGTGAGAAAATCCAGACTCTTAGAGTTCTTAGGATTTTGGGAAGGGAAGGACTTTCACACCAGGATATAAAAGCTGTTAAGGGTGATATCGCCGCTGCGTTTGACGCTGACGAATATGAAGCACGCATTATCCGAAAGGAATTGCTTCCAGCCTCAGGAATTGATGACAAGCTTTCGGACGATTTGAAGAATGGTCTTCATTGGGGACGAGAAAAGATGTTGCAAAAATTTCAGACCCTAGAACAGCTGCCAACTGAACAGCGAGAACAGGGTTTGATAGAACTAAAGGACCGAACTCAGAGGCTCTTCGCAAAACTCTGATTCCGCTTATAAGCCTTTCCTCAAAAGGACCTACGTCATGAAAACTCTCATGATTCTCACTAGGGCTTTCTGTATTACCATAATCGTTTGCTTAACAGTGACGGGAACCAGAGGTGATGACTGCACACCACAAGGAACACAATCGCAGAATGATGATACTAGTGGTGGCGGCATCTGTAGTGGTAGTTCTAGTACTACTCCTCATGAAGGCCCTCTATCAAAAACGGGACATTGGAATATTACTTGGCCCGATGGACATGCTGAGACTTTGACCCCTACTGGGTCTGGAAAATGCACCTATCAGTGGCCTTGCGGTCTGAATCCTTATTACGACTGGACGCATTGTTGGCCTGACTTCTATCCACCCCAAGCAAGTTCAAACGGCAATTTTAGCGTTCTTGTCGTAAACAAGATTACTGCACCTGAAATCCGCAGCTGTCCTTCATTTCCCCTTTTCTCGACAAGAGTGGTTTTCTGCGTTACCAATGGACAAACTAACTTCGCGCCCGACCCCGCTCACCGCTGCAATCCGCCTCAAGATGAAGAAGAATGCAACAATTTCAGCTGGTTTTGGAATCCCACTAACGATACCTGCCAACAGGAAGCACCTCCTCCTTGTGATTTAGAACCTGTGATTTGCGAGCCAGGCAGTTGGAGCTTTCCATGGTGCGGCTGCATACCATACTCATCGCCCATATTGGTGGATGTTCTTGGAAACGGCTTCAACCTAACAAACGCACAGAACGGGGTGGTATTCAACCTAAACAATATCGGCGGAACGGAAAAGATTGCATGGACGAAAGCTGGTACTGACGATGCGTGGCTCACGTTGGACCAGAACAACAATGGAACCATTGACGACGGCACTGAGTTATTTGGTGATGTCACGCCACAACCTGAACCTCCTGCCGGGGAAAAGAAAAATGGTTTCCTCGCTTTGGCAGAATTCGATAAGCCCGTTAATGGTGGTAACGGCGATGGTTTGATTCGCGAGAACGACTCAATCTTCTCATCTTTACGATTGTGGCAGGATGTTAATAAGAATGGAGTGTCAGAACCGTCAGAACTCCACTCTCTAAAAAGCCTTGGTCTGAAGATCTTTGAACTCGATTACAAAGAGTCAAAAGAGACCGACCAACACGGGAATAAATTCAAGTACAGAGCTAAAGTAAAAGATAATAAGGACGCTCAAATGGGTCGGTGGGCATGGGACGTATGGTTGGTTAGATAGTCATAACAAAACCGCACCACAACCGAAGTTGATTATCTTCGAAAGTTGGAGATGAGGGGATGACGCAGGTGGCGTATTCTGGATGAGTTTGTTTCACGAACCATCAACCCTATTGCTAGGAGGAAGTCAACGCCAAACAAGCGTATGGCGGAAAGTCTGCGAAGCCCCGCTTTTATCAGACTTCGATAAACTTCTTGAATCCCAACACAGATGAAACAAGTGACCTGGCTCCGCCTTATAAATCCACTCATAGAATCGCTATTCGTGTAATCTTGAGTCATTACTTCAATGGTCCAATAACAATTGTTGAATCTCTAAAACAACAACGAGCATACTCACAACGTTAAAGCCAAAGCTCGGAAGTTAGGCTGATTTACAGGGAAGGGGACGACACAAATGAACAACAAACATCACCTGGCTATGCGTTCGCTGTTCTTTGTGTCGTCGGTCCTGTTTTTCTTTTCTCTGCACGTTCCTCACAAATCGGCGCACGCGGGCAGCCTGCAAGATCAAATCACGATTCCTCAGTCAACCGACTTTCCAGTGGGACAGCGCCCCGAAGCTTTGCTGTTTGATGGAAGTAATGTTTGGGTCGCAAACCAGCAAAGCGACAGCCTGATGAAGTTGCGGGCAAGCGACGGATTGAACCTGGGAACATTTGAAACCGGGACTCGGCCCGTCGCTCTCACTTAC
>DASTTB010000040.1:0-110903 GCA_035760365.1 Pyrinomonadaceae bacterium
CGTCAGACACGTCGAACGTTTGGTGAAGGCGGGGCGCATGGCCGAACCGGGACTCGCGGCGTACGCTCGGCGCGATCCGAAACGAACGGGCATCTACGCGTTTGAAAACGCTGCGCGCGAATTCTCACCCGAGTTTGAAAAAGTGTTTCGCGCGAACAAACGCGCGTGGGAATTCTTCCAAACCGAGCCGCCGTCGATTCGCAAAACGTGCATCTTCTGGGTCATGAGCGCGAAAAAAGAAGAGACGCGCGTGCGTCGCCTCGAACAACTCATTGAAAGCTCCGCGAACGGCGTCCGCCGCGGCGTCATCACACCTAAGCAAAACAAGTAGTCTGCTTAATCCCCTCACGTATAAATCTGTCCGAAAAGTCCATCGACGATCCATTTTTTCAGTGTTAGGTTCCGTCTACCTTCTGCAAAGAGGCAGAGCGAGAACGAGCAAGCTGGGAAGTTTTGACCCGCAACGTTAGTAACTCAAGGAGTAAAGTGATGAAGAAATATAGAATTACGCTAATTACAATGCTCGCGTTGCTTCTGACCTATGTTCCAATGCTTCGCCAACCGCCAGCACACGGACAAAGCTCAGTCAAACCAACGCGCGAGTCAACCCTACAAAATCCCAGGGACATTGACGGTCCGCAACAAAAGGCCCAGATTGATTTCGGCGCCTCGGTTGCGCTGGAAAAGGCCTTGTTACTCGCCGCTCGTCAGAATCTAACTATCACTGAGATTCAGCACTCGTTCTCGCTGGGTGATCACCGTTTTATCGGCATCTTTCCAGTCGATGACGAGACACCAGTCGATACCATCCCGGAAAAGATTGTAGCTAACTATCGCGGGTTTCTTCTTGACGTTCAGCGCGAGGAGGAAAACTCTGCTTTGGAATCATCGCTGACCGACGCTGGTTCTACTGAGAAGCGAATGAAGTCAATTGCGCACGCACAACGAGCTCTGATCGAGTCGTACCAGGATTTTCGTATTGATGGACTAACAGTGTCCGGCACGCGAAGCGCGATTGACGGTGCCGCAAAGGAGAACGGCCACGTGGTTTCAAGAATTGAACTAGCCGCCGGTCAAACAATCGAGAAGGGCGAACGACGAACGCAGAAATCAAGTCCGCAACTCCAAGCTGTAGCGACTGTGGCGGAAAATACTTGGGTGCCGACGTCGGGAAAGATTGTTACGGGCGGCGCTTCGGAGGGCGGCCGTTATGTGCGACAGGAGATGAAATGGACCAATGTCTCCGGCTTTGCCTCCGATTCAACTTACGAACATGATTTCTTTCTCAAGAATTCAAGCGGCGAGGTACGTGGCCCGGGCACTTACCTTGATAGAAGCCAAGCCTTCGATGGTATGCCAAAGGTTGAATATGCGGCTTCCGACCTTCCTCGGGCGTATCTTGATACTCGCGCCATGGACAAGGGTGATGAAATTGCGTTCACCATCGGTTCAGCGGCAGCAAGTGACATCAAACCTAACGTAACTTACATGAGTTACATTCGTACAAAAGATGGCGACGCCAGCCAGGATGACGGCAAGCTTCAGGCACAACTCGGACGGCGCAGGGTCCCAGGGTGCTATACAACGTGGTGCAGTTTCGAGAATGAACAGGTTCCTCGCGTTAACATCGTGCCGGCGTGG
The DNA here is from genome assembly GCA_035760365.1 of Pyrinomonadaceae bacterium. Lineage (GTDB taxonomy): Bacteria > Acidobacteriota > Blastocatellia > Pyrinomonadales > Pyrinomonadaceae > PSRF01. The sequence continues at coordinate 1,642 of DASTTB010000040.1, forward strand.
CAAGTCCCGGTTCCGGGAGTAAAGAGCTGGGATCGAAACATCGCGCCCTCGGCTCACTTCTCAATGAGCGCCCAGGGCAAGTCGGCGAACGACCCAGCCACTCTAAGTCTAACCGTGCCAACTAACGGCAATGTCGACGTCGCTCTTCGATCCACTACTACGCCAGGCAGCGCGTCGATCACCAAGTATGTTTGGAAGAGTAACGGCAGCACCATCTGCACGAACTCACCCACTTGTAACTTTAAGTTCGGCACGGCAAGTAACACCATCACGCTCACGGTGACTGACAATAACGGAAAGGCTTCGACGGCATCCGGACTCGTGAAGTTGACCTTCCAGCCCACTGGACCTACGGCTCACTTCTCAATGAGCGCCCAGGGCAAGTCGGCGAACGATCCCGCTACTCTAAGTCTAACCGTGCCAACCAACGGCAATGTCGACGTCGCTTTTCGATCGACTACCACGGCGGGCAGTGCGTCGATCACCAAGTACGTTTGGAAGAGTAACGGCAGCACCATCTGCACGAACTCACCTAGTTGCAACTTTAAGTTCGGCACGGCAAATAACACCATCACGCTCACAGTGACCGACAAGAACGGAAAGACATCGACGGCATCCGGACTCGTGAAGTTAACCTTCCAGTCGATTGGGCCCACGGCTCACTTCTCAATGAGCGCGCAGGACAAAACAGCAAAGGACGGCGGAACACTTCGTCTATCAGTTCCAGTCAATGCTAGTATCGTGGTGAGATTCTCAAGCACGAGCACTCGAGGTAGCGATCCGATCAATCTGTACGTTTGGAAGAGCAACGGAACACGCATCTGTTCTAACTCTTCAATTTGTAACTTCAGGTTCGGGACGACAAGCAACACCATCACGCTCACAGTGACTGATGCCAAGGGCAAAAGTTCTACGGCGACTGGGCTTGTCAGACTCCGCTGAACAGACTTGAGTCGGAAGCCCAAACACTCACTGAGCCTTTGGGCTTCCCTCATTCTTGTCGATCGCCTGCACTCTCAAAAGAACCTTGTGCGGGCAGCAATACTTCAATGGTCGTAAGCCAGTGTCAGCCCTGAGAGGCTTTGGTCCCTCATTCACTAAAGGACGCCATGGGCTTAAAAGATGATTTCTTCGAACGGTTCGGACGGCGCCGGCGCAAGCTAACACCGGAGCAGGCGAAATTGCTGCGTGAGATGCTCGTAAAGGCTTACAACCTCGTCTACTACATCCTCGGTGATACCAAAGACACTAAGCCACTAGCGCTAAGAGCTCTGGCTGGCTTGATGTGTGACTTTCAGCGGCTTAAGCACCGACCCGTACGTCAGACACACTATCGCTACCGTCAATCCGAGCCGGCGATACACAGAGTACCTTTGCCGATTGATTTGGAGCTGGCTGTGAGAGTATTCACGCTTACGATCTCTTATCAATGGGACAAGCTCTCCGAACCGACCCTAGAGGATTTAGATGTGTGGTTCTGTAAGTGCGTCCTGCTTGAAAGCCTTCGCCACAATAATGCCTTCTCGGCGCTTTACGGTATGAGTAATGGCATACATGTTTACACGGAGCAAGATGCGACTCGACTGTTTGACACGCTGACGGAAGAGATTCCTCGTACTAAGGAAGCCTGGAACGAGGGAAACGAGCCACTTCGGCGTTATCGGAAGCGTCTGACTCAGGCGATCGATCTCGAGTTTCGTAGTGTGATTAGGAGAGACCACAAGGGAAATCTAATCAGGCGACCCTTAAGTGAGCAGCCGGTCAAGTTTATAGCCGAGTGTTTGAACAATCTAGTCAAGCTCGAACCTGGGGACGTTTGCTTTGGGACGTTTAAGCCGGATCACTCTCGGTTTGCTGACCTCAAATCGGAGTTGGCAAGGCTTCATATCGTGCTTCATTGGCCCTGTTATACCGCGCTCACTCAGACCGCAGGATGTATGCAACCAAAGGACAAAGCAGGCATGCCGGAGTATGCGAAAATGTTAAACGGTAACGGCACTCAATCACGCGAAGCTCCCGCCCTCAGTGACAACGAGTTAGACACAATGGTCAATCAGTTTCAGTTGATGGTTGATGCGCGGGCTGAGGCATCGTCCAAAATCATCGTTACTGTTGACGATCGGGAGTGGCGACCTTCGTCCATACAGTTGACCGAGAAAGGTCACGTGGAGTTGAAGCTCTGCGGGGACGCAAAGTTAGTCGAAATCTGGGCGCTGGATAACGATCAACAGAAGGTGCTGTTGAGCGCTTTCTTTTTGTCATCGGCCGACGATCATCAGATTCTTACGCTTGAAGCCGGTCAACGGATAAGCTTCGCTTCCAGCTATCGTGAAGCGGCCGACGGCGAAGGCGGGTTTGATGTAACGATCGATTACCGTGAAACACAGTTCAGTCGCAGGTTCCAACGGTTAATTCCCGACCGATACAAACCGAACTTCTCGGTGCCGTTGTTACGGCCCGCAGTAGTGCTGTCGGGGGTGGGAATAATCGTCGCCTTCGCCCTATTACTACCGCTGCTGTATTGGATCGGAGCTTTCAAACCTATATCCGCACTCTGGAGTCGCTCCTCACAAACGATCGTTAAGCAAGAATCTCACCCCACTGGCAACCAAGAAGTCGCGCCTGCGGAAAGCCGCGGTGTGGGTTCGGAATCCTCACCAAACGAACGCCCAGATCCGAGCCCGCACCAACCCGCGTTGGCGGACGCCAACGCGGGCGCGACACCCCGCAAAAAGTCTTCTTCGCAAGTCCAGTCGTCGCAAAAGTCTGTTGCCGCGAGCCTTCCGCCCAGGTCCTACGGTGAGGTTCCGTCACTCGCGAGCATCGAACGCATTTACGTTGAGTCCACCGGCGTGTACGACAGTTCGGAAGTGAACCAGCAAGTCTATTCCATGCAGATTGACGCGATTAAGAAAAGCCGAATGTTCGATCTTAAGGACGACCCTACCGACGCTCAAGCTCGGTTAATAATGGTCAGTGACTTCGAAAGCGGCACGGGCGACAAAGCCCAGGCACAGTTGATAACCACCAAAGACGGAAAGGTCATTTGGTATGGACCACTGGTCAGTATAGCTCGCGACAACGATCCACAAACGGCCGCCAATGAAATTCACAACCTGGTCCAATCAGTTACCGATGCGCTGGTGAAAAAGAAAAAGGCTTTGCGGACTGAGAAGCCGGTCAATAACGTCAAGCGCGGACGAAAGACGAACCGATAGAGTAGATCATGACGCTTAGCAGCGAGGATGGCATGATGAATCAAAGTATGCATGGTTTGCTAATTGGCGTACTGACCGCAAAGCGGGTCCTGGTGCTGTTAGCGACAGGAATTCTGTTTGCTCAACATTTGGCCGCGCAGCAAGCTCCTAGTGCCAGTCAAGACACAATGAGGAGCTTGACTACCCTAAGCATAATAAGCCAGGAGCTAAAGAGAGGGCAGAACCACAGCTACGAAATTGAACTCTCCGAAAATCGATTCGTGCGCGTGATAGTAGAGCAGGTTGGTGTTGACGTTTCGATCAAAATCCATGGCGTGAATGGCGACATCATTGCCCAAGTCGACCGTTCCAACGGGTCGAGAGGTCCTGAAGCAATCTCGATGATCGCACGGCAAGCCGGCGTATTCCGTTTGACAGTCACGGGCGTTAGGACGACTACGTTAAATGCTCACTATACGATCCGTATGGAAACTCCGCGAATTCCCGTTCCGCAAGACATTACTCGCATCGATGCGGAGAGGCGATCGTTCATTGCCGAAAAAGCATATGGCGACTCTATAAGAGCCCGTGGTGAAGAAAAAACTAAGTTGTTGAAAGATACGATCAAGCTTTACGGAGAAGCCCGTACTCTCTGGCATTTACTCAATGAACCCTACGAGGAAGCGCTGACAAGCTATAGCCTTGGCTGGTGTTATAGCGATCTTGGCTCCCATGACATGGTTAAGTTCCCCCTGCCGCTTTACCGGTTGCGGTGGAGTTACGAGGCTCGGCGCGTTCATCAAACTGCGATTATTCACTTCCAGGAAGCGTTAGCCGCGATGACGAGCTTGGCTGACAAACACGGGCGAGCGATCGTCTTGGCTGGACATGCCTGGCCGAATCTCTACCTCGGAAATGAAGTTGAGGCGATCAGCAACTTTTCGGATGCTCTAACTATTTATGAAGGGTTAGGAAACCTGGATGGACAGGCTCGCGCTTTATACGGTCTTGGCTGGGCGCAGGCCGTTTTGAACAAGAACGAAGAAGCTCGCGACAATTTCCTCAAGGCTCTTCGTCTGAGACAGGCCGCAAACGATCGACGCGGAGAGGCAATTAATCTAGCCAGCCTAGGTCGTATTTATGGTCGGCTGGGCAATCAACACCAGGCTTTAGCGTTCAGTCAACGCGCTCGAACAATTTTCGAGAGTAAGGACCATTACGATCGTCATGGCATCGCCAGTACCCTCACAACTGAAGGGTGGGCGTATTACGAGCTGAAGCGCTACCAGGAAGGGATTAGCTCATTTGAGAAAGCGCTCGCACATCGAGACAAGCACGACGTTACCGGTAAGGCGGTCGCGACCTATGGCCTGGCGAAGGTAGAAGCCAAACGTGGAAAGCTTGAGGTTGCCTTGAAGCGAATCAAGGATGTAATCGATGAGGTCGATCCATTGAGAAGCAAGGGCAGCGACGAAGAACTACGTACCTACTACTTCGCTAACGTGCAGGAGTACTACTCGTTTTACATGGAACTTCTCATGAGGCTCCATCGCATCAACCCGGAAGGATACTATGCCGCCAAGGCATTCTGGTCCAACGAGCGCGCACGTACGCGCGAACTAGTTGCGATGCTCACAGAAGCAATGTCCGAGTCCCCTGAAGGCCAGGGCCTCGAATCGGAAAACTCCGTGACTACCACCGAAGCTCGAACGCTTCTCGATAACGACGCGGTCCTGCTGCAATACGCGTTCGGAGAAAGCAAAGCCTTTCTTTGGGTCCTAACTCGTTCTTCACAAAAAAACTCGGATATTCAGGCCTACGAGCTAACTGAGACTGCACCACAGATCACCGCGTCTATCATGAATCTTCTCGAGATGCTCAAGCAAAAGGGCGGAACTGTTCATGAGGTTGAGACCGCAGTACACAAGCTCAGTAAAATATTGATTCCCCAGAAAGTCGCCATCCAGATCCGAGAGAAAGAAAAGGTGATATTCGCCGCGGATGGCGCTATGCAATACTTGCCTTTCGCGATGCTTTCATTGTCTCCACCGGGAAGAGTTTACGTGCCGTTAGTGAAGAACCATGAAGTCGTCTCAGTGCCTTCAATCTCGACCTTGGCGATACTCCGAAGAAAGATTGAAAGTCGAACACCGGCGCCGAACAGCATCGTAGTCCTTGCTGATCCCGTGTTTAAGAGTACTGACACGCGAGTAACACAGTTGCGGGGCGAGGCTCAAACGGTTGAAGATGATTCGGCGATTGAACGCGCTGCAGCCCTCGACGAAGCGGCACTGGCCAGAATATTGATCACAGATGCCCAACGTGCGGAGCGCCTGTTGAGGTTAAAGCGATTAATTAGCACGCGCGATGAGGCGGAGATTATTCGGGGGTTGGACCCAACAGCGCGTGTAGAACTGGACTTCAAAGCTAACCTAAACACCGTTATGAATGGTGGGTTAGACTCCTATAGGATTATTCATTTTGCCACACATGGAATCGCCCTGGACAATTATCCTGAAGCGTCGGGAATTCTGTTATCGACCGTCAACGAACAGGGGGAGGCCCAAGATGGGTATCTGTATTTTCAAAAAGTTTGCCGATTAGACGTACCTGTTGAGTTGGTTGTCCTAAGTGGGTGCGACACCGATTTCGGTAAACAGGTTCGTGGCGAAGGTCTCATTGGATTGACTAGAGGGTTCATGTATGCGGGGGCTCCGCGCGTGATAGCGACGCTCTGGGGTGTACGCGGTGATGCAGCAAAGGAAGTAATGAAGAGGTTTTACACGTTGGTATTTACTAAGAACATGCGCCCTGCCGCCGCTCTCAGCGCTGCTCAAGCGTCGATGTGGGAAGAACGGAAGTGGACCCCCTCGGATTGGGCAGCGTTTCGGTTTTCAGGTGAATGGAGATAACACCCGATTAATTACAAGCGAACCTGTTATCCTGTTCGCGAGCCACCGATACAAACACCACGCCTGATAAAATCCTTCACAATTGCAGTACACAGTTTGTTGAAACCCAGATAAAAAAGAGCCGCCAATGACGCACAGGCCGCCAGGGCCGAAGGGCCAATTCATCATGGGATCGATGCGCGAGTTCAATCGCGACACGCTCGGGTTTATCGAACGTTGTCGCGATTACGGCGACGTCGTCTATTCGCGCTACCTGTACGTTCACGCGTACTTCATCTACAACCCGAACGACATCGAGGCGATCCTCACGACAGATGCTCGCAGTTATCGCAAAGCACAAACGCTTCGTTCGCCGTTCTTTCAGCGCCTCGTCGGCAACGGCCTCGTCACGAGCGAAGGTGAATTCTGGCGCCGGCAAAGACGCCTGGCCCAACCCGCGTTTCACCGGCAGCGGATCAGCTCGTACGGCGAGATCATGGTCCAATACGCGCGCCGCATGATCGATACGTGGCAAGACGGCGAAGAGCGCGACCTGTCGCGCGACATGACGCGTTTGACACTCGAGATCGTCGTGAAGACGCTGTTCAATTCCGACGTCTCACGCGACGCGGACCACGTGGGCCAGGTACTGACGAGTCTCGTGAAACCGTTCGCCTCACAGGCGACTCTGAAATGGATCCTCGACAATCGCCTGCCAACGCCGGGACACCGCCGCTATTTCAACGCCGTCAGTGAGATCGATCGCATCGTGTTGGGCATCATCGCCGAGCGACGTGCGAGCGGTTACGACCAGGGCGATCTGCTGTCGATGCTGCTTCAGGCGCAGGACGACGACGGCACCAGCATGAGCGACTCGCAGTTGCGCGACGAAGTGATCACGCTGTTTCTCGCTGGTCATGAAACAACGGCGCTGACGTTGACGTGGAGCTGGTATCTGCTGGCGTCGAACCCGAAAGCGGAGCAGAAGTTTCACGCCGAGCTGGACGAAGTGCTCGGTGGCAGAACACCGGATGTTTCGGATCTTCCGAAGTTGAAATACACGGAGATGATCGCGAAAGAGGCGATGCGTTTGTATCCGCCGGCGTTTGCGATCGGGCGCGAGGCGGTCGAGGAAACGGAGCTGGGTGGTTTTACAGTGCCGAAAGGGACGCAGGTGTTTGCGTTTCAGTGGGTCACGCATCGCGATCCGCGTTACTTCGACGACCCGGAGGCGTTCAAGCCGGAACGTTGGACCAACGGGTTTAGTGAACAACTTCCGAAGTACGCTTACTTTCCGTTTGGTGGTGGACCACGACAATGTATCGGGAACTATTTCGCGATGATGGAGATCATTTTGGTACTCGCGACCATTGGCCAGCGTTTCAGATTTTCAACGACGGGTGAAAAGGTTGAGCTGCTGCCGGTGCTGTCGCTTCGTCCAAAGCAAGGGATCCGCGTGAAGCTACACCATCGCGCTAACGATTCGGTTCCACTCCTCGATCGTTAACGACTCCGCGCGTCGTTGCAATTCAACGCCGGCCTTACACAACACGATGCTCGCGCCGCCGTTGCGTTGAAGCACGTCATGTAAATGGCCGGAAGCATTACGAAGGTTATTCAAGATCGTCTTTCGTTTCTGCGCGAAACCCGCGCTGACTGTCTCCCACAACAATTCTTCATTCGCAACACTTTCCGATCGAAACGTGAGACGCATGACGCTGCTCCAAACCTTCGGCGGCGGACGAAACGCTCCCGGCGCGACGTCAAACAGCTTCTCAGTTTCGGCATACGCTTCGACGAGCACCGACAGAAACCCGCGCTCACTCGAACCCGGCGGCGCTAACACACGCTCGACAACTTCACGCTGCAACATCACCACCATCTCCGTGATGCACGAACGCTGCGCGATCAGTCGCTGAAGTATCGCAGTCGAGATGTTGTACGGAAGATTAGCGGCGAGTCGTGCGTGCGCAGCGGGAGCGATTGCGGCGCAGAAGTCCGTCGTCAAAGCGTCTCCCATGACGAGCGTGAAATTCGGCGCGGTCGCAAAACGTTCGCGCAACAACGACTCGAGATTCTGATCAAACTCGACCGCGATCACCCGTGCGGCGCGCTCGATAAGCACAGACGTAAGCGCGCCCGTGCCTGGCCCAATCTCGACGATCGTCTCGTCAGGCTGTGGAGCGAGCGCTTCGACTATGCGTTGAACAGTTCTCGGATCTTTGAGGAAGTGTTGGCCCAGCCGTTTTAACGGGTGCGGGTTCATTCTTCTGCGGACGGCCGCGGATAACCGGAGATCTCCAGGTCTTTGCCTCGTTGGACCACGGTGACGCGGTCCAACTCCCACGCGTCAGCCATCTTCTCGACGCCGCTTCCGCCAATCGCGCTCGGAGCACCTGCGCCGCCGACGATCTTCGGCGCGACGAAGAACGTGACTTTGTTGACGAGTCCGGCATCCATCAGCTTGCCCGCGACACCGGAGCCGCCCTCGACCAGCACGCTTTGCACAGAACGATCTGCAAGCTCCTTCAGAATCACAAGTGGGTGGCCTTCGAGTGCCAGAACGGGTGCTTCTTCGGATGCGCTCCTTGCCAGTTGAGAATCCGGAGATAAAACGGCTCCCTGTCCAAGCAGGACGCGGATCAGTGGCCGTCTTCGCGGCAGGCCCGACCGATCGGTTAATAACGGATCGTCGATCGCGGCGGTCCTCGCGCCGATCATGATCGCGTCGTTTTCATGACGCAGTTCGTGCGCGCGAGCGAGTGATTCGGGACCTGAGACCCAGCGCGAGTCGCCGGTACGCGTCGCGATCTTTCCATCAAGCGAAACAGCGAGTTTCAAATGTACAAACGGCAACCCGGTGCGCATGAAGTGAAGATACGCTTCGTTCGTCTGCGTCGCTTCGTCGGCGAGCAATCCGGTTTGGACCATGACGCCGGCTGCGCGCAGGTGCGCGAAACCTTTTCCGGAAACCTTGGGATTGAGATCTTCGATCGGCGCGACGACGCGTTTGATGCCAGCCGCGATCAACGCGTCAGTGCACGGCGGCGTGCGTCCATGATGCGCGTGTGGTTCGAGCGAAACGTACGCCGTGCCGCCGCGAGCCTTCTCACCGGCCTGGGCCAACGCGATCGTTTCCGCGTGCTTCAACTCGGCGAATATGTAGTAACCCTCGCCGACGATCTCGCCGCTCGCGCTGATGATCACGCAACCGACGAGCGGTCCGGGACTCACCTGACCGACACCTTTGCGCGCCAGCTCAAGAGCGCGCGCCATCAGGCGACGATCTGTGTCGGTCCAGTCGATTGTCGACTCAGCTAGAGTTTGCACGGAGGGTCTCAATTTCCAAATAAACCGTTGACGTACTGCTGTGGATCAAACACGACGAGGTCGTCGACCTTCTCGCCGATACCGGCGTAACGAATCGGCAGGTTCAACTCTTTCGCGATCGCGACGGCGATGCCGCCCTTCGCGGTCCCATCGAGTTTTGTCAGCACGATGCCGGTGACGCCGGCGACTTTCAAAAATTGGCGTGCCTGTTCGAGCCCGTTTTGACCGGTGACGGCATCGACGACGAGCAACGTTTCGTGCGGCGCTCCTTCGACTTCCCGCCCCGCAACGCGTTTCATCTTTTCCAACTCCGCCATCAGGTTCGATTTGTTGTGCAGGCGTCCGGCAGTATCGACGATCAAAACTTCAGAGCCACGCGCCTTCGCCGCCTTCAAGGAGTCGTACAACACCGCCGCCGGATCAGTTCCCTGCTTCTGTTGAATCAACGGCACGCCCGTGCGTTCGGCCCAGATCGCGAGTTGGTCCGACGCCGCCGCGCGAAACGTGTCAGCCGCGCAGATCAGAACGTCGTTGCCTTCGGCTTTAATACGTTGGGCCAGCTTCCCGATCGTCGTCGTTTTCCCAACGCCGTTCACGCCGACGATCATCATCACGTACGGCGCGACGCTCTCGGGAACAGTCGATTCCGACGCAACACCCTGCCGCTCGGAAGCCTGGAGAATATTCAGCAGCTCCGACTTGATCGCGTGCTTGAGCGCATCCATGTCGTTGATCTGCTTGCGCGCGACACCGCGTCGCACGGTTTCGAGGATTTCCAGCGTCGTCGGCACGCCGATGTCGGCGGCGATCAGAATCTCCTCGAGCTGGTCCAACAACTCGTCGTCGATCTGTTTGCGGCCCGCAAAGACCGTGTCGAGTTTATCGGATAACGACTCACGCGTGGCGGCGACGGCGCGTCGAAATCTCGCGGAGAACTCCTGTTCAAGCGCGGCCTCCTGGGCCTGCAACTCCTCCATCGAACGATCGAGACCTAGAACCGAAGACGTAAACGTCGAACGCGAAGGAACGGGCGCAGGCGGCGCTGCGGCTGCAGGCGCTTCAGGTTTCGGAGGTTCAGGCTTAGCTTGCGGTCCTGGCTGGACCGGGGGAGGTGGAGGCGCGGTTTCTTTTACCGCAGGTTCATTTAAACGAAGTGAGACAAACTCATCTTCTTTCTTTCGTCGCCAAAAAAGTCCCATGAAGGGATGGATTATAGCCGCAGATCACACAGATTCAAATCTGGGTCACTTGAGGGGAGCGTCTTAATTTCCATCTGAGTTCTCAGCGTTCTCTGGGGTTTCCTGTTTTTACCGATTAGTTCACCGCAGAGGCGCAGAGAACGCCGAGGATATTTCAGCTTAAGACACCACCCACTTGAGACATCTGCGGAGCTTGTTGCGGCGGCTTGTTGGCGGCGGATGCGGGTTTCCGAAGTTTCACAACGCCGGGACGAATCTGACCTTCTTTACACGCTGCGGAAAGCGCCGCGACGACGGCGGGATCGTAACGCGTTCCGACAAAACTCTCGATGCGAGCGAGCGCGTCGTCAAACTTCATCGCCTTTTGATACGGGCGATCGGTCGTCATCGCGTCAAAGGTGTCGGCGACGGCCACAATCTTGCCCATCAGCGGTATCTCATCGCCCTTCAGACCCTGCGGGTAACCCATGCCGTTCACCATCTCGTGGTGCATGTACATTCCCGGCAAAAACTCCTTCATCGCGGGAATCTGCGACATGATCTTGTAACCCTTCTGCGGGTGCTGTTTCATGATCTCGTACTCTTCGTCGGTGAGCGCAGCGGGTTTCTTCAGAATGTTGTCGTCGATGGCGATCTTGCCGACGTCGTGCAGGAGCGCGCTGATGCGGATCTTTTCGCATTCGTCGTCTGACAAGTCTAAACGTTGCGCGATGGCCACGGAGAAGCGGGAGACGCGTTCCGAATGTCCGCGTGTGTACGGGTCTTTCCCGTCGATTGCGGCCGCCAGACCTTTGACTGTGCCGAGGAACAGTTGGCGGTTCTCTTCGGCCGAATTTTGCAGGTCGATGATGAAACGCTCGACCTGGTCGGTCATCAGGTTGAAAGAGTTGCCGAGATCGCCGAGTTCGGTGCGGCTCGTCACTTCGATGCGTTTTGAGAAGTCGCCGGAGGCGATACGATGGGCGCCGCCCGCCAACTCGCGAACAGGATGCGTCAGTTTGTTCGCGAAGAAGAGTCCGATCAGGATCGTGAGTAACGCTGCGATCAAACTTATCCACAACGTCTGCCAACGCATGTCGGAGACTGATGCGAGGGCGGCGGCTTCGTCCTGAATTGCGATCACTCCAAGACGCGCGTTCTTGTCGAGTTCGGCGGTGGCGTACGAGCCGAGCATCTCGACGGTGCGGCCGTCGCGTGTCGCGGAAAACGGAGCTAATGCCGACTGAACCTGCGCGCCGGATTCCTGCCAATCCTGGACGACTTTGAGGTCCGTCATCGGCTTTTCTGAAAACGCGACACTCGCTTCCGGGTGCGCGACCGCGCGTCCGTTTTGATCGACGACGAAAACGACCGGAAGTCCCGCGTTCAGGAGTTCGCGCTCACTTTTCGACGTCGGTTGCTGAACGGCGTCGAAAACTTCCTGAAACGAAACGATCGCCACGACGGCGGCGACGACTTCCTGATTCCCAGCGCCGCCAAGCACCGGCTCGGCGATCGTCAAAGCCATTTCCTGTCCGGAACGGATGATCTGCGGCCGGCTCACGACCACGCCGCGGCTGGCCATTCGCGCCAGAACCTCGCTGACGCGCGCGTCGACTTCTTCCAGTTTGATCACGTCCGGCTGAAACGCACGGTGCAGCCGACCGTCGACGGGCCACAACGCGAGCGCGATCAGGTTCGGATCTTCCTGCAACGTCATCTGGAGACGCTGATCGTAGCCGTCGCCGTCGAACGACTGAATACCGCCGGCGATTTCAAACGCTCGGGCGAGACCGGTGACGACGTCGCGATAACGCTGGCCGTAGAGCTCGATCTGTCGCGCCTTGTCCTGCACTAGCTGGGCCTGGTAGCGGCCCTCGATTGACCGGAGTTCGTCGGCGCTGCGTCCGGAAAGCAGAAAACCGGCGAAGGCGAGCGGCAACAGGCCCACGAGTAGCAGCACTCCCAGCACGATGTAGAGGAGACGGATTCGTCCGAGTTTTTCGAGCATTCGTGGTATCTGGCGGTACAATCGCGGCAGGTTTGCGGCGGAGGTCGTCGGGTTTTCGGTTCCCGGGCGGCGTCGCCCGGCACGGATGTCATTATTGTCGACCCAGCGCTTCAGTGTCAACGATATTTGCCCTCGTTGAACACGCGCGTGAAGTTTTCGCGGATTAGATCGGCTGAAGTCACCTCATCAACGTCTAAATCCTTGAGCGCCAATGGATACATTAGGCACTGACGAGATCATCGTGGAACGGGCTCTGACCGGAGACGCCGAAGCTTTTGGCGAGATTGTCCGGCGTTGGGAGCGGCGTATCTTCGCGCTTGCCTACGGGATGCTCGGGCGCGAGGACGACGCCCGCGACGCCACGCAGGAGACGTTTCTCGCCGCTTTCCGCAACCTGCGCGGGTTTCGCGGCGAAGCGAAGGTGTCGTCGTGGCTGCACCGGATCGCCGTTAACCAGTGCATCACGCGGCAACGGCGCGCGAAAGTCCGAAGCGAGTCGGCGCTGGACGAGGAACAGCCCGAGGCGGCTTTCGTCACAACTCGCGAGCATTCGCCGGCGAGCGTCGTCGAAGGTAGACAGGAAACTCTCGCGGTGAGACGCGCGATTAACAGCTTGCCGATCGAGTTGCGCCAGGTTGTCGTGATGAAAGAGTTTGAAGAACTGACGTTTCGTGAGATTGCCGACGCGCTCGACCTGCCGTTGAGCACGGTCAAGAGCAGGCTTTACACGGCGCTGAAGCAATTGCAGATGCGGCTTCAGAAGTTTGAAAGCAGGAATTAGCGATGAACGATATGACTGACTCTCCTATTTGTGAGCGCGCGCCGGACTTGATGGCGTTCCTCTATCACGAGATGAACGAAGGCGAGACACGCGAGTTTGAGCTGCATTTGCAGCAGTGTGGAAGCTGTCGTGAAGAGCTCGCGTCGTTTGGCGTGGTGCGTGAGTCGATCGCCGAGTGGCGCGATGAGGCGCTCGCAGGTTTCGTTGCGACGCCACACGTTGCGAAAAAATCTGCGTTTGCGGCGTTGCGACAGTTTTTCGATCTCTCGCCGTTGTGGCTGAAAGCTGCGACCGGATTTGCCGTTATCGCGTTCTGCGTTCTGGCGGCGGCGTTGTTCGTTAATCAACCAGATAACAATGCGGTTTACACGCAGCAGGATGTGGATCGTTTAGTCAAAGAAGCCTTGGCGAGTCAACCAAAACCGCTGGTAGAAAAGGCTCCGGAAGCAATCGTTGCAGTCGTGGAACCACCGCGCCCGAAGGCTTCCAAGAAACAAGTGACGAAAGACCGGCGTCCGCTGTCGCGAGCCGAACGTGAACAACTCGCTGCTGATCTACGATTACTGTCGAGCGACGATGATCTTGATCTGTTATCAGATCGAATTAACCAATTTTGAGGTTCAAAATGATTTTTAGAACGATTTTGTTAGTTTTGGTCTTTGGAATTTGTGTGAACGCCCAGGTTCCTGCCGACGATCCGATCCTGCAACTCAACCTGACTCCCGAGCAGCGTCAAAAAATCCGCTCGCTCACGCAGGAAACACGCGACGAACGTCAGGCCACGAACCGCCGGCTGCGCGAAGCCAACGCCGCCCTCGATCAGGCACTCGAAGCCGATCCGATCGACGAAAACCTCGTCGAACAGCGCATAAACGAACTGACCCTCGCGCAGGCGGCACAAACGCGTATGCGCATCCACATGGAATTGCGCATCCGTCGGCTACTACAACCCGAACAGCTCGCCACGCTGAAGCGTTTGCGTCTCCAGATCAGGGACGTGATGAACCCACAACGGCCCAACAACCCGCGTCGTCCGAATGCTGACGCGTTCCGTCCGAACGTTCGAAGACCTTAAACCACGAATAAACAGTGATACTACCTTGACGCCTCACGCACAATCTGCGCATCATAGACCGCTCTTTTCCATACGACTGGTCTATCGCTCTCCATGAACTTCGCTACGCGCTCGTTGCTTGAGCTGCAAGAGACGACGCTGCTGGCCGCGCGCGCATTTCGCGGTATTTTCAAGCGGCCACGCTATATTCCCGAAACCATCGCTCAGATGGATGCTATCGGCGTCGGATCGCTGACCATCATCATTCTGACTGGCTTCTTTACCGGCGGTGTGTTGACCGTCCAAACATTTCCCACGCTGAAAGCCTACGGTGCGCAATCTCAAACCGGTTATCTGGTGGCTGTTTCACTCGTACGCGAGTTGGGGCCTGTTTTGTGCGCGTTGATGGTTACCGGCCGCGTCGGTTCGGCAATCTCGGCAGAACTCGGTTCGATGGTCGTCTCGCAGCAGATCGACGCGATGCGGGCACTCGGAACCGATCCGATTCGCAAGCTCGTCGCTCCACGACTCTGGGCGTTGCTGGTGAGTCTGCCGTTGCTGACGGTGCTGGCTGACGTGATGGGAATCTTCGGCGGCTGGGTTACCGCGGTTGCGCTTTACTCCGTCTCGTCGAGCGTGTTTATCTCAGCCGTCCGCGACGGCATCACGACAGACGATTTAATCGGCGGAGTCGTCAAACCAATCGTCTTTTCGCTCATAATCGGCACGATTGCGTGCCGGCAGGGGCTCAGCACGGAAGGCGGTACGGTCGGCGTCGGACGTTCAACCACGCGAGCCGTGGTCATGGCGTCAATTATCGTGATTATTGCGGACTATTTCCTCGCCAAAGCGCTTCAGGTTATTCTAGGCACATCGTAAACCTTTAATTGCTCAGACATGGCGACCTCTGAAATACATACAACTGCACCCACTGTCAGCGAAAGCGCAGCGGAGTCAACGTTTCACGAAATCGACGATCGCGACCGCGCGATTCCGGCGATCGAGTTTCGCAACGTCGTGCTGGCGTTCGACGACCGCGTCATCCTTAACGGCCTCAACTTCAAGGTGATGAAGGGTGAGACGAAGATCATTCTCGGCGGCTCGGGCGGCGGAAAGTCGACCATCATCAAGCTGGTGCTTGGTCTACTCAAACCCGACGAGGGCCAGGTGCTCGTCGACGGCGAAGACATCACCGACTACTCCGAAGACCAGATGATGCGCATCCGCAAGAAGATCGGCATGGTCTTTCAGGAAGGCGCGCTGTTCGACTCGCTTTCGGTTTACGACAACGTCGCTTATCGATTGCACGAGCAGAATGTGCCTGAAGAGGAAGTCGAACCCGAAGTCCGTCGCATGTTGCGGTTCGTCAATCTCGAAGACGCGATCGACAAGATGCCGATCGAGCTTTCCGGTGGTATGCGGCGGCGCGTTGGCATCGCGCGGGCGTTGATCGGCGATCCGAAGATCGTTCTCTTCGACGAACCGACCGCGGGTCTCGATCCGCCGACGGCAAGGACCATCTGCGAACTGGCGATGAAGTTGCGCGACCTCGAAGACGTTTCGTCTATCTTCGTCACGCACGAGATGAACAACCTGCACTACATCTGTTCCGAGTACGCCGTGGTTGACGAAGACGGCAAAGTCGTTTTCGAACGCGAAGGCGAACGGCTTTGTCTCATCAACAGCAAGGTGATGATGATGCGGAACGGAAACGTGATCTTCAGCGGAACTGACGAAGCTCTGCGCCGCTCGGAAGATGCGTACATCCAGAGGTTTCTGCGCGGGCACTAATCCAGGAAGGGACGAAAGATATGCCTCCATCAAAGAAGAACGTAACCTTCAGCCAACTGCGTGTCGGCATATTCGTGTTGCTGGCGATTGGAGTGCTCGTGTTTCTGGTGCTCAACGCGTCAGGCGACATCAATCCTTTCAGCCGCAAGCTGCACCTGAAAGCGCGCTTCGCCGATGCTAATGGCCTCCGCGAGGGATCTGAGGTGCGTCTTGCCGGCGTTCGTGTTGGCAAGGTGGAGCGTATCGTTTTGCTTGACCCAACGCAGGCGCCGGGCGCGCCGCGTGTCGAAGCGCAGATGTCGATCGACTCGATGATTGACGGACAGCCTGCGAATCAACGCATTCGCACTGACTCACAGGCGCAACAAGGCTCGCCGAGTCTGCTCGGAAACGAGATGCTCATCAACATCACGCCGGGATCAAACGTCGGTAAACCGATCGAGGATGGCGCTGTGTTGCCGTCTTCGTCGTCGAATACAGTCAACGACTTCGCGACTTCCGGCACTGACCTGGCCCAACGTTTGAGCAAACTGTCCGACGAGATCAGCGGCATCGTTAAGGAAGTTAAAGACGGAAAAGGTACGGTGGGACGTCTGTTCTCTGACGAAGCTCTGTACAACAATCTCAACGCCACGATTCTCGAGGCGGAAGACGTGATGCGTCGCGTCCGTTCCGGCGACGGCTCCGCCGGCAGGTTCATCAACGATCCCGCGCTTTATCAGAACGCCAACGAGATCGCGATCCAGTTCCGAGCGATTGCGGAAGACATTCGCGCCGGGCGCGGCACCGCCGGCAAGTTTCTCACGGACGACGAATTCTACAATCGCATCAACCGTACCGCCGATCGACTCGACAAGTCAGTGGACCAGATCAACCTGATGGTCGCCGAGATCAACGCCGGCCGCGGCACTCTCGGCAAACTCATTCGCGACGAGCAGATCTACAACGACGCCCGCGCGGCCATCGCTCGCTTCAACACCACCGCCGAACGCATCGACAACCTCGTCGCCGCCGCGCAACGAGGCGAAGGCACCGTCGGCAAACTCCTGAACGACGACTCGCTCTACTCGAACGTCAACCAGCTCTCATCGGAAGGCGTAAAAATGCTCTACGACTTCCGGCAGAACCCGAAGAAGTATTTGACGATCAAGTTCGAGCTGTTCTAACGCGGTGACGTAGTGCGCGACGCGCCGAGTTGTTTCAACAGCTCGCGCACCGCGACGTCCAGTTGTGAATCCTTTTCAGTTAACGTTTCCCCGATCGGGCGGGTGACTTCGATATCGACCGGACGCGGATTTCGCTCCATGACGGCGCCGTCGTTGGCTGTGACTTTCATGCGTGGCAGGCGGAAGTTCGTGCCGTCGATCAGGGATTGATTCCACGTGTAGATGATCCAGCCGGCGGTCGGCTCTCCCACAACCTGGCCCAACCGCAGAGTTCGATAACCTTCCGCGAAATCTTCAGCATCCGACAATGAATGTTGATTCGTAACGAGGATCGTTGGACGATTCAACGCGCGTTGGCCCAGGACCGTGCGCGCCGGAGTTCCGTTTAGTCCGCGTAATGACATAGTCAGGTAACCACGCCGCGCGAGCACGTCGATGGCGTAGACGTTGACGAAACCACCGCTGTTGTTCCGAACGTCGATCACTACTCCGTCCTTCGCATAATTCTCCGCATCGAGATCGATGTACAACTGGGCCAACGACGCGGAGCTCATGTCGAACATGTGCGCGTAACCGAGGCGGCCGTTGCTCACGCGGGCGACGTATTCGCGATTGCGATCGACCCATTGACGATAAAGCAGACCGCGCTCGGTCGCCGCGTTCACCGGCCGGACCACGACCTCGCGTTTGGTTGTCCCGTCGCTGGAAACGGTGAGACTGATGCGACGCCCGATCTTGTAGTTCAACACTTCGTCGAGGTTTGTACCGGCGCCAAGCGCTTGGCCATCGACAGACAAAAGGTAGTCGCCGACTTTGATTCCGCCGGTAATCGCTGCTGGACTAAGAGCGATTACTTCAGTGATCCGCAATCGACCTGACGTCTCATACTCACGCCGATCGAAGCGCAATCCAAGACGACCGGTCGTTGGTTGATTTCCACCCTGCGGCGCCGACGCGCCGAGATGCGAAGCGTTCAGCTCGCCCACCATCAGTTGCAGCAACCGACGCATTTCGTCAGGCGTGCGAGAGCCGGCGATCAGCGGTTCGTACTCACTTCTAACCTGGTTCCAGTTCGCGCCGTGATAACCGGCGTCGTAGAAATTGTCGCGCAGCAGGGACCAACCCTGTCGAAACACCTCCATCTTTTCACGTGAAAAATCGACGTCCATCTCAGCCGTGACGGCGAGCGAACGCGTTCGTCCTTCGAGATTCACGACGCCGATGCGGCCATTCTCGAGATAGAAGATCTCTTTGCTGTCGGGCGTGAACTGCGCCCAGTTCTTCTGGCCCGACGTCGAGGTCAATTGTTTGGCGACGATCGGATCGCGCGAGAGTTCGTCGAGTGAATAGAGATAGACGTTTGCCTGGTTGACGGAATTGGCGACCATCGCCACCCACTTTCCGTCGGGACTGATGGTCTGATAGTTGACGTCAACGCCGACGGGCAAAAGACTCAAGCGCCGGCGGATGTCGTCAAACACAACCTGCACCGGCTTTGTTGGACCAGCGCGCCGCTCATCAGCCGGACTCGCAGCCGGGCTTGCAGTTGGACTGGGAGACGCTGCCGGCGTTTCAGTCGGTCGCGGCTCCTGTCTCACGTTTCGCGGCGTCTCTTCTCTAAACAGATCGCGAAACTGATCTTCACGAAATCGCGGCGTGCGCGGCACGAGATCGACGCGCGCGAGTTGCGTGCTCTCCGTTCGTTGTCCCGAGTCAAACAACATGAACGTTCCATCAGGACTCCATGAGATCGTGTTGCTGAAAACGTTCGCCAAAAAACTCGCCGGCTTGCCTGGACCACCATCGACGGAAGCGATATGCAGGTTCTTGAACTGATTCTCACTCACCGGAACATACGCAAGCCATTTGCTGTCAGGAGACCAGACAAACGGCCGATCGCCGATGATTGGCGGACGTTCAAAAAACGCTGTGACTGCCACACGCTCGTGCTTGCCGGCGACATCCAACACGCGCAACTCTTTCGCGCCGCGAATAAACGCCAGCAGCTTGCCGTCAGGCGAAAAACGCGGCGTGGAATCGTCCGCGGCGTCGCGCGTCAGTTGTGTTTCGGTGTTGTTATTGAAGTCGTAGAGATAAAGATGCGGCGTGCCGTCGCGATCGGAAACATAGACCAGACGCCGGCTGTCCGGCGCCCACGTCACTTGATACTCTTCGGCCGCGCTGTTTGAAACGCGCGTCGCATCGCCGCCGTCCGCAGCCGATGCGGCAAACACCTCGCCGCGTACGATGAAAGCCACCTTTTTCCCATCAGGCGACAACTGCAACTCGCTAAAACGATCCGTCAACCGCAACCGCTCAACGGATGGACCGGACGACGCTCCACGCCGCGTGATCGAGACTTCCGTCGCCTTGCCGCTTTCGGTGTCCAGCTTCCAAATCGCGAAATTGCGTTCGAAAACAACTTCGCGTCCGTCGTAAGAAATGCTGGGCCATAACACGCGCCCGTCAGTAAAGTTCGAAACGCGGCGAGACTCGGATCGGCCCGGCATCGCAAACCAGATATTCTGCGCGCCGTTCTTGTTGCCCGCGTCGGCGCGATCGGAAACGTAGTAGAGACGACGGCCGTCCGCACTCCACATGGGCCACAGATCTTTCGCGCCACCCGCTTCAGTGACGCGCTCGTAAGTTCCCGCGCCGTTATCAAAGGAGCGCAACAGCCACACTTCCGCTTCGTCGATGTGGCTGCGTCCTTTGCGCCACCACTGGCCCGACGCGATGCCGCGCGCACTAAACGCGATCGTGTTTCCGTCGGGAGACGGCGCGCCGAAAAACTCGTTCGTGTAACGATCGGCGCTGACCTGCATCGGCGTACCGCCCTTCACGCTTACGCGAAACAGATCGTTCAAACCACCGATGTCGCGACTGCCCGACGAGAAATAGATCCAACGGCCATCGCGTGACCAACCGTCGAGTTGATCGGAAGCGTCGTCGAAAGTGAGACGTTTGAGTTCGCCGGTCGCAAGCGTGAGGAGATAGATGTCGCCGTTGCCGGTGCGCGACGAGATAAATGCGAGTTGCGTGCCGTCCGGCGAAAACAACGGGCGCGCTTCGTTCGCGGCGTGCGAAACGAGTAACGCTGCGACACCACCGCTCGCGGGCACGGTCCATATATCACCGCCGGAAACGAACGCGATCTCCTTGCGATCGGGAGACAGCGACGGCTCGGTAAAATAAGGCCGTGCTGGTTGCGCGTGTGCGACGTTGATTCCGATGAATAAAATCAGGATGAGTTTCGCGGATAAGGACATGCTGGTTCTCCTAAAATCCGTGTCAGACGATTGCAAAAGCGCGCACGGGAAATGTGCCAAACTGCCGAACCTTCACGGGAACCGCGAAGAACTTGAAACCTGAATCGGGAAGTTCGCCGAGATTGCAGAGATGTTCGACGATCGGGACGTCATGGCCCAGCAGGATCGAATGCACCGGGCGGCGACCGTCCTGCGTGGAGTCGATGTTGTACGAGTCGATACCGACGATCGCGGCGCCGCTCTTGGCGAGACGATTCGCGGTGGCTTCAGTTAGAAACGGATGTTCGCCGTTCCAGTAAGTCTCGGTGCGCCAATGCGCGTCCCAGCCGGTGTGAAACAACACCGCCTTGCCGTTTACGTCCAGACCATCGAGCACTTGTTCGTCGATCGCGCGATCCGAAGAGTGCACGACGACGCCATCGACGTTCGCCAGTGCTTGCAGATCGAGCTGAGCGAGATCTTTGCCGCGCGCGTAACGATGAAACGGGCTGTCGAGATACGTCCCGGTGTTCGCAACCATGTCGATCTTCCCGATGTGAAACTCCGTTCCCGGTTCGTAGCGAGTGGCCGAATCTTCGCGCGAGAGAAAATCGGAGATCACCGGCTCGGGCAAGCCTTTGTAAGTGATCATGCCGTGTTCGACAGTGTGTGAAAGATCGACAAACACTATTTATTTCTCCTTCTTCTGGACAAGTACCTGAAAACTCGACGCCATTCCGCCCGGCAGGATCATCTCGCGCGCGCCAGTGCTTAGTGAGAGTCTGTGGGCGTCGGAGGTGGCTTTCGACAAACGGCGCTCGAGTTCGTCCAGTAATCCCGCGCCGAGTAGAAATCGATCCTGTGGCGCGAATTCGACAGTTGTGAAACCCAGGCGCGCACCTGTAGCTCGAACTTGCGACCAGTTGACGCTCGACGTGATGTCGTAGTCGCCCGGTTGGGCCAGAATGTCTTCGACGAAACTGTGACGCGAGAAGCCGCGCAACGTTCCGTGCGGCCGCAGCGATGCATCGTAAAGCTCGCGAGCTTCAGCACCGTAATCGACAGTGATCACGTAACCGGATTCCAACTTCGCCGCCACGCTCGTCAACCAACGATCGATCTCGAGATTTACCTCGACGATCTGCCCGTCGATAAACGAATATTCACGACAGAATTCAGCTAACTTCGGTGTCGACAGACGTCCCTTGGTCCAGACGAATCTGTCGTCTTCAACCGCGACATAAAATTCCGAAAGCCCGTCTTCGGTCTGGATCAGGCGATGGACCGGGAACGCATCGAACACTTCATTTGAGAAAATAATTCCCGCTGCGATCGGCGGTAATCGCTCAAGATCTTCGGTCGATTCTACAGAAATGTATCGTACATCGCTCAACACACTCAGCACGCCTGCTGCAAAGTGACCGGCCCCCGGGCCTGCTTCGACGATGGTCCATAGCGAAGGACGTTGCAGTTCGTCGTAGAGCTTCGCGAAGTAACCGGCGAAAGTCGCGGCGAAGAGTTCACTTCGTTCGGGACTGGTGCGATAGTCGCCTTCCCTGCCCCAGCGTTTCAGATCCGATCGCTTGTAATAACCGTCAACCGGATCGTAAAGCGCCGCTTTCATCCAGTCGTGAAAGGTGATCGGCCCGGCAACACGAATCTGATCTTTTAATCGCTCGGCGAGTGACACCGCTTATCGATCGGTGCGATCTTCCTTATCCAATAATCGTGTGGTGTTCTCGGTAACGCTCGGCGGGGTTGCAAGTTCAGCCGTATTCGGACGCGGCCGCCAACCTGTAGCCGGACGCGCCGGCGGCGGTGGCAACGCGTGTTGCGGCACCGGTGTTCCAAACTGCGGCCTCGGCGCGGACATTGGCGGTGGCCCATAAGCCATAACCTGTCGGGGCGCGCCTTCTTCGAAAAGTCCCGCGTAGAGCATACGCAGTGGTCCACCGACAAAACAGATAATCGCCGCCAGAGCCGTCAGGATTTCCAGAAATGCCGAGTTGCTGAAGTTGGCCAGCGCCCCGAGCAGCGAAACAATCAGAATGCCCGACAGGAACAGCAAACCGCCCTGCTTCACGCCCTTGCGGCGCGCAGAGATTGGCGCCGACTCATCCGTCGAAGCGCGGTAAACGGGGAGCATACCGCCGGTGCCCAACAACTGAATGACACCATCGAGCGGGAAACCGCACCGGGAGCAGAACCTGATAACTCCATTAGCTTGTTGCTGACCGCATTGCGGACAAAACATGGATTGTTCCTCGCCAAGGGGACTCTTATGACGGGCTAGATAATAAACCGAGCAGCGCCATCACAGCCACAAAAAGGGCACAAGAGAAAAAAGACGGCCTACATTGAGTTTTGTTCGTGCTCTTGTTCCTTTTGTGCTTCTTTGTGGCTGGCGGTAGCCCGGCCGCGATAGTCACTCGCTTTCACGAGCGTCTCTAACAGTAATTTGACCAGCGTGGTCGCTTCGCCTGACGGAACTGAAATGTATCGAACCAGATCGGCGTCGCCGCCGATCGAGTCGAACGTCAGTTGCCGCAGCGCGTCGACTTCCGACAAATACTCGACGATCGCCGCCGGAGTGGAGAGTGTTTCCGGCAGCGTCCACTCGAACGGATCGTCCCAGAGATTAGACGTTAACCCGCCAAACGTCTGTTCAACGGCCGCCGCGCTGCGCAGGATCTGCTCACCAATCGAAACTGCCGGCGGGTGGCGGTAGAGCAGATCCCTGTTGACTGCGGTGGCCAGCCTCTTCAGATCTTCGATCAAGGAAGAGAATTCCTGATCGAGACTATCGACAATCACGGATTGAACGGATTTTATCGTCCTTTCGTGCGGCGATCGGTCTCTTCCATCACAGTGCCAAAGCTGCGGCCCGCGAAACTGAAACCGTTGTGAACGTAACCCTTCGCGCCGACGCGCGAGCCGCGCGAAGGAACACCGCGTTTAGTCGCGACCCACAGACGTCCCGTCCCGTCGTCGATCTCGTAGGCGCCGCCGATGACCGCGCCGTAACTATTGGTAACGGTGCCGGCGATCCCGACCTCCTTGCCGCGATAACGATCGGGATCGGCGTTGATTTTCGAGATGTTGGTTTGGCTGGGACAAGCGGTCAGCAGAACTATCCCAGTGAGAAAAGCGCAGAAAAACGCGGCCTTTTTCAATCGTTGCATTGACGTCTCCTTCAATGTTGGTCGTTCATTTCGGGAGAGGCTGCCATAATAGCACTACTTGCCAAACCAGCCGATCGGCTTTCCGGAAAGATCGACCCAAACGCTCTTGACCTGCGTGTAAAGGTCAAGCGCATGACGGCCCATCTCGCGGCCGTAGCCCGACTGCTTGTAACCACCAAAGGGAGACGCTGCGTTGAACATATTGAACGTATTGATCCACACGACGCCGGCTTTGATCTCCTTCGCGAAGCGATGCGCGCGCGTGATGTCGCGCGTCCAGATACCGGCCGAGAGACCGTAGATCGTGTCGTTGGCCTGGCGGATCAAGTCTTCTTCGTCTTTGAACGTGATCACTGAAACGACTGGTCCGAAGATCTCCTCCTGGGCCACACGCATCTCGTTCTTCACGTCGGCGAAAATCGTCGGCGTGAAGAAGTATCCCTTGTCGAATGGACCATCGAGATGCGGCGAGCCGCCGCCCGCGACGACAGTCGCTCCTTCGCTGCGCGCGATATCGACGTAGCCTTTGATCCGATCGAGTTGCTCCGCGGAAACCTGCGGTCCCATCTGCGTCGCTTTGTTCATCGGATCGCCGACGGCGATCTTTCCGGCGCGTTCGCTGAGCTGCGCCAGAAACTTGTCCTGTACTGATTCTTCGACGAACAACCGCGAGCCCGCGCAACAAACCTGACCCTGGTTGTAGAAGATGCCCATCATCGCGCCGGCGACGGCTTGTTCGAGATCCGAATCGGCGAAGACGATGTTCGGCGCCTTGCCGCCGAGTTCGAGCGAGACTTTTGTCAGGTTGTCGGCGGCTGATTTGGCGATCAGCTTTCCGACTTCGGTCGAACCTGTGAACGCGATCTTGTCGATGCCGGGATGCGATGCGAGTGCGGCACCGGCAGTTTCACCGTAACCGGGCACGATGTTGACGACGCCTTCAGGGAAACCTGCTTCCTGGATCAACTTGCCGAGTTCCATCGCGCCGACAGGAGTTTGTTCGGCGGGTTTCAGCACGACTGTGTTGCCGGCGGCCAAAGCGGGCGCGAGTTTCCACGCCGCCATCAACAGCGGGAAGTTCCACGGAATTATCTGTCCGCAAACTCCGATCGGCTCGCGCAACGTGTAGTTGAACATGCGGCCGGGAACGGGAATGGTCTCGCCTTCGATCTTCGTGGACCAACCCGCGAAGTATTCGAAATTCTCGACGACCTGCGGGATGTCGACGTAAAGCGATTCTTTGATCGGTTTACCGTTGTCGGAGGTCTCGATTTCGGCAAGCTCAGCCGCGTGTTGTTCGATGAGTTGCGAGAGTTTGTACAGCAACCGGCCGCGATCGCGCGCGCTGAGTTTGGACCACTTGCCTTCGTACGCACGACGCGCGGCCTGCACGGCTTTGTCGACGTCGGCTTTATCAGCTTCGGCAACTTCGGCGAGCGTTTCGCCGGTCGCCGGGTTCGGCGTGGTGAAAGTCTTCCCTGATTGGGAATCGACCCATTGTCCGTCAATAAAGAGTTGATACTTTTTCATATTTAAAAATCCGTAGTTCCCGCGAGTAGTTGCCGCAAGACAAACGGCAGAATGCCACCGTGATGGTAGTAGTCAACTTCGATCGGCGTGTCGATGCGCAGGATGATCGGCACGGTTTCCGTTTCGCCGTTGGCGCGATGAATCACGAGCGTGATCTCTTCCAACGGATCGATACCGTCTTCGATGCCGTGCAACTCAAACGTTTCGGTGCCGTCGAGATTAAGCGAAGCGGCGCTGACGTCGTCCTTGAACTGACACGGCAACACACCCATGCCGACGAGGTTGCTGCGATGAATTCGTTCAAAACTCTGCGCGATGACGGCCTTCACGCCCAGCAGCCGCGTGCCTTTCGCGGCCCAGTCGCGTGAACTGCCCGTCCCGTACTCCTGACCGGCGATGATCACGAGGGGCACGCCTTCTTCCTGATAACGCATCGAGGCGTCGTAGATGCTCATGCGATCGCCGCTTGGCTGATGAATCGTGACGCCGCCTTCGACGCCGGGAACCATCAGGTTCTTGATGCGAACGTTGGCAAACGTTCCGCGCACCATCACCTCGTGATTGCCGCGGCGCGCGCCGTAACTATTGAAGTCTTTGATGTCGACGCCGCGTTCCTGCAAGTACAAACCCGCGGGCGACGAAGGTTTGATCGCGCCGGCCGGACTGATGTGATCGGTCGTTACTGAGTCGCCGAAGATGGCCAACGCTCGCGCCCCCGTAACATCCGCCAGCGAATTCAGCGCGCTGCTGAAGCCGTCAAAGTATGGAGGTTCGCGGATGTAAGTCGATTCCGGTTCCCACTGATAAACGTTGCCGGTCGACGACGGAATGTCGTTCCAGAGCGGGTTCTGGTCAGCAAAACTGCCGTACAGCTCGCGATACGTTTCCGGATCAAACGCCGCGCGCATCAGCTCGTTGATCTCCTGCATACTCGGCCAGATGTCGCGCAAATAGATCTCTTTGCCGTCGTTGCCGGTGCCCAAAGGCTCGTTAGCCATATCGACGTCGATGCGTCCGGCGAGGGCGAATGCGACGACGAGCGGCGGACTCATCAGAAAGTTTGCCTTGATGCTCTGGTGAACGCGCGCTTCGAAGTTTCGATTGCCTGAAAGGACGGAAACGCCGACGACGTCGCGCTCGTTGACGATCTGTTCGATGGCCGGATCGAGTGGACCAGAGTTTCCGATACAAGTCGTACAGCCATAACCGACGAGGTTGAAACCGAGCTGGTTCAAGTAAGGTTGCAGACCGGTCTTTTCGAGATATTCGGTCACGACGCGCGAACCTGGCGCGAGTGAGTTTTTGACTTTCGGACTGACTGAGAGTCCCGCTTCGACAGCCTTCTTCGCGAGCAGGCCCGCCGCGAGCATGACGCTCGGATTCGAAGTGTTCGTGCAGGACGTGATCGCTGCGATGAGCACGTCGCCATGTCCGATCAATTCGTCGCCGGTGGGAAACTCGCCTTCAGGAATGTCAGCGACGAGGTCGGGCGTGGGACGGTTGTTCATCATTTCAGTTTCCGTCCACGGGTTAGTATTTCTGTCGCTGACGTGATTGTTGGCGACGGGCGGAATCGTTTCAGAGCGTTGTTCGCCGCCGCCCGCGATCAGGCGTTGTTTGTCCGCGCCGATCTTGACGTGATAGCGAGTCCAGAGATCGTCGTCGGTCTTGCCGTAACCGCCCTCGTTCGCCGGTTTGAGCATGAGCGCGGTGAACTGCTCTTTCAGGTTGGGAAGATCGATTCGATCCTGCGGACGTTTTGGACCAGCAACACTTGGTCCGATCGATCCGAGATCGAGATCGTAGACGACGCTGTAGTCGCACTCGCCTTGTCGCGGCATTCCAAACATGCCCTGGGCCTTGTAGTACTGCCGAACGAGATCGACGTGTTCTTCGGAACGTCCGGTAGCCAGCAGATAGACGCACGTTTCTTCGTCGACCGGGAAGAAGCCCATCGTCGCGCCGTACTCCGGCGCCATGTTCGCGATCGTCGCGCGATCGGTGACCGACAAGTTCGACGCGCCTTCGCCGTGAAACTCGACAAACTTGCCGACGACTTTCGCCTTGCGCATCATCTCGGTGACCTTCAAAACGAGATCGGTCGCCGTTACTCCTTCACGCAAACTTCCACTCAGATGAACGCCGACAACATCAGGAGTCAGGAAGTAAACGGGTTGGCCCAACATCGCTGCTTCGGCTTCGATACCACCGACGCCCCAACCGACAACACCGAGTCCGTTGATCATCGTCGTATGCGAATCGGTGCCGACGAGTGTGTCCGGGAAGTAGACCGTCTTCTCCCAAACATTCTTCGCGAGATATTCGAGATTGACCTGGTGACAGATGCCAATGCCCGGCGGAATGACGCGAAAGCCGTCGAACGCCTGCGTCCCCCACTTCAAAAACTGATAACGCGAACGATTGCGTTTGAACTCCATCTCCATGTTCTTTTCAAACGCATCGGGCGTGCTCGACAAGTCAACCTGGACCGAGTGATCGATGACGAGATCGACAGGCACGAGCGGTTCGATGATGCTCGTGTTTTTATTCAGTCGCGCCACGGCGGACCGCATCGCCGCGAGATCGACGAGCAGCGGCACGCCGGTGAAGTCCTGAAGCAACACGCGCGCGACGACAAACGGGATCTCCTCAACGCGTTTGCCGGTTGGCTGCCAATTCGCCAGCTCGCGAACGTCGTCTTCCGTGATCTTCTCGCCGTCGCAATTGCGCAGCACCGACTCGAGTACTACACGCAGGCTGTGCGGTAGTCTGGAAATCGGACCGACGCCGTTTTTTTCGAGTTGTGGCAACGAGTAGAAACGTCCAACAGGACCGGCTGGTGAAGAGAAAGTTTGCAAAGAATCAAAAGGGCTGTCTGGCATAGCGGTGCTCAAACTCTTTCCTTAAAAGCGAGGCGGCAACACCGCTCGCACAATGAAGTTTGTAATGATTTTTGGTTCAAGTTGAAGTGTAAAGTCCACGTTAACAATCGTCAAGCAAGGTGATCGAAACCATTTTCGTACAAAAATTATGTTATAGTTTCCGTCGATCCCCCAAAACGTGACGACGAGGAATCCATTGAAACCGGATCGTTATCGTGGTTTCTAAACGGTGAGGTAAGGAGACTTACATGCCAAAGAAAAACGCCAGCGACTTCGAGTATTTAGCGAATAACCCGGAGTATGTGCCCGATCCGGAGATCGAGGAGTTTATGGAGCTCGAGATCTCTCACGCGCCCAAGGATCCGGACCTGCTCGCACAGCGACTGCGCAACAATACAGCGGCGTCGCCGCGTGATGCCGGCGGTGATCTCGACGCAAACTGGGAAGATGTGAACGACAGCGGATCGGAGACTGTCGCGGGCGACAATCCAACTCCGGATCAGTCGCTCGTCGAAGAGAATGCGTCGGCGATGGGCGTCAGTTATGAAGACAATGAAGAGCTGGAGTTTATCGACAAGATCGAGAAGCGCGATCGGGATCGATTTGAGCTTGAAGAGGGTTCGAAAGTGGGTGACACGATCTGATCACTTGCGATCGCGACTATCGACGATCAGAGTAACTGGCCCGTCATTGATCAATTCGACCTGCATCATCGCGCGAAAGCTGCCAGTCTCCACCGGCTCGATCAGCTTTCGACTGCTCTCAACAAAATAGTTATAAAGCGGCTCGGCGATTTCCGGCGGAGCCGCATCACTCCACGAAGGACGCAATCCGCGTCGAACGTCGCCATACAAAGTGAACTGCGAAACTACGAGTAAACCACCGCCGGCGTCTTTCAACGAAACGTTCATCTTTCCGGCTGCATCGTCGAAGATCCTGAGCGCGACGATCTTCGAGGCGAGATAGTCAGCGTCGGTTTGCGTGTCAGCGTGAGTGATTCCCAAAAGTACGAGAAGACCGTGTCCGATCTCTCCGACGACGCGATCTTCAACTATGACTTTCGCTCGCGTTACGCGTTGAATAACGGCTCGCATATCCAGCGACTATTGAAACGCAAAACGATAGGTGATTACACCGTCGAACTTCACAGCCTGATTGTTGACCATCCGCGGAGCAAACTTTGCGTTCCGTGCTGATTCGAGAGCTCCGGGACTAAGTAACGGCGATCCCTGACACATGTCGCGGGCACTAATCACGCGTCCATTTTCATCGACAGTGACTTTCACAACTACAAATCCGGAGAGTCGACGAAGCCTCGCTTCTTCAGCATAACTCGGCTTGGGCAAACTCAACGCTTTACCGTTCTGCGTGATGTAGGGCGATTCAGCAGGCGAGCCGGGCGGCGCAAAACGTTTCCAGATCTCATCAAGATCCTTTTCCGCATCGCGATTGAGAGTTTCATGGGCCAGACATGTAAAGTTCTCCGCTGTCTCGTGAAACACCGGAGCGTTCACGCCGGAAAGCTGAGCGTAGATCGTGAGTGCGCGTTTGAAGAGCGGCGCACCGGATTTGAAATCCCGTCGCACGCGATAGACGGTGGCGAGTCCAACAAGCGTGTCGGCCACTTGAACGTTGTCAGGTCCCAACGCTTTCTCTTTTAACTCCAAGGCCCGCTTGTAACGTTCCTCAGCTTTGCCAACATCTCCGTCGCTAAGATTAATCCAGGCCAGACGTTCGAGCGTTCGCGCGAGGCCGGCGTCAGTTGGACCAGACTGTTCTTCCTGAATCTGAAGCAATCGCTGCAAAAGGTTTTTAGCCGCACCATAGTCTCGTTTCGCTCGATACAGGTCGGCAAGATAACTCAGCGACAAAGCAACTCGCGGATCGGTGCGTGGCAATAATCTCTCACGAATCTCGAGTGCGCGTTTGGCGAGCGGTAACGCTTCGTCCAACTTTCCTTCCCGCGATAGTTTCACCACCGACTCAGTCAGCGCAGTTGCTTCCTTGAGTTCCGGCGATTCTTCAGGTGATTGTGGGATGAAGGCGCTGAGTAGAAGCGCAAGACAGAGCAGAACAGGTTTCATCTTTTTGGTGGACGGCTCGGACGAATCTCGACGCGGCTCGGCAAGCTGCGGTCGGGATGGGCCAA
Organism: Pyrinomonadaceae bacterium; assembly: GCA_035760365.1. Taxonomy (GTDB): domain Bacteria; phylum Acidobacteriota; class Blastocatellia; order Pyrinomonadales; family Pyrinomonadaceae; genus PSRF01. Next base: position 32,032 of record DASTTB010000040.1, read on the forward strand.
CAGGTCCATCACGACCTCGGCGATGTCTTCCGGACGCAGTTGCCAACTGTTGGCGTCGCTCGGGCTGTCGCCGCCAAACTCCGTGTTGACCGATCCGGGCATGATGTAACTGACTTTGATGTTGTCGTGCCTGACTTCCTGCATCAAGGCTTCGCTAAAACCATTCAGACCAAACTTCGAAGCATTGTAAGCCGCCATTTTCGGATGCGCGTTCGTGCCTGCGAGCGATGAGATGTTGATGATGTAACCGCCGCCGCGTTGCTTCATCAGCGGAATCGCTTCGTGACAACAATAAAACACGCCGCAAAGGTTTGTTTCGATAACGGCGCGAAACTCGTCCGCAGTCATTGATTCGACCGGCGCGAACAAGCCGATACCGGCGTTGTTGACGAGAATATCGACGCCGCCGAGTTGTTCGACCGTGTTCGCAAGATAAGTTTTGACTTGCGCGTGATCGCGGACGTCACAGACAAACCCGATAGCACGTCCACCGCCGTCGCTGTTCAACTCGGCGACGGCGCTGGCGATCTCGTCTTCATGACGCGCGCTGATCGAAACATTCGCGCCCGCACGAACGAGCGCTGCGGCAATCGCCCGCCCGATTCCTTTGCTTCCGCCTGTGACGACTGCCGTCTTTCCCGCCAGATTCATTGCTCTTTAACCCTGTAACTTGGCCCGTAATCGATCGTTGACGATCTTCGGGTTCGCCTTTCCTTTCGACGCCTTGATCACCTGGCCGACGAAGAAACCCAACAGCGCCTCCTTGCCGGAACGATAATTCGCGAGTTGATCCGGATTCGCCGCGATGACTTCGTCGATCAGCGAATCGATCTCGCCGGTGTCGCTGACCTGGACCAGCCCCTGCTCTTCGATGATCGCCTCGGCGCCTTTTCCAGTTTTGAACATCTCGACGAGAACGTCTTTTCCTTGTTTGCCGCTGATCTTTCCTTCGTCGATGAGCGCGATCAGTTTGCCGAGGTTGGCGGCGCTGATCGGCGAGTCGGCGGCTGAAAGTCCGGCTGCTTCGAGTTCGCGAGTCAGTTCGGAGCGGATCCAATTCGCGGAGGCGCGCGGGTTTCCGCTCGCTGTGACGGTCTCTTCGTAGTAATCAGCGAGCGAACGATCGGCGACGAGTTGAGACGCGTCGGAGAAACTCAGTCCATATTGATCGGCGAATCGCTTGCGGCGCTCCTCCGGCAACTCCGGCATCGATTTCTTGACTTCGTCGATAAACTCGCGCGACACGATCAACGGCGGCAGATCGGGTTCGGGAAAATACCGATAGTCGTGCGCTTCTTCTTTCGAACGCATCACGCGCGTTTCCAGCGCCCGATCGTCCCAGAGTCGCGTCTCCTGCGTCAGAGTTCCGCCTGACTCCAGCACTTTGATATGACGCGCGACTTCAAACTCGATCGCGCGTTGCATGAAACGAACGGAGTTCAGGTTCTTCAGTTCTACTTTCGTTCCAAACTTCTCTTCACCGACGCGTCGCACCGAGACGTTCGCTTCACAACGAAGATTTCCCTTCTCCATGTCGGCCTCTGACGCGCCGACCCATTGCAGCGAACGACGTACATGATTGACATAGTCGTAAGCTTCCCATGACGAACGGAAATCAGGCTCGGTAACGATCTCGGCGAGTGGCACACCGGCGCGGTTCAGATCGATATACGAATAGCGATCGACGTCGGGTAGACCTTCATGCACGTTTTTTCCGGCGTCTTCTTCGAGATGGAGTCGAGTGATGCGGATCTTCATCGGACGCCACTCGAGCGGATGTCCGGCTTCGTCGCGTTCGGCGGTCATGATCTCGAGTTCACCGTTGGCGGAGAACGGTTGATCGTACTGCGAGATCTGATAACCCTTTGGCAGATCGGGATAGAAGTAGTTCTTGCGCGCGAAGATCGACTGCTGGTTGATTTGCAGCCCGAGCGCCAGCGCCGCGCGTGCGCCGAGTTCGACTGCGCCGCGATTCAGCACGGGCAGCGCGCCGGGCAGGCCCAGGCAGGTCGGACAGGTGTTCGCGTTGGGTTCGTCGCCGAAGCGGGTTGCGCAACCGCAGAAGATCTTCGAGTCAGTGCTCAGTTGAGCGTGGATTTCCAGTCCGATGATTGTTTCCCACGTCATCTGTTAACGTCGTCCTCGGAAACCGTGCCCGCCACCGGGATTGCTGCGAAAGCCGCCTCTAACATTCCTTGGAGTCGTAAACCGGAGCCGCCCGTTGAAGTGCCCGGGAAACCGATTGAAGATATTGAAACCCGCGTTGAATCCGAATCGGTTGTTGAAACCGAGGTTCTTGTTAAAGCCCGGATTTCGGTTGAAGCCGAAATTATCGTGGAAGCCGAACCTGTTGAACCCGTCAAACCGATCGAACCCATAATCGATCCCTGATGGATAAATCCAGGTCACGTCGTTCGACTGGTTGTTCAGCGAACCGATCTGCGCTTCGAGTTGGGCCGTTCGGTTTCGCCAGAACTCGAGTTCTTCCTGCGAGCGCATGGATCGCGCCTGCTCAACCAGTCGGTCCTCGATCTCTTCCGTCTCCTTGCGGCGTTCTTCCGCAGACGGCAGACCTAACTCTTTGCGCTGGCGTTCACCTTCGAGGCGCGCCTTTCGATAACTTTCAAGATCCTGATTCGTAATGGATCGGCGTGCTCTTGTCGCGGGCTCCTGCGGCGAAGCAGTTGTCGCCGGCTTCGGTGCGTTCAGCGATAACGAGCCCGGTTGGTTGTTGAGACGTTCAGTCGCGGCGATGTCGATCGTCGACAACTGAAGCGTGATCTGAATTCCCGGCGCTGTTTCGTAAGTCAGCGTCGACTTTGTGACGGTAAATGTGTTTGGAATTTCAACCTGGCGGCCGCTGCGCATCACGATGGTGTAAGCGTTTGCCGCGCTGGCTGCGAAAGCGATAACGAAGACTCCGACCAATAGTTTGCGCAAAAACATAACAAACCTCACTTCCGAAAATCGATTACCAGGGTGAGCGACAAGTATATCACTCAATCCGCGTTAAGCACCGACACCGGAGGACGCGCTTAGTGTCCTAATTTGAAATTCGTTTTTATCCGTGTTCCCTATGAGCCAGGACGCGAAGGAAGTTGTAAAATACTTTGCAAGTAGGGCCTCTCTTTGATATACATGCGGCGCACCAACGGACCACCCTCAGGGTTGACGAAAACGCGGACGCCTGGCACAGCCTCGGCGCAGTAGCCGCTAAGCTTTACCACGGTTTTCACAGAGGAGCGGGTGAAGAATGGCAAAGACTGTTTGCAAGATTCTCGGAGTCGTTTTTCTGTTAGTAGGTGTGTTGGGTTTCGTAAAACCTGACCTACTCGGCGCGCATCTGACGATGCCGCACAATCTTGTACACATCGTCTCGGGCGTTATCGCCCTTTATTTTGGCTTCGCCGGAACGTTGTCCGCCGCGAAAGCCTTCAGCCTTGTATTCGGCGTCGTTTACCTGGCACTGGGAATTCTCGGAATGGCGCTTGGCACTGGCGAACAGCGCATGTGGATCGTCGGGCCGTTACATCTCGGCCAGGCGGACCACGGCATTCATATTCTGCTCGGCGTGGTCTTCCTCGCCGGCGGACTGTTCACCAGGAAGACGTAACGCTCTCGTTTTCCGGGTTGCAAGGACGGGTTTCGTAAGTGACGCAACCGCGTCCTGAACTCACAATCCTTGCAACCCGGAGCAAAAATCCCACCGCACCGCCCCCGACGTAGGGAACCTCTCTCCCTAAAGAGTCTGAAAGGCAACATTTATCACTCAGCGGGCGCCAGAAAGCCAGCGCGCGGAGGAAGTCAGCGGGCGCCAGTCAGTCAGCGGGCGCCAGTCAGTCAGCGGGCGCCAGTAAGTCAGCGCGCCAGTAAGTCAGCGCGCCAGTAAGTTAGTCACGGCTTTGCCGTCTGATGTGCGGGCTCAGCCTCACCGGAAGCTTAGAAAAACAAGTGGGGCTATGCCCCCGGTCGGGGCGAAGCCCCTGGGGGAAGCGCCAGCTACGGCGAGGCATAGCCTCGCCTCACATCAGGCGGCATAGCCGCTTCCAAAATTAAACTCAGCGGGCGCCAGTAAGCCAGCGGGCGCCAGTAAGTCAGCGGGTGCCAGTCAGTCAGCGGGCGCCAGAAAGCCAGCGGGCGCCAGTAAGTTAGTCACGGCTTTGCCGTCTGATGTGCGGTGAGGCTCAGCCTCACCGGAAGCTTAGAAAACAAGTGGGGCTATGCCCCGGGGGCGCAGCCCCTTGGGGTAGACCATGCTACGGCGAGGCGTAGCCTCGCCTCACATCAGGCGGCAAAGCCGCTCAAAAGATTTTTAAAGGCATCACATCGGGCGGCTAAGCCGCTTGGAGAGAGTCAAAGGCAACATCTATTAAACTCAACGGGCGCTGGGAGCGATCAACAGTCTCGGCGCCCAAGAAATCGATGAAAGAGTCGCCGGTAAAGATCGACGTCCTACTCGAACCGCTCTTAGTCGAGACCAGCGACGAACACGCAGACGAGCTGCTGCTGCAACTCATCAACACTCACGCCGAACCCGTAATCAAAGGCGTCATCCGCTTCAAACTGCGTCTCAGTTCCTCACAACGCGGCGAAGCCGACGACATCTATCAGGAAGTGATCCTGCAACTACTCGCGCAGTTGCAGAAATTTCGCAAACTTCCCGAAACACACCCGATCGCGGACATACGCGGAATCGCGGCGGTGATCGCGCATCGGACCTGCGCGCGTTGGTTGCGCCGTCAGTTTCCCGAAAGACATGCGCTCAAAAATCGTCTGCACTATCTCGTCACACGACAGCGAGGTTTCGCATTGTGGCAGAACGCTGAAGGACAGAGCATCACCGGCTTTGCCGCGTGGCAGGACCAGAAACCAAAACGGCTGAGCCTTGAAAACCTGCCTCCTGGCAACGCGCACGCATTGGCCGACACTGTCGCCGCGATCTTCAACCACGCGCGTGGTCCAATCGAGTTTGACGACCTCGTGACAGCGGTCGCATCGTTGTTGGGAATCGGCGATCAACCGATCGAATCGCTTGCCGAAGATGAAGACGCCGTCGCGTCAGTGCCCGACGTAACGGAGCGCGATCCGGCATGGCGGATCGAGAAGCGCATGTTCCTGCAACGACTGTGGGAGGAATTGCAACAGCTTCCGCGCAACCAGCGCGCGGCGTTGTTGTTGAACCTCAAAGAAGGCAGCGGTTTCGGCTGCATCACGCTCTTCCCGGCTACCGGCATCGCCAGCGTTCACCAACTCGCGGCGACGCTCGAAATGAGTGACAACAATCTCGCGGCGCTGTGGAATGACCTCCCGCTTGAAGACACCAAAATCGCTGAACTGCTGGGACTTACGCGACAGCAAGTCATAAACGCCCGCAAGTCGGGGCGCGAACGACTCGCGCGGCGACTGAAGGGATTTTTGTAAATGGTAATACGCGACAAGTTTCGCCAACTTCTTGAAATAGACCCGGCCGGGACCCCGGTTGTGAGGACCAAAGAAAAACAGTGGAGCATCTGACTGAAAAACAGGTTGACGACTCGGATTTCTTCGAACTGCGCTCGCAGGTGTTTGAAGCAACGAGCGATCGCGTTCAGCATCTCACCATTGACCAGACGGCGGCTTACGTCGATCAGGATCTCGCAGGTGATGAGTTGCTCGTCGTTGACGATCACCTGTCACATTGCGAGCAGTGCGTTCTCGCGGTTGAAGACTTGCGCGCGTTCCGAAACGAGATCGCGCCGTCGCTCGATCGCGAATACAAACCCGCGAGCACGGAGAGTTGGTGGCGTCGAACATTCACATCATTAACGACGCCGTTTCGCGTCGCGCCCGTACCGGCGTGGACCGGCGCTGCGCTCGCAGTCGTTTTGTTAACAGTGTTCGGCTGGCTCGTCTGGCGAACTCCACAGGAACCGCAGATCGCAGTCACTCCCGCTCCATCGCCACAACCCGGCATTCCGCAGTCGCAACCATCACAACCTGAACCAACGCCAGCGCAGATCGCCGCCCAACTCAACGACGGCGACAACGTGCTGACGTTGGACCAGCAAGGCAAACTCTCTGGCGCGGATCAGTTACCGCCCGCGTATCAGAACATGTTGAAGAAAGCCCTCAGCGGCGGAAGGATCGAAAGATCGTCGCAGCTTCAGGGACTAACACGGCCATCGAGTTCGCTGATGGGATCGAACGATCCGAAGGGCGACTTTTCAGTTCTCGCTCCAACAGGAAACGTGCTGCTCACGACCAATCCAACGTTTCGCTGGTCGGCGCTGAAAGGCGCGACCGGATACGTTGTCGAGGTCTACGACGAGAAGTTCATGATGGTGGCAGTCAGCCCGCAGCTCACCAGTCTTAGTTGGACCACAACACTGCCGCGCGGCAACGTTTACTCATGGCAAGTGAAAGCAACGAATGACGGACAGGAAGTTCTGTCGCCGCGTCCTCCCGCACCACAGGCGAAGTTTCGCATTCTCGACCAGGCGAAGGCGAACGAATTGGCAAAAGCGCTTCGGACGTATGGCAAGTCACATCTCACGATCGGTTTGCTGTACGCGGAAGCGGGATTGTTGCGTGAGGCTGAAGAAGAGTTTCGCGCGTTACAAAAAGCCAATCCCGATTCTGAAGTCGTTCGCAACCTGCTCCGACAGGTTCAGTCATTGCGACGACAGTAAGTCATCGCCCATCGCCGACCATCACGAACCCGGCCCAGTAAAACGGATGACTCGTCTCCGGATTGCGCATCAGCTTCAACGCAGCTTGTCGCAACGCCCCCGACTTCGTCTGCGCGGGCGACGAGATCAACGAGCGATGAAAGTTGACCATCAAATCGCGCGTGCCCGCTGATTCGACTTTCCACTGGCTGACCACGATCGACGGCACGCCGGCGATGAACATGGCCCACGAAAAACCGATCATTCCCTCACCCGCGCCAATCCGTCCGCGCGCCGTTTCACACGCCGAGAGCACTGCCAGGTCGGCTTTCAGATCGAGTTGCATCAACTCCCACGCCTCGAGCAGCCCATCTTCGTTTGGTCCACCTTCGGCGAACGTCAGGTGTGAATACATCGGCGACACGTTGTTGAGTATGCCGTGCGTGGTGAAGTGAAGAATGTTTGCGCGTGAGGCCTCACTCTTCACGCGATCCTCGCGTGCATCCGCGCCGATGTAGATCCGGCTGCGCGCCGCGCCATACAAACGTCCGAGAGCTTTAACTTCTTCGCCCGCTTCAGGCAGCGGATCGAGCGCGGCGTCTCTTAGCGACGACTTGTGATGCGTAACACTGCCGCTCGAAGACGTTGGATTACCAAACGCCAACAACGTCGAAGGCGCCGCGGCACGCGTCCGTCGCTTCGTCATTTCGCGCAGCACCGTCAACGAGGGCGCGTAAGTCACTGCCGCATCCTCGATCACGAAACGCCCCGAGTTGTTCACGAGTGCCTGAAACGGAAGATCCCAGAGGTTACTGTCAGGCGCGATGACGACGTTCGTCTTGCCGCGAAGCTGAGCCTGCGCCGGTTTTAGCAGCAGGTCGTAAAGCTTAACGGCACTCGCGCGAAATCCGAGATCGCGCGTCGCGAGTTGTTTGCGAAAGATTTCGATCTGCGTTGCGAGATCCGCGCGTTTGATGGGGAGAGTGAACGCGCGCACCTCGGCTTTGCCGGAAGCCTGCGTGATCGCGAACAAGTAAGTCTCATCTTTGGTGACGATGTATTCAAGCAGCACCGACGAAGTATCCGGCAACAACTCGGCGAGTTCCTGCGCGTTGATGATCGGCGCTTCACCACGTTGTGTTTTGAGTTCCGGGTGCGCGGCGTAGAGCGAGTTCTGAAACGCTTCGTAACTGAGCCGCGCCTTTTCGAGTTGAACCTCGACGTCGCGAATGCGATTCGCGTCCGCCTTGAGCGACTGTGTGACACGCGCAAGTTGTTTGTTGAGCTGCGTCAATTCCGACTTCAACCGCCGCTCCTCTTCCTGTTCCTGCGCCGTCATCGCTTTGTGAACACCGACGCGTCCCTGTTGCAGCATGTCGAGCAGCGCGCGCGCTTTCGCACGCTCGGCCAGAAACAGCGCGTCCTGCGTCTGATTCTCTTTGACCAACACACTGAGTAGACCGTGATGCGCCTGAACACCGCCTTCGAAATAACGTTGGCGCTCTTCGACGCCACCGGCCGTGAGCGTGCGCAGCCGTTCCATGATCGTGACGGCTTCCGTGAATGACATTCGCGCTTCACTGAGTTGATTCAACGCGAGTTGCGAATACCCGCGATGGATCAACGCCAGACAAAGATCGTTCTGTCTGCCAGTCTCGCGTGCGAGCGCGACTGCCTGTTGGGAATTCGACAACGCGTCGGCGTAGCGTTGTTGCAGCAGATAAACGGAACTGATGTTGTTGAGCGTGACGACTGAAGCGCGTTTAGTCTTGTCGGAATCGAGATCGGCGAGCGCTTTGAAATGATAGGTCAAAGCTTCGTCATACTTCTTCTGCTCGGCAAAGATTTTTCCCATCTGGTCGCGGACCATCGCCGCGCCGCTGCGATCGCCGTAGTCTTCCACCTGTTTCAGTAACTGCTGATACATCGCAAGCGCGCGATCGTAGTCGCCGAATCTCTTGTATTGCAGCGCCATATCGTGACGCAGCGTCGCGATCGTGAGCGTGTCTTCCAACTCCTGCGCGATGACGAAAGCCTTCTCCAGATGGGCCAACGCCTGCTCGGCATTATTTTGCTGACCGTAAATGATCGCGAGCTCGCTGAGAGCGACCATCATGCCGCGGCGATGATGCGTCTCTTCCGAAAGTCGCAGCGACTTCTGCGCGTAAGCAAAGGCGCGCCGGTGATCGCCGAGCGCGCGATAAAGATCGCTGAGGTTTTCCTGCGCGAGCGCGACGCCGCGTTTGTTGCCGGCGGCTTCGTACAATTCCAACGCCTTGTGTGTCGCGACGAGACCGAGTTCGTTCTCGTCTTGTCCCTGTCGAACGATTCCGGTGTTGACCCAAGAGCCGGCGATTCCCGACTGGTCTCCGATCCGCTCCGCGACCTGTCGTTGCAGATCGAGGTAACGCAAAGCAACGTCATACTCGGCGCGCGTGTGATGGCGCAGCAGTCTCGTGCCGAGGGCGTTGACGAGCGTGTTGTTAACGTAACGTTTCTCTTGTTGAAGGATCTGTTCGCGTTGCTGATCCGAAGTTGCGTCGTAGAGTTTGCCGGCGAGTTCGTCCTGGACCAGAAACTCTCGCTCGATCTGCCAGCCCGAAGCCGTTCGCGTCCATTCAAATGAACGTGCAGCACCGTAGAACGGATCGAAAGTTAACAGGATCGCGCCAGTCTTCTTATCAAAGCGACGTTCATCGGTTGTGAGCTCTGACACAGCCTTATCGCCGGCGATCTCGATCCGCGTCAACTCCGACTTCATCACACTGAGTCGCGCCTGCGCAAAGACACCTTTGTAATAGCGAAACACTCCCGCAAGATGCGGCGACTGCGGGTTCCACAGCTTGCGCATCTCCTCAATATTGCCCGCCGCCATCGCGCGACCGTATTGCTCGGTCAACGCGCGCAGACTCTCTTCGGCCGGCGAATGAGACTGCGCAATCGCCGTTGTGAGACTCAGATTAAGAATTAATAGAGACAGCGCTGCGCGGAACGTGATGGCCATACCGTAAAGTCGCTTTCAAGTACAGGCAAGTACAGGCTCATCCAGATAACGCGCAAACGGATCACGAAAAGGGCCACTGAAAAAAGTTTATTTTGCTCAGTAATATGCGGAAAAGTTCGGCAACTTTCACATTCGGCAGCGGTAAGTTCTCTGAAGGAGCGAGGCAGCGGTTTTTATATGCCAGCGGGGTTCATACAAGAAGTTCATTCATTTTATTCATCGCGCGAATGCCTCGCCGTTTCAGAGTCACCGGGCGGTTACGAAACATCGGGTTGAAAGATGAAAGGAGTCTCCATGTTCGGGAGAGTTACAACGTTTGTCTACGGCGTTCTGTGTTACCTGATCTTTTTCGTCACGTACCTTTACGCGATCGGGTTTATCGGCAACGTGTTCGTGCCGAAGTCGATCGATTCGGGCCGCACTTCCCCACTCGGTGAAGCCCTGCTGATCAACGCGGGCCTGCTGGCGCTGTTTGCCGTGCAGCACAGCGTCATGGCGCGACCGTGGTTCAAACAGATGTGGACGCGCGTCATTCCGAAACAGGCCGAACGAAGCACCTACGTCCTGTTGTCCTCAATGGCGTTGATTTTCTTGTTCTGGCTATGGCAGCCGATCGGCGGTGTCGTTTGGAACGTCGAACAACCGGCGCTGCGCGCGATCCTCTACGCGCTGTTCGCGATGGGCTTTTTGCTGGTCCTCATCAGCACCTTCCTCATCAATCACTTCGACCTGTTCGGACTCAGACAGGTTTATCTGTATCTGCGTGGCAGGGAGTACACACAACTGCGATTCGGCACGCCGATTTTGTATCGGCACGTGCGGCATCCGCTTTATCTCGGTTGGCTGTTTGCGTTCTGGGCCACACCGACGATGACGATCGCGCACCTGGTCTTTGCGATTGCCACCACCGCATACATCTTCATCGCCATACAACTTGAAGAGAAAGACCTGGTCGATATCTACGGCGACGACTACAGGCGTTATCGGGACAGTGTACCGATGATCGTGCCTGTGCGAATCGCGAAGAACTGAAATTCAAATCGATTCATACTTAAGGAGAAATCATGTACACGTTCAAGAGCATTATTCGGCTTCTTGTCTTACTGAGCGTCGTCAGCTTCCCGATGAAACCAGCGGAGGCCACCACGATGCTCGACAACAATAACGGTCCGGAGTTGCCGCCCGCGTGCCGCACCATCACGGCGCCGGAGGGACACAAGCTCGCGTTTCACGTTTACGCGAAGGGCGTTCAGGTTTACAGATTCAATGGAGTGAGCTGGGATTTCGTCGCGCCGGTTGCGACCTTGTACGCGGAACCGAACTATTTCGGCGAAGTCGGCACGCACTATGTTGGTCCACACTGGGAAAGCAAGAGTGGCAGCAAAGTGAAAGCCGAGCGAGTGCAAGGCACTGGTTGCCAGCCTGATCCGACGGCGATCGCGTGGCTGTTGCTCAGGAAGGTAGAGACCAGCGGCAACGGTATTTTCAGCAAGGTGACTTTCATCCAGCGCACCAACACGACGGGCGGACTCGCGCCGAGTGAGCCGGGCACGTTGAATGAACTGCGGGAAGTTCCTTACACCGCTGACTATTACTTCTACAAAGAGCAAGGACCAGTAGCGGACTAAAGTTTCCTCACCCTCAATGTGCGCTGAGAGATGCGCGCCAGACAAAAAGGGCGTAGCCGGGGCAAACGGCTACGCCCTCTTTACTATGATGACACCTGTGAAACTATGGACGCGGTTTAATGCGTCGTCTCACCACGCCACCTAAACCGACCAATGCTGTTCCGAGCAACAACATGGTGGATGGTTCGGGAATGGACCCCGGCACTCCGACGTCACTCCCCCCGCTGCCACCTTCTTCGGGCACGTTCTGGAAGCGGACGAAGATTGCGTTGCAGATCTCTGCTTCCGTCATTCCGGCGAACCCCGCACCGGTAACGGTGAACGATGCACTCTCTCCCGGCAGTAATCCAAGATTGACTTGGCCACCGCTGAAATTGCCCGACGGTCCAGTCAGAAACGCGAAGTCGAGCACAGCACTGTTGAAGCCGTGCGGAACGTTTCCGACGTCCCCGTCAGAGAAGGTAAAAGTCGAGGAGAGACTGGGAGCCTGCGAACCCGTAAAACCATTCAAGCCGGAAGCGCTGGCGTTGCCGGTTGGCGGCAAGTCAAAGCCGATGGCCGTGATGGTCGATGTTGACCCAGGCTGAGTTAAGTGCGACGTATTGGTGATGGTAAACGTGAAGGTGTTAGTGGCAGCGTTAAACTCGCAGACCACCGTTGCAGTAGAAAATTGACCACTACCCGCACCCGTCACGGTTATCGTATCTGCCTGCGCGTTAGCGCCCAGGCAGGTCATCACCGCTACCGCACCAAGCGATAAAATTAATTTGCGAAATCGGGACATTGCTCCTCCTTGTTCAATTCTAAAAACACACCGCCTAGCCGGCCGCACCTCGGCGTCGCGAGCGACACACTGCTGGGGCAATACATTTTTCAAATCGACTGTTATGTTCAGATGGCGAAAGAATAAGAATTCCACAACGCAAGGTCAATAACATTCTGCGTTGTGATAGAAACTTGACACCCGTGGAAAGAGTTCGAATAAGTCGCTGCGCGCCAACGGGTTAAACACTCCAAGAGTCTGACAGTTTCCGAAAAATTGGATAGCGAAACGGGCTCGATTCAGGGCCACTGAATGACCTTCGCTTTGGGCTGCGCAGTCTTAGGCGGAGAGATCATTTGCGTGCTCAATGGCGTCGCTGGTTTGTTCTTTGTGGCGCTGTCGTTGGCGCTCTGCGTATCGACTTTCAAGTCGATCACCGGGGGTGCCGGAGGCGGAGCAGTCTCGATCGTGTTGACACTCTGAACGTTGCTTGTGGTTGTACGTGATCTTGCAAACGGACGCGAGCGACGCGGAGCATACGTCGCGGTCTCCGCGTTCGGAGTCGCGTTCATGATCTCAGGTTGAGAGCTAGCGTCAGTGTTCGCGGGTTGACTGGCGTTATTCTCTGCCGGCGAGACTGCGGACGTCATCGCAGGTGAAGCAGCTACCGGCGTGACCGGCGCCGCTGTGACTGATTCGTGAGATTTGATCGCGCTCGTCACGCTGTTGAATCGAAATGCGCCTTTCCACAACGCGAGACCGAACGTTCCGACACCAAGCACGACCAACAACGCCGTTGCCGTAACAAGCGTCGCCATCTTCATCGAGCTGACGTGTGTCATGAACGCGGAGCGGGCGGTGAAATCTTTCGGCGCCTCGTGAACGAGGTCCCAGATCTCAGGCGGATCGGACAGAGTTCTAACAACGATTGGCGACTCCGGTTCCTTCGTAACGGGTGCTTCGACAAACTCTTCAACTCGCGTCGGCTCGCTGTATTCGATTCTGGGCGGCGGCGGAGACGGATTCGGCGCGCGCTTCTCGAGACAACGAGCTACGTCGCCGAAACTACGCGCCCTGGCCCACATCTTTGGAGACGTGCCGTAGCGTGTTTCTACATCCGACTGCGCGCCACGACCGAGAAGCATCTCGACGATCTCGGTGTGACCAAAGAACGCAGCGAGCGACAACGCCGTGAAGTTGTCGTTTCGCACGAGATTCGGATCGGCGCCGTGTTCGAGCAGAGCGCGAACCATCTGCGTGCGGCCTTGGCGTGCGGCGCGCATCAACGCTGTCATGCCGTGCTCGTTACGCGCGTTGACGTCGGCTGACGGCAGGATCGCGAGCAGTTCGTCGAGTTCACCACTTTCCGCGATTCGCCACAGCTCGCGTGTAGTGGCCGTCGGTACAACCAGGAATTTTCTTGGAACAGCCATTTTCTTAATTCATCACCATGATTCGATCACCGGGCCGCACCACCGGATCGGGAACTTTTCCTGACTCGATATCCTTCAACTTAAACTTCGTCACCGTCAGAAATCCGCGGCCGTCGTCGCGACCGAGCCGCGCCTCTTTCGGCTTTCCTAAGACACCGCCGGCGGAGATCATCACCTGCGTTAAAGTCAGACCACGACGGTAAGTCTTCTCACCGGGAAACTTGACCTCGCCTCCGACATAAACGAACTGCATCACGTTTGCGGCCAACGTGACGACGTCGCCCGGGCGCACCAACAGGTTCATCTCACTCGACTCCGAGAGATCGATCTCGAACGTCTCATTCGATTCGTTTCTAACGACCGTGACTCGCGCGGCTTCCGGCAACGGTTGAGCGTCAGCGGCGACGACGTAGAGCGGAATCGCTTCGCGGCGCAGGATCTTCGTGCCGGGTTCTTTGACTAGACCGCTCACGAGAATTGTGTGGCTCGCGTAGTCGCGGACGCCGATCGAGACCTTCGTGTTGTCGAGGGCGCGGCGCTTCAACTCGGTTTCGATGCGGGTGGTTAGTTCGTCGACAGTCATGCCGCCGACCTGCATCGGTTCGGAAAGTAACGGGTGTTCGAGATGACCTGAGGGAGTGACGGTAAATAAGGTCGATTGCGACGATGTTGAGTCGACCACGCGCACGTCTAGGACGTCGTTTGGTCCGATGCGATAGATGCGCGTCAGCGCCATCTCGTCATTGTTGGTCTTGTTTTCGGTTGTGGGCTTGGTTTCGGTTGTGGGCTCGTTTTCCGCTGTGGTCTTGTTGTCGGCTTTGGCCCTGCGTACTGCGGGTTCCGTGTTCTCGATGGTTGGTGTCGGAACTTTCGCCGTCATTGAAACCTGTGCGCCGGAAGGCTTTTGCTCTGTTCGCGGAGCGACTGGCGCTGGTGCTTTAGCCGTGACTGGTTTAGTCCCGCCGCCGTACGGTTGAAGCATCGTGCGCGCGAAGGAGAGTCGATCGCGTGCTTCGACGTCTCTTGGATTTAGTTCGAGCGCGCGTTCGAGACTGTCTGCTGCTTCTGCCCAGCGCTTCATGTCGAAATAAGCGTGACCGAGCGAGAAGAACGCATCTGAAAAGTATGGATCGAGCGCGACGACTTGTTTGAAGATCTCAGCGGCTTGCGGGAACAGGCCCGCTTCTCCGTACTTCACGCCTTCTTTGTATAGTTTTCTCGCCTTCGACCGTGCTTCGGGTGAAACCGGACGGTCCGCGGGGCGAGTGGACGTCGCATCAGCGGGATGGTTAGTTAAGGCAAGTGACTGGTTTCGGCCGGTTTGAGCGTTAACCGAAACCGCGCAGATCGATAGTGGAACTAAGGCGGCAACACAAAGCGATTTGAGCATCGCAAAATCCCCTTTCAAGGACACCTCCAGGCAGTCAAAAAAGCGCCGCACGAATTTGGGGAGATCAAGGGGGATTTAAATCAACGCAAGAATGCGCAAAACAATTGGGGCTGAAGCGGTGTACTTGCTTATACCATCTTTAAGGCTTTTATTCCAGATGATTCCGTCATGATTCCGTCATGATTCCCGTCATGATGATTCCGTCATGATGATTCCGTCATGATTCCGTCAGTTGGGGCTGTTGAGCTCATCGATGACCGTTTCATTACGGCTTTGCCGTCTGATGTGAGGCGAGGCTCTGCCTCGCCGGCGCTTGTGGAAAAGAAGTGGGGCTACGCCCCCGGACCAAGGGCGGAGCCCTGAGTCTGATGAGGAGCCGACGGCGAGGCACAGCCTCGCCTCACATCAGGCGGCAAAGCCGCTTCAAATGACGACGGGAGGCAAAGCCGCTGACGACGGCCGCAGCGCCGCTCAAATGACTACTAGAGAACGCTGACGGCTGTGCAGTTCGCGCAATGCCGACGAATGTGGGAGTGCGGGATGTCCCGCACTCCATTCGTGTGCTATGCAGTTGGGGTTGGTGGATTTTGCGCCTGGCGTGGTTTTTTCTGACCGCCGCCTTGCGATTGATTAGCTTCTAGCGGATTTGGTTGGGATTGACCCGCTTGTTGTCCAGCCGATTGCGATTTGCCCTGCTGGCCTGCTTGTTGACCTTGCTGTTGACCTGCTTGCTGCTGGCCTCCGCCTCCCTGCTCCGGTTGCGTCGCCGTTTTCACTTTGTCCATCGCATCACGTGCGACCTGCTGAGCTCGGTCGACCAACTTCTCGCTCGCTTCACCCATGTACTCATGTTCGATCCGCGTCGTCGGCAACGCCAACCCAACCACCGCGCCGACAGCAACTGCAGCGGCGCCGACGGCCAACGGGTTCTCTTCGATAAGATGTTGCAAACCGCGTCCCGCTCGAAACGCTTGCTCCTTCGCCTGATGACCCAAATGCGAAACCGTCTCCGCGGTTCCTTGAGCCCACTCTCCGGCGGTGTCTTTCACGTTCGCGAGCGCATTGCGTCCCGCACCATACGGCCGCGACGCACCGGCATACTCACCCGACGAACTGTAGTACTGCCGTCCCTTTCCTCGGCTTCTCGGCATCGCCATGCCGGCTTCAAACTCCGGTTGGTACTCTCTCGATCGCGACGTGTGGCTATCTCCACCGCGCATTCGCCTGACGACGTACATTCCTAAACCGAGTCCGATCAATGCGCACGGAATCGGATTTTCCCGAACCATGTTCGTTATCGACGAGCCCGTACTCTTAATCGTCTCACCAGCGCGTCCCATCGCTTCCATTGCGGGTTCCGTTACGTTGCTGATCGTTTCCCCTACTCTGTCCATTACTTTTTCAACCTTTCCGATTGTAGCCTCACGAACCGTGTCTTTCACTTGACCCATGATGTGTTCCGGGCTCAGTCGTTCCTGAATCTCGTTGATTGTTTGTCCCAACTCGGCGCGCGTGTCTTCAATCTCAGCTTTGATTCTTTCCGTCTCGTTGTCATCAAAGTCGATGGCCTCCATATCAACCTCAATTATGCGCCCGCCAGAGCGAGGCAAGGCCGTGGAGTGATCCTCGTCCCAACTATCGTCTAACTGACCTGGTCTTTGATCCATTGCGCGTCCTCCTTCAATGACTCGACACTTTCTCGTGGCGTCAATTGTGTATTCCGAAGCTCAGTAAGAGCTTTGCCAATCAACAACCAGGCAATTCCACCCACGAGCAATCCGACGATCAATGCAGCGATCCATGCCGGCATCGCCATATCGAGTGCCAGGATCGCGGCTGCGAGAAGTGCCAGCAGAGCGGCGTAGGCGATAGCGCCTCCGACGACCAGCGAGCCGATATTCCTTCCAACTTTTGTTGCGTTTTGCGTGAGCTCGACCTTTGCCAGGGCGATCTCGCTTCTCACGAGATTGCTGGTCTCACTGGCAAGGTCACCAAATAATTCGCCAAGCGGACGTTCTGCCGCCGGACGCCCTTCATTCATGCGCGCTTGCATACTGCACCTCCCCTTAAAATCAGAGTGTCGCCGACGTAGTTGATACGTGAGCCGGCTGATGTGTCGGAGGCGGTGTCAGTCCGCGATCCATGTTCATGTTCGTCCGCATGGCGGGCATCGAACTCTTCAAAAAGCGCGCACCTGCGAGGCCGAGCAGAAATGCTCCGCCAATGAGCAACGCCGGTTGGCGCCGTCCGAGGCTTTCGAGTTCACTTACCAACGCCTTCGTATCGTTCTCGCGTAAATAGGTGGTCAACCGTTCAAGACCGTCCGCGGCTTTCTTCCCATACTCGGCTGCGTATTGCCCGATCGGGCCTTGTTCCTTTTGATTGCCGAGTTGATCTCCAAGCTGACGCACCGCGCCGGCTACTCGCTGAATTTCATTCGCGGCTTCGTCTTTCGTTCGATCGATCCGAGAACCCGCTTGTTGTTGCACTTGATCGACGACTTCACTCGTCGTCTGTTTTGCATGTTGAAGTAGATCGTTGCCACCTGCGGGCGGCGGTGTACGATGTTCAGGCTGTGGCTGCATAATTATCCCCCTTGACTTCTAATCGACGTAGCGTTTCCAAACGTTTGTTTCAACGCTTAGGATGTAAAGCAAGAATCAAGCCTAACCATCTTCTATTCACGAAACACAATTTCGTAAGGCTCCGCAGATTAGTTTGAAACTCTGACGCATTCTAATTTCGTCCCCAAACAGCGGTGGCGTCGATGGGGATCATGCCGGTGTTGACCGATCCGCGAAGTTCGATGACGCAGTGTCTGCAAGTGCTGTTGACTGCCGAACTGACTGACAACGCAGGTTGGGAGTTTCTGATCGAACTCGCGGAGAACCTGGGTTATCAAGTTGTTTGCTGTATTAGTGTCAAAAATCTTTTCGAACGAGGGGAATGAATATGAGTACACCGTCTATGCAGAGTTCGCAAACGAACATGGGGCAACAATCTCGCAGTGGAATGTCAGGAAGCGAGATGCAACAACATACGGAGGGCACCGTAGCTCGCACGCTCGAGCAACAAACGGCGAAGCTACCGTCTGATGTGTTCCTCTGGGCTGCTTTCGGATCGATTGGGATGTCGGCTTTGCTCCAGTTAATGGGGAAGAAGGAGGCCAGTCTCTTTGTCGGCCAGTGGGTTTCGCCGTTCCTGCTGTTTGGCGTCTACAACAAGATCGTCAAAGTCGCCGGCTCCGACCGCGCACACTGATCACATACCGCAGCGTCTCCAAACAACGCCCCCGGCGTCTCTTAAAGAAACGCCGGGGACAATCATTTTGCAGGGCTCACCATCTGCCGAGCAATCTTCTTTTCCGCCGATGTCTTAATTTCATCTCTGCGTCGCTGCGCGGTCCTTCGCGTCTCTGCGGTTTATCTGTTTGCGGTTTTTTACCGCAGAGTCGCAGAGGTACGCGAAGAACAGCGTGCGAATGCTTTCGATATTCATCAGCTTGTACCCCTTGTACCCCCGTGTTCATTACGACGGGCGTTGTCATCAATAAACGTGCCAGCGCCGTCTTAAAACTTCGCGCGATAATCAAACTTACAGTTGTGAAATTTGCTTCGTACGGTAGCGAACGCTATTCGTCACCTAATCGTCAACTTTTTCTAAGTACCAAATCTCCACATCGATCTCTTCCGCGTAATGGACGATCGGATCGTTCTTAGGTTGAGTGAGTCGACTTGCTTCGAGCATCGTTGAACCCCACTTCGTCAGCTCCGCTTCCTGAAGCGGCCATGGGTCGTGATGGATGCGTGCTCGATAGAGTTGATCTTCATGCTCGGAGTAGAGCAGGTAACGTTCAGTCAGGAAAAATTCTTTGGAGCCTGGTTGCGATTGAGGCAGCGGATCGCCGATCGTCCAGGCAGCGGTGAAGTCCGCGGCGGGATCATCGTCGCGGCTCAGGTTGTAAGTGATCTTGCGGCCGCGTTGATTGAGATCAATCGACGCGTAGTAATAAGGCAGATGATAAACAGCACGCGCGCCGATAACCGCCGCGGTGCTGTTGGTGTCGAGAGAGAAGAACCAAACGCCGGGAACGCCGTTGTGATGAACGTAAGTACGCACGTTCAACTCATGCATCGCGCTCAGGCCGGGAACTGGCGGGACATACGGCGGTAAAGCTCGTATGTCCCACATCGTGAACGGCGCGATTGCGATCCAGGCGGAACCGCCGTACGTGTCGATCTCCAATGAACGAGGAATATGCGGCCGGAGCAGATTCGCGTCGACGCGCCAGTGCATGAAGAGCAATTTGCCCCACGTCTGGTGCATCACAGGTTGTCCTTTGGGTCGATGGCGGACCGCGAGCCGATCGACGTCCTGTGGTTGGCGCATCTATTGTCCTTTGTCTTGCGCGCTCTGCTTCGACGAGGTGCGACGCAGCAACGCGTACCCCAACGCTGTTGCCAAAAACGCAAGCGAGCCGGCGGCTATGCGCGGATGAAGTCTGGCCTTTGTATACACGCTGGTCGCCGCAACGTGACCATCATAATCGCCCGTCTCTTTTAATTCACCTGATGGACCGTCGATTCCATTGTTTTGCAACAAAGATGGCTCGTCTTTCTGTTGCGCGTCGACCATGCGCCATTCCATGAACTTGTCCGTCAAACTCGGCGCGTAATAGCCAGCCATCGAAAGAGCTTTAGCTCCTCCACCGACGAACAGATCACGCACGGGATTCTCAGCCGCATACAGGATCGCCTCTGCGACGATCGACGGCGGATAAACCGGTGGCGGAACGTTCGGTTCCGTCGGCAAGTAGTTCTTCGCGTGTTCCGTGTACGGCGTGTTAATCGCCGCGGGTTTGATCAACGTGACTGACACCGGCACGCCATCATGCTCAAGCTCCATTCGCAGCGCGTCAGTAAACCCTTTGATCGCGTGCTTCGAAGCTGAGTACGTTCCCTGGATCGGGACGGCGCGATCCGAGAGCGTGCTGCCGATGTTGATGATCGCGCCGCCCTTCGCCGCGAGATGATCCGCCGCGATGATCGAACCGTAGACGACGCCCCAATAGTTTGTATCGAAAAGCCTGCGTTGATCCTCGAGCGACACTTCAGTCACTTTGCCGTAGATCGAAACCGCGGCGTTGTTGATCCACGTGTCAAAACCTCCGAAGTGATTCAACGTCGCATCCCGAACCTGGCGCATCTGGCTTTCGACGCCGACGTCGGCTTTGACGTAGATGACGTCGGCGCCGGAGGCTTTCAACTCTTCGGTTAACGTTTGTAGTGCATCCTCGGCGCGCGCAACGAGCACGAGCTTCGCGCCGCGTTTCGCCGCCATGCGCGCCGTGACCAGTCCGATACCGCTCGAAGCGCCGGTGATCACGATTACCTGATCTTCCAGTCTTTTTAGTTTCACGATTCTCCTCGTCTATGCAGCATGGCGACGGTTATGCAGCGTGGCGTTCGCGAACACGAACGTCGTTCGGATTCGGTTGCGTCAACGAATTCGGCGCGTTCAGGTTTGCATTTTCAGCAACACCAACGCCGAGTCGTTCGACGAGTTCACCACCGAGCCAGCCGCCAAGAAGCGCTGCGCCGACGCCGATGAACGATAATGCGAGTGCCAACGTCGATGGCGCTTCCGGCAGATCACTGCGCAGCCACCAACTAGCGGCAAACAACAGCATCACGCCGAGGTTCGTCAGGCCGTGCAGCATGCCGATGCGTTTTGCTCGCGTCTTGCCTGGAATGTTCAGGTAGTCGATCAAACCAAACAGCGCCGCCAACAAACCGCCAACGATGCCGGCCGCCATCATCCAAAACGAAACTGTCGCCCATCGCGGATTCGCGGTGATCAAATGAATCACGTCGAAGATCACTGCCGTCGAAAGCAGTCCCAGCGGATAGACGATCAGGATCGGATGAATCGCATGACCGAAGAGTTTCGCTCTGCTTTCCATTACTTCCCTCCTTGAAAAACCGAATCAATGTTCCGTTGCATTTCGATCGACCAGTTTCGAAAAGCGGCTCAGCTCGCCGTCTTTCGTTTCTTCCTGATAGAGAAACGCCAACTCATTCTTTTCGAAACCGTCAAAGAACTCTTCCCAGCTAATCTCTTCGAGACTGTCTTTGCCGGAGTAGCCGGGATAATCGATACGCAGCACGCCCGCGGTCTTACCCTTGTTGGTTCCCTTGACTCGCGCGGGATGCCCGCCTCGCTCATCGACCCATCGCCGAATCTCGTCATGATCGGTTGTTGTTTGTGACGTTTGGGAGATAGCAGATCTCCTTTAGAAATCAGACTTGTACGTCCTGTAACACACTCAACTAGCGAGCCACACGGTGGTTATTGATGTTTGCGCAGACGAGCGCGCGATTTTGTACGGGAACCTTACAGCGAGAGATCGCGAAAGGAACAGTTTTTACTTGTAGTAGTCGCGGAACAACTCAGCGTGGATCGCGGCGACTGCTTCAGGCGAGATCTTCGGTTTGCGATCGTACGTCAGCAGTCCATTGATCTCCTGTTCAATGTCAGTCAATTGTGTGTAACAGAAGCCGGCGAGGAACTTCAGCGACGAAATGCCGCGCATCAGGTCGCGATAGTTTTCCAGGAACTCTTCGTTCGTATTGAACGAAGCATAGAACCGGTAGAGAAGATCGCGTCTCTCAGGTGGTATGTCTTCCGGGATCGTCAGAAATCCGCCAACCTCCGACAACACGATCGGCTGTCCGCGATATCTCGAACCGCGCGCAAACAAAGGCTTGTCGATCCACACCTTCGGCGGTAGTTCGCCCCTGGCCAACGTCTCTTTGTAACGAACGGAAAGTTTTTCCGCGGTCGGTGTGTAATCGTGAATCGCGCAGATGTCGGTTATGTCGGTGTGTTCCCAGCCGTCGTTGTCGATGACGGGACGCGTTGAGTCGAGACGTCGGGTAACACGCACCATACGTTCGATGAACGAGTACTGTCCCGCGTGTTCCGAACTCAAACCCGGAAATCCCATGCTCTCGTTGACCGGAACCCACGCGACAATGCACGGATGGTTGTAATCGCGCCGCACTGCGTCCTGCCATTCGGCTGACAAAAGATTCTCCGCTTTCGACGACCACTCGCGCGCGTTCGGCATCTCTTCCCAGACGAGCAGGCCGAGTCGATCGCACCAGTAGAGCCAGCGTGGATCTTCGATCTTCTGGTGCTTTCTCACGCCGTTGAAGCCGTACATCTTGATCCAGCCGATGTCCGCTTGCAGCGCTTCGTCGGAAGGCGCCGTGAGATAGCCGTCAGGCCAAAAACCCTGATCGAGCACCATCTTCAAATACGTCGGTTTGCCGTTTAGAAAAAACTGTCCATCGCGCAACTGAATCCCACGCAGCCCGACGTACGACATAATTTCATCGAGCAACACGTTATCGGCGTCGTACAAACGCACTTGAAGATCGTAGAGATGCGGCGACTCGGGCGACCAAAGCTTTGCGTACGGAATGGTGATGCCGAGTCGCCCAGTGGCGACGGCAGTCTGATCTTCGGAAATCGCGACACGTTTGCCGTCTTCGAGAACTTCAACTTCCACGCGCCACGCAGCGGACGGCGCATGAAGAAACACTGTCAACTCGATCAGATTTCGTTTCGCGTGGGTGATCACGCGCAGTTCTTCGATGCGAATCGGCGGGACAGGTTCGAGCCAAACTGTCTGCCAGATTCCCGTCGTGCAGTAGTAATCGATTCCTTCGGGTAAACCCGTAAACGATTGCTTGCCGCGCGGCTGTTCCGGATCCTGTCGATCTTCGACGCGAACGGTTAAACGATTCTCGCCCGATTTCAAATACGGAGCGATATCAAACTGAAACGGCACGTGACCGCCGCGATTGTGTCCAACTTCATGACCGTTGATCCAGATCGTACACGCGTAATCCACCGCGCCGAAGTTCAGCAACAGATCGCGTTTATAGAACTCCTCGGGCAGTTCAAACGAACGCGCATACCAGACGACCTCGTGGATAGATTTATCGTTTATGCCGGAGAGTTCGGTCTGGTAGGCAAACGGCACCGTGATGCGCTGCGGTAACTTGCGCCCGTCGTGCCAACCGAGGGCCAAACCCTCCTCAGCATCGTCAAACGCAAATTCCCATTCGCCGTTGAGATTGAACCAGAGACTTCTAGCAAACTGTGGACGTGGATATTCGGATCGGGGAATCCCTTTTCGACTCAAAACCATGATTATCAAATCCGTGTTCTCAAGGTAGTTGAGAACACGGATATTTTCTAGCTGTTAACAGCCGTGATCACGCGTTCGGGAATCAAAACGCGATCTGGAAGACGGCCGTAACCGTTACCATTGCCGTTACCGCTGTGGGTGTGAACCACTGCCTCCACTCTCTTCATGCCCGCGATCTTGCCGTAGGTGGTCAATGCCTGCGCCACGATCTGGTCCATGTTGTAGTATTTGTACGTCGCCAGCCGTCCCACAAAGTGAACTTTCGGCGTCACATCCGCCAGCGTCTTGTACTTCGCGTACAGCTCGCTGTTCTCCTTGCGCGGCACCGGATAATACTCGTCGCCCTGCGCTTTCGGAAACTCGTACACGATACTCGTTTTCGAGTGCTCCTGTCCCGTCAGGTATTTGAACTCCGTACAACGCGTGTACAAATGCTCGTTTGGATAGTTGACCACCGGCGCCTCTTGATAGACAGCTCTATCGTGCGTCTCGTGTTTGAACTCGAGCGAACGATACGGCAGTTTTCCGTAACGGTAATCAAAGTAAGCATCGACCGGTCCGGTGTAGATCATCTCGCCGAACGGAATCTCTTTTTCGATCTCGCGATAATCGCAGTTCAGCATGATCTTGATGTTCGGGTGATCGAGCATGTTTTCAAACATTCTCGTGTACCCGTGTAAAGGCATCGCCTGGTAACTGTCTGTGAAATAGCGATCGTCGCGATTCGTGCGTGTCGGGACGCGCGAAGTCACGCTTGCGTCAAGCTCGGAGGGATCGAGTCCCCACTGCTTGCGCGTGTAGTTGCGAAAGAACTTCTCGTAGAGTTCTCGTCCGACTTTACTGACGACGACGTCTTCCGACGTCTTTACTCTTTCAACCGGTTCAGCAACTTTCTTAAAAAACTCTTCAACTTCAAACGATGTCAGATTCAAGCCGTAAAGACTGTTGATGGTGTCGAGATTTATTGGAATCGGAACTATCTGGCCATCCACGCTGGCCCTGACGCGATGCTGATAAGGACGCCATTCGGTAAAGCGTGAAAGATATTCAAAAACTTCTCGGGAATTCGTATGGAAAATGTGTGGGCCATACTTGTGGACCAGAATTCCGGCTTCGTTGTAATGATCGTAAGCGTTGCCGCCAATGTGCGGACGCTTGTCGCAGAGCAAAACTTTTTTGTCCGAACCGCTGGCGAGCCGTTCGGCGAGTACACTGCCGGCAAAGCCGGCGCCTACAATCAGGTAATCAAACATGTAAACCCTCCTTGTTCCCCTTCTGAGATGGCTGAGATTCTGTTACGGATTTGCCAACGCGCCGGCTCGGGCATTAAGTCTGCCGAGCGGTACTGTAGCTGAGTTGATCCGCCGCTTTCTGGCGACGACGCCGTCGATCAAGTTCGACATTTGCGACCATGTCTTGTCCCACGAGAGATTCGCGATAAACGCATCAACTCTCGCGAGCCATTCGTCGTCCTGCGGCTTTGCAAGGATCGTCTCCGCGGCGCGTACAAAATCGCCGGCGTTGTCGGCGATGTGCACGAGATTGAGTTCGCCATAAGGCCGAACTACGTCGCGGATTGAGGTTGAGATAACCGGTTTGCCTGCTGCCAGGTACTCCGGCGTTTTCGTGGGACTGATGAATCGAGTCGATTCGTTGCGCGCAAAAAGCAGCAACGCAATGTCCCAACCAGCCAAATAGGCGGGTAATTCCTCGTACTTTTTCGAACCAAGATAATGAATGTTTTTGTGCTTCGGCAGCGACTCAGGATCGATC
The DNA here is from genome assembly GCA_035760365.1 of Pyrinomonadaceae bacterium. Classification (GTDB taxonomy): domain Bacteria; phylum Acidobacteriota; class Blastocatellia; order Pyrinomonadales; family Pyrinomonadaceae; genus PSRF01. The sequence goes on from DASTTB010000040.1 coordinate 56,888, forward strand.
TTCACGATCGGACCGATCATTACAAACTGCCAGTCAGGTCTTTTCTGTGCGACCTGATCGAGTAGATCGCGATCGAAACGTTCGTCGATCACGCCGAAGAATCCCAAACGCGGGTGCGGAATCTCCGCTTGATCCGCGGGATCGACGCGCGAAGTTCTCGCTTTTTTAAAATGCCCGGCATCGATACTGCTCGGAAACGCGTAAACCGCGCGATGTTGATTGCGTTTTGCTTCGTAAAGAGTTTGTCCGCCTGTAAAAACGAGATCGACGTTCTGGAAAAGTTCTCTTTCCAACAGCGGCAACTCCGAGTGCGCGCCTTTGAAAGCTGAAAGTTCGTCCATGCAATCGTAAACGGATGCGATCGGCTTGAAATGGCTTGCAAAGCGCAGCGCCATCGGCGTGTAGTACCAAAAGACGTAATCATCGATCGCCTGATCGACAAACAGCCGATAAATCATCTCCTTCATCACCGCCGTGATCGCGACTTCACTGCGCAATCCGTCTGGAAGATGTGGCACGACCACAAAAACGCCTGAATCAGTTTCACGCACGTCGAGACGCATCGAGCTGTTGCCGAAGATCGGTTCTTCTATAAAAAAGACCCGCCGGTCGCGTGCACAACGCGACAAGAGATGCTGCGGTCGTTGATAAACAAAATCCCAGCGGAGATGCGAAAAGCAGATAAGATCAGTACCGGTAGTCATGGTTTCCTCCAATGCAGTCCTTTCCCTAAAACTTCCGACAGTGCCGCACACACGACTTGCGCGGGAGTCTCCACAACTGCGACTTGATGTTCTTGGCCGGCCGGGCTGCGAGAATTTGTTGAGTCCCTTCCGGCAAATCCGGGTGTTTACTACTGTCCCATTAAGAAGATCGCGGAGTCGGCGTTGGGTCGTTCGCCTTATTTCAGTACAACAAATTCACAGTCCTGTTTGTTTCTCAGCCGTCCGAAAGACCTCTTTCGTCACCTTCAAACGTTACGGCAAGCGTAATGCCGTAACTTCTACCACCTAATTCACACGAATGTTTGTACTATTGGAAACGAGACGGTGGCATTGCCCTTGCTCCGCCCCTGCGCATAGGAGTGCTCGACATGGCTTCGCTCTGGAAATTAGGCGGACTCAGTTGGATCGAACTTGGAAAACGAGTTTGGTCGGAGAGCAATGACGATGATATGTGGGGGCGCAGTGCGCAGCTCGCCTATTACTTTCTGCTGGCGCTTTTTCCTTTACTCATTTTCTTAACAGCAGCGTTGGGATTGATGCTTGGCTCCGGTCAAGGATTGCGTACATCGCTGTTCAACTACTTGAGCCAGGTGATGCCGGGTTCCGCGTTTCAACTCGTCGACACGACGATGAGTGAGATCACGGGTGCGAGTGGCGCTGGAAAACTCTCGTTTGGACTTTTGGCGACGTTGTGGGCGGCGTCGAATGGTATGGGTGCGATCACGCAGGCGTTGAACGCTGCTTATGATCTGACGGAAACGCGTCCGTGGTGGAAACAGCGTTTGGTGGCGGTGCTTTTGACGATTAGTTTGTCGGTGTTGGTGATCACGGCGCTGGTGTTGATGTTGTGGGGTGGAAGGGCGGCGGATTTTTTAGCGGCGCATTATCAGCTCGGAGGGTTCTTTCCGATTGCCTGGAAGACGCTTCAGTGGCCGATCATTTTTGCGTTTATGGTGACGTCGTTTGCGTTGATCTATTACTTCGCGCCTGACTTCAAGGATCAGAAGTGGACGTGGCTCACGCCAGGTTCGTTGATTGGTGTTGTGTTGTGGCTGTTGGTGTCGTTCGCGTTCAAGGCGTATCTGCACTTCTTCGACTCGTATAGCACAACTTACGGATCGTTAGGCGCGGTGATTGTCCTGATGCTCTGGCTGTACCTGACCGGCACGGCTATTTTGATTGGAAGCGAAATAAACTCCGAAATCGAAAACGCCGCCGCCGAAGCCGGCGCCCCCGACGCAAAGGAGCGCGGCGAAAAAAGCCCATCGGACAGTCACAAGGAAGCGGCGTAGCGTTAGACGACCGGCGCAGTAATTCGAGAGTTGCCCCTCATTCTCCGCGCAGGCTTCTTCTTTATCATCACGATCAAAATGCTCTTCAAGGTTTCCTCGGCGCATTCGACGGTGACAAAATTCGCAATTCTCGAGTCAATTGTATGAACTTCTAGCGATTCGTTATTACGGGGTGCGATAACGCGTGAGCCAGGATCTGAAAGCTTCTTTATTCATGGGAGTAGCCTATCGGTATGTCAGTCGATGTCATCAATGCTTTCAGGCACGTAAATGCGCTTTAGGGGCAACACACCTTTATAACGCGAGTCGAATTGCTCATAGTGTTGGAAAACCAAGTCGACCAGATCATCGCCATCGAGCAATCTCAAATTGTGTCTGTTTCTGGCAAATGTTTTTGCCTGCGCAGTGAAGGTGCCCAAAGTAACAAGAAGGCCGTACTCACTCCCGGTAAGCTTTCCATATAACTGGGAAACTATCGGATCACCCACACTGCCTTCAGTACTCTTTACCTGAACTTTTACTATCGGCGGCTCGAAACCAAGTTCATCTCGATGTGCAATGACGTCCACACCTCCGTCCGGACCTTCCGGAGAAACACGAGTGCGATATCCCATGGTTCCTAACAGATGAGCCACGAACTCCGCGAACGCGTGTCCCTTTAACTCTGTAGCTAGCCGCTTTAAAACGAAATCCTTAGTCGTTTCTCCAATTTCTTCCGTTACGAGCGGTATAGTTTCGTCGTCCTCAACCGTTGGAATCGCCGCAAACTCACCCGCGATCGCACGGCGAAATTCATCCGCGTAGTTTCTTAATTGGAACAAGCTCAGTGCAGACCCGATCTCGTAAAGCGCACCCTGTGAGAAACTGGTTCTCGCCACACTTCTAATCCACTCAACCGGTCGCTGTTGTGGGTAGTTTGGACTTGCGGTGGGATCATAACGATATGACCCCGTAACTCTACCGATATGTATTTGGCGGTCTGCCTTTGAAGGATAGCAAACCAAATCTCCGTCGTTCATTTCGTGAACAAATCGGAAGAGTTGACTGGCGCTGTTGATTTTCGCGCCCGGTTTCAGATCCGGGTAAACGGCGCCGACTCGATTCTTAAATGCTTCACGGTCGGGTTTAATCCCACTAAGATCACCTACGTTTCGCCAGCCAAGAGCGATGCGATTCTGATGCAAGAAGAGGGAGTCGGCATCGCCAGTCTTGCCGGCGTGCATACCCCATATTGCGTTTTCGATTTTCGACATAATTAACTCCCGTGGTGCTCACTGGCGAGCACTTGTGGTGGAACAAATCAGTATCAACCTTACAAAATTGTTGGTTTGTTGCGGTTTTCAACGGCCTCTGAGTTGCAACGTGTCGGACGCGTTCCCGTGCCCGGATCCGTCACACGTGGGAACGTCTCATCGATACGACTGAACTCATCCGTCTTGGAGGCATTTGAATGAAACGACTACGGTCACTCCTCGCGCTCTCGCTTTGCGCAGTGTTATTGGTCTCAACAGCTTTGACTGCCCTCGCTCAAAAGCGCCTCAGAGAAATAAAGATTCTTGGTTACATCACGCAATTTCACTCGCCGACCGCTTTTGAAATCGAGGATTACCGTATCACTCGTGACGAATCGGTCATCCTCGAATTCGAAAATCAAAGCAATGAAATAACTTTCAACCAGTCTGATCTGCGAATCGGCACGCTAGTCGAAATCAAAGGTCTCTACAACGAAGACACAAACGAGCTCAAGGCGACGAGGATGAAGTTAGATCTTTCGCAGTTCCGGCAATTGGATGTCACGACCATTCTCGATCGTAAGCCACTCGAGCTGAAACAAGCTGAAGCAGGCTGGCAAGGACTAATTGCGGCCGATGGCCGACGCATTCGTATTGAACCACAAACTAAGATGTTGTTTAAGCTGAATGTCGCGGAAAAGAAAGATCAGAAGCAAGAAGCCAAAAAGGCGAAGAGCAAAGAAGAAAAGTACGATTGGCGCAAGATGTCAAAATCACGCGGGGACGACGCCTGGGCCACCGGTGAACGATACAAGGATGATGAAGTGTTCACGTCACTGACTTCGCTGGCGGATGTCGGACCTGGAACGGTTATGACCTATCACGGACGTGAACAGGCCGACGGAACTGTTCTAGCGACATCCGTTGAATTCAAGCACAACGAAATGGAAAAAGCTGAACGCGATCTGTGGAAGGACATTAAAGTAAAAGAGGAACCGTTTAATTTTGAAGCAGGTAAAACAGGTGAGTTGAAGGTGGGTCCAAATAAATACAAAGTCCTGGCAAACCAGGAGGTTCAAGATTACGTTAGTCGCCTTGGACACAGTCTTATCCCGGCGTATCAAAGAGCTCTTCCCGACTCACACCCACAAAAGATTCACTTCCAGTTCAGAGTGATCCAGGCGAAGAGTTTCAATGCGGCGGCATATCCTATGGGAATGGTGGTGATTCACTCCGATGTATTCAATTTACTGGAGAACGAAGCGCAATTAGCCGCCGTGTTGGCCCACGAAATTGCGCACGCCACTCAAGAACACACGTATCGGCAAATGAAACACAATAAGAAGCGGCGGACGGCTCTCAAGATTGGCAGTCTTGTCGCGGCCGGCATGGGCTATTACTCCGTCAGCACTCTACTGGACATGGTGAATACTGCAATGATGGCTGGATACGGCCGAACATTGGAGAACCAATCTGATCGCCTGGCTCTGCAATACATGAGTGATGCCGGCTATGACCTTCGCGAAGCACCTAGAGTATGGAAACTCGTCGCGATGTCTCGCGGGGACAGCTCTACATATTACTGGTCCAGCCACGACAGTGCTTCGGAACGGCGTAGCTTCATGATGGTCACAATTAGAAACTCCTTTTCCGACATCGATCTTACAACTTTGAAGAAAAATGAGACGGCATTTCAGCGCATGGCACAACTTGTAAAGGATGCAGAAGCGAAGAAAAGAAAAATCAAAGTAATTACGTAGCTCCATAATTGAGGTTAGCCAGCGGTTTAGAAATGTTCGGTGAAGTCCATCATTTTGCTTCTAATGATCGACAAGATAGAATGAAGGTGCTATGAACTTCACCGATTCTTCATTCCTCACTCAATCAGACGGCGCGATCCGCGTGGTTGGATCGCGTCTGACACTCGACACGCTTGCACCTCACATCCAAAGAGGATGCACTGCGGCTGAAATTCACGACAGTTTCCCTTCAGTTTCGGTCGAACAGATCGCGGGCGTCATGGCTTGGTATAAGAATCACCAAGCAGCAGCCGAGGAGTATCTCAGAGCTGGTGACGCCGAAGCAGAGCGACTTCGGCGCGAGATCGAAAGCGACCCTCGTTATCAGGCGTTAAGCGAGAAAATTCGTCAAAGAAAAGAACAACTGATGGCCCGCAGATATTAAGGCGTCAAAGCCCATAGCCTAAACGCTATCTGTCTCCTCACTGATGCTTCGTCTCCTCATCGACGAAAACTTCAACCCCCGTATTCTGCGTGGCTTGATCCGTCGCCGTCCCTCGCTCGACTTTGTCCTCGCTGAGCACGCAGGTCTAAAACAAGCTGATGATCTAGACGTGCTGACGTGGGCCGCCGGTCAGAACCGAATAATCCTCACTCACGACATAAAAACCTTGGTGCCTGATGCCAAACAAATAATCTCTTCAGGGCAAAGCATGGTGGGTGTGATCCTGGTTCCCTACCGAATGGACATCGGCGAGCCGTTAATGATCTCGAAATCTTAATCGAATGTTCGGACCAGTCGGATCTGCGTGATCAGTTAAAACACCTGCCACTCTAAAACGTCATGAATGCCCAGCGGCTGACACTCCAAAATATTGGACCATCATCCACCAAAATATTTAACAACTCTTAACAAACATTTCCCGCTCCTTTTCAGTATTACTCGACGGTCTCCCAACCACCACCTTGTTCCGAATTATCGGAACGCCTACCAGAATCTGTACGAGACGACTGAAGAGGAGCACCACATGAAGCAGAATCTATTTGTTGTCGTCACGTTAATACTACTGACGACAACATCCATAACCGCGCAGAAACAACACACGAAGAACATCGGCGCCAACACAACCGAAGACATCGGACAAAACGGCACGCAACTCAATGCCCCACAACGCTCATATCAACAAGCACGCCGCGTACTCGACGACGCCATCGAAGCCCACGGCGGTGTCGAGGCGATGCGCGCCGTCAAAGACTTCACCCTCAAAGAAAAAGGCAAAGTCTACGCACGGTTTCAAAGCCCAACCGCGGAACAGCCTTTCGCCACCGGTACCTCCGAAGAAACTCTTATCGTCGATACTGAACGTGGATTTGTCTACGACGATCTGAAGACCACAAATCCCGGTTTCAACAACTGGATCAAAACCGTCATCAAAGGCAACCAAGGCCAGACGTACGATATGTGGTCCAAGACCGCCACGCCGATCGTCAATGCCTCAGCCAACAACTTCCGCCCACAAATGCGCCGCCTACCGCACGTCGTCCTGCTCGAGGCACTCGATCGCGCCAGCACGCTTCGCTGGCTCGGTGAAGACGAGATCGCCGGCAGAAAACAAAAAGTCATCAGCGTCCTGCGCCCTGACAATCAACAACTCTCACTCTCGTTCGACGCACAAACAAACCTGCTCACACGTTACGGTTATCTCTACGCCGATCCAATCACCGGCGACTCCGAAATCGCACAAACCTATTCCGGCTATCGCACCGTCGGCAAACTCAAACTTCCAGCCGCACGCGCACTTTACAACTCAGGCGGCGTGGTCCAGGAAGTCGAGTACACAGATCTACAACTCAACACGAAGCCTGCTGAAAGCATGTTCACCGGCCCGGAAGGATTCGAGAAACTAGCCGCGCCGCCAGCGACACCGCCGCCACCCGCAGTCGCGAAGATCGCCGAAGACGTTTACGTCCTGAACGGGCTGAACGGCGGCACACACAATGTGCTGTTCGTCGCGTTCAACGATCACATTCTCGTGATGGAAGCTCCGGAACAGATCCTCTACAACAACAACTCCGTCCAGGCGCTCGCGAAGATCAAGGAAACCGTACCGGGTAAACCAATCAAGTATCTCGTGCTGAGTCATCATCACTCGGACCACGCGGGCGGCTTTCGCGAGTACGTGGCGGAAGGAACAACGATCGTCACCACCACCAACACAAAGACGTTCCTGGAGAAAGCGGTCAACGAATCGTCACTCTTGCCCAAGCTGCGCCAAAACAAACTGACGATCGAGACGATCCAGAACAAGAAGCGCGTGTTTCAGGATGATAAGCACGTCGTCGAGATCTACGACATCGGACCGAACCCGCACGCAAACGAGATCCTCGTCGCGTATTTGCCGAAAGAGAAGATCCTCTTTCAAGCGGATCTCCTGAACACGGCGCCAAACGGAGCGATCCCGATCGCCCAGGACACGACGGTCAGTTTTAGCGAGAGACTACAGCAGTTGGGATTGCAGGTTGAGAAGATCTACGGCGTGCATGGCCGCGCCACGACGCCGCAGGAGTTACAAACTTCGATCGAGAAGCGACGCGCTTCCGAGCTGAAGTAGCCACAGTTTAGTTTCCCAGTACGCTGGACAACAACGCAGCGGAAAAGACCACGGCCAACACGAGCGCAAAAGCACCGGCAAGCGCGCGGCCCCACCCTCGCGCGTTCTGCCCTGCTTCAGCGGCGTCGTTCGCGGGCGGCGGATCGTTGAGCCATACCATGTGGGTATAAGCCTGCATCTCGTCGAGTCGCGAATGCACGGGGACATGAAAACGGTTGTGGAAGGGATTGTGAAAAGGGTCGTTGATTTGAATGCGCTTCATCGGTCGAACTCCTTGCTGGCTCCTCGCTGGTCCGCGCTGAAGGACTCAGCGCTGCGTTGAAGCGGCGAGGAGCAACGACCGTGCCAAAAAGAAATTTCGAATTTCGCAATTCGAATTTCGAAATTTCTCACCCATTTTCGTCTGCGGTTACACGAACTGCGACACCACAATTTCAAAATCCAAAATTCGAAAATTCTTCGATGGTGGTCTCAGACAAGAATTCCCGCGTTATAGAGTAGCAGTTGAGATCGATCCACCGACTTTGGAAGGTGGACCTTCTCGTGGAAGCTCTTTGGAAGTCCAAAAGTTGCGGTTTGATGCAGTAAACATTGCAAAAACATGTTGACAGCCGCAATTTGCAGGCGTAGACTCCGCGGATAGCTGACGGAGACCCCGCAATCGCGCGTGTAACTCCGGCCTCTGCAAATCGTTAGCGGAAGCTGACGGACCATCCCGTAACGGGACCTAATCCGTAATCCTGTAGACAAGTAGAGACTATCGCCCCGGTCCTGCTCTCCCCTTTCAACTGCTATCTTGGGCCATCTAAAACCAAGAGCCGGACCGTCTCTCTACCGCGACTTACAATCTGCTTCCCAAGGTTCTTAAGCCAAAGGTTCTTAAGCTTAGTCGTGTGATGAGGTTACGAAACGAGAATGCAAAACCAGCACTCGTTAAGGCGGTCGCTTCTGCTTTCGGCATGCGGAATCGTTGCCCTGCTATTCCTAACCGCATGTCCCAAAGTCAAAGTGCCCAAGAAAATTCCGGGCACCTCAGGAGAGGCCAAGCTCGACGTCAAAGTTCACGTCTCCCCAAAGGCCAACAATAACAACCCGGTCGCCGTCGATCTGGTGCTTGTTTCAGACAAAAAGCTGTTGCAGGAACTGATGAAGATGTCGGCCAGCGAATGGTTTGAGAAACGAAACCAGGTACTTCTCGATTATCCAAAAGAAACAGCGCTGGCTGCGGGACGATGGGAATGGGTTCCCGGACAAGAAGTCAAAGTCGATCGTGTAGTCGTGAAGTATGAAGTCACCGGCGGAATCATTTTCGCCAACTACTTCAACGCCGGAACACATCGCGCCCCGATCAATCCACGCAAAGGCGTTCTGATCACGCTTGGCGAAGACAATCTTTGCGTCCAGTCGCTGAAAGAGCCGGCCAAACCCTGCGCGCCTTCTAAGTAATTAGGACCTAAAGTCTATGAAAGCCTACGAAATCCCCGACGCAATTCAATGGCATGAGGGTCTGCTGTTAACCCCGCAGCATTTTCAACAACTCGCGTCGCGACACGAGGCCCTCGTGCGCTACGGCACGTCGATGGTGGCGCCGTTTTCGTGGGGAGTTCGTCGTTTCAAGCATCATCAGATCAGTCTTACAGACGGAAAACTTCGCATTCTCGAACTCGAAGCCGTCATGCCCGACGGCCTCGTCGTGGTCCATGGTCTACCCGATGCAACTCGCGATGAAGTACTCGAAATCGATCTCAGCAAACAGGCTGAAGAGATAGGCGAACGCGGCATACTGGTCTACGTCTCCGTCGCCGCGCAGCAAAATGGAAATGGCGACTCACGCCGGTTCCGCCCGTTCAAAGGAGATCCGGTTGTCGACGAAACATCCGCGACGAAAGCACGTCCGATTAATCGACTCCGACCACGCCTGACGCTGCACGCCGGAGCGCAACTGCCGATCGATCTGATCGGTTTCCCGCTCGTGCGCATGATCTATCGCGATTCGTCGTTCACGATCGACGACAAGTTTATTCCACCATTGCTCGCCGTGCCGGTTAAATCCACGGACGGCGATCCCGCTTCCGTTGCCGCGCAACGTCTCGGTGAAATGTGTTCCGACGTCGCCATGCGTGTGCGCAAGCGCGCGATGTATCTCGCGGACGAAGCGAGAACGCCGTCGGCAAACAGCCGTTTCGGCAACGAAGATGCGATCAGAACGCTGATGCTGAGTCTTGTCGGCGGATTGCCGCGCATGGAAGCAGTGCTTCAGACCGGCTGCGTGCATCCGTACCACGTTTACGAAGCGTTGTGTGGCATGGCGGGCCAACTCGCCGTCATGGGTATGGACATGGTCCCGCCGGCGTTTGCTCCATACAACCACAACGATCTCTACAAGACCTTCAAACCGGTCGTGGAATTCATCGAGCGCACTATGGACCAGGGCGTTCCGGTGACTTACAAGTCGTTCCCCTTCACGTATACCCAGGGCAAGTACGAGTTGCGCTTTGACGGCACGTGGATGAAGAAGAAACTCGCGCTGGGCATCAAAGGCGAACGCGGCATGACGGACGCCGAGATAGTGAAATGGGGCGAGAACTGTTTGATCGGATCACAGGGCAGGATGGAGTTGTTACAAGCAAACAGGATTACGGGCGCTGGGCGGAAACACACGAGTCGAGTCGGCGACGTGGTTACTCCAAAAGGAGTCGCCCTCTTCTCGTTGAAAGCTGACGAGAACTTTGTTGAGCCGGAGAAAGTACTTCAGATCGTCAATCGCGAGGGACCCCGACCCTGCGAGATTGTCTTGTATGTAATAGACAACTAGCACGGACCAAGCGGCACGCCGGGACTTAAGCTGCGACTTCTAGATCCGCGTTAGAAAACACTAAGGAACACTGAGCTTTTCACTACGGCTGCGGGTGCGCACGCGGCACAGGCCAGATTTGTCTCTAAACGAACGGTCCATCAACCAGCGATGACAGCGACGCAACAAAACGAATCGTTTCTGCTCGGGCAGTTTCGCGACTTCTACACTGAAGTCATTCGCCTCAAGCAGTTGATCGAAACGAGCGGCGGCATGACCGCGAAGCGAGCCGAAGTCGCCGAGCCAGCCCCCGAGAACGGCAACGGTCATGGCAACGTAACCGCGAAACTTCCGTCACTCGACGCCGCGTTGCTGGAAACACTCTCAGGCCGCGAGAAGATCACGTCTCTCGCCGTCCGCGGAACGCTCGATTCAACTGAAGAGATGAAGGGCGAAGAGACGCCGCTCACTCTGCTCGTCTGGCAAAACCTGATCGCGCTCTTCCGCCGCAACACCGTCCAGATCCTGCGCGCAGCCGGTAAACCAACCGACAACTATCTCGAAGCGCAGTACGTGATGGCGGCTTTCGCCGACGACATTTTCATCCACCTCGAGTGGGAAGGCCGCAAGGCGTGGATGTCGAACCTGCTCGAGTCGACACTGTTTCAATCACACATCGCGGGCGAGAAGGTCTTCACGCAGTTGGACCGGCTGTTGCGCGATCACGATCCGGCGAAGAAGAGCCTGGCGGCCGTGTACTTAAGCGCGTTGTCGCTTGGTTTTCGCGGCAAGTATCACGGCCTGAACGATCACGGCAAACTGCGCCGCTATCGTCGCGAACTCTTCGACTTCATCTTTCACCAACCGGTGGACCTGCTTAACGAATCGAAGGTCGCCTTTCCGGATAGCTATCTGCAAAACGTCCGCCAGGAGAAGAGAAAGAAACTTACAAATCCACGCGTGTGGCTCGCGGTGCTTGGTCTGGTGGTCTTCACCTACCTCGCCGTGTCGCACGGACTTTGGCTGAACCTGACAAAGCGCCTCGAAGGCGCCAACAACCAGATCGTCGAGATCGAGAAGCGACTCGATTCGCTGCCGCCCCCTGAAAACTGATCATTTCCAAAGGTAACAATGTCGACCTTCACCGTGTTACTGATATTGATTGCGATCTTCCTGCTGCTGGTGGGCACCGCCATATTTCTTTACCTGGTGATCCGGCGCTCACGCAAGATGGCGTTCGCAGTCGAACCGAGCGTCAAGGCCGAGACTGAAAACAAAGATTCGTCGGGCATCGAGTTTCTGCAATACGCTTCGGACGTCGAACTTCGCACCTCATTCCGGCGCGCTCTCCGCATACTCAAGTCGTACGTCACGGGCCGCGATTATCGTTATCGCGCGCCGTGGTATTTGCTCGCCGGCGAGTCGAAGTCGGGAAAGACGTCGTTACTCGAAGGCAACGGACTGAACGAGTCGGTAAAAGAGCTGATCGATAAAAGTGGACGTCGCTTGAATTGGTACTTCTTCGACGACGGCGTCGTGATGGACATCGCCGGCGACTATGTTCTGCGCAACGACGGCACCGCCAATCATCGCGGCTGGAACACCGTCCTTCGATTACTGCAAAAGCACCGCCCGCAACGCCCGCTCGACGGACTCGTACTGACGATTCCCTGCACCGATCTTATTGGTGCCTCCGAGTTGGGCCATCAAAAACGGTTCGAGCTCGAACAGAAAGCCACCTCGCTCTACAAGAAGCTCTGGCAGGCGCAAAAGATCCTCGGGATGCGGTTGCCGATTTACATCCTCGTCACGAAGTGCGACGAGATCACAGGTTTCTCCAGTTTCTGCCGCCAACTTCCCGAAAAACTTCACCGCCAGATGTTTGGTTGGTCCAACCCGTCAACTCTCGAGACTGCTTACCGTCCCGAGTTAGTGGAAATGGCGTTCGAGAGTGTTCACAAGCATCTCTCGTGGCTCCAGTTTGAGATCTACGCGGAACGCGACGATATCGAAGACGTCGATGCGCTGTTTCTTTTGCCGCCGGAAATACAATCGATGCGCGAACCGTTGAGCGTGTATCTCGACTGTTTGTTCAAACAGAGCGCTTATCACGAGTCGTACATGTTTCGCGGCATTTACTTCTGCGGCGAAGCAGGCGTGCGGATGGACAGCCCGCTTCAGTTGGAGTCGTTCAACGAGTTGCCGGTCGCGATCGACTCGCATCCGACGAGTGCGACCGCGGTGAGTCAACGAAAGCCGGTCTTCCTCGCCGACTTGTTCAAAGAAAAGATCTTCGGCGAATCGTCGTTGGCCCAACCCATTCGCCGGATCGCACTCTCCCGAAACCGCATGGTCCTCACGGCGCAGGTCCTTTCACTGCTCATCATCATCCTCGGCGGCAGCGGGCTTGCGATCAGTTACAACCGTCTCGCACGACAGGAAGACGAGCTTTATCGCTTTCTGATGGAAGAAGAGGGTGACCTCCGAAAAATGGAGGCTTACTACAGCGAGCGGACACGCCTGAAAGCCGTGACCACATTCGACGAACGGATGAGTCGCAAAGGCCAGATTCTCGAAGGCGGCGAAACACGGCTCCTTTCCGGCATGGCTCACATGAACGCGAACAAGTTTTCATCGCGCTTCATCCCCACTTCATGGTTTAGCGGTGTCAACCATCGCGTCGAACACTCGATCGCGGCGGCGTTCAAATACGTGATCTTCGAGTCGCTGCGACTCGATATGCAACGCCGCGGTCGGGACCTTCTGAACGCTCATCCGAGTCAGTCCAAGCATGCCGCGCAGCAGGCCGAGGATCAGTCTAATTTTCCGGCGATGGACGACGAAACCGCCGCTCCAGCGTCGCACATCGATGGCAGCTTCCAGTTGAGTCTTTACGTTGAGGAACTGGGAGATTTTCGTGTCAACCTCGAACGTTACAACCAGCTAATCGGAAAAGATCCTGATTCCCTCATGACGTTGCGCCAGCTCGTCACCTACCTCAATCACACACCGTTGCCAGACGACTTCGATAAGAGCAATTCGCTATACGAAAAGGGCATGATCATGGCCGCGGGGCGGCCGCTCGACTCTGAGCGTTTTTATAAAGAGAGCTCCACGAGAGTCAGCGACCTGATCGAAGACCTCTACTCCGATTCGTTCAACCAAAAAGGCGTCACCTACGAGCACCTCAACGACATCGCCGAAACGGAAGCTCTTCTCAACCGGCCCGATTACACGTGGCTCTCGACTTACGTTTTCGATCCGCATTCGCCGTTTCACGGAATGACGATCTCGACTGCACTCGCGGAACTGAAGAAAGCGCTTCAGGATCTGCGGCGGCAGGAGTTTATGGCGAAAGAACCTGCCGATTACGAGTTGCCTGTTGCGGCGGAGCAGCCTCGTTATCAGCATCTCGTCAGACGCGTGCTCGTTTGGGACCAGGACGCACTGCGCCAGGCAGTCGCGCTTTACGATCAGTACGAAGATTTTGTCGCCAGCAAGTCTTACGAACGCGCCGAGTATCTCGACAACTCAGTCAAGCAAGCGGCGAAGACGCGTTTGAAGACGCGGATGAACCGGTTGTTCCGGCAGGCGCGCAAGTATCAGGCGCTCGCACCGTCGACAGAAGGTTCCGCACTTCGCACCAGTCTGATCACGGAGATCAGAAACCTTCAGGAAGCACAGCCGACGCTTGCGCGCGCGCTGCAAGTCTCGACTCCACTCGGCATCGACGCCGAGTTACGCAGCACGTTGGCTAACCAGGTTGCGTACCTGATGCGTGGTATCTACCGCGAGTTTGTGGCGCAACAGTTCTACTCGATGAAGCGCGCCGACTTCGCGTGGTGGAACGGCAGTCTGCCTGTTTCGTACGTCGCTTACGATCTCGCAAGTCTCGAAGATCTGAACGGCTATCTCGCGCTGCAACGAAAGAACATCTCGTTCCTCGCACGCGATCTCGCCGTGCCGTTGCTCACCTTCTCCGCGCAACAAAACATCTACGTGCAAGCCGGTTTTGACTGGAGCGAGATCCTTTCCGATCTCGACGCCTTCGACAACAAACATCCTGGCAACCCGATCGCGGCGCTGGAAACCTTCATCATCACTGACATGGACAAAGTCAGTATCGATAGTTGTTCCGCGTCGCTGAAGCTGACCGATTCATCGCGTGATTACTTCCTGCGGATCCGCAATTCGCTGCGCGCACAGTTTTATCGACGCTGTAACGAGCTCGCACGTGTGAAGGCTGTCAACGACACGCTGGCTGCGCTCGGCAACTATCGCGAGATCGAAGAAGCATTCAACAAGAGTTTGTCTGGAGGTTTTCCGTTTACGGATCTCGGCCGGCGTCCTGATTATCCCGACCTCGATCCGTGGGAACTCATGAAGTTTTTCCGTCTGTTCGACGCGAAGGAAAAAGCAGCGCGTGAAGCGTTGATCCGCAGCGCCGATTTTGGCGCCTCGCCGCGACACGCCGAGGAGTTTCTGGATCAAGTCATCAAGGTTCGCGAGTTCTTTGCTCCGTTCCTCGAGAAGAAGCAGGGTCCGATGCTCGATTTTAACGTGCAGTTCCGCGTGAACAAAGATCACGAGATCGGCGCGAACCAGATCATCGATTGGAAGTTTGAAGTTGGTAAGAAGAAGTTTGCTTATCTAAGCGACGACCTCAACGGCCGTTGGGTGTTTGGCGATCCGGTGCGTTTGACGCTGCGCTGGGCCAACAACTCGCCGACCGTTCCCGTTACCGGCGCGAGTCCGGTGGCGGTTAAAGCTAAGGATCGGATCGCGGTTATCGAATATGACGATCGCTGGTCGTTACTAACGTTGCTCCTGCGACATGGCCAGATGCTGAGACGCGCCGGGACTCCCGCCGAGTGCGATCAGGGCTTCGACGCCGATCCTTACACACTCAAGTTCACCGTCAGAACCGATCCGGATCCAGCCGGAACCGATCAACGCACTGACTTGAAGCCTTCGACGGCCGAAGTGTTCATGCGCGTGAGTCTGGCGACAGCCAACAAGCAGGAACCGCTGCTGCTTCCCTGCTTCCCACGTCAAGCCCCGCCCGTTCCAACGTTGCCGGTTGTGTTCGGGAGCACGAACGAACAGGAATAACAATGAGCACGCTCACACAGTCACCAAAGATCGACGTCGTCGAACTGTTGCAACCGATTCCCGGCGAGAATCCGTCTGGCGAACCACTTCGCTACCAGGGCACTTACGATCGAATCGCCGATTCGCGACGTGAAGACGATCCGTCGCTCAGCCAGGGCATTTACAAGTCAACGTTGAAACGCGCGGATTGGACCAGCGTCGAGTCGATCTGTCTCGAGGCGCTGACGAAACGCAGCAAGGATCTACAGATCGCCGGCTGGCTGCTCGAATCGTGGATTCATCTCTACGGTTTTTCCGGAGTGACGAACGGACTGCACCTGCTCGCCGGTCTCTGCGAAAACTTCTGGGACGGGGTTTATCCGAGTCTGGAAGTCGACGAGATCGAAGGCCGCGTTGCGCCGATCGAGTGGGTCGAACAAAAGCTGACGCTCAAGCTGAAGCAACTGCCGTTGACGTTGCCGGCTGACGCTCCCGACGAATGCTATTCCTACGTCGACTGGGAAAGCGCGTGTCACTTCGAAAACCTCGCGGCGAAAGATCCGCGTGCGTTGCAGGAAGCGCTTGCCAAGATCGATCCGACAGTGGCGAAGTTCCGCGCCGCTGTTGCCGCGACTGATACCGCGTTCTACGTCGAGTTGATCGAGGAGTTGGCCCAGGCGATCGACGGCTGCGTTCTCGTCGAACAAGTGTTGGACCAGAAGTGCGGCAAAGATGCGCCGAGCCTGCGCCAGTTCAAAGAAGCGCTGTGCGCGATCCAGCAGCTAGTCTCGCAGGATCTGCACACGCGCAACGTAGAGATCGAAAACTTCGGCGAAGACGTCGACTCCCCTGAAATCGAAGAAGCAGACCTCGAACTCTGGTCCGGCGGGCGCATTCGCAGCCGCGCCGAGGCCTATCGCCGGCTGTCTGAAGCCGCCGAATATCTGCTTCGCACAGAGCCACATAGCCCGACTCCGTACCTGGTGAAACGCGCCGTCGAGTGGGGCAACATGAGCCTGCCTGAGTTGCTTCAGCAGATCGTGCGCAACGAAGGCGAGCTGAATGAGATCGACAGGTTGCTGCGGCTAACCGGAAAGAGGTGGCCCAACATGAGTTAAAGCAACCGCGCGCGCGCGCCCGCCATTTTTTTACCGCTAACCTCAAACTAAAACCCTCAAACATGAAGGAGTAAAGTCGATGCCAGAAAGCACACAACATAAACTGGATCGTATACGTCCTCCGCGGGTGCAGATCACCTACGACGTAGAGACTCGAGGTTCATTCGTCAAGATGGAACTTCCTTTCGTCGTCGGGATCCTGGCCGACCTTTCAGGAAACGTAGACGATCCAAACCGAGCCCCCCTTCGCGATCGCAAGTACATCGAGATCGATCGCGACAACTTCAACGACATCATGAAGTCGATTGGACCAAAAGTCGCCGTCAGTGGCGACAAGCAATTGGCGTTCGAGAAACTCGATGACTTCAGCCCGATCCGCGTTCTGGAGCAGGTCGATTTGCACGACAAATTCCAGAAACGCACGCGCCTGTCAGACGCGGTGGCGAAGCTCGACGGCAACGTCAAGCTGCAACAGAAGTTTCTCGAAGTGTTGACTGACGACGCCAAGCGCAACGAGCTGAAGGCGAAAGTCGACGAGCTGAAGAAGATGGTTGCTAAACCCGAGACGCCGAATAACGGCGGTGGCGGTAACGAAACACCGGGTGAAGGAGGTACCAACTAATGAGCACCTCAGAAAAAGACCTACTGGAAAAACTGCAAACGTTCCACGAAAGCCTCGAGTGGAAGATCGTCCGCGATCACACGCAAGCCGAACAGGCGCTGAACGCCGTCTCGGAACTGATCGCGGCCGTCGAAGCCAAAGACATCGAAATCACGATGGAAACGGATCTCGTCGGCACGATCAACAAGCGCATCGCCGCGCTCGATAACGAAGTGAACGAAGGTCTCAACGAAGTGATGCACAACGACGCGTTCCGCAAGCTCGAATCGTCGTGGCGCGGACTTCACTACCTCGTCAGCCGCGCTGAAACCGGCACCATGTTGAAGCTTCGTCTTTTGAATGCAACCAAAGACGAGATTCAGAAAGATCTCGAAAGAGCTGTTGAGTTCGATCAGAGCGCGCAGTTCAAGAAGATCTACGAGGAAGAGTACGGAACCTTCGGTGGCAGTCCGTACAGCGTGCTGGTTGCCGACTACGAGTTTGGCCGCAGCCCGCAGGACATCAAGTGGCTCGAGAAAATGTCGAACGTAGCCGCGGCAGCGCACGCTCCGTTTATCGCGGCGGCGAGCCCGAACATGTTTGACATGGACTCGTTCGAAGATCTCAGCAATCCGCGAGACCTCGCGAAGTTGTTCGAGAGCACCGAACTCGTGCCGTGGAGATCGTTCCGCGACAGTGAAGATTCGCGTTACGTCGCGCTCTGTCTCCCGCACTTCCTGCTTCGTTCGCCTTACGGCAAAGACGTCCGTCCGAATGACAAGGGCGAGGACGAGAAACAGAAAGTCACCGGCCGTACGCCTTCGGATGAAGTCGACTTCCACGAAGAAGTCAACGGACAGCCGAAAGATTACTGCTGGGGCAACGCTGCCTACGCCTTGGCCGAACGCATCACGAATGCTTTCGCGCTTTACAAGTGGACGGCTGCGATTCGCGGCGTCGAAGGTGGCGGACTCGTCGAAGGACTGCCGGCCATCAACTTCAAGACCGATGAAGGCGACACCGTGTTGAAGTGCCCGACTGAAATCTCGATCACCGATCGTCGTGAGAAGGAACTGAACGATCTGGGTTTCATCACGTTGGTCCATCGCAAGAACACCGATCACGCGGCATTCTTCGGCGGTCAGACGACGCAGAAACCGAAGGTCTACCAGGATCCGCAAGCGACGGCGAACGCTCGTCTGTCGAGCCAGCTTCCGTACGTCATGGCCGCGTCGCGGTTCGCGCACTACATCAAGGCGATGATGCGCGACAAAGTCGGCAGCTTCATGACCAAGGAGAACGTGTCTGACTACTTGAACAAGTGGATCGCCGACTACGTTCTGCTCGACGACCGCGCATCACAAAGCTCGAAGGCCTCGTATCCGCTGCGCGAAGCCCGCATCGACGTCGAAGACGTTGTCGGCAAGCCTGGCGTTTACAAAGCGGTCGTTTATCTGCGTCCGCACTTCCAGCTTGATGAGCTTACGGCTTCGATTCGTCTCGTCGCCGAACTGCCGCCACCCGCGGCCGCGTAACCTAATCTGAATTAACGGAGGACATCATGGACGTATTGTTGATGAAATTGGATCCGGCAATTCCCGGAACCAGTACGATGGATAAATACGCACAACAAATCGAACTGTTGTCGTTCAGTCATGGTGTGGCGATGCAGATCACCGGCGACATAAGCAACACTGAAAGAACGTCGGGCAAACCCAATCACCAGGACTTCACGATCACGAAGTATCTCGATCAGTCGTCGCCGAAGCTGAATGAAGCTTGCTGCAAGGGCGACAACTTTACGACGGTCGAAGTGGTCGTTGGCCGTAACGACAAGGGCGCGGTGATCCCGTTGATCAAGTACACGTTGAAGAACGTCGTGCTCTCTTCGGTGTCAATCGGCGGTGGCGGCGGCGACAAGCCCGTCGAAACCATAACGATGAACTACAACCACATCACGTGGGACTTCCACACTCAGAAGGCAGAGGGTGCGGAACAGGGCCACGTCGATACCAAATGGGACCTGGCGAAGAACGTCAACTCGTAAGTCAGGCTGCGGCAAAGCCGCAACTGAATCAAGAGGCCCAAAAAGGCCGTTATGGTCCAACCAAAACCAATAGCAGGTGCGCGAGCGTTGCTCTTCGATCGGCTTGTCGACATTGGCGACGGGCACGAAGCTGAGCAACCCTTGCGTATCCTGAACCAGAAACAATTGAAAGATTCTGTGCGCCGCGAACTGGAGCGTTTACTAAACACGCGCTGCTCCATTCCGTTGCATCAGATCGGCGATGAGGAAAGGTCTGTCATTAACTATGGCATTCCCGATTTCTCATCGCTCTCGCCACACAACGCCGACGATCACGCACTGATAGCCTCGATCGTGGCCCAGACGATTACAGCGTTTGAACCACGCCTGCGTCAGGTCCGCGTGGAGGTTGGACCCGTGTTCAGTGCCGAGTCGGCGTTGTGGCTAAACATCAGCGCGGAACTGGTCGTCGGTCTTTACTCCGAACCCGTTTCGTTCCCCGTCACCTTGAACAACAAGAGCGGATCGGCCCAACTCCATGATAGCCAATAGCCACGAAGAGCTTTTGAAGTATTACAAGTCGGAGCTGACTTACCTGCGTCGCATGGGTGGCGTGTTTGCAGAGCGTTATCCGAAAGTAGCGAAGCGTTTGGAGCTCGGCCGTGACGAGTGCGCGGATCCACACGTCGAACGGCTTATCGAAGCATTTGCGTTTCTCACCGGCCGTCTGCAACACGAGATCGACAGCGAATTTCCCGACATCACGAGCGCGTTACTCAACATTCTCTATCCGCAGTTGACGAGCCCAATCCCGTCGATGGCGATCGCACAGTTCAACATCGATCCCGAACAGGGAAAGATGACCACGGGCTTTACGATCGATCGTCACACTTCCCTTTTCGCCGACGCCGCAAACGGCGTGCTCTGTCGTTTTCGCACCTGTTACCCGGTCACACTGTGGCCCCTGAAAATCGCCGGCGCAGCGCTCGAAAGCACGCGTCGCTTGAGCTTTATCGAAGCTGACAGCAAAGCCGTCGCGGCGTTGCGACTGAGAGTGGAGTGTCTACCCGGCGGCAAGCTCAACGAACTGCCGATCGATCGTCTGCGGTTTTACCTGAACAGCGATCCGATGGCGGCCCACACTTTGTACGAACTGCTGTTCTGCGACGTTTACGACGTCGCGATTCAAATCCCTGGCGTGGCGACGCCCATCTTCCTCGGCGCGGATGCGATTCAACCAGTTGGGCTCGAATCGTACGACGATATGTTGCCGCACCCGCCCAACGTGCATCCGGGATACATGCTGTTGCTGGAGTACTTCGCGTTTCCGAAACAGTATCTCTTCTTCGATCTTTGTTTCGACCAACTCAACCCGGAGCGACGTCACTCGACGAACACGCTGTTCGACTTCTTGAGCACCAACAAAGCCGAAGGCATCGAGATCCTGTTCCTGCTCAAACGACGGCCCAAAGACAATCTCGTCGTCGACGAGAACACGTTCTGTCTCGGCTGCACGCCAATCATCAACCTGTTTCCCAAGACGACGGAACCGATTCGTCTCGATCATCGCAGTCTCGAGTACCCGCTGGTCCCGGACAAACGCCGCGAACGAACAACCGAGATTCATTCGATCCTTTCGGTGTCTGCGTCTTCGAACGACGCCGACACGACGCAACGTCTCGAACCGTTTTACTCCTACAATCATCGGCTCGAGTCGTCGGATCACCGAGCGTTCTGGCACGCGCGCCGTGTGCCCGCACAACGCAAGGATCTCGTCGGCACTGAGATGGTCCTCTCGTTTCTCGATCTCGATCTGAATCCGAGTAAACCGGCGATGCAGACGGTGTACGCGCACACGTTGTGTACGAACCGAGATCTTCCGTCGGAGCTTCCGGTCGGCGCGGTCTTCCAAATGGAACACCTGCACGTACCCCTCGATAAACACCGGCCGATCGTCTGTCTGGGTAAACCAACGCAACCGGAGCCGCCGCCATTGGGAGGCTCGACGGCCTGGCGATTGATCTCACACCTGACACTCAATCACCTTTCGTTGTCGGACGGGAAAGACAGCTTGCCGGCGTTGAAGGAGATCCTGCGGCTCTACTGTCTCTCCGAGTCTCATCATCAACTGATCGAAGGCATGAAAGAGATGTCGTGCCGCAAAGTCATGCGTCATGTCGGCGCGGAACCGTGGCGCGGTTTCTGTCGCGGCACTGAAGTGACACTTGTTCTCGACGAAGAATTTTACGAAGGCAGTGGTGGTTATCTGTTTGGCGCAGTGTTGAATCGATTTCTCGCTTCTTATGCCGCGCTCAACTCGTTCACGCAACTAGTTATCAAGAGCAAACAGCGCGAAGGGATCTGGAAACAATGGGAGCCGATGGCGGGCGAAGCGATCCTGCTGTAAACAAGTACGGCTGGGGAAAATACACGGCGGTCGAAGACTGGCTCTTCGCCGAGGGATATCGCTTTGACTTTTTCCAGGCCGTCCGGCTGCTCGAGATCATCCACACGCATCGCGGTGAACGACTGTTTTCGCCGGGCCAGGGCGCGGATCCGACGAAAGAGATCATCCATTTTCGATCCGCCGTAAAACTCGCCTTCCCTGCCAGCGACATCGCCCACGTCAAACGCACGAAAGACATCCCTAAACGCGAACAACCGAAGACGCCCGCCGAGATGACGGTCAACTTTCTCGGCCTCGCAGGCGGTCTCGGCGCACTCGACATTCCCAGCACCGAACTCGTCCTGCAACGTGCAAAGCACAACGACAAAGCGCTCGAAGATTTTCTCGACATCTTCAATCACCGCTTAGTCTCACTGCTTTACCGCATTCGCAAACATCATCGCGTCGGTCTCGGCTCGGCCGCGCCCGGCGAAGATCTCGTCGCTCGTTATTTGTATTCGCTGATCGGCATGAGAACGCCGCGGTTGCAGGGTCGAATGCAGATCCGCGATCGAGCGCTGCTTCATTACGCGGGAATCCTCGCGCAACAACCGCGCTCGATGGCGGGACTCAAGCGCATCCTGACGGATTACTTCGAAGTGGACGTCGAGATTCATCAATTCGTCGGCAAGTGGTGTGAACTTGATGAGAGCCAGTGGACCAGGATCGGCGAGTCGGGAACGAATCAGCGTCTTGGACGAGATCCGGTCGTGTTAGGCACGCGCGTTTGGGACCAACATGCGCGTTTCGAGATCCAGCTTGGCCCACTCGGCTTGCAGGACTTCAAGGATTTTCTACCGACCGAATGGCGTTTCGGCGTGCTTCACGATCTGGTTCGCTTCTACGTCAACGATGAGTTTGATTTCAACGTGCGATTGATTCTCAAGGTCGATGAGATTCCGCCGGTCGAGTTGAATTCCGACGCGGAGCCGGCGTTGTCGTGGACGTCGTGGCTTGGTCCAGCACCGGAGATTCCAGTCAACGGGAACGGACATCGTCCACACGCCGTCGCGGAAAACCCGTACATCGTGATCACGCCCGAAGCGTTGCAATCGGGCACGGAATCGATCAAGAGCCGCATTCTGCATCGACTGCCGCGCGCGAAGCAGTCGAAGCTGCTCGGATTGATGAACCGCACGGTGGCGAAGAACAAAGTGTTGATGTTGCAGGGCAGTCCCGCTTACGAGATGTACGTCATCCGCCGCGGCAAAGTGCAATTGTCGCGCTGCGAAGAACATGGCAAGGAGACGGTGATCGGCGTGTTGACCGAGGGCGACTGTTTCGGCGAGCGCGCGCTGCTCACCACCAAGCCTTACAGTGAGACCGCGCTGGCGTTGAGTGATTGTGAACTGTCGGTGCTGAGACGCGAACATCTCGCGTTTGCGGCGGTCATGGACGAGAGCATCAAGCGAACGATCGATGCTTATCGCGCCTGCGAAGACGAGGAAATGGCTTACAACGATTTCGAGTAAAAACGATGCCTTCTTATATCCAGGATAATCTGAAGCTGAAAGTCACGACGCCGTTGGGAAAGGACAAGCTCCTGCTGCGCGCCTTCAGTGGCGAAGAGCGAATCTCCGGTCTCTACAACTTCAGGCTCGAGATGGTCTCGGAAGATAACGCCATCGATTTCTCAGCCATCGTCGGCAAGAGTGTGACGATCACCCTCACGCTCGGCAACGACACCGAGCACCATCTCAACGGCATCGTCGGCCGCTTCGTTCAGGAAGAGACAAACCTTCGACTCACGCGTTACTTCGCGGACATTCATCCGTGGTTCTGGTTGCTGACAAAGACCAGCGACTGCCGCATTTTTCAAAACAAGAGCGTGCCGGACATCATCGAAGCCATCTTTTCCGAACTCGGCTTCACCGATTTCCGCAACGATCTAAAAGCGACTTACGATCCGCGCGATTACGTCGTTCAGTACAATGAATCAGCCTTCAACTTCATCTCGCGCCTGATGGAAGAAGAAGGCATCTTCTATTTCTTCGAACACAGTTCAGACAAGCACACGCTCGTGATGGGCGACGATGCCGATGCACACCAGACGTGCCCCGGGCTCGAGTCGACGTCCGTTTACTTCCGCCAATCGCTGGTGGACCACACGCAGGATCTCGCCATCACGCGTTGCACTGTCGAGGAAGAAGTCGTCAGCGGCGCGTACACTCACGACGATTACAACTTCGAGACGCCGAACACGGATCTCAAATCCGACTCGCAGAGCGACACGCCGGCTTACAAGGTTTACGAGTATCCCGGCGGTTTCATAAAGAAGGACGCGGGACAGAAGCGCGCCGATCTTCGTCTCGACGCACTCGAACAACCGCGAAAGATCATTCGCGGCGATGGTTTCGTGCGCGCGTTTGTCGCCGGACATAAGTTTGAACTGAAGGATCACTATCGCGCTGATGTGAATCAGTCTTACGTGTTGCAGTCAGTCTCACACGCCGCGACTCAGGAGAGCTATACAAACACGTTCACTGCTTTTCCAGCGGATGTTCCGTTCCGTCCGGCGCGTGTGACGCCGAAGCCAAGGATCTCTGGAACACAGACCGCCGTCGTCGTCGGTAAGTCCGGCGAGGAGATCTGGACCGACAAGTATGGCCGCGTGAAAGTGCAATTCCACTGGGACCAGCTCGGCACAAACGACGAGAACAGTTCGTGCTGGATTCGCGTCGATTACGGGTGGGCCGGCAAGCAGTGGGGCGGAATCTTTCTGCCGCGCATCGGACAGGAAGTGATCGTGAGTTATCTCGAAGGAGATCCGGATCGGCCACTCGTCACCGGCGCGGTCTACAACAACGTCCAGGTCGTCCCTTACACGCTGCCCGATGAACAGACGAAGAGCACAGTCAAAACCAACTCGTCGAAAGGCGGCAACGGCTTCAACGAGATCCGTTTTGAAGACAAGAAAGACTCGGAAGAGCTCTATTTCCACGCGCAGAAAGATCAGACCATCGTCGTCGAAAACGATCGCACGAAGAGTGTGCTGCACAACGAAACGAACACGATCAAGCAGGATCGATCGACGACGATCCAGGAAGGCAACGACACTTACGTCGTCTCCAAAGGAAATCGCACATTCAAGGTCGAAACCGGAAACGAGACTTACGAGGTCAAAGGCACGCGCGACCTGACGATCACCGGCGACGAAACCCATACGAACAAAGGGAACTTTACCCAGACCATCAGCGGCAACTATGAGTTAAAGGTGACTGGCAATCTAACAATTGATGTGACGGGATCGGTGACGATCAAGTCCGGACAGTCCATGACACACGAAGCGCAGATGGCGATGACGAGCAAGGGTAACGCTTCGCAGACCGTCGAAAGCGGCGGCATAACGACGATCAAGGGCTCGCTCGTAAAGATCAACTAAGGAGGTAACCGACCGTGGGATTTCAGGTTTGTATGGGCGCGATGTTGCAGTGCAGTTTCGGCGCGGCGCCGAGTTCGCTCGTCGTGTTACCGGACAAGAAAACGCTCACCGGCACGCCCGACGCCAACATCATGGATAACAAGCCGATGGTTAACATCATGCCCTTCGGCATGTGTTCGTCGATGGCGAATCCGACGGTCGCGGCAGCAACCGCGGCCGCGCTCGGCGCGTTGACGCCGATGCCCTGCGTTCCCGTGATCCCTGCGCCGTGGGCACCGGGATCGCCCACGGTCCTGATCGCCAACATGCCGGCTCTCAACAGCGATTCGAAACTGATGTGCGCCTACGCCGGAGTGATTCAGATCACGAACCCCGGGCAAACGACTGTGATGATTCCTTAAACAGGATCAAGACCATGAACTACGAATTCTCACTAAACAAAACCGCGGTGCTTTCGCTGATCGCAGGTTCAATCGTGTTCGCGTTCTTACTGTTCATCGGCGGGCTCGTCATCGGCTCGTATTGGCTGGCGACGGAGTCGGCGGCCATTCATTCCGCCTCGGCGAAGAACGAGAAAGACGCGTTGCCAAAAGAACCTGTGCTCGCCGAGGAAGAAGCGCCTGCCCCTAAACCCGGCGCGCCAAAGAAAGTCGTCGATCCTGCTGCTGCTCAACCAAAAGCACCAACGGCCGCGGCAGCACCGGAAGCAGTATCCACACAACCCAACGATGGCGAGATCCGTGTCATTCAGGAAGCAGCAGCGGACGCCACCAACACTGCCGCCGAAACCGATCCCGAATACGTCACGGTCCAGGTCGGCGTCTTTCTCGACGAGCACGAGGCAAACAATCTACTAAAACGCATGGAGAGCCGCGGTTACTCGCCTTCGTACTTTTCAGGACGCGACGCCGAAGCACGCCAGTGGTTCGCAGTCCGCATCGGCGCGTACTCCGACAAGCAACAGGCGGAAAACGCCGCCACCAATTTCACCAAACAGGAAAAGATCAAGGCCGTTGTCCGCCCGATCGGATCGTTGTAAGCACAAGCAAACATGAAGTCGAACAACAGGAAACCACCAACCGCACCGCCCGCGTACCAGCCGCAATCTGTTCCGCGAGTGCTGCAAACAAAGAAGGCCGGAGCGAAAGCGCCGCCCGTGTATCGGCCGCAACCAGTACCCATCGTGGCCCAACGAAAAGAACTGAAACACGGTCCAAAAGCGACTGTTCAGACAAAAACCGTATCGCGTCCGCCGAGTTCTCACCCACTGCTTGCACGCGCTGCCCAGGCGAAAATGGCGCGTCCGGCTGCTTCTCGTCCCGCGCGCACGATTCAACGGCAGAAGGCTGACGCGCAGGACTATGCCAACAAAAACGGTATCGGCATCACCGCAACCCACCAGACCGTGACCGACTACGTCAACAACACCGCTAACGACAAGACCAAGCGTAAAGGACTGCTCGACGCCTGGAACCTGAACAACGCGCGTTGGGCCATCGCCGAGCCGGCCGATTTTGCAACCGTCACCGGGCCAACCAATCCATTCGCCTATAACAACTTCGGGGTTTATCAGAACTGGACCAACACCACTCATGGCGTCACGTTTACGACTCCATTCGGAACCGGCCACGTCAGCGCCTTTCACAACCATGGCGCTCCGAAACTCGGTTCGAACAAGAAAGAGTGGGGCAATGTAGACGTCGGCGATGCGTACGTCGATTACGTCGGCGCTTTGCGCAGCGGCGGCCTGTCCGATCAGCAGATCGCAACGGCGTTACTGGCCGAGAATGACAGCGCGTTCAAGTCGCTCAAGGAGAAACGCGCCGCCGCCATGATCTTCTCAACGGTCTATCTCGCGGAAGAATGGCGCAAACAAGGAGCGGCCAAAATCTATCGTGCTATGCTGCGGGCTATCGCGGCGGGTACGAAAAACTTCAACCACTTCCTTGCCGATTACAAGTTTATCCCTGCCGCCCAGTCCGGCCGCGAAATGGTGGCGCGCTTCTACGACGTTTTCAACGGCGACTCAGATATTACGGACCTATCGGCCCAGGAGCAGACTTACTACAACTGTCTCTCGCCTGGTCCATCCGACGATTGGAGTTCCGACGACGACATGCGCACTGACACCAAGAAAAACCTGAAGAGTGTGAACCGGCTTCTCGCGGAGAAGTACACGGGTTAACAACCAAACAAAGGAGGTTGCGATGAAAGGAAAAAACAGACCTTCGGGTGGCAGACCGAGATCAGCCACTGCCGTGCAACCCAAGATGCGCCCCGCTTACTCACCTCACGTCCCCAGCGCCAGCTCGGGAGTCTTACAGGCGCACGTCATCGGCGGCAATCGCGCACTACAAGCGCGGCTCAAGTTGTGGAACAACAGACTGAACGCCGGCATTACTCCCTCCGGACCGACGATCCAACGCAAGGGCGGTAACGGCGTCGAGGCCTTTCGCGTTCCGCTACGGCCCAAGGCCGGCGGCCTGCCGCTTCCTTCCGACGTACGCACAAAGATGGAGACGGCATTCAGCGCCGACTTCTCCGACGTCCGCGTTCACGTCGGACACGAAGCCACCGCGCTCGGCGCGATCGCTTACACGTGGGGCACGAACATCCACTTCGCGCCTGGCCAATACAACCCGCACACGATCCAGGGTCAGAAACTGTTGGGCCACGAGCTCTGGCACGTGCTGCAACAGAAAGCGGGCCGCGTTAGAAATCCGTTCGGCGGCGGCGTCGCGGTAGTCCAGGACCACGCACTCGAGGCCGAAGCCGATCGCATGGGAGTCAAAGCGGCAATGACGCAGGTTGTGCGTAAGAAGGAGTAAGAAAATGAAGCCGCCAGTTAAACCTGCCATTCAGTTTAATCGGCCTGGTCCACCGAAAGCGCCCGTCAATGGGAGATACGCGGTTCAGCCTCCGGTTCCGCTCAGCGGCCGCAGTAAACAGATTCGCGCAACATTGAGCGGCACGCGACAAGTCGCCGGCTCAGTCGACATTCGTTCCGCTGGACCAGGAAAGGGACACATCGCGAATCTCAAAGTCGATCAGGAACATCGCCGTCGCGGCGTCGCGGGGCAGCTTATTGACGCGGCGGTCGCGTCGGCTCGGAGACAGGGATTGAAGTCTCTGAGTTTGGAAGCGCGGCCTTCGGACCATGGAATCTCATCGCAAGCGTTAGTGGCGATGTATCGACGTCAGGGTTTCAAGAGCGTTGGGCGATCGCAACGCGGGAATCCGATGATGGAGCGGAAACTTTAAAAACTTCATGACCAAACAACCAGGGAAGCCGGCAAGGCCCGGGATGGCGAAAGTGGTGCAGCGTGCGACGTCAGCGCCGGTGCGAGTTGCGCCGACGGCTTTGCCTGCTCCACGCGTCGTGCAAGCAAGAACGGCCCAGTTCAAGACTGGGTCAAAGATCGCCGCGCCGCCCGTCTATCGTCCAACGACGAAGAAGATCGTACAGCCTAAATTGATCACGACGACCCCGCGAACGATCCAGCGCATGGAAGAGAACCCCTACGAGAAACAATACGCTTCCTACGCTCCCGAGAAGACCTCGAAACGCGCGAAAGCAAAAGCGTCGCCGTATGGCCGCAAGGGTGCAAGATCGGCGCGGCTACAAGCGAAGAGCGGCGGCGGGATCAGACCTGGCCACACACCGGCAAAGGACAGTCTGGGAAATCTGATCTGGGATGGTTCGCGCAGCGGTCTGTCGTGGAGCGCAACGATCAGCGGGGCAATGGCGCCGACGAAAGGCGGCGGTTGTGAGGTGCGGAAGAACTTATCATGTACGGGCGCGGCGGACGGAATCGATCACAAAAACGATTTTGCGGAACTCCAATCCGGAATCACTCTATACGTAATTTGCGACGGCACAAATCATTGGACAGCTTGTTACAAGCAGGACGCCGTCGCCATTTACAACAACTACGATAACCCGGACAACATGCAATGGTCCTGCACGCAGTGTAACAGTCAAAAAGGCGGCCACAAGGGAGTCTACGAGAACCAACCTAAGTGGCGCGGTCAATGTCCGGGTGGATGCGAATATGCCTTCCGCGGCGAGGAAGCGGAGTAAGCATCGGCGATGAAAACAACAAAACCGCTGTTACCAAAATTGAACCAGCAGAAAAACGTGCCCGGACAAAAAAGTAATCCGGCTACGCCACACGTTTATCGTCCTCAACCCGTGCCCAAAGTCCTTCAAGCCAAAGCAAAACCAGCGCCGCCTCAACCCGCAAAAGTTTCCGCCCAACGTCCGAACATTAACAACGGCGTGCAGTTGAAAAAGGCGATCACTTCACGTGTCGTGCAGGCGGTAAAGTTCTATCCGAACCTCCATCCAGGCGCGATCGAGTCAGTCAATCCAACCAATATTTTTCGTCTCAACAGTTTTGCCGATCAGTACCGCCTCCATCGCGTAGACAGTCACGGCGTCAACGTTCCTAACCAACAGTACAACTTCGTCCGCACACGCGAAGGCGAGATGCTGTTGCACAACCGCTACCGCCATCCTTCAATCGCCGAAGGCAAACAGGTGCTCTATGCCGGTGAGATCTCCTTCAATAACGGCAGACTCCAATGGTGGTCCAACGGCTCCGGCCATTACCAACCGAGCGCCGACGATGCCCAACAGGCAAACCTTCCGATGGACCAGTTCTACTCGTACCAGCAGATCATCAAAGGCGAGCACATGCGGAAGAAAAACAAGTCGTGAAGCTTCCGCTCCCACCAAACCAATGGACCATAAACAATGAACCCTCGACCCTCAATTCCCACCCCTGCCGGATTGCACGTTTCGCGGCGTCCCTCTCGTTCGTTCAGCTCGCCGTCAAGACACGTGGCCCAGGCGAAGTTAGCCAAGCTCGCCAACGTCGCCAGGTTCCCCGGCGATCACATCCTGCAACGCAAGACCGCACCGGCTCCACCTCGTCAACCGGCTTTCAGATCAAACACGATTCAAGGATATTACGGCGATCCGTGGGAGGATGCTGGATGGCCGGCCGCGTTCCGTGCTGAAGCTCAGGCGGCGATTGCCGCAGAGTGGCTACGAGCGGCGGCTTACAGAAAAGGCCCCGCGTCCAACCGCAGGAAAGTGACGAAGGCGAACACGTTCGCCGCGTATGCCGTGCTTGTCTATCGATCGGGCGACGGCGCAAACACCGTCGTCAGGTTCGGCGCGCGCTTGAGTGGAAACCCGTCGAATGCAGGCGGCCGAATGTATCCCGATCATTCCGTGCGTCTCACCAGCTACAACGTCGATTGCGCCGAGTACTACCTGATCAAACAGGCGCGACGCGCGATACCCGCGATCCGTTATGCGAAGGGGTTCGTGCCTCGGCCGACACTCTACGTCTATTCAGATCATAGTCCGTGTCCGAAGTGCCAGGAGGATTTTGATAGGTTGCAAGAGACCTACGGCGATCTCGAGATCGTCGTTATGTGGGAGCAACGTTACATGGCCCATCAGGACGACGACGTCTGGGATATCCCAAATCAGAATCGCGTGACCGGGATTGTCGCTCCGGAAGATCCAGACGACATTTCCGGCGTCGAGCGTCCTTCGGCAGCGGAGGAAGAAGATGGTTGGGAGGTTGTCGTTCGTAAATAACGATGCAAAGAATTCGGTGGTGTCCCAATTTAACGCTGCGTCCCTGCGTCTCTGCGGTAATTCTGCCGTAAAAGTAAGCATAACCGCGGAGACGCAGAGGGACGCAGAGAGGTCTTTCAATTAAGAACACAACCCAAAGATTTTGCTCCGCTGTTAGAACAACAGGCCTTACAATGCGCCAGGAGACGATGCCAAGATGACCATGCGACCCGGCGGTGAGTTAGCAACTCGCCCGCTGCACTTTATCTGGATTGCCGACTGCTCCGGCTCGATGGCGGTGGACGGCAAGATTCAGTCGTTGAATACGGCGATCAAAGAAGCCATCCCCAACATGCAGCAGGTCGCCGACGAGAACCCGAACGCGCAGGTGCTCGTGCGCGCGGTGCGATTCTCCGACGGCGCGCAGTGGCACGTGTCGCAACCGACCGACGTCGCCGATTTCAAGTGGGACGATCTCAACGCCGGCGGTGTGACAGCGATGGGCCGCGCGCTCACGCTCGTCGCCGATCAACTCAAGATCCCGCCGATGACGGATCGCGCATTACCGCCGGTGCTGGTCCTGATCTCCGACGGTCAACCTACCGACGATTTCACTTCCGGCTTGCAAGCTCTGATGAACGAGCCGTGGGGACGCAAAGCCGTCCGCATCGCCATCGCGATCGGCGAAGACGCCGACCAGGAAGTGTTGAAGAAGTTCATCGCGAACCCGGAGCTGCGACCTCTGCAAGCAAACAATCCGGAAGCACTGACGAAGTACATTCGCTGGGTCTCGACCGCGGTGCTCAAGTCCGCATCTTCACCGGCCAGCCAGAGCGCCGACTCTTCGCCCGGCCTCAACGTTCCGATTCCTGTCATTCCCGATTCGGGTACAGGCGCCGCCGATGACGTTTGGTAATCTCCGGGTAATGGTCCAAGCATGGCGCCAGGTATGTCGATAGAGTGGCGAGTTGTTGGCCGGACTGTTCGCGGAGCCACGCATGAACGCAACGGCCTGCCAAACCAGGATGCCATTCATTGGCTGCCTGCGTCGGGGCGCGGTTCGTCAGTCGTGCTCGCGGTCGCGGATGGACACGGCAGTGCTCGATATTCGCGGAGTCACATCGGCGCGGCGCTGGCCGTTGAAAAAGGCACGCAGCTGATCGACGAGTTTCTCAACAGCCACGCCGATCTCGATAACTTGTCGTTAATAAAACACGCGACGGAAGAATGGCTGCCGCGCACGCTCGTGCGACACTGGACCGAAGCAGTCAATGAACATTTGCAAACGGATCCGCTGACGGAAGATGAGAGTTCGCGCGCGGAGTCGTGGGTTGCGTACGGCGCGACGGTGTTGCTCGCGGCTGTGACCGAACGTTTCGTCATCTACCTGCAACTGGGAGACGGCGACATACTCACGGTCAACGATCGCGGTGAGGTGTCGCGGCCAATGGCGAAAGACGAGCGACTGTTTGGCAACGAGACCACTTCCCTTTGCGCTGCCGATGCGTGGCGCGATTTTCGTGTGAACTTTCAACCACTGCACACGCGCGCGACGTCGCCGCCGGCTCTCATTCTTCTTTCAACCGACGGTTATCCAAACTCGTTTCGCGACGAGGCCGGATTTTTCAAAGTCGGATCGGATCTGTTGCAGATGATCAACGAGAACGGCCTCGCGCGTGTCGAACAGGATCTCGAAGGCTGGCTGCGCGATTCGACTCGCGCCGGAAGCGGCGACGACGTAACGCTCGGGATACTTTGCTCACTCGATAAATAAGATGGACCAGATCCTCAAACCCGCTCAGAAAGTGCGTACGTCTTCGACGCGACTCGACTGTCGTGTCAAGCAGTTTCTCGGCGGCGGCGGGCAGGGCGAAGTCTACCAGGCAAATCTCAACGGCAAACCCGTGGCACTCAAGTGGTACTACCCGGCGTCAGCGACAGCGGACCAACAGAAAGCACTCGAAACACTCGTGCGCATGGGTCCACCAAGCGACCGCTTTCTCTGGCCCACCGAACTCACCACCGCGACGTCAACCGCGGGATTCGGTTACGTGATGCCGCTCAGAGACAAGCGCTTCAGAAGTATCGTCGATTTAATGAAACGACGCATCGAACCGAGCTTTCGCGCCCTCGCTACCGCCGGTCTCGAGCTCTCGCACAGTTACTTGCAGCTTCACGCGAAAGGTCTCTGCTATCGCGACATCTCGTTCGGCAACGCGTTCTTCGATCCCGACACCGGCGAGATCCTGATCTGCGACAACGACAACGTAGCCGTCGATAATCAGTCGCGCAGCGCCGTCTACGGCACGCCGCGTTTCATGGCGCCGGAGATCGTGCGCGGCGAGGCAGTTCCGAGCACGCAAACGGATCTCTTCTCGCTCGCGGTGTTGCTGTTCTACATGTTCGTCATGCATCACCCGCTCGAAGGCAAGAAGGAGTTGGCGATCAAGTGTCTCGATCTGCCGGCGATGAAGAAACTCTACGGAACGGAGCCGCTGTTCATCTTCGATCCCGTTGACGTTTCAAACGCGCCCGATCCGCAGCATCATCGGAACGCGCTGGCGTTTTGGACCGTCTATCCACGGTTTCTGCGCGACCTTTTCACGAAGGCGTTCACTGACGGAATCAAAGATCCGCAACACGGACGCGTGCGCGAGAGCAACTGGCGCGCGGTGATGGTCCGTCTGCGCGACTCGATCATCTACTGCACGCACTGTAACGCCGAAAACTTTCACGATCCGGACGCGCCGGAAAACGAAGCCCGCCACTGCTGGTCGTGCCGTCATCAAATTCGACTGCCGCCGCGCGTGCGCATCGGTCGCAACTTCGTGATGCTGAATCACGACACGCTACTGTTTGCCCATCACATCGACGAAGAGAAGAAATACGATTTCACCCACCCGATCGCCGCCGTGACAAAGCATCCCGCCGACCCGTCGATCTGGGGATTGAAAAACCTTTCGATCCAAACGTGGTCCACGACGAACAACAAAGGCGAGGTCAAGGACGTCTCGCCCGGCCGCAGCGTGACGCTGGCCGTGGGGACGAGGATCAACTTCGGCCACGCAGAGGGTGAGATCTGGTCTTGAAGCGCTTTGCTGAGGACGTGCCGCGACAACTCGGCGAGATCCTGATCAAACACGGCCGCTCAACGCTCACCGACGCGAAACTCTGCGAAAATCTGCTGAAAGATTACTGTCCCGAACACAAGGAAGAGATCTCGTTGCTGTCGCTCGCCGTCAGGGAACGTGTCGCCAGCGATCTGCTTGTCTCGCAGGATGGACTGCAACGCGATCTGCTGCGCGCGTTGCTCGTCAAACGACTGCGTAAGGCGCAATCGTTGAGTGAAGGCGATGCGCGTTGGGCCGTCGAATCATGGTTCACGGCGATACGAATGTTGTCGCGTGCTGAGTCGCCACCCGCTGAAGAACTAGCGTCTAATATTGGCTCAAATCCGTCAGGTTCGTGGTCCTTTACCGGTCCGGTCGGAAAATGCTCAAAACCCGTTCGTTCTATCGCCGTCTCTCCGGTCGATAATTCCATCGTGTCCGGCGGCGATGATCGTCTCGTTTGTCTATGGACCGATCGTGTAACGATACTCGCCAGGTTCGAAAGTCCGGTTTCGGCACTGGCGTTCGCGCCAAACGGCGCATCGATCGTAGCCGCGGCGGGTTCTGAAGTTTACGTGATCGACGCTCAATCAAAAGAAGCGACACTGTTGGGCCACACCGGCAAACAACCATCGCTCGCGTTTTCGCCGGGCGGCAAGAGCCTCGCTGCCGCAAGCACAAACTCGCCGTGCGAGATACGCGTCTGGAATCTGCAAACGGGTAGCTCGCGCGTGTTGAAAGGCGAGTGGAAAGGTCCAACGTCGATCGCGTTCTCGCCCGACGGAAGCACGATCGTCGCGGCCGATAGTGATCTTACGAACGCCGCGATCAGACTTTGGGACATCGAGTCAGGGACGGCGCGTGTGCTCGGCAGTTCGACACGACAGATCACCGCGGTGGGTTTTCTGTCCGACGGCAAACGAATCGCGACGGGAAGCTGGGATGAAACTGTGCGTCTCTGGAATATTCAGACAGGCGAGTCGCGCATCCTGGGCGAGAATTGTTCCTGCATCGTCCGCCTCACGATTTCAACCAAAGGCGATCGCATCGCTGCGTCGTCGCTCGACGGCAAAATTCGCGTTTGGGATGTCGACACAGGAAGATCGCGCGTCGTGGGCGTGTGTTCCGGCGTCAACGCGATCGCGTTCATCAGTGACGATAAAGAGATCGTCACCGGAAGCGACGACGGTACCGTTCGCGTGTGGGAACTTCCGGCTTAACTGACGGCGCGGTCCGTGATCTCCAATCCCTTGTCGATGATGGCGAACGCCTCGCGCAACTCGTCCTCAGTGATACACAGCGGCGGGTTCGTAAAGAACGTGTTCCAACGCACGAGTGTGTAAAGACCTTCCTGCCGGAAGAACTTGCCAAGCGCTTGCATCTCGGGCGCAGCGGTGTTGAACGGCGCCATCGGTTCGCGTGTCTCGCGATTTCGCACCAGTTCAAAAATGCCGAAGAGTCCGATGTTGCGCGTCGCGCCCACCGACGGATGACGACTTTGCAGATCTGCCATCAAACCGCGCATCACTGTGCCCATGCGACGTGCGTTCTCGATCAAGTTGTCTTCTTCATAGACCGAGATCGTCGCGATCGCCGCCGCGCAGGCGAGCGGGTGACTGTTGTAAGTGAGTCCGCCGTTGAAGACGTTGGTTTGGAAATAGTCGGCGATTTGACGACGCATTCCGACCGCGCCGAGTTGCACGTAAGCACTCGTCAAACCTTTCGCCATACAGATCAGATCGGGAACGACTTTCCAGTGGTCCACCGAGAACCATTCGCCGGTGCGCCCGAAGCCGGCCATCACTTCATCCGCGATCAGGAGGATGCCGTGCTTGTCGCAGAGTTCGCGCAGTCCCTGCATGTAACCGTCGGGCGGGATCAGAATGCCGTTGGTCCCAACGACAGGCTCGACGATGATCGCCGCGATCGTCTTTGGGCCTTCGAGTTCGATGACCTCTGCGGTGCGCGCCAGCACGTCTGCGGTCGTGTCAAAGCCTCTCTGAATGCCGTGATAAAAATCCGGGATGCGAAACACGCCCGGCACGCCCGGCTCGGCGGCCCAGCGTCGCGGATCGCCCGTCAACGTCAACGAACCCGCGGTCCCCCCGTGATAAGAGCGATAACGAGCGCCGATCTTGTGACGTCCGGTGAACAGACGCGCGACGCGAATCGCATTTTCGTTTGACTCCGCGCCGCCGTTGGTGAAGAAAAAAGCGTCGATGTCGCCCGGCGTGATCTCCGCGAGTTTCGCGCTCAGGCGCGCGCGCACTTCAGTCGCCATGAACGGGTTCGCGTAAGCGAGTGTTTCCGCCTGTTCCTTGATCGCGTTGATGACGCGCTCGTCGCCGTGACCGATGTTGACGCACATCAGTTGGCTGTTGAAGTCGATGAAACGCTTCCCTTCCGGCGTCCAGAAATAAATTCCCTTTGAACGCGCGACCGGGATCGGATCGACCGCGGATTGCACGGACCATTCAAAAAGCGTGTGTTTGCGACATAATTCGACGATCTCTTCGCCGGTAAGATTCTGAGTAGTGGTGCTCATAATTGGCAGGATGCTATTCCAAAACGTGCGCGTTGACAAACGCGATTTAGATCAATCCGTAGTTTTCACATAGAATCATTCGCATGATCAGTATCCTTTATATTCTGCTCGTCTTCATACTTGTACTTGCCAACGGGTTTTTCGTGGCGTCGGAGTTTGCTCTCGTGGGCGTGCGGCGCTCGCGTATCGAGATGCTGGCCGCGCGTGGCAGTCGAAGTGCGCAGCGGCTTTTGGAACTGCTCGACAATCTGAACACTTACATCTCGGCGACGCAGTTGGGCATCACGATGGCCTCGCTGGCACTCGGTTGGGTGGGCGAACCGGTCTTTGCTCACTTACTCGAAGAGCCACTCAGGGGACGCGTTTCAGAGCTGACGCTGCACACGATCTCTTTCGCGATCGCGTTTGCGATCATCACTTTTCTCCACATCGTACTCGGCGAACTCGCGCCAAAAACCCTCGCGCTTGAACGCGCGGAGAAAGTGGCGCTCGCCGTCTCATGGCCCATGCAGGCGTTCTACAAAGTTTTCCGTTGGCCCATCAGAATGCTCGACTGGTCCGGCACGAAAGTGGTCCGTCTCTTCGGATTGCATCCGTCAGGCGAACACGCCTCCGTTTACACGGAAGACGAACTGCGGCGACTCATCGATATCTCGCGCCAAAGCGGCCAGCTCAAGGACGAAGAGCAACAGTTGATTCATCGTGTGTTCGAGTTTTCAGACGCCGAAGTGCAAGAGGCGATGGTGCCGCGACCCCAGGTGACTGCGCTGCACGTCAACGCCTCACTCGCCGAGGCGAGAAACGCTTTTCTCACCAGCGGATATTCGCGTTTGCCCGTCTACGACTCGACGCCCGACGACATCGTCGGTCTGCTGTTCAGAAAAGATCTCGACATGGGCAGGTTCAGTGACGATGAATTCCAGCTCAGGAGTCTCATGCGCCCGCCCACGTTCATTCCCGCCACCGGCTCGTTGGGCGAAGCACTGCGCCGGATGCAGGCGGCTCGCGTTCACTTCGTCTTCGTCATCGACGAACACGGCGGCATGGAAGGCATCCTGACACTCGAGGATCTACTCGAAGAGATCGTCGGCGAAATCAACGACGAGTTTGACGAAGAGGTTCGCGAGCAGATCAGAAGAGACGGAAAAGCGTACGTGCTCGACGGCATGTTGAGCGTGCGCGACGCGAATCAGTACCTGCAACTGGACTTGCCCGAAGACGCCGGCTACACCACAATCGCCGGCTTCCTGATGGACCGCGCCGGACGGATTCTGCAACGCGGCGACAAAGTGGACCATGAGCGCGGCGTGTTTGAGATCGAACGCGTCGAACGTCGCCGCATCACGCGTGTGAGATTGATCCCGCACCTGTCAGTGTTATCGCTGTTACTCGTATGATCTCGCGAACTCAGATTCAGGCGGCCGCGCCTACGATCCGGACGCATATTCGTCGTACGCCCGTGCTCGAAGTCGACGGCGCGGATTTCGGTCTCGACTCGATCACGATCGTGTTCAAACTCGAGCTGTTTCAACACTCGGGTTCGTTCAAGGCGCGCGGCGCGTTCATGAATCTTCTGACTCGCGACGTTCCGGACGCCGGCGTAGTCGCGGCATCGGGTGGAAATCATGGCGCCGCCGTCGCGTTCACGGCGATGAAACTCGGACGGCCGGCAGCGATCTTCGTGCCTTCGGTGGCGTCTCCGACGAAGCTGGATCGAATTCGACGTTACGGCGCCGAGTTAGTGATCACCGGCGAACGCTACGCCGACGCACTCGAAGCCAGTAAAGAATGGATGTCTCGCACCGGCGCGCTTCCCATCCACGCTTACGAAGGCGTCGAGACTTTGCTCGGACAAGGCACGCTCGGATTGGAGTTGGAAGAACAATCGCCGCAACTCGATTCGCTGTTGATCGCCGTCGGCGGCGGCGGACTGATCGGCGGCGTTGCCGCCTGGTACGAGAACCGAACGCGCGTCATCTCGGTCGAACCCGAACTGGCGCCGACGCTTCATCTCGCTCTCCAGGCCGGCCAGCCGGTCGACTCGCCCGCCGGTGGCATCGCCGCCGACTCACTTGCACCGCGGCAAGTCGGCGAAATGATGTTTCCCATCGCTCAGAAGTACATCGCGGAGTCCGTTCTGGTAACTGACGACCAGATTCGCGAGGCGCAGAAAAAACTGTGGGAAACGGTGCGAATTGCCGCAGAACCGGGTGGCGCGACAGCCTTCGCAGCGCTGCTGTCGGGTCGTTTTCCGATCACACCCGGTCAAAGAGTCGGCGTCGTCGTGTGCGGCGGAAACGTTGACTTAAATTTCTCTTGACACATATACCTCAATGAATTAAATACTGTTTGTCTTTGTTATCTACGCAAAGACGCCCCCGGCGCGGTAAATCCTTCCTGCTTTTCCAGGCAGAACTTGAGTCAACAATTATTCAATTGAGGTGTACCTATGTCCTTCCCCTTCATCTCCGGGCTTCGTTCTAACGATTTGGCCATCGACCTCGGGACCGCAAACACCCTCGTCTACGCAAAAGGACGCGGCGTGGTGCTCAGCGAACCCTCCATCGTCGCTATTAATAAGGTGACGAACACCGTCGAGGCTGTCGGAAAGGACGCCAAGGAGATGCTCGGCCGCACGCCCGGCAACATCGTCGCCATCCGGCCGATGAGAGACGGCGTCATCGCCAATTTTGAAGTTACCGAGAAAATGCTCCAGCACTTTATCCGCAAGGCGCACAACGGCCGCACGTGGGTGAGCCCGCGCGTCGTAATTGGCATTCCGAGCGAGATCACACAGGTCGAACGCCGCGCCGTTGAAGATTCCGCGTACCGCGCGAAGGCGTCGGAAGTTTATTTGGTTGAAGAGGCCGTCGCGGCCGCCATCGGCGCCGGGCTGCCGATCACGGAACCGCACGGCAACATCGTCGTCGACATCGGCGGCGGAACGACGGACATCGCCGTGATCAGTCTCGGTGGCATCGTTTACGCGCGCGCGGTCAGGACGGCGGGCGACGCGATGGACAACGCGGTCGCCGAGTTTGTGAAGCGCAAGTACAACCTGTTGATCGGCGAACGCACGGCGGAAGAGATCAAGATTCAGCTTGGCAGCGCGTTTCCGTTAGACGAACCGCTCACGATGGAGGTGCGCGGACGTAATCTCGTCGAAGGCATCCCGCAGACTATCACGGTGACGGACGAAGAAGTGCGGCAGGCGCTCGATCCGTCAATCAGCTCGATCGTGGATGCGGTGCGCGTCGCGTTGGAGCGTACGCCTCCTGAGCTTTCAGCCGACATCATCGATCGCGGAGTGGTTTTGACGGGCGGCGGCGCGTTGCTGCAAAACCTCGACAAGCGCCTGCGCACCGAAACCGGCCTGCCGGTGTTTATCGCCGACGATCCGCTGACCTCAGTCGTGCTCGGCGCCGGAAAGATGCTGTCCGACTTTGCTTTGCTGAAGCGAGTGAAGTGGGAAAATACTTTGCAGTACTGATTGACTGATCGCGTTAGAATCTGCATTGACCGTGGACACGCGACCCATGTTCGAATCCGAAGAGCAGAGACAACGCGCTGAAGTGATCATCATGTTGCTGGCGAAGCTCTACGTCGTGTTAGAGCTTTCGCCGGACACCTGCCCGCTGTGTCACAAACCCCTTTCGCACGACACTGAATGCCCGATCACACTCGCCTGGTCGATGCTCAGCACTGAGCAACAAACCGACGCGCGTACTGCCATACGCGCACTCGCGTTGAGTATGGGCTGCGACGACTCCTTTGCGGACCCAGTCGTTCATTAGCCGTAGCACACTGAACGCGCAGTCCTCTCGAGCTAAAAGTCCCGCTAATCACACTCAATCGCACCCGTTCGTCGCCAAAACGTTTCCGCAGATGCTCAAGGTTCCTCTGGGCCTTCGCCGAGAGACGAAACTCCTGTTGCGTGGACGCGACCACGCCGACCAAGACCGGATGCGGGTTGCCGCTGTTATCGCGACGCTTGAGTAATCGTTCCACGCTGCGCCCGTGAGCAGTTTCTAACGGCTCCCGGAGCCAACACTTGCGCCACTTCTCGCGCAACGCTGCGGCGGTCCAATGGCGGTCCGTCGAAGAGTCTTTGATTTCGTGTACCAGATCGCCAAACGGATCCGGCGCATCACCGCGATCTTTCCTGATGTCGACGATGATCAGGGTGCCGGTCGTGTCGATTCCCCACAGACGCGCGACGGATTTGCGGGAATCTACGTGAGACCACAGCCAATGCAGTTTATGAGGCCAATCCAGCAACTGCGGTGACACCCACAACCAGGACGACGCCTCTTCTTCGGTGGGCATCAGCTCACCCGCGGTCGTGAAGGAAGAAAAATATGCATAGCGCTTTTTCATGGTGATAAACTGTCCTCCTCGTATACTCCCTACTGGCAACGGGAGCGCATAATATCAGCTTATTGCCCACACCTCAAGCATTTTTATTTACAACTGGGAGTACGCGATCTGGTAAACTGCCTTCACTCTCTAGAAGGAGTAGGAGGCAAAGCCACTGATGGTCCTGCGTCGTCGCCCTCGTCCTGCAAACCTGGCGAAGAAACTGCGCCAGATCAGACACGTCCTGGGTCTATCCCAGTCGGAGTTGGTTAGACGATTGGACGAGAACATGCACTATGGCCGGATCTCGGAGTTTGAACTCGGAAAGCGCGAGCCGCCGCTGAGGGTCTTGCTTGCCTATGCCCGCGTGGCCGGCGTCCACATGGAAGTGCTGGTCGACGATGACATCGACCTTCCAGCCAGGCTTCCCGGCGACGTCATTTATCCCGGCTCGCCGCGTTTTACCGCTCGCGTGAAGTAGCCGGAGGTTCATCACGGGCGCTTCCCTGTTTATATTTCGCTCCGAGAACATTATTATCGGAGCCGCATGGGATTCATCAGTAAGACAGCGGCGTTCATGGGAATGCCGGATTTGAGAAATTTGGTCTCCGATTCCATCGCGATCGATCTGGGATCGGCGACAACCATTATCTACGTGCGCGGACGCGGCGTGGTCGTCGATCAGCCGTCGCTGGTTGCGGTCCATAACGTCACCGGAGAGGTGCTGGCGGTCGGGCAGGAAGCGCGGCAGATGTACGGGCGCGAAGCGCGCGATGTAACTGTAGTCGCTCCGTTAGTGAACGGCGTCGTTGCCGACTTCGAACGCACGCGCGCGATGCTGGCTCATTTCGTGCGCGAAGCACGCAGCGGCATCTCGATTTTTAGCCGGCGCGCATTGATGAGCGTCGATCCGGTGGTCACGCAGGTTGAACGCCGGGCGCTGTTGAGTGCCGCGGAACACGCGCGTATCGGCCGCGTGTTGATGATGGAAGAAGGGCTGGCGGCGGCGTTTGGCGCTGGTATAAAGACGGATGACGAGCGCGCGGCAGCCGTAGTCGATATCGGCAGTGGAACGACGAACGTCGCAATCGTCGCCAACGGCGCGATCATTCACGGCCGCTCCGAACGAATCGGCAGCGCGGACATCGACGCCGCGATCATCAATCACGTGCGTCGCCATCGTGGCCTCGCGATTGGTCCACCTTCAGCGGAACGACTGAAGCTGGAGCTTGCGTCCGCGACGGTGCCGTCGGATCTCGCCCGGGAGACGACTGTCGGCGGTCGCGATGTTTTAACTGGAAGACCGGCGGCAATCACGATCACGGCGGGCGAGCTTTATCCGATCGCTCAATATGTCGTCGGCAAGTTGCTTTCGGGAGTTTTTACGACGCTTGCCGAGTTGCCTCCCGAAGTCGCGGGAGACATCTACGATCGCGGCGTGATCTTAACCGGCGGCGGTGCGCTGTTCACAGGCTTGCCTGAGTTTCTGGAAGAACAGAGCAAACTCGCCGTTCGCGTTGCTGACGAACCTCGTTACGCGATCGTACGCGGGCTCGAACAGATGTTTGACGAACCGCTGTTACTGCGGCGCGTGGTCCGTAGCGAGCCACTGTTCGACGTCGAGAGCGAGGCTTATTCGTAACGGGCTCGGAAACAAGACAGATCGATTCCTTCGAGTCCGCGGAAGCGGTTCTGGGCACCCGAATCCGCGGACTCAATGGCCCCTCCTTCACAGGGACCATCCAAGGCCGAGATTTTTCTGTTTACGATTTGAGCCTGACCGTTTAGGATGCTAGTGGGTTTGACAATTCAACGGCCAAATGTGCGGCTCAATCTCCTACACTGACGAGTGATGAGCACCGCCGTCGAGCATGGAATCTTCCTACTCACGGCGCCAAATCCTAACGCGCACATCTTACTCCCAACAGCGAGTAGATGCAAGACCCTTTGCAAAATAGAATGCCGTTGGACCACGCGCACCTCCCGGACGTTACCGAGTCTCCTGTCGAAAGGAGGCCAGGACTGATGGGCAGCCCGCGTCCAAAGCCACTTCGCCTGGCTGAAAAACTGCGACAGATCCGAATCTCGTTGGGCTTGTCTCAAACCGAGCTGCTTGAACGCATGGGACTCTCAGGCTCGATGCACTATGGCCGGATCTCCGAATACGAACAAGGCAAACGCGAGCCAAACCTGATGACGCTCCTCGCCTACGCGCGCACCGCCGCCGTACACCTCGAAGACATCGTCGCCGACGAGTTTGAACTCCCCAAGAAGTTGCCCGGTAAAGTTAATTATCGTGGCATCACGCGCAAAGCTGCGCCGCGGCGCAAATAGTGGATTATTATCCCGCTGATGCGCAGAATCCTCCGGATCTTAATACTGGTCGTCTTTGGCGTGATCGTAGGGACGATTCTCTACGAAGGCGTCATGTTTTTGCGCATCTATCGCCTGCGTTCGAACAATCCCTCCTCGACGGCGTTGATGACCATTCGCGCCAAAGAAGCGTCTGACAAAGGCCAGCCGGTAAAGTTCGAACATACCTGGGTGCCGCTGGAAAAGATCTCCACGAACCTGCAACGCGCAGTGCTGGCGGGTGAAGACACCAACTTCGTTACGCATCGCGGTTTCGACTACGAGGCGATCCAGAAAGCGTTTGAACAGGCGCAACGAGAAACCGCGCGAGAAGCGAAGGAACAGGGCGAGGACGACGACTGGCTACCCAGTCTGCCTGAGTTCAAACGCGGCGGCTCGACGATCAGCCAGCAACTGGCGAAGAACCTTTATCTCTCGTCGGAACGTTCGTTTTTTCGGAAGGGCCAGGAAGCGGCGCTCACGGTCATGCTGGAGCGTGCGCTGACGAAGCGTCGCATTCTCGAGATTTATCTGAATGTGATTGAGTGGGGAGACGGAGTTTATGGAGCTGAGGCTGCGTCGCGGCGTTACTTTCGCAAGTCTGCGTCAGCGTTGAATGCAAGTGAGGCGGCGTTTTTATCTGCGATGATTCCGAACCCACGCACGGTGTTTAATCCACAAATCAATCCACGCCGCGTCGCCCGCCGCCAGCGAATCATCATGCGCGGTATGCCTTACGTGAAACTGCCTTAACCACAAAGAGGCACAAAAGGCACAAGAGGCACAAAGAACAAGAAGGAAAAAGACTAACCGGTTCCCTTTTGTATTCTTTGTGTCTCTTGTGCCTCTTTGTGGCTAAACCGCGAACTCCTTCGCGAGTTTCAATTCAGCTTTGCGCAACTCAAAACGAGCGCGGCCGATGTTTCCGTGTGAAGCGATCGCCAGC
The DNA here is from genome assembly GCA_035760365.1 of Pyrinomonadaceae bacterium. Taxonomy (GTDB): domain Bacteria; phylum Acidobacteriota; class Blastocatellia; order Pyrinomonadales; family Pyrinomonadaceae; genus PSRF01. Next base: position 100,848 of record DASTTB010000040.1, read on the forward strand.
ACGATGAAGTAATCGCGACTCAAGACGCGCATCACCATCACCGCACTCTCGAGCGAGATCACGAGCTCGCGCAACGCGCCAAGCCCCGTATCATTCCCCGCCCGCTGCGCATTTCGTACCAGCGAAGTAAACTCCGCCGCCGCAACATCCAGGTTCGCTTCCACGCCTGCTTCGCCGAGCACTTTCTCAACGGCGATACCATCTGTTCCCATAATGAGCGCACCGAGGCATCCCTCGGTGCGTTCAATCACGGACTCAAGCAGTTCTTTGAACATTAATGGTGTCCCTCCAATTACGGACGTTGACCGCTCAGCGTTCCGGGTCTCGCCGTATTTGCGCCGGCGGGATTATTCGGTAGCGGAGCACTCAACAACTGCGGCTGAGTTGACGGAGTAGTTTGCGGTTGCGCCGGTTGCTGCAACTGCGTCGGAGTCGGCGTATTGCTCGGCGGATTTCCAAGCGGCACCGGCTGCGGGATCGTCACCGTACGTTGACCGTTGGTGACTGTGCCTGAAGTCGGGCGGCCATTGTAATCGGGCCGATAGATGTGCGGCGTGATGAAGAACAGGATTTCGCTGTTCTGCCGCGTCGTCAGCTTGCGCTTGAACAGGTTGCCGAGAATCGGAATTGACGCGAGTCCCGGTGTGCGTTGCTGCGCTTCACCTTCGGTGTCGGCCAGCACGCCACCCATGACGGTCGTTCCACCATCCGGAACCAACACTTCCGACTGCATGCGCTGCGTGTCGATACCCGGAACGCCACCGACGGCGATACCGGTATTGATCGTGTTGTTTTCGATCGTGACTCTCAGCACGACTGTGCCGGCGTCAGTGATCTGCGGTGTGATTGAAAGACGCAGCGGCACTGAAACAAACGTCGTCGTTACGACTGCCGTACCGCTGGCGGCCTGTGTAGTCTGAACCGGGATCTGCGAACCACTTTCGATCTGCGCCGGCCGGTTGTTCAAAGCCGTGACGCGCGGAGTCGCGACTGTCTTAGCTTGGCCGCGTGATTCAGCCAACGTGATCATCGCGCTGATTTGCGCGCTGCCAAACAAACCAGTCGTCAGACCGATGACTGTATTCGCTGCCGCCGCCGCGAGGTTGTTCGTCGGCTGCGGAGTTCCAGCAAGTCCGCCAAACACGCTGAACGGGTTTGGACCAGCGGGAACCCCCTGCGAGCTTCCACCACCCGCGCCTCCGCCCGTGCCGCCACCGCCGCCACCGGTTCCTCCGCCAGTACCCTGTGGAGTCGAAGCGGGGAGAGTCGAGATGTTAACCAGTCCGGAACGGCCGAAGTTAGCGACGCCGAGCGAGAGCTGCGCGCCGAGGTCGCGGCTGAAGTTACGCTGCGCGATGACGATGCGGGTTTCGATTTCGACTTGCGGCTCGGGCTGGTCCAGGATCGCGACCAACTGGCGAATCGCGTCGATGTTCTCTTTAACGTCGGTGATGATCAGCGTATTGCTGCGGCCGTCAACTTCGATCGAACCGCGGCGTGAAAGACGTCGCGAGATGATTGGAAGCAGACCTTGATCGCCGCTGCCACCCGTCGCGTCGCCACCAGCTCCACCACTGAAACTGAGGTTCGTCGAACCACCCGAAAACGCGCCGGTCGATCCCGCTGCCTGGGCCAACGTGCCGGACGCACGCGCGTAGTTAAGGCGAATGAATTCGGTCACGAGCGGCGAGGCATCCAAACGTGAATCGTTGATGACTTTCTGCGTCTCAGCCTCTTTGGCCAGCACGTCCGTCGTTGCCACGCGCAGGATGTTGCCGTTGGTTTCGATACCAAGGCGGTTGGCTTTCAGCACGGCGTCGAGTGCGATGTTCCACGGCACATCCTGAACGTTCACAGTTACCGGAACAGCCTGGACCGAAGCATCGATCACGAAGTTCACGCCGTACTGTTCAGTAATGTAGTTGAGGATGTCGCGGATGTCGGCGTTGACAACGTTCAGGTTGATCGGCTCGCCGACGAAGCCCGGTTGTCCATACTGACGTCCCTGTTCCGACTGTTTCTCCGCGCCTCGCGAAAATCCGACTGGCGGCGTGGGAGCCGGTGCAGCGGGACCATTCGCATTTGCGTTCTGGGCGCCGCCGGAGGCGACTTGATTTGACTGGGCAGCCACAATGCTTGCACCGGAGACCCATACAAGCAACAGGACGAGCGTGGTCCAGATGGCTGATCTGAATCGAGGCTGATACGACATCGTTCCCTCCTTAGGGGAATTCTTCGGACGCGGGCCGCCACGCACTACGCTCGATTGCCGGGGCAACTAAAGCGCGCGCCGCACTAAGCGCGGCCTGTCCTGGTTTTGTCAAAAATTGCGCCGTGGTTGAACAGCAGCGCGGGTCAAAGGCTTGATCGGGAGGACCAAACCAAATTCGTTAGGGCTTCGTCGCGGCGACTGACGGATTCGCCGGCGCACCCGTCATCGAGTTCACCTGCGATGGTTGTCGGAGTGATTTGAACTCGACGGCTCGCTCACGACGGCCGTCTTTAAATACTGTCTCTCGACGAAACACCAGGCGGCTGTCTTCGATCGCGACCAACTGGCCGTCGAAGAACGGTTCGCCCGGATAGATCACGTAGGTGAGTTTGATGGGTGTTGCTTCGACGATCGCGGCGTAACCTCTCGGCGAACGAGAGATTCCGATCACCTGGATCTCGCTGAGCAACAAAGCGGTGGTGGGCTTGGGGGCGGGCATTCTCGCGTTCATCGCCGCGGCTTTCTGGGCCTTGTAGTTATTGATTCGTTCCTGAATCGTGGGAATCGGCGACTCTTCGCGCGCAGTCTTCACGATGACTCGCGGCGGTTCGTATTTCTTAAACGGATCCCGTCCACCTGAAACCGTACGCTTCACCGGTTTCTGGGCCGGCTCGGTTTGCTGGGCCATCGTCGTAGACGCTGAGCCGCTGAGCAGGACCACAACCGCGGTAAACGCTACGCTGGCAAGCCATGTTTTCGTGTCGCGCATAATCATTGTCATCTTCACTTCCTCTAGGGCGTCTCTCGCTTGAGTTGGGGCTTACTTGGCGGGTGGAGGAACTGTAGCCGGAGGTGGAACTGTGCCACCGGCCGCACCCTTTGCATTGGCGGGTTGGTTCTGCAAACGTTCGGAGGAAACGTAATACGCCGTCAGGTCGAAACGAGCATCGACAGTCTTGTTGGCCGTTTGCTGATCGATCTGTTTCAGTTCGAAATTGCTGATCGAAACGATGCGCTGGTAGTGGGCGAGTTGTTCGAAGAACGCACGCAGTCCGGCAAAACTGCTGGTTACCACGACCTCGATCTTCTTGCCGCTGTAGTTGTCCTGTTGCAGATCTTCCTTCGGGTTGAAACGCGTCAGGACGAGGCCATTGCCACGAGCACGATCCTGAATTCCCTGTAGGACCATCGTGAGCTCGCGTTGTTCCGGAAGCAGCGCCTTCAACTCGGCAAACTCTTCTTCACGCGCCTTGTAGACGGCTTTGAAGTTGTTCAGGTTCTGCGACACGATCTGCGCCTGGGCATTGCCCTTACGAAGAGTTTCGTTCTGCTCGTTAATGGTCGCCGTTTCCGCTCGCGTGCCACTGGTAACGAAGTACCAGAACCCGGCATACATGAAGCCCGCGACGAACAGGAACACCATCAGTCGCAGGTACCAGGGAAGAGCTGGGAGTTTGCCGATTTTCATCTGATTGATCCTTTGGCTTTGGAGGTTTCTCTCAAGCTGGGCAACTACTTCTTCATCGCAACCTGGTTTGCCGGCGCCGGCGCTGGTTGATGAGTTTTGGACGCGCCAAAGGTTGCCTTCACCGTAAACACGACGACTTCCGGTTTCACAACCGCGGCAGTGTTTGCCGCTACCGGCACGCCCACGGGCGCGGGCATCGCCGCGGCAGGTCCTTCTTTAGCTGTTTCCCGGGTCGTTTCGATATTCAGGTTGCTGAACATACCGCCGGAGAACTCGAGACTCTGTCCAAACTTCGTCACTGAGTATTCATTCGGCGACTCGCCCCTGATCGTGATCTCGCCGTCTTTGTTCTCGATGGCCGTCAGGTAGAGTCCGGGAACTGCGTCGAAGCGCGCTTTGATCTCCTGCAACACGGCACTCGGTCCTTGCTGTGACTCACGCAGTTTCTTGATCGCGTCGATACGCGACTGTATCTCCTGCGTCTTCTTTTCGAGTTCCTGCTGTTCCTTCTGAATCGCGAGCATCTGCGCCTGGATACGCTTTTGATTCTCGTTCTCTTTCTGCGCCGCGGCGTAGGCAGACTGTGTGCTGATGTACTCGTAACCGATCGCTATCGCCAACAGTCCAAACACAGTCAACGCGAGAAACAACGTCTGCATACGCGGACTCGCGACTTTGTCTTCAACTGCGGCGACGCCCTGCGGTCGATCCGTAACTGACTCGAGCAGATTTACCTTGATCATGCTTCCACTCCTCTCAGCGCCAGGCCGACGGCGACCGCCATCTCGGGCACTATCTCTCGCATGTAGTCCGGATCAAACTTTCGTTCGTCGACTTCGATCTGGCGAAACGGATCGAAAACTTCCACGGGGATCTCGAAACGGTTCGCGAGGAACTCCGCGAGTCCTGGAAGTTTGGAACCACCACCGGCCAGCAATATCTTCTGGATCGTCGCGTCGCCTTCCTGCGCGGTCGCGCGATAGAAGTCGACGGTCTTCTTCATTTCGAGTGCGAGCGTTTCCGACACTGCTTCGATGATCGGCTGTATCGGTCTCGGCTCGACGCCTTCGGGCAACGGCAGACCTCGCTTCACACCTTCGGCCTGTTCGAAACTCAATCCGAGTTCCTTCTGCAACAGGCTCGTGTACTGGCTGCCGCCGACTGAAGCATCGCGCGCGAACACCGAACGCGTGCCGTTGAGGATGTTGATGTTCATAGTCGCGGCGCCGATATTCAGGAGGGCCACAACCTCGCCCGCTTTCGGCTGATAGTTGACCTCGTAACAGTTCTGAAGCGCGAACGCGTCGACGTCGATGATCACCGGCTGCTTGCCGGCAAGCTGGATCGCCTGTTTGACGTTTGCGATCTTGTCGCTCTTGCAGGCGGCCATCAGCACGTGCAACGACTCTGACGATTTGCCGGTGAGTTCGTAGTCGAGATTGACGTCGGCGATATCAAACGGAATGTGTTCCTCGGCGTGCCAACTGAACGACTCCTGGAGTTCTTCAGTGCTCATCTGCGGCAGCACGATGTTCTTCACGATCACCGAATGGCCGCTCACGCCGGCGGCGACGCGAGTCGTGCGAATCGAGTGTTCGCTGAAGATGTGCGAGATCACGTGGGAGACGTTATTGAGCTCCATGATCTGGCCGTCGACGATCGTGTCGGTTTGCAGGTTTTCGAAACCTAGGTTGAGAAGCTGTAGGTTCGCTCCCTTTTTGCCGAGTTCAACTGCCTTAACGGAACTGGTACCGATGTCCAGACCGACGAGGTTCTTTTTTCCAGCGCCTCTTTTGAACATAGTTAGTTATTCCTCGTGACGGCGACCCGTGATTTGTGTTGCAGACGAAGCCGGGCGCGAGCTTTTCGCGCGCGCGGCAGTTGTCGTTTAACGATTCTGGGAGTGACCGGATCAGTAGTAGTAGGTTTCAAGGTTGCGATCCCTTTGTCATTAGGGTTAGTGGCCGGGACACCAAATCGCATGGGAAGCGTCCTCGCTGGTGACAACGGAAGACCGTTGCTGGGCAACAGGGAACTGTTGGTGCTCAACAGAGAACTGTTGGATATCAACCGAGAACGGTTGATGAAATCTGCGGCAGGAATGAACATTCGGAAACCCAGCCAAGTTGGTACGGCCCAACTTCCGTAGGCTTTGCGACCTCCGCTCGCGCGAAGTGTGCCTTTATCGTGCTCCCAATGATTTCGCGGGTTTGACCGCGTTAGAAAACCAGGTAGGCACCCGGTAGACGGCACAATGCCCCGTCAACCTGTGTGAGAGTACATTAATGCGCCAAACAATGTCAATCGCTATTTTTCTTTGTTTAACTGCTTATGCACGCGTGAGTTAAGTGTGCAGACTGGACCAGAATTGCCGTGTTTCTGGAAGTGGAGGGCTCAGGATTCCAGTTTCTCGAGAACGCCTGTAACCACCTTCGACTCGTCTTTTATCTTCGCTGTCTTGGCGGGAATGCCGACCACGACGTGACGTGAAGGAACATCACGCGTGACCAGCGCGGACGTGCCGACCATCGCGTGATCCTCGACTTGCGTGCCCGCAAGAACGGTAGCGTGATACGTCACGCGGACGCCGTTTCCGAGTCGCGTCGCCGGTGTGTAGACCTGTTGAATGTCGTAGATGTCGTGACTGTGAGAGTAGATGTTGACGTAGTCCGAGATCGAGACGTCGTTGCCGATGTCGATGCCGCCGCGGTCGTCGAGCAGGACATGACGATGGATGACGACGTTGTTTCCGATCGTGAGGTTGTAGCCAAACGACCATTCGACGAAGTGCCAGCATTTGAAGTTCTCGCCGACGCTCTTGAAAATCAGCGGCGCGAGCATTCGCCGGAAACGATGTCCGAACAGGGCGTTTAGCCCCAGCGGCGAGCGGTCGAACATCTGCCACAACCAGATAAATGGTTTTCGCTGGTTGTAGAGTTTGGAATCGATGTCAGAGTAATACTCGGGTTCGGTCGTGATGTTACGCGGATCGAAGGTGTGATACGCGGCACGCGCCGGCAGCGACAGGTTCGCCGGGTTCGTCTCGGAAACTCCGAAATAGGTCTGGAACAGAGTGTCGCGAACGACTTCGTTTGGATCTTTACGACCGTCAGTCAGTGAGTTTTCCAACTCGATCAGGAAACTCTCGTAGTCCTGTTCTGCTAGTGCCTGGGCAGACAAATCACGATAGGTCATGGCGTGGAACGCAAAGTAACACAGGTCTTCTCGACTTGCCAGCTATTCCCTGACCAGATAGTGTCTTGGTTTTCTCTTTGGGTTAGCTCAGCGTTACTCCGCGTCTCTGCGGTATAGGTTTGACGGTTCTTTACCGCAGAGTCGCAGAGATGCGCCGAGAATGCTAATCGAAGTAATTTCTCCATTTGTCTTGCTATGAGGTTTCTTCGTCCCTTCCTCGTTTTGGCGCTCCTGCTGGTTGTGGGCGGCGCCGCCTGGGTGTGGTTCAACCGGCCTTCGCCGGTGGACCTCGCAAACTACGCACCCGCTGATTCCCTTCTCTACGTCGAACTGAACAACCCGGCGGATGTCGCGCGCGCGATCGAGCACAGCGACGTCTGGAAGGCGGCTGCGCCGATCACCCACAGTGAACCGAGTTCGGAAAACGCGTTCACCATGGCCGCTGCGAAATCCGGCATCGGTCCGATTGAAGCGGTGCTTTTTGCTCGTTCGCAGATCGCGCTGGTTGTCGTCGGCGTTAACGCGTCTGAGCAGGATGAGACGCTGCGTGTGCGTCCGGAAGTCGCGTTGATCGCGGAGACTCACACGTCGAGATGGCGCACGAAACCTGCGGTCGTCGCCGCTGTTAAGCAACTCGCCCAGATTGCGTACGGCGCGTCTAATTGCACTGAGCGATCGGCTGATGCGGAGTACGTCGAGTGTTCCGTCGCCGGTGGGGAACGAAAGATCATTGGCGCGGTTGACGGCACGCTCGTCGTCGTTGGCAATACTGAGAATGCGGTGCGTAGTTGTCTCGAAGCACGGCGCGGAACGCGTCCGACTATCGTTACCGATCCGGAATTTGTTCGCGTGCGATCGAGTTTTACTGCCGACAAACCGCTCGGGTTTGGTTACATCTCCGCGTCGAACTCGGCGAAGTTGTTTTCGTGGGCGGCGCCGTTATTGATGGGCCGTGGACCGGGCGATCGGCAGTTGGAACAACTGCTGGCGGTGAGTGCGGGAAAGATACTGCGCGGTGTTGCGTGGACGGCGGTGTCGAAAGGCGGAGCGATCGAGGATCGTTATCTCTTCTCTTTGGAGCCGCAGGTTGTTTCGCGACTGCAACCGGCATTTGAAACGGCGGAGCGCGATCAGGATTTCTGGAAGCTCGTGCCGGAGAGTTTTCAATCGTTGACGATCTATCGCAGTAAGGAACCGGCGCGGGCGTGGCGCTCGCTTGACTCGGCGGTGGCGATGAAGCTCGACGCGTTGCCGGCAGTGCTGTTTGGTTCGTTGTTGAAGTCGAGCTTGTCTGCGTATGGGATTGGCGATCCGAAAGAAGTGTTGACGACGTTGACGCCGCCGCTGCTGACGTTGCGTCCGTCGGCGGCAGTTGAAGGATCGGTGTTGGTGGCTCGTGTTAGTGACGAAGCGCGGTTGCGGCGTTCGTTGGTCCAGGAGGTGTTCAAAGCCAACAACGGGCAGATCGTTGAAGGACTGCAAGCGGAACTGGATCCGGAGCTGGAGTTCTCGGCGGTGTTTTCTGACGGTTACGTGTTACTGGGAAGGACTGAGAACATGCAGCCGTGTCTCGTCGCGTTGCGGCGGAGTGCGGCGCTGAATGACGACGAGAAGATCAAGAAGGCGGCGCACGAGAGTTCGGCGGCGATTCTGACTTACGCGAACGATGAGCTGCGTTTGCGAAATTTCATCCTCACGTTGTTGATGCTGCAAGGGCGAAGGTTGAATGCGGAGGAAGTTGCGAACCTGAATACGTCGGTTCGCGATTATGTGTTTTCGTCGACGGAGACGCGATTGGGTGTTGATGGTATTGAACGTAAGACTCGTTCTGCGTTTGGGCAGTTCAGCACGTTTGTTTCGCTCCTGCGGCCGGAGAGTTCGGACGTAGTTTCGCGCTGACGTAGTTTCGCGCTGAAGATCATGGGTTTGTAGTTCGCGATCAAGATCATGCGTTCGCTTTTACTCGGCACACGCAATCCCGGAAAGATTCACGAGATCAAACTCATCCTCGGTGATGTGGGTGTTGAGTTGCATTCGTTGCAGGAGTTTTCGTCCGTGGATGTTGCGGAGGAGAACGCCGAGACGTACGCGGAGAATGCGATTGCGAAGGCGCAGTTTTACGCGCGCGCGACCGGGATGTTGGCGCTGGCGGACGATTCGGGGTTGGAGGTTGAGGCGCTCGGCGGCGCGCCTGGTGTTTTGTCGGCGCGTTATGCGGGTGCAGATGCGAGTGACGCCGATCGACGAGCGTTATTGCTTGCTGAACTCACCAAAACTGGTAATGACTATTGCGAGAATCGCCGCGCGCGTTTTGTGTGCGCGATCGCCATCGCGACAGCTGACGGTGAAGTGCTGAACGTATCGGAAGGCATCTGCAACGGTTCAATCACTTTCGCACCTCGCGGGGACTCTGGCTTCGGCTACGATCCACTCTTCATTCCTGATGGTTACGACAAAACCTTCGCCGAGTTATCCGACGACGTGAAGAATCAGATCAGCCACCGCGCCCGTGCATTGATAGAACTCCGATCATTCTTTCAATCCGTGTTTCATTGAAGTTTCGCAGGCTGAACCTCACGCTGCTTGACCATCGTGCGAACTGCCTCTTAGAATGGCCTACTTTTCGGGGCGTAGCACAGCCTGGTAGTGCGCTCGGTTTGGGACCGAGAGGTCGGAGGTTCGAATCCTCTCGCCCCGACCATTAAGATCAATACGGCCGCCATCACTGGCGGCCGTAGTTCATTCGAGGCCAAGCCGGAATGCTATACTCGCTGAGTTGAGAGGCATTAAGTTATGACCCAAACCGTCAGCATCGATGAAGCCCAAAACAAGTTGCCAGATTTGCTGGCGCAGGCTTTGGCCGGTAACGAAGTAATTATCACAGAGCACGGCACGCCTATAGCGCGCCTGGTTCCAGTTGTATCGCAGTCTAAGAAGAAACGTGTTGCCGGTCTCAATCGAGGCACAATTACGACAGCCGAAGATTTCGATGACCCCTTACCGGATCAATTTTGGCTGGACCAAGGATGAGACTTCTGCTCGATACTCACATCTTCATCTGGTGGGCTGGTCAGCCAGAATCTCTCTCACCTTGAAAATTTCTACAGGTCGCTTGTGACTGATTAACCCTATAATAGGCGGGCGGTTCTTGCTTACGGGTCGGCTACATGAAGCAAGTATT
>DASTTB010000041.1:0-32848 GCA_035760365.1 Pyrinomonadaceae bacterium
ATCGGCGATGGAAATATCCCTGAGTTTCTTCCTTCCAAAGAAGTCTCGGAAATGTTTGAGGTGTGATTTGTACGCACTCGCATTTCTAACGCCACGTAGTTTTTCACCCGCGCTGTTGTACTCCGCTTCGAGATAGACTTCATGACACAACGATCCAATCCATCCGCGCGGTAGTGAAGTAGTTTTTTTAAGTGACGCTCAAACTCTCATCCGGACCTAATCGCTGCAACAAGATCTTTGTGTCTTCGGGCACAATCAGTTCGACAAGCCGCTGTTGTGCTTCTCGCTTGGCACTGAATCTTGCCTGTGAATAAACCTCCAGTGTTGTGCGACTGTTGGCGTGTCGCATCAGTTCCTGAACTACCTTCACATTCTCACCATTCGCAATCAACATCGTCGAATAGGTGTGTCGAAATGTGTGCCAGCCGATTCTTCTCGTAATGCCGGCGCGCAATGCCGCGGGCCGAATGTGTTTCACCATCACCATGTCAGGATAGAATGGCTTCCTTCCCTTGGATCGCGGGCTGGCAAAGATCCAATCGTCAGGAGCTGCGTAGCGAGTCGTCTCTTTCCACAACCACAACTCTGCTGCCACACGGAGAGACAAGGGAATTAGTGTTCGCGAAGCGGCAGTCTTACAGCTTCCGACAATACCCTGGTAGACCGAGCGTTTGATATCTATCGTCAGGTTGGAAAAGTCGATGTCACTCCACTTCAAGGCAAATAGTTCACTGCGACGCAATCCAGTGGTTACGTCCAGCAGTATCATTTGTCGATGAGGCGCCTGCAGTTCTGAAAGTAAGCTCTGGAGCTCATCCGGTTCTAAAACCGTGGGAATGCGTTGTCGAAGTGTGCTCTGGCGCACAAGCTTGATTGGATTCCTTCCTTGTTCCAGCCATTCGTAGCGAATCGCGTGATTGAATAGTACGCTCATGAGATTGCGGATTTTCGCTTTTGTTGAATTCGCCAGGGCTTCGCCGTCTTTGCGTCGCAACTGCTTTAACCAAGCCTCGACAGCAATGGTGCGTACGTCGCAAATGTTAGTCGAACCCCAATACGGTCCAACCCACTGCTTTAGAAATAGACGATAGACAATTCGTGTCGCATGTGCGTGCCAACCAGCTTGCTCCATTAGTTCCGTCTGCAAATAATGATCGATCAAGTCGCTGACAAAAACTGGTTGCTGCGATTGTCGATTGCGATCCTCATTGATGCACATTCTTAGTCCGTTTACAGCAGCCTGAGCCAGCTCTTCAGTCGGGTATTCTTCAAGCGAGCCGATCACGCGGTTACGACGTACTCGGTTACCAGATTGATCAGTCTCACGCCAGAGAAATTCCCAAACGGGTGGACCAGCCTTCCGTTCTACAGACCTCAAGTGGCCGTGTTGATGCCGTACATGCATTGTGGTTTCCTCCTGATTTGTCTTGTTCGTTACTTTAGGGGTCTTCTGTGAGGGGCTGAAGATTATCAATCCAATGTCGGAATGATGCCATCAACCCGGCAAATCCCTGTCACAGCGCCTGCGCCACGAACGTATGGGAGCGTCGGCTTGTGAGTGAAATGTTGTTATTAGGGGCAGGAGCATCAATCGAAGCGGGTCTTGCAAATGCATCTGACATGACCAAAAGATACTTGAAATAATTAACGAGCAGGTCGTCATTGCGGTTGTTGCATCTCGCTGATCGCCCAACACTTAACCATTTTCTGAATCTTGTACCGCTGCCCGTTCTTCAAGGATTGACCTTTCCGGATCCTATCGGGTTCGTCCTCACGGATAATCCATCTCTTGAACGTCTATTGGGATGTCGGCGACTTTATATCCAGATTCACCGCTTGCAGATTCGAAGTCAAGCAACTCTCACGGCGATTTGCGCCTTCATCTCGTTAGCATAGCCCTCTGCGTGTAAGCCAACGAGCAGGTGCATCGTCCGGCCTGCAACGCGCATGAGGCCCCAGGCGCCAGCCTCACGGAGCGCCGCCTCATCGACAGAACCTTCGTCATGGACCTTAAGGCGCAACCGGGTCTCTGCGCATGATTCAATCTCCTCGATGTTGGCAGCACCACCAAGCGCCGCAATAAATTGCGCTCCTCTTTTTGACATTTCGGGATTAGCAACCTTTATTGGCGTGGCCTCGGAAGCTCGTGGAGTCACCTGAACAAGTGGCGTTTCCGCGAGATCAGCCTCTGGGCCTGCCGTCTTCAGGTATTCCTCCATTGCTGTTTTCATATTCTCCGCCTGAGTGCCGAAGATAGCCTGCAGCGAATTACCCACCGTGATCACGCCCGCAGCGCCCAAGGCCTTGAGTCGTTCTGAATTGGCCACACCAATATCATTCAGTTCGACGCGCAGACGAGTGATACAGGCGTCCAGGTTCCTGATATTGCTTCGGCCGCCAAACGCCAGAACCAGCTCACGCGAAAACTCATTGCCCGCGACCGCGATCGAACTCGCCTTCGCAACTTCCTCGGCCTCGCGACCTGGCGTCTTTAGGTTGAGCCTGACGATCAACCACCGAAACGTGCCGTAGTAAAGAAGGCCCCACATTGGTCCAATGACGAGTAGCAACAAGGCGTGAGTCGACTTCGGAAACAAGAGTACAAAGTCGATTAAGCCATGTGAAAACGTCATCCCGTGCTTAATACCGAGCTCTACACACAAGAAGTAAGCAATACCCGCGAACACAGCGTGAATGAGGTAAAGAACCGGCGCAACAAACATGAAGGCAAACTCGATTGGCTCAGTGATCCCAGTGACGAACGAAGTGAGGGCAGCCGAGATCATTATGCCGCCGATCCGAGCCCGATTCTCGGGCCGCGCACTACGCCAGATGGCAACGGCTGCTGCCGGCAGACCCCACATCTTAAAGAGATAACCGCCAGTCATGTTTCCCGCGTTCGGATCACCCGCTAAATATCTTTGTATCTCGCCATGGATGACCTCTCCTGTGGCTGGATTAACGTACTGGCCAATTTCAAAGAAGAACGGCACGTTCCAGATGTGGTGTAACCCAAACGGTATTAGCAAGCGCTCGACGAAACCATAAATCGCGAACGCAATACCCGGGCTGGTTGATGCTGCCCACGTTGCAGCTCCGCGAATCCTCAGGCCGACCGGAGGCCAAACAAAGATTAGGACCAGGGCCAGACCGATGGCCGCAAATGCGGTCACGATTGGAACGAAGCGTTTACCGGCAAAAAAGCCAAGGAACGGTGGCAACTGAATCTTGAAGTAGCGATTGAAGAGCACTGCCGCGATAGCGCCGATCAAAATGCCGCCGAGGACACCCGTCTCGATAGACTTGATACCCATGACCGCGTGCGTCTCGATTCCAAAGACTGTGGCAAACACGCCAAGCGCTGCCTGCAATACAGCGTAGCCGACGACTGCTGCGAGTGCGGCAACCCCATCGTTGTTAGCCAGCCCGAGCGCGACACCAATGGCAAAGATGAGCGGCAGGTTGGAAAAGATCGCACCGCCCGACTGCGCCATAACATTTGAAACGATGTCCGGCAGCCAACTCAACTTTGCACTGCCAACGCCTAACAATATGCCCGCCACTGGCAGCACGGACACAGGCAGCATCAGTGACTTGCCGATCTTTTGCAGCGTTGCAAATGCATCCTTAAAAATCTTCATGAGATCTCTCCTCGTCGTGAGGTAATCATCACTCGTCCATCTGAGGGCACAACGCCCTAACCTCTGTCGCCGATTCAAGCTCGAGCGCCTGCTGCGCGAGCCGTTTACACTCGGTCATATCAAGCGTACGAATCTGCGCTTTAATGCTTGGAATAGTTGGCACGCTAACGCTCAACTCGGCCACTCCCAGGCCAATGAGCAGCGGCAGCGCTTGAAGGTCACTGGCGATGCCGCCACATACGCCAACCCATTTGCCCTCTTGTTCCGCCGCTCTCGTGGTCATCGCGATGAGCTGAAGGACGGACGGACTGAGCGCATCGATCTTCGGAGCGAGCTTCGGATGTCCTCGGTCCATCGCCAACGTGTACTGGGTCAGATCGTTGGAACCGACAGAGAAGAAGTCCACCTCTCGAGCGAATTGTTGGGCCATAAGCGCGGCCGCCGGAATTTCAATCATGATGCCGACTTCGATTGGACCAACGCCGAGTCGCTCCTGTTCTTCAGCGAGCAGCTTCCGCGCCTCGCGGAGTTCTGCAAGTGTTGCGATCATCGGGAACATGATGCGAACAGAACCATGTGCTGACGCACGGAGAATTGCACGGAGTTGCGTGCGCAGCATATCGGGACGATTCAATCCGACCCTTATACCGCGCTCACCGAGAAACGGGTTCGCTTCCGGAGGTATGGGTAGGTAGGAAAGCGGTTTGTCGCCACCGACATCGAGCGTCCGAATGATAAGCGGACGAGCTGGTCCAAGTGTACGAGCGATGGTTGAATATGCCTCGAACTGTTCCTGCTCAGTCGGAGCCTGCGCTCGTTTCATAAAAAGGAACTCGGAACGAAGCAGACCAACGCCTTCACCACCAAGCTGGACCACCTGCTCAGCATCCGAGGGTCCACCAATATTTGCCACCACCTCGATGCGCTTACCATCAATCGTGGTCGCTGGTTCATGCGCGGTTTCCAAGGCGGCGGCGCGGTGAGCACTTTGACGCTGTTGGCGTTCACGAATTCGTTTTATCTCGGCTTCGTTGGGCGCCAGGGTAATCGTCCCTTTGGTGCCGTCGAGAATCACCGGTGTGCCGTTAGGAAGATTTAGAATAAGTGGGTCGATGCCGGCGACCGCGGGTATATCGAGTGAACGGGCGAGAATCGCAACGTGAGAAGTTGCACCGCCAAGTGTTGTACAGAAGCCGCGCACGCGTGACCGGTCGAGACCAGCAGTATCGCTGGGGCTGAGATCTTCAGCGATCAGAATCGTGTCCGGCGGAACTTCGGGTAAGGTGCCGCGCGCACCGTCGGCGAGCGAATCAATCACACGCCTGCCGACGTCGCGTAGATCACCGGCCCGGGCCACGAAGAGTTCGTTATTCAGCGACTCGAGCACGCGGGCGTGCGTCTCGACGGCCTCTCGCCATGCGAAAGCCGCACTCTTTCCTTTCGCAATCAAGGAATTGGCAATTGAATGCAAATCCGGATCATCGAGGAGTTCCGCGTGTGCTTCGAAGATCGCAGCCTTTGGACCATCGGATTGCTTCTGAAGCTTCGTTTGAAGCGCCTCGAGTTGGTTCCTCGCCTTCGCAATCGCACCTTCCAGTCGCCTCTGCTCCTCGCTGGGATCGGCAGCGTTCTCAACAATCAGCATCTCCTCGCGCCGAAGCTGGAAGATGTTACCGACGGCCAGGCCCGGAGACGCAGCTACACCATTCAGGACATTCGGATCGCCGGAGTCAGGTTGCCTCACTGGTTCCGCCTTCGCCGCTGCGATAGGAATCGGAGCGGGCGTAGAGACTTCTTCGTTCAAGCCACTCTCGATCATCGGAGCGAGTACTCGAACTGCTTCCCCCGCATCACTCCCCTGGGCCAGCAAAACGACCTGGTCGCCATGGCCCACCTCCATTCCCAGGATCGCAACTACACTCTTCGCATTGGCCTGTCGCTCTCCACGTCGCAGTCGAATATCAGCGCCGAATTTCTTTGCAGCATTCGCCAGTACGGCAGCAGGCCGCGCATGCAGGCCGGCCGGGTTCGCGATCAAAATCGCCGGCGAAGTCACTACAGTCTCGCCAACATTGTCGCCTGCGTCGATAGCGCGTTCGAATGTTATGTCGAGAATCGGATCCTGTCCTGCCAGTACGTCGCCTGCGTGTGTATGGAGGTCGCGAACGAGACCCATGTTGGTCACAACGATCTCCGTCAACAAACTCCTGGCATGCGTAGCAACATAGTCAGCGTCAAAGTCGATCAGCACATCACCACGCGCCACCGTTTCGCCCGTCTTTACTCTGGGAGTAAAACCTTCGCCTTTAAGCATTACGGTGTCGAGACCGATGTGCATAAGCACTTCGACACCTTCCATTGTTGTGATCGTCACAGCATGGCCGGCAGAGTGAATTTGGGTGACAGTTCCGTCACAGGGTGAGACGAGGCTCTGGCTCACCGGATCGAGCGAAACTCCGCCTCCCACCATCTTCTGCGCGAAGACAGGATCGGAAACAGCCTCGATCGGTAGCAGATGACCAGACAATGGCGCGATCAGTTGGATTCGCCCGCTCGCTCTACGGAGCGCTTTCGTGGAATCCGGTATTTGTTTAGTGGTAGCTATCTCCAGGGTCGCCATCTTCGAAACCTCCAATGAATGCGTGCTACCACCACGTTTCGGTTTGGACTCCGAACGTCAAGCCGCTTGTCTGATCTTTGAACGGAGTTCCGCCGACGTACCCGCGAAGACCGTTGGACCAGCTTGCATACGTCACAAAGAGGCGCAGCACCGGCCGGCTGAAAAATCGACGTCCGGCCCCGATTTGCGGAGCGATTGTGAATTTGCGGAGCCAACCGTCGTATTGACCATTGCCGCTCTTAGTACGATCAAATCCGGCCTCGAACGCCACTGAAAGATGATCGGTAAAGAAGTACTGCGGCCGGGCGCCAAACGAAAGCCACTGGTTCCAGCCTTCGCGCGGATTGCCGCTGTGCGTACGCTGGTAGACGAACACCGGCTGGATGGCAAACCTGTCGTTGGTTTGAATCAGCATGTGTTCTGCGATTCGAAATCTCTTCGTGTCTTTAATAAAGGGAGTCGGATCGTCGATTGACGTGCTGAAGTTGCTGGCGGCTCCCTTTCCGTATTGGACCGAAAACCAGTTGTAGCCGCCTTTCCATTCCAAACGCTGATGAGCTATGCCAAATGCGTATCCACTGCTTGAAGGAATGGCAATGCCCTTTGGTGTCGTTCCGCCTTTTGCGTTAGCGAAATTGAACCAGGCTGCCAATTTTCCACCCGGCGCCTTCACGTCATAGAGACGTACATCAATGTTGCTTTTCGCGTAGTTGCCATTCTCGGTAGTGATGTCAGGCCGCGCGCCGGCGAGGAAAGCCACGGCCATCTTGCCGACCTTCACATCCAGATCCTCAACACCTCCGCCGTAACCACTCATGTCAGAGATGTAGAAATCATTGATGTGCGATTGATAACGGCGGTAGTAACGCTCGCCGGCCCAAAATTTCGCGAGCGGCTGACTCTCAAACACATTGCCGGCTTGAACGAACGCTTCACGGAAACGAAATTGATCGTTACCAATTCCGTTGGGGAAAGATCCCCAGTTGGCGGAGTTCGAGGTGTTGGCCTCAACCAGCACTTCTGTTTTTACCCAGGCCTTACCAGGGTCGTGTTGCGGATTGACCAGGTTGTCGACAAAGATCATCTCAGCGTAAGTTTCGGCTTCATTTCCTAAACGGTATTTGGCATCAGCTCCCGGCGCTTGAAACGCGACCTGCTGACCGCCGCGGCTGTTAAGCCCGTAGCCGGAACGCAGGTAACCGTGGAACTCAAAAGTTTTTAGCTGATCTTCCAGCTTGTGGATTCTTGTGTCGGCATCCCTTAACTGATCGTACATCGGCGCAGCAGGTACCTGTCCCTGAAGCGCCTGTTTGTCTTTTGATTGTCCAAAAGCAGTGTTGGCTGCGTCTTGCGCAGCGGTTGCTACGGCCGACACGACTCCTTCTTTTGCCGGTGGAGCCTCCTTGCTTTCACTTGCCGTTTTTTGCTGCTGTTCCAGAGCGGCTATTCGTTCCTGTAACTCACGAGTGGTCCGTTCGTACTGCTCCTTGAGTTGTTGTATCTGCTTCTGCACGTCGTCAGTTTGCTGAGCGTGTGCGCACCAAGCCACTGATAGGACCAGAGCTATAACCGAGACAAGCTTATTGAAGACAGGTCTGAGAGAACTTCTCTGCCGAGTTAGAACTTGACGACCGCGCTGCATCGATGTTCGACCTCCTTCACGTCGTAAAACATTTAAGTGGCCCGCCAGCGATGAGATGTGCAATGTACGTTCCGCCACAAAGTCGTCAGTCTTGGGCCAATATTCAACGGTGCTTTCGTGATTCCACGACGTTTCATCGTGAATTCATGATGAACTGTCAGGAAGCCTGAAGCGCGAGCGATCGCTTTGAGAGCATGTTTCTCAGGCCAGCCCTCGCTTTGTGTAACTGCGACTTCGAAGTGCCAACAGTGTGCCCGGACAGTCGCGCGGCCTCCTCGTGCTTGTAACCTTCGATGTCGTGCCGGATGAATGCCCTTCGATAACCGGGCGCGAGCCTCAGCATCGCCTCTTCGAGCGCGAGCCGATCAATTAACTGCGCGCGAGGATCATCACCGCGCGACGACCACGGCTCAGCAGTCTCTCCATCGCTGATCTGTAATTCCGGGCGTGAGCGGCGATAGCGGAAATGCATCTTGACTTGATTGGTCACGAGCCGGTAAAGCCACGTGGTGAACGAGGCCTCGGCCCTGAAGCTGCCGACCCGCCGCAAGACCAAAACAAAAGATTCCTGCGTCAAGTCTTCGGCATCCGCCGGGTTGCCCGTCATACGTAGCGCGATGTTGTAAACAAAGCTTCTGTGACGACTGTAGATCTCGTCGAAGGCCGCTGCGTTTCCACTCGCCGCGAGACGAGCAAGGGCTTCGTCGGGCTGATTTGATTTACTCTCATTGCGGATCATTGCTGTTCTCCATCAAACGTGGCCACGGGTTCGTCGTGGCGTCACAAGCGTCTGAGCAATAGGTATTCCAGCGGTTAATCTGCTGAATTCAGGAGCAAAAATCGTATAGGACCACGATTGCAGCTCGTGAAATCACGAAAGCTCCGTGGTCCAACAATGTTCGTTAGTGGTGTGAGATCAGGAAAACTGTCTTGGGTGTAGGCCGAACTTCTTCATGCGTGAAAGTAGAGTCGTGCGATTGATGCCCAAACGTGCGGCTGCGCCATCGTCACCACCAACACGTCCCTTGCATTCCGTAAGTGCTCGGACGATCTCTTCGCGCTGACTTCTGGTGTGCTCGTCAGCAATACTTTTCTTGCCGTCGAGCGCGTTCAGAGTTTCTTTTACTATCCGTGCAATGTCGTCGCGTTCGGGGAGGCCGGACGTCTGCGTTGCCTGCTCCAACCGAGCAACTCGCAGTTCTCCGAGCGGCGCCTCGAGTGATTTGCTACGTGTGAGGATCACGGCGCGCTCGATGAAGTTTGCCAGTTCCCTCACATTCCCCGGCCAATCCCATTCCGTCAGCGCCTTCATTGTCGCCGCTGGTATTGTTTCGATCTGCTTTTGCAATTGTTGTGCGAAGTTCTGGGCGAAGTAGCGAGCCAGCACGGGGATGTCTTCACGACGCTCCCGTAATGGCGGTATGCGAATCGGAAAGACATTCAGGCGATAGTAGAGATCGCTGCGAAATTCGCGGTTCGCGATCATGCTTTCAAGGTCGCGATTCGTGGCCGCGACGAGACGCACGTTAACTTTCTTCGTGCGCGTGCTGCCCAGCCTTTCAAATTCGCGTTCCTGCAAAGCGCGCAAAAGCTTCGGCTGAATCTCCAGCGGCACGTCGCCGACTTCATCCAGAAACAGCGTACCCTCATCGGCGAGTTCCAGGCGTCCCATCTTCTGGCAAATCGCGCCGGTGAACGCTCCTTTCTCATGGCCAAATAATTCGCTCTCGAAAAGTCCCGTTGGAATGGCCGCGCAATTGAGCTTCACGAAGGTGCGGTTTTTGCGCCGGCTGTGATCGTGAATTGCACGCGCGATCAGCTCTTTTCCCGTTCCTGTTTCTCCAAGCAGCAGCACCGTGGAATCGCTGGGCGCGACTGTTTGGACCAACTCCAGAACTTGCCTGAGGGCGGGACTGTCGCCGACGATCTGATCGAAGTTCATCTCGCTGCGAATCTCTTCTTCGAGATAAAGCTTTTCCTGCGCGAGCTTTTCTTTGAGTTCTGAAATCTCACGGTAGGCCAGGGCATTTTCAAGCGCAATAGCGATTTGGCCTGACGCCTGGCTGAGGAACTCGATTTCGTCCGGCTTGAAACAAGCCTCAGTCGTGTGTCCAACGGCCAGTACTCCCAACACTCGGCCATGGCTCGCAAGCGGTATGAACGAGTGATTCTTAAACCCCTCAGCGACGGCGATTTCAAATCCCTCGGGATGGATATCGCGTGCGTCCTCCGTGTTTACGATCACCGGTTTTAAGGTATCAAAAGCTCGTCTGAGCGGGTCGTTCACAGGTGGCGTAAGTCGCAGTCCTTCTTTAAATATTCCTTTCCCGTCCGGGAAATCGGCGGCATGAACGGTAAAACTACCTGAGACGGCATCGGCGAGGTAAATTGCGACGCCCTCACAGTGCATGACCTCACGAACGTTCGCTGAAATTGCGCGCAACAAGTCGTGAAACTCCAGATTTGAGGTGATGCGTTTAGTCAGGTTAAGGAGCAGTTGAAGACGCGCATTCTCACTTTCCAACGCAGAGTGCGCAGTGTCGCGCGGCTGTGGATCAACGCCAGCATCAGGGGAGTGCAAAGGGCGGATATCTCCTTATCTGAAGTTGGTGCAGTGGCGTTCATTATATGGACAATTGAGTGCAAGACAAAGCCGCTTACGGCTTATTCTCCGCGAATAGATGATGAGTGTCGTTCCACAGTCGAATTGCCGGTTGCGTAAGTCTGTTTTCGTAGCCGAGAACGCTGATACTCGCGGTACTAAGCATCAGAGACCTCGCGCCGATCATGTCCATTCCGGTCCAGCGTGCGGCCAACATTCTCAGGAAATGTCCACTGGAAAAGAGCAGAACGTTTCCTGAGACTGAGCTCACCAGCTCCACCACACGGTCAGCGCGCGCGGCGACCTGTTGTGGTGACTCCCCACCCGGGCAGCCGTCGCGGAATAGTTGCCAGTCAGGCCGTTCCTTTTGGATTTCAACTGTGCGGAGCCCTTCGTATTCACCGTAATCCCACTCTACAAGGTCGTGCAGCATTTCCTCGGTGGACCTGAAACCGGCGAGTTCGCAAGTTCTCCATGCGCGACGTAATGGACTGGAGAATACCCTCGCAAATGTCACACTGTTCAATGCCTTTCCGAGTTTCCTCGCGTTGCTCTCGCCCACTGGAGTCAGCGGCAAATCTGTGAGCCCCGTGTGCTGGCCCGTGAGGCTCCAGGCGGTTTCACCATGTCTGGCGAGATAAATCATAGGAAGTTCTACACCGCTCATCTGTAATTTTTTCTCCTTCGAATACTCCGGCAGCAATGATATGTGCAATGTGCATTCCGCCGTAAGGCAAAGCGCGGCGCACGTCTGAGACGGATCCGTACTGTTGACGGTGACGTTGACAGTTTCGACTCTCGACACTGGCGTCAGCGAGCATCACTCACTCAACATCTTCAATACTCAACAAATTCGCATCAACGCGCTTACTTATTGGTCCGGCATAACCGTTGCCCAAGTGGCCCATCGGTGACGACCAATCGCGTTCTTTGAAGAATCTCGCGAGCGGTCACAGCCGAAGGAGAGCGAGTGATGCTGAGAATTTACATCCACGACGAGGTGCCGGTCACAAGCATCGTCGTTGAAGGAAAGCTGATTGGCCCGTGGGTGGAAGAGTTGGAGAGGTCATGGCAAACGGTAGTGGCTGCTCATCCACGCAAATCGATGCTCGTGGATCTAGCGCACGTCACTTTCATCGATTCGGACGGTCGAGAGCTACTGACGAGGATGAGAAGAAAGGGCGCGAGGCTGTTGTCTTCGGGCGTCCTCATTAATTCCATCGTTGCTGACATTGAAGCACAGCAGGCAGGCAATGGGGCTTCGAAAGATTAGCCCGTGGCCTATGACGGAAGGGACACGCAATGAAAAATCGGAATCTTTGTCTACTGGCGATCATCATTCTACTGGCAAGCCCATTCTGTGTGCCTGCGCAACAGAGCGCGACGGCCACTTCCAGCGAAGTACTAACGCTCGACGAAGCAATCGCGCTCGCGTTGCGTGACAACCGTGAAGTGATGAACGCACACCTCAGTATTGGCAAAGCTGAGGATGACGTGGCCGCCGCGCGCACGTATCGGCTACCGAAGTTCGAGTTTAACGCGCTCGCCGGACAACAACTCGTCAGCCCGGATTTCACTTTTACTAAAGGTGTTCTGGGCAACTACGCCAACGTCGGCCCAATCCCCGATCGTGATATCAAAATGTCGACGCCGAGCCGCCCGACGGCCATTCTCTTCGGTCAAGTTACACAACCACTTTCGCAACTGCACCGCATTCGACTCAACATCAAGCAGGCCGGCTTGATGACTGATGTGGCACGTGAACAACTCCGCGGCCAGGAGCAGTCTGTCGTCAATAACGTAAAGCGCACCTACTACGCGATCGTGCAATCCGAGAGCGCACTGCAGAGCATTCGTGAGGCGCTCACGTTCTATCGCGAACTCGAGCGCGTGACGGGCGACTACGTGGCCCAACAAGTGGCACTCAAAGCGGACGATCTTGAAGTGAAAACACGACTCGCAAAGACCGAAACGGAAGAGCTGACGGTCGGCAATCGATTGATGACATTGAAGGAGCAGCTCAATCAGTTGCTGGGGCGAGACATCAGGACTGAATTCAGAGTCAGCGCAATTTCAGGAGCATCGTTGTTCGAAACAGATTTAGTGGCAGCGCGCACGCGTGCCTTGGACCAGCGTCCGGAGATCCGAGAAGCGCGTTTGCGAGTGCAACAGGCAGAGGTAGAGAAGCGCATCAAGAAATCTGAATACATCCCTGACATAAGCATGGCCTTCACTTATGCGTCGCCGCGCAATTTCGACGAGTTCATCCCAAAAAACTTTGCTGCGGCAGGGGTGGTGATGAACTGGGAGGTCTTTGATTGGGGCAGAAAGAAACGTCAACTGGCGGAAAAGCAGAAAACGATCGATCAGGCGAACAATAGCCTGCGCGATGCGGAGACAAACGTCATGATCGAGGTCGGGGCAAAAATGCGCGATCTTCAACAAGCAGCGCAGACGTTGCGCGTCGCACAACTCAGGCAGGAAACAGCGCGTGAAAACATGCGCGTCTCCATCAACAAATACAAAGTCGTAGCGACGCTGTTTTCGGATGTGTTGAAAACACAGGCGTCGCTCGCCGACGCAGATTACGAGTATCAGAAGGCTTTGCTGACTTTCTGGACCGCCAAGGCCGAATACGAGAAATCAATCGGATTGGACAAATAAATGAGAAGAGAGACGACCATGAGACTGACGACGCAATTGACATTCCTGGCAGCTTTCCTGTTCACGGCGGCATGCGCCTACGGCCAGGATGTTCATTACAACTACGATCGCAGCGCGAATTTTGCGGCGTACAAAACGTACCAATGGGTCGAGATTCCTGGCGGCGCCGTGCCGGATCAGTTGGTGGACCAGGCCATCATGCGCGCTGCCGATGAGCAACTCAAACAAAGAGGTCTCACCAGGGTGGAGAGCAACGCCGACCTCTACATCGCTTATCAAGTCGTGATCAATCTCGAAAAGAGCGTGAGCCTGTGGGGAACCGGCGGGGACTGGGGGCCGTGGGGTGGATGGGGACCGTGGGGTGGGGGTGGCATCCATTCCGTTCAAGGTCAGACGTCTACCGTCCCCGTCGGGATACTGTTGATAGACCTGTATGACGTCGGAAGAAAGCAGCTCGTCTGGCGCGGTGACGCCATTAAGACGATCACGCTCAAGACCGACCCGGATAAGAATTACAAGAACCTGCAAAAGGTGATGACGAAGCTTTTCAAGAACTATCCGCCTAAGTCGGGTAAGTAGGAGCGATGGACCAAGGTTGAAAACGAAATCAATCGGAGGCGACAAATGAAGTGGAGAGCGATTAATGCGATTGTGGTAACCAGTAGCCTTTTTCTAACGACTATCGTCGCAGGCTGTGGTCATAAGGAGCCGGAGAAACGAGTGGTTCCTGTAAAAGTTGCAGCGGTTGAGTTGAACGCCGCGAGCACCGAAGCGAGGTATTCGGCGACCATCATCCCGCGCACACAGGTCGAGTTGGCCTTCAAGGTAGGCGGCTATGTTGACGCGCTTCGCAAGGTCAGTGGAGTCGACGGGAAGATGCGCGATATCCAGGAGGGTGACCACATTAGCACCGGTTCGGTGTTGGCGCGTGTTCGACAAAGCGACTATCAGGTCAAATTCAAACAAGCAGAATCTCAGGCCAGCGAAGCGAAGTCGGGCATTAGCGTCAGCAAAGCGCAGTATGAAGAAGCAGTTTCTGGTGTTGCGTCGAGCAAAGCGCAATTAGTCGAAGCAGAGGCTGCTTACGTGAAAGCTAAATTCGATTTGGACCGCGCGGAGAATCTGTTTGCGAGCAAGAGCATGACCAAAGCAGATTACGACTCAGCGAAGGCTCAGTACGACATGTCCAGCGCCAAGGTCGCGGCTGCGCGCTCGCAAGTTCAGGTGATCCAAGCCAAAGCCGACTCTGCCAAAGCGAACATCGAGGTCGTGCAGGCGAGGTCACAAAGCGCTCAGGCGATCGTGCAGGAGACACAAATTCCATTACATGACACGGAACTGAAGTCGCCGCTGAATGGAGTCGTCCTAACAAAGTCGATCGAGAAAGGAACGTTGGTTTCCGCAGGTGACAAGGCATTCGTAGTTGCAGACACCTCGTCGGTCAAAGCGGTATTCGGCGTTGCCGATATTGCCTTGGCGGAGATGAAGTTGGGTAACAAGCTGAGCGTTGAAAGCGAATCGATGCCCGGAAAGGAATTCGAAGGGCTGATCACATCAGTTTTTCCGGCTGCTGATTCCAAGAACCGGGCCTTCAATGTCGAGGTGACGATCGCGAATCCTGAGTATCTGCTGCGGCCGAACATGATTGTTTCGCTGCGCGTCGCAACAAAGCATGAGACCTCGCCGCAGCCAGTCGTGCCGTTGAATGCAGTTATTAAATCAAAGAGTGACGCGAACGGTTATGCAGTCATCGTCGTCACTGAGGAAAATGGACGGCAACTCGCGCGGGTTCGCGACGTGAAGCTAGGCGAATCATTCGGCAATGCCGTCGCTGTAGCTGAAGGACTGAAGGCGGGCGATCGAGTGATCGTAACGGGCGGCACAATGGTGAACGATGGTGATCAGGTAAAGGTGATTCCATGAAAAGAATTCAAGTCTTATTACGAGCAGTGCGCAGGAAAGCGCGGCGGTTGGTCCGTAAATCGCCGGCCAAAGGCCTGGCCCATGGTGAGACCAATGTTGCACATGGTCACGGCGGTCACGGTATTGACCTGAGCAAGAGCAACATCTCTCGCTTCTTCGTCCAGCAGCGGCACATCACCTGGGTCATGCTGATTGGCGTCTGTATCTGGGGCGTTTACAGCTACAAGAGCATGCCGCAGCGCAAAGACCCGGACACCCCGGTTAAAACCGCGGTTGCGATCACGCCGTGGCCGGGAGTGAATGCCGAGAAGATCGAACAACTGGTGACCAGGAAGATCGAAGAGAAGATCGCGCAGAACGCCCACGTTGAAAAGATCCGCTCGATCTCACGTACGAACGTCTCGGTTGTTTACGTGGACCTGGATGAGAACTTTCCCGGCACGCAGATCGGCAAGGAGTTCGATGACATCGCGCTCAAACTCGACTCGATCAAAGATTTGCCGGACGGTGCAGGGCCCATCCAATTCATCAAGGACTTCGGCGACACATCGGCTCTCATGCTTACTGTCGCGAGCCCGAAGGTGAGTGAGGCGGAGATCGACGTGCGCGCTCAGGAGATCGGTGAAGCGATCGCGCGCAACCGCGCACAGTACGGAGCGGAAAGCGGGAAGCGTTTCACGATCGTCAGCACCCTGACTCATCCGGTATCGGCCCGCGTCGTGCAGGACCCGCTCAATCTGCTTGCCGATTACCTCAAAGACAAGGGAGTGGCCAGCGACCTGCACGTGGTCATTGAACCGGGCTTCGTCGGTGTTGACGGTGTCTCCGAAGCGACCGATGAAACCCTGCTGGACCAGACGCGAAGCTTCATCAACGAACGGTTGCAGGCGTCGGATTTTCATCCTGATAGCTGGCCTCCGGTGGTGATCCGTGATCCGCAGCAGACGCGCGAACGGCTGGGCCAGGTTGCCGGTGACAAGTACAGCTACCGGCAGATGGATGATTTCACCGACATCATCGAGAAGGGACTGAAGAACGTCCCTCAAGCAACGAAGGTGTCGCGCGCGGGCATTCTGTCCGAGAAGATCTATCTGCTTTATTCGCAGGAGCGCATAGCCTCGTACGGTCTCCAGCCTGGAGACCTACCGAAAATTCTCAGCGCGCGCAACATCACTCCGGCCGGCGGTCAACTCGAAGCGGTGGGAAGGAACTTTTCAATCGATCCTTCCGGGGAGTTTAAGAGTGAAAAGGACATAGGCGACGTAGCGATCGCCCGCACTGACCAGGGTGCGCCCGTTTACCTGCGCGATGTAGTGGATGTCGAGCGAGGTTATACCAGCCCGCCGCGATACCTGAACTACTACGAATCGCGCGACGCACAGGGAAATTGGCAGCGGGGCCGAGCCATCACGGTCGCTGTCCAGATGCGACCCGGCGGATACATCGGCCAATTCGGTAAAGACATTGACGCTAAGCTCGACGAGTTGAGGAAACAATTGCCGGATGACCTAATCATGGCACGCACCTCGGACCAGCCGCGGCAGGTGACGGAAAACGTCGACTTGTTCATGAACAGCCTCTACGAGGCGATCGTCCTGGTAGTGATCGTCTCACTGATCGGATTTTGGGACTGGCGTTCGGCGCTTCTGATGGGCCTGGCGATCCCGATTACGCTCTTCATGACATTCGGCATGTCGCACATGCTGGGGATCGATCTCCAGCAGGTGTCCATAGCTACGCTGATCATTGCCCTCGGCCTGCTGGTGGACGTGCCGGTGGTTTCGGGCGATGCGATTAAGAATCAGTTGGGGGCGGGTCTGCCGCCGCTCATGGCGTCATGGATAGGGCCGACAAAACTCATCGTGGCGATCATGTTCGCCACCATCACCAACATCGTTGCGTATCTGCCGTTCCTGACTCTGCCGGGGAGCACGGGCGAATTTTTGTACAGCCTGCCCATCGTGCTGACTTGCTCTTTGGTAGCGGCGTTGATCGTCGCGATGGTATTCATACCGTTCCTCGGCTACTTTTTATTGAAGCCCAAGGTCGAACCGCCCTTGGCGGAACGACGCAAACATGGATTCCCAGCGTTTTATTACAGAGTGGGCCAATGGTCCATTAACCATCGTTGGGTCGTGCTCCTAGGCTCGCTCGTCTTGCTGGCGGGTGGCGGATTCATTGGCAGCCGGCTCAAAACCGACTTTTTCCCGAAAGACCTTTCCTACCTTTCATACCTCGACGTGTGGCTGCCCGAAGATGCGCCTTTGTCGGCGACCAACGAAGCGGCGCGACATGCTGAAGAAGTAGTGCGCGAGGTAGCCGAAGAATACGGCAAGGAGCACGCTGAAAAAGACGGCAAGCCGCGTGAAGTGTTGAAATCTCTGACCACCTTCGTCGGAGGGGGCGGCCCGCGGTTCTGGTTCTCGGTTTCACCGGAGCTGCAACAGCTCAATTACGCGCAAGTGATTATTGAAGTCAATGATAAGCATGACACGAACCACCTGATTGGCCCATTACAGAAAGCGTTGGACGAAAGGATCCCCGGCGCGCGTGTGGATGTGCGGCAGCTCGACACGGGCAAACCCATTACGATGCCGGTCGAAATTCGCATCTCCGGCAGTGACATGGACGCGCTGCGGCAGGAAGCGGAGCAGGTCAAAGACATCCTGCGAGCCACTCCATACGCACAGCGTGTGCGCGACGACTGGGGCGAGGAAAACTTCACTGTCAAACTTCAGACCGATTCAGACCGCGCTAACGTAGCCGGTATCACGAACCTAGACGTGGCTGCTTCGTCGGCCACGGGAATCAACGGCAGCCAGGTTAGTGTCCTGCGTGAAGGAGACAAGCAGATCCCGATCGTGGCGCGACTGCGAATGGAAGAGCGGGCCCAACTCGCCGACATGCAGAACCTGTACGTCTATTCCATGCAAGGATCACAGAAGGTGCCGCTCAGGCAGGTCTCGTCCATCGAGTACGGAATGCAGACCGAGAAGATCCGCCGCCGCAATCAATTTCGCACGATCACAGTCTCATGCATGGCTGAACCCGGTCACCTGCCGTCCGAGATCGTGAGCGCGGCGCGCCCGCAACTGACCGCTTTCGCCTCTCAGCTTCCGTCGGGCTACCGCATGGATTTTGGTGGGTCGGAAGAGGAACAGGTTAAAGGGTTCAAAAATCAGACCGTCGTGTTGATTATCTCGTTGGTCGCGATTTATCTGAGCCTCGTCTATCAATTCAGAAATGCGATCAAGCCGTTCGTGGTGTTCGCAGCGGTACCTTACGGGGTCGCGGGCGCGCTGGTGGCGCTTTGGATCATGGACACGGCATTCGGTTTCATGGCGTTCCTGGGAGTCATCAGCCTCGTTGGGTTGATTGTCAGTCACATCATCGTGCTCTTCGACTTTATCGAAGAGAAGCACGCGGAAGGTGAGCCGCTGAAAGAGGCGGTGCTGGATGCGGGCATCATGCGACTGCGCCCGGTGATGATCACAGTGCTCGCCCTCGTGTTTGCCCTCATCCCGCTGGCAATGCATGGCGGGCCGTTGTGGGAGCCGATGTGTTATGCGCAGATGGGCGGGATGATGGTTGCTACATTCATCACGTTGCTGCTTGTGCCGGTGATCTATTCGATCTTCGTTCTCGATCTCAAGCTGATTAAGTGGGAAGCCACAGATCATGCGCATGAGAACGTTCCGGAAGCAGCAGCGCCGCCGATGGCGGATGGCGAGGTAACAGCGTGAGAAGACTTAAAAGTCAAACGGTGCGGTTCATGCTCCTGACGTTTGCGGGGCTCGCCCTAATATCGACAGCGGTTGAGCCTTCGCAAGCGCAGCAGAAGCCTGATGCAGAACTTGAACGGGCGGCCGCTGAGTACAAGTCGAATCTTGAGCGACTGCTCACTCTCTATGAAGGCGACTCGAAGCGGGCCACAGAGCGGTTAACGAAGATGAGAGAGTTATTGGCTCAGGGACTTATCACGCGGGGCGAACTGGAAACGGCAGAAGAGGCCGCGGCGCGAACGCAAGAGAAGGTTGCCGAGGCACAGGCACAATTGAAGAGCGCAGACGTAATGGCGGCGGAAGCATTGTTGGAGGCTGAGGCAGAAGAGCCCGCGCGAAAGGTGAGGTCAAGTGTAGCGCCGCGTGCTGTGAACACGCTGGTCCACACCACAGCCTACATCCGCTACGGCGGTGCGGGCTCGTGGTCACTCTCGGACGCAGCGGCCATCAAGCAATTTTTTAACCGACGATTCGGACGCGCATTGCCGATCGGCGCGTTCGGGCAGTCAGCGCTGCATGATCGCTGGGGGTACGACCATCGCAACGCAATGGACGTCGGAGTTAATCCCGATACCAACGAAGGGCAGGCTCTGATGGAGTATCTGCGTGCCAACGGCATTCCATTCACAGCTTTCCATTTTGCAGTGCCGGGTAAAGCGACGGGACCTCACATTCACGTTGGGCTGCCTTCGCACAGAATTGCACCCAGGTTGGAAGCGGCGATGTCAGGTCGGTGAGAGGAGGTTTTTATGGACGGTGGAATATCAAACGGAGTGGCGGCAATCATGGGTGCTTTGGTCGGAGGTCTTGCATCCTTAGCCAGCACATGGGTAAGTGAACGCACTCGACATCGGCGAGATCTATTACAACGGGAAATCACGAAGCGAGAGACGACTTATTCCGACTTCATCGACCACGCCTCGAAACTTTACGTCACGTCCGCGACTCACAACCTCAACGATACGGACGCCAACCTTGAAGCAGAGCTTGAAGGCGCGGTGTCACTTTACGGAATCGCCAGCCGCATTCGTCTGTTTGCTTCCGATCGAGTCATCAAGGAAGCCGAAGCAGTCCTCGATCTGATCCTTATGCAGTTTGGAGCTGAAAACATCTCGGTCGACGAACTCCGTGAAAAAAAGCTCAATGAGAGAGATCCTTTGAAGGCGTTCAGTATCAGTTGCAGACGCGAACTCCACGAGCTGCACAGAATTTAGTTTTTCGACGTGATTTTGGGGAGGCTCAACATGCCTGAGACAAGAGCACAAATCATCCTTCAGGTTGCGCAAGTGATTGGCACGCAGCTCGAGATGTCTGAATTGCTGGCTTCATTGAATGAAGCGCTCGCGCCAATAATCCATTTCGACGCGATCGGGATCGGTTTACTGAAAGGCGAAACGCTAATTCCTTACTGGGCACACGTTGAGGGGGTTTCTCACGAGCGAGGAGAGTCCGTCGAAGGATTTATGAAGCGCTTCGCGTCCAGTCTGAAAGTTGACCCACTTCCGATGGAACTCCCGGTCAACCAACATCCGATCAGCGAGATTATGAAATCAGGCGAGCCGTATATCGCTTCGGATTTAGAGAACGAGCGGCCTTTCGATACTGATGAGCCGCTACTCAAGGCGGGATTCCGCAGCTACATCGACCTTCCGCTGATCAAACAGGGCGAACTGATTGGTACGATCAAGTTTCTGTCCAGGGCAAAGGCAAACCACACATCCCAGCAGGTGCACTTGTTGCACGACATTTCCCATATCGTGGCGATTGCAGTGGCGAATGCGTTGGCCTACGAAGATATCAAGGCTCTTAAAGAACAACTCTTGCTCGAGAACCGAGTGCTTCAGGAAGACATCGTTCAACGATCCATTTATGAAGAGATTATTGGCTCGTCGAGGTCGCTTCAGAAGGTGCTTGCCGCAATCGAAAAGGTTGCGTCTACTGATTCAACCGTTCTGATAAGCGGTGAGACAGGAACGGGAAAGGAGCTGGTTGCACACGCGATTCATCGCCGCTCTCAACGTTGCGAGCGCGCATTGGTGAAAGTGAATTGTGCCGCGCTGCCCGCTGAGTTGATCGCGAGCGAACTATTTGGTCATGAGAAGGGCGCGTTCACCGGCGCGTTGCAACAGCGTGTCGGCCGTTTCGAAGCAGCCAACGGCGGCACGATTTTCCTCGACGAAATTGCCGAGCTGTCTCCGGAAATTCAGGTGTCACTGTTGCGCGTCTTGCAAGAGAAGGAATTCGAGCGCGTGGGCGGCAACCGCACGATCAAAACGGACGTGCGCGTGATTGCGGCGACGAACAAAGATCTGTGGCGGGAAGTGAGCGAGGGCCGATTCCGCATGGACCTGTTTTACCGGCTGAATGTTTTTCCTGTGCACGTGCCGCCGTTGCGCGAGCGTGTGAACGACATCCCGGTGCTGGTTGATTATTTTGCGTCCCGGCTGGCAAGGCGCACGGGCAAGAAGATCAGCCAGATTGAAAAGCAGTCGCTTTGTGTAATGCAGCAGTATTCGTGGCCCGGCAACATCCGCGAGTTGCAGAACGTGATCGAACGCTGCGTGATTTTGGCTGAGGGTGAAGTTTTACGGGTTGAGTCCGGTATGCTGACGCCTGAAGCTCCAACAGTCGCGAGGGCGCCGATAACGACCGGCTTCGGCTCGGATCGCAAAGCTCAAATCGAAGCAGTGTTGCGAGAGACGCGTGGAAAGGTTTATGGACCACGCGGCGCCGCTTCTCGGCTCGGGTTGCCTGCGACTACGCTCGATTCGCAAATCCGCGCGCTCGGTATCAACAAGCATCAATTCAAATAATCCACGTAATACCAATTCGTAGTTCCACGAAGATCTCGTGGAACTATGAATCAGCGTTCCTACTTTCCGACAAAATCTAATAACTCTCGCTGGCATGTCTGTTGCTCACCGCAAAAGGTGAAGAGGAGCATTTCATGGAGAGAAAAAACGTAAAAGTTTTGTTGGTCGCAATTGTGATCACGCTTGCTGCTTCCGGTCTCGCGTTAGGCCAGGACAGCGTTGCGCTCAGTGTGGCCCCAAGCGCACTTCGCGCCCTTGAGTCGGGCGGCATCGAGTCGGGTGCTATCGCCGAGGGACAAGAGTTAAAAATCAAAGGGGTTGTCACCGATCAGAACGAGCAGTCGTTTACCGTTCGTGACTCACAAGGAGTCGAAACGGTCGTTCTCCTTACTAACCAAACCGAGATCAAGAAAAAGCGCCGAGGCTGGATCTATGTTCCCAGGACAGCGGGTGCTGATGAAATCCGTTGCGGTCTCAAACTGAAGGTAAAGGGCCGAGGTAACAGTAATGGTCAACTTGAAGCGAAAAGCATCACTATGTATCCGGATCCAAAACCAACTAAACCATCCGAACGATTCGATTTTTGAAAGAGGAGACTAACTCAACCGAGGTCCCAATGTACGGTGATCCATTTGTTTCTCTGGTAGTCGCACTTATATTTGCGATTGTTTTTTATAACCATTCGTCAATCCCCAAGGGAAAGACCAATGAACGTGCGTAATCGCAGCCCGATCCGCGTTCGCCCACCTTCATCTGCGGCTTTAATCATCCATCCCGAACAACACTCCTTACCGTTCCCGTAAACAACAGCTAATCGATTAGTCAATGCCATTTTGATCTTTGAAGCGTTTCATCGTCGTGGTTCTACGGGGATGTTCGTGGAATCACGATAGCAAACCGATTCTCTGTGCAGGAAACTTCTCTATTCTTCGGCTAAATCCGATCAATTAGATCTGGAATATGTATTGCTAATTCTCTTCAGGGGGACGGGAGGGTTAGTGCGAGTGAGATTGCTCATGGGGCAGGGGCACCGCTTGTAAGCTAACCCTCCTGGGGCGGAGAAGATGATTAGGTGGATCAGAATAAAGAGGATCGCAGTTACGGCGACGTCGATGCTAGCAATTATCGGCATCGGAATCTCGCAAGTTACCGCCAGCGCTTTCGCTACTGAGATAGTAGACCACGGTGGCTACGAAATGCGCATCCACTTCGATCGAGCATTGTCGCTCACTTCATCTCGCGTCGGAGACAGGTTCATCGCGACTGTCGCGGATCCAGGGCCGTTCAATCTCGCGAGGATTTCTGGCCACATTCAGTCTATTACACCATCCGGCCTCCTTAGCGGCGGGACTGAAATAAACCTTTCGTTCGACCGTATTCGCTTCAACGATGGCGAGGCCTATCCGATTAACGCAGAAATCGTCAGGCTCTACGACGTGGCCTCGGGTGAACAGGTGGATGCGCAAGACCTAATCGACACGAGCGGACGTCGTCGTCCGCAGACACTGAAGCGCACGGGGATTGGTGCTGTGACAGGTGGGATCTTCGGTCTCACGCCCCGCACAGGAGTTGATAGTCGGGCCATCCGCCCTCGAGTGGCGGCTATCGCCACGACACCAGCTTTCGGTCGCAAAGACCTGCTTCTGGATGAGGGCGTGGAGATGTTGCTTCGCGTTTACCCCGATCAAAATTTGAGATAAAACCATGTTCGACGCCTCTTTAGTTACTCGGTTCCGCGCGGCATATCGAAGACCGGCGATGCTCTGCGCGCTTTTCCTTGTATTCATCTGTCCTCAGACAAATGCGGGTACTTCCGATCTTAAACTTCAAAAAGCCCTGGTTGAGCGGGCCGCTTTTGGTGCCGATCAGATCGCCGCGCTTGAACGCGGCGAGCCTGTGGCTAAGCTAATTCCTTCAAGTGATCCACGCGAAGTAGCAGTGTGTGGTGCAGTACAGATTCCGGCAGACCCGGAGATCGCACTCAAAGCATTTCAGTTAACCTTAAGCCTGAAAGAAAAATCGCTTTTACAATCGGGTAAGTTTACTAATTCGCCACGCGTGGAAGATCTCGCATCATTGACACTCAGCGATGGCGACATTGCCGACCTCAAGACGTGTACCGTAGGTAACTGCAAATTGAAATTGTCGCAGTCGATGATTGAGCGTTTTCAAAAGAATATCGACTGGACCGCGACTGATTATAAGGAGCAAGCGAACCACCTGTTTCGGTTGATGATGGTGGAGTATGTCACAGCCTATCTTCAAAAAGGGGATATAGCGCTGATTGAGTATGCCGATCAATCCCCCATTGTCTCATTGGCTCGAGAGCAGGAGTCATTGCTGACAAGCCTACTCTACGTTAATGAAATGGCGCCTGAATTCGTCCGTCAACTGAAAGCTTTTCCGCGATCGGCAGAGCCAATAGAACATTCTTTGAGCTGGGCTATGATCAACTTTGGGCTTAAGCCCGTTTTTGTGATCACAAACGTTGCGACCTACAGATCCAATGTCGATGGTGTCCCGCGTGTGTTGGTACTCTCAAAACAAATTTATGCGAGTCACTATTTTGATGCCTCGTTATCTCTGACAGCCGTTATCGGGGATCAAACGCGGACGAAGTCGGATTTGCTTTACGTGAATCATTCCCGCGCCGGTGCTCTCGCCAGTTCATTCAGCAAATTCAAACACAGAATAGTTGAGGGCAGAGCCACAGAGGATTTGAAAGGTCTACTCGGACAGACGAGGATAAACTTGGACGTCGTGCTCAACAATTCATCTCCAGCGGTTCAACCGACATTGATACAGCGCCTCAGCGAGTCGCGGGTGCTGCGGATCGTTGTCTTGCTTGTGTTGCTAAAAATGCTCGGAAGCGCCTTCTACCTCATGTTCAGACGCAAAAAGTTTGGGCGCGCACTGCGGCAGGAAGCATAGTTTTAACCACAGATTACACAAGATTGAGTAATAAATCTGTGTAATCTGTGGATGAAGAACTCCATTCAGGTCGTGATTAGTGCTCGGGCGCCGCTATTTTGGGAGCCTGCCACACACCCTCGCGGACGCCGAGTTTCTTTAGCTCCGCGCGCAACTCGTTCAGGCAACGCTCCTGCGACTCGTTCACCGGGCCATCGACGTTGTGGCTGTGCAGTATCTTGACGGTCACTATAATTTCGTTGCGCGACCAACGTTGTCTTGGCGCGATGTGGAACGCGCGGTCGAAGGGCTCGATTTGGAACCGGCAATCCAAATGCTCTTTCCGTGAGATCCATTCAGCGACTTTGCGTATCTGATCGTAAGTCGAACCGCAGTGTTGACAACCGGGAACGTGATGACCGCGTGTGCAGTCAACTTGATCGTTCACACCGCAGATACTGATGCAGTAGCCGATGCGCCTCGCACGGCCGCCGCATCCTGACCACTCGGGCCACACTTCATAGCTAACCTGGTGTTGCAGAATAACGTCTTGCAGCGCCTCAGGAACGGTTGGTTCATTCATAGAAGGCAGAGCCGCCTTCGGAATTGCCGGTTGTACGTGTTGCTGTAACATGATGATTTACGCTCCTCGTTCGTGGTCAGTGCAACGCGCGTTCCGATCAGTTGTTGTTGCCCCAACGTGGACGACCAGGTGCTGGACGGTCGTGTTTTTACGAAGACTTCGTAATGTCACGAACGGACAAAAGAAGTGGGCGCGGCTTGCGTCGCGCCCACTTTGGTCCGTCTGGACCACTCAGCGTCACCCCCCCTTTCTTTATTGGCTAACTTGCGCAGAAAGACCCTTGCTGACTAGAACCTTGATCTCGCCACGCCTGTTCAGAGCGCGGCCCTCGCCGCTGGCATTATCCGCCACAGGATTTTGTTCGCCGTATCCAAATGGCTGGACCAGGCGACGCAACGGTAAGTTGTATGTTGTGACGAGATAGTTGATTACCGCGTCGGCTCTCCGTTCACTCAGCGAGCGGTTCCGCTCTGTATTGCCCTTCGAATCCGCATATCCGGTAATCTCGATCACCCACCCTTTCAAGTTCTCGTTCTGCACCTTGGCCGCGGCGGCATCGATCTGTGCTTTCGCTGCGGACGATAGAACAGCGCTACCCGACCGGAAATGGACCATAAACGTTTCCGACAGCAGGTAATCATCAATCGCGTTGATTCGATCGGTGGCTTCGGCCCGCGCGCTATCGGCACTCGCCTGGGCGCGATCAGCGCTCGCTTGTGCGCGGCCGGCCGCGTCGTTAGCGGCAGCGGCCACAGCGCTCAATTCAGTGACTTGTCCCGCAAGTCTCTCGGCGTTTTGTTCAGCCGAGCTGATGCGTTGCTCGTTGGCTTCCGCAAGCACTTTCGTAGAGGTAGCCATAGTCTCGACCGGGTCAACACGGGCTTCGAGAGCCTGTGCGGTTCTGAAGTCGTCTTCATCGAAGCGAATCTTTGCGGCTACCAATTCACCAGCCTGGTTTCCTTTTCCTTCAGCCTCCAGCCGAAGACCACGCAAGATAGAACTCGGGCCAGCGGCCTTATAAAGGCGGAACCAGTTCTTTTTAGCGGCCTTGATTTTTGTGGTATCGGTCAAACTCACGACAGTCTCGGTCCCATCTGGCTCGCGTAGCGTGAATGAGTCCGCATTGCTCTTGATGACGATGCCCTTGACCTTGAACTTCTGTCCGTCAGGTACGTTGCGAGTATTGGCGGACGCCTTTAGCGCGACCGGTTCACCCGTTGCGTTCTCCTGGGCCAATGCGACGCTTGCCAGCGAAAGGATCAGGGCCAGTGCGATTAAATGAAAGTTTCTATTTCTTCTGCTCATGCATGCTCCTTAAGTTTCATTCATCATGGAGATAGACATAGTGTCGTACCTCTCGTTTTCGCAGAGGTCTTAGCAATATGCATTCCATCGTGGTCCAATGAGTTCTCACCATGACAAGCAACCTTGGAATGCGAATTTGTAATTTGATTTCGAGAACACAACGAACGGGGCGGTGGCACCGTTACTCTACGAACGGCAGTCGTAAAAACACGAAACTCGTTTCATTTCCGGATTCAAAATCCAGCTATTTCGCTCATTACGATGGTTTAGAAGGAGAAATTGCGATTGGAATGTCGATTGCTAACTCACGCACTCATGTCACGCTGTGAGGGCGGTCCAACACGCAGCGTAGGAGCATTTACCCCTCGAGGACTGTCAACGGAGGACTTATGCAACTTGGAATGATAGGGCTTGGCAGGATGGGCGCCAACATGGTCCGGAGACTAATCAACAATGGTCACAATTGCGTGGTGTTTGATCGTTCGCCGGAAGCAGTGAGTCAACTTGTTAACGAAAAGGCAGCGGGCGCTGCGTCGCTGGTTGACTTTGTAAACAGGCTCGATACGCCGCGTGTGATCTGGTTGATGGTGCCTGCGGCAGTCGTCGACTCAACGATTAGTGATCTTTTGCCTCTGCTTGAAGAAGATGACATTCTGATCGACGGCGGGAATTCTTACTACGTTGACGACATACGTCGCGCGAAGGAACTGGCGCCGAAACAAATTCATTACGTTGATGTTGGCACAAGCGGCGGTGTATGGGGACTTGAGCGAGGCTACTGCATGATGATTGGCGGCGAGACCGAGGTGATGAAGCATCTCGATCCGATCTTCGCCACATTGGCTCCGGGCATTGGAGAAATTGAACGAACACCCGGTCGCAAGTCTGACGGCACTGCTGAGTATGGATACCTGCACTGCGGCCCAAATGGTGCGGGCCATTTTGTGAAGATGGTCCATAACGGAATCGAGTACGGAATAATGGCCGCATTCGCCGAGGGACTCGGTGTACTGCGTTCAGCTAATGTCGGCGACCGTAAACAAGGAATAGACGCCGAGACGACGCCGCTACGCGATCCGGAACATTATCAGTACGACTTCAATTTATCGGACATTACCGAAGTGTGGCGACGTGGTAGCGTAATCGCGTCGTGGTTGCTGGATCTCACGGCGACAGCTCTTCACGAAGATCCGAATTTGTCAAAATTCGAAGGTCGTGTGTCTGACTCCGGCGAGGGACGCTGGACCATCAAGGCTGCGGTGGACGAGGCCGTGCCGGTACCAGTTTTGGCCTCGGCTCTGTTTGCGCGATTCAGCTCAAGAGGCGAAGCGGAATTTGCGGACAAACTCCTCTCTGCAATGCGCTATCAGTTTGGCGGGCATTTGGAGAAATAAGCCCAACCTGCCAGTCACGTGCACCGAAATTGTGGCCCGGTTTTGTAAACCTCCTTCACTGCTTGCTGCAGACCAATTGAAGGAAAATCATTTGCGTCTTCGCCTCAACCCAGACGTCACAATCGCAATGGGAATGATGGTGTTGAGTGGGGTTGAAGACGTATCTGCCGAGAAAGTTGAAATGCTGGTGAGCCGCATTCGGAGAAAGGCCGGATCGACGCATACGAACGACTTTTAGGCTGCGCGATGGAAGGCGACACCACAATGTTTGCTCGAGAGGATTACGTCGAAGAGGCGTGGCGCATCATTGACCCGGTGCTTAAAGCAGCGACGCCCGTTTACGAGTATGAACCAACTAGTTGGGGTCCGAGCGAGGCAGCTCGCTTGCTGCCGCCGGGAGGATGGAACAATCCCGAAAAGGATCGAGATCTGTTTGCTGTCGCTGCGTAAGTTCTTAGAGAACGTGCTGCTTGAATGCAGCAGAGCTGCGCGATACGCGTAGCAGAGCTTTGAAGCAACTCCCCGCCCCGAAAGAGCCTCTTCAGGGACTCCAAAGAGATCACGAAGCCTGCCATTTTTGCGCAACCCATCACCCTTTTGGAGTTGGCGCGGAGTAAAACTCGCCGCACAATCCTGCGCAAGACTTAGGAAAGGATAACCGAGATGAGTACGGCGTTGGCAGGCATTGCGGGATTGACTGATTCTCCTCCGCTCAACGCGGACCGAAGCAAGTTTCCGGTCGGAGCCAACGTACTGTCCTTGCAAGCGCGTCGCGAACTGCGCCAATCGGTCATGGCTGGTAACGGCGAGGGTCTGCACGTTGAGTCGCATCGCGACACGCGGCGACTGAAATTACTGCTGGACCTGGCGACTGAAAGTGTCTCGAACCAGGAGCTTCGAGACCTCGTCAAGGCAGTGATGATGAGAATCAAAGGCGCAATAGACTGTGACGGTGTGTGCATTCTCTTGCAGACACAAAAAGAAGGCGACTTCGATCTCTATGCTCTCGACTTTCAATCGGAGGGGAGCAGCTTCAGCGAGAGAACTGTGGTTGCTGACGTCGGCACGGTCACTAATCAGGTATTGACGACGCGTCATCCGTGGGTTGGTACTCGCGACCAGGCGTGTGAGAACTTTCAGAGTGAACCGCTTCTGAAAGAGCAATTCAGCACAGCATGCATGCTTCCTCTCTCAGGCCGCAACCGCGTTTTGGGGACGCTTACTTTAGTCCGAACTCAGTCCATTCTCTACAGTCAGGACGAGCTTGATTTCCTGGCCGCGGTTTGCAGTCAGATAACACTGCTGCTGGAGAATGCTCTTGCGTGCCGGGAAATCTCTGAACTCAAAGAAAAGCTTGCACAGGAGAAGCTCTATCTCGAAGAAGAGATTCGCAGCGAGATGAACTTCGATCAGATCGTCGGTGACAGTCCCGCACTCAGACAGGTTCTCGAATTGGTCCAAACAGTCGCGCCCAGTGATTCCACGGTGCTGCTGCTCGGCGAGACCGGAACGGGAAAGGAACTGATCGCACGTGCGATTCACGATCATAGTCGGCGGAAAAACCGGACCTTCGTGAAACTCAATTGCGCGGCCATCCCCACCGGGCTATTCGAGAGCGAATTGTTTGGCCATGAGAAAGGAGCGTTTACGGGCGCCATCTGCCAGAAGATGGGACGGCTGGAACTCGCCGATCAGGGGACGCTGTTTCTGGATGAGGTGGGGGACGTTCCCCTTGAGATTCAGCCGAAGCTTTTGCGTGCTTTGCAGGAACGTGAATTTGAAAGGCTGGGCAGCACACGCACGAAGAAAGTTGACGTACGCCTCGTGGCAGCCACAAACCGCGACGTGGAAACCATGATCGCGAAGCGCGAATTTCGCAGCGATCTCTATTATCGTTTGAACATCTTTCCCATTCGTATTCCCCCCTTACGTGAGCGACGGGAAGACATTCCGGTATTGGCTCGCTACTTCGCACAGAAGTTTGCAGAGCAGATGGAGAAGCAGATCGAAACCATTCCGGCAGCGACAATGAAGGCACTAACGGACTGGGACTGGCCGGGGAACGTGAGGGAACTGGCAAACTTCATCGAGCGCGCCGTGATCCTCACGCGGGGCCGATCACTCGACGCGCCGCTCGCAGAACTACGCCGAGGTTGCATAGACGAACCAAGGCCGATGGCCTCGTCTCGGGACCGTGAGGAGATTGAGCTAATAGTAAAAGAAACAATCAACGCGCTCGACGGCAGAAGGGCTGTTGCCAACCAATACGACAGGAAGCAGCGCGAGGCAATTGTGCGCACGTTGACGGAATGTAAGGGACGTGTTGGTGGTGACGATGGCGCTGCCGCACGCCTCGGCATCAATCGCACGACACTGCTTTCCCGCATGAAAAAGTTTAGAATAAGCGCCAAACAATTTTGCTGATGTCACGGATCTTATCAAAGGCCGCAGCGGTGAACAGCAAACAGCTTATCTAACAAAAATTGAAAGCTGGGCCACGTGGGCCTAAACTCTTACGCTGTTACCGCGTTCGGCGCTAACATAGGCGCGATGTCGATACGGAATGAGTTCGAAGGGCCGAATAAATCGGTTGCAGGACCGCCTCGTACCCATGCGTTGTTTCCCTGGCGCTCGGGGCGCACGCAAGTGGTGTTGATTGTAGCGGTCGTTGTGATCGGAACAATTGCTCTCTATGCATTTCGACGTTCCAGTTCGTCCCCGCCGAATGCGGTACAGCTCACCCTCGGCCTGCCACACGGCATAACGTTGCACCGGAACTGGCATCCATTCGAGTACATGGCGCTTTCTCCCAATGGGGAGATGCTGGCCTTCGCGGCTACCGATGCGACGGGGGAAAGCTCTTTGTGGATCCGACCGCTGAGTTCTTCAGATGCGCAAAAACTGGAACAGACTGAGGGTGCACTGTTGCCCTTCTGGTCACCAGACTCACAGTTCATCGGCTTTTGGGCGGGTGGAAAACTGAAGAAATTAAGACGATCGGGAGGGACTCCTGAAACAATCATCGAGGTTCCAGATATCGCGCAAGGGGCATGGGGCGCCGACGGAACAATTCTGTTTGCACGAACGGTGAATAGCCCTATTTTTCGCGTTTCTCCTGATGGCTCAGGTATGACTCCGGCGACCCAGTTGCTTCCGGGACAGGTCAGCCAATTCTGGGTGCAGTTCTCGCCCGATGGCAAACAGTTTG
Source organism: Pyrinomonadaceae bacterium (assembly GCA_035760365.1). GTDB lineage: Bacteria > Acidobacteriota > Blastocatellia > Pyrinomonadales > Pyrinomonadaceae > PSRF01. The sequence continues at coordinate 31,088 of DASTTB010000041.1, forward strand.
TTTACCTGGCTCGTACAAGTCTCACCGCGGATGATCCGAATGCGAAAGTATATGTTCAGCGACTCGATGGTGGCGCTCCCGTTGAACTCGTGACAACCCAGCACCGGCCTGTAGTTGCTGCTGAGCACTTGCTGTTCATACAGCAACAGAATCTCTTTGCGCAACAGATGGAATGGAAGTCATTGCGTAGAACAGGAGAGCCTTTGCTGGTGGTCCGAAATGTCGCTGCGTCTTCAGCGTATCTCGGCAGTTCCGAATTCGCCGCTTCGCAAAATGGAGTGCTGATCTACGCTACCGCAAAGCGCTCGTCGCTCGATACACTCAGGTGGTATTCAAGAGACGGCTCAACCATTGGGAGTGTGGAACCAATAGTCGATTATCAGCAGTTTACTCTTTCTCCCGACGGCAAACATTTGGCACTCAATTCGTTCCAACAACACGCTACGGGCAGTCTGTGGCTGATCGATATCGCGACAAATACAACGACTCCCTTGGTGGTTGATCCACACGCGCAGTCCGATCCTGTGTGGTCACCCGATTCTCAATACGTAGCTTTTAATCTCTTGCCGAACGGCGGAAGTGATCCGCCGTTCGTGGTTGCGAAGATCGGAGCGGGGAAGCAGCAGCTAGAGCCTGTTTATGGTGATAATGATAGGCACTGGGTCGAAGACTGGTCTCCGGATGGTACGTTTCTGCTGACGCACGATACCAGGACTCTTTCGATACTACCGCTGCAGGGCGATCGGAGACCTAAGGCTGTATACACATCGAATTTTCCAAAGGATGCGTTCCATTTGTCTCCCGATGGACACTTGATCGCCTATGGTGAGCTTCGCAACGGGAAGTGGGAGGTCTTTGTTGCGTCGTTTCCTGCGTTTCACGATATAACGCAAGTATCGCAGGCTGGCGGCGTACAACCACGGTGGCGTGGTGATGGTGGTGAACTGTTCTTCCTCGATTCTGAGGGTGCAATGATGTCGGTGACTGTGGACCGCGGCTCCCCTCCGAAGGTCACCCTCCCACACAAGCTATTCGATACCGGACTGGTCGCAGATCCGACTGTCAATCAGTATGCAGTGACTCAAGATGGTTTGAAATTCCTAGTCCTACAGCCGCGGCAAGGCTATGTAGAATCGTACTCCGTCGTTCTGAACTGGCCTGCGATTCTGAAGTAACACTCCTACCATGCGAAAACGGCTCCCACAGGCGGTCGTCGTATTAAGCATTTGGCTCGCATGCTGCTCGTTTGCCTTTGCGCTGGATCCCGCGCTCGACATCAGCCAATACGCCCACACCGCATGGAAGGTGCGCGACGGGTTTGCTAAAGGCATCATTTACGCTATCGCACAGACGCCCGATGGCTATCTCTGGCTCGGCACTGAATTCGGCTTGCTGCGCTTTGATGGCATTCGCGCTGTCCCTTGGATCCCGCCTAATGGCCAACTCCCCAGCAATGACATTCCGACGCTGCTGGTCACACGTGACGGTACATTTTGGATCGGCACAACCAAGGGCCTTGCCAGTTGGAAAGATCGAAAGCTCACCACCTACTCCGAGCTGAACGGCAGCCGGATCTTTGCGTTGCTCGAGGACCGCAATGGCGCCGTGTGGGCCGCTACCCGCGAAGCGCGCATTTTTGGTGAGAACGTCGGCCCGATCGATGCAGACGCTGAAGGAAATTTCTGGGTGAGTTTTGATAAGGACTCTCGGAAGTGGAAGTCGGGTCGGCCGGAGTCATTCGAAGTTTGGGACTCGGTGCAT
>DASTTB010000042.1:0-191215 GCA_035760365.1 Pyrinomonadaceae bacterium
TTGCTTGTTCGAAAATATCCAGGAGGACAGGGCTGCGGTGGTGGTGGCACAATGCCAGCACGTTCACAGGTCATGCGGTAACAGCAGCCAAATTCCTGGTACTGGTACTCGCCGTTACATTTTGGATTCAACGGATCGGAGCAATCTGCCGGGCCGACCGCGTCTGGATCTGTGCAATACGTGCACGGTTGAGGTGTAGGTGATGGCGTGGGTGTAGGCGTCGGCGCTGGACCAAAGCCGCATTCGTGAAGAATGATTACCTGACACGCGTAAATAACATTGCCCGCCTTACATAGAATTGACCTGAATTCCAGTTCCCTGCAGACACCATTTATCTGATCCGGTGTGGGCCGATTTTGGATCTCGCACGCTTTCTTGTTCGAATCCTCAACATTGGAATAGCAAACGTAGCCAGCCCATGGTACGACCGAGATACATTCTGGAAACAGACACGCGACAAGAGGTTGGGTTTTCGATGTGCCAGCCGTAAGGATATTTTCAGCAGACAAAAAATTAGCCGACATAAATGTCGGCTGCTTGAAGCTCGATGAGCGCATTGACCGTGCGCCAAGCTTGCCAATCGATTGTCGAATGGGCCTTGCTCGCGCCTTTCGTGACTGCGGCTGCTTCACGTCATTTACCGCCGTTTTCGGTCTTCCCGGTGGAGGATACAACTCCGTACCGAAGTACCCTGTACCATCGCCAAAGCTTAGTAATTGGATTTCAGCCTTGAACTTTGTTGCTTCAGGCCAGCGCTTCTCGCGTACACCTTGCTCCCATGCATCGGGCGACCCCACGTCCAAAGTAATTGTCTGCCCGGGTTTAATTGGAGCATCATCAACCGTTGCTTTTGTAACAATATCACCCAATTCTGCCCGGCCATAAGTGAGTGGAAAGACTATCTCTGGACCACTGCCATCGAACTTAACGCCAGTGTCCATTGTAATGTAGAGAAAATAGATCGGCTTGTCCCCGGCGTTTGTGAGCTCAAGTTCAAACTCCCTGAGCCATTTTTCGTTCTTTAGATCTTTGAACGACTCCTCTTTCTCTTTCTTGATTTTTATCTTTATCGGAATGTGCGTCGGGATCTTGTTTTCGAAGACTCTTTCCTGGAATGCGGCGCTACTCGACGTCAGACGCGAGCCCGTTATTAGAACTGCGACGACGAAGAGGACCAGCGCGGCGGCCAGGGTTTGGGCCAGGGCGTTTGGCGTGTTTGATGAGGTGTTTGTCATGGAAAGCGTCTCAAAGAACAACGCGAAGAAATAACTTACCACGGACAGCACGATCGTGGCGATGGCGAGCGGCACGAGGTAGCCGATAACCGGCACGGCCGATTGCGATTCTTTCAGCGCAGTGCGCATCGACGTCGTATTCTGGCGCGCACCCGCGATGGCGCCCATCAAAAGCGCCGCGTTCAAGTGCAGCCAGTGACGTCCGACCCCACCATGCGATCAATTCCGGCAATAGACTGATGACCTTAGACGCGAGCAGTAGTTCCCAGATTAGACCACTCGTCGCAACCTGGTAGACCACGAGGCCGGAGTTGATCGCAAGCGCGGAAGTAAACACGTTGAGCCCCATCTCCTCCATGAGGCTGCGCGCGCCCTCGGAAATCGGACCACCAAACGCAGGATGCCGCGTCTTCAGCCATCCGAACACGATGCCTGTCATGAGCACAGCAGCGGCGGAGAATGTGATCCTGACGCCGAAAAGCGGAAAGGGAATCGCGCCAATCAACGCGCCGACGAGCAATCGATTAACTTGATGTTCTCCGGCGTAGTGCTGAGTGTTCGATAACGTTCGTGCAGCGCGTCGCGATCGACTGAGGGCAGCGTGGTCAGCGCCTGGTCCAACACGTTGTCCTAGTGTGACGCGATGACGCCGAGACGCCAGCGGTGCAGCCAAAATGTTTCGAGTACGAATAGACGAGGATCGTATTGCGCGGCAGATCGGCTGCCAAAGATCGAAATCCCTCGGCAAAAGTTCCGTAGACGTCGTCGGTCATGATAGCCAGGCTTCCCTCGTCACGCGTGCTCCGGCATTCCGACAAAGCGAACTGCCCGAGCAGAAAAAACGCCTCGCGCGGCGTCGCTGCGATCCAGTTCGGATTACCACGTCCCGCGTTGAGAAACTTGTGCGTGGCGGACTTGCTCCGGCTCTGATCTCGATCAGTTCGTCCTTTAACTGGAAGGGCTGAGTTGCTCTAACTCGGATGTCATTTGCGGTAAAGATTAGATTCGTGAGGTCGGCTGGACAATACCGAGAACTACGCATTTTCCAGTGTGAAAAACATTAGACGCGGCCGTCGCTGACTCAGAAAAACTCCGGGTTGACAGGCGATCGTGGTTGGCATAGTGTTCCTGCGCTTCCTCATCTTCGGTGTGGTGTTTTGACTTATGATCCTCAAAAACAAATCCATCCAATTCGTGTTGTTGTCCCTGGTAATTACTCTCGCAGGTGGCCGCGCACTTGCACAGAAAACAATCTCGATCGCCGACGCGCGTGATTTACCACTCGGCACTGTCGTCACGATCGACGGTTCCGTCACAGTGGCCTCGGGTGCATTCAGTTCAAGCACTTTCGATCAGGGTTTCGCGATTCAGGATCGGACGGGCGGGATCTACGTCAGCACGTCCGACAATCTCGGTTTCGCACCGCGACAACAGGTACGCGTAACGGGCACACTTGCCGATACCGTGTTGCCGGGATTGCTCGTGCTGGTCGACATTACTGAGGCGAAACCACACGGTGCTGGTCCAAAGGTCCACCCGTTGCCGGTCGCAACCGGAGATGTAAACGAATCGACTGAAGGCTCGATCGTTCGCATCACGGGAACGATCACGCAACCGATCGTCAACGATCTGCCGTTCGGATTCATCATCTTCGTCAACGACGGTTCGGGCGAGATCAACGTGTTCGTCTGCGCCTCAACGGGCATCGACGTGAGTGGTCTCAGTCCCGGGCAAACGATCGAAGTCACCGGCTTCAGCGGCCAGTTTGCGGATCACTTCGAAGTCGATCCACGCACTCAGTCAGACATCAGGGTGCTTCCCTAATCAGAACGATCTGCGTTGGTCCCGCACACCATCACACGTGTGCGGGATTGACTACCAGATAACCCTTACTCCACCTACCAGAAACGTGCAGCGCACCTCCCGCTGATCCACACAAATTACCGAATTTACGGGATTTATCGTGCTCGCCGGGCTCAGTATTGTTGGGCACTCCGACCGATTTCGAAAGTTCCGTGCGAGTAGAGGGATAGGTGTGAGGAGGACTCTATGCAGATCTCGGGAAGAGCACTGGCGCAGACGTTTCTGATTTTATTTCTGTTGATTGGTGTCACCTACGCACAGGATCCGGCCACTTCGGCGCCTGCGACCAGGCCGGCGCCTGAATCGGACAGCGACTTCTTCAAACGCGAAACGATGACGGGCGACTGGGGCGGAACGCGATCGCGCTGGAAAGAAAAAGGCATTGAGCTTGAATTCAAGTTGTCGAACTTTGTCCAGGGCATCGCGAGTGGTGGTCTAAACGACGACACGCAATACAACGGCAAGTTTGAAATGGAATGGAAGTTCGATCTCGGAAAAGTGGCGGGATGGAAATACTGGTCATCCGAGATCAAAACCGAGTTTCGTTTTAGTGGACCAGCGCTGACAGGCACGGGAGGCATCAACCCGAGCAACACCGCCGCGATCACTCCCGGCGCCGACGGCGAGGTCGTCGCCATCACTGCCCTTAACTTCACCAGGATAATTCCGAAAGATTTAAAAAAGGGAGACATGTACGTTCTCCAGTTCGGCCGCTTCAACCTGCTCGATCTGATCGATGAGGACTTCTTCGCCGGCGGCGGCACGGAGCGGTTTATGAACATAGCTCAGATTGGCCCATTGACTGTTCTGAGTGAGGTACCGCTCGTCACGAACGGCGTCAACTTCGCCATTGTCAAAGGTGGTGAGCCACGATTTGCCCTGGCTGTGCTCGATCCCAACGATCACACACTCGATCCGGGACTCGACGATCTGTTTGCCGACGGCGTGACTTTCTATCCGAGCGTTCACTTTCCGGTGAAGTACGGCGGCAAGTCAGCGAAGCACTCGATCGGCTTTGCTATCACGACGAAAGAGCTCACGCCATTCGATCGCATCAGGCAGATCATCATTCCTGGCCCACCACGCAATCCCGTTGAACCGAAGAGAGGTTCGTGGTCCGCGAGTTACACGTTTCGCCAGTACTTTGTTGAACGAGGACATCGCGACGGTTGGGGATTCTTCGGCCAGGCCTCGATTGCCAATCCCGATACGAGCCCGATGACTAAGTTCGTCAACGTGGGAATTGGTGGAAATGGACTGTTCAAGAGTCGCAATCGCGACGAGTTTGGTTTGGCGTACGCGTTTAGCGATCTCAGTAACAATCTCAAAGACAATCTCGATCTGTTGCTACTGGGAAACCGTCGCCCGCGACCCGAGCACCAGTTTGAAGCTTTCTACAACTTTCACATCACTCCGTGGCTGCGACTAACGGGCGACTTGCAAATCATTCGCGGTGTTCGACCCCGTGTCGACACGGCCGTCGTGCCGGGCGCGAGATTAGTGATGATTTTTTGATACGCAATAGCGTTTGCAAACAGGAGGGAAGGGGTTATGTCAGTGTCGGATCCGTTGCCTTCGTGGAATGAAGGAAAGGTTAAGAACGCGATACTTGATTTTGTTACGCGCACTTCAACCGCCGGAAGCAGCGATTACGTTCCGATGAATGAACGCATCGTCGTCTTCGACAACGACGGGACGCTGTGGTGCGAGATGCCGGTGCCGGTCCAGGCGTTCTTCGTCAACGATCGGCTCAAAGCGCTCGCGCCGCTTCATCCCGAATGGCAACGAACGGAACCGTACAAGTCGATGCTCGCCGGCGACATCAAAACCGCGATGGCCACGGGACTCAAAGGCCTCGCCGAACTCGTCATGTCAACTCACGCCGGAATGACGACGGACGAGTTCGTTCTGATCGTACGCGCGTGGTTAGCGAAGGCGCGCCACCCGCAGTTGAATCGTCCGTTCACCGAAGCCATCTATCAGCCGATGTTGGAAGTGCTCGCGTTTCTCCGCGCGCGCGGCTTTACGACGTTCATTGTTTCCGGCGGCGGCGCGGAGTTCATGCGCGTGTTCGCCGAAGACGTTTACGGTGTTCCGCCGCACCAGGTGATCGGCTCGACGATCAAGACGCATTTCGAGCTCCGCGGCGGCGTGCCGGCGTTGTCTCGTGAAGCAGTGCTCGACTTCTTCGACGACAAAGGAGGCAAGCCTGTCAACATCAACAAGTACATCGGCCGCCGCCCGATCGCCTGTTTTGGCAACTCCGACGGCGATCGCGAGATGTTGATCTGGACCACGGTGGGTCGCACTGACCAGCGGCCGTCATTTGGACTGATCGTTCATCACACAGACGCCGCACGAGAGTTTGCTTACGACCGGCAACACGTGTTGCCCGGCCAGCTCGATAAAGCGTTGGACGAGGCTTCGGACCACGGCTGGATCCTCGCAGACATGAAAAACGATTGGAACGTTATTTTTCCGTCAGCAGCGCGCTCGGCGCAAACGTCACGGTAAACAAGCATGAAAAGAATACTGACTCTCACCTCTGTCTTCCTGTTGTTATCGGGCGACGTATTTGCTGATCAGATCACTTTGAAGAACGGCGATCGCGTCACGGGCAAGATCGTTAAGTCTGACGGCGGCAAGCTGGTTGTGAACACAGACCTGCTCGGCAATGTGTCTGTCGATCTCACGGCGGTCAGCAACATCAGCACTGACCAGCCGATCTACGTCACGCTTGCCGATGGGCGCACAGTTTCCGGAACGTTCACCGCGTCCGGTGACAAAGCCGAGGTGCGTCCGCCGAACGCGACCGTCGTCCCGATCGAGCGCGCCAACATTGCGGTCATCAGATCTGAAGCCGAATACGTCGCTTACCAGGATTCGCTCGAGCCCGGAATACTCGAAGGCTGGACCGGCGGCGCCGACGTCGGTTTCGCGCTGACTTCCGGAAACTCCGATACGACAAATCTCGCAATCGGTCTCGCTGCATCGCGCGAAACGCGTAACGACAAGACCACACTTTACGCAGCGTCGGTCTACAGTCGCGACAGCACCGACGGCGACAGTCGTACGACGGCGAACACTGTGCGCGGCGGCGTTCGTTACGATCGCAACATCAATGAGAAGTTCTTCGGCTACGGCTTCAGCGATCTCGAACACAACGGCTTACAGGATCTGACACTGCGCTTCGTAATCGGCGGCGGACTCGGTTACCACGCGATCCGCAACGAACGAACGCAACTTGATCTTCTCGGCGGTCTCGACTGGAACCGGGAGTTTTTCAAAGGCGATTTCAACGACACCAGTTCGGCCGAAGCACAGTTGGGCCAAACGCTCAACCATCGCTTCTCGTCACGCGTGACGCTCAAAGAGCAGTTGTTTTTCTTTCCAAACCTGAGTGACGGCGGGCGATACCGCATCAACTTCGACGCTTCACTCATCACCGACATCTCGCGGCGCATCGGCTGGCAAATAACGGTGAGCAATCGTTACCTCTCAGATCCTCCGCCGGGATTCGAGAAGAACGATCTGTTGTTGACGACTGGTTTGAAGATCAAACTCGGCAAGGCGAACTGACACGCAGATGGCGGCCGACAATAAGAGCGCGAAGTGGCTTCCGGGAATCGATCTCATACGCACCTACCGGCGCGAATGGTTCTCAAGTGATCTGGTCGCCGGTTTATCCGTGGCCGCGGTTGCGCTTCCGATCGGTATAGCGTACGCGCAGCTCGCGGGCTTTCCACCGGTCGTGGGTATCTATTCGTGCATTCTTCCGCCGGTTGCGTATGCGTTTTTCGGTTCGTCGCGGCAGTTGGTCGTGAATCCTGACGCCGCCGCTTGCGCGATCGTCGCGGCTACAGTCGCGCCACTCGCCGCCGGTGACGCCGCACGCTATGCGGAGCTCTCGATACTTCTCACCGTGATGACAGGCGCGTTGTGCATCGTCGGTGGTCTTGCAGGTTTCGGTGTAATCGCCAACTTTCTCTCACGTCCGATCCTCACGGGTTATCTCAACGGCATCGCGCTGACGATCATCGCCGGACAGTTAGGCGCGCTGTTCGGCTTCCACGTTTCACCCGGCGGTTTCTTTCGTACGGTGATCGAAGCAGTATCGCGGTTGAACGAAACACACCTGGCGACGCTGACCCTCGGCTCGGCGCTGCTGGTCCTGATACTTGTACTGAAGAGATTGACGCCACGGATTCCCGCGCCGTTGGTTGCGGCGGTTGTCGGAGCGGCAACCGTTTTTGCGCTGAACCTCGGCGCGAAAGGTGTTGCTGTCGTCGGCGCTGTTCCCGCCGGTTTTCCGACGCCGATCATACCGACAGTGAAGACGTCGGAACTGTCGCCACTGCTTTTCGGCGCGATCGGAATTGCCCTCGTGAGTTTTTGCAGTATGATGACGACGGCGCGCGGCTTCGCGGCGAAGAATGGTTATCGCATCAATGTGAATCAGGATCTGTTTGCCCTCGGCGTTTCCGATCTGGCTTCGGCGTTGAATCGCGGGTTTGTAGTCAGCGGCGCAGACTCGCGCACCGCAGTCGCCGAGGCTTCAGGCGCGAAGACACAGATGTCGTCGTTGATCGCCGCGTTCGTTATGTCCGCCGTTTTGCTCTTTCTTACTCAGCCGCTCGCGTATGTCCCGACGGCGGTGCTCGCCGCGATACTGATCTCCTCCGCGCTCGGTCTCTTCGATTGGGGATCGCTGAGACACTACTACCGTCTCAGTAAATCCGAGTTTCGACATTCAGTGATCGCGATGATTGGCGTGATGACGCTGGGCGTCTTGCAGGGTGTCTTGATCGCTGTCGCACTCGCGTTGCTAAAACTGCTCCGTCACGCTTCCCATCCACGCGATACCGTGCTCGGTCTCGTCGAAACCGATGGCGAGACATACGCGGCGCCGGAGGAAGCAGGCGGTAAAACAATTCCCGGCCTCGTCATCTATCGCTTTGAATCCGCGCTTGTGTTTTTCAACGCAGACTATTTCACCGATCGTGTGCGCGAGGTAATCAGCAGTGCCGGCAGCAAGCCGCGGCATTTTCTGTTTGACGCTGAGTCGGTGGATCTGCTCGACGTTTCCGGGGCTTATGCGCTCGACGCGTTGAGATCTGAATTAGCTGAGCAGGGAATCGTCTTCAGCGTTGCGCGTGCGCGCGGTCTGTTCCGGCTCATGCTCGAACGCGCGGGAGTGGCTGAGAAGATTGGGAGCGAAAACATTTTTCACACGGTACATGCCGGTGCCGAAAGGTTTCGCAGAAACGGCAACATCATCGATGCGTCACACGATCATTAGAGCGGTGTCGATCGCGTTGCTATCGTTACACCTCGGTGAACGACGACGATCCGTTTAAAGAACACCGAATAATTACGGAGCAAACATTTCGCCAGCACCTGCCGTTCGAGATCCTGTTGAGCGATCGCAATCGCGCGGACTTCCGCTTCATAAACGGCGACTTCTCCTTTCGTTATCGTAATCGCGTGAAGCTCGAGCGGGAGTTTCGACTATTCGGACGTTCATTGACGCCGTACGGCGCGGTAGAAGTCTTCTACGACACGCGTTTCAACGTCTGGAATCGCAATCGAGTCACCGCCGGATCGCAGATTCAGTTAAAACGCGGTTTCCGTTGTGGCGCGAACTCACTCCGCGCAAGCAAGTAATCTTGGATCTCTACTACACCAAGCAGAACGACAGTCGCTCTCAAACGCCACACATTCATGCGATTGGCGCAACTATCTCGCTCCATTTCTGAGACTCTTAAAACGCCTACCACAAAACACTGATCTGCCTACGTGAAAGATGCAATTCGTCTTCCCGCAAACCCGCACAAAATACCAAATCAAGGCGATATACGGTCGTCAGAGGCGGTAGGTATCTTCTACCTTCTGGAAAACAATTTTTGCTTAACCCGGCGATACGTGGGCGCGCCGTCTTTGGGAGGTACCTCATGAGTGCGTACGAACAATTGCTGCACCCGGCCGTGCAGAGTCAAGCACGGCAGCGAATTAACCCGAGCCAGGTGATCTTCTGGTTGCTTGGTCCCTTCCGCCTGGTCTCGAAGCTCTGGTCGTGTTGGCACCGTCACATGTCGCGGCCTTTCACGCGCGATGGCGAGACGTATCGCGCTTGTCTCCGTTGTGGCGTACAGCGACGTTTCGATCTCGAGGCGTGGAAGACGAAGGGCGCTTATTACCGCGACAAAAGAGTGACGTCGCACGTGACTACGCAGACGAAGGCGGTCCCCACAAGCGTGAAGCTCCGGCTAATCGCCTGACACTCAAGCTCTACTCCATCACGACGGAACTGGAGAGATAAGACAAGATGAACTGGCAAAACTTCGGGCAAAACCTCTTGATCTGGGAGGCAAAATGCGACCTCAAAATTCTCGCTTTCCTGATGATTTTGCGTCCGTTTAAAGCCGGCGACCTGATTCAGGCGGGCGGCGTGTTGGGCGTTGTTGACGACGTCGGACTTTTTGTCACAACGATCAATACACCCGACAACATCAAAACGTTTGTAGGCAACGCCAAGATCTTCAACGACAACATCCAGAACTTTTCAGCCAACGCATTCCGCCGTGTAGATCTTGTCGCTCAACTGAATCACTCAGTCGATCCGAATAAGGCGATCGAGCCGGCAAGTTTATTTCGACACGAATCGTTTGATTCGTAACACGTTTGGTGAGGCGGGATTCCCGGCGCCGGGCAATTTCGTCTTCGTCAGAAACTCGAACGGTGGAGTTTGCCGCGGCTTCTTCCGCCGCGCATTGATGCGGATCGATTCTTAAGGAGAATAAATGACGAACGGAATCAGATCTTTAACGGCAATCTCGCTCGCGTTACTGCTTGTCACTCTGACCGCAGCGCAAACGACGAAGAAGCCGCGCATCAAGTATTACCGCGTCAGTGCAAACGACACTTTTCACGTGCGCTTGAACGATTCACTCAAGTCTGACGAGTCGCGTGTTGGCGATACGTTCACCACGACGGTTGTCGATCCTGTCTACGCTTCTAACGGCATCGAGCTTGTTCCATCGGGCAGCACGATCGCCGGCCGCGTCACCGCGGTGCAGAAGGCGCGTAAGGACGGCAATCCCGGATCACTCACCGTGAGTTTTTACAATTTGCGTTTACCTAACGGCCGCTCGGCTGCAATTAGCGGTTCGCTCACGGATCTCGATTCAGGGAAGACTTCGAGCGACAACGAAGGCACAGCATCCGCGAAAAAGACCTCGAAACGTAACCTGAAATTTATCGGGGGCGGCGCGGGTGGTGGCGCGTTGATTGGCGCACTTGCCGGAGGATGAAAGGGAGCGGCGATCGGCGCCGGTGTCGGCGCAGGCGTTGGTTTCATCGCCAAGAAGTTGAGAAAGGGAAGCGAAGCAGAAGTTAAATCAGGGACTGAGTTCGGAGTGATACTAAACCGGGCCATCTCGCTGCCCGCGTATCGTCCGACTCGATAGACAATCAGGAGGTGGGGAAGGTGAGGTTGTTGGCAATCGTTGCAATCTGTCTTTTGAGTCTTGCAGTGGTGCAAGCGCAGAAACAACCCGACGCAAACCTGACGCAACTCGCCGCGCTCTTACAGAAGCACGACGACGCGTTAAATCAACACGATCTCGACGGCATCATGAGTGTCTTTGCGCCGTCGGACAAGACCGTGGTCCTCGGTACCGGACCAGGCGAAAAATGGCAGGGCAAAAACGAGATCCGATCCGCTTACGAGGAGATCATCAAGGATTTCGACAAGGGCACTTCGACGCGCACCTGCGATTGGAGGACCGGCGAGGTTGCGGGGTCGACTGCGTGGATGGCGTCGATGTGCAAGTTCTCCGATTCGAAGGGCGGGCAGAAGCGGGAGTATGAACTGAACGTTTCGGGCGTGCTGCGCAAGATCGGCGGCAAGTGGTACTTCCAGTCGCTTCACTATTCAAACTTAACGAGCGGCGGCGCGGGCGCCTCCGGAAATTAACTGGCTCGAACAAGGAGAACATCATGGAAAACGATGCAAACGAGCCAGATGTCCAACGGGAAGATCCCGAGGTTTCCGATCGTCGGGAGTTTTTGAGAAGTCTGGGTAAATGGTCCACTGCCGCGATCGCCGCGATCCTGCTCAGCGAAACGTTGCCGTCTAACGACGCCGCGGGTTGGGTGAATCGTCGCGGCTCATGGGTCAACGGCGCGGGCGCGGGTGGTTGGGCGAATCGCAGCGGTTCATGGGCCAACGGCGGCGGAGCGTGGCTCAACAGCGGAACAAATTGGATCAACCGCGGCGGCTCGTGGGTAAACGGCGGCGGCGGTTGGATCAATCGAGGAGGTGGAGGATGGCTCAACAGCCGCGGGGGCGGCGGCAGTTGGGTTAACAGGCGTGGTTGGTAACAAACGCGCTTGTACTAAGAGGCGAAACTCGGCGCCGTGCCCGGTTGCTAGGGCCGGCAGGCGCTGAGTTCGCCTCTACAACTCTATTCAAAAAATGACGCACCTCGCGACTTACAACGTACCCCTGGCACTCATCGATTCTTACCCGAATCGACGTTTGATTGTTCGGGCCACTGATCCCAGGGCGGTGGTCCAATCGCTACTGCCGCAACATCTCGATAACCTCGTGGCGTTGCAACTGCTCGACCTCTCCGCCGATCTCGACGTGTTCGACGGGTGGAACCGCGGTCTTCCGATCGAAATGGTGTTGCAGAATCCGGCAGGCGACACGATGAAGCTGTACCGGCTTTGCAGGCTGCAACGATCGCATCCGGTTCGAGTCGTGCTGCCGATCGTCCCCGGTTTTGGTAATACCGCTCGCGTCGCGTCGTTTCTTCATCTTCCAATCAAACTCGAAGGCACGCCACCCGAACCGGAGTTGATGGAAGAGTTCTCGGCGACGCTCGATTTCTTCCTGCACAACAAAGCGGTCAGTCAGCCGATCGACTATTTCGGCGGATTGCTGACCGCCGTGCTTCACAAGCAGCCGGTCACGTTGTGGGAACTTCAGGAAGAGGATCCATCGATCGTTGTTTATGTGACGGACGAGGGCGGTGAAACTATTGCGCGGCCGCCTTTCATCGATCGAGACGAAGACCTCAACGCGTTCAGGTTTGAATTGACGAGGCGTGTGTTGGAACCCGAGGCTGAATGCGCGTCGTGCGATTTCTTTCTGAATTGCGGCGGTTATTTCAAGTGGCCCAACCCTGACTATTCCTGTGCAGACGTGAAACAGGTCCTGCAACGAGTGCGCGAAGCTGCATATGAGTTGCAGGACGACCTTTCCCTCTACCCTACTTTCCCCGGGGAGTCGGCAACATGATGGGCGATCAACTGTCACTAATCCTGTTGCCGACTAATAAATGCAACGTCGCATGTGAGTATTGCTTTGAAGATAAGACCGCCGACTTCATGACTCACGCTCAGCTTTCGTTGACGATCGAGAAGCTGTTGGACCACATGGAACAGCAGAGTATCGACGAGCTGATCATCTACTGGCAGGGCGGGGAAGTGATGATCATGCAGCCTGCGTGGTTTGAGCGGGCGCATGAGTTGATCGTTGACGCGGCGAGTCGAAGAGGAAAGAAGATCGGGCACAGTTTGCAGTCAAACATGATCGGCTACAGTCCGAAGTGGAACCGGATCATCGCCGAGATGTTTGGCAACAGTGTCGGCACGTCGATGGACTTTCCGAATCTTTATCGCAAAGCGCGCGGACATACGGCGGAAGAGTACACGCAGCTTTGGACGCGCAACGTACGGATGGCGCGCGAAGCGGGGATTCAGATCGGCGTCATTTCGATTCCGAACAAGGAGAGTTTGCGCGTCGGTGGCGAAGCGTTTTATTCGTATTTCGTCGACGAATTGGGCATCACTGATTTTCAGTTGAACACTTCTTTTTCCGGCGGCGAGCTCAACGACTCCAAGACTGAAAGCATTCTCGACATGAAGCAGTTGGCGCAGTTCTTTGTCGAACTCGCCGACGTGTGGTTTGAGCGTGGTTACTCCGCGGGCGTGAAGCTTGGACCAATCGATGAGTTGTTCAATCACTTCGCCGGCCGCATGGCGACTTTGCCGTGTATCTGGCAGCAGAACTGTACTGACAATTTTGTCAGTATCGATGCGCGCGGTCATGTGTCTCAATGCGACTGCTGGGTGACGAGCTATCCCGAGTATCGCTTTGGAAATGTTTTCGGCGCGAAGAGTTTTTCGCAGGTGATGAAGGAGAGTAAATCGCGGCGCCATTTTGTAAACCGGCCGGAAGCAATGATCGAACACGAGACGTGCGCTGCCTGTGACTACTTATCCCTGTGTCACGGCGGCTGCCCGGTCAGGGCTTACTCGATAACGGGCGAGTTCTTCGTCAAGGATCCGTATTGTGAAGTTTATAAAGCGTTGTTCTCGCGGGTGGAAAAACTAGCTACTGAACTATCACGCGCGCGTTTTGCGCGCAGCCTCCCCGTTTTGCAAACGCGCGGTGGCTTAGTTAACCAGGGGATCAACCAATGAAACCTACTAAAGCAATGGACAAAGAAGCCGACACCAAAACACACGAACGACCGCTGGATGAAACGCCGCCAGAGCCGTTTTCCTCCCTCGTCACCGTTGATGTTTTTGGGATGTCCGACAAGGGGCACGTGCGCTCGCAGAACGAGGATCACTTTCTCGTGATTCGTGGCGGACGCGCGATCGAGACTGTGATGAGCAATCTCGGCGAAAGCCAGCCGGGAGATCTATTCGAGGAATCAGCGTTTGGCATGGTTGTGGCGGATGGTGTCGGCGGCGAGGCGGCCGGTGAGGTTGCAAGCCGGCAGGCGATTTACACGCTGTTGGGTTTGACACTGCACACGCCTGACTGGAACTTCCGCTGGGGGCCGAAAGAACGCAACACCGTGATGTGGCGCATGAAGGATCGCTTTCGTCGCATCAACGCGTCGCTGTTGCGCGATGCGGCTGAGCAATCCGGACTGAACGGCATGTGTACTACGATGACGGCCGCGGTTTCGCATGGCGACGATCTGATTGTGGGCCACGTCGGCGACTCGCGTGCTTATCTGCTCCATAACGGCAAACTCGTTCGCCTGACGCGCGATCACACGCTTGGGGCGCGGTTAGTCGAGGACGGAACGCATTCGCCGAACGATCGACTCGTGCGGGAGTTGCGAAACGTGCTGATGCAGGCGTTGGGCTCGAGAGAGACGGAATGTGTTCCTGACGTTCACGACTTTTTGCTCGAAGACGGCGATCAGGTGTTGCTTTGTACTGATGGTCTAACGGACATGGTTGAAGATCCGCTTATTGAGGCAGTCTTGAAGGAAGCGACTTCATCTCGGGCGGCGTGCCAGAGTTTGGTTAACCTGGCTTTGAGCAACGGTGGCCGCG
This sequence comes from Pyrinomonadaceae bacterium, assembly GCA_035760365.1. Classification (GTDB taxonomy): domain Bacteria; phylum Acidobacteriota; class Blastocatellia; order Pyrinomonadales; family Pyrinomonadaceae; genus PSRF01. The sequence goes on from DASTTB010000042.1 coordinate 14,463, forward strand.
ACAACATCACCGTAATCGTCGCGCGCTACTCCATCCCGAATCGCGACGTATAGATTTCCTGCCGGCGCGGTGCAGACTCAGCGTCAGGCGCGTAAGGGGCAGCGCCTGGCGTTGAGTCATTTTGTCTATGGGGTGAAGCAACCCTGGGCTGGAATTTATCCAACCACGCGCTGCGCCGATCACGCGCTGCGCCGATCACGGCTATGCCCCCGATGTGACAAGGGCTGTGCCCCCGGATGTGAGGCAGGGCTCTGCCCTGCCGGCAGACTTTAAGGAAAATTGGGCTATGCCCACCGTGGGCGGGGGCGCAGCCCCTAAACTCTTAAACGCTGACGGCGAGGCGTAGCCTCGCCTCACATCCGGGCGGCGAAGCCGATCTGTGCCACTCACTCACTGATCCGCGACATAACTATTCTGTACCAAACGACACCCGACAAACGCCTTCGGCGTACCAACGGGTCTAACCGCCATCTGCCTACGCACGGATCCACCTCCAAGTACCTTGAAACCTTTCTACGTTTTGTGACTAACTTGTCGGGCGGTGGAGCGGCGGTATAGACTCCAAGTGCTCCCCGATAAGTGCAAATGCCCGAAATCGTAACTCAATATTCGCCCCGAGAGTTGGCGCGATGGAGGATCCTGTCCACTGTCTTCGCCCTCGTGGCGTTCGCGATTGGCGCCGCCGCCCTGTTCGGTTGGATTTTCGATAACGAACTTCTCAAACGCATTCATCCTCAATTAGTGACCATGAAGGCAAACACCGCGGTTTGCCTCATGCTCGTCTCTGTTTCCATTCTGTTACTTCAGGATCGATCGCTGACGAATGCGAAACGTCGCATCGTTCAGGTGTGCGCCGCGGTCGTTGGCCTCGTCGGGCTAGTGACGTTTACTGAGCATCTTTTCGGTTGGAACCCGGGCCTCGATCAGTTGCTCTTTCACGAGACGCCTGAGGAGGCGGGCATGTCGTTTCCCGGCCGCATGGGCGTCGCCGCTTCGCTCGACTTCTTCCTTCTCGGAATCGCGCTCTTAACGATCGACGCGCGTTCAAAACGATGGTTTCGCGTATCGAACGTCGCCGTGTTGCTGGTGATCGCGATCACCGTACTCGTCTTTCTCTATTACGTCTACGGGATCGAGGAACTTGAACCGGTCGGGCTGTATTTCACGATCGCTCTGCACACAGTCGCCGCGTTCCTGAGCATCTGCGCGGCGATTCTGCTCGCACGTCCAGACCACGGCGTGATTGCTTCGCTACTGGGAAACAGTCCGGGCGCTGTTGTCGCGCGTCGCATGTGGCCGGCCCTGTTGATCGTCATTCTCCTGGGTTGGATTCGAACTAACGGCCGCAGTGAAGGATGGTTCAGCGCGGGTTTCGCAACCGCCGTTTTCGTCCTCATGATACTCCTGCTGCTGGTCGCGCTGATCTGGTGGACGGCGGTTTCGCTGAATCGCAGCGACAGGGAACGACATCGCGTCGATCTGGCGTTGCGGCACAGCGAGTCGCGCCTGACCGCGCTGCTCGAACAACTTCCGGTCGGCATCGGACTGACTGATCGTGAAGGCCGCTTTCTGCTCCGAAACTCTCTCTTGAACAACTTCGTCGGCGACAGACTTTCGTCGCTCGATCCCGTGCTGAGCGCGCGTTGGCATGCGTGGGACGAAGACGGACGCTTGCTCGATCCTTCAGAGTGGCCCAGTGCGAGGGCGTTGAGAGGCGAGTCGGTCACGCCCGGCACCGAAATGCTGTACACGGCGGACGACGGCAAGCAGATCTGGACGCGCGTGCTTTGTGTGCCGTTTCGCGGCCAGTCGGATGAACTCGACGGCGTGATCGTCGTGGTCCAAAACATCGACGAACAGCGGCGCGCCGAGAATCGTCTTGACGTGCTCGTTCGCGTAAGTGAGTTGATTCGCACGCTTCACGATCCGTACGAGTTGTCTTACGCGGTCGCCGAAACAGTCGGCACTCACCTGAACGTGCGGCGCTGCCTGTTCAACGAGACTGATCTCGATCGCGATCTGGAGATCATTCATCGCGATTATTGCAACGGAGCAGAGTCGGTAGCCGGCAAGCATCGGATTTCGGAATACAGCAGTATCACGACCGGCGAGATGGCGCGCGGAAACATGGTCGTGAACACGGATTCGAAACTCGATCCACGCACCGCCGCTGATTACAAGAAAAGCTATGAACCGACGGGCGAACGCGCTTACGTCGCCGTGCCGTTGATGCGCGAAGGCCGTTGGGTCGCGTCGTTCTGGGCCAGTGACGACCAGCCACGACAGTGGAGCAGAGAAGAGATTTCGTTGTTGCAAACAGTCGCGGAACGCACGTGGACGGCGATCGAAAAACTGCGCGCCGAGGCCGAGCGCGAGCAACTGCTGCAACGCGAACAGGAAGCGCGCGACGCGGCGGAAAAAGCAAACCAGCTCAAGGACGAATTTCTCGCGACGCTATCGCACGAGCTGCGCAATCCGCTGAACGTGATTCTCGGTTACTCGGAACTCCTGCTGCGAATGCAGGAGATCGAACGTTCGCCGCGCCTGGCTCAAATGGCCGAAGCGCTGCGACGAAACGCACAGTCGCAGTCGCAGTTGATCAACGATCTGCTCGATCTCTCGCGACTGCAACGAGGCAAGATCTCGCTCAACCAGGAAACGGTTTCACTCGCGGCGATCATCGACAGCGCCGTCGAGACGGTTCGCGCCGACGCGTCGTCGAAAGGAATCAACATCCAACTGCACACCGGCGATCACCTGTTGCTGGTCGACGGAGATCGCCTGCGCTTGCAGCAGATCGCGTGGAACCTGCTCAACAACGCGGTGAAGTTTACGCCGCACGGCGGCAGGATCGAGATCGACTTGCGCAGCGATCGCGATCGGGCAGTTTTCTCCGTTACCGACAGCGGACAGGGAATCGATCCGGCTTTCCTGCCGCACGTCTTCGAGATGTTTCGTCAGGCTGACGGCAGCAACAGTCGCCGGCATGGCGGGCTGGGTATCGGTCTCGCACTGGTGCGGCAATTGGTCCAACTTCACGGCGGCATTGTCGCTGCTCACTCGGAAGGACCAGGCAAAGGTTCGCAGTTCACGATTCAGCTGCCGTTGATACGCGAAACCGGTCCGCTGTCGTCAGCCGTGCTTACTGCTTCAACCGCGGCGACGTTGAATGTCCCGCCGCAAACGAATGTCCTGATCGTCGACGATTCCGAAGACACGATTCGAATGCTCGAACAGTTACTGCGTCTAGCCGGAGCGAATGTTCGGACGGCGAATAACGGAGCGGACGCGTTGCGTTTGGCTGCTGAAAACGAATTCGACGTCATACTTTCCGACATCTCGATGCCTGGCATGGACGGATTCGAATTCCTCCAGCGACTGCGGAGGTTGGAAGGCCGCGAGCACGTGCCCGTCGTCGCGATCACGGGTTTCGGGCGCAGCCACGATATCGAACGCGCGCGTACCGCCGGTTTCTATTCGCATCTCACCAAGCCACTCAACATTCAGGCACTCGCCGAAGTCCTGGACCAACTGGCCCGTCATCGCCGCGGGCGCGGCTCCAACGGCCACGACCATTCGCCCGACACCGACCTCGACGCCACCGCCGGCCCCGTGTGCTAATGACCAACGCCATCGAAGTCTCCGACGTCCACAAAACTTACCGTGCGAAGAACGGCGAGCTCGTTCGCGCACTCGACGGAATCTCGTTTCAGGTTCCGCAGGGACGCATCTACGGCCTGCTTGGTCCAAACGGCGCCGGCAAGTCGACGCTCGTCAAAATTCTCAGCACGATCACGCCGCTGAGTTCCGGACACGCTTCAGTCATGGGATTCGACGTGACACGCCAACCGCAGTCGGTGCGCGAGCAGTTGGCGGTCGTGCTCCAACAAACCGCAACTGAAAATCTCTTAACGGTTCGCGACAACCTGCTGATCTACGCTTACCTGCATGGTGTGAAATCCGCGGTGGCCCACGAGCGCTTGCGTGCGGTCGTCGAAGAGTTTGAGCTTGGCGATCGTTTGCGCGACACGGTTCAGGAGTTGAGTCTTGGAACTAAACGCCGCATTCAGGTCGCGAAGATCTTCATGTTGGAAACGCCGGTGATCATCCTCGACGAAGCGACGACGGGCATGGATCCGTTGATGAAGCGGCGCGTCATGGATCGCCTGCGCACCGAGGTAAGAAACGGACGCACGATCCTGTTGACGACGCAGGTTCTCAGCGAAGCAGAGGAGTTGTGCGAGACGATCATGATCCTGGACCATGGACGCGAGATGGCGTCCGGCACATTGCGCGAGTTGCGCACGCTCTCGACGCACATCTTTCGCGTGAACCTGATGTTTGCCGGAACCGACGGCGTTTTGAAGGAGCGCTTACAGGCGCTCAATCCGGTCGAATTGAAGGTTGACGGAAACAGTGCGGAGATGGTGTTTCATGGCGAGGAAGCCTCGTTGCTTGGCAAACTCGCCGAGATCTCCCGCGAGACTCCGATTCTTCAGTTTGAAGTGCGTGGTCCAACGCTCGAGGAAGTCTTTATCGCGTTGATGAAGGAAACGAGATGAGTGGCATCGGCGCTGTATTTTATCGCGATTACCGGCAACGAATGACGAACATCGGGTTCCTGTTTTGGGATCTGTTCGTGCCGCTTGCTTACCTGGTTCTGTTTGGTCTTGGGTTCGAGCGGATGCTCGGCGGAGGAATCTCCATTGGCGGCGAAGGGTTTGATTACACCGAGTTTCTGCTGCCCGGCGTGCTGGGAATGGTGACGTTCTCCGTCGCGATGAACACCTCGTGGGGGTTCTTCATGGACAAGGATTCGGGCATCTTTTACGAACTGCTCACCTATCCGATCACGCGTTTGCAACTCCTCATCGGCAAGATCAGTTTCAACCTGCTGGTGGCCGTTATCGGCTCGATACTCGCGCTGATCGCCGGCGTCCTCATGATGAACACTTCCGTTCGCTGGGACCTGCTGCCGTTGACGGCCGCGATCGTCATCGTCGCGACCGCGGAGTGGTTTTTTCTGTTCAGCGTGTTTGCGATCAAGTTGGACCGTATGGATGCCTTCAACACGTTGCTGAGCGCGACGTACATCCTGCTGATGTTTCTCAGTTCGATGTTCTATCCATTGTCTGACTTGCCGGCGTGGTTTCGCATTCCCGCTTACTTCAATCCGATGACGTGGCAGGTCGATCTGCTGCGCTTCAGTTTACTCGGCGTCGGTTCACCCGCGATGTTGATCTGGGAAGCCGTCGCCGTTGTAGTGTTTGGCGTGATCTGTCTCGCGTTTGCCGTCCGTGCGCTGAACCGCGCTGATTAATCGTCCGGCAGAGATCCGCGAAACAGCGGCTGGCCGGCGAGCGAGGTGTAGAAGCTGAAACCGATAAGCGCCAGCGCGACGATCAGTATCAACACGAAATCACCCGCATACCAGGCCGAGAACTCCGACGTGATTGGATAGAAGATCATCAGGTGCAGGAAGAACAGCGCCGAGATCGTGGCAAGCAGGCCATAGCGATACAAAACCCAGATAGCCAGCATGGCCGTTAACATCGCGAAAGGCACGCCGGCGAGAGTTTCGTACGTCAGACTAAGTGCAACAGCCATGATGGACCATAGGGCCAGAGCCGCGAGTCGTTCACGACGCAAGATGATGTAAAACAGCAGGAGAACGAAGAGCAGGATGAACGATTGAAACAACCCCGCGAACAGTTGTTCTGTAAATCCGTGCGCAAACGAGCGAATGCCGAGCAGTTGCGTTGCGGGAAAATCGAACCACGGAGCGTCGGGCAGATATCCCAAAGACTGTGGCAGCAGTCTCATCAGATAAAGGTGAGAGATGATCATTCCCAACCCGAACGTCGCGCCGATGAGGATGTCGCGCCCGACGAGCGGATCGCGAAATCCTCCCGCCAACAAACGGCTCCATGAAATGATTCGACCAGGCCAACGCCGTCTCACAAACGGCTCGAACGCGAGATAGACCACCCAGAAGAAGAACGTCCAGAAGAGCATGTTCTTCACGCCCGTAATGAAGTTGAATGCTTCCTGTTCACTCAAGACGTGATGCCGGGCAAACAGCCAGTTGAGAAAGACGACGGCGAGCACAAACACAGCCAAACGAAATGCGCCTTTTCTGTCGCCCCGCCCGATTTTCAGGTTGCGCAAAGCCAGCAACGCACTACCCAACATGACGATAATGAAGACCGTCAGCAGTAGGACGATCAGCATACGCTGCCTGAACCGCGAGAGGGTCGGCCGGATCTCGCGCGGCTGGTCCCATGTATCGAGAATCTCGAAGTAAACAGGTTTGCCTTCAAACGACGCAGCCTCGATGTGGATGTTCATCTCCGGATGATCCGGATATGAGCCGTCCCACGCGGCGCGGTCACTCGCCTGGTGTGGCGGAGTCCAGATCGACGGCGCTGTTTGAAACTTCGTCTGGTCCAATCCGCTTTCGTTGAAAAGCTGTGACCAGTCAGGTGCGATGGGTAGGGCTGTTGGTTGGGACGGCGGGGCTGTCTTTTGTGGCGGTACTGCATAAAACGAGCGCAGGCGTCCCAGTGTGTCGAGCGTGATCGTCGTCATTCCCGGCAGTTCGCGTGCGGGCTCCGATTCGGTGACGATGCCGCTCGACGATGGAACGAATGGCCCCGGGCTTTCTCGATACCAGAAATAGATCGCCGCCGGTTGTCCGCTGCTTAACTTGTCGCAACGCGACTGCGACTGATCCGTCTCGAGAACGTGATTCAGGTACGCGCGGTCGACGCCCATGCCGTAAGTGGAATCGGCGGGTGTGGCGGTGTAACCGAATTTCCTGACGAGCTCAGTCGCGCGATCTCGCAATACTTCCGGCGACTTGTTCAACGGCACTTTTCGATACAGCGCCGTGTAACGCGACAGGATCGAAACCGCCGCAATCATGATGACCACAGCAGCGAGTAGCGACAGCGCCACGCCCGGTCGCAAGCCGCCTGTTCTCGGCGCCGCCGCGACCATCTCGGGCGACGGCGTTTCGCCTGCGGCAAGCGCGGCAGCGAGTGGATCGCCACCTGGCAACGCGGCCGCGATCTGCAACGGCGATGCAGGACGCTTCGCCGGCTCTCTTTCGAGACAACGAAAGATCACTCGCTCGACGAGGGGATCCAATTCGGGAACAATCTCCGCGGGACTCGTTGGCGTCGAGTCGCTGCGTCGCAGGCTAATCAACTCCTGCAAAGTCGTAGCTTCAAAAGCACGTTTGCCGGTGAAGACCTCGTACAGAACGAGACCAAGCGAATAGATGTCGCTGCGCGGCGTCAGTTCGTGGCCTTCGAGTTGTTCGGGCGACATGTACGCGGGCGTGCCGGCCATCGCATCGCGTCGATCGATTTCGTCGGCGAGCGCGGCGATGCCGAAGTCAGTGATACGGACGTCGCCGTGCTGGTCCAACATGATGTTGGCGGGCTTCAGATCGCGATGCAGCACGCCTCGTTCGTGGACGGCAGCGAGCCCGGCGCAAAGCTGGCGCGCGACTTCGATCGCTTTGTCCTGCGGCAAACGCCCGATCCGTTTGAGCAGCGACGACAGTTCTTCGCCGCGCACAAACTCCATCGAGATGAAGTGTTCGCCCTGGTACTCGCCGATATCGTAAACACGGCAGACGTGTCGATGCGAGATCTGTCGCGCGACGCTGACTTCTTTGTAGAAGCGAGCGAGCGCGGCGCCGTTTGCGGTGAGAGACGACGGGAGAAACTTGAGCGCGACCGGTTGTTTGAGTTTTAGATCGTCGGCGCGATAAACCTCGCCCATGCCGCCCTGGCCCAGCAGTCCGACGATGCGATAGCGTTCGGAAAGTACGTCGCCGGGAATGAACCGTGCGTCGTCGATAGAATCGGTGAGTCGAGATTGTTTTTCTGGACCACGGGACACTTCGTGAGATCGCGTAATCAACTTTGCCGCGACGGCGAATGCGTCTGTTTGGATAAATTCGGTCGCCTGCTCGTCGATGCGCAGCATCTTTTCGACTTCGCGACGAAGTTGTTGATCGTCGCCGCAGGCCTTGTCGAGGAAGGCGGCGCGATCCTGTGAGTCACGTTCGAGAGCGGCCTCGAACAGTTCATCGATTCTTTGCCAGCGGTCGGGTTTCATCGGCAGCGCCTTCGGTGATCATTCGGTAGAGCCACGCCTTCGCTCGTCGCCATTCACGTCTGACGGTTCGCGGTGAGATGTTCAATACTTCGGCAGTCTCGTCGATATTCAACCCGCCGAAGTAACGCAGCTCGACGATCCGGCCTTTCTGCGGATCGAACGTTTCGAGAGAACGAAGTGCTTCGTCAAGTGCGACGTATTCATCGGCCTGTTCGGCGGCGATGTCGACGTCTTCGAGCGAGACGCGGATCGTGTCGCCGCCGCGTTTGTCTCGCGCGTGCGCGCGTGCGTGATCGATCAACGTGTGGCGCATCACCTGCGCGCACACCGCGTAGAAGTGCGCGCGGTTGCGCCACTCGAAACCCTCGTGACCCGCAAGTTTCAGATACGCTTCGTTGACGAGCGCAGTTGCCTGCAAAGTGTGACCGGCGCGTTCGTGACTCATCTGGCGACGAGCGATGTGTCGGAGTTCGTCGTGGACCAGCGGAAAGAGCTTATCGAACGCAGACCGATCGCCCTGACCCCAATCGGCGAGTAACTGGGTGACCTCGTGCGGCGACATGGCCGCGAATTCTAGCAAAATTATTTACAGCGCGGGTGGCCGCTTTTTTCTCGGTTCGTCGCTTTCCTGAATGAGAGTGATTTTGAAAACGCAACGGAGAATGAAATGAGACCACAAATTACCGCCAAAATCAGCACAGCAGCGTTGTTGTTCCTTGCCGCGGTCTTTCCGGTTTATGGACAGAGTGCGGCGGACGAAGCGGCGATTCGAGATAACGTGAAGCAGTTGGAAACCGGATGGAACGCGAAAAACGGCGCCGCCTTCGCGAAACCGTTTGCCGAAGATGCCGATTACGTTGTGATCAACGGCCGAGTGTTGAAAGGTCGTGAGGAGATCGCGACAAGTCACCAACGGATCTTCGACACGGTTTACAAAGATACGAAGCTGGCGTTGACCGTGAAGCAGCTTCGTTTTCTGCGGCCAGACGTCGCCGTTGTTCACGCAAGTGGGCACAGAGAAGGGCCAACTCAAGAACTCACGCAGGGCGCGATGATGACGTTTATCATGACGAAAGGTTCGCAGGGGTGGACCATCGCGGCGTTTCAAAACACCGCTGTCACTTCACAATAGTTTGTCTTCAGTTTGCGCGTAGTGCAGTACGGCGCCGATTCCCGCTCCGAGAAACAAGCCGTACGCGACGCCCCAAAGCAGCATTCCCGCTTGACCGGCGACGGCGTCGTTGAGGGCGGAGCCGAGAAAGTATCCGATCGAGTTGGCGACGAACAGCAGCGCCGAAAACTTCAACGCCGACTTCATCGTGCCGAATCCCAGCGCAAAGACGAGCGCCATCAAAATGGACCCGGCGAGTGATCCGACCCACTCGCCGGCCGTTCCACGCAACGTGAAGTAGGCAGCGACCCAGCCGACGGCGTAAAGCAGAAACGCGAGTCCGTAGAGTAAGTAAAATTTCGGGAGTCGCCAGCGTCTCACGACGAGTGACCCGAGAACTCCGCCGCCAAGCAATATGAACAACACCGTCCAGGTGAGATAAGCGCCGGTTAGGCCAAGCGTCCGGTACATCCATCGCTCGGCAAACGCTACGGTTGCGAAGACGCACAGACTAACCACACCGAAACCCAACGCTCCAACTACAAGAGACTTTGCAAGTGTGGGAATCGCGTCCGACTGATCTTTCGTGATGGACATTGTGCTTCTCGGAAACTGGTGGTGTCCTAGTTTGAAATTCGTTTTTATCGGTGTTCCCTATGAGCGCTGCCTCAGCTGATGTTACGCACACAGGAAGAACACGGATTAAAAAGATTGCAGTCAGATTAAGACAGCACCCGGAAACTGTAAAAATTGACAGTTATCAAACGAGGATTTCTATGCCACTTATGTGAAGTTACGAAGAATAAGCCGATGCAACCCGAGCGCGCAAATGAACTATTGAGTGATCGAGCGCTGCGGCTCGCCTTCGACAACGCACCCGACGCGATCTCACTGCTCGAGTCGATCCTTCATCACATGAGCGACGCCGTGGTTGTCGGCGACAAAGAATCGCGCTTTCTCGTTTTCAATCCTGCCGCGGAACGCATGTTTGGCCTTCGCGCGACTGAGACGCAAGCCGAAGGTTGGTCGCGCGCTTACGGTCTCTACTTGCCGGATCAAGTCACTGAGTTTCCGGCGGATGAGTTGCCGTTGGCGCGGGCGATTCGGGGTGAATGTGTTGACGACGTGGAGATGTTTGTTCGTAACGAACGAGCGCCTGACGGACTCTGGGTAACCATCAACGCGCGGCCGGTACGTGCTGCCAACGGAGAACTCGCCGGCGGCGTGACCGTTTGTCGCGACGTCACCGAGAGTAAAAAAGAGGATGCGTTTCGCGCCGGTCAAAGCCGTGTGTTGGAGATGATTGCGCGCGGCGCGACGCTTTCCGAAGTGCTGGCGAGTCTGGTGACACTGATCGAGGCGCAGTCGACGGGAATGCTTTGTTCCGTCGTCGAGCTGAGTGAAGACGGCAAACACATTCGACACGGTGCGGCGCCGAGTCTCCCCGAAATTTATGTGCAGGCAGTGAATGGTGCGCCGATTGGACCGAAGAACGGTTCGTGCGGCACCGCCATGTATCTCGGCCGGCAGGTGATCGTGACTGACATGCTTGTCGATCCGTTGTGGGAAGACTATCGCGAGCTCGCCGAGCTTTCCGGCTTGCGCGCCTGCTGGTCCACTCCGATCTTTTCCGGTTCCGGGAAGGTGCTTGGTTCGTTTGCGATGTACTACCGGCAACCGCAAACGCCGACAGGTCAGGAAGCGCGGTTGACTGAAGTCGCGACGCACATCGCCGGCATCGCGATCGAACATCAACGCGCCGAGAACGAGTTGCGCGCTCGCGAGGAGCAGTTGCGCATCACGCAGGCCGAGCTTGCGCACGTCGCGCGCGTTAGCACGATGGGCGAACTGGCGGCGTCGATTGCTCATGAAGTGAATCAACCGCTGGGCGCGATTGTCGGAAACGCCGATATCTGTCTGCGCTGGTTGAGCGAGCCGGGGCCGAACCTCGCCGCGTTGCGTGAAGCGCTTGAAGACATTTCGAGTGACGGTCATCGAGCGAGCCAGATCATCTCGCGTATTCGTTCGATGGTGAAGAAGCGCGTGCCGGACAAGTCGCCGCTGGATTTTAACGACGTCGCCCGTGAAGTCGCCGACTTGATCGGACACGAGGCGCAACGGAAACAAGTGCGCGTGCGATCGGAGTTGAAGAGAGCGTTGCCGTACGTCGTTGCGGATCGCATTCAGTTGCAACAGGTTTTGATCAACTTAGTGATGAATGCGATTGAGGCGATGCACGAGGTTGACGTGGCGAACCGCGAGTTGCTGCTCAAGACGACTCAGTGGAAAGGGAACGTGCTGGTGACTGTGGCAGACCGCGGAGCCGGAATCGACGGCACGAAGGCTGACGAGATTTTCAAACCGTTTCATACCACGAAGTCGGCTGGCATGGGCATGGGATTGGCGATCAGTCGTTCGATCGTCGAGTCGCATGGCGGGCGGCTTTGGGCTGAACCTAACGAAGGCGGCGGTGCGAGTTTTAAGTTCACGCTTCCGGCGATGCGTCAGGAGGAGCGATGACTGAAAAGCCGCCGGTCGTGGTGGTTGTCGACGACGATCCTTCGTTTCGCAACTTTCTGTCGCGCCTGGTCCAAACGATCGGTGTGAAGACGCTGCTCTTCACTTCGGCGGAAGAATTTCTGGCAGCGCCGCAACCGGATGGACCATGTTGTCTCGTGCTCGACGTTCAGATGCCGGGCTTGAGCGGGTTGGATCTGCAACGCGAACTCGCGCGGCGAGGGCGTCCGCTGCCGATCGTGTTTACTACCGGACACGGCGATATTCCGATGACGGTCGAGGCGATGAAAGCCGGCGCGATCGGCTTTCTGTCCAAACCGTTTCGCAACCAGGAGATGATCGACGCGATCAAGGAAGGAATCGCACGAGATCGCGAGACGCGCCAACGTTTGGAAGAAGCCGCCGAGCTTCAGGCGCGTTACGACTCGCTGACGGCGCGCGAGCGTGAAGTCTTCGCCCTCGTCACGCGTGGTTCGCTCAACAAACAGATCGCGCTCGAGCTTGGCACGAGTGAACGCACCGTCAAAGCGCACCGGGCGCAGGTGGTGCAAAAGATGCAGGCTGAGTCTGTCGCCGATTTGGTCCGCATGGCGGACAAACTCGGAGTCTCACACTGACGGATATTGTACTTTGGTGCAATAACACTGAACCCTCGTACAATTCGCGACCCTCGCGTCGACTGGTAAACTTCGATCTGTGTCACGAGCGAATGTTTCAGTTGTGGACGACGATCCATCGATGGCGCGCATGTTGTGCCGGGCGCTCAGTGCCGAAGGTTTTGACGTCCGTTCGTTTCGATCTGCTGAGGAATTTTTAGAATCCGGGCGGTTCGAAGACAACGACTGTCTGATACTCGACGTGAATCTGCCCGGGCTGAGCGGCGTCGATCTTTATCAACATCTGAACGATGCCGGCGTCGAAATGCCGGTCATTTTCGTTTCCGCTCAGACCGACGAGTCGCTCCGGCAACGAGCCCTCGACGCGGGTGCCGCCGCCTTTTTCCACAAGCCACTGAGCATTGAGTCGCTCCTCGGCAGCATTCGCTCAGTCGTCGCTCTTTCGCTCCTGAAACACGCGTAAAAGCCTTTTTACGGATGTGGCCCGGTTTTCTTTAGCTGTCCTTTAATGTTTCACTGCTTTGCTGAACTCACTCCGCAAACTTGCCTGGGTGGCTTTATAGCCCATTCTTCTGAACTCTTTAGCAATCTCGTCATAGTTATACCCAAAGGTCCTGTATCTATATCGCTCGGGCTTTTGGATTCATGCGCTGCACGATTTCGGCTACCGCAAATGCTTCGGCGGCAGGCGTTTGCTAATTTGACGGATGTTAAGGTATTCACAGATATGAAGATCCGAGATGAAGCAACCGAATCGTAGCCATACCCGTAAGGTCCTCCTGAGGTGAGTTGGTAGCCTACAATCAAAATTGTGGTCAAAAACTGGTGCAACTCAGAGCGAGTGTCAACGATAAGGAACTGAGCCGATGACAACACTAAGAACTCTTTACGATCCGATCGAACCCTACGACAGCGGTCATATTCAAGTCTCACCAGTTCACCAACTCTATTATGAACAATGCGGAACGCCGAATGGGAAGCCGGTCGTGTTTCTGCACGGTGGTCCAGGGGCGGGGCTCGTGCCCGACTATCGCCGGTTCTTCGATCCGCAGGCTTATCGCATCATTCTCTTTGAGCAACGAGGCTCGGGGCGAAGCATTCCGCACGCGTCGCTCGAGGACAACACAACGTGGCACCTGGTTGAAGACATCGAGCGAGTACGCGAAGAGTTCGGGATCGAACAGTGGCTCGTGTTCGGCGGTTCGTGGGGCTCGACGCTCGCCCTCGCGTATGCTGAAACGCATCCGGAACGCGTCCGTGGTCTTGTGTTGCGCGGCATCTTTCTCGGCACGCAAAGAGAGGCGCGCTGGTTTTATGAAGCAGGACAGGGAGCGAGCGCGATCTTTCCCGAAATGTGGGAAAAGTACGTCGCGATCATTCCCGAATCAGAGCGCGACGATTTGATTCGCGCGTACTATCGCCGCCTGACGAGCGATGACGAAGTGGTGCGGTTCGAGGCAGCGCGACTGTGGTCGCTCTGGGAGGCAAGCGCGTTGAAACTGATTCCCGATCAGGATCTGATCGACGACTTTACCGAACCCGAAACCGCGATCGCCGTCGCGCGGATCGAGTGTCATTACTTCATCAACAACTGTTTCTTCGAAACCGATAACTACCTGATCGAGAACGTCGATCGCATTCGACACATACCCGCGGTGATCGTGCACGGTCGTTACGACATCGTCTGTCCGTTTCTGAGTGCGTGGGAGTTGCATCGCGCGTGGCCCGAAGCGTCACTCGAGATCATTCCCGACGCCGGACACTCAGTAAAGGAGCCCGGCATCTGTGACGCCCTAGTCCGCGCGACCGACAGCTTTCGGTGACCTTTACCTCGCTGATTGCGTCGAACTCACGGCGGCGGTTTTGTTCCGCGCCGGTGGATTGACGCCGAGCAAGTGGCGCACGAAAAAGTCGTATCGCTTGTGATCGCCGTAAGCGGCGTAACGATTGCCACGCGCGGCGGCGTGATTCGCGCCCGGCACAAACAGCAGATCGAAGTTCTTGTTCGCTTTGATCAAGCGATGTACGACCTGCATAGTCGACGACGGATCGACGTTCGTGTCCATCTCGCCGACGATCAGCAACAACTCGCCTTGTAATCGATGCGCGTTATCGACGTTTGACGACGCGGAGTACGGCGGTCCAATGGGCCAACTTGATGGTGCGAAGAGATATACTGGCATTGGAATCGCGAGGTCAATGATGAAAAGAAACATATCAATCCTGCTTCTCGTGTTGCTGGTCTCGGTGCCGGCTCTGGCCCAAAAGCCGGCGCCCGTCGCGTTCGTAAACGTCAACGTCATTCCGATGGACCGAGAACGAGTGCTGCGTAATCAGACCGTCATCGTGCACAACGGCACGATCGTTCAGATCGGCGATACGAAGCACATCCCGATCGCGCGCGACGTGCAGAAGATCGATGCGGCAGGGAAGTATCTGATCCCGGGTCTGACCGACATGCACGTTCATCTCTTCACCGACGACGAGTTTCCCGACGCGTTGGCTGAAGACGAGTTCAAGATCATGCTCGCGTACGGCGTCACGACGATTCGCTTGATGACCGGTACGCCTGAGCAACTCGTGCTTCGCCGCAAGAGCGCGAACCAGGAGATTCTGGCGCCGACGATTTACGCGGCGAGTCCGCAGTTCACCGGGCGAAAGTCGACGAATGCTTATGTTGTGACGAATGAGGCCGACGCGCGTGCGGCCGTGGTTAAGTCAAAGCAGGACGGCTACGACTTCATCAAGGTCACGACTTATCTCGCGCCTGAAGTCTACGAAGCGATCGCGGACGAAGCGCGAAAACAGAACATTCGCGTCGTGGGCCACGCTGACAGCCGTTCAGTCGGACTGCAACGCGCGCTGAAAGCCGGACAGCAAATCGAACATCTCGATTCGTATCTCGAAGCGCTGCTGCCCGAGACCGCGCCTGTCAAAGGTTCGGTGTCCGACATCTATCTTTACAATCCCAAGAACTGGGAGAGCATTGACTACCTCGACGAAAACAAGATTCCCGAGATCGCGCGCGCCACGGTCCAGGCGAACCCGTTTTTCACGCCGACGTTACACCTGTTCAAGTTCACCTTCGGTAAAGGCAGAAGCGGAGAGTCGTTCCTGGCCCAACCTGACATCCGTTTCTATCCGAAGAAGACGGTCGATTTTTGGATAGGTGTCAGTAAGAAGTATCTGTCGACCGCCGCGCCGATGGAGAAGCGCGAGAAATACATCGCGATCAGAAACAAGCTCGTGAAAGCCATTTACGATGCCGGCGGGCGCGTGATGGCGGGCTCTGACACGCCTGAGTGGCTGATGTTGTACGGCTATACTCTGCATCTCGAAATGGTCGACTTGCGCGACGCCGGTTTATCAAACTACGCCGCGCTCGAGGCCGCGACTCGCAATCCGGCGTCGTTCTTTGGCACGTCTGACAAGACGGGAACGATCGCGATCGGCAAACGCGCCGACCTCGTCCTGCTCGACGCGAATCCGCTCGACGACGTCGCCAACACGCAGAAACGCACCGGCGTGATGCTCAAGGGCAAGTACTACACGCAGGCTGAGATGAACAAGTGGCTCGACGAAATCGCGCCGCGGTTTCAAAATGCATCGGACCACAAGGAGTGACTAACAACAACTAACAACTGATGGCTAAAGCGAAACGAATTAAAGGGATTAAGTGCAACGACAACGCAGCCGCGGGAATTCGGTTGGTCCTGACGACGCGGTCTCACGAGATGAGCGAGTTTCGGGACGCGGCGCTTGATTTCAGCGATCCGGAAGGCGTGCACTCGATGCGCGTCGCTTCACGCCGGCTTCGCAGCGCGTTGCGCGACTTCACGCCTTACATCCGTCGCCGCGACATCGCTGCGCTGTTGAAGCAAACGAAAGCCATTGCCGCGTCGCTCGGCGAAGTTCGCGATCAGGACGTCGCGATTGCGGCGTTGGAGAAACTCGAGAAGCGAGCTCCGGCGGAAACGTCGGTAGCGCTGAAACAAATGATCCACACACGCGCCGCCGCGCGTGACGGCGCCCGCGAGAAATTGAAGTCCATCCTTCACACGAGCAACGACTTTGCGACCCAATTCTCCTCCAGCATCGACACCGCGACTTCGTCACCTAAACAAGCCACAGTTACTTTTCTAAACATGTCCGAAGCAGTGATCGTCGAGCGGCTGAAAGAGCTGGAAGATCTGAGTGACAGTCTGTACAAGCCGTTCGAAGTTGAATCGCTTCATGAAATGCGCATCGCCGCGAAGCGCCTGCGTTACGCACTCGAACTCTTCCAACAATGCTGGGGACGCACCATCGCCGGTTACGCAAAGCAGATCGCCGCAATGCAGAAAGCGCTCGGAGATCTGCACGATTGCGACGTCTGGATCGACAGCATCGGCGAACGGATCAACGAAGCCCGCAAGCACAAACACGACGAGCACCTCACCGGCTTGATCTGGTTACTGAGTCATTTCGTGAAGCTGCGCACCAAGCACCTGCGCCAGGCTTACGAACTTTGGCGTGAGTGGGAAGCTAACGATCGGAGTGGTCAGTTACGACAGGCGCTGAATTCACGCGATCGGGAATGAAGACTTCACGACGTCCGAACATACGCGCGTCGATCGAAAATCCTCCTGGTCCAAGCAACGCGATCGCAAAAGCGATGATTGCGATCTCGATCGCATCGTAGTTCGAAAACGCCAGTCCCAGACTAATCATTCCAATCGCAATCGAGACAATCGGAGTCATAAATCCGGTTAACAGGAAACCAGCGCTGGCGACAACGACGACCGGCATCACCCACCCCGAGAACTTCGTTACCTGCATCACCAACAGAAACGCAACCAGCGCGCGCAAGAGAAGCAGACCAAATCCCGGCCAGCCGGTGGGGAAGGCAGGAAATAATTTTTGCAGAATCTTTCTCCTTATAAATAGATTTCGCGAAACCGGCACCCTACTTTATCGCGGTCCGACGGCGGCCCGAATCAAGAGATACGGGTAAATTTCAATACCTCTTTGGAGTTATTCAGACTAGAGATGGATGATCCCGCGCCGGACGCCGATCGCGACAGCCTGCGTGCGATCCGTGGCGCCGAGTTTCTCCATGATGTGCTTGATGTGGACCTTCACGGTTTCTTCTGAGATGAACAACTTGCGCGCGATTTCGCGGTTCTTATTGCCGTCCGCAACCTGTCGCAGCACTTCGATTTCGCGTTCGGTGAGACTCTCGTCGCTCATGTGTTCGGCGAGTTGCGAGGCGATCTCGGGCGGGATGCGTTTCTTGCCGGCATGGACCTGGCGGATCACGTCCAACAACTCCGAAGGCGGCATGTTTTTGAGCAGATAACCACGCGCGCCGGCCTGCAACGCACGATGGATCTCGACGTCGCCTTCAAACGTCGTCAGAATGATCACACGCGCTTCGGGAAACTCGCTGCGGATCGCGATCAGGATATCGATACCGCTCATGTCGGGCAGACGTAGATCCAACAACGTCACGTCAGGCACGTGTTGTTTGAACAACTGAATCGCTTCCGAACCAGTGGCGGCTGTGGCGACCAGCGTCATGTCGGGTTGATTGCTGATGAGCGCGGCGATGCCCTCGCGGAGTAACGGATGATCGTCGACGCTGAAGACCCGGATCTGCTTGCTCATTTATCATTCTCCTGTGTTTTTACTCCGCGTCGAAGTCTGTCGAACCATCCGGAAGGCGTAGACACGAATGCGATATGACCGGGAATAGACAACTCGACTTCCGTTCCCGCACGCGCGCGGCTAAAAACTCTCAACCTCGCGCCGATGCTCTCCGCGCGTTCACGCATCCCGGCGAGTCCCCAATGCCCGTCGCGTCCTGATTGCAACACGTTCGGATCGATTCCCGCACCGTCGTCACGCACCAGTACACGCAAATGTTTCGGCGAGTATTCGAGTTCGACTTCGATCTTGCCGGCTTGCGAGTGGCGAAACGCGTTCACCAACGCCTCGCGTCCGATGCGATAAACTTCGTCGCGAATGATCGGACGCAACGGCCGCTGCGTGCCTTCGACGATCACTCGATAATCACGTGGTCCATTCGTCGCGAGTTGTTTTCCGACCTGTGAAAACGACGTTTCCAGATTACCGGTGTTCTCAGCGTTCGAACGAAGACCTCTGACTGCGTCGCGTCCTTCGTCGACGACCTGGCCCATCAACTCCATCACACGTCCGACGATGGGTTTCGCAGGCGCGTCGTCGGCGAGTTGCGCATTCGCGACGTGCAATTGCATCGACGCGCTGATCACTCCCTGCAACAGTGTGTCGTGCAGATCCTGCGCGATCCGAGTTCGTTCCGCCAGTCGTTCTTCAAAGCGCAGGTGCAGTTGAGTTCGCACTCGATGAAGGTGATAACGATAAAGCACGAACAGTAGAAACAGACCGACGACCACCATCAACACGCGAAACCACCACGTGCGCCAGAATGGCGGCGTGCCTTCGACGACGACAATAGCAACTACTCCGCCGCCTTCGCTTGGCAACACGTGCGTAAACGCGGGGGGAATGTAACCCGGCTCGACGAGCAGCGCGGCGTACTCAGTGCCGAGATGCGTCGAACTGGACCACGTTGAGTCTGAATTGATTTTGGTAAACGGCTGATCCGCCCACGGCTGCACATACCACGCGCCGCTTTGCGCATACAGAACGATCTGCTGATCGCTGCGTCCTCCGATCACGCGCCCGCTGATGACGCCCATTTCCTGGATACCGCCTTTGTCCTCTCGAGGAATCAGCGTCAATTCGATGGACGGTGTGTCCGTGCGTTTCGCGCCGCAACCACAAAACACGAGCACGATCACCAGACCTAAACTGATTCTGAATATTTGCACAGACTCCCGCCGGACGGCGTACCCCTATCGTGGTAGTTAAAAAGACTTAAATCTAGTGATGCGTCAGTTGTTCAATGCGGGAACAATGATATTTCAAAATCATCATTTTAAGGAGTAGACATGCCTAAGATTTCAACAAAAGACGGAACGCAGATCTATTACAAGGACTGGGGGACCGGGCAGCCCATCGTGTTTAGCCACGGTTGGCCGCTTTCAGCCGACGCTTTCGAAGACCAGATGTTCTTTCTCGCGTCGCGCGGCTTTCGCTGCATCGCGCACGATCGTCGCGGGCACGGACGGTCGAGTCAGCCGTGGCAGGGAAATGACCTCGACACTTACGCCGACGATCTCGCCGAGTTGGTCCAGGCACTCGATCTCAAAGACGTGATTCACGTCGGGCATTCGACCGGCGGCGGTGAAGTCACGCGTTATATCGGGCGCCACGGTACAGAACGCGTTGCGAAAGCGGTGTTGATCAGCGCGATACCTCCGTTGATGTTGAAGACTGAGAACAATCCGGGCGGTTTACCGATCGAAGTGTTTGATCAACTTCGTGCGGGCGTGCAAGCGGATCGATCGCAGTTTTTCAAAGACTTGAGCGCGCCGTTTTACGGAGCGAACCGGCCCGGCGCGCAGGTGTCGCAAGGCTTGCGTGATTCGTTCTGGCTTCAGGGCATGATGTGCGGATTCCCGGCCGCTTACTATTGCATCAAGGCGTTCTCCGAAACGGATCTGACGGAAGATCTCAAGCAGATCGACGTGCCTACGTTCATCATGCACGGCGACGACGATCAGATCGTTCCGATCGGCGCCTCGGCGTTGATGTCGTCAAAGATCGTCAAAGGCGCGCAGTTGAAAGTCTATCCGGGCCATCCGCATGGCATGTGTTCGACGCACAAGGACGAGATCAACGCTGATCTGCTCGCGTTCGTGAAAGGTGAGAAATCGGCTGCGGCTTAGAGTGTTTCTAAACTAGAATGTCGATATTCCGAACCAGGGAGCATCGAATATGTCAGCCGTGGCTTGCTCGCATCTGCTGAGTATCAAATCGATCAAGACAGCGAAGGCCCGCGAGTGTGAAGAGTGTGTGAAGATCGGATCGGGTTGGGTCCATCTGCGTACGTGCCAAACGTGTAACGCAACATTATGTTGCGACAGTTCACCGAACCGGCACGCGTCGAAACACGCACACGATAGCGGGCATCCTGTCATCGCGTCAGCGGAACCGGGCGAGCGTTGGGTTTATTGTTTTCCCGACGACAGTTTCGCCGAGTACTGAGCGCGTTATCCGCCGGCGAGAGTTGTTGTTATGATGATCGCGCCATGCCTGAGCCGATTAACATTTTGCTGCAAACGACAATTCCGTTTGTCGAGGACGACTGGTCGATCGAGAGATTTTCCTTACTAACCGAACATCTTTCATCAATTACAGACGAAAACGGCGCGCCGCTTTATCGCGTGACGACGCGCAATCGAGAGACTGACGCTGCCGGCAACGATCCGCTGCTGAGCGCACTCGATACGAGTGAATTTCAACAGCTTTGGCTTTTCGCAGTTGACGATGGTAGCGGATTGAGTGAAGACGACTGTCGCGGGATCACGCGTTTTCACCAACGAGGCGGCGGGATTCTGACGACTCGCGATCACCAGGATCTCGGGTCGTCGCTTTGTACGCTGGGTGGAGTCGGACGCGCGCATTTCTTCCACAGCCTGAACCCGGATCCCGATCAGTCGCGCAACGTGCGTGACGATCAGAAGACCGAGAACATCTCGTGGCCCAATTATCACTCGGGCAACAACGGCGACTATCAAAAGATCACTCCGGCTGGTCCAGTTCATGAACTCCTCGCGAATCCTGACAGCGCTTCGGGCGTGATCGAGTTTTTCCCCGCGCATCCGCACGAGGGAAGCGTCGGCGTGCCCAGTGACGAAGATCGCGCGCGTGTGATTGCCACCAGTTTGAGTAAAGTCACCGGACGAGATTTCAATCTGATCGTCGCCTTTGAAGCGAGAGACGACTCGCATGGCAATCGACTGGGCCGTGCGGTGGCTGAGTCGAGCTTTCATCACCTCGTCGATTACAACTGGGATACGTCGAAAGGTTGTCCGAGTTTTCTGGCCGAACCTCCCGGCGACGAGATCAAGCGCGATCCGCAACGGCTCAACGACGTTAAGACTTACGTCCGAAACGTGGCCCGTTGGTTGACGATCTCGAACTGAACTGCGCGCATGAACGAAGCCTCACGCAAAGTTCAGCGCACTTATCTCACGCTTCAACTCTTCAACACACTCGCGGCCTCATTGATCTGGGGCATCAACACACTCTTTCTACTCGACGCTGGTCTGAATAACCTCGAAGCCTTCGCGGCGAATGCGTTCTTCACCGCCGGGTTCGTCTTGTTTGAGATTCCGACCGGAGTCGTTGCCGATCTACGCGGGCGACGCGCGTCATACCTGCTCGGCCTGCTGACGCTCGTGATCTCGACGTTGCTTTACTTGTACATGTGGTACGTCTCGGCGCCGTTTTGGGCCTGGGCTCTCGCTTCGATGTTTCTCGGACTGGGCTTTACTTTCTTGTCGGGCGCGTTTGAAGCGTGGCTGGCGGACGCGTTGGACCACGCGGGTTATAAAGAGAAGTTCGAAGCCGTGCTGGCGAAAGGTGAGATCGTCCAGGGCGCTTCGATGCTGGTGGGCTCTGTTGCGGGTGGAGCGTTGGCCCAGGCCACGAATCTCGGAGCGCCTTTTGTCGTACGGACAGTTCTGCTTGTACTGAACCTCGTGTTGGCCTTCTTTCTGATGAAAGATCTAGGGTTCAAACCGGCAGAGAACATGAATGCGATCGCGGAAGTGAAATCGCTTCTCCGCGCGTCGTTCAAGTATGGTTTGGGTAATCGTCCGGTGAGGTGGCTCATGTTCGCGGCGCCGTTTACGGGCGGCGTTACGATCTACGCGTTTTATGCGATGCAGCCTTACCTGTTGGAATTGTACGGCGACAGTAAAGCGTATGGAATTGCGGGACTCGCGGCTGCGATCGTTGCCGGCGCGCAGATCGCCGGTGGACTCGTCGTGCCGTTCGTGTCGCGCGTATTTAGTCGCCGGACGTCGGTGTTGCTGATATGTGAAGTGATCAGCATCGGCGTGTTGGCGGTGATCGGGTTCGTGCCGAATTTCTGGGTCGCGGTGGGCCTGTTGGTCCTTTGGGGCTTGATGTTTTCGGCGGTGACGCCGATCCGCCAGGGTTATATCAACGCGTTGATTCCGTCTGAACAACGCGCGACAGTGTTGTCATTCGACTCTTTGTTTGGCTCAACGGGCGGCGTCGTGATCCAGCCTGTGTTAGGTAAGGTTGCGGACGCCTGGGGCTACCCCGCGTCGTACACGGTCAGCGCAATCTTCCAGGTGTTTTCGATTCCGTTCACGTGGCTGGCGCGACGCGAGGGAACGAAGCCGGATCGATTCTAAACCTGCATCACGCGTTGAACTTCAGGTGGTTCTTCGCCGAGCCACTCGGTGTGTTTGGCGGTGCCGTCGTAGATCGAGGTGGTTTTGAACAGTTCGTACTCGCCGCGTGCGGCGAGTTTTTCAGTCTTCGCCAGAAGCGTTTTCACTTCTTCTTCGCTCATCGGTTTGAAGGTGCGTGCGGCGTTCAACGCCTGTTCCAGATCCTGCATACTCTCGCATCCCGTGATCACAACCGACGACGGCAGGTTCATCGCGTATTGCAGACATTCCGTCGCAGTGACGGCCTTCGACTCGAGGATCGTTCCGTTCGCCATCGTTTTCATCGCGAGCACGCCGATGTTTTGTCCGAGCAACGCGGGCAGGACCATCTTCTCGAAACTGCGATAGTGCGCGTCCATCACGTTGAGCGGCATCTGCACCGTGTCGAACTGAAATTCGTTCTCGTTCGCCATCTCGAGCATGTAGAGGTGGATGCGTGGATCCTTGTGACCGGTGAAGCCGATGAAACTGATCTTGCCGGCGTCGCGTGCTTCGATCAGCGCGGCGTTCGCGCCGTTTTCGTCGAAGATGCGATGCGGATCTTCGTAACGAAGGATCTCATGATGTTGGACCAGGTCGATGTGATCGACCTGAAGCCGTTTGAGAGATTCGTCGAGTTGTTTCGTGGCTTCCTGTTTGGTGCGGCCGTCGATCTTGGTCATCAGGAAGACTCGATTACGATAACCGTCTTTGAGCGCGTTACCCATGCGGATCTCGCTGGCGCCTTCGTTGTAGTCCCAACAGTTGTCCATGAAGTTGATGCCGTTGTCGATCGCGGTGCGAATGATGCGTATGGCGAGTTCGTCTTCGATTGACTTGAAGCCCAGATGCCAACCTCCGAGACCGACTAAAGAAACTTCGACTCCGGTGCGGCCCAGCGTGCGCATAGGCATTTCAGAATGGTTGGACATCTGACACTCACTTTCGCGTGTTTTTTAGTCAACGGCGGGGGATGTTTATGAATAACATCGCGCTGTTGTAAACACAACTCTTTACAGGGCTGCGCGTTTTCATCTATTAGAACAGACGTGAAGACTCCGATTAACTACGAACTAGCGTGGCGAGAATTCCTGAAACGCAATCTCGTTTTCTGGGGATTGTTCGTTGGGTTTGTGCCGGGCATGGTTCTTATCTCGGAAGTGGGCCGGAAATACGGCGTAAGCGAAGCATTTGGGTTCGCGGGCTTCGCGTGGATGGCCGCAGTTATTGTTGCTGCCATCTGGCGTATGAGCTGGAAGTGTCCGCGATGCCGCAAGAGGTTTTATTACAAGTGGTGGTATGGAAACAGCTTCGCGTTGAAGTGTGTGCACTGCGGTTTTCGTCCGACGAAGAGTGGGTAAAAAAAAAAGGGCCACTCAGAATCGAGCGGCCCCGCGTAGGTGACGTCAAGGAGGTTTAGTTTAATGATTCGTAGTTGCAGCAGCAGCAGCGACTTTATGGCTTTGCACCTGCTGCCAGTAGTCTTTCACAAAATCTTTCTGCTTACCGTGACCAAACCCTGAACCGAATTCGTAGCGGTTCATTTCGCTCATTACCTGGTCGAAATTCCAGTTGTCTTTGGTGAAACGATAGACGGCGCCCACCACGCCGGTGCGATGTCGACCGCCCGCGCAGTGTACGAAGAACTTGCCCGTCTCCGGATCGTTCACGACTTTCATAAACTCGTTTATCTGGTCCATGCTCGGATAGCTCTTGTCCGTCATGGGAATATTGATGTAGCGGAGTCCGGCTGCTTCGACGGCCGGTTGTTCATACTCGCGCGAGTTGTCGGTTAAGTCGATGATGGTCTTGATACCCATGGCCGCGAGAGCTTTGAGATCCTGGTCCTTTGGCCGCGCCCCTCGGTAAAACCGATCATCCATTTGGCCAAAGTTTTTGATCTTGATTTCACTGGAGTTTTGCTTTTCCTGATCCTGTGCGATGGAGATAACGGAAAGCGCCAGTACGAGAGCGGGTAAAGCAACAAAGGTCGGTAATATTCGTCTTACAAATCTCATCCAAAAAACTCCTCAAACAGTGACGTTATTCGATTGTTGGGCGGCAAAGTTGTGTCGCGAAACCATAGTTGAGATTCGCAAACTACCTGCGCCGTTGCTCCGAAAATCCGTGTTCTTCCTTTGTGCGTAACATCAGCTAACGCCGCGCTCATAGGGGAACACGGATAACAAAAAAGTCTTGACACTGCATGTATTGATACTTTATACAGAGCAGTCCGCGCGATGAGGATCGTGAATTGAATTCGCGCGTAGTGAGGAAACTTCAGATGTTGACGCTTAGGACCTACAAAGAACATTCGCTGGATTGGCAGCCGAGCGCCGCCATGTATCTGGTCGTCTGTTTGCCGGGCCTGGGCACGTCAACGACCAAATACTTTGCCGGTCGACTCGGGCAACCCCAGTCCAAAGATAATCGGCCAACGAAGCAATAATCAGCGGGAGCGGACTCCCGCTCCCAAATCTCAAAAGCAAATTTTAAGAGAATTAAAGGAGCGGGCAGCTTCCCTCGGAGGCTAAAAGCCCGCTCCTTTAGTTTTTTGATAATCGAAGTACCTATTGCGAGAGATGAAGGCAGGGAGCCTTCCGGATGATGAACTCGGTGCTTTGCGAGAGTCCATGAGTTCGCCATCCTCAGGAGAAGTGTGCCTCGAAGTGTGTTCGCGACGACATTCTCTCTGCCTTCATCTGTTTTTGTAACACGGATCGGTCGGAGATTTGAAATCTCGTGTAACGAGATTTGAAGTCTGCTATCGATAACTTCATGGACCTGTAGCTCAGTGGAATCAGAGCGCGACTCTGCGAAGGTCGAGGACGCACGTTCAAATCGTGCCAGGTTCACCATACCGGCGTAGCCCAATTGGCAGGAGGCGCTAGTCTTAGAAACTAGACAGTGTGGGTTCAAATCCCTCCGCCGGTACCAGGTTCAAACATGGGGATGAACGCGAAATGGAAAGCGGACTGAATTTCAATCAGTTGAATTGCGAGTTCGAGTCTCGTCATCCCTGCCAAAATTTCGGGGCGAATGCAGAGTGTGACTACATCTGAGAAATGTCTCGTCGCATTCACCAAGATTTTCTTGTCGCCTCGGATTTATGTGGGTTGTCGCTCAATGGCAGAGCACCGCACTGTGACTGCGGCAGTTGAGGCTCCAACCCACCCAATGTCCGGAACTGTGGCCGAGAGGTGAGGCACTTGGTTGTCAACCAAGCCGATGACGGTTCGAGTCCGTTCAGTTCCGCCATGCGTCAGTAGCTAAATCGGATAAGGCACCTGCCTTTTAAGCAGGGGAGTGTGAGTTCGAGTCTCACCTGGCGCACCAAATTCCGGGGTGTGGTGTAACGCAAGCATCCGAGTCTTGGGAACTCGTGGCGACAGTTCAACTCTGTCCATCCCGACCATTTTTCACTTCTTTGCATCGTTGGTCCAGTTGGTCCAAGACGCGGCGTTGCCAACGCTGAAACATCGGTTCGAATCCGGTACGGTGCACCATATTGTTTGCGGAAGTGGTGTAACTGGGAACATGCGAGTCTTCCAAACTCGAGTCGAGAGTTCGAGTCTCTCCTCCCGCACCAAGGTCTTATAGCGCGCGTGGCCAAGCGGCTAAGGCGCCGGATTGCAAATCCGGTATTCGTGAGTTCGAGTCTCACCGCGCGCTCCAATCGTCAAGGTCGGATAGCTGAGATGGATTAGCGCGGGACTGAAAAGCCCGAAAGGTTGGTTCGATTCCAACTCCGACCGCCAATTCGTTTTGCCTGAGTAGCTCAATGATGGAGCGCTGGTCCTACAAACCAGAGGTTGAAGGTTTGAGTCCTTCCTTGGGCACCAAAGTTATCGGGGCGTGACTCGTTCAGCGTAGAACGGTGACTGCGTTGGATCGTGGAGTTCGAAGAGGCGCGTCGGCCTCACGCCCCGGCCAGGTTTTTTATCCGTGTTCTTCACTGGACCAGCGCAAGCGCTACTCTCATAGAAAACGGATTTTCAAAAACAATATTTCGGGATGGTGTAACTGGAAACACGTCGGGCTTTGGACCCGAAGACTGAAGGTTCGACTCCTTCTCCCGAAGCCAACTTCCTCCCAAAGCCAATTCGCAAACAAAGGTACTTCGATTAGCGACAGAAACGAGGTAAACGACAATGGCAAACAAAAAGCTATTCAAGTCACTAATCGGCAAGCTCGTTCCGGCAACTGACGCCGTCAACGAAGAGTTCGCTCCGGCATACGCTCTTTCGCCAAAGCATCAGCTTGCCCAGTTCGCGGCAACCGGCTGTTTGAACACCACGTTCTACGCCTCCGCCGGCGAGCAACTTGCCACCGTGCTAAAGCTCTGCGCCGAGCTCGATGCTGAGTTCATCGCAAAGACGGCCGTGTTCTGTCGTGAACGTGGTTACATGAAGGACATGCCGGCACTGCTCTGCGCCGTGCTGTCCGTGAAGGACCGCGAACTTCTGAACGTCATCTTCCCGCGCGTGATCGACAACGCAAAGATGCTGCGCAACTTCGTGCAGATCATGCGTTCGGGTGTGGTGGGCCGTAAGTCGCTCGGTACTGCGCCGAAGCGTCTGGTGCGCGAGTGGCTCGACGCTCGCTCTCCGGCAGCGCTGTTCAAGGCAAACGTGGGCCAGGATCCGTCACTCGCGGATATCCTGAAGATGGTCCACCCAAAGCCAAAGGACGAAGCACGCGAAGCACTGTTCGGTTACTTCATCGGCCGCGATTACGCATTCGAAGCGCTTCCGGAAGTTGTTCGCAACTACGAAGCGTTCAAGAACGGCGAATCGCTTGAAGTTCCCGACGTGCCGTTCCAGATGCTGACTGCACTGCCGCTCAGCAAGTCTGAGTGGGTGACTGTCGCACGTCGTGCACCATGGACCATGACGCGTATGAACCTGAACACGTTTGCGCGTCACGGCGTGTTCGACGAGCCGGGCCTGTCCACGCTCATCGCAAATCGTCTCCGCGATCCGGAGGCAATTGCGAAGGCACGCGTGTTCCCGTACCAGTTGATGGTCGCTTACATGATGGCCAACGCAAACGGCGAGATGCCGAAGGACATCTGCGACGCGCTCCAGGATGCAATGGAAGTCGCGATCGCAAATGTGCCGTCGATCGAAGGACAGGTTTACGTCTGTCCCGACGTTTCGGGCTCCATGTCGTCTCCGGTGACGGGTTACCGCCAGGGTGCGACCACGGCCGTACGTTGTATCGACGTGGCTGCTCTGGTTTCGGCAGCAGTGCTGCGCAAGAACGCGCGCACGGAAGTGTTGCCGTTCGAGTGTGACGTGGTGAAGGTGAAGTTGAACTCACGCGATAGCGTGATGACTAACGCCGAGCGTCTCGCTTCGATTGGCGGCGGCGGCACGAACTGTAGCGCTCCGCTGGCGCTGCTCAACCGCCGCAAGGCAAAGGGCGATCTCGTGATCTTTGTTTCGGATAACGAGTCGTGGGTTGATGCCGGCGCCGGTCGCGGTACGGCAACGATGCAGGAATGGAATGTCTTCAAGCGTCGTAATCCGCACGCTCGACTTGTTTGTATCGACGTGCAGCCTTATCGCACGGTCCAGGCAGCCGAGCGCGAAGACATTCTCAACGTGGGTGGATTCTCGGATCGCGTGTTTGACGTGGTCTCAGACTTCGCTCGTGGTGAACTGAACAGCGACCACTGGATCGGCGTGATCGATTCAGTGGCGTTGTAATCGATTGGGCCGAATGCTGGTTGGGACTACATCCTTCTAAGATGAAACTGTCTCAACTGTTTTCTTGTCGGCCTTTGAAAACGATGGGGTGAATGCGGAAAGGACTACATCCTCCACCAATGAGCCTTGTGGAGCCGGAAACTCCAGCGGTGACAACACCGTGCTCAAACGTGTCTTTTCAATCTTGTCACCCCATCTTCTTTTTACTTCGGTGAGACTTCGCGCCGAAGGTAGAAAATCAAATCAGTAGACGGCGGATCGAGCCCGAGTTGTCGAATCATGCCGACGATCTGTCCGCGGTGCATCGTGGCATGGTTCGCAACGTGATGTATTTGATTCACGAGAGGCATCGAACTCGCGTCGCCGCTGAGAAGTTTGAAGTGAAGATCCGCGGCGAGTTGTGATTCATCCAAACCGGAAACGTATCGCGCCCGTCGATCGATAACCTCCGACCAGCGATCCCTCAACGTAGCGACGTCGGCACATGAAACCATGCTCCATAACGACCACGCTTCATCTTTCGCAGGCGAGCGTCCATGCCAACGTTCCAACCAGATCCATTCAGCGCCGGCCATGTGCACCAGCGTCCCAAAGATCGACTTGTGACTGATACCAAAATCGCGGTGCAAACTCTCTGCGGGAAGTTGCGCCGCGGCAGACATCGCGAGTTCGTTGGCCCACTCGGTGTAACTCAGCATGTTCTGAATATCGAGGAGGTTCATGGCCGCAAATTTTACACTGCCCACGGATAGCAGGAAAACCGCTGCAACCTGTCGCTTTCTTCGAATTTCACGTATGATTCGGCGCGTCCAATCTTTTCCTCCGGAGCACTGAAAAATGAGCGACGACCGAAAATATCGTCACCGCGGCTACATGGATAACGATCGCGAGCCGCAGCGACCCAGATCGCAAACACCAAAACAGTCGCCACCTCGCGATCGTGAAGGTCCTCGTTCGCCGAAAATGATGGCCTTCAACGAGGCGGTGAAGTGCGCCATGTGCGGAGCAAAAGCGTCGCCCAACATCGGTCTCGAAAGCTCGTGTCCGAAGTGCAAAGCCGATCTGCACACGTGTCGCCAATGCACTTACTTCGATCCCAGTGCGCGTTTCGAATGTAGTAGTAAAACGATCACTGCACGGATTGTGAACAAGACCGCGCGCAACACGTGCGAGGTTTTCGCTGCGCGCACGATTGTCGAACGCGAAACGTCGTCAGGCGCTCCGAAAGACGCTCGTCAGGCGTTTGCGAATCTCTTCAAGAAGTAAAAATATTTCAGTCGAAATCGAAAGCCGTCCTCAGCTTCAGCGGCAATCATTTCGTCACTAAAAACATCCTTTGACAATTCCTCGCGCTGGTTTGATGATGCGCACGGGTTAACGAATCGCAGCCAGCATGTCGACCAACGCTTCCGGCGCCGACCATTGCGGATTGTGATCGGAAGTCAATTGCAGCATGGTCCAACCTCTTTCCTTCGCCCGTACGGACTGCGAAAAGAAGTCGTCATCCTTTGGTTCTTTGCCTTTATCGACCGTCAGGATGTAAGTTGCCGGAATCTTGCGAGCCGCCTCGTTTTTCAGCACGATAGGATCGGTGAACGTCTTCAACGACTGCGGAACGTCGTGCGGCGGCGGCTGGTCGGGCTTCACCCACGGCGGAACGATGAAGTCGCCTTTGGTCATCTGTTTGATGAAGTCGCCGCGACCGAACAAGGTGCTGACACTCTCGCCGTCAGACGGCACCATCGCGTCGAGATAGACCAGCCGCTTGATGCGATCCGGAACGCGGTCGGCGACGCCGGTGATAACCATGCCGCCGTAACTATGACCGACGAGAATGATGTCGCGCAGGTCTTCGTAAAGAATCGCGTTGACGACGTCGTCGATGTGGGTTGTCAGGCCGATGTCGCCACGAGCGAGATGAACTCGATCGCCTTGTCCGGTAAGTTGTGGACGATAAACGTCGAAGCCTTTTTGACGCAGCATCGCGTCGACTTTCTTGAAGGCCCAGGCGCCACCCCACGCGCCGTGAACGATGACGATGGTCTGTTTTGCAGGCTGAGCTGTTTGTGCCGTGCCGTTGTGCGCGCTGAAACTCAGGACGACGGCCAGCACGATGATCGTAAACAGGTTTTTCTTCAGCATGGGCGCATCTTATCATGCAGACGATGATCCGAAGATCGCTAATTGTCCTGTTTATAGCCTGCGTTCCGTTGGGTATCGTGGCTCAACAACCGGTATTCAAAGAGGTCTCGAATCAAACCGGACTGAAGTTTCAACACTACAACGGCATGACGGGAAAGTTTTATCTGCCTGAGATCACGGGCAGCGGCGGCGCGCTTTTCGATTTTGATAACGACGGTGACCTCGACGTTTTTCTGGTCCAGGGAACCGTGCTCGAACCGAATATTAAGCCAGGCGAAACGAAGTTTCCGTGGCGAGATTCGGAGCCGCCGCGTGGACGGTTGTTTCGCAACGATCTGACGCGAGGCGCGCTTTCGTTCACTGATGTAACTGAGCAAAGCGGCATTGTCGCGACCGGCTACGGCATGGGCGCGGCCGTTGGCGACATAAATAACGACGGCTTGCCCGATCTGTATTTAACCAATCTCGGCGCCAACCAAATGTTTTTGAACAAAGGTGACGGCAAGTTTGTCGACGTCACCAAGGAGAGCGGGACTGACGATCGACGTTGGACCACCAGTGCCTCTTTCTTCGACTACGATCGTGACGGTTGGCTCGATCTGATGATGGTGAACTACGCCGATTTCTCGGTTGCGAATAGTCCGAATTGTTTTGCCGCCACGACTGCCCGCGACTATTGCACACCACGCGTCTTTCGCGCGCCCGGTAATCGTTTGCTGCGCAACAAAGGAAACGGAACGTTTGAAGATGTGACCGTGGCCGCGGGCGTTGATAAAGAGTTTGGACACGGATTGGGCATCGTGACCGCCGATTTCAACGACGATGGCTGGATCGACATCTACGTCGCCAACGACGGCGATCCCAACCAGCTTTGGACCAATCAGAAGAACGGCACGTTTATCAACGATGCGCTACTCGCAGGCGCGGCGGTCAACCGGAATGGTCAGACGGAAGCGGGCATGGGCGTCGACGCCGGCGACTTCGACGGCAACGGCACGATCGACATTTTCGTGACGCACCTGATGGACGAGACCAACACGCTGTACGTGAATCTCGGCAAAGCGCTTTTTGAAGATCGTACTCGTGAAGCGGGCTTGGGAATGCCCGGACGTCGCTTCACCGGTTTCGGAACGTTCTTCTTCGATTACGACAACGACGGCTGGCTCGATCTTTTCGTCGCGAATGGTGCAGTGCAACTCCTGCCCGATCTCGTTCGCCGCGATCATCCGTTTCCGCTCGTCCAACCGAAGCAGTTGTTTCGTAATACGGGCAAAGCTGGTTTTGTCGAAGTTCTCGATCCCGAGTTGAGTTCGCTGGATGTCAGTCGGGGCGCGGCTTTTGGCGACGTCGATAACGACGGCGATACGGATGTGCTCGTCACGAACAACAATGGACCAGCAAAACTGTTTCTCAACCAGATCGGTAACCGAAACAACTGGCTAGGGCTGCGACTCGCCGGTAAAAAAGGACGCGACATGTTGGGCGCCCAGGTTGACGTCGTCGTGTCAGCGAACAATGTGCTGCGACGGCGAGTCAGAACTGACGGCAGCTATCTTACGGCGAGCGATCCGCGTGCTTTGGTGGGAATCGGTTCTGCTACTCGCGTACAGTCGGTGCGCGTGCGCTGGCCGGATGGAACGGTCGAGGAATTTCGCGCGCCCGCGATCAATAAGTACACGACACTCGAGTCGAAAAAATGAGGTTGATGTTTTGCATTTTGATCGTCTGTGTTGTTTGGGTCGCACAAACAACCGTGCGGCCGATACGCTGGCCCGACGTGTCGAAGTTGGAAGAGAGTGTTCGTGAGCAGATCGAGAACGCGCAAAACTCGCTCCTTGCCGTCACGAAAGATCCCGCGAAGTCAAAAGCAGAGTTGAGTGAGGCCTACGGCAACATGGGCCAACTCTACCACGCGTATTCGCTCACCGCTCCGGCCCGCGATTGTTACTTGAACGCGAAGGCTCTTGCGCCGTCGGACTTTCGCTGGCCCTATCTGCTGGCAAAGTTGGACCAGCAGGAAGGCCGTTTCGACGACGCGATTCGACACTATGGACAGGCGCAAAAATTACGATCTGACTATCTCGCCGCGTACGTCAATCTCGGCAACGTCTTTCTTGAACTAAACCGTCTTGAAGACGCGAAAAACAATTTTGACGCGGCACTCACGCTCGATCAAAAGAACGCCGCCGTTCACTACGGTCTCGGGCAGATCGCGATGTCGCGGCGCAACTACCGCGAAGCCGTTCAGCATTTCGAAACCGCACTCGCCCAGACGCCCGGCGCGAATCGTGTTCATTACTCGTTGGCGATGGCGTATCGCGGCCTCGAAAACACGGAGAAAGTAAAAGCTCACCTGGCCCAACAGGGAACTGTAGGCGTTCGCGTGTCGGATCCTTTGGTCGACGGTTTTCAGGATCTGATCGCGGGCGAGCGAGTGTATCTGAGTCGCGGTAAGCTTGCGTTTGAGGCGCAGCGCTACGTGGAAGCCGCCGCGGAGTTTCGCAAAGCGGTGGCGGCTAAGCCGAACAGCGTCACTGCTCGCGTGAACCTCGGCGCCGCACTCACGCAGTTAACCGATCTCGACGCCGCCGCCGAACAGTTTCGCGAAGCGATTCGAATCGAGCCCGAAAAAGCCAACGCACATTACAATCTCGCCGTCATCCTCTCGCGCCAGAACAAACCTGACGAAGCTATCACTCATCTTCAATCGGCGTTGAAAACAGAGCCCAACGATCTCGGCGCTCGGTTTTTACTGGCGCAGCAACTGGCGAAATCGGAGCGTGTCGACGAGGCGCTGGCGGAAGTCTCTCGCGTGGTCCAAGCGGATCCGAACAACGAAGCGGCTGTGCTCGAACAGGTAAAACTTCTGTATCGAAAAAAACAGTTCAAGCAAGCGCTCGATACTCTCGAACGCGCGCACGTGCAGTATCCCCGGAAAGGCCGCACCGTGGTGATGTTGGCTTATTTTCTGGCAACGTCGCCGGCGCTGGAGTTGCGCGACGGTGCTCGCGCACTCGATCTCGCGCGACGTGCCTACGAGGCGACCGGATCTTTGCAGCATGGCGCGCTGATCACGATGGCGCTTGGGGAACTTGGTCGTTGTAAGGAAGCAGCAGCACAACAGCGGCAGCTAGTCGAGGCGGCAGAACGATCAGGCAACAAAGATCTGTTCGCGAGGTTGAGCGCGGATCTCAAACGCTACGAAGGCGCGCAATCGTGCCGTCCGGTTGGACCATCCGTGCTTACCGAGCCGTAGTTGCCGTGGTTGGCTTTAACAATTGCTGCTTCTGTAGATACAAAGACAGGGCGGTGCTGCGCGAGCTGTTGATGAGGTTTGTGAGTTTCTCGCGTTCGCGAGGCGTCGCTTTGTTGACTCTGTCGATCAACACGCGCGCGTGAATAAACCACTCCGCCGGTTTATCTTTCTGAAGCGGCGAACTGCTCAACAAAGTCGTGAAGTCGCGTAACGCTTCGTCAAGCACGCCTTCGTACTGGTTTTCCGCGGGGATGATGCGAAGCAACGCGTAATAGACCACCGCCTTCTGATGGAAATAATCGGTTTCCGACTTCTCATCTTCCGCCGTCCAGCCGGCGATCTCGCGCACCACTTCCGATAACTCCGACTGCCATTCGGCGGATTGTTTGTCCTGATCGTTCAACTCCTTGCCCGCTGCGTTGAACCTCAGTTTTTTAACGCGAGACAAGAGACTCTTCGACTTTGACGACGTCCAAAATGCTTCATCTTTGGGGCCGCCGTCACTGTTCGGCGGCTTGATCTCGTCTTCCGAAATCGCCGCGATCTTCTTGTACGACGATGTGCGAAGTTTATCGTTGAAGTGCACGACGAGCTGCGACTCGAATTCTTTTCGCTGTTTTGACGCTGCATTATCAGCACAGCGCGAACCGCCGAGTTGTCTCACTAAATACGCGCGATACGCCTCAACAATGTCGTCGCTCGCGAGTCCACGCTGACTGAACCCGACGACGAGTTGATCGATCGACGCGCTCGTCGAATTCCACGGCGCTGAAAACGATCGATCGTCGGCGGGCATCTTCTGTAACGCTGTGCTGAATGCGCGGCCCAAATTTGTCAGTTCAAGATCCGTCGTTTTTATCGCGAGTATGGCTTTGACGGCTGGTTGAATCTGGTTCGAAGAATTGATCTTGCTGACGTAGTTTTCGACGAACATAGCGTGCTCGCCGCGCGTGCCTTCTTCAGCGTTGAATGCTGATTGTGCGATTGCTTCGATCGTCGAAAAGAAGGCGGAAACGTTGTAAGCGAGTGAGTGTTCGCAGGTGAGTGGTTCTGTTTGTAGTTTTATCTCGCTGAATAGTTGGCGCGCTTTTTGTTGGTCCAGGGGAAGCAGCGCTTTGATCGCGCGTGACTGCAACGAGATTGCGTCGAAGCCAAGCGTGAACGCATTCGCGCGATAACCGGTGCGACTATCGACCGAGTTGCCGGGCAGCCCAGCCAGTCTCACCGGCTCCTTCGCTTTGGCGGCCGCGTAAAACGCGTCGACGATCAGATCGTGCTTTCGCTTCGCGTCTTTGATCGCGCCTGACTCAACAACCTGAAGCAGAAGATCAGCCGAGAACTCCGGCGGTACCGATTGCGCGTAATTGATAAACGCATCGAGCTCGGCCGCGTGCTTTTCTTCTTCGGGTGAGGGTTTCGCGGGCTTTTTACTGACAGACTTCTGTTGTTGGACCATTGGTCCAAGCAGAAGCGAAACGATCAGGAATGCTACCGCAAACGCGTTCATTAATCAGCTTTTACGGGATCCATCAGCCCCGGAAGACTGACACCGAAATATGCTTCGATGTCTTTCTGTAGTGTGTCGGCGAACGCTCCGCTCCACACCTTCATCACCTCGCCGCTCGGCGATACGACGATCGTCTGCGGTGTTCCACCGAGCTTATAGTCGCTCGTGGGGTTGAGTGGCAAGTCGGTGTACATCGGGAAGTTCAACTTGTTCTGCGTGACGTAGTCGTGCAGGTTCTTTGAGGAGAGCGAGAAACCGACGAACTGAAAACGATCGCCCGCTTTCTCAGCCAGTGCTCTCATGTTCATGATGTTTTTCGTACACCAACCACACGTCGGCGAGATCACAAACACGACTGTGGGCAGCTTGTTGGTCCTATAGTCAAACACCGCGGTATTGCCTTGAGGATCTCTCGCCGTTAAGGGCGGCACCTTGTCTCCTTCCGTGAGACGCAACTCTGATCGGATTACTTTTACCTGGTTCTTTAGCGCCGAGACGCGCCGGGTCAACAACAGGTTGATTCCGAGAGAGAAGACAAGCAGAACTGCCACAACGACGAAACTGGTGAGTCCCGGCTGCGGTCTGCGATATTTCACGCCATGTTTGAACCACTCCGCGAGTGTAGCCATGATGATCGTCCTCCTTCTCCCTGGGAGTGCGAAGACGTCTACCGCTAACTCGAGATCACGGTAACGGCTCCGCACTCCACGAGGTCCTGTTAAGTGGTCTATCGAGCAACTGCCTCGAAAGTTTCGTCCGCCGCTGCCTTCTTGCAGATGTGTGGTTTGTCTGCCGAACAGTCCGGCGAGATAAACTTGCATTCCTGATCTTCGGGACAGTCGACTTGATAGGTGCAGCATTGTCTGGCTGTTGTATCGCCGATCGCGATCAGGCTATCGGCGCCGGCGGCTACTGCTGAGTAGCTGAGGATCGCCAGCGTAAGCGCGAGAAAGAGAGACTTCAAAACGACTTTCATTTGTTGTTTTCCTGCCTTTCCAAGGTAAGTGGTTAAGGTTCCACTGGGCAGTTTTGTGAAGGAGGTGGGCGACACTATCTGATTTTTCGTAGGTGGTGTCAACAGTTTTCGGATGCGATTTGGCGGGCCAGCAATTTCCGCCAATGAAGGCTGTCAATTTGCGGTGACGGCCTGCTCTGAAGTGTTCTTTATCGCCACGACTCTCTTTGATGATGATGAGCGTGCCTTACCGGACTTGGAGAACGGCCCGCCATGATCTGGACCACGCGAGTGATGACGAGGAGCAGCTTGGTTTCGATTACCAACACTGTCTTCTCACGAGTCTCATTGGTCTGCGTTGCGGTCGGAAGAAATGTGTCGGCTTTAGCGATGACGTCGAGACCGACTCGGCTTTCGATTGTGCTATTATCAGGTCGAGCCACAGCTAAGAAGTTGAGCACATCTAAGAAGTTAAGCACATCTAAGAAGTTCTCACATCTAAGGAGTTAAAGTGCTGCGTTCCTCAGTGTCAGCCGACCCTCAATATTTCTCTTCAGGTCTTAATTCACGATCTCTCTACGCCAAATTCTCATCAGTCCTGATCGTTCGTACGGGCAGGAAACGCTCGACTAAAAAACTTAACTCAACCTTACATCCTCGCGAAAGGAGATCGTATGAAGCCAAAACCTAAACGACTGGGTTGGATGATCGCCAGAAAATTGGTTCTGAAATTCGTTCTGCTCGTGGCAATGGTCAGCGCGACCGTCGTCGTGTATGCCGATACTGGTTATTTCTGGGGCTATCTCCCAAATGGTGACACCGCTTGGCTATGGTGTGGTCCAGGCGGAAACTATTGGACGCGCTGCGACACCGGCTCGTGTCCGCCTGGGGAGAATTGCCCCTGTTACAGATGCGACACTTCGGAGTGCCAGGAAACTGCAAATCAGTATTGTGAACTTCTGGCTAACTGACACAAATTGCATCTGACGCATGAGCCGTAGTTCCGAAGGTGTGGCCACGTTAGGTTCGAAGTTGTTGGTGCGATGGCCCAACTCGGCCGCACCTTCTAAGATTTAGTTGGTGCTTCGCTAAAACAAGTAAGGGTCGCATGAAGAGCCTTAACGTACTGCTGAGCATAGTTTGCCTTTCGACATCGGTTGTTTCCGCGCAGACGCGCTCGAAGACTAACGATGTTGACGCTCTGCAGAAGCAGGTTTTGCTGAGTGATTTAAAGAGTCTTGCCGTGGAGATCCCTAAACTTGATGGTCCGCTGGCGCGGGCGTTAGCCGATGCTGAGATAGCAGATGCGGCATGGAGTTTGGATCAAAACTGGGCGCGGAACCTGTTGAAAGAAGCCTATCAATTAACGTATCCAAGCGAGGAAGAGCAACGCCGGATCGGACCTGAACCACCGGGAACGCCGCCGAGGCCACCGACACCGATCGGACGAGCGCGAGATGAGGTCAGGAGGCGCATCTTGAACGTCGCTCGGCGCGATAAAGTCTTCGCCGAACAACTCATAGCCGACAGTACAACCCATGTAAGTAAAGATGATCGGCAGATGATGTATGCCCAACTAACTCGTGTGGCCCTGGAGGAGGGAGACTATGCGTCGGCGGTTCAGTCAATTCAGCAAAACATGGCAATCGATCCAACTCAATTGATGCTGGTTCAATTGGTCAATGACCTGGCAATCAAGGATCGCCCAGCCGCAGACAAATTGATACTCGAATTTATTGCTAGCCTGGCTACAGCGCAGTTGGCTAATGGAAAGTTAGGTCGTGCTCGGGGACAAATTGTGTTGCGCTGGCTTGTGTTTCCGAATTCGTTCTTTCCGGATCCAAACAGGCGAGTTCCCAGTCCCGGTCCGGAAGTGATGAAGTCTTACGTTCGATACGTTCTCGAGACACTAACCGCGATGCAGCAAACGGAACCGGGTAGTTTGCCGCGGGAGCGTAGCTTCTTGCTTACCGCGTGGCTGCCGCTGAATCAGTATGTTCCTGAGCTTCGCGAACGGTTCGTGCAGTTAGAAACTCTTTCTCGTACGCCAGGTAAAGATGCTTCGCTACCAACGAAGAGTAATGAAGAATTGGACCAGGAGAACTTCAGCAGGAAGCAACGTGAAGCCCTAAACAATGACGGACCAAACGAGCCGTCAATAGATCTCATGATCACGCAGGAAGATTTTGAGACGGCGCGCAAGTTGATCGACAAACTCCCGGACGGTGAGCGAAAGACGAGGTTCACGGAGCAAGTGAATACGAAGCAAGCCATAAGCCTTGCGAAAAAGGGTGATCTTCTCGCGGCGCAAAACCTGGCGGAGCGGCTCATGACGGTGGGTGCGATGTTGGAAGTATACCCAGCGATAGTCGAACGATATGCCGGCGATAAAGATCAGTTGGGTACCTCAGCGGCGGTGCATTCGGCGATGAAACAGCTAAAGAGAGTCAAAGGTAAGCCGCCATCGGCCAGCGTGCCGTTTGGAATGCCGTCAGAGTTCATGCCGACTGCGAGTGAGAGAGACGGAATTGTGTCTACGTTGGGAAAACTCGCAAAGGCTGTATTGCCGATTGACACATTGCTCGGCGCGCAGGTTGTCGATGAAATGGTAGAGACTGCGAATCGCAGCGCGTTGGACACGTCGCTGGGTCGAACCGGATTCGACAGCGATCTATTCAAGAATCTTGCCGCAAAAGACGAAGTTCGAGCGCGTAGTGCGGCGGAGAATTTTAAAGACAGACTACGAAGAATCGTTGCCGTAGCAGCGATCTATCAATGGAAGGCAACGGAATTAGAAAGAAGAGCTCCGAAGAAAGCTGCACGCGTAAGCGGTTAGTTAATCGGGTCGATCGCGCTTGTTGACGATCACGCGGCGTTGCAGGAGCGAGTTGAGGTTGTGTCGCTCTGTTTTATAAGGACGCACTTTGGCGTTTTGTGGGCTGTCGAGTTTTTCCCAGTCGTCCTCTTTATAGAATCCGATGTTGATGATGTCGCCTTTGCGCGACAGTATGCGCGCGTGACGGCGAAAGAAGACTTCGCCTCGCCGCGGATCGACGACGGCTACATACGAAGCACCGAGTCCGCCATCGACCATGTCCACAAGCAACACACGTTTCTTCGTGCTTGTCACGACTTCCTTTATTTGATCAACAGCGAAATACTCGGAGAGGATGCGCTTGCGAGTGCCCGTGCGAACGTCGTAGAGGTAAAGACTCTGACCTTCATTCTCAAACCCACCCGCCCCGTCGCTCGCTGAATAGACCACTTGCCATCCGCCGTTGATGATCCATGCTTGTTGTGCTTCGTCGGCGATCTTCTTCTCTTTGCCGCCGGACGTGACGAACAGCGGCCCATAAATCCCCTGAAGATCAACGCGTACGTTGGTGACTTTTTGTGACGTCTGTGCAGCAACCACACAAACGAACGTCAAAATAACCAATCCGGCGATTTTCAAATCACTTACTCCTATTGAGCTGGCACTGCAAACTTCACCACATGATCGCGGGCGATGACGAAGAGCTCGTTTTTGTCGTTGAAGACCATGCCGAAGGCCATGTTCTTCAGCTTGATCAACCCCAGGTAGCGGCCGTTGCCGTCGAACACCTGGATGCCTTTCATGTCCCCGACGTAGACGCGTCCGTATCCGTCGACTGCAATCGAGTAGGACGCACGAAACTGGCCGGGTTGATCGCCTCCGCCACCAAAGCGAGTCATAAACTTCCCGTCGCGCGCGAATTTGAAGACGCCTTCGTTGAACCTGCCAAGCGCGTAGATCTGACCCGAACCGTCAACCGCCACTCGCATACTCAACTCTGAATCACCACTTGCGCCACTGATCGCTGACGGAATTGTCCGCACAACCTTTCCGCCCGAATCAAACACGACGATGTCGTCTCGACCGCCGTGTCGCGCGGCAACTAAGCTACCGTCGACTGACGCGGTAACGTCGTCAATACCCGACCCGTCAAACGCGACAGCGCCAAGACTCTCGCCAGTCTCACCGCGATACCGATCGATCTTCCCGCCGTGTACAGCGTAGACCGTCCCTTTCCGATCCGCCGCGAGCCCGCGCAGCAGCGTCTTGCGATCGCCGATGGTCCATTGACTCACGAACTTGCCGGCCGGGTCGAAGACTTGAATTCGTCCGCCAGTGTATTCACCAACATAGATCCGTCCTTCGCCATCGACGGCAATACTGCGCGCGTCGTTGAACATCCCGGGACCGATGCCTTCGCTGCCGAAGTCGAGCAGGACATTGGCGAAGTTGTTCGTTTCTTCCTTTTTAGGTGTAGTCGGTCGTCCAGGCGTGTGCGGCGTAGTCGGCGTCGAGCGACTGACGGAGTAAATGATCGGCGCAAGCACACCGACCGCCGCAAGAATGCCGATAACCAAACCGAAGATCGGAATCGCGAACAGCACCCAGAGCCACTTTGGAAACCCGCCGCCTGAACCAAACTTGATGTGGACGACCTGCGCAGGTTGGCCCACGCTTTCATTCGGCGCGATCAACTGGCTGTGGCAATAGTCGCAGCGTACTCTAGTTTGCGGTTGATTCGAGGAGCGCTCGTAGCTAACCGGCGCTCCGCACTTGGGACAGTCAAAAGTTTTCAGCATGTCAAGAAAATGGTCCGGCGGATTCTAACATTT
The DNA here is from genome assembly GCA_035760365.1 of Pyrinomonadaceae bacterium. GTDB lineage: Bacteria > Acidobacteriota > Blastocatellia > Pyrinomonadales > Pyrinomonadaceae > PSRF01. The sequence continues at coordinate 55,390 of DASTTB010000042.1, forward strand.
GCAGTAAAATATCCCGAACGACACGAACTCGTAGTTTCAGGTCCTCCCGCTTGGTTCTCACATGATGCTCAGCACGTCAACCTGAACGCGGCATTCCCCTACAACTTGACGTCTATTTCACGAAGAGCGCAGCACGCGAAATTGAGGAGGAAACTATGGCGATGCCAAACGACACTATCAACCCATTCTCGAAAATCCTGTTTCTGTTATTGACGACTGTGTTGACGGCAGTCGTCGCGAATGCCGCGGCGCCCGTGGGCCAGACCATCTGGATACGGGCGTCCGCAAACGGACTCTTCGTCTCAGCGGATCAGAACCGCGGCACGTGGGCGCCGTTGGTTGCCGACCGCACGACCACCGACGCCTGGGAGCAATTTCAGGTCGTCGATGCAGGCGGCGGTTTTATCGCTTTCAGATCGGTCGGCACGGGCCTGTTTGTTTCGGCCGATCAAAACCGTGCGAATGCACTCGTCGCCGATCGCCCAAGTATCGGGACGTGGGAGCAATTTACCTGGAGCGATCTTGCTGGCGGCGCTTTCACACTCCGAGGCAGAGCGCTGAATCGTTTTGTCTCTGCTGATCTGGCGCGCGCGTCGTATGGTCCACTGGTGTGCGATCGCACAGCCGCGAGCACGTGGGAACAGTTTACGTGGGGCGCGGCCGGCACACAGCCGCCGGCGGGAGCGCCTCCGGGGTTCTCGCGACTCGTGTGGTCCGATGAGTTCAATGGTTCGTCGATCAGTTCAGCCAATTGGGGATTCGATCTTGGCGGCGGCGGGTGGGGCAACAACGAGCTTCAGAACTACACGAATAGAACTGAAAACGCGCGCGTGTCGGGCGGAATGCTCGTCATCGAGGCGCGTCGAGAAACTTTCGGCGGCAACGCGTTTACCTCAGCCCGTCTCAAGACGCAGGGCAAACAATCGTTCGGCATCAACACCTGGGTCGAAGCGCGCATCAACGCGCCGGAAGGGCAGGGAGTGTGGCCGGCGTTCTGGATGCTCGGCAACAGCATCAGCACGGTTGGCTGGCCGTCGTGCGGCGAGATCGACATCATGGAGATCCAGGGCCAGAACCCGTTCAGAAACTTCGGTACGATTCACTGGGCCGATCCGGGTGGTAACCACGTGTCGTTCGGAGGAATTTTCAATTCTTCGAGTTCGCTCACGGCGGGCTTCCACACGTTCGCGATCTCGCGCACGGGATCTACGATCAGGTGGTACGTCGATCGAGTGCAATATGCCGAGGCGAATATCGCGAATGGGATCAACAGCACGTCAGAGTTTCAGGGACCGTTCTTTATCATCCTGAACATCGCGGTTGGCGGAAACTTCGTGGGCAGTCCTGATGGCAGCACGGTGTTTCCACAACAGATGCAGGTTGACTGGGTAAGAGTTTGGGGAACCTGACGACGCTCTTGAATCGAAGTAGTGTCCTTAATTTGGAGAACCTCTCCGGATGTAGGACACTACCTTTTGCTTTCGATAACTAGTCAAACGGGAGGGGTGCATTTATGCCATCACGAAAAGCAGAGGCGCATTGGGAGGGAAACCTGGCGGAAGGTAGCGGCCGGTTGAAACTCGGGAGCGGCGCCTTTGAAGGTCCTTATTCATTCAAGTCGAGGTTCGAGGAAGGAGAATCAGCGACGAATCCGGAAGAGTTAATCGGCGCAGCTCACGCAGGTTGTTTTACGATGGCGTTGACGGCGCAACTCACACGCGCCGGATCGCCGCCGACTCGCATTGATACAACCGCGCAAGTCAAACTCGAAAAGGTTGGCGACGCATTCTCGATCACGAAGATCGATCTCACAACTGAAGCCGAGATTCCGGGCATCGATGACGCGACGTTCCAAAAACACGCGAACGATGCGAAGCAAAACTGTCCAGTTTCGAAGGCGCTCGCTGGAACAGAGATCAGCTTGAACGCGAAGCTGCGTTGAACTTGTTTTTAATTTCCGGCGGCGACGGACAGACGTATTTACTTCCCGGCGTTGCCGAACGAGTACAGCGCGTTGCGTGTGCGGATGTAGAGGTTGCCGCCTGCGATTGCCGGGGTGGCCCAGACTTCGTCGTCGAGATCCGTCGTCGCGAGTATCTCCCACTGCGCGTCGGCTTTGAGCACGGTAACTTTGCCGCTCGCGCTTACGACGAAGACTTTGCCGTCGGCCGCGACCGGCGAGGCGTAGTATTCTTCAAGCGCGTTCGGTGTTCGGCCTTGTTTCAAAACCTGTCCACTCGCCGGATCGAGACTCGAAAAAATCCCGCCTTCTTTCATCAGATACATCACACCGTGATAGACCAACGGCGCCGGGATACTCGGAAAGCCTTTCTTCACCTGCCACGCAACGTTCGACGACGTCAGATCACCCCGGCCTGTCAGACGAACGGCGGTCAGTCCGTGTCCCGCGATGGTTGAGTTGCGAACGAAGTCGTACTCCGCACGGTCGATGTATTCGTCGTTGTTGGCGTCAAGCCATCCGAAGTGCTCGGCAGCTTCAGCATTGGCTTTCATTTCGTCGCGATGGATCTTCCCGTCCTTGTTCGCGTCCGCTTTGAGAGTCTCTTCGAACGGCGGCAGGAACGGTTCGTCGCCGCCGTCGCCGATCACGTAGACCATGTTCGTCGCGAGGACCGGCACGCCTTTCGGATACGAACCGATCTTGTTGACCCACCACAGCCGCTCTCCTTTATCCAAGGAGTAAGCGTCGACGCTGTAAGAACCGAGAACGATAACCTGCGCTGGTCCATCCTGCGGCTGGTAAACAGACGGCGTGGAGTACGCCTCATAGTTGGGACGCGCTTTTCGCCAGAGTTCTTTGCCACTGCGCGCATCAACGGCGACGATGAAAGAATTCGTGCGCTGATCACACACCATCACGAGCGTGTTACCCGCAAGCACAGGCGAGCCGCCCATTCCGTAGAAACTGTTGAAAGGTCCCAGCGGCACACGCCATCGTTCCTTGCCGTCTGGTCCATACGAGATCAGGCCCAGCTCCGCGAAGAACACGTAAACATTCTTTCCATCGCTGACCGGACTCGGCGACGCAGCGTCGTTGGCCTTGTAGATCGGCATGTGTCGCGCGCGCACGGCGTCGCGGCGCCACAAGACTTTGCCTGTCTTTCGATCGAGCGCGATGGTGAGCAGTTTGTCGCCTTCACTCGCGGTCACGAATATGCGATCGGCAGTGACAACAGGCGACGAACGCGCGAAGGGAATCGGCGTTTTCCAAACAACGTTCTTAGTTGAACTAAACTCAGCAGGAAGCGCGAAACCGTCGGCGACGCCGGTGCCGTTCGGTCCCCGAAATTGCAGCCAGTCATTCGTGCGGTCTTTTTGTGCGTAGATGGACGAGCCAGCGATGCATAGCGTGATCGCTATTGAAAGTGGGAGCAGTGTTTTGCGTTTCATGGCACACTCGCGTGTCCTTTCATTCCGGGCAGGTACTTGGGATGTACGCCAATTCTCGCTGACTCGTCGGTTATAAGCAATCAAATACTCACTCGATTGCGTAACGCAGACGAGTCGTAAAATTCGTGAAAGATCGGAATGTCTGCGTTGTTCGCCGTTTCGAGCCGGCCTTCACCCACACCGGTTTCGCCGGTCTGTTTACATTTGCCGGTCAGTGTTATTGCTGCCAACCGGCTTTGCCCTAAAAGTCCTTTGCACCGGCTCTGCCGCCCTGATGTGAGGCGAGGCTCCGCCTCGCCGGCTATCTTGGAATCTGGCAGGGGCTATGCCCCGGTTCAGGCTTTGCCCAGTGTTTATCGGCCAGAGGCCGAACCAGGGGCAGAGCCCTAATTGCTATTTCACAACCTACGGCGAGGCACAGCCTCGCCTCACATCAGGGCGGCGAAGCCGCCACCAATCGACTTTTGAGGCAAAGCGCTGCCAACCACCACCCAGTGCTTTGTAAAGCCGCACGAGGGATAACAGCTCGTTGCGTTTTGTTTGAGTTAAATCAAGCTCAGCGTTGAATAATTCGCGATCGGCGTCGAGTGCGTTGAGTAACGTATCGACGCCGCCTTCGTACCTGAGATAGGCGAGTCGCGCACGGTCCCGCAGCGTGTCGACCAGCAGACCTTGTTGGACGCGGATCTCTTTGAACTTTCGATATTGGACGAGGGCGTCAGAAACTTCTCTGAATGCGTTCTGCACCGTCTGCTGATATTGAATGACGGCCAGCTCGCGTTGCGCTTCGGCGAACTTCACGTCTGACTTCAGCCGTCCGCCGGTGAATAACGGTTGCGTGATCTGCGGAATGAAGGTCCAGGCGCGACTTGGTCCAGCGAACAGGTTCGAAGCTGATCGCTTTGAAAACCAAGAAACCCGGTCAGACTGGTCTGCCAGCACTTGTCTAATTCATCTACACAACGGCCACAGAGTTTGCCTTCGAGAAAGAGCCTCGTTGTTGATATTTCGTGTTGTGCGGTAATTCTAATCACGTTCGTGAGGGGAACTCTTGCAAGTTGTTGGCCGTAATAGAAGGTTTGCTCGCGGACGTTGCGTCAAGTATTCTCTGAAACTGAAGTCACTTGAAGTGGGGAACATATTCGTGAATGCTCATGCTGCCCAAATCGTCATAGACGATCAGCAAACGCAGAAGTACCTCACGCTCTTAGAAATATCCAAGGCCATCAGATCCCACCAGGAGTTGTCGGGGTTTTTCCACGACCTGGCCTGCCGCCTCCAGAACCTTTTTCCGTTTCGCGATCTCGCCGTGATGCTGCACGACGGCCGGAAAAACGTGATGCGCTCTTACACGATTGAAGGGTGCGACGCCGAAGAGTGGATCGGTCGCGAACCGACGGAAGTCTCGGTCAGCGTGCCGCCGTTGCGCGAACGCCCCGAAGACATTCCGTTGCTGGTCCATTTCTTCGCGAACAAGTTTGCGCAACAGATGAAACGCAGGATCGAGAGCGTTCCGAAAGAGACGATGGCCGCGTTAGTTAACTATCACTGGCCGGGAAACATTCGCGAACTGCAAAACCTGATCGAACGCGGTGTGATCCTGTCGCGAGGATCGACTCTGGAGATTCCGTTAGGCGAACTGAAGCAGGCGCGCGCGGGCGCGACGAAGAACTCGGAACACGCAAACGGATCGACAACTCTCGAATCAGTCGAGCGTGAACATATTCTTCGCGTGCTGAACGAGGCGAAGTGGGTGATCGGTGGACCAGGAGGCGCAGCCGCGCGGCTCGGAGTCAATCGCACGACGCTCAATCACCGGCTGCGAAAACTCGGCATTACCCGACCTCAGCCTCAGTTCTGAGGAGCAATCGTGAAAACAGACGTACTGATTATCGGTGCTGGTCCAACAGGGCTTTCGCTTGCCTGCCAGTTGGTGAGGTATGGCATCGATTTCGTCATCGTTGAGAAGAAGGAAGGCGTCACACCTTTTTCAAAGGCCATCGGCACTCACGCACGCACGCTGGAGATCTACGAACAACTCGATCTCGCGGATAAAGCGATCGAAGAAGGCGCCATCGCCGACAAGGCAAAGTTGCTCGTCGATGGCGAAGTGCGCGGCGAATTGCAGTTCGGCCGGATTGGCGAGGGGCTCAGTCGTTATCCGTTCATACTCATGCTGGAGCAGAGTAAGAATGAACAGCTCCTCTACGATTATGTGCGAAGCCACGGCAGGGAAGTTAACTGGCAAACAGAGCTCGAAGACTTCACGCAGTCTGTTTCCGGCGTTACCGCCCGCGTGAAAAGCGCCGGCGGCGGCAGCCAGACTATCGAAGCGAAGTACATGGTCGGTTGTGATGGTCCAAGAAGCCTCGTGCGCAACAAGCTCGGCATCGAGTTTGGCGGAAGCACTTTTGAACGCACGTTTTATGTGACGGACGCGCAGATCGATTGGCAGTTCAGTCACGATGCGCTGCACGCGTGTCTGGCAAAAGAATCTTTTGTTCTTTTCTTTCCGTTGCGTGGTGAAAAACGTTACCGCATCGTCGGCGTGTTCCCGGAAGAGTTTGCGAAAGACGAAGGCGACGTTCTTTACGAAGAGATCGAAACGGAGATCAAGCAGTTATCGGAGCTCGATCTCGATATTCACCACGTCGAGTGGTTTTCGACTTACAAAGTTCACACACGTCACGCGTCGAGGTTTTCTGACGGCCGCTGTTTTCTCGCCGGCGACGCAGCGCACATCCACACACCCGCAGGCGCGCAGGGCATGAACACCGGCATCCAGGACGCGTACAACCTCGCCTGGAAACTCGCTTTGGTTTTGCAGAACGTCGCGGGCGAAGGCCTGCTCAACACGTACAACGAAGAACGACTCGAAAACGCGAAGAACCTGTTGCGAACAACTGATCGCATGTTTCAGATGGCGGCGGGCGATCAGTGGTGGATCGCGTTTTTGCGCACCAGTGTTTTGCCGGCATTCGCGAACGCGATTCTCAATCTCGAGTGGGTGAGAAAAGCGATCTTCCCGACGTTGTCGCAGATCGGCATCAACTATCGGCACAGTTCGTTGAGCCGGCACGCCGGCGACGAAGACTTCACCGTCAAGGCCGGCGATCGAATGCCGTATATCCCGAATGTTTACGATCGTTTGCACGCGCCGAAATTTCACGTGCTGGCGTTTGGAAACCACCTCGAAATCGAAAGTCAGTTATTAGACTGCAACAGTTTTGAACTGACCGACGAAGTAAAACAAATATTCGGTACACACCAGCCGTTCACTATCCTGTTGCGACCCGACAATCACATCGGATTCATTGGGGCTCGCGTATCGTTGACGGAAGTTGAAAATTATATCGGTAGCAAACGATGATGGATTACTTGCCACAGCTCAACGAAGCAGTCGCGGAACTGCTCACGCGTCAATCGATTCGCGATCTGGCAGAAAATCTTAAGAACGAACTGCCGGAAACGTCAGAGCCGTTTGTGTGGTCCACGATCGACATGGAATCGATCAGCGCGCGCCTTCCGGACAACATCAAGTCGTGCTGGATGTTTGTGCTCAAGAAAGACGTGCCGTCAGGGTGTCATTTCCATCCGAACAGCATCCAACACATGGTCATGATCGAAGGCGAGGGAACGTCGAAGATCGGCTCGGAATCGGGTCAGCTAAAACGCTTCGGCGAATCGGATGACGGATGGTGCGTGATTCCCGAAGGCGTACCGCACGAGTTCTTTCCGACTGCGAGCGACATGATCGTCATCTCGTTTCACACGTGTCCGTCGGAAGAGTTGCAGGAGATCAGTTGCGACTCGGGAGCGGCGCGAGAGTATGGGACACACTCATGACCTGCTCAACCGCATGAGCGAATGACAACAGGCTTGCCTCGCCGAAGTTTGGGCCAGCGATCTGTAATCCAATCGGCAGCCCTGCTCGCGTTATCGCGCACGGAATGGAGATCGCCGGCAAGCCATAAGCGTTGAAAGACCGAGTATTCCTCAGCCAAAGCTCACCCGCAGGCGGCGGCGACATTTGGAGCGCTTCGTCTATGGTTATCGGCGGTACTGCTACGGTCGGCGTCACCAGAAATTCAACTTTCGCAAAAACGTCTCTCACCACACGCCGCACGCGATCGAGTTCCTGCCGCGCTTCAATGTAAGCGACTGTGCCGATCGCGAGTGCTTGTTCTAAACGTTCGCGTATCCAGCGACCGTAAAGTTCCGGCGAAGCGGCCAACGTTTTCGCGTGTATGGCGTACACCTCCGGACCTTGCACCGCTGTGGGCGGGTCCGGCAGATCGACTTCGACGATATCCGAAGACAGATCACTCAACACTTTCAACGTCGCGTCCATCGCGTTTGCGATCTCCGGATCTAGATCGTCGAAATACGGTCGTAGCACGACGCCGAGACGCGGTTTGAATTTCACGCTGAATGCATAAGTGTATGAGTCGACGGGAAAGTCAGCGCTCGTCGTATCGAGCCTGTCATAGCCGGCGATAGTCTGAAGCACGAGCGCAGTGTCGGTGACGTTGCGACAAAGTGGCCCAACATGGTCCAGCGACGGCGAGAGCGGAAACACTCCGCGCGCACTTACGCGGCCGTACGTCGGCTTCAAACCCACGATGCCGCAGAATGCCGCCGGCTCGCGTATCGAACCACCCGTGTCGGTTCCGATCGCGGCGAAACACAAGCCTGTAGCCACCGCGGCTGCCGAACCACCTGACGATCCGCCGGCGATCCGATTCACGTCCCACGGATTGTGAACCGGACCGAAATGACTCGACGTTGACGTGCCGCCGTAAGCAAACTCCTGCATGTTTTGTTTGCCGATCAGCACGGCGCCCGCTTGCTTCAAACGTCGAACGACTTCGGCGTCTTCGTTCGGAACGCGTTCCGCAAACAGCGCGCTGCCGCAAGTCGTCTTCACACCCGCGGTGTCGATCAAGTCTTTTAGACCAATCGGAATACCGTGCAGTGGACCACGCCAGTTTCCGGCGTGAATCTCCTCGTCCGCGTGCCGCGCCTGGGCCAATGCGCTGTCGTGCATGACTGTGATGAAGGCGTTCAGGACGGGATTCAGTTGCTCGATACGATTGAGACAGGTGGTGGTGAGTTCCACCGCGGAGATCTGTTTGCGACGCAGTAACTCGGAAGCTTTGGCGATACTGAGTTCACTCATAAGCGAAACACCGAAGCTGCTTTTTACAACAGCTTCGGTGTTTCTTCCTAGCCAAACACGGTTACGAGGCGATTACTGCGTCGTAACCGAGGTGTCGTCGATTACGAAGGACGTCGCGAGTGACGAGTCCTCCGTTCCGAGGAAGTAGATGCGAATCGTCTGTCCTCTGAACGCGCTCACATCGAAAGTCCTCAACGTGTATCCCGTCGTTTCGTTCAGGTTCGAGAAGGTTCCGAGGGTCGCCAATACCGTGTTGCTGGAATTGCGAACCTGTACCTGTAACCGGTCGAAGACGGTTGTGGTAGTTGTTTCGGCGCTCGTGATCTTGAGCCAGAAACTGAGCGTCGCGGTGTTTGCGGTTGATGGAATCGTGATCGTTTGGAACAGCGAGTCGGTGTGGGTCACGCCGTAGCCGTTGAGCCATGCGTACCACGCGCCGGTTCGCGGTGTTTGTTGCGTTGAGTTAGTGATCACGCCCGCAGTCGCGGTCCAATTGACGGCGCCTGATTCAAATCCACGGTTGAGCAACAATTCCGCGCCCGGAACCGGGGTCGGAGTTGGTGTCGGAGTCGGAGTTGGCGTCGGCGTTGGTCCACCCGTCAACTGCGAGTAGAGCAGGCGGTTCGGCGAACCTGTTCCCGCGCCCGTCACTTTGTTCGGAGTCGAACCATTGATGATCGCGGCGGCTACTTGCGCCGGTGTCGCGCCCGGATTTACTTCCAGGAACAAAGCGGCAACGCCTGCGACGTGCGGCGAGGCCATCGACGTACCGGAAATCGTGTTCGTTGCTGTGTCGCTGGTCCTCCACGCAGACGTTATGCTGCTGCCCGGAGCGAAGATGTCGACACAGGTGCCGAAGTTTGAGAACGAAGAGCGAGCATCAGTCGTGGTCGTCGAGGCGACGGTGAGAGCGTTCGGTGCGCGCGCGGGGGAAACGTTACAGGCATTCTGGTTTTCATTGCCCGCCGCAACCACGAACGTTACGCCATCGGTGATCGCGTTTTGGACCGCCGTATCGAGCGCCGATGAAGCACCGCCGCCGAGACTCATGTTCGCGACCGCCGGTTGTCCGGCCGAATGATTCGAAGTGACGAAGTCAACGCCGGCGATGACGCCTGAGTTGGTTCCGCTACCACTCGAATCGAGCACGCGAACGGCCACGAGCGTGACGTTCTTCGCGACGCCGTAAGTTGAACCGCCGACGGTGCCCGCGACGTGCGTGCCGTGTCCGTTGCCGTCGTTAGTGCCGAGGCCGTCGTTGATGGCCGTGAAACCGGAGACTACGCGGCCGCCGAACTGGGTGTGCGTCGCGCGGATGCCGGTGTCGACGATGTAAGCTCGCACGCCCGTGCCCGTCGGTGTGTAGGTGTAGTTTCCGTCGAGCGGAAGATCTCGTTGATCGATACGATCGAGTCCCCACGTCGCTCCCGTCTGCGTAGTTCCCAAACTCACGACGCCGTCCTCTTCGACAAACGCGACACGCGGATCGTCAGCGAGTCTGGCGGCGCGTTCTTCCGACATGCGGACGCTGAAACCTTTGAGTGCGCGCTGGTAGATATGACCGCCATTGAGATCGCCGTCGAAATCGCGTGAGAGACGGATTGCTTCGCCGTCGACGTCGCCGACGTTGTCTTTGAGCACTACGATGTACTGATTGGGAATTCGTTTCTCCGCGCGGAGGCGACGGAATTTGCCCTGGCCGTTGTTGTTGGGATTCTGGCCGTGAACTGTGGTGAGGACCACCACTGCTACCGAAACTGCTACTAAAGCAAGTAACACAAGCGTTTTCTTCATATAACCTCCAGTGGGTCAGGCGAAACAGTTGGTATGAATGGGAGCGTCGGCTATTGGGCACGCCCTGGACAGTCAATCGCGCCGTTAAAACTATGGTCTGGGATAAACAAGTCGGAGCGAGTTGCTCGTCGGGGCGAAAATCAATTGGGAGGAAACGCTGGGAGTTACCGTTCTGGGTGCGGCAGATAATAGGGCCGCAGCGGGGAGAAAAGCAAGAGCCAAATTACGCCAGCCGCCCGACACTTGAGCCACGAGATCAACGCTGGTAGTTTTGACACGCTGGTATTCCGATCGCGTGAGGTATGAGATGTTGTTCGCTCTGTTTTTGATGTTGTTGTTGCCGGTTGTCGCAGTTGAGCAAAAAACCGAAGTTGTGGCAGCGGCGGATGGTGTGCCGATTCATTATTCCGTTCAGGGTAAAGGCGAGCCGTCGCTGGTTTTCGTTCATTGCTGGAGCTGCGATCGCCATCTTTGGGACAACCAGGTCGCGGCGTTTGCCAAAAATCATCGCGTCGTCACGATCGACTTGCCGGGTCACGGCGAGTCGGGCCAACAGCGCAAGAAGTGGTCCATCGAGGAATACGGTCAGGACGTCAAGCAAGTAGTCACTAAGCTCGATCTGAAGCGTGTGATCCTCGTCGGCAGTTCGATGGGTGGGCCAATCGCACTCGAAGCGGCGCGACGCATGCCGGAACGCGTCGTGGGGATCGTTCCGGTCGACACTTTGCAAAACGTCGATCAGAAGATTCCGCCTGAGCAGCTCGATAGCATTCTCAAGCAGTTGCGGGCTGATTACAAAGGAACGGTGACGACCATGATGAATCAGTTCTTCTTCGCGCCCGGTTCGCCGGCTGCGGTTAAGGAGCGCATCATCAACGAGACCGTCTCGCGTCCGCCCGATTTGGCCCTCACCATTTTGGAATCAGTGATGAGCTACGATCAGGCGCAGGGACTCAGCGGCATCAAAGTTCCGATTCACGCCATCAACTCGGATATGAATCCGACCAACCTCGAAGCGAATCGCAAATACGCGCCACAGTTTGAAGTCTCGGTGATGAAAGGCATCGGGCATTATCCGATGCTCGAGGATCCCGCGCGTTTCAACTCGCTCCTGACGGAAGCTATCGCTGCTTTGAGCAACAAGAAAAAATGATCTACTTAAATTTCGTTTTTGGACTACTGTTGACGGTCCAAACTCCGGTGCAATTGCCGAAGATCGATCCCGCGGCGTATCTGCCCGCGAAGAGACCGGGTCCGACAATCACGATCTCGCTGGCAAACGTTTCTCTGACCGGCACAACCGCACCGGATGCACTTCAACGTTTGCGCGCTGCTCGCCAAACTGCTGCTGCCGCAAACGATCTTGGTCTGTTAATCAATGCCGCCAACAAAGAACTGACTGCATTCGGTGGCGGAACGATCTCGATCGAAGGCGGCGGCTCGATCAAGACTCAGGTCAACCTGGACCATCACACCAGATTCGACAGCTCGACTTACGCCTGCGACATCACCGGCATCACTGATTACGGATGTTTCCTCATCGGCGACAACGTGCTCGTCGAAGGAACGTACCAGCCGCCGCAAGCTGTGCTGGAGTACTTTCGCAAAGGCAAGGGAAGTAACCATCGTGATCCATTTCTGCTGGCAGTGCAGTCTCTAACGCCGGAACAGTTGGCGGGAACGGGAACCACGATCCTCGAACCTACCTTTGCCTCGGGACGGACTCCCGCCCTGATCGTTTTTCAGGCGAAAGGCGACGCGTGTTGTTCACACACTGAACGATCCAAAAACATCGGCATCGTGGGTTTTCACATTCGCGGGCGGCAACAGGTGTATGACGGCGGTGTTCGATCGACGATTCTGTTCGGTAACTGCGAACGCTGCACCGCGCAGAACAATTATCTCGAAGACACTGCGTCGATCGGCATCAGCTTCGGCGGCTCCGGCCTCGAGAAGAACTACTTCGCGAACGACTCACTCGCGTATCACAACATCACGAGCGGCGTCGCGGCAGCCAACATCGCGGCAGTCAATTCGGAGAACGTTTACATAGTCGAGAATTACGCCTTCCGTCTCGGACATCACGAGCCAAGGTTTGGCGGCGGCGTCTGCGGTTTTGATCTGGAAACCAACTCCGCTGCCGATCATTCGAAGAACATCTTCGTCTTCAATAACCTTTACGACTACGAGAATTCGATCCAGAGTGCCGGGACCGCGATCTGTTTACAGGATCCGTACAAAGGCGCGAATCACGGTCTGGTCGTCGCCGCCAACAACGTTGCGATCGGCGGACGTGAAGACAGAATCCATCGCTACATGAGTAACGGTTTCTTCCTCAACGGGCTCAAAGGCTGTCAGATTCGCAACAACTACGTCTTTCGGACGGGACAGAACGCGATTCAGGCGTACGCGATCGATGGTTGTGTAATTGAGGACAACGATTTCGAGTCGACAGGCGGCGGAGGCAACGCGACAGTCAATATAGAAGGCGCGGTGAACAATATCTTTCGGCGCAACAACTATCGCGATCGTCCCGGGCTGTCGATCAACGTCCAGGCCGGATTCAACGAGGTGTGCAGCAACAATAATGTGTACGAAAAGAACCTCGTCAACGGCCGCGACGTGCCCGCCGTGAGCAAGCAGCCTTGCGCGCCGAAGTGATCATTTGATCGTCAACGCCTTATGGAAGAGTTGATTGCACTCTTCCTCGAGCACGCCGCCCACGACCGAGCACTCTCGAAAAGCACTCAGCCGCGCGATTTCTTCGGCGCGGACGTCGATGGCCCACCAGTTCAGCCTTTTCAGAAAAGGAATAGACGAACCAAACACCACTCTGCGGATCCCGCTCCACGCGACCGCGCCCTGGCACATCGCACACGGTTCGGCTGTCGTGTAAAGCGTCAACGTGGTCCAGTCGATCCGGGGATGAGACGCGGCGCATTTATTGATCGCGTCCATCTCGCCATGCCACGTCGGATTGTGAACTGAACGGTTCCAGCCGTCGGCGACGACGCCCGTCTTGTCGGCCAACACAGCCGCGAACGGATGCTTAGCGTTATTCGCAGCTAAGCTGATTGCGCGCTTCATGTAACGCTCATCTTCAGGTTCGATGAGCGTTGACACTGCTTTCGTACCGAACGCGCCGAGCACCGGCGCCGCAACCATCGTCGAAACCAAACTACGAAGCAGAGTTCGCCGTTTCATTCATGTCCTCCTTTGCCGAGCAGGTGTTGATCTGGTAGTCGAGTAAATCCATGCTTCGGTTTTACAGCGCCATCAAACCTTTCGATATGACACCGACTGCATACGCGAGTGCGGCGGCAATGACGCCGACCAGCAGCGTCGTCAGACCCGAACGCCACCACGACGCAGTGGACCACCTGCTCTTGATCGACCCGATCGCGACGAAAACAACAGCCGTCAGTGCGAACGAGATCGTCAGCGCGTGATCAGTTTCAAACAGGAAAGGTAAGACTGGGACGAAGCCGCAGATCAGAAACGAGGCGAACGTGCTGAGCGCGGCGATCCACGAAGAACGTACCGCTCCCGGCAGTCCGTATTCTTCGGTCAGCATGGTTTGAACCCAGCGCTCGCGGTCGGCCGTGATCAGTTCGACCATGCGTTCCAGTTCGTTGCCTGTAAAACCTTTGCGTTCATAGATTTGCCTGACCTCTTCGCGTTCGCCTTCAGGGGCGAGATCGATGTGACGATTCTCGATCTTCTGGAGTCGCCGCCAGTCATCGTGTTCGGCTTTCGTGCCGAGATAGTTGCTTGCCGCCATCGAGAATCCGTCGGCGAAAAGGTTCGCGAAACCGAGTGCGAGGATGATCCACTTTGAGAGTTGCGCGCCCGCAACTCCGCTCACGACGGCGAGCGTCGTCACGGCGCCGTCGATGCCGCCGTAGATCCAATCACGAAGATAATTGTGTGTTGGACCATGATCGAGCCGTCTGCGGATTGCGTCGGGTGAATGTTCGTGTTCCATAAGCTCACTCTAGCTCAAGCGTGCGCGCGCAGCTACAGCCCGCGCGACAGGATCCAGCCCACGATCGCGCCTCCTAAAACAAGCCATGCCGAATTCACGCGAAACCAAAACAGAAGGAACGCGCTGACCAGGGCCATGAGAATCGTCGGGACGTCCACCAGCGCCGATCGAGCAAGTAGATATGTGACTACAAACATCAGCGACAACGCGCAGGCGTTCACGCCGTCGAGAAACGCGCCGGCGATCCGCGAACGACGAATCAACGGCACTAATGGACCACTCAACGCGACGAAGATGAACGCCGGCAGAAATATTCCGATCGTCGCGACGGCCGCTCCCTTTGTTCCGCCAAGCACATAACCGATGAACGTCGCGGTTGTGAACACTGGTCCCGGCGTGACCTGGCCGACTGCGATTGCGTCGAGCAGTTGCGCCTCAGTTAACCAATGCCAGCGTTCGACGAGGTCGGCCCTGATGAACGCCAGCAAAACATACCCGCTTCCGTAGAGCACTGCGCCGACTTTCAAAAAGAATAAAAACAGCGGCCATAGTCCGAACGCAGTCGCCGCGGCGGGCGCTGTCGATTCCAACAGGAGCGTAAGCGCCGAAAATAGGGAAACCGAATTGTGCGCCCTCGCTAGTCGCCGCCTCGTCAACGTCAGCGCCATCGCGGCGAGGCCGCCGCCGGCAAGAATGATCAGTTCATGAATGCCTGCGAACGTGAGCGCCGTTCCCACGACTGCGATCGCTCCGAGGAACCACGTCTTCAGCGCCGTGCGCCCGAGTGAGTACAACGCTTGCAGCACGACCGCGATGATCACCGGCTTCACGCCGTACAGAATGCCTGAAACTTCGGGAAGCGCACTGTAGCGAACGTAGGCCCACGCAAACGCGGTGACGATCAGCATCGCTGGAGCAATGAAGCAAACGCCGGCGACAAGCAGTCCGGGCCAGCCTGCTTGTCGATGGCCGATATGGATCGCCAGCTCGGTCGAGTTTGGACCAGGGATAAGATTCGTGGCGCCGAGTAGATCGAGAAATTCGTCGCGCTTCAGCCACTGGCGGCGACGAACAACTTCGTCTTCCATCATCGCGATGTGCGCCGCTGGTCCACCGAACGCAATCGTGCCGAGCTTCAGGAAAAGCACGGCCAAAGTTCTCAACGGCGTTTTCTGATCGCGATGCGCAGACACAATTAGGCCACGATTTAAGTCAGGATTTTAGGTGCGACGCGACGCGCTGAGTCTCGCATCGACTGACAACGCGCCCGCTCCGACGATCAACAGAAAGATCGAGCTCAGCAACATTGCCAGATCCGTGCGTGCCTCATGAAGCATTCCCCAGAATCCGTAATACGGGAGAGTGCGAAGACTGAATCCCCAAAAACCATGACCCAGCAGGATCGGAATTTTGGTTGAAAGAATCGCAACCAGCATGTCGATGATGAGCGGTATCGCGGCTAATCTCGTCAGGAACCCGATCAGGATCAACGCGCCGCAGACGATTTCGACGACGCCGACGAATGGTCCCATCACTTCCGCTCCGGGTATACCGATTCGCGCAAATCTTCCCGCCCCGTTTTCCGCGGGATAGAGAAATTTCTGAATGCCTTCCGAAAGAAATATCGCACCGACGGCGAGTCGGATCAGAAACACAGCTCGCCCCGCGCTGCTGTCGATGATTTGCCTGAAGTTCATTGCGTAAATCTACCCTGAACGGGACGAATGTGCGAAAGATTTCTCACCAATCGATATAAAAACACGTGTGTTTTCGCTCGGTACAACGGTTGCGAACCACCGAAGGTGAGGTGAAGTGTATGAAAGTACTTATTGGGTATGACGGCTCGGATTGTGCCGAGGCGGCGCTCGATGATTTGACGCGCGCCGGTTTGCCGCGAACTGGTGAAGCTCACATTCTTTCAGTCGCTGAAGTCTGGCTTCCACCGCCACCGCCATCGAGTTACGAGATCCTCGAAGAAGCGCGAAAAGTTCAATCTCCAGCGGAGTTGCAGCGCGACTTCGCGAGCCGTTGTCCAGCCGCGAAAGAGGCTCTGGGGCTCGCTGAGCGTGCGTGCGAACGTGTGAAGACTAATTTTCCAAAGTGGAAAGTGACCGCCGCTTCCGCGTGTGGGTCTGCTGCATGGGAACTCGTGACGAATGCGGATAGGTGGAAACCCGATCTGATCGTTGTGGGCTCACACGGACGCAACGCACTCGGACGATTCGTGTTAGGCAGCGTGTCGCAGCGGGTCATGACTGAAGCGCATTGCTCGGTGCGAATCGCTCGTGGACGAGTGGAAGAGCCGGGTTCGCCAGTGAGGATCATGGTCGGCACCGATGGATCGGAGCCGAGTGACGAAGCGTTGCGAGCTATTGCGAGGCGCAAGTGGCCGGCCCACAGCGAGGTGAAGATCGTTCTCGTTGACGATCCGTTGGCGCCTGAGTTCCTGGGAAAGTTGATTCCGCCGCTCGAGAAGATGATTGAAGAGGACCGGCAGCAGGAACGAGCGTGGGTCGAAAGGATCTCGAGGCATTCGATCGAACTGTTGTATTCGGCCTCGCTCAAGGTGACCTGCGCGGTTAGAGAAGGCGATCCGAAACGAGAGTTACCAAAAGCAGCGGAAGAATGGGGAGCCGATTGTGTCTTCGTTGGTTCGGCAGGTTTCAGTAATCGTTTTGAACGATTTGTGCTGGGCAGCATTTCGGCCGCAGTTGCCGCACGGGCGCATTGCTCGGTCGAAGTTATTCGAAAGACGCGAGGGAAGGAGTGATAGTTATGAAGGTTAAAGAAATAATGACACCGGGCGCGGAGGCAATCTGGCTGACAGAAAGCCTCGCGGACGCGGCGAAATTGATGTGGGACAACGATTGTGGAATTTTGCCGATCATCAAGGATGGACGAAAAGTGATCGGCATGATCACCGATCGAGACATCTGCATGGCGTCGGCGATGAGAGACGACCATCCGTCGGCGATCTCGGTCGAGGAGGTAATGACGGGCAGAGTTTTCGCAGTTAAGCCTGAAGACAATGTCGCTGAGGCGTTGCAGACGATGCAGAAACATCGGGTACGACGACTGCCGGTGCTCAATCCCGAAGGAGAATTGGAAGGCATCGTGTCGATGAACGACATCCTGCTACACGCGAAGGCGCCGGACGAAGTCGAGGACGGGTGTATCGATTACGCGGATGTAGTCAAGACATATCAGGTGATCTGTCAACACCGCGTCCCGGCGCGCACGTCAGCGGCTTCGGCGTAGCTCATCCTCGCCGCACTACCAGGCCGAGGAGTGTCGATACTACGAAGGCAATGATGAACCACTGGATGAATTGCAGAATAGTGAAGAGGATTAGCGGACTGCCGCCGTGATTGCCACTCAAAACGGCGCCGGCGATGAACGGCAACGCGTTCAGCGTGCGCCAAAAGTTAGGCAGCGTGGTGTGAAAGGAAAGGTACGCTGCGAACGGCGACGATTCACCGAGAATCAGCCAGGTGAACAGAATCGCACCCAGCGCAACCAGTACTGAAACAACTACGCGTCGCTTTATGCTGATCCTCCGACTATACAAAGCGCTAGTTCAATACTCTGTGCTATCTCTGGGTCCTCTGCGCCTCTGCGGTTTCGTTGTTCATGGAAGTTTCGTTGTTCATGCAAGTTTCGTTGTTCATGGAAGTTTCGTTGTTCATGCAATTAGTTCACCGCAGAGGCGCAGAGGCCCAGAGCATACTTTGAAATCGGACCACCTAATACTTGTCAGCGCAAAGGTTCTCGAAGAAGTCCTTCGGCATCGGTAACTCACCCTTGTAATACTTGTAGGCCATCTCCGTTGCCTTATCAAGATTACTTCCCGCGCCGGGATCGAAGAGTTCTTCCCAAACGTGCCCCGCGAGCTCTCGCTTTCCGCCGTAGTATTTTCTGAACCCCGCGTGCGCCGGCGAAGTCGCATCCTGCATCGCGTGCATCGCATACGAAAGATACTTCATAGCATCAGCCACCGACGTCGCGTTACGAGCCTTGTTCAGCATGTCGCGGACAAAGTCATTCGCTTTCTTGCGCGCGTCCGTCTTGCTTTCATCGCCCGGCGTCATCGCATGCCGATGCGAATTCGGAACGGTTTGATACTCATCGTTGTCCGCTTCGTAAATGCCGTCAGTCAACATCTTCAGCTCTTCAGGCGTGAGACGATCGTTCAAAACACGCCGCGCCGATTCCTGGTGCGTATCCCAGCCGTACCTCGTGGGCCACTGTCCGAGCGGGTCTGAGAAATTCACCGGATCGTTCGCCACATACGCGTAAAGATTGATACCGCCTTTGATTCCGACCGGATCTTCGCTGATGAATCGCTGCAACACCGGCGAATAGTAACGTTGACGATAGAAGTAGAGTCCGGTCGCATCGTTCTCTCGTCCCGTAAACTGCGTCGTGTTGCTGCCGCCGCCCACCGCGGTCGTGTTTCCGAATGGATCGTACGTGTAACTCGTCTGGACTACGCCATTGGAATCCGTGAGAGCGAGCGTTGATCCCAGCCCGTCTCGCAACAGACCGAAACTTCCGCCGCTGTCGCTGCGTGTAAACACCTCGTCCCAACCGGAAGAGAGAAAGTCGACCGTCGCAGACGCAGTCGTCTCTTTAACGACATTGAAATCGTCGTAGAGATAAGACGTCGACGTGCCGTTGATCGTCTTGTTGATGCGCCGGCCGAATGCGTCGTATTGGAAACTCGCGCTGAGACTTGGACCAGTTATCGAACTCAACTGGTTGCGCGCGTTCCATGTGTACGTGTTCGTCCCGTCGCTCGTCAGGTTTCCATTCGCGTCATAAGTAAACGTCGCCGCATCCTTTTGCGTCAGCCGATTCGCATCGTTGTACGTCGCCGAACCAAACGCCTGCGGCAGGTTAGTGCGAGCGAACGTGCCGCCAGTCACGGTGCGACGTCCCGCCGCGTCATACTGGTAAGTCAGATCTCCCAACACGGTCGAGCCACGTTTGTACGTGATGCCACTCAGGCGTCCCGCAAGATCGTATTCGTAATCACTGACGACGCCATTCGGCGCAACGGTCCTGATGAGTTGATCGCCGGCGTCGTAGACAAAGCTGACGACGTCCGAGCCGCGTGTGATCGACGTGATCTGATCAGCGTCGTTATACGAATAAAAGACCGTCGGCTGACCCGGAACCGACATGCTTTCACGCCGGCCAAGGTCGTCGTTCGTGTAAGTCACGGTTCCCTGTGGCGTTGTGATGGAAGTCAAACTATCCATCTGATCGAAGCTGAACGTCATCGTTCCCGCGAGTGAGTCGACGATCTGTTGGAAGCGATTGCCGTTGTCGTATGTATAAGTGATCGTACTCTCATACGTGCTGCCAACAGAGCCGAAACCTACGAACGTCCTGCGCTCGAGACCGTCGTAGTTATAGACAGTGACCTTGCCGCGCCGATCCGTAACCTTCGTTAGATTGCCGGCCTTGTCGTACTCGTAAAGCTCGACACTGGTCGCGCCCTGCAAGGCATCCTTGCGACTCACGACGCGGTCCATGTTGTCGTAGGTGTAAGTGATGATCTTGTTCCGCGGATCTTTGACCTGCGTAACACGCCCGCTCACGTCACGCGTAAACTCCGTCGTTCCGTTCAGCGGATCGATGATCTTTGATACCTGGTTGAAGACGTCGTACTCGTATCTCGTGACTTTGCCGAGCGCGTTCGTGAAGCCCAACAACCTCCCGGCGCCGTCCGTGAAACGACTCACCGTTCTTCCCGACGGATCGATCACACTGACGAGATCGCCCTTTTCGTAGATGAACTGGAACGTTCGCTGCAATTCATCGGTCAGCGTCGTGAGTCGTCCGGCGGAGTCGTAGGCCATCGACACACGATCGCCCTGGCCGTCGGTGACCGACGTGAGCGCGCCGAACGAATCGTAGGTGTAAGTCAACCGCCGTCCCAACGGATCGGTGACGCGCGTTATGTTGTTGAACTGCGGTTCATACTCAAACGTCGTCGTAATTGCGTCAGGCGTTCCCTGCAACTGCGTGATGCTGAGGATGTTCCCTTGCGTGTCGTAAACATACCCGGTTCGACGCCCACGCGGATCGAGCGTACTCGCAAGCAGGTTCGTGCCTGGTTGTCGCTCGTACGTGATCGTCGCCTGTTCCGCTGTGCCCTGCGCGTACGTGACCGCGGTGACGAAACCTTCGTCGTTGAATGTCGTGCGACGAACGATACCACGCGGATCGGTGTAGTCGGTTTGAATTACTTTGCCGCCGGCGTTGGTTGTGTAGGCGTAAAGATGCGTGGGATTGTCAGTCGTGGTGCCGGGCGTGTCGTCAGCCATCGTTTGTTTGATGACTCGACTGTTCGCGTCGTATTCGTTCGTGACGTAAACGACGCCGCGCGGATCTTCGACGGTCAACATTCGATTCGACGTGTCGTACGTGTACTTCGTCGTGCCGAGATTTAATTCCGTGACCTGCGACAGGCGTCCCGAGGGATCGTACGCGTAAAGGATCTCGCGGCCGATGTTGTCTTTGGCTTTCGTGATGCGACTGGAACCATCGTAAGTCAACTCGATCCAGCGTCCATTCGGCGAGGTGATCCTGGTGAGATTGCCGTTGCCGTCACGCGTCAGGATGAGCGCGTTGCCGTGTCGATCGCGCATACTGATCACCGCGGCTTTGCCGGGAACGACCTGGTTCTCGCCGTCAGGAAAGATGAAGCTCGATCCGTCTCTGAGTTTCAGTTCCCAACCGCCAACCCACCTGATCCGCGACTTGTAAAAAGGCGATGGACCACCAGTGTGTTCGTATACGGCGTCGATGAAACTCGTTCCGCCGCTCACGCGATCGTAATGCAGGCGCCCGCCGTCCGGCAGAATCAGATCGACAAACGTGTACGGCCACGTCGCGCCCACGATGAACATCTCGAACGAGTGGCTCGTGCCGATTCCGAACGGCCGGCTCATCTGATCGCGCGTGCGATACGTGCGCGTGAACTCGATCGGAAAAGTATCGGGAATGCTGAAATCGGTCTTCGTGTAGACATAAAGACCGGTCGCGCCGTCGACGGGATCGCCCATCTCGCTCGCTGGATTGCAGGGCTTTGGACCTTCGGGCGGCGCGAGGTTTGGAGTCGCGACCATCGTTCCGTTGAAGGCGTACAGCACGACGCCGGGATCGGGCATGATCTGCGAACCGTTTGGCGTCACCGTTCCCTGGCCGTAGACGTACCATCCTTTTACTTCCGGATCGTAAGTCCAGAAATCGATTCGGGTGCCCGGCAGACTGTTCGTGAAATTTGGATAGATGAGCTGCGCGCGCGGCGGAATGATGGCCGAGCCGCCCGGTTGGATCGTAAAGAACACCGGAACGTGAATCCCAACGGGCAGCGGGAAGGGCGGGCGATCAGTCGGGATCGGAGTGATGCTCAACTGTGTAACCGGTTGTCCCTTGATGTCACGTATCAGAGTTTGCGAAGGCAAACGCAATTCGAGACCGGGAATACGTTTGGTTGTGACTGAAACATTCGTCGTCGTCGGCGACGAGATCGTGACGGCGTTCGCCATGTCGAGTCTCGGCATCCAGATCGTGTAGTCGAGGGCATTCGTTTTACCGGCGGTGACGTCTACACCGGCTCGGAAGATTCCGTAACTGCCGCCGGGATGACTCACCGTCGTTCCATCGATCTTCAGGACATGATGACCGGCGCTGAGCGACTTCAACAGGAATCGCCCGGTGTTATCGGTAGTGGTCTTGACGCCGTCGATCTCCATGGTCACGTTGGCGAGAGGCTGGCCGCGCAACGTGAGCGCCTGACCGGAGAGTGCCGTTACTCCGGTCTCGGCTTCCAGTCTCGGAAGATCCTGCCATGGAGATTTCGTGTTCTTGCTGGTCCAATCACCGCGCAGGGCGTTTTCGTCAGGTATCCAGTCGGGTTCGTCCGGCGCGCCTGTTTCTCTGTCTTCGCCTTTTGCGGTGGTGAACGTGACGGTTGCGGGAACGACATTGTTGACGCCGTCACCCGCGCGATCGATCGTGACTGTGTAGGTTGTATTTGCGGTGAGTGGTTCGAAGGGTGAAACGAAAACCATTCTGCCGTTTTCAGCGGCGACGACCTTCGCGTACGCGCGGCCTTCCGAACTGTTCAGCGTAACTGTTTCCGAGTTGGCCGTGCGTGGGGAGAGAAGTTTTGAAAAGCGGAGGGCAATGATGCTGTCGACAGGAACGTCGGTCGCGTCGTTTGCGGGAACTGAGGCAACGAGAAAGGGCGCGGCGTTGACGTCAGCAACTGGTCCGGCGAGCGTGAACGCCATCGTGTCCGGATTGAACGCCTCGATCGCGCCGATCTGATTTCCGACTTCATCGACGCCTGATTCGATCAGGATTCGTCCGTCAGCAAGCAAACTCGCTTTGTGCTTCTGGCGCGCGACGTTGAGACGAGTCGTTAGTACATCTGCTTTTCCCGTTTTGAAATCCCATGTTTCTACAGTCGATTTTTCAGAGACGCCGCCGACCAGCAACACTCTTCCATCCATCAACAGAGTCGCTGTGTGCGACGCGCGCGCCGAGAGCGCCCCCGCCGGGAGAGACTGAAACAACAGCGTCGTCGGATCGAATATCTCCACACTCTTCAACGCTCTTCCATTTGCACCGGTGCCCCCGAAGATGAAGACGCGCCCGTCAGGCAACACTGTCGCCGAGTGCCACGCACGCGCTTCCCGCATGTTCGGGAGCGGAAACGTTTGGCCCGTCAGTGGATCGCCGAGCGACGCGGTGGAAAGCGTGCCTTCCGCTCCAAGTCCTCCGAGTACGAGCAAACGTCCGTCGGGCAACATTGTGATCGATTGACCTTCCGGCGCGAGATTCTGAATGGGCCGTGTGCGCCGCAGCCTTTCGTGCTTTGGCGCCCGCGCCCGCTCCATCTTTCGCGAGAGTGCCGTTCGCAGACTTGTGTTTGAGGCTAAAACGATGCTGGAGCTCGCACCCAAAACACAGCTCAGAATCAACGCAATGCTGACATTAATCCGGTGCTTCATATTTCTTCTCCGCGCCGTGGCTAAGGATTCGTCACACTGACATTTGCAGTGCCAATGTTTGAAGTATTCGGGTCAATCTTGATCGTGTAAGTTCCGGTTGTCGGCAGAGTCTGCTGCGCGAGATTGAACGTCCCGCCGCACGTGAACGTCGACGTCAGACTCGTGCCGTCGGGCTTCAACAGCGTGACGGTCACACACGAGATCGTGCTGCTGGCGATCCTGACGGTTGCAAGCTGACTCGCCGTTCCGCTGAACGTGATGTTGGCGACTTGTCCGGGCACCGTGATGTTGACCGGCAGCGCAGCGCCGTTGATCGTCACCGAGCCGGTGATGTCGACGATGTTGTAGACATTGGTGGTCCCCTGGCCCGTTCCGGCTCCGGATGGATCGAGCAGCACCGTGTACGTTCCGTTAACCGGAAGCGTCTGTGGTTCGATGAAGATCGTCGCGCCGCACGAGAACGTGCTCGCTAACGTCGTCGCATCGGGTTTGAGGACCGCGAGCGTCCAGCACGTCGTGAACGTCGAAGTGCTCTTCACGCTGATGCGTTGGCCCGTCGTGCCGGTGAACGTCAACCGCGCAACCTGTCCGGGTGTGTTCAGAGGCGAAACAACTGCCGAGCCGCCGACGGTGATCGACTGTGTCGTGTCAGTCACGCTGTAGGCGTTCGTAGTTGCCTGGCCCGTGCCTGATCCGGACGGATCGAGCACGATCGTGTAGGTGCCCGTCGTGGGAAGCAGTTGCGGCTCGATGAAGATCGTGCTGCCGCAACTGAACGTGCTGGTCAACGTCGTTGCATCCGGTTTCAGGATCGCGAGCGTCCAGCACGTCGTGAACGTCGTCGGACTGTTCACGCTGATTCGTTGACCCGCTGTTCCGCTGAACGTCAGCCGCGCAACCTGACCAGGCGTGGTAATCGGCGAGACGACCGACGATCCGCCAACGGTGATCGACTGCGTCGTGTCGGTGACGCTGTACAGGTTCAGGTTCACGCCACCCGTGCCGTTGCCCGACGGATCCGCGATGAGCGTGTAAGTGCCCGTCGCCGGCAGCGACTGCGGCTCGACGAAGATGGTGCTGCCGCAACTGAAAGTGCTCGACAACTGTGTCGTATCCGGTTTCAGGATCAGGAGCGTCCAGCACGTGGTGAACGTCGATGGCGCGTTGACGCTGAGTCGCACGCCACTTGTTCCACTGAACGTTAGTCGAATCACTTGGCCCGGAGTGTTGATCGTCTGCGAGACGGTTGGACCATCGATCACGATCGTGCCCGTTACGTCACTGACGTCGTAGGCCGTGACCGTCGCCTGGCCCACGCCCGCACCCGACGGATCGATCAGGATCGTGTAAGTGCCCGCAACCGGCAGTTGCTGCGGATCGATGAAGAGATTGCTGCCGCAGGTGAAAGTGCTCGAAACGTTTGTTCCATCGGGTTTGACGATTGCGAGTGTCCAGCAAACACTGAAATTCGTGGTTGTGTTGACGGAGATTCGCTGCCCGGCGCTTCCGGTGAAAGTCAGCCTCGCGTTCTGGCCCGCGACGGTTGTCGCGATTACGACTTGACCACCGCCCGGAGTGATCGTGTTGGTCGCGTCCGTGGCGTCGTTCAGCGTTAAGCTGATGTTGCCGAGGTTCGCGCCCGAAGGATCCACGAAGATCGTGTACGTACCCGCGGACGGCAGGTAAGGAATCTCGAGGAACCCGCCGCTCGTGCCGAAGTTGCCGGAAGCCAGCGTGGTTCCATTCGGATTCTTCACGGTGTAACCGGTCGTGCCCGCGACCGTGACGCCGCTGATGTTCAGACTGACGTGTTGTCCAGTCACACCACTGAAAGTCACGTCCGCGTTCTGTCCCGGAGTGACGAATGTGATCGGTGTAGTTCCACCGGGAGTGATCGTGGCGCTGACGTTCACGACGTTGAACAGGTTCAGCGTGATGTTGCCGGTGTTAGTGCCCTGTGGATCGACGAGGATCGTGTAGGTTCCGGTCGTGCCGAGTGTCTTCGTGTCGATGAAACCGCCGCCGGTGCCGACACTGAAGGCAGACGCGAAAGTACTTCCGTCGGGATTCAGGATCCGCACGTCCGTTCCGGGGATCGTTACGCCGGTGAGTTGCAGACTGATCTGCTGACCCGCGACGCCGTCGAATACGACGAGCGCGATCTTGTTTGCGGTGCTGATCGTGACGAGTTTCGTTTGACCGATGGACATGCGCGACGTCATTTCGACGTCCGCGGCGACATACGGCGACGGCGGAACAAAGAAATCGTCCGTGCTCACACCCTGGCCCAACACGGTCGTGACTGAGATACGTCCCGAGGTCCCATTTTGCGGAACGCTCGTGGAAAGCGACGTGGTGGTCGCGGCTGTGATGTCCGCCAAAGTGCCGTTGAATCTCACGCGGTTGTTGTGCGAGACGGCTTCGAAGTTCTGGCCGGTGACTGTCACCGCCGTTCCCGCTGCGCCGATGTTTGGCGTGAAGCCCGTTACGATTGGACCATTCGTGCCGACGACAAAGGGCACGTCACTCGAATCCGAACCCGCAGCCGTGGTGACCGAGATCAATCCCGTAGTTGCTCCGGCGGGAACAGCGGCGACGATCTGCGTCGCACTCGATGACGAGACAACCGCGGCGGTGCCGTTGAAAGTCACTGTGTTGTTGGCCGGAGTGGAACTGAAACCGGTGCCGTAAATTGTGACTGTGGTTCCAGCGAGACCCGACTTCGGCGCAAAGTCGATCACCGAAACCAGCGACGAACTCTGTCGCGAGATCGTGAGCAGGTTGCCGACCGAGTCGTAGGTGTAGCGGGCGGTGTCGCCCGCGGGATCGATGACGGCGACGAGCCGTCCGAGATCGTCGTACACGTACTTGATCGGATTGTTGTTCGCCGCGGCCGTCAATGAGAAGTTGACCGTCGTGTCGTTGTTTGCCGTGACGATGGCGTTCGAACTGACGCTGGTGTCGTAACCTGAAGCAGAGGCCTGGACCGTGTAAGTTCCGGCGGCGAGGGAATTGGCGATGTAGTCGCCGTTGATGTTGGTGGTGACTTTCGCGAGCGTATTCGCACCCTGAAAGACCTTCACGATCGCGCCTACGATCGGCGTGACGCCGTCGACCTGTGTCACCTTGCCGATGATTCCACCTGGTTTAGACAGCGCGAGGTTTGAAGTCGTCGCCGGTCCTGCGGTGACGTTCACACCTGTATTGATCTGCGTGGCAAACTGAGCTGCCGAACCGCGAATGTCGTAAGTGCCCGGAATGAGAGAGGCGATCGAATACGTTCCGTCGCCCAGCGAGTTCGTCGAGGCTTTAACGATTCCACCTTGCAGCGCTTCAACTAACGCGCCGCTGATCGGCGCGCTGTTGTCAGCCCGCGTCACGGTGCCGGTGAGACTTCCGGCTGTTGTTGTGAATGTCACGCCGTTGCTGACGAGGTTGTTGACCGTCACGGTTACAGGACCCGTCGTCGTACCCGTTGGAACCGGAACGACGATGCTCGTGTTGGACCAGCTTGTCGGAGTCGCTGTCACGCCGTTAAAGCTAACGGTGCTGAGACTTTGCGATGCTCCGAACCCGGAGCCCGCGATTGTGACGGACGTGCCGATCGGACCGGTTGCGGGTGTCAGAGTTGTAATCGTTGGTTGCGGTATCGGCAGCGTGACGCTGATGCGAGAGTCCCAGACTTGTTCAACGCTCAACTCGCCTTTCACGCGCGTGCTGCCGGGACCGGTGGTGAGATTCACTCCCACCCAGATGAAGAATCGATCAGTCGCCGTAAACGTGACGGCGGCTTGAGGAGTGCAGGAAAAAGTATGAAGAACGCGACCGGTAGAAATTGACGGACCGAAGCCGGTGCATACCAGCGTTCCCGCGGTGCTGTTTTTATAAACCTTCACTAAGGTTTGCATCGAGCCCGCGTCGGCGGTCTTGTTCATATAGAACCGCACGAGGAACGATGAGCCTGCGGGAATGACACCCGCGACATTCGGAACGTTAGCCTGTGTTTCAAACGACTTGATTACGTATTCACCCGCCGGCTGATTTCTCAACTCCGCTGTTTGCAGCGTCAGCGAAGCCGCATCGGGGTTCGCGGTTTTGAGCTGCATGTTGCTACTAACGACCGCTGAGTTTTCGCGATGGAGGTAGTAGGTCGTGATCTGGGCCCTGGCGGGACCAGCGAGTAGAAGGAGTAGGGTAATCGGAAGCAGAGCTTTCCAACCCGACTGTGCCATAGGGTTATACCTCCTTGCTCATCAGTTACTGACGAGCGTGGCTATTGAACGGTCGGCTAGTTCCTGAAATCAGAGTCGCGAGCTGATGTCTTGGGAGGGGACAGCGAATCTATGATCCCAAAGCAAACTGGGCGTTGTTGTAAAGGAAGCGTTGACGCGTGAGTCGTCGGGAAACTCGCTCGAAAACGGGGACGCAAGAAACACGGCGGACTCTACTCCCATGTTTTTTGGCTGTCAATAGGAAAGTTTTACAATGTTTCAAAATGAAAATCACACGTTTGGAGCGACCCGAAACGCCGCACACTTGACGCAACAGCTTGACTTAAAGTATCTTGACATCAAGTTAAATTGATTATGGCAACGGATGTGAAATCGTTAACTGGCGGAAGTGGCGTGCACGTGTTTCTCGTGCTGTGGAAGGCGGCGCGTGCGGTTGAAGCTTACGCTGAAAACAGTGTCTCGCAGTCCGAAATGTGTGGCAGCGACTTCGCCGTGCTCGAAGCACTCCTACACAAAGGGCCGCTTCCGGTTAACGAAATCGGAAAGAAAGTTTTGCTGACGAGTGGCTCGATTACAACCGCAGTCGATCGTTTGGAAAACAAAGGGCTGGTCCAGCGGCGCGCTCATGGCACTGATCGGCGCGCGAAGATCGTCCACTTGACTAAAGAAGGCAAGACGCTGATCACAAAGGTCTACAACGATCATGCGATCGACATGGAACAGCTCGCAGCGGCGTCGCTGACGAAGAAAGATCGCGAAACGTTGATTCGGCTGTTGAAGCAGATCGGCTTTGAAGCCGTAGACCGTATTAACAAGGACGCATGATTACAACGCGAAGTTCAGAAGGGAAGATTATGAGCAAAGTGTTACAGGCAGAGAATAAAGGACGCACGGTTGCGGGCGTCGTGAACAGCATCGAGACGTTGGAAGGCGGCGGCTTTCTGGTCCATCGCCCGTTCCCCACACACGCGATTTCAGAATTCGATCCGTTTCTGTTACTCGACGAGATGGGACCGATGGAGCTTGGTCCAGGTGAAGCGAAGGGCGCGCCCGATCATCCGCATCGTGGATTCGAGACGGTGACGTATGTCTTGTCAGGCGATCTCGAACATAAAGACTCGAGTGGACACGCCGGACGATTGCGGGCCGGCGACGTGCAGTGGATGACGGCGGGTGCGGGTGTCGTGCACTCCGAGATGCCGAGTTCGGAGTTTGAACGACAGGGCGGAAGGATGCACGCGTTTCAGCTCTGGGTGAACCTGCCGAAGACCGACAAGATGATGAAGCCCCGTTACCAGGAGATTCCCAGCGCGCAGATCCCGAAAGCAGTTTCGCCGGATGGATTGGTGACGGTGAACGTGATCGCCGGCGAGGCGTTGGGCCGGAAGGCCGTCATCGAGACTCGCACGCCCATTGTTTATCTGCACTTCCAGATCAAGTCGGGCGGCTCGGTTACGCAACCAGTGCCGGGAGCGTACAACACGTTTGCGTACGTGGTTGAAGGAGAAGGGAGGTTCGGCTCGGAAGAAGAGCGCGGCGTGGATGGTCAGATGATTATGTTCGCGCCCGATGGCGAGGAAGTTCTGATCTCGAATCCTTCAGACGCAGATAAGACGCTCGAGGTGTTGCTGATCGCGGGTTTGCCGTTGAACGAACCCGTCGCGCGTTATGGTCCATTCGTGATGAACACGCGCGAGGAGATCTACCAGGCGATCGAAGACTACCGTGAAGGGCGAATGGGCCTGATTAGCGCCTCATAAGCCGCCGCATACCTCGATCGGGTTAGTACGTAGATCCACCATAACGTGATGTGCCGACTTGACGCTGTGTGGCAGAATGACATTTTCCGCCACACAGATGCACAAGGAAGGTTATGGCTAAACCGGTATTACTGACGGTAGACGACGATCGTGAGGTTTTGCGCGCTATCGAGCGCGATCTGCGAAGCAAGTACGGCAAAGAGTATCGAGTCCTGCGCGCCGGCTCCGGACAAGAAGCGCTGGAAATCGTCCGCGAACTGAAGATCAGGAACAACTCGATCGCGCTGTTTCTGATCGACCAGAGAATGCCGGGAATGTCCGGCGTCGAATTTCTGGCGCAGGCGATCACACTCTTTCCGGACGCGAAACGCGTGTTGTTGACCGCTTACGCGGACACCGACGCCGCTATCGCTGCGATCAACGCCGCCGGCGTCAATCATTATTTACTGAAACCGTGGGACCCGCCTGAAGAAAATCTTTATCCCGTAATCGACGAACTGCTCGAGGATTGGCAAGCTGCGTTTCCGCCGCAGTTTGAAGGCATTCGCGTGTTGGGGAATCGCTGGTCACCCGCTTCACACAACATCAAAGACTTTCTCGCGCGCAATCACGTTCCGTATCAATGGCTCGACATCGAAACGGCCCACGGCGACTCGGAGGTGCGAGGTCTCGTTGAGTTATTGGACGATGAAGACACCAAAACCTTGCCGGTCTGCATTCTGCCCAACGGCGTGCGTTTGCGACAGCCTTCGTTGGGTGAGCTTGCCGAGCACGCGGGACTCAAGACTCGTGCGACGCAAGCGTTTTACGATCTCGTGATCGTCGGCGGTGGTCCAGCGGGACTCGCGGCCGCCGTTTACGGCGCGAGTGAAGGTTTGCGCACGGTGATGATCGAACGCGAGGCGCCTGGCGGTCAGGCGGGCATGTCGAGTCGCATCGAGAACTATCTTGGTTTCCCGAGTGGGCTGACCGGCGCCGATCTGGCGCGTCGCGCGGTGGTCCAGGCAAGACGATTCGGCGTCGAGATCATTTCCGCGGAAGCGACGGCGGTCCGGCTCGATGGACCATATCGTTTTCTAAAACTCGCGAACGGCGAAGAGGTCAGTTGTCATGCTTTGCTGGTGGCGACTGGCGTGCAGTGGCGCAAGTTGGACGCGCCCGGAGTCGAACGTCTCACTGGGGCGGGCATTTATTACGGCGCGGCGATGACGGAGGCGATGTCCACGAGAGGTGAGGATGTGTACGTCGTCGGCGGCGCGAACAGCGCGGGACAGGCGGCGATGCACTTTTCGCGGTACGCGCGCCGCGTGGTCATGCTTGTGCGTGGTTCGTCGCTGGCGTCTTCGATGTCGCAATATCTGATCGATCAACTCAAAGCGACTCCGAATATTCACATCGAGTTCAACACGTGTGTTGTTGAAGCGCATGGCGAGGATCATCTCGAAGCGATCTCCATTCATTGCCTGACGACGAACGAGATACACAAAGTCCCGGCCAATTCTTTGTTCATCATGATCGGCGCGGCGCCCAACACAGACTGGTTGGCCCATCTCGTCGAACGCGATGAGCACGGCTTTATCTATTCCGGCCCGCAACTCACGCGCGACGGCAAACGTCCGAACGGCTGGAAGCTCGATCGCGATCCGGGTCTTTTGGAAACGAACGTTCCGGGTATCTTTGTCGTCGGCGACGTGCGGCACGGATCCGTAAAGCGCGTCGCATCGGGGGTGGGCGAAGGTTCGGTCGCAATCTCTTTCGTGCATCAATATCTAAGCAAGGTCGTGTAGCTGATGGAAGAAAAGAATGGTGAGCCGGAGACAGTTTCGGGCACGATTGAAACCTTTGTTCCCGCGACGTCTTCACCGCCGGATAAAGCGGAGGCACTGAAGCGCGTCCATGTGTTTGCCGATCTGCCGGAGGACCAGTTGCGATGGTTTGCCGACAACTCGGAGGACCGTCGCTATGCGGCGGGCGACGTGATGTTTCGTAAAGGCGATCCGCCCGACGTAATGGTTATCTATCTCGAAGGCGAAATACACGCTTACTGGGACGAGAATGACCATGACATGGTTTACATCGGGCGTGCCGGCGACCCGTCGACTGAAGTAAGTGGAATGCTTCCGTTCTCGCGCATGACGGCGTTTCAAGTGACCGGACGTGCGGTTACAGACGTGCGGGTGTTGCGGTTTCCGGTGACTATGTTTCCCGAGTTGATGCAACGCAGTCCGGTGCTGGTCCAACGTCTGGTGGGGATCATGAGCGATCGCGTGCGTGAAGCGACGACGCTGGACCAACAGCAGGACAAGCTGATGGCGCTCGGCAAACTCTCTGCCGGACTCGCCCACGAACTCAACAATCCCGCAGCAGGCGCGACGCGCGCCGCCGACGATCTCATCGAGACTTTGCAAGAGTTACGCGCGGCTGACATGCGGCTTTGTTCGCACGATTTAACGGCGGAACAACAGCAATCGATCGACGCTTTCGAGCGCCGCGCGATCGATCGCACCGCCACGGCCGGGCATTTGAACTCACTCGATCAAAGCGACCGCGAAGACGAGATTTCCGAGTGGCTCGAGGCGCATGGCGTGGAAGAGCCGTGGAAACTCTCGGCGAATCTCGTCGAAGCGGGCATGGATTCGGCCGCTTTGGACGAACTTCTCGGCGAGATACCACCGACCGCGATCGTCGACGTTCTCGCGCGCGTCAACTGTCAGCTTGCGGCGGCAAAGCTGGCGAGTGAGATCAAGACGAGCACGGCGCGTATATCCGAACTGGTCCGTGCGATCAAGGAATACAGTTACATGGACCAGGCGTCCGTGCAGGATCTGGACGTCCACAAAGGTCTGGACAACACTTTACTCATTTTGAAATACAAATTAAGAAAAAAAGACATCACGGTCACGCGCGACTACGCTGAAGGTTTGCCGCTCATCAAGGCGTACGGCAGTGAACTCAACCAGGTGTGGACCAACCTGATCGTCAATGCCGTAGACGCGATGAGCACCGGCGGCAAGCTGAAAGTGCGCACCAAACGCGAACCGACCGACATCATGGTTGAGATTCGCGACAACGGCGCCGGCATACCCGCAGCGGCCCGGTCACGTATCTTCGAACCCTTCTTCACGACGAAGCCAGTTGGCGAGGGAACCGGCCTCGGTTTGGATACTGTGGCCCGCATAGTTAGAAAACATCGTGGCAACGTCAGGTTCGAATCAAAGCCCGGCGACACGTGTTTCCAGGTGCGGCTGCCGATTGCGTAAACCGGAACTTATTTAGTGGCCTGCTCTGGTTTGCCGACACCAGCTACCGACTGTAAGTAATCGGCGATCTCTCTTCCGGGTGTTTTGGCGTAAGTGCGGCTATTGATCAAGGTCGGCGCTTCATTCTTTCCCACCGTCTTCCTGGCGACAACCGTTGCCGTCTTGTAATCGATGATCAGGATGTCGCAGAGCCTTTTATCTCGGTTTCTTGGCGAGTTTTTCGGTTGTAGGCAGGGCGGCTAGTTTGTCTTTCTTAGCAAGCATCGCCGCGAACTCTTTAGGGGCCTCTGCTTCTTTGGGTTTGTATGAACAGCTAATTACAAACAGCAATGACAGTGACAGACCAATCCGATAAAGATTCTTTGGTTCTTCATTTTTCTCCACTAGGTCAAAAGTGGTGGGTGAAATAGCCTGATCAACTAGCACTGGCGATCTTCGCGCAAACATTTTACGATACGCGAGCCCAAGGAGTAACCCATGAATCTGCCCAGGAAAATCTTAATCACCTTCATAGTTTCAGCTCTTACACTTCAACTCGTTTTCGCCCAACAACAGCCGCAACAGGATCCGGCCGACGAAGTGATTCGCATCACGACCGACCTGGTGCAAACGGGCGTCGTGGTTCTCGACAAGCAGGGAAAGTTTGTTGACGGACTGAAACAGGATCAGTTTGTGCTCAAGATCGACGGCCAACCGGTCACGCCTGCGTTCTTCGAACAGGTCACCGCCGGAACTGCACGCGAGGCCCAACTTGAAAAGTCCGGTGGAAAGCCGCCCACGACGGCGACCGAAACCGGCGCGTCTACGCACGGCCGATCGATCATCTTCTTCATCGACGACCTGCATCTCAGCGCCGACAGTCTCGACAGAATGCGAAAGGGAATTCTCGACTTCGTCGAACGCGAAATGACGCTCGAAGACCAGGTCGCGATTGTTTCGCCAAGCGGACAGGTCGGTTTTCTGCAACGTTTTTCCGAACTCAAGCCCGTCGTGCGTGCGGCGGTGAATCGGCTGACTTACAAGCCGTACACGGTTCGCGATACCGAACAGGTTCCGATGACGGAGTACCAGGCGATCCGCATCGAGCAGGGCGACAGTTCGACGATCGAGTATTTCTCGACGAAGTTGATCGAGGCGAACAATGTTCGCGTTGCTGGTGGTATCGGTCCGCCGCCGAGCGGTCCGTCGAGTGACCGCCGTCGCACGATGGGAATGACTCCCGAAACGGCCGCGCGTGTTGTTAAAGATCGCGCGAACCTGCTTGTCAGGCAGAGTGAATCAGTTACTGGCGGCACGCTTGCGACGCTCGAGAGCTTGATGCGCTCGATGGGGCAGACGGCGGGCCGCAAAGTCGTCTTCTTTATCTCGGATGGTTTCTTCGTCAACGATCGCTCGACCGGCTATGCCGACAGAATCCGGCGGATCTCCGATGCGGCGGTGCGCGGCGGCATGGTTGTTTACTCGTTGGACGCGCGCGGTATTGTCGGGGTGAGCGATGCGAGTAGTAACCGCGCGGCTTCGGGAAGTAGCCTTGCGCACTCGAATGTCGGCGAGCTGGCCGCTTCACAGGACGGCTTGAACGCGCTTGCGGTCGATACGGGCGGCAAGGCGTTCTTCAATGCGACGCTGTCAAACGCGATCGATGAAGCATTGCGCGAAACGTCGAACTACTACCTGCTCGCGTGGCGGCCGGAGACTGAGCAGCAGAAGTCGAGCAACTTTAAGCGCGTCGAGGTCAGCATCGCCGGGCGTCCTGATTTGACGGTGCGTGTTGCGCGAGGTTTCTTCGGAACAAAACCGCCGACGGATGCGAAAGAGACGGAAACGACCGCCGCTGCCGCTCCCGCGGATAATTCGCCGGCGAAACGAGTCGAGACGGCATTGATGTCGGCACTGTCGTCGGGTTCGGCTCGCATCGGTCTTCCGACGAAACTCTCCGTGAGCTTTGTCGATG
This sequence comes from Pyrinomonadaceae bacterium, assembly GCA_035760365.1. Taxonomy (GTDB): domain Bacteria; phylum Acidobacteriota; class Blastocatellia; order Pyrinomonadales; family Pyrinomonadaceae; genus PSRF01. The sequence goes on from DASTTB010000042.1 coordinate 89,994, forward strand.
TTCCCAACTCCGGGCCGGTGCTGAGTGCGGCAACGCAAGTGCCGACGGATGTTCTCGGCTACGCCGCCGAGGGAAACAAGGCCGCGGTGGATCTCGCCGGCATCGTGTTGAACGATCAGGGAAAACCGGCCGGGAGTTTCAAGACGAGACTAAACGTAGCGCAGATGTCGTCGTCAGGCACTGCGCATCCCGCCGTCGTTTACAACCACAAGATGCCGCTCAAGCCTGGTCTTTACCAGATCAGAGTTGCCGTTCGCGATGACAAGAGCGGTCGTGTCGGCAGCGCGGCGGAGTGGATCGAGATTCCGGATCTGAGTTCTAAGAAACTCGCGCTGTCGACGTTGCTGTTGGGTGGGCAGTTTGCTGGTCCAACCAGTCAGGATGAAAAAGGTCAGACGCAACAGATGGAGTTCAGCATCGATCGTCGCTTTCCGCGTGATTCGCAGATGACGTTTTTGACGATCGTCTACAACGCGCGGTCAGGGGCTGGAGGTCCGAAGTTGCAGTCGCAGATCGAGATCCTGCGCAATGGGAAGCGCGTCATCGCTAGTCCCGTGATGCCGGTAGCGATTGAGCCCGGGACGGATCCGGCGCGCATTCCGTACGGCGCGGGTGTTTCGCTCAAGACGCTTAAGCCGGGTCGTTATGTGCTGAGAGTGACGGTCAGCGATCGTGAAGCGAATGAGAGTAGAGTCAGTGAGGTATTGTTTGAGGTCGAGTGACTGATCTCGCGATCACTTTACCTCCTGGAAATTTTCGACGAGCAGCACCGGCACCCACTTGCCGGCGCGCTTGATTGCTCCCATCTTGATCAGAAACAGATCGACGGGTTTATTCAACACGTCTGCCTTCCAAAACGACTCCAGCGTTTTCTGTTTGAACGTGAGCCAGTAGTCAGCGCTGTCTTCCTTGAACGCGACGTCGACTTCGTAAGGTTTATAAGTTTCAGGAGCGCCCGCATAGCGTTGCGCCCATTTACGGATCAGTTCGGCCTTGTCTTCCGGTGTTCGGGCGGTTAGTTCGGCGTATGTCGCTCTCACGCGCGTCGGCGAGAGGTCCGAATCGATGAACATCGTTTCGGTTTCGCTCGTTTGAGCGGCTTTCGCTGCGAGTTCCTTAAGAGTGCCGGACTGGTAATCCGCGGGCACCCGGGCACGCTTCGGCCGCGGGCCTTCTTGTGCGTAAGACGTGACGCTCAGGAATGTAAACAAGAGGAACGCCGGCAACAGTATTCGGACTCTCATTGCTCATCACCTCACCACCGCATTCTACAGCGTGCCGCGATTTTAAGGTTAGAGTACGACGAGCGGGCCGTCACGCTATTCGCGCACGTACCCGCTCGCCCCGCCGCGGTGTCACCCGCCGCGGCAGATGGGGTGAGAAAAGGTGCACTCCGATGGCTGTTCTGGACTGACTTCACTCGAGCGGCGACGGCCGGCGATGAATGTTCTTGTCCTGTTATCGGTTGAAGATGGAAAGAAGCGGGCTTATTACCAGCGGCGAAAGAAATTTTTCGCTCTTTGATTTCGCAAATTAATTCACTAGAATTGGTCTTGCTGGTTGCCAGCCTCCCCGTTCGATACCCGCGAGAGAACTTTCAATAACTCCAAAAGGGAACAACATGCGATATCGGAAAAGTGGTTTAGTAATAGTTGCCGCTATAGTTTTCTTACTGTGCTCCGTCAGCAGCGCCCAGGTGTCTTCCCAGGAAAAAGATCTCGAAAAACTAGTCTCGTCGCTGATGTCGGCGAAGACCGAAAAAGATCGGCAGGTCCTGTTGGAGTCTCGACGAGACCTGCAAACCGTTGAGTTGCTCCGGGCGTTCCGTTCGCGCGTCGAGGCCCTGATGCGCCAACGCGATCTGGCGCAGGCGCTCGTCGCCGTGGAACTAACCCAACAACTTGCCGAAAAGCTCAATGACGAACAGTCGCTTGCTTTCGCTGTAAACATGCGCGGCGTCATTCATTTCTCACGAGCCGAATATCCACAGGCAACAGAAGCGTTTCAGAAGCATTTGTCGTTTAGCGTCGTCGCCAACGACAAGGCGATGACGGCCCGCACGCTTCATAACCTCGGCACGATCAAGCGTTTCCAGGCCGATTACGCGGGAGCGCTCCAATGGTTGATGCGAAGTCTGGAAGTGGCCGAGAAACTCGGCGACAAACGCATACTCAGCGGCGTGCTGAACTCGATCGGTGTGGTCCATCGAGACCAGGGAAACTACGGTCAGGCGCTGGCGTTTTTCGAGAGAAGCTTAGGTATCAGCGAGTCGATCAACGACACGGCCACCATGAGCCTGACGTTGAATAACATCGGCACCATTCATGGCTCGCTGGGAAGTCATCGACAGGCGTTGGAGTATTTCGAAAAGACTCTGAAGCTCGCCCAGGCTTCGGGTGACAAGTCTCAGATTGCGACCGCCCTGAACAACATCGGTCTTAGTTACTACTCACTACGCGATTACGAACGAGCCCTCGATTATTACCGCCAGGCATTGGCGCTGCGCGAGGAGATGAAGGACCAGCTCAGGGCCGCGCTCACGTTGAACAACATCGGCATCATTTATCGCGAACAAGGCGACTACGCAAAAGCGCTGGAGTTTTACCGTCGCAGTTTGGAGATACGCGAGAAGTTGGATGACCAGATTGGAACGGCGAATGTGTTGAATCACATCGGCATCATTCATCAGCTTCAGGGCGATGCGACACCGGCATTGCAGATCTCGAATCGTGTGATCGAGATTGCGAACCGCCTGGCGAGTCCGGAACTGCTGTGGAGAGGTTATGAACTCGCCGGCCGCGCGCACGTCACGCTCAAGCAGTACGACGAAGCTCAGAAAGCATTTTCAAACTCGATCGAGACGATTGAGAAGATGCGTGACCGCGTCGTCGGCGGCGAGCTGGCGCTACAGCGATTCTTCGAAGACAAGCTGCACCCATACACGGCCATGGTCGAGTTGACCTGGAATCGAAATAGACCCGCCGACGTTTTGACCTACGCCGAATTAGCAAAAGCCCGGACGCTCCTTGACGTGCTGCGCAATGGCCGAATTCACATCACGAAAGCGATGACGCCCGAAGATCTGGAGACGGAGCGTAGTGCAAATGCGCAACTCACTCTGCTTAACACTGAGATCTACGACGAGAGTCAAAAACTAAAACCGAATCGCGAGCGGATCGCGGAGCTTGAACCACGTCGGGAAAAGGCGCGGTTGGCCTATGAGGCTTTTTTGACTGGTCTGTATGTCAAACATCCCGAGTTGAAAGTAAAGCGCGGCGAGGCCACGCCGCTAACACTCGCGGAAGCGGCGGAGATGTTGCCGAATGCCGAGACAGCGTTTCTGGAGTTCGTTGTTGCGGAAGATAAGTCGTACCTAATTGTCATGGCTCGGGACAGTAATAAGAGTCAGCCGCAGGTTACGCTGCATCCGCTCAACATAACTTTAAAGCGACTGACGGAAGAAGTTGGCGAGTTTCGCCGGATGCTTGCGGAACGCGACCTGACGTATCAAGCCAAAGCACGTGAACTTTACGATCTGCTTCTCAAGCCGGCGGAAGATCGGCTGCGGCGCAGAAAAACTCTGTGCATCGTGCCGGATAAAGCGTTGTGGGAGTTGCCGTTCCAGGCGTTGCAGCCGAGAAACGGAGTCCACCTGATCGAAGACTTCGCGCTCTTCTACACACCGTCGTTAAGTGTATTGCGCGAGAGTATGAAAAAACGCGCGCGGCCATCGGGCGCTAGTAAAACATTTTTCGCGCTCGCTAATCCTGATCTCGGTGGAAAAGCGGAACTGGTCAACACGAGCGGAACACGAGAGCGTTTGGCGCCGCTGCCGGAAGCGGAAACGGAAGTTAAAACGGTTGCGGGACTTTACGGTCGCGCGAACAGTCGCATCTTGATCGGCGCTGATGCGCGTGAAGTGCAAGTGAAGACTGACGCTCCGAAGTATCGAGTTCTTCATTTCGCAACGCACGGATTGTTGGACGGTCAGAATCCGATGTACTCGCACCTGACGCTTTCACAAGGCGCGGACCAGTCTCAGGAAGATGGAATGCTGGAGGCGCGCGAGATCATCAACCTCGATCTGAGCGCTGATTTGGCCGTGCTTTCGGCCTGTCAGATGGCGCGTGGCTGGGTAGGCGCGGGCGAAGGCGTGATCGGGATGTCGTGGGCGTTCTTCGTTGCTGGTGTTCCGACGATCGTGGCGAGCCAGTGGAAAGTGGATTCAGTGAGCACGACGAATCTGATGATCGACTTTCATCGTCGTCTCACATCGCGTCGTCCGGGCGCAAAGGCTGATGCGTTGCGGCAGGCGTCGCTCGGACTTTTGCGCAGCGAGCGTTATCGGCATCCGTACTACTGGGCGGCATTCGTGATGGTTGGAGATGGCTGGTAGAAGTTTACCGGCGTCGCAGCGATCGCAAGCTGCGCAACAGTTCCGTTGCGACCGTCGAGTCCGGATTGTCGTGCGATAAAGCTACGAGTTCGCGTTCGGCATCGGCCAGCAGTCCGTGTTTCCAGTACAGGACAGCCATTGCGAGGTGTGAGTTGCCGTGAGCTCGCCTCGCGTTTTCAATTGCCGCGAACGCTTTCTGGTCCAGGACTTTGAAACGCATTTCAGGCGCAGGCGGCTTTGGCGAGATCACGGTCTTGCCGTTTATGACCGTGCGGATCTGCCAGGAGTAGGTCACGCCGCGGGGCAACGGTTTCGGGACGGTCCAGTCGGTGGCGGTGGTTGGTCCACTGCTCTCGATCGCGCGGAAAGTCGAGTCGTGTACGGTCACAACGTAATCACTCGCGCCTTCGAGGGCGCGCCAGCGAAACACCGGCCGATCGGTTTCGATAACGACTCCCGCGGGCGACAACTGCTCGATCGTCTCTTGTTCTTCCGACCCGCCTCGCGTCCTGCCATCTGCTTCTGACAAATTACCCACTGCCGGCGACTTGTTGAACTTGCGTTTCGCCAGCACGTCCTCGACGGCTGTCCTGAGATCGGGAGACAGCGATTCAAGTCCTGTGGATTGACCGTTTTTCTCGATCGTGATCTGCCGGCCGCCGTCGTTGAGTGCGATTAGTGGAGTGCTGCGTGATGGACTCGGCGATGGCTCTTTCGGAGTCTGGTCCGTCCATGGTCCAGGATAGCCTTTTTCTTGAAGCGACGGTGCTGGTGCAGTGACCAGGTCCGGCTGCGGGGGGTTATTCAACCTCCACATCATGACCGCTGCCGTGATCCCGAGAAGAGAGAGCGCGATGGCGACCGCGCCGGTCAGTTGCGGAGTCAATACTCGCGGCCAGCGCCATCCTTCCCGCGGTTGCGTGCGTCGTGGGATTTCACGCGTGACCAGCGGAGGCACAGGCTGCTGTCTGAACTTCTGAAGATCTCGAATGTCCTCAGCGCATTGCGAGCAGAGCGCGATATGACTCTCGATGATCTCGCGATCGATCTCGTCCGCCGTGCAGTCGACGTAAGGCACGAGATGGTGATCGTAGTCGAGATGAAAAGCTTCGTCGCTCGACAGGTCGTACGAACTATCGCGCTCCGCGGGCGATAGTTGCCTCAGCCTCTCGTGACAGGCGTTACACGATGCGAGGTGACGATCGACAGCCAGCAACTCGTCTGGACTCAACGTTTTGGCCCGATAGCCAACCAGTTGATTTTGTGAAAGATGCTCAGCCGCCATCATCGTCTTTTGGTCGCGGGGGGAAGGTTTCCATGCCCCCCTTTGGTGTTAGAGACTAAAATCGCAGGATATTACTTTCCGGCATAATGTTTAGCCATTTCGGCGCTCATTCTGCGTTCGAGCCGTTCGCGAGCGCACTTCCGCAAGTTGATCACCTGTTGTCGCGTGGCGCCAAGCCGTTGGGCAATCGTCAGATCCTCTAACGGCAAGTCGTTCCACAATTTAAGAAACTCGAACAGCGGAAACTCCAAAGCTTCCGCGATCTGTTCGATCGTCGCGGCGCGCGTGTACGGAAGCAGACTGATGATCTCCTGCCCGCGAGAGTCTCTGAAGTTCAGCAGCAGCGCGATGCGTTGGCGCACCGGTAACTGGCAGATCTCTCGCCACAGAACTCGGAGATTTTTTTGCAGTTCGACCGCTGTTTCGTAAGTCACAACCGGCGCTGCCACGTTCATTACTGTTTCGATCGGCTCGTCCGGCAGGTCTTTCTCGCGACAGACATCCGCGACGACGTTGACTAAGTCGTCCAACTTAACAGGACGCGCGCACCATTGGAATATCGCTTTCAGTAAACTCGTGAGTTCAGCGCGCGACGGACCCGCGCTTTTTAACCCAACTTCGCGAAGCCACTCGCCGGTGTCTTGCCGGATCTTCTCGAGCAAGCCGGTTGATGTGTGAGTGGTTTGATCCATCCACTCCGCGAGCCCGCAAAGTAATCCGTCGTCAGTGGTCCATAACGCGAAGTCGTGATGATGTGACGTCAAGTAGCGCAGGCGGTTCTTGAGCCGCGAACGACGCGGAAACTTTTGCCGCAGATAATGATTGCAGGCGTTGTAAGCCGTGCCGGCCACGTAGCCGCGAAAATCCGTGATAGCCGCCTGCGCTGGGTTGAGTTTGATTTGACGTAGACGCGAGATGAGGTTGACGACGATGTCGTTGAACAGATCGCCGGCATCCTGTTTTGACGAGCCGGCGCCGGTTTGTCGCTCGGCCCCTGACCCGTCGAGATGAAACCGCAAAGACGACCCGAGAATCTCGCGCACGATCGGCGCCGCGTGTTCGTCAATGAGGCGTGTCAGGCAGAGGTCCGCCTTTTGCTCATCCGGTTCCTCGATAAAGGGCAGTAATAGATTGTCCATCGAGGTTAAGGCGTGCATTGCGGGGCAGGGTTCCACACCAAGACGTTAAACGACACTCGTGATCTGATGTTCCAAAATCGCGGCAGCGTTTATTCGCGCAGTTGGGTGTTTTTGAAAAACAGCATCGGTTTGTATTCGAAGTTTCTGAAGAGCGGGAGTTGATCCATGAAGTGTGGATCGAAGCTGAAACTGCTCGGTAACACCAAATGTAGGAAACCGCTTTGGCCGAGGGTAAAAATACTCTCGCCGGTGATCTTCGGACGGCCGAGCACGACGATCTGCCCGTACGTGGCGCGATTCGAGTTTGGAATCGACGCAACGACGCCGATGATCGGATGCGTGAAAGTGATCGAACCTCGCGGTCCCGTCCACGCCGCGGGGTTCGGTCCCTGCGCCGCGGCAAGTATCGCGAGTGCCTGATCGAACGCGCTGGTTATGGCGAGTTTCGGATTGACGCCGTTGAAATAGTCTCGACTCGGCGGAACCCCGGATTCGCCTGTTAAAGCAAAGTCGAGCGCGTGTATCAGCATGTTTGAGTTGGCTTCGCCGGCGCTGGCGCCGAGTTCATCGCCGAAGGTGTTCGTGATCATCAAACTCAGCCAGGTCGAGAAGATGACTTCGCCGGCGTCGAGGTTCGTGCTGGTTACAGCGTCACGAAAGGCGCTGCCATCCCAGGTCTCGACAATAGCTTTCGCCTGCGCTGCAAGTGGGTGTGCGGGCGGGACATCCGTCAACGCCTGGAGAAGATATGGTTTCAGAAAACGCGCCTCGCGTCCGATGGCCTTCACTCGCGCGATGTCTTTCGGAATGTCGCGCATATCGTCGAGAGAAATCATGCCGGTGGCGAGGCGATCGTTAATGTCCCAGAGTCGAAACTGCTTGCCAAAAGCCTGATTGTCGGCATTGTCGTAATCAACTGAAGGTTTGTTGTTCCAGTTTGCGAGATAGCCCTGGGCCGGATTGATTGACGTCGGGATCGGTAACGTTGTGCCGGGCCACTCGGCGCTGCCGTTACCGGGGAATGGCAGGCGCGCGTCGAAACCCGCGGGACGCACCGGTACCTGGCCTGCTTGCCAGTAACCGATGTTGCCGACTTTGTCGGCGTAGATGAAGTTGTGCGACGTCGGGATTAGTTTTACAGCCGCTTCGAATTGCTGAATGTTACGCGCGCGATCGAAACCGAAGAACCCGTGAACGCTGTCGAGCTCGCGTTGCCAGTGAGCGCGCTTCTGAGTGATGAGATTCGTTCCGCTGGTGGCGACGACGGGTCCGTGGACACTTCGCAGCACGGTCAGTAACTGTGGACTCGCGCCGCGAACGTTGATCGTCTCTACACGCGCCTGAAACGGCGTACATGCGCCGTTGAATAAATAACCTGAAGTTGGTCCACCGCCGGCGTTGCACGTAGTTTCGACGTAGTGGTCCAGGTTATCTCCGGTAGCGGTGGTCGACGTCCACGCGATGTGATCGTTACGTCCGATCAATACCGGCGGCACACCGGCGAAAGCCATTCCCGAGACATTGAAGCCGTTTCCGCCGTGGAGCTGAACTTCATGTAAGACTTCCGGAACACTGAAGCCCATCTGTGGACCACCGTAGAGCATCGCGAAACCGTTTGCGCTGCGAGCCGCGCTGACTGCCCACGCGTAACTGCCGAGTTTCGTCGGCACACCGAGCGACTGCCAGATCGCGCGAGCCTCGTCGTCCGATGAGTTTAATGTGTGTGAAGAGACGAGCTGTAGTTGTGCATTGTTCAAGCTCGAAGGTTTCTGGCGCTTGCCGAATGCGCCGGTCGTGGGCACGGTCACCGGCGAGTCAGGATCGTTGATCCAGCGCACGTCGTTGAAGATCGCAAACCCGTTCGTTGGACCATGAGCGGCGATCAGGTTGTTGAGCACTGAAAGATTGGTCAGTTCACGGCCGCCGATCTCGCCGAATCGGCGCACCATGAAAACGCCGAAAGCGGTTGAATCGCGTCGAGTCCACGGCTGTGGAACGAAGCCCAACGCGTGAAACTCGAACGGCAACTGCAACGGATTCACAAATGCTTCAGCGAGGTAACGGTTGATTCCCGCGAGGTAGGCGTCGAAGATTTCCTGTTCTTCCGGCGTCAGTTCGGCGAATTGCGCGTCGAGCTCCGCGTCGGTGTAGCCGGTTATGCGTGCGGCGCGATCCGCATTCACCGTTGTCGGTCCGAAAATTTCAGCGAGCCGGCCGCGGGCGGCGCGGCGGTTCAACTCGAGTTGCCAGAGTCGATCCTGGGCAACGGCGTAACCGTAACCCTCGAATAGTCCTTTATTCGTTTCCGCGAAGACATGCGGGGTGCCGAACTCGTCACGATAGATCTTCACGACCTCGCCGTTTACGTTGAGAGTCGTGAAACCGGCGGCTGTTGCTGTCATCGAAGCAGCAACGAAAATGATGACGAACGTTATCGCGTTGAGTGACGAGTTGCGCTTGAGCATGAAAGGCTCCTTTCGGTTTTCCCGTTATGTCTTCGACAGTGTGATGAGTTTTAAATGCTGTGCCGATCGGGGGAGAACCGGCACAGTATTACTAACAATGTGAAAAGTCAACGCGTGTTTTTTCTGACGAATTTTGCTTGGCTCAGAATCGCAAAAAAGTCTAGACTGCGGCGCATGTTAACCGACTTCGCCTACGCCTTTCGCACGCTACGCAAGAGTCCGATATTCACAATCACGGTCGTGGCGACTATCGCGCTCGCTGTCGGCGCCAGCACTGCGATCTTCAGCGTCACGAATGGCGTGCTGCTGCGCGACCTTCCTTACAAGGATCCGGAGCGGCTGGTCCTAACCGCCAACGACATGCAGAAACGGAACGTCAAAGACTTTCCGTTTTCGAACGTCGACTTTCTCGACCTGCGTAACGGCGCGAAAAACAACTTCGAAGATTTCGCGGCCGTCAATACGTTTCGCATCACTCTTCCGGCGCTGGACGGTACGCCTGAGCGCGTACGCATCGCCGCGGTCTCGACCAACTTCTTTCAGATGATGGGTGGTTCGATCATTGCGGGCCGTGATTTTCAGGAGACTGATGGAACGCCGCAAGCACCGCCGCCGGCGGCAGCCGCGGGCAACAATGCTCCCGCGAACGCGCCGCCACCGCCGCCGACCATGGCGATTCTGAGTAGCGACTATTTTCAACAGCGTTTCGGTGGCGATCGATCGATAGTCGGAAAACCGTTGCCGGTCGCTGCCGCGGCTGGACCACCGCCGATCATCGTCGGTGTGTTGGCGCCGGGTTTTGAACTGCTGTTTCCGCCGCAAGTGAACGTCGAACAGTTTCCGAGTGTGTGGATCGCAGCGCGTATTCCGTACGACGTCGCGAATCGCAACAACGTGCAGTGGCGTGTGATTGGTCGGCTGAAATCTGGCGCTGCGATCGGGCAGGCCCAGGCTGAAGTCGAAACGATCGCGCAGAAGATCCGTAGCGAAGACACGATCGCAAACACTGCGGGCCAGTATTTCCGCCTCGTCCCGATGAAGCAGCACCTTGTCGACGGTGTTCGACCGACGATTCTCGCTCTCATGGGTGCGGTCATTTTCCTGTTGCTGATTGCGTGTGCGAATGTCGCGAACCTGATGCTCGTCAGAGCTTCCGCGCGTGAAAGAGAACTGGCCGTTCGTGCGGCGCTTGGCGCGGGTTGGTGGCAGTTAGTGCGGCAGACACTTGCTGAAGCTGTTGTCATTGCCGGGCTAGGAACCGCGATCGGTGTCGCACTTGCTTATCTAGGTATTCGACAGTTGCTCGTGATCGCGCCGGAGAATTTGCCTCGACTGAATGCGATCGGGATCGATCTGAAAGTGCTGGCGTTCGCGATCCTCGCGGGGCTGTTGTCGGCCGTGCTCTTCGGCGTCGTTCCCGCGCTGCGCACAGCGAAGCCGAACCTCATGGATACGTTGCGCGCCGCGGGACGAAGCGGCGCACTCGGCGCTGCCGGGTTGCGTAATGCAGTTGTAATTGTGGAAGTCGCGCTAGCGTTTGTGCTTCTGATCGGTTCGGGCTTGATGTTTCGCACGTTCCTTAACATTCAACGTGTGAACCTGGGGTTTGATCCGGGCAGGATGTTGACGTTTCAACTTCTCGGCAACTTCGGCAACACACCACAGGAACGAGACACCTTCAAACGCCAGCTTCGCGAACAACTCGACGCGCTGCCCGGTGTGCAGAGTGTGACGGCGTCGTTTCCGTTGCCGCTCGCCGGCGGATTTAGTCCGGTGCGCTGGGGCAAAGAGGAAGCGCTCTCGGATCCCAGCAAGTTTCAGGCTGCCGATCTTCAGATTGTTTTGCCCGGTTACTTCGAGGCGATGGGCACAACGCTTCTGACTGGACGAACGTTTACGCAGGAAGACAACACGCCTGACAAGAACCTGCTGATCGTGGACCAGGCGTTGGCGGCGAAGGCGTTTCCAAACGAATCCGCCGTGGGTAAGCGCATACTGTTTCGCGTGCGCACGCCGGAGGCGCAGTGGGGAGAGATCATCGGGGTGGTGGCCCATCAACGCAACACGTCGTTGATCGAACCGGGCAGGGAACAGCTTTATGTGACTGACGGATACGTGAACCATGGTCCAGCTTCGTGGTGGGCGTTGCGTACGGATGGCGATCCGACTGCGCTGGCGGGTTCCGTGCGCGAGGTTGTGCGCAAAGCGGGTTCAGATACGTTCATCAACGAACTCAAGCCGATGGACGCGCTCGTCACCGACGCACAGGCTCAAACGCGCTTTTCGTTGTTGCTGATCGGCGTCTTCTCGACGATCGCGGCATTGCTGGCGGGTGTCGGTTTGTATGGCGTGCTCGCAACGTCGGTGCGACAGCGCACCGCGGAGATTGGCGTACGCATGGCGCTGGGCGCCGCGCCGTCGCGGATCTTCCGATTGATGGTCGGCAAAGGTCTCTATCTCAGCATCATCGGCATCGCGATCGGATTGGTTGGGGCGTTCCTGCTGACGCGTGTTTTGGCAAGCATGTTGGTCGAGGTCAAGCCGACCGATCCGGTAACGTTCGTGTCGGTGGCGGTGCTGTTTCTCGTCATCGCCTTCCTGGCCTCCTGGCTCCCCGCCATCCGCGCCTCGCGATTGGATCCGACCACGGCGCTGCGGCAGGACGGTTGATAAGAACGGAGTGTTTGATGAAAACCATCAGATCCTCTGTTGCTGTTTGTGCGATCGTGATGGTAAGCACGCTCGTGTCCTGCAACCGGCCTCCGGCAAATACAACTATTCCCTCTTCGCCCGCGGCGATCGCGAACCAATCGGACCGCGACAAGGAACTCGAGCAACGCCTGCGTGCGATATGCGAGCGGGCGCAGGGGCAGGTTGCGGTTGCTGTCACTCATGTCGAGACAGGGCGCACCGTAGGTGTGAATGCCGGCGCGCGTTTGCCGCTTTATAGCGTGTTCAAGCTGCCGCTTGCGATCAAGGTTCTGAAGGATGTTGAAGCGAATCGCCTCAAGCTGGATCAGACGGTTCACGTCGCGCCCGATGAGATTGTTCCGGGCGCGCCGGAGAACACTGCTCTTTGGCGTGGGCCGGTGGACCGCACGCTCGCACAGTTGATCGAAGTATCGATCGCCCGCAGCGACAACACGTCGACGGAAAAACTGCTGCGACTTGTAGGTGGTCCAATGCGTGTAACCGAGGAGATGCGTGCGCTGGGTCTGAACAATCTCGATATACGTTTCTATGGAACGGATTTTCTGAAGGCGCGAGAGAACGTGAACACCGGATCGGCTGAAGATCTTGTCAAGCTGCTCGTGCAACTACAAAAGGGAAACATCCTCGCGCCTGCTCATACGAAGTTACTCATCGACTACATGCGGGCCACGACCACCGGTCCAAAACGATTGCCCGGCGATCTGCCTGCCGAAACTGTCGTGGGCCACAAAACGGGTTCAGGACTGCGAGATCCAGGTAACAATGTGCCGAAAGCAACGAACGACGTCGGGCTGATCACGCTTCCGAATAATCTCGGCACGATTGCGATCGCGGTGCTGGTCAGCGACTCGACGCTCGCCGACACTGCGCAGGAGAAAGTGATCGCCGAGTTGGCGCGAGCCGCTTACGACGATTTCTCGCGTTGACTGTGGTGAGCCACACTCTAAGTCGCGGCTTCTACCCTGCCATTCTGTCTCAAACACTTCTATAACTACGTTGATGCGACTCACCAGATACATGCTGTCAACCGCTGCGCTGTGTATCGCTGGCATGGTCGTGTTCTTCTTCGCGAGCAAGCCGGCGTACGTCGAGCCGCCCATCCCACGCCCGGCTCACGAAACGTCTACTCCGAACTACAAAGAGTCACTGGCGAGACTCGAAGCCGAAAGACTCAGATTAGCTTCACGCTATCAGCACGCTTCATCAACTGAACGCGCCGCGATAATCGCCGAGGCGCGCACGGTTGCCACACGGTCTATCTACGACGATCTATTTCCCGCCTGGTACGGCACGCCGTGGGATTTCAACGGCACTTCGGAGATCCCGCAGCAGGGCAAGATCGCGTGCGGATACTTCGTATCGACGATTCTTCGCGACGCTGGCTTGAAAGTGAAACGAGTGCGGTTGGCCCAACAAGCGTCCGAAAACATCATCCTGAGCTTGACCACAAACCCGTTCGTCAAGCGATTCAGACGCGCGCCGATCGATGATTTTGTCAACGCGGTGAAGCAGTGGGGACCGGGCATTTACATCGTGGGCCTCGATATCCATGTCGGATTCATCGTCAACACGGGCGACGAGGTTTATTTCATTCACTCGTCCTACGTCGAGCCGTACGCGGTGGTGAAGGAAAAGGCGATTGAATCAAAGATTCTGGCGAGTTCGAATTATCGCGTGCTCGGGAATGTGTTCGCTGATGATCTGTTCATACAGAACTGGCTAACGCAAACCCGTTTCTAGCTTGATGAGAAACACCTCGTTCTCGCGCGTCGTGAAGACACGCGAGAATGATCCGCTGCCTCCTACGCGAACGCGTTCGGTCAACCCTGCTTTCCCATCGTTTCGTTGCGCAAGCTGTCTTACTTGTTCACGCGTGAGCGTGGACGGCGATCCCATCTTCAAGTAGTCGGTATAAACGTCGTTCACGCGATAGCCAACACGATAGACTTTCAACCTATAACTGCCGGGTCTCAATCCGGTTAACGACACGCGCACCTCGCCGGCGTCCTTTGCCGGAAGATCACGTTTGAAGTAAACCTGATTACTCTCCTTCGTTGCGGGCGGTGTGTAGTTCCAGAACAGCACCTGCACACCACCGTCGTCTCTCGTTGCCCAACTATTTGCGTCGGTCGAAACGAGTTCCTCGTGCCCCAACTGGTTCAAAAACTGATAGGCGTAGAACGACGGCTTTCGCAGACCCTGAAAATTAATTAACCCGAAGCCACCATGGAACGGCGAGGGTACTGGACCGTTTTCCTCGAAGATGTCGGTGAACGTCCAATACGACATCGATTGAATGTGACCTTCCGAACCTTTCAAACGCGAGAGGATGTAGGCTGCCGAGACGTATGAATCATGGACCGGATCGCGCGGCGAATACGACGTGCTCCATTCCGTGTAGTGCAACGGCAGGTTCGGCATCGGCGATTTCGCGATCTGTTGCCGCACTTCGCGTACGCCGGAGACGATGGCGGTCGGCGATGGATCAAGAAATAGTTGTTGCGTGCCGGCGGCGTCGAGCGCGCCGCTAGTGACGCCATAATCATGGGTGGTGATGAAGTCGAGCGGGACGCGTGTCCTGGAAGCGTGATCGATCATCTCGCGAACCCACGCACGACCCGCGGTAGCTGGACCACCGACGCGATAATCAGGCGAGACGCTTTTCACCGCGCGAACAGTCGCATCGTACAACTTGAAGTACTCGGCTTGATCTCCCGTCCAGAACAGATCTTTCAAGTTCGGTTCGTTCCAGACTTCGAAGTACCACTTTTGCACTTCATCGCGACCGTAACGGTTGGTCCAATGCTGAACCAGCGCCTGGATCAGTTGCTCCCACTTCGCGTAATCACGCGGCGGTGTAACATTACCTTTCCACCAGAAGATCGTTTTACTTCCACTGGCGAGCCGCTGCGGCATAAAACCAAACTCAACAAACGGCCGCATACCTGTGCTCAGGATAGCGTCGTAAACAGCGTCGATGTATTGGAAGTTGTAGACAGGACGTCCCTGCTTGTCTTCAGAGTAGATACCGAGCTCGTCCTCGAGAAGTCCGTGCATCCGCAGATACTGAAAGCCACACTCGGCACGAACGACACGAAGGTCGCGTTGCCAGTCAGCGCGCAAGCCTTCGGCCGCGCGTCCTGCGCCGACTACGAGCTGTGGAAATGCATCACGCGTTCCTTTGGCGTGACGATAGTCGGCCTCGATCACGCGAGACTGGGCCAACACCGTTTGGCCCAGCCCACTCATAAGAAGGAAAACGATTAAGACAATTGTCTTTAGCACGTTTTAATCGACGAGTGTGAAACTTCGCGATCGGCTCACGCTTGTTCCATCGGCGCTGACCGTGATCTTCAACTCGTAATTGCCGGCCGGTATCTGCTCCACCGGCAATCCCGCAACGAACTGGCTGCGTCCCATCGCGTCGATCTCCGCGAGTTCGCCCGGCATCTTGCTGAGCGTGCTGCCTTGTGCAACAAGCTCAATCGTCAATTTTGGCTTACTCGCCGCGCCTGCCGGAACATACACCGTAAAGAAAAACGGCACCTGCTTCAACGATCGCGGAATCGGTTCACCAAGGTTCGGATGCACGATCAGGTTGCCGACGCGAAACGGATTCGACGTGTTGTTATCCGCCGGCGCTACCGGCTCCGCCCGCTTCAAAAGCATAACGTCGCTCAAGCGCAACTTGCCGTCCTCAGATGCCGGCACCTCGACGACTCCAGCGCGAACACTCGCGCGTCCGGACGGCGTATCGTACGCGATCGTCTCGACGTCGTAACGGCCCGGCGGCAGATTCGCTTCGCGGTAGAACAGAATTCGCTGCTTCTTCGCCTCCTCGACTTTGTCGATTGGACCATTCAACTTGTATTGACTACTCAATTTCCCCAACGCGCGGCCCGTCTGATCCTTAAACTGCTTAACGCCGTCTTCGTAAACTTCGAAATCCGCGAGTGTGAGGTCCTTGATTAGTTTGCCCTTCTTGTCTCTGACGACGACGTCGAACAGGACCTCGTCTTTGCTGATCACGATCCTGTCCTGGTTCTGATCCGCTGGACGCTGCGACTGAGCGAGAGTCGTGAATAAGGACCCAATTACGCAGGCCAGAACTGCGCAGGCGACACCACGTTGTGCCGGCAACGAATTGCGCATAGCAATCACCTTCCTGTAGGAGTTTCAAAGATTGTGCGTGGACTGGGCGGTGATGATCAGCCGGGCGAGAGTATACCCCACTCAGGGGTTGTACAAACGTTTGCGTTGCGTCGAAACGTTACACCCGCGCATCGAAGACATTCGCCTGAACGCGGGCAAAGGCCTGCAAACGCGCCATTCGCGGCGGCGGCACTGAAGGTGCTGAGGATGTGAATGGTGGCGGCGTGTGCCGAGGTGATTTTGGGGGAGGTGACAATGAACAACGCTCAGCAGGATCGTGGAATATTGGCCGCGATCGGCCGGCTCGCGACTCTTGGTGCGACTGGCAGACTTGAAATCAGCGCGGGAACGACTGACGGCGCGCTCTTGTTCGACCGGGGACAGATCGTAGACGCTTGGATGGGAAGGCTCAGCGGATTCCAGGCAATCAACGCGTTGGCCTTCATTCCCGACGCGAGTTTCGATTTCAATCCGAGGGTTGTTCCACCGCCTCAGAGCTCGATCACGGCAAATGAGCGCGTATTGCTGAGAGACTTCTTTGGCATCAACGCGTCTGATCGCGTCGGACCAGTGGAGCCAATTCCGGAGGTCGATGATGAAGTTACTTTAGTAAGACCGAAACCAGTTGCGGAGACTCCACCTGCTTTCCTCTCTCCGCCACCTGCACGATCGAGATTTAGACCAGCGCTATTATTGATCCTTCTGGCAGTGATGGTCGCAGCCGCGGCTGTCGCACTGCTGTATCGATATCGCAAAACGGATTCGACCGCAGCAGTTGCGCCGCCAGTGCAAACTGTGGACGCGCCACAGCAAACCAAGACCGGCGTCTCTGCGAACGTGCCTAACCTTTCGGGTAACTGGAAGGTGGTTAATACTGTCGAACAAACGTCGTATGGAGCTTACAAGAACATGGAGATCGGCTTTAACGTGTCGATCAACCAGGCCGGCAGGGACTTCACCGGAACGGGCGAGAAGATCTCTGAAAACGGACGCAGTCTACCGTCAGACGGCCGCACTCCGATCGTCGTCAAAGGGACGATAAACGGCGACAGAGTTGAAGCGACGTTTTCAGAAAACGGCGCGGCTCGAAAACGAATGGACGCTTTGTCTGGCGAATCGATAAAGGAAACAGTGGGTTGACGGGCACGTTCGTCTCCTCGGCTGCGCGCACACGCGGAAAATCGGCGGCGACGAAAGTGTTATAGACGTCAAAACGACGGGGTGGTCCTAATCTGACTGTGATCCTTAGGGAACACGGATAACGAATTTCAAATTAGGATACTACTAAACGACGCCTCCTCTTGTTTTCCCATACGAGCCGTTGTATAGTCCTATGGACCACGCCATAGGAGAACGCGCTCGTGTCAACCAGGACCGAAATCTGGCAGGGAACACTTGCCCTGATGATCCTGAAAACGCTCGATACGCTCGGGCCGCTTCATGGTTACGGAATCGCACGCCGCATCGAACAGATCAGCGGCGACCGGCTCTCGCTCAATTACGGAACTCTTTACCCGTCGCTGCTCAAACTGGAGCAGGAAGGATGGATCGTCTCCGAGTGGGGCGTCTCCGAAAACAACCGTAAGGCGAAGTTCTACAAACTCACACGCTCAGGCCGCAAACAACTCGAACGCGAAGCGAATGAGTGGAACCAGACCACCGCGATCGTCGCGCGATTCTTCGAACCGTTGGAGGGTGAGTCATGAGACACCTTCGCGCCTGGCTGTGGCGACTCAAAGGTCTGTTTGCGAAAGACGCTCGCGAACGCGAACTCGCCGACGAGATCGAGAGTCATCTGCAAATGCACATTGACGACAACATTCGCGCCGGAATGTCGCCGTCGGAAGCCAGACGCGTGGCGGTGATGAAGCTGGGTGGCGTCGATCAGACAAAAGAGGCTTATCGCGATCGCGCGACGATTCCGTTTCTTGAAAGCGTCGTCCAGGATCTGCGCTTCACGTTCAGACAGTTGCGCAAAAACCCTGCTTTCACGATTACGGCCACGCTGATGGTGGCGCTTGGCATTGGCGCAAGCGTGGCGATTTTCGCCTTCGTCGATGCCGCGCTGATCAAGCCGTTGCCTTATCGCGATCCCTCGCGCATCCTCTTCGTCACGGAGACAACGCCGGAGATTCCCCGCGCCAATCTTTCGTATTTTGACTATCTCGACTGGAAGAAACTCAACAACGTCTTCGACTCGCTCGAGGTCTTTAATCAACGCGGCTACATCATGAGCACGTCAGCGGGAATGGAGATGGTGACGGGCGGACGTGTGAGCGACGGCTTCTTTCGCACGCTTGGCGTGGCGCCCGTTCTCGGTCGTGATTTTTATGCGGGGGAAGATCTGCCGGAAGCGCCGCGCACAGTGATTCTCAGCTTTGCGTCGTGGCAAAAACGTTTCGGTGGTAAAGACGACGTCATCGGGCAATCAATAACGTTGAATGAGTTGCCGCACGTGATCGTCGGCGTGCTGCCGGGAAACTTTCATTTTGCGCTGGTCGAGAATGCCGAGTTTTGGACCACTCTGCGTCCGGCGGGTAACTGCGATCAGCGACGCAGTTGTCACTACTTACGCGGCGTCGCACGTTTGAAAGACGGCGTGTCGCAGGAGGCTGCGCTGGCTGACGTCACGCGCATCGCGAAAGATCTCGAAGCGCAGTACCCCGACTCCAATCGCGACCAGGGCGCGACGGTCGCGCCGTTGTCCGAAGTGATTGTTGGCGACGTCAAGCCGGTTTTACTGCTGCTACTCGGCGGCGCCGGCCTGTTGCTCTTGATCGCGTGCATCAACGTCGCGAGTCTTTTGCTCGTGCGTTCGGAAACGCGGCGGCGCGAGTTGTCGGTGCGGCGCGCGCTTGGCGCGACGCGGGCGCGTTTGCTTCGACAGTTCATCGTCGAAGGATTTGTGATCGTTGCTGTCGGAACTATCGCCGGTGTTTTTAGTTCGCACTGGACCATGCAGATCCTCACCGCGCTCATACCGACAGACATGATGGCCACGATGCCATACCTCAACGATCTCGGATTGAATTCGCGTGTACTCATCTTTGCGCTCGCAGTCGCTGCGTTTGCGGCGGCGCTCTTTTCGCTCACGCCTGCGTTTCGTCTGTCGAGTTTGGACGTGAGAGACGGAATGGCGGAAGGCACTCGCGGCAGCGCCGGCCGGGTTTGGACGCGAATCGGTTCGAAGCTCGTCATCCTCGAATTGACGACGGCGATGGTGTTGCTCGTCGGAGCCGGACTTCTCGGGAAGAGCTTTTATCGTTTGCTGCAAGTCGAAACTGGTTTTGAAACAGATCGGCTAGTGACGATGAGGGTCACGGCGCCGCGCGCGGGTTATGCGAAAGACGAAGAATCGCTGGCGCTCGGCCGGAAAGTCGTGAGCGAGATCAAGAGCCTGCCGGGTGTCACCTCGGTTGCCCTCGTCGATGTTTTGCCGTTGAGTTACAACGGCAATACTGACTGGCTCAGGTTCGTCGGCCGCGCCTTCAACGGCGAACATAACGAAGTAAATCAACGACAGGTCAGCCCCGACTACTTCACGACTCTGCAGGCAAAACTTCTGCGCGGACGAACATTCACCGACGCTGAAGACATGACTAAGCCCAAGGTCGTCGTCATCAACCAGACCTTAGCCGACAGGTATTTTCCCGGCGAGGATCCGATTGGACAACGATTCGGCGACCTCGAACTGACGCCGGAATCAATCAAGGAGATCATCGGCGTCGTCGACGATATTCGAGAGGGGCCGTTGGATTCCGAGATTTGGCCCGCCTACTATTTTTCGTTCAACCAATATCCCGACTCAGCGTTTTCAGTCGTGGCGCGTACATCTCACGCCGAGCAGTCGCTGATACCGGCAGTCAGCGAGGCCATACAGCGGATCGATTCACGAATCAACACTTCGAACCAGACGACGATGACGCAGCGAGTAAACAACGCGCCCAACGTCTACCTGCGCCGATCGGCGACGTGGCTTGTCGGCGGTTTTGCGGCGGTGGCGTTGTTGCTCGGCGTTGTCGGGCTGTACGGCGTGATTGCTTACTCGGTGAATCAACGAACCCGCGAGATCGGCGTCCGCATCGCGCTCGGCGCGCAACGCGGGAGTGTTTACCGGCTCATTCTGAGGGAAGCGGGTGTATTGGCGCTTGCCGGGATCGTGATCGGGACTGGCTGCGCGATTGTCGTCGCGTCGCTCATGCGCAAACTGCTGTTCGGAACCCCGCCGTGGGATGTGATGACCCTCCTGAGCGTGGCGGTGGTGTTGGGAGCGTCAGCGTTGTTGGCGAGCTTCTTGCCGGCGCGTCGCGCAGCGTCAGTCGATCCGATGACGGCATTGCGCTCAGAGTAATCGCCTACTCGTACCAAGCTCATACAGTTCAGATCAGCGTTTTATAGATTTTCCCCCGTATAACAAGACGGCCCTGTTCTTGCTTACGCTCAGCACGGAATTGACTGCCAACAGTATCAAGGAGGGGAGCTATGGACGCGTTTAGTTTACTCAAAGAGGATCACAGAAAAGTCGAGGAACTGTTCAAGCAATTGGAGAGTGCCACCGGCAAGAAGAAGCTGAGTGTGTTTGAACAGATCAAGACTGAGCTCGAACTGCACACTCACATCGAAGAAAAGATCCTCTATCCCGCGCTCGAAGAACCGAAGGAGACGCACGATCTGACTCTCGAAGCTTATGAAGAGCACGACGTAGTCAAGAGGCTTTTGCGCGAACTGGGCCGGGCGAAAACCGCCGACGACGAGTGGGAGGCCAAGGCGAAGGTGTTGCAGGAGAACGTCGAACACCACGTCGAGGAAGAAGAGAACGAACTGTTCAAGAAGGCCGCCGCTGCCTTGGGTCAGGAAGAGATCGAGGCTCTTGGAGAGGAACTCGAGACTGAGAAGATGCGCAAGCAAGGTCAAGGCGCGAGCAAGGGTTCGAATAAATCCGCCAAAAAGGCGAGCAGCACGAGACATGCGGCGAAAAGGGTGAGCGGAAAATCGGCGTCGAAGCGCAGTTCGAAATCCTCGTCAAAAACGACCAAGAGTTCGAAGAAATCGGCGAAGAAGCGATAACGCGGTCATTAATTAGAGACGCGGCCGGGCATGATTGATGATCTTTACGACTGTATCGTCATCGGCGCGGGGCCCGCAGGCTTGTCTGCGTCTCTTTTTCTCGCCCGCTATCTTCGCCGGACGCTGACCTTTCATCACAACAGCCCGCGTAACGAGTATGCCCACGGGATTCACGGCTTTTTAGGTCATCACGGGATTCGCCCAAACGAGCTTCTGGCGAGAGGCCGCGATGAAGTGACAAGCCACGGCGGGCTGATCGTCGAAGCGTGTGTAAATAACGTCGAGCGCATTTCGTCTGAACGCTTTCGGGTCGTCGCCGGTCCGGAGTCGCGGACTTTCGACGCGCGGCGATTGTTGCTGGCTACGGGTCTGCGCGATCTGACGCCGGACTGTCCCGGGTTTCGCGAGTTCTATGGTTCGAGTGTTTTTCATTGTCCTGATTGCGATGGTTTTGAAGTGAAAGACCGGCGCGTCGCGGTCCTTTCACACGGCCAGAAGGCGGCGCCTTTCGCCGTGAACCTTCTCACCTGGACGAACCAACTGACTTTGCTCACTGACAACCGCGAGGTTCCGGACGAGGACCGCGCGAAGCTGGCGGAACTCGGCGTCGCGACCCGAACAGACGCGGTCACCGGCCTCGACGGCGACACGTCAACGCGGCAGTTGAAGCGTGTTCTTTTCTCTGAAGGTGAACCGCTCGAATGCGACGCGCTGTTTTTCAACCTCGGTACCGAACTCGCGTCTAACTTTCACGAAACACTCGGCTGTCGCCTCGACGCTGAGTCGGATCTGTTGTGGGTGGATGAAACGCAGCAGACAAGCGTCCACGGAGTCTACGCAGCCGGCGACATCACGCCGCGCTCACAGCTTGCGGTCGTCGCCGCCGCGGAAGGCGCGATGGCGGCAATCCACATCCACCGCTCGCTGATCTCACAAGAGAGACAGTTTTAAATCCAGTGGTCCTTTCTTACGTGTGTCTTGCGCGTTAAGAGAGTGAGAGCAAATGAGTTCTTACCCACGCACAGGAGACACACTACACATCATGTCCGCAAACGTTATTGGAAGATTGCTTGTAGCCGCAATTCTGCTGAGCGCGTTAGCAGCCGTACCAGTATTCGCCCAGCAAACAGTAGAACCGAAACCCGCCGGTGTTCCGGTTTTGTGGCGTGACCCCGGCGATATTTCCCGGCGCAATCTGACCTTTGGCCCCGGTTCCGCTGAACTCGCGCCTGTCGCGCCGTTCACCTTCGTGAAGGAAGAACAAACAGGCGAGTCACCAAAATTCGATGTGACTGACGCCCGCGGTGTGACGTGGGTCGTCAAGGTCGGACCGGAAGCACAGGCGGAAACAGTCGCGAGCCGTCTTATCTGGTCTGTTGGTTACTTCGCGGACGAAGCCTATTACGTCGATCGAGCTGAGATTAAGAACCTGCCGAAGCTTACTCGCGGACAGGAGTTCATCGAGAATCGCTCTGTTGTTCGTGGCGCTCGTTTTGAACCGAAACGTAAAAACATTTCGCGCGGCGAGAATTGGGATTGGGAAGTCAATCCGTTCGTCAAGACGCGCGAGCTCGATGGCCTGAAAGTGCTCATGGTCCTGCTTGCGAATTACGACACGAGTATTCGCAACAACCGTGTGCTCGGAACGAACAACTCAGAGACTGGTGAACTCGAAGCTCGTTACGTCGCGACCGACGTCGGCGCGACACTTGGCAAAGTCGGCGGTCTCGGCGGCAAGCGTTCGAAAAACACGCTCGAAGATTTTCGCGCGAGCAAGTTCATTCTCGGCGTCGAAAACGGCCTCGTGAAATTCGACTACAACACGACACCGAAGAAAATGGGCGTGTTCGCGTCGATCTTCAAACCGAGCTATCGCAGCAGTCAGGAAAGAAAAGAACGCGTGATGCAGAACATCACGGTGGAAAACGCGCGATGGATCGGATCGCTTCTGACGGAACTTAGTGACGAACAGATTCGCGATGCGTTTCGCGCCGCGAACTACGACAAGCAAACGATGGACGGCTTCGTCGCAGTCATTCGCGAGCGTATCAATCAGTTGAACAAGTTGAGTGCGCCGGTTGCAGCTTCGAAGTAACGCGGGGGAGAAGATGAAGCGTACTCAACACGGGTTCCATAGCTCGAACGGGCTGGCAGCGGCAGGTTTTCTGCTAATGCTGGCCCTCACGGGCGTTATCACATCGGCGCAAAATGCCATCACGCCGTCGCCGCGCGCCCGCACGATCAAGAACTTCGGCAAAGTCAACGACAACTACTTTCGCGGTTCGCAACCCACTCAGGATCAAATGGCGGCGTTGAAAGCCATGGGAGTGAAAACTATCGTCGATCTGCGAAAAGATTACGTCCCCGAGGCCCGGCAGTGGGCCAACGAACTGGGGTTGAACTACTTCAACATCCCGCTCAAACCGAGCAAGGCGGCGACGAAGGAACAGACCGAATACTTTCTCAGTCTCGTAAACGATCCCGCGAACGGCCCGGTTTACGTTCACTGTAAAGGTGGACGACATCGCACCGGCGCATTGACGGCGGCATACCGCATCACGCACGACGGCTGGACGGCGGAACAGGCGTACGACGAGATGAAGAAATACGATTTCAACGATGGCTTGTTTGGTGGACCATCGGCGCAGAAGAAGTTCGTATTCGAGTTTTATGAGCAGCGCCGCGTCACTCTTGATCGCGAATGAGGATAATGTCGTTCGTAAACATGCCACGTTCGACGGCGAGTCGGCCGTCTTTGGACCAATCAAAGCGAAAGATCACGTCAGAGTCCCAATTCGTAACCTGCTCGGGCGCACCGTCGGCTATTGGTTGCTTCCAGATATTGGAGACGCCGTTTGCACTGACTTCGTAAGCGATAGCTTTTCCGTCGGGCGTCCATTTCAGCCAGGGCAGGTTGTATTCGAGGAACACGTCAAACTGTTTGATGATCTCTCCGGTATCGAATGAGATGATCGACAATCTTCGTTTCCGATCGGTTGTAACGACATAGCAAGCCACAGACTTGCCATCCGGAGATACGGACGGGAAAGTTGCATTTGCCTGTGAGAGTTGCGACGGCCCCCCGCCGTCGATTGAGACTTTCATTAGCGACGGCGACTGATCGCGGATGGCTGCGTAAACGATCCATTTGCTGTCAGGCGTGACACTGACGCCGGCGATCGCGCTCGGCTGTGTGAGTTCTTTGAGGTCCGAACCGTCGACGTTGACGCGCGAAACACGGCGTTCGTTAGCTCTTCCCGACAAATACACGATGTATTGACCGTCCGCGGTTGCTACGGGCATCGTGTTGCCGCGTCGATCGGAAGTGAGTTGTCGCTGGTCGCCTCCGTCAGCGCGCATGGTCCAAAGTTCCGCTGCGCCGGACACCTGCGACGAATAAACCAAACGATTGTCCGCCATCCATGACATGCCGAGGCTTCGCGCGGAGCGATCGCCTGAGACTCGGGTAGTTTGCGTCGCTCGCTTTGCGTCCTGCGCATCGGAGATCCAAAACGTGCCGTGCCGATCGCTGACGACGCTGGCTATCATCGATTGCTTGTGTGACAGACCGAGACCGAGATGTCCATCGACGTCGTTTGTAATTCGCCGCGCCTCACCGGAAGGATAACTAACGATCCAGATCTGATCCGCCAACGCGGGATCGGAGCCGGCGGCTGCGGTAACCACGAGTTCATCGCCCGCCGCGGACCACGCGGCCTGGCCCATCCAATTCCAGTCGTCGTTCCCGACCTGTTTGATCGAGCCGCTTTGCACATCGACGACCGATATGCCGTAGCCGCCTGATTGCGCGCGCGGATTAAAGGTCGAGACGGCGATCAGTTTCTGGTCGGGCGACCACGCTGGTCCATGTAATCCGAAAGTGTATTCGCCGTTCGTCGACGCCAACACCTTTTCATCTGTGCCGTCGGTCGGGGTGATGACGAGTTTGCGTTCGCGACCATTCGATCCGAGCCGGATGAACGCGAGTTGTTTTCCATCGGGAGAAACAGTCGCGGGACTATCCGCGTCGTCAACTACTTTGACGGGAGTTCCACCTAACAACGGAATGCGATAGACGGTGGAGATATTGCCGCCGTAAGGACGAGTGACGTAGAAAATCGTGCCTCCGTCGGGAGAGAAGGCGGCGCCGATGAAACCGATCTTTTGCGGCGGAACGATCTCGAGCAGACTGGTGGATGCCGTTTGCCGCACGACCAGGCTCTGCTGTCCCGGACCTCGTTTGACGTAAACGACGTGGTTTCCATCCGGCGATAAAGCCATCGGTCCGACGTCTCCGGCGTTCGTCAATTTTGTTATCGATACTCGGCTGAAACTCGGGGCGTTAGTCCAATAATCTTTACTAACGAAAACGATGACGCCGAAAAGCGCGACGATGAGTAGCGCGGGCAACAGTCGCTTCACCACCACATGGATCCGAAACTCAGTTTTCCCATCGGCGACAATGTCCTCAGCGCGTCGCGGGAATTTGAATACGTCCGCTGAAAATCTGTATCCCTGCTTCGGTACTGTCTCGATGTAGTTGCGACCTTCGTCGTCCGTTCCCAGCGTCTTGCGCAGCGTGAAGATGTTTTGCGCGAGAGTCTTTTCCTCGACGTACGTCTCCGGCCAGACCTTATCCAGCAACTCCGCTTTGGTCACCAGCCGGCCGCTGTTCTCCACGAGTAAACACAACGTGTCGAACGCTTTCGGAGTAAGCGAAATCGACTCTTGCCGTTTGAAAAGACTGCGCTCAGAGGGATCCAGTTCAAACGATCCGAAGCGATAAAGCGTCGTTGATAAATCTTTGTCGAGCATTTGGATTCTTATTGAAGTTGTTTTGAAGTCTTTGGCGGCCGGCTGGTCTAAGTTGCAGACCCGACTTGGGGAGTCCGCGGAGTTTACCACGACATTCAACCGATTTCATGAGGCATAACTGAAGGAGTGACGGATATGAGGACAACTGCAACACTCATGCTCGCGATCGTTTTTCTGTTCGGTTCCACTGCGCTGAACAGCTCGGCAAACACGCAGCACCAGGGCGCGCAACGTGACGACGCGCCGAAAACAAAATTTCTCAAAGCCCGAAAGAAGATTGCGAACGAATACATCGTCGTTTTCGATCAGAACGTAGCCGCTGACAAAGTTCTTGAGATAGCAAACGAACTTGCCACTCGCTACAACGCCAACGTTTTCCGGCTCTACGATTCGGCCGTGAAAGGTTTTGCCGCGCGTATGACCGAACGCGCCGCTCTTCGTATGAGCCAGGAGCCGATCGTGGCCTACGTCCAGGAAAATGATCAGAGCGACGCGATCGGGTTCCAGGATCGGCCGCGTAACTGGGGCCTCGACCGCCTGGATCAGAGATTTCTCCCGCGAAATTTCAACTACCAGTTTACGAGCACCGGCGCAGGCGTGAACGTCTACGTCGTCGATACCGGCATCAACTTTCAGCACACCGAGTTTACGGGCCGCATCATCGATTGGTACGACTTCGTGTTCGATCCCGCGACGGAACAGTGGAACGATTGGGGTCGCGACTGCGCCGGTCACGGAACTCACGTTGCCGGCATCATCGGCGGGACCAGTTTCGGTGTGGCGAAAGGCGTCAATTTCTTTCCGCTGCGCGTCGGCAGGCTCTTCGACTGTTACGAGCGTTACGAGAACGGCGAGCCACGCGTGCGACCCGGCATCAGTAACGACGCCATAGTTCAGGCGCTTAACTGGATTCTTCTCAACCACACGAAACCGGCCGTGGTGAACATGAGCTTGATCGACATGGACGGCGACCTGGCGATCGACGACGCGGTTCAACAACTCACGAACAATGGCATAACGGTCGTGGCCGGCGTCGCAAACGTCGACGGGCTTGCGACCGGATCGCCGGCGAGAGTTCCGTCGGCGATCACCGTTGGCCCAACCGACGCAACGGACACGAGATTATTCGCTTCGGCGGAAGGCCCGATCATCGATCTGTTTGCTCCCGGACATTTCATTGAATCGGCGTGGATCGGAGGTCCGACGCAGAGTGCCGTAATGCATGGTGCGTCGATGGCGACGGCGCAAGTTACGGGTGCTGTCGCTCGTTATCTGCAAACGAATCCGACTGCGACGCCCGCGCAGGTTCATCAGTACATGACGACTACTGCAACGCCCGGCGTCGTGAAGAACGTCTACTTTTCAGCGAACCGGTTGCTGTACGTCCCACCGGGACTTTAAGACTCTACTCGCCGTGGGCCATGGGTCGTGTATCGATTCATGGCCCGCGATCCTGTATGTTGTCAGCAGCAGGAGGAAAACAGAGTTGAGTTCGTCTGAAACTGAGGTTTGGCAGCGCGGTGAATACACGATCAGCACTGATCGTTCGCGACTGAACTTCGATCTTATTCACGAGTTCATCAGCAGTGATTCTTATTGGGGAACAGGACGCAAGATGGAAGTGGTAAAACGCTCGATCGAAAACTCACTTCCGTTCGGCGTTTACCACGGAGACGAGCAGGTGGGATTCGCTCGCGTCGTGACAGACTACGCCACGTTCGCGTGGGTAGCCGATGTGTTCATTATGCCGCCGCATCGCGGGCGCGGATTGTCAAAGTGGCTAATGGAAACGATTCTCGCTCATCCGCGACTTCAGGGTTTTCGCCGCTGGGTCTTATCGACCAAAGACGCACACGGGCTGTACGAGCAGTTCGGATTCATGAAACTGCATCGCCCGGAGCGTTGGATGGAACGCCCCGATCCGAACCTGCAAGAGACGCCCGACTACTGGGAGCCGCAAACTTAAAACAACGTCAACACACCGCCCGTGTGCCAGAAGAGCACGCGATCAGTTTGTTTGAAACGTCCTTCACGGCAGTACGCGATCAAACCCGCCGCCGCTTTGCCCGAGTAGACAGGATCCAACAAGATCCCCTCAGTGTCGGCAAACAGTCGCAGCGCTTCCTTTGATTCGGTCGTCGGTTTGGCATACCCCTCGCCGATAAAACTGTCGTCAACGTAAATATCGTCCGTTGTTGGCTGATCTGGTTGGCCCAGGAGCGAAAGCATTGGTCCAACTGCCAGCAATGCGTTGTCGCGAATCGTCTGTGCCGGATCGTCGGCGCTGATTCCGAGCAGACGCAAGTGGCGATAATTGAACAATCGTTTTCCGACTTCGAGACCTGCTTGAGTTCCGCCCGAGGAAGTGGCGAAGACGATGGCGTCGAACTGTTCGCCGATTTCGAGTTGTTGAATACCCAACTCCTCGAATGCGGACACCATTCCGAATGAACCGACTTCGTTCGACGCGCCTAACGGAATCGCGTAAACGCGCTCGCCCCGCTCTTCCAACTCATGCGCGACTTCCGCCATTCTGATTGCGCGCTCGCTACTCGTCGCAACACTGTGAATCTTCACGCCGAGTAGTTCGGCGACGCGCCAGTTTGCACGCGCTGCTTGTGGATCGCCACCGCTCAGGATGAGTTCACACTTGAGTCCCAGGCGTCGCGCGGTAAGGGCGGTAGTTCGCGCGAGGTTTGAGGTGATCGATCCGGTGGTGACGATCGTCGTTGCGCCGTGGAGTCGCGCATCCGCGAGCACGTACTCCAGTTTGCGCAGCTTGTTGCCGCCGCCGAGATAACCTGTTAAGTCGTCGCGTTTGATCGAGAGTCGCGGTGCGCCGGGTATGGCTTGTCGGAGACGATCGAGTCGTTCAACCGGCGTGTTGAGATTGAGCAACCGGAATCGAGGGATTTTGGTGAAGAGCTCCAGCGCTGAAGCCGTGGTTTTTAGTTGTTGGGTACTCATAAGTCATCCTTCCTGCTGTTTACGCGCGCAAAAAAAGGCCGCTCGAAATGAGCGGCCCTGGTGAATGCTAATGATTGCTGAGAATCTATGTTACATACACGTCAGTCCGCTCAATCGTCGGCGTACAACAACACAAACAAGCACACAACTGATCGTTTTGGCGCGACGTCGTGAATGTTTGAGTTGCTGCGGTCGTCATTGCTTCTAGTTCCTGATGCGCCAAAATACTTTATGCCCGGATGGCGTGTCAACGATTTTGCCACACTACTGTGGTGTTCTATTTAAGAATGTCACTGCGTTTCTCTGCGACTCCGCGGTGAACTAGCTGGCGAGAAATCAGACAGGTGATGTGAACAACTATGAAAGCCGTTGTTATTACTCGTTTCGGTGGGCCTGAAGTTCTCGAGATTCAGGAGGTTTCGACGCCGCAGCCCGCGCCGGAGGAGATTCTCGTTCGCGTGCGGAGTACGGCGCTGAATCGCGCGGACCTGCTTCAGAGAATGGGTCGATATGCCGCGCCGCCGGACGCTCCACAGAACATCTCGGGACTGGAGTTTGCCGGGGAAGTCGCCGAGTCAGGCACTGACACACAACGCTGGCGTGAAGGTGATCGCGTTATGGGCATCATCGGGGGCGGCGCGCACGCCGAGTTTGTCACCGTGCATCAGGATGCAGTTGCCGCTGTGCCTGCGAATGTCGAGTGGTCGGCTGCCGGCGCGATTCCCGAGGTGTTCATCACAGCGCACGACGCACTTCGCCAGGCACGATTCAAAGCCGGAGAAAACGTGCTGGTCCATGCGGTTGGCAGCGGCGTCGGGCTCGCCGCGACGCAACTCGTCAAAGCGATGGGCGGACGCGCGTTCGGCACTTCGCGCACGCCGGACAAGATTGAACGCGCGAAGCCGTTTGGTTTGGAGTCGGGATACGCTGTTCCGGAGCCGAGTGCGTTGGCGGAGCTTCGGGCGTTCGCCGAGAGTGTGACTGGCGGTCGCGGAGTTGACGTCGTTCTAGATCTGAATGGTGGTCCATACTTCGCCGCCAGTCTGGAAGCGTTGGCGCCTGGTGGACGGATCATCCTGATCGGCGGTGTTGCGGGCGGAAAGGCTGACGTCGATCTGTATCAGATTTTGCGCAAACGTCTGCACATCATCGGAACGGTGATGCGTGCGCGATCTCTGCCGGAGAAGATCGCGACTACGCGCGCGTTCGCGGATGAAGTTGTGCCGCTGTTCGCGAACGACACGATTCATCCGGTGATCGATTCTGTTTTTTCACTCCAGCAGATCCAGGATGCGCACCGGCGTCTCGAGTCGAATGAGACTTTCGGCAAAGTCGTACTGACCGTGTCGTGACTCCGCTAACGCTCGGTGGTTTTTGCGGGGCGTTCGCCCAGCGCTTCGGCGCGCTGAAACGCGGCCCACACCGCTTTCGACAGCACCGTTCGCAAACTACCTTTCTCCATCTGATAGATCGCTTCCGCGGAAGTACCGCCGGGTGACGTGACCATGTTGCGCAACTCGGCCGGATGCTTCTGCGATTCTTTCGCAAACAAGACTGCTCCGATCATCGTCTGTTGGACCAGCTCCTGGGCCACATGTCGCGAGAATCCCATGTGAACGCCTGCATCGATCAGCGCTTCCATCATCAGAAAGATGTAGGTTGGACCAGTCGCGCTCAGTGCGGTTGCCATATCCATCTGGCGCTCGTTCTCGACGCGAACAGTCTTGCCGAGCGCGTTGAGCATCGCGTGGACCTGGTGCTCCTGTTTCTGATTGACTGCGGCGCTCGGCGTCCATGCCGTCACACCTTCGCCGATCTGAGCGGGTGTGTTTGGCATCGTGCGCACGACGGCGGCGTGCAGGAGTTCGTCGGCGATCGTTTCGATCTTTGCGCCGGCGACGATCGAGACGACGACCTGATCCTGATGGACCGAGCCTTTTAGTTCCTCGAGTACGCGGCGCAAGCGTTGCGGCTTAACGGCGAGAACGAGTACGGAACCGCGGTCTGGTGCATCGGGGTAAACAGCGAGCGCGGCGTCTTTGTTTTGCTCAAACATCTGAATGCCGTACTTGCTCTGTAACTCTTCGCGGCGGGCCGCACGCGGGTGACTGCCGACGATCTGATCGGAAGTAACGAGTTGTTTACGCAACAGTCCGGCGATGATGGCTTCAGCCATGACGCCGCAGCCGATCAGCGCCAAACGGCAGTTGCTGAGAGGATTTGTATCGTTCATTTCATTGACACTCTTGAATTTGTAATTGGCGAATGAGGATAACGTATTCTGAAAACTTTCAGAAAGCTAACGAAAACATGGGTGGTGTCTTAATCTGACGTGATCTTTTTTAATCCGTGTTCTTCCTGTGTGCGCAACATCAGCTAAGGCAACGCTCATAGGGGACACGGATAAAAACGAATTTCAAATTAGGACACTGCCAAAACATGCTTGATCGTTTCGACGCGGATTTGCTAGTTTGAATTTTGCGTTCACGCATCGTTGTCCCACTACGCCTCATAATTTCAACAACGCACCGAGGATCTCAAAATGCCATGTGTGATTAAGTTTCTGCTGTTATCGCTGCTCGTTAGTTTGGTTCCGTCAGAATCTATCGCTCAGAAAACGGCGCGCAAGACGCGCAAGCCATCGCCCGTCATCTGCAAACTGGCGGCTGTGCCGAGTGGCATGGTTGTCGTAGGTTACAAGCGCAATTCAGCTTGCGGCGATGGCGCTGAGTTGTTAGTAAAACGGCCCGAAAACGGCGACATCATCTGCGGCGAGTCGCCGGTGCCACCGCAGTTCTCGATTACGACAGAGGCTCAGGGCAGTCTTGTCGGAACGTGTCCGAAGAAAGCGTTCCTCATTACGCGCACTAACGCCGGCGCTGGCGCGGCGTCGGTCGACGACGATGCCATCGGCCGAGCGTTCGCGAATCGAGCCAGCGACATACAGGTTGAAGGCGAGGGCACAGTGACTCGCATTCTGTCTGACGATCTGAACGGCTCCCGACATCAACGCTTCATCGTTCAGCTAGCGTCAGGACAAACCGTTCTGATCACCCACAACATCGACATCGCTCCACGAATCGACGCACTCGACGTTGGCGACAGCGTTCGGTTCAGTGGCGAGTATGTGTGGAACGAAAAAGGGGGCCTCATCCACTGGACTCACCACGATCCGCGCGGCCGGCATGTGGCTGGGTGGATCCAGCACAATGGGAAGACGTATAAATAAGTCAGCGACTACACAGATTGCGCGATCTAGTTATCACGCACCATTTACATTTCCGCGTCCGAGTAAATGGGGGGATAATAAACCCCGAAAGATACGTCAATCGTCCTTGTGAAGAATCGGAGGCACAATGAAACGCATCCTTACTCTGTGCGCGCTCTCAATTCAGCTGATACTTCAATCGTATTCCTCATCAGCTGCACCCCAACAGCCTAAACAGGTAAGACAACAGACTGGCACAAACCGGTTGCAAAATGATCGTGAATGGCGAGCCGGAACTTATCTAGGCTTGGCAATTGGCAAATCATACCGGACCGATGTAGTGCGTTTGCTTGGGGAGCCGAAAAGAGTGGACAGGCCGACTGGCCAAACGCAGGAGGATGAGAATCTCGAAATATGGTATGTCTACGACAGCAGGAATCCATTCAGGGGAGACTTAACAGTTGTCATCGATGAACGCACGGATGTCGTGTTAGGAATCAATTTGAATCCTCACAATTTAACAAAGTCAGAGGCCGTGAAGCATTTTGGT
Source organism: Pyrinomonadaceae bacterium (assembly GCA_035760365.1). Taxonomy (GTDB): domain Bacteria; phylum Acidobacteriota; class Blastocatellia; order Pyrinomonadales; family Pyrinomonadaceae; genus PSRF01. The sequence goes on from DASTTB010000042.1 coordinate 122,750, forward strand.
CCAGATTTTATCCTTACTAGATATGCTTTTGATGACTGCTTGGGTAATGAAGAATCAGCGCCACTGTATGAATCACCTTCTGGTCCCGTGCTGGAAGTCGAATATCGCCACCGTGGAATTGCTTTGTCGGTTACGCATGACGGAAAGATAAACACCATAAGCTACGTCAGTAAACCTGTTGGAATGCCGAAATCCAAGTGCGCATCCTCAGCTAAGCGACTCCCTGAACGAAAGTAGATCTTACATCCACTACTGCGCTCTATAGCAAAGATCCTTCGACACGTTTCTAGTTATAGCGACGATGAAGAGAAGGTCCAATCAAAAGCTAATCCGCGCGCTGCGGACTTGGCCCTCCCGGCCAGACAAGAGTCTGACGATTCATCTTGATGGCACTCGTTCGATCACGTCGATCTCACTGTAGAACGTGTTGCCCCAGTCGTCTTCGGTTTCTGTCGCGACCGTGTCGAAGAGCAGATAACGATACTTGCCCAGGCTGCCGTTTGCGCCGGCGACACTCACGCCGTATTGCCCACCCATTGGACCATACTTCTGTCGTGTATCGACGATCGTCAGAAGCTTCCAACCGGCGGTAGTCGGATCGACGTAACCGTTCGGTTCAGCATTGAACTTCGGATCGGCGCCATCGCTGGCGTAAAGCAAGTAGACTTGCGGCCCGCGCGAGTTGGGATGCCACGAGTAGGAGTTAACCTGAGCGACGTCCACCAGCTTCCCGAGATCCAGACGGAAACGCCCGCCACTGCTGCCCGCGCGCGAGAAGAAGTTTGCGGTCGGTTGATCTTGGTTCGTGGGAAGCAGTCCATCATTCAGTGCAGCGAACCCGACGGCATTTGAGTCGAGTTCACCTACCAACAGTAGCCACTTCGCTCCCGTTGCGGCGTCATCCTTCGACGGCGCGGGCACACGATTGAAAGTGAACTTGCCGGTTCCAACCGGATTATGGTCCATCGTGACCGTGACTTGAGCATGAGTGTTTGAAAGGGCAGTCAGGGTCGCGGCAATAGCGAATGCGAGTCTAAGCCACATTTTAGCGTTCCAATGTGTCGTACAGCGGCTGCGCCGGCCGCACACTTCCCGATTCGTTTGCGACAGTCACAGCGAGGATACGGATCCTTTCGTTATTCGGAAGGACCAGCGTCTTTGCGCCGGCGGGCATGTCAATGGCGTAAGCAAACAGATAAGAATACGCGTAAGGTTCATTCGCGCCGTCGGAAGAATGTCGATGCGAAGCGAACCACGCAACTGGCGTACGTTTGATAAACCCCGGGACGATGCCGGTCATCTCCGCGTAAGGATCGATCCTCGTTCTCGTTCGTAACATTTGCGCCGCAATGTCAGGCGGAGTTCCCGCCGGCGGCGTGCGCGGTTGTGTTTGGACTTCTCGTTGGGCCCACCTGCGATCGTCCCACTGTCCGATGAAGCCGCTCCAGTCCTGGATCGTCAACGGAAACGATTTGTCGCCGACGTTGAAGTCAGCTTTCTGATCTCCGTTGGCCGCCGCGGCGAGCAGATATATTCGGTTGTATTTGCCGTTCGGGAGAGCGATCGTTTGTCCACGCGGGACGACGGCATTAGGCCGTCCTTCGCCGACCGGCGCGAGACTAAAACGTATTCCTGCATAGACGATCTCGCGCGGCAACAGTTCGGCCGGGAGTGCTTTGCCTTGCGACGCATTCTGATTGTTGGGCCACCAATCGAAGCTACCGTCGGCGGGCCGCCCATCGCGCGACGCAACGGATAGATCGTATTCGAGCGTGACTGGTTGTGATTGTGCGGGTGTGAGTTTCGCCGTTGGCGCCGCGAGCTTTACGGCAAAACTGCGTACCTGGTAGGGAGTGAAAGACGCAACCAACTCGCCTTTCGTAACAGTGGCCGTCGCTAACGGTTGCTCCTGACCGTTAACTTCGCGCGCCGCAGAGATTGGACCAGCAAACGAGACGCGCACGTCGTCAGCTCTTTTCCCGTCAATCTCGACGAGACGAATGATCCACTCGTCGCTGTTTTCAGCCTTCTTGGTTGCGAGCACTCTGACGCGGGAATTGTTGACGCGGAGCAGGGAAAAACTTTTGCCGAGTGGTCCGGGATGTTTCGTGGTCTCAAATGCGATCAGCGGCTGGTTCAGACGATACGCCTGCCAGTCGGTTTGCGCCGCGCGCCAATCACCGCCGTGTCCGGCGAGGCCGTAAGTGAACTCATGACGTCCCCAATCCTGCGTGCCCTGATCGGCGTAACCTCCGCGGGTTCCCGGCGTGCGCACGAGTGTCAATCGGAGCGTATGGTCGTCGGGTTTATCGGAACCAAATTTACAATCCGTCAGCACAGTCGCTCCATAAGAACTGCTCTGGTCCGTCAGATCGATCCACTGATGCGAAGCGACTTCAAACTGACGGTCATAAGCATTGGGCCGTTGAATGGTGCCGATGTCCCAGTTGTACGTCGCGAGCTTGTTTTGCGCAGTTAAGTTGAACGTCGCTTTGAGATTCGTCTGTTTCACCTTCCAGTCGACCATGTTGTCAAACTCTACACGATTGCCTGCGTCACCAGCGGCAAGACTGATCGTCTGTGAAAAACGCGAGCCGTCCGTCTCGCGTATGACTTCCAACGACACCCGCACCGGGCCGCTTTCGACGATGCGAATCTTTGCCGGCCCGCTGACGAAAGCACGCGGCGCGCGTTGTACGTCTTCGAAATCCATGTTCCATGCGGGCCATTGGCGTGGATTGTCGGTCGAGAGTGCGAGACGATGCGGAGCGGCGAGGAGTTCACGATCGACCTTCTTATCGAAGATGCTCGACACGTCGCCATTCTGATCGATCTCGACACGATAGCGCCCGTTCTCGAGTGACGACTCAGTCACTCTCAACTCTGTGGACGTCGACGGCGTGTCTGTTTCCTGCACGTCGTAGACGGCGTAACCAACCGACGGAACCTTCGCGAGAAACAACACCTTTCCATTGCTCAACTGCGACGGCACTTCGCCGCCGTCTGGTCCAACGACCCGCACACCTCGCGCTGATCCCCCGTAATTCGCCTCAACTACATCTTCGCGCGCGATGTTCAACGGATTGTAGACTGCGAGCGCCACGCCTTTCGCCTGGGTATCGAGTCCCGAGACGACAGCGTCGGTCGCGCTTGTTAAGACACCGGCGAATTGGTTCATCGCGAGAACCTGATCGTTCCACGCAAACTGAAACGCCTTCGGCGTCGAAGTGCCGGGTAAGAGATCGTGAAACTGGCCGCCCATCACGAGCGTCCACGCATTGTTCAGTCGCTCGCGAGGGTACGCACGGACGCCCAACCACTCAGCCGCCAGCGACGCCTTCTCAGCAGCATCAGCCAGCAGTTCGTTCTTGCGGTTCCAACGTTTTTGATAAGCCTGCGACGTCAGCGAACCGGCGGAGTGGTTGATCAACTCGAGATCGCCTTTGTATCGCGGTAGTTTGGTGGTTGGGCAACAGCGCATGAGATCGAGGAACATCTGATCCGCCTTGGACCAGACGACTTTGATCGGACCATCGCCGACCTGGACCATCGGGTTCGTCTCGGTCGGTGGGCCAGCTTGCGGCAGCAATGCCGTGCGCTTCGTCGTGATCGCTTCCATCAACCGTACTGAGTTTTCATTAGGCGAGCCGCCTACGTCGCCCGTGCCGACGTAGTGATAGTCGGCGAAGATACCCGTCAAGTTTCCGTTGATCTGGATTCGCTTGACCCAATCCTCCGGCCCTCTGCCACGCGACCCGGCGGCGGCAGACGGAGACTTGCTGATGTCGTACGTCACCTGGCTGCCGTAGCTCAGCGGATTCAAAGCGGCGATAACGGTTTTACCGTCTGGTCCTTCCCACAATCCGACGTTGAAGGGAATCCCGACGGGAGTCTGTTGCGGCGAGTCTGGTCCACCGACGTGGGGCGCCGGCTGCCAGGCCGATGAGAGTTTTTGCGTGGAGAAACCTTTGATTCCGGCGTGGGACAAGATGCTGGGCAGGGAAGCGGGAAAGCCGAAACAGTCGGGCAGCATGTACTCCTCGCTGGCCATGCCAAACTCTTTGCGAAACCAGTTGTTCCCGTACAGGATTTGTCGAAAGATCGACTCGGCGCTCGGCGAGTTAACGTCGCCTTCCTCCATCGACGACCCGGCCGGAAACCACCGGCCCGCGGCGATGTATTGTTTGAGTCTTTCGAAATCCGACGGGTAATACTCTTTGATTAGACGATAGCGATTTGCGCCGCTGAAGTTGAAGATGTAGTTCGGGTATTTTTCGAACAGCGCGAAGTTGTTTCGCAGCGTCTTCGGGAGATACTCGCCGATAGTTTGCGGATATTCCCAGCGCCATTCAGTGTCGAGATGAGCGTAGCCGACGACGTAGAGCGTTGGTTCAGTCGCGAGATTTGGCCTCGGCGTTTCGCGTTTCTTGGGCGTGTGGTCCTTGCGGGTCGCTTTCTTTGATAGACGCGTTTGTGAAGTTGTCGGAGCCTGCAGGAGCAAAACTAAAGCGACCAGGAATACAACGCTGAATCGGTTTGTGCGCAGCATCATGCTCGTCTCTCTGTGTGTATTAAAGATAACGTGGAGGCCCGCAGTCTACGCTCGGACCTCGAAGCTGTCAAAGTGGTTTTTTCGGGTGACGACCTGCGATCCGCGAAAGAGTTTTATGGTGAAACAATCGGGGTTCAGGGAGGCGAGGAGCCTCGCGTGTTATAATTTCCTCGCATGTCCGACGATTCATCTTACGACCGAATCACAGTCCGGGTCATTCGCGACGGAGCCCCGGAGCCGCCTGACGACGACTGGTCCCAGGCCACTCCTGAAGAGCGGATCGAAGCCGTCTGGACGCTCACCAACCTTTGCATGTCCTGGAACGAAGCTTCCGACAGTGAACCCAGACTTCAAAGAACTATTACTCGCCTTCAACGCGCACAACGTTGAATACCTGATCGTCGGTGCTCACGCGCTGGCGGCGCACGGTCACGTACGCGCGACCAAAGACCTCGATCTTTGGGTGCGCCCCGAAACGTCGAACGCTCATAAGGTTTTGCAAGCCCTTTCGGACTTCGGCGCACCTTTGGGAGGTCTCACGGTCGATGATTTGGACAGAAAGAACACGATCTTTCAGATTGGGCTGCCGCCATTACGCATCGACATCATAACCAACATTGACGGCGTCGAGTTTGCGGAGGCGTGGCCGGATCGTTTGCAGACCTTGTTCGGCGGTGTGCCCGCGTTTGTTATTTCTCGCGATCACCTGATTAGGAATAAGAAAGCTTCCGCGCGTCTGCAAGACCTTGCTGATGTACAGCAATTGGAGGCACGGAACGATCGCGTCTAAATTTCGATGGGGTTGGTGACGGCCCAACAAAATATTGGTTCCGACGCCTCTGTGGAAGTAAAATTACGACGGAGTTTCAGAAAAGAACGCCAAAACCTCCTGGAGATGAAAAATGACTCGAATCAACTGTTCCTCCAAACTTGCAGTTGTGTGTTTGCTCCTCCTCTTCGCCGTCACAACCTCTAACGCACAGGATCCGGCGCCGACGCCGAGCCACGCACCGGCCGCGACCGAAACACCGGCGACAACCAAGACCAAAGGCCGAATCTACTTTTATCGCATCAAACAGTTCACCGGATCAGCGCTCGAGCCGTCGGTCTATTGCGATAGCAAAGAACTCGCACGCATGGACAACGGCCGCTACTTCGCCATCGATCTCGATCCGGGCGAACACACCTGCAATATGGGCGACAAGCAGACGGGCTTCACCGTGACTATCAAAGAAGGCGAAGAGTACTACGCCAAAGTCACAATCGAAACGGGTTTTTGGAAAGGACGTGGCCGTCTGACGCTGTTACAGAAAGAGCAAGGCGCGTTTGAACTGAAGAAGGTCAAGCCGCTCGATGTCGCTAAGGTTAAAGATCGTTCGTTGGTGACCGTGTACGAAGGAAGCGAAAGCAAACAATAAAAGGAGTGTTTCCATGCGAACGGCCTGGCTGTTGATCCTCGTCGTGTTTCTTGGCGCATCGACAGCGTTTGCGCAAAGAGATGCTCCAGTTTGGGAATCGTATCTGCCAAGGATTTCGATCTACCACGAAGACACGAATCAACAGCCTGCGCTCGCGCTTGATTTCCTGTTCAAGAAAAACGGAGGTCCGCACGAGCACACCGAACATCAAGCGTACGTTCTCGTCTATTTGAAAAACGACGAAGAACAGATATTGAAGCTGGCTGCCGATGCGGAGTTGACGAAGAAAAAGAATGAGAAGAGCTTTCTCGATCTCCTCGTCGAGAAGAAACTCGTCGTTTCTCTGGATTCGCAAGTGGCGAAGATCGAGCGGACTCCGCGATTTGCCGACGTGAGAGGAACTCCGAAACGTTCCGGCGCAGAGACCGTCACCGAGTTCAGCTTTCCGTTCAAATTCACTTTCACTTACGACGAGCTGTTCAAGTCGGTCCAAAAGTTAGGCAACTTCCATCTCGAGAGCGTGAACGTTGTGGGAAGTGAGAAGTGGTTCGAAGACAAATTCAAACTGCTCGTCTTAGTTCCCGTAAACGACTCACGCCTCGCCACCAAAGTCTCTCCCCAAATCCGCCAGGCCTATGATTTCGCCAACGTGATGAATTTCAAAACGTCGCTCCTTTACTTCCGCCCGTTGCCGTATGAACTCCAGTTTAAGAAGTACGGAGACAAGCTGTTGGTTTACATCAACTGACGCCGGGCATGGACAAAACTTGCGACGTTTCTCAAAGATCATCCCATCCGTTCGACAAGGTGTGATTCCTCCGACGGCAAAAACGCTCAATTTCGCGTGCGAATCACTTGCCGGCGGTGGCAGGTTTCCCCAGCAATACGCTGAGGCTGTTACCTTCCGAATTGCTGGTCACGACATCGATCGCGCCGTCGGCGTTAAGGTCAGCGGCGGCCATCCGCCATGCTCCTGGTCCAACCGGTATCGACGCCGCCGGTTTAAAAGCACCGCGTCCATCGCCTAAGAGCACGTGTATCTTGTCGCCGCTCGTCGCAACGACGTCCATCGTCGAGTTGTGGTCCACATCGGCGGTGATTAAATGAAGAAACGCTCCAAAGTCGAATGGAGATCCATTCGCCTCGTTGAATCCGCCGCGACCGTCGCCGATCATTAAAGTCAATGCACTTATTTCGTGATGAGTGGCGACGATGTCTGCCTTACCATCGCGGTTCAGATCCGCAATGGCGACAAACCACGGTTCGCCGGTACGGATAGGAAGCCGGTGTGGTGAGAAGCCACCCTTACCGTCAGACAGGAGCAACGTCAATGCGCGACTCAGCGGAAGTTGTTCTCTCCGTGATGGACCAGTTGCGGAGGCAGTGGCGACGATATCCGGAGCGCCGTCGTGGTTCACGTCGCCGACGCCAAACGGATATGGGCTTGGACCAACGGGGAACGACTGGGCAGCACGCATAAAATTACCGCGTCCGTCTCCGAGTGCGACTGAAATATCGTTATCCTCGTTGTTGCAGGTGATCAGATCGAGTGTATTGTCGCGATTGACATCAGCGACTGCGAGGCCATGCGTATGTGGATGCTGGCCTAACTTCATCACGATCGGAGCCGGCGCTTTCGTCAGACCGCCCTTACCGTCTCCTGTTAATAGCGTCACACTGTAGCTGTCGTGAGAGGTGACGGCAACGTCGAGATTCCCATCGCCGTTCAAGTCGCCCGTTGCCATGTCGCTTGGACCATCAGCGAGGCTTGTGTTGCTTAGGGTCGCGCCGAATTGGCCGTTGCCTTTACCTTCGAGGACGGCGATCGAACGGTCGCGTCCAACGGCGACGACGAGATCGAGCTTTCGATCGTTGTTCATGTCGGCGATCAGAACATTGCTCGGTCCACCTTGTACCGACACCGGCGAACCGGGAGCGTTGGTGAATAACGGCTGTTGCGATGCGCTCGGAGACACGTTGCCGGACGGGCAGGAGATAAATAACCATGAGGAAGCAAGTAAGAGTGTCAGTTGTGCTAAACGGCTCATAACAACGAATCTCCCTTTCGTCTTTAAATTAGACGTGCACCAGGCCGCTTGCTCTGTTCAGTAAAAGATCGTAAAAATCCCGCTGAACACGCCTTCAAAGGACAAACAATGCGCCAACTGAAATGTCTTCTCCTGATTCTATCTCTTTTCATGCCCGTCGCACGGACCCTGGGCCAAACAGCGAGCCGCGAGGCGGAGGTCTCGAAACGCGCCGCCGCGTTGCTGGCGAAGATGACGCTCGAGGAGAAGATCGGACAGCTTAACCAGATCTTCTATTTCACGCAGTTGATGCGACCAGAGATGATGGAGCCCGCCATCCGCGAAGGCAAGGTCGGATCGTTACTCTTCGTCACAGATCCCGCCATCATCAATCGCTTTCAGAGAGTTGCGGTCGAACAATCGCGCTTGAAGATTCCACTGCTGTTCGGCTTTGACGTCATTCACGGCTTTCGCACCGTCTTTCCGGTGCCGCTCGCGATGGCATCCTCGTGGGATCCGGCTCTGGTCGAACGCGCTCAAACCGTGGCGGCGCGCGAGGCACACGCGGCCGGAGTCCGCTGGACGTTTGCGCCTATGGTCGACATCGCACGCGATCCACGTTGGGGACGCATCGTCGAAGGCGCGGGCGAAGATCCGTATCTCGGCGCAAAGATGTCTGCCGCGCAGGTCCGCGGCTTTCAAGGCTCCGATCCAGCCGCTCCGGGCCGTGTGCTTGCCTGCATGAAACACTTCGCGGGTTACGGCGCCGCCGACGGAGGTCGCGATTATGACTCCGCCTATCTCAGCGATGCGCAGCTCTATAACGTCTACTTCCCACCGTTCAAAGCAGCGGTCGACGCCGGCGTCGGTTGCACGATGTCGGCGTACATGGATCTCAACGACGTGCCCGCGACCGGCAATGCGTTCCTGCTACAGGACGTCTTGCGCAAACAGTGGAACTTCAAGGGATTCGTGGTAAGTGACGCAGACTCCGTCGGCAATCTCGTCACCCACGGCTTTGCGGCGGACAAGGCTGACGCAGCGTTCCGTGCGCTCACGGCCGGCGTCGACATGGAGATGTCGCTTCCGAGTAGCCCGGTCGGAACCGCGTACGCCGACAATCTCGCGAAGCTTGTTAAAGAAGGTCGCATTACGACGGCGCAGATCGACAACGCCGCGCGCCGTATTCTGGAAGCGAAATTCCGCGTGGGGCTTTTTGAGAATCCTTACGTCGACGAGTCGGCGGTGGCGTCGCATCACAACAACCCGGAGCACCGGCAACTCGCGCGCATTGCCGCGCAACGCTCGGCGGTGTTGCTGCGCAACGAAGGCAACCTGTTGCCCCTCACCAGGAACGATCCAAAGACTTCGTCCATCGCCGTCATTGGACCACTCGGCGACTCCAAACGCGACATGCGTGGTCCATGGACTTTGGCGGACGACAGGAGAACAGCCGTCAGCGTCCTCGATGGCATCCGCGAGAAGGTTGGACCAAGTGTGAAGGTTGACTACGCCCAAGGCGTCGAGATCCGTCGATCGTATCCGTCAATTTTCGATCTATTCAGCGGCCCGCGGCCTGCCGCATGGTCCGAAACACAGGCGCGTGAAGAGTTTGATAAAGCGCTTGCGCTTGCACGCTCGTCGGACTTGGTGCTGCTCGTCTTAGGTGAGCACGAGGAGATGAGCGGTGAGGCGGCGTCGCATTCCACGATCGATCTGCCCGGGCGGCAACGCGAATTGCTGGAAGCAGTGTCCACACTCGGCAAGCCGACAGTGCTGGTGCTGATCAATGGACGCCCGCTGGATATCTCGTGGGCCGTGAATCGTGTGCCCGCGATCCTCGAAGCGTGGCATCCCGGCGGTGAAGGTGGAAACGCGGTCGCCGATCTGATCTGGGGCGATGCCACTCCCGGCGGCAAACTTCCGGTCACGTGGCCACGCAGTTCGGGACAGATTCCGATTTACTACGCTCACAACCTCACACAAAACCCGGAGACTGCCAAAGACTTCAAGTCTCGCTACTGGGACATACCATCATCGCCGCTCTTCCCATTCGGTTACGGTCTGAGTTACACGACGTTCGCATACTCGAATCTGCGTATGAACAAAGCTGAAGCGAAGATTGGGGAGACTCTCGAGGTATTGGTTGACGTTGAAAACACGGGACGCAGGGCAGGTGAGGAGGTCGCGCAACTCTACGTTCACCAGCGTTCAGGCAGTGCGTCGCGGCCGGTGCGTGAACTGAAAGGCTTCGAACGCATCGCACTCGCGGCAGGCGAGAAGAAGACCGTGCGCTTCACGCTCGGAAAGTCCGAACTAACTTACTGGAGCTCAGCGGCGAAAGGCTGGGTGCAGGAGCCGGCGACTTTCGACGTATGGGCCGGCGGCGACTCTGCAGCGACGTTGACGACCACGTTCCGCGTAGTCAAGTAACAACTAAGGCAACGGCTGAAACTTCAGCGCCGGCAATGCGATCTTAACTTTGCGGACGTCCTCACCTCTTAAAAACTTGACCATCGCTTGCTGAACCTGCGGATCGACGACCATGCTTTCGTGGCCCGCGTTGTCGATTACGATGTGTGTGCTGTTCCTGAACGTCTTTCGCACTTCGTCTGCTTGAAACGGCTGCGTGTTGTTATCCAGCACGCCGCTAAAAAACAGAGTCGGAACATCGGTTTTTATCGGCGAACGATAGGCGTCGCCGAGATCCGGATTTCCAAACACGTCTCCCATTTCAGAAATCGGGAAGTTCACAATGTCGCCGAGCAAAGCGGTGCGTGCTTCGTCTTGAATCCGCTTCTTTCTCGCTTTGCTGACGCCCGATGAAATGTCCATCACGAGCGTCATGACGGAAATGCCGCCGCCGAATTGGTTATAGCGTCTTTCAACGAAGCGTTTGAGAATCGAATAGTCGCCTTTGTCCATCGTGTAAAACCAAAGCGGAAACACCGGCAGATCGTTCGTGTCGCCGAGGTCGCGCATGATCAAAAACTGCAACCCCATCTTTCCGACTTTAACGTCGACAGGCTTTTTGCTGCGCTGGTCCGTTATCGTAACTGTCACCGGTTCTTTGTCGAGACGATCGAGTATTCGTTTGAGCGTGCCTGTCAGGTCAGGCATCTTCTGTCCGAGTTCCGGATCGTTCGCGACGATGGCTGACAGCCGGCGGATTGACTCATCGGAAGTGCTCGGAAGCTTATCGGTATGATCCGGACCTTCCGTTCCCACCAACACCACGCGATTCAGGTTCTTTCCGTGATAACGAATACAAGCCAGGCCGAGGTGCGTGCCATAACTGAAACCGACAAGGTTCAGTTTCTCCGCGCCTAAAGCCTTGCGCAGATCGTCGACGTCGCTGGCGCTTTCGATCGAGTTGTAAGCAAGGATGTCGACTCCCTTCGAACGAAAGTAATCGGCAGCAGCCTTCGCCCGTTCCCTGAATGTTCGCAACGCGACTTCCCGATCGGCAAAAACGTCCAGCGGCAACGATGCGGACGCGAGATGCGTTAGATTCGGTTTCGAACGACCGACACCACGCTGGTCCAGGAGTATGACGTCGCCCACTTCGCGCAGTTTGTGAAACGCGCGCATGTAGTCAGGAACATTGGCGATGCCGGTTGCGGACGAACCTGGGCCACCATCGAGATACACTGTCGGATAACCCGGTTTGTCGCTGGTACTCTTCAGCCGGACGAAAACGAGCTCGATCAAGTTTGAGTTCTGGTTCTTGCGATTCTCACGAACCACCAAATGTCCGCGTTCACCTTCGTACGTTTGACCGCCGACTTCCAGCTTCGTCGGCTCAAACCAGATCTCACCTTCACGACGTGCCGGCGCGTTTTGAGCTTCTGCTGAGTTGAAGAAGACTGTGAGTAGTATCAGCCCGGCGACGATCCTGAGTAGACTCGTTCTCATTTTTGGGACTCCTGCTGAAGTTTGCTCTGAGAAATAACACCGCCCGGGCAGGTTTTCTATTCAAAAAGTGTATGGATATTGTGCCATCATCCGGGTTCTGGCGGTGTTAAGCAGTTGAACCACTTTTGGTGAACCAAGCCAAAACCCAATACGTAAAGCTCCGCCGGAGGATCACCACCGATGCAAACGTTCCTACAGGACCTGAAATATGCGCTGCGCATGTTGAAAAAGAACCCCGCCTTCACGGCCGTCGCCATTCTGACCCTCGCGGTGGGCATAGGCGCAAACTCGGCCATCTTCAGCGTTGTCAACTCGGTTCTGTTACGGCCGTTGCCATACCGCCAACCGGATCAACTCATCCGCGTCTACAGTGAATTTCCGACGATGCAGCTCCGGAAGTTCTGGATGTCACCTCCCGAACTCCTCGACATTCAACGCGAGGCCAAATCGTGGGAAGCAATTGGCGCGTGGGCGCCGGGTGGGCGGAACGTCGGCACCGAGAGTGAGCCGCTTCGCGTCACGTCAGCCGTTATCACACGCAGCCTGATCGATGTGCTCGGAGTGCAACCGGAACGTGGCCGCAACTTCACTGAAGAAGAGGATCGCAGTGGTGGACCAAAAGCTGCCATCATCTCGCATGGTCTGTGGCAAAGAGGCTTCGGCGGCGCAAACGACATCATCGGTAAACAGATTCAGGTCAACTCGACCCCGACGACGGTTGTTGGCGTGATGCCCGCTGGTTTCGCCTTTCCTCCAGGTAGCAACGATCAGGTTGACGTGGTTCTGCCGTTCCAGTTCGACGCAGCGAATCCGGGTAGTCGTGCTTCGCACTTTCTGTCGGTTATCGGCAGGTTGAAACCCGGCGTGACTGTCGAACAGGCGCAGAGCGAGATGACGAGCCTGATGACCGGCTGGAAGAGCGAAGGTCGCGCGCAGCACTTGCTCAACACGCAAAACCATCCGGTGATTATGCTGGGCCTTCATGAAGACGTCGTCGGCTCAGCTCGCAAAGCCGTGTGGCTGCTCATGGCCGCGGTTGGTTTTGTTTTACTGATTGCGTGTGTGAACGTCGCGAACCTGTTGCTCGCTCGCGCGGAATCACGTCATCGTGAGTTTGCCGTGCGTTTGGCTTTGGGCGCGGGCATACAACGAATGGTCCGGCAGTTCGTTGCCGAGGGATTCGTGCTGGTTGTGATCGCGTCGATTCTGGGAATCGCTCTCGCCGTCGGCGGGTTGAAAGTACTGCTGCTGTTTGCGCCTGACAGCGTGCCGCGCACGGAGGAGATTGGCGTTGGAGTTCCCGTACTCGCGTTTACGATCGCAGTTGCGGTCGTCGCTGTATTTCTCTTCGGTCTCGCGCCATTGGTCCAGGTGAGTGAACGCAATCTGGCTAACTGGATTCGCGGCGCCGGCCAGCGCGCGATTCGCGGAGGCGGTCAGGTGCTGCGCAAGAGCCTCGTCATCACGGAGATCGCGCTCGCGGTGATCCTCGTTATCGGATCCGGCCTCATGATTCGCGCCTTTTGGAAGTTGCAACAAGTGAACATGGGCTTTGAACCCGAAAACGTTTCCAGCTTCAGCCTGAATCTTCCGCAGGTTAAGTACAACAACGCCCAGCGACTCCAGTTTATAACTGCGCTCGAGCAAAAACTGCGAACCATTCCCGGTGTGACCGGCGCGTCCATGGTCTCGGACCTGCCGCCGCTACGTCCCATCAATGCGAACGACACGGAGATTGAAGGTTTTCAGCCGACGCCGGATGGTCCATCGCAGAATGTCGACTATTGGAACGTCGTCGGTAACGACTACTTCAAGACCATGAACATCCGGACTTTGGAGGGTCGCACGTTTGATTCGCAGGACGACAATCCCAACGCTATGCTGACCGTGGTTGTTAACCAGGCGCTCGCGAAGAGGTTTTGGACAGGCAGTCCGGTCGGCCGGCGTGTGAATCCGGGGTTCCAGGAGCCGAAGGTGTGGTTCACGATCGTCGGCGTCGTTGAAGACACGAAGAACGCCGGCATGGATAAGCCCGCTGGTCCGGAACTTTATTTTCAAACCCGACAAGTCGCGGAAACGATCCTCGATGGGAACTTCAGTTTTGTCGTACGAACGTCGAGTGACTCCGCGTCGCTGGAAAACTCGATTCGCAACGGCGTTCGTGAATTGGATCCGAGTCTGCCGGTTTACAACCTGTGGTCCATGAACGAAGTGGTCTCGAAGTCGATGGTCCAACCACGCTTTCTCGCGCTGTTGTTGGCGACGTTCTCCGGGATCGCACTGTTTCTGGCGGCGATTGGGATTTACGGCGTAATGGCGTATTCGGTGGCGCAACGCACGCAGGAGATCGGGGTGCGAATGGCGCTCGGCGCGCGGCCGCTTCACGTGTTGCGACTCATCCTCAAACAAAGTCTCGGCATGGTCGTGATCGGCACCGTCATCGGGCTGGCCGGCGCATTTGGGCTCACGCGATTGATCCAGACGCTGCTGTTTGAAGTCACGGCGACGGATCCGGTGACGTACGTGAGTGTGATTGGGATCCTTGCTGTCGTTGCGTTGCTGGCGTGCTACATTCCGGCACGTCGCGCAGCGAAGGTCGATCCGCTGGTTGCACTGCGTTACGAATAGGTTCCGTTCGATCGTTTTCAAGACTCACTTTAACTGCCTTAAAACTCATCACTACTCCTGTCTTCCAGAAGGCAGGAGTTGGTGGTGCCTCAGTTTGAAGTTTTCTCCGATGTGATCTCTGCGTACTACTCTGTTCTCTGCGTTGAATATGCTCCAAGAATACCGTTTACGCAGAGACCACAGAGGACACAGAGATCGGAGAATTTAAACTGAGGCACTACCCAGGAGTTGGCTTGACATAGTGTCACGCACACACTATATTGGTGTCGGTCAGACACTAAGGAGGTGAATGGAGATGTTGAGCTTCATCAAGGTGCCGCCAAGCACGTACGTGCTTCAGTACAAAGACGGCAGGATCAAGAGAGAAGGTGCGGGACTCTCCTTTATTTACTATGCACCCACGTCCACGATCGTGGCCATCCCGATGGCCAGCGCCGATGTGCCGTTTGTTTTTCAGGAATCAACGGCTGACTTCCAGGCTGTCACCATCCAGGGACAGTTAACTTACCGAGTCTCCGAACCTAAGCGTCTCGCGTCGTTGCTCGACTTCAGTGTCGATAGAGGCGGCGCTTACCATTCCGAAGACCCGCGTAAATTGCCCGAACGTCTGATCCATACGCTTCAGACGTTGACTCGCGCGATCGTGGAGCGTCTCCCGCTTAAAGACGCTTTGGTAAGTTCGGACGCCATCGTCGCGGAAGCGCTGGCGCAACTGCGGAAGTCGGAAGTGGTTGCTGCGCTCGGCGTGGACATTCTGAGCTTGTCTATTCTGCGCGTGCAGCCCACGCCCGAAACCGGACGCGCCCTTGAGGCCGAGGCGAGGGAAGCGTTACAACGCCGCGCTGACGAGGCGATTTATGCTCGTCGCAACGCCGCCGTCGAGCAGGAACGACTCATCAAGGAGAGCGAGTTAAACACGGAGATCGCCGTCGAACAGAAAAAGCGTGAGATTCGGGAGACGCAGATGGCCGCGGACATCGCCGTTGAAGAGCAAAGGGCGCAACTGATAGACACGCGAGTAGAGAATGATCGCAAGAATGCGGACAGTCGCGCTTACGCGTTGGAGAAAACTTTGAAGCCGTTGCGTGAGGTCGACTGGAAGACGTTGATGATGCTCGCCGGAGCAAAGACGGATCCGAAGGCGATGATTGCGCTCGCGTTTCAGGAGATGGCGACGAATGCGCAGAAGATTGGTGAACTCAATGTGTCTCCGGATCTCCTGCGGTCGTTGATCGGCACTGGATCGAAATAGCTTATGTACAAGAAGCTCGTCATCGTCACGCGCAAGACGCGACTGCAAGAGCTGGTCGAGCGCTTCAACACGCGATCGCAGGCGAAGTTTTACATCGAGCACGCCGGCGGAGATTTCGCCGACTACGAACGCGAAGACGATGCTTATCGATCGTCTTTGGACTTACTCCGGCGCACGCTCGAGTTTGAAATGCCGCAGCAGGTGGTTGATCGCGTGCTGGTCCCGACGTTCCAGTTTCAGAAGGAGGATCTGGTTGTCACGTTGGGCCAGGACGGACTGGTCGCGAATACCGCGAAATATGTGGGCGCACAGCCGATCGTCGCGGTTAACCCTGAGCCCGGAAGATTCGATGGCATACTGTTACCGTTTCTTCCGGATCAGGCTCGCGCCGCGGTGAAGAAGGTTATCGACGCTAAAGCGAGAATTCATGAAGTGACGTTGGCGGAGATAATGCTTCACGATGGACAACGCTTGCTCGCCTTCAACGAGCTGTTTATTGGCGCGCGCAGTCACGTGTCTGCGCTCTATCGCATCAGTTGCGGAAAGAAGTCGGAGGTCCAATCGTCCAGCGGTGTGCTTGTCTCGACTGGTGCGGGATCGACAGGCTGGTTGTCATCTGTCTTCAACATGGCGTCGGGGGTTGCGCGTTTTTGTGGCGGTACGGACGTGAAACCGGTTCGAATGCCGTGGGAGGATCATCGACTGATCTATGTCGTGCGCGAGCCATTCGTGAGCCGTCACTCTCAAGCAGACATGGTCGTTGGGATGCTTGAACCGGGACAGGAACTCGCGCTGGAATCGTTGATGCCTTCGGGAGGCGCGGTTTTCAGCGACGGCATTGAAGCGGATTTTCTTGAGTTTAACTCCGGTGCGATCGCGACGGTGCGTGCGGCCGAGCAACGAGCGAGACTCGTCGTGTCATGAAATCATCAATTTCAGTTACAGTCGACATCATTATCTTCACGATTCAGGAAGGGATACTGAAAGTGCTGCTCGTCAAGCGGCGTATTCCTCCGTTTCTGGGGCAATGTGCGATTCCTGGCGGCTTTGTTCTCGAAGACGAAGATTTGGACCAGGCGGCGTTGCGCGAGTTGAAAGAAGAGACGGGCGTCTCCGATGTTTACCTCGAGCAACTTTATTCGTTTGGCAAGGTGAATCGCGATCCGCGCGGTCGCGTTGTGACCGTCGCATACTTTGCCCTGATCTCAGCGGATCGAAAACTGAAAGCCGGCAGCGATGCGGCGGAAGCGTCGTGGTATCCGGTTGATGAGCTGCCGAAGCTTGCGTTTGATCACGCGACGATTCTGAACTACGCGTTGGAGCGATTGCGCAACAAACTCGAGTACACGACGGTGGGGTTCCAGTTGCTTCCCGAGAAGTTTACTCTGAGTGAGTTGCAGGCGGTCTATGAAGCCATACTTGGGAAGAGACTGGACAAGCGAAACTTCCGTCGCAAGATGTCGGTGCTAAAAATCCTGAAACCGCTGACGGAGTATCGCCGCGGCGGCCAGCGCCCCGCACAACTCTATCGCTTCGTCGCCGCACGTTTCGAGAAGCTCAAGGACAAAGGGATCCTGTTTCCGTTTTAGATATTTTCTCCTTCACAACGATGAAATGAAACGGCTCCTGGGCTCATTGATGATAGGACCATGAAGGAACGTCATGCCCGAAAAAGGAGCTTAATGAAAAATAATCCCACCAAACTCACAATGTTATTGTTCCTCGCGTTCAGCCTGACGCTGGCAGGGTGCAAATGCATCAGCGTTCCTGCGCAGGATGCCGTCAGGCCCAAGGCTGGTTTGAATATCACATTCCGGGACAATGCGCCGGGTCTGCCGGAACGAACAGCCACCATTACCTCCGACGACATCGGCGATCACCCAATCATACATATAGTGCAGGGCCGCGAGTTCCAGGTTCTTTACTCCGGCAATGACGATGGCGGTGTGCGGAGTCTGACGATTGATTATGAAGATATTGGACCAACCAGCGTAGTCAATCCTGATGGCAGCATCTCACAGGCGCTGATAGCTGCTCCCGCCATACCGAACGGGGATTTCAGTTCATGCGCAATGACCACGCGTATTCTGAGCTTCAATTGGAATATGGACAGACCCGCAAGACTCACGGTGAAAGCCATTGATTTTCACGGCAATGAGGCGAGCACAAGGACTGTGGAGATACGCCCGCTTTAGCCGCATGACAACTCGGAAAAATACCTTCTTCTAATTGGCCCAAACGTTGCATTGGAACGGCCCATCGGATCACCGTGCTGAGTTAGCGTGGCACGCCTGGCGTAGGGTTGACTAGAGCCGTAATCCATTGCCAGGGAACTGATTATCTCGCATTCGTTCTAGCTTACCCGACGTTCTCTCTTCCGACGCCGGAAGAGTTGAGTTCTCAAGCCTGTTCTATTTTTATGCAAAGGCCGTTTCTCTACGTCGCGATAGCGTTCATTCTCTTAAGCTCCTTCTCCAGCGCCGCTGAAGCGCAGACGGAGCGACTCTGCGACACCGCGTTCGAAGACTGTCGCGCACCGTTGTGGCAGTTGATCGATAACGAAACCGCCGGCATCGACATCGCCTACTGGTTCATGCAGGACACGTCGATCGCCAACAAGGTCATCGCCCGGTGGCAGGCTGGAGTTCCGGTCCGAATTCTGGTTGACCCGCGCGCGAATCCGACCTACGCCGGCAACGAACAGATCCTGAACCAGTTCAAAGCGGCCGGCATTCCGATGCGCTATAAAAACGGCGGCGGCATCCTGCATTGGAAAATGATGCTGTTCGTCGGGCAGAACACGCTCGAGTTTACGGGCGCCAACTACGGCGCGAGTTTCTTCGTACCGACGACGCCCAACGCCAACTACATCGACGAAGCGATCTATTTCACGAGCGATCAATCGCTCATCAACAGTTTCAAGACGAAGTACGACAATCTCTGGACCGATACGCTCAACTATTCGGATTACGGCAACATCAACGGGCCACTCACACGCAAGTACCCAACATCAACGATTAATCCGGAACTCAATTTTCCACCGAGCGCCGATGGTGTTCAGGATTTTTACAACCGCACTGCGCTCACCATGAATTCGGAGACGCAGAAGATCGACATCATCATGTACCGCATAACCAACCAGCGGTACACCGATACGACGATCGCCGCGGTCCAGCGCGGCGTGCCTGTGCGCCTGATTCATGAGCCCGAAGAATATCGAAACATCACCCGGCAGTGGGACTCGTGGAATATCGATCGCATGTACATGGCGGGCGTGCAGATCAAGATGCGCAAGCACCTGGGTCTGAACCATCAGAAGTCAGTGTTGCTCTACGGCAGAGGCATGACGATCTTTGGTTCGTCAAACTGGACTGGTCCATCGTCGAATTCGCAGGAAGAACACAACTACTTCACCACCAAGGCGTGGTTCTTCCAATGGTTTGTCAATCAGTTCGAGCGCAAGTGGAACTCGACGACCGAGAACGTTCCGTTTGTTCCGCTTGGTCCCCAGGATCCGGTCTACGAGTTTCCGGCGAACGCTTCCACGGGCCAGCCGACGACGATCACGTTGCGTTGGGAAGGCGGCTATTGGGCACACAAGTACGACATTTACTTCGGCACGTCGTCAAATCCGCCGTTGTTAGTTGCAAATGCAAGCACGGCGCAGAGCGGCGCCGTCAGCGGGCAACCGTTGCTCGATAGCGGTTCCGTTGACGATGGTCACGTCGAGAAATTTACGATCCCGGTCACGCTTCAACCGGGCACGACTTATTTCTGGCGGATTGTCGGTAAGACGATGGCGGATAAGACAGCCACCGGGCCGATTTGGAGTTTCACGACCTCGGGAACTGGTCCAACTCCGACGCCAACACCCACGCCAACGCCAACTGCGACTCCGTCACCTACACCATCTCCAGGCCAGGAGTCTCCGAATAACACGCGCATACCACCAGCTACTCAGATCATCGACAGCGTCGGCGCTGTCTGGACGCGTACATCAAGCGGCGTGATCCTGCGTAATGGTGTTAACTCCGGTGGCGCAGGGTCACAGGTTCTTTACTGCACGCGCATCGTGTATGCGTTCGGCACCGACTCGCAGTGGTGGCGCTGGACCGGCAGTGGATGGATACCAGTCGGAACAGTTGATCCGTGCGGTAGTAGTCCCACGCCAACGCCAACGCCGACTCCTACACCGACGCCTACGCCTACGCCAACACCGACACCGACGCAGGAATCGCCGAATAACACGCGCGTTCCGCCCGCGACTCAGATTGTCGACAGCACAGGCGCAGTCTGGACGCGTGCAGCAAGCGGCGCGATCCTGCGCAATGGCGCCGGCACTGGTGGCGCAGGTTCGCAGATTCTTTACTGCACTCGCATCGTGTATGTGTTTGGCACCGACTCGCAGTGGTGGCGTTGGACCGGCAGTGGATGGATTGCGGTCGGAGTCGTTGATCCGTGTGGTAGTGGTCCAACGCCTACGCCTACGCCGACGCCAACGCCGACGCCAACGCCGACGCCAACGCCAACTCCAACGCCAACGCCGACACCCACACCCACGCCTACACCTACGCCAACACCAGGTACATCAAGTAACGTGGTCCTATGGGCGGCGGAAGCACCGGTTCGTGTTGGTGCGTGGTCTGTTGTCAACGACGGGTCTGCCGCCGGTCGCAAGCGAATCTCGAATCCTGACGCCGGAGCGCCGAAGCTTCCAGCGCCGCTCGCTAATCCGACCAGCTATTTCGAAATGACGTTCAACGCGTCTGCGGGCGTCGATTATCGTCTCTGGATTCGCGGCAAGGCGATCAACGACTTCTGGGGTAACGACTCAGTCTTCATACAGTTTTCCGACAGTGTGAATACCAGCGGCACTCCTGTCTTCCGCATCGGCACAACGTCAGCTACGGAAATCAATCTCGAAGACTGTTCAGGTTGCGGTTTGTCTGCTTGGGGTTGGCAGGACAACGGCTGGGGCATTGGTGTGCTTGGTCCATTGATCCGCTTCGCGAAGTCGGGCACGCACACCATCAGGATCCAGGTCCGGGAAGACGGGCTCTCGATCGATCAGATCGTCCTCTCGTCGCAAAAATATCTCAACTCGCCGCCCGGAGCATTGAAGAACGACGCGACGATTCTGCCGAAGCAGAACTGACGCGATATTTGTTGCGTCTGATCCAGTAATACCGCTATGTTGAAGGCCGGAGTTCACTATGAATCGCCTTCTAATCGCGGTCCTTGTCTTAACCTTCCAATCAACGGTCCAGGCTCAAGCAGCAAAAGGCAATGGCGTTCTTCTCGTCTCGTTGATCGGAGAGCGGCAGGTAGCAGTGATCAACCCGGTCACGCAGGCCGTAGTGGCACGATTGCCAAGCCCGCAGGGGCCGCACGAAATCACGATATCGCCCGATGGAAGACTCGCTTACGTTGCCGACAGCGGTAGTGGTCCAAATACACCCTCCGGAAACTCAATCATCGTTCTGGATCTGCGAACTCTGTCGGTCAAGAGTACGTTCAAAACCTGCGAGACTCCGCATGACACACGCGTGAGCCGCAACGGGCGTGTCTTGTGGGTTGCGTGCGCTCCAGCCAAAGCAGTCCTGGAGCTTGATGCTGTCACCGGCGCCGTTCGAAAGACCTGGGACACGAAACTCGATGGTGGCTGGTTCGTCGAGATCACGCCGAACGATCGCCGGATCTTTGTTCCACATTTGGAAGGAAAGTCCCTCTCGATGATTGATCGAAGGACCAGTCAACTGCGCACGTTGATCTCGGGTAATACTATCTTCGGCGTAACTGTCGCGCCGGATGGAAGTGAGATCTGGATCTCTGACGCCGACGAAAACAAACTCTCGATCGTTAACTCTGCGACCGGCAATGTAACTGCGAGCGTGAGCCTCGGCGCGGCGAAGACGGGCCAACCGAGTTTTTCTCGACTTCGATTTACGCCTGACGGGGAACGTGTCGTGGTTGTTCGCGGGTCGGAGTTTGTGATTGTCGACGCAGAGCGGCGTGCGATCGTAACGACGATCCAGATGCCTCACGCGGGAAAGGTGGTAACGATCAGCGGCGACAGCCGGCACGCATTTGTGTCTCACCCGGCGAACGATAGCGTTTCTGTTATTAACCTTGTCAGTCGAAACGTTGAGCGCACGTTCGTCGTAGGTAAACAACCTGACGGCATCGCGTGGGCGCCTGCGCTAAGCTTTAATTCTGGAAAGATAAAACATGTCCCTCAAAGGAACGGCAACACAAACACTCGACATCCTTGATGCCGGCTACTTCCTCGCGCCGGACGGGCGGCGCGTCGACATCCAACCCGCGCTGACGAGAGCTGTCGAGGGCACGAAACTCTACACTCCTGAGCAAGCGTCGGCGACACTGCAAGGGCTCCCTCCAGCTTCCCCGCATCCTGCGAAGATCGAAGTCACAGACGAAACGACACAGATCGCGGCAGGTCGCCTGGTGGAATCGGAAGCTGTTGCTGATTTGGTGCTGCTTAACTTCGCCTCGGCCATGAATCAAGGCGGCGGATTCATCAACGGCGCGAAGGCGCAAGAGGAAGATCTCTGCCGTTGTTCAGGTCTCTACCTGTGTCTGCTTGCTCAGCCGAATTACTACACAGCGAACCGCAGCCACGACACGTCAATCTACACCGATCATCTTATCTACTCTCCTAACGTACCCTGGTTCCGAACGCGAAGCCGCGATCAGCCCGACCGCTTATTCCTCGCGTCGGTAATCACAGCGCCGGCACCGAATGCTGGCGCCGTCTTGACTCGCGACCCGGGCGCCGCCGATGAGATCGAAGCGGCGTTGCGTCGACGCGCAGGATTTGTGTTGGGCGTCGCCGCCGATAACGGCCACCGAACTGTGTTACTCGGCGCATGGGGCTGCGGTGTCTTTCGCAACGATCCTGCGCTTGTGGCGGATGCGTTTGGTAAGTGGCTCGAGTCTCCGATCTACGCAGGCGTCTTCGATCGTGTCGTATTCGCGATTTACGACCGCGGCGGAACGCAGCCGACGCTTACGGCGTTCCGACAGCGGTTTACGGACGTGGATACGCTGAACGCTTAGACCGATTCACCGGAAGAGCTCCTCGAAGTACCTTAACTCTCATCAGTTTGCGGTTGAATTTCGTTTATCCCCGCCTCTTGAAAGCTGAAATACCCCTTTCGGCTGACAATGATATGGTCCAGCACTCGAATGCCGACTATGTTTGCAGCCTGAACCAGCTGATTTTGAGTGGTTAGATCTGCTTTACTGGGCTGGAAGTCACTCTGTTCCGGCGGCAGTCCGGAAGCACACGCATCACTCTCTTCGACGGCGCTCATGACAAAAACACCGAAGCTGCTTTCCGATGGTTGAATCAACAGCGGAGGAGCGGATCACGTCTTTGCTCGGGTAGCTTTTTGGAAGAGAATGAAGAAACCGAGTAGCATCGGACCATTTCTCGCCCACGACACGCCAGGAGAGGAGAATTGACATGGTCGAACCGATGCCGGCGATCTTCTTCGGTCACGGCAACCCGATGAACGCGCTTCAGAACAACGCATGGACCAACGGCTGGACTGCGATCGGCAACAGTATTCCCAAGCCGAAAGCGATTGTTTGTGTCTCGGCGCACTGGTATTTGCCGGCAACGCTGGTAACCGCGCAGGATCAACCGCGCACGATTCACGACTTCGGCGGGTTTCCGCGCGAGCTTTACGAGATTAAGTATCCGGCGCCGGGCGATGCTGTGCTTGCGAGTCGATTGAAAGATTTGCTTGCGCCGGTGGCTGTCGGGTTAGATACGCGGTGGGGATTGGATCACGGGACATGGTCCGTACTCTGCCACGTTTTTCCTGACGCCGACATTCCTGTCGTACAACTCAGTATTGACGAGACGCAACCGGCGAGCTTTCACTACGACATTGCGAAGCGACTCTCGAGTTTGCGCGATGAAGGAGTTCTCATCGTAGGCAGCGGCAATCTCGTACACAACCTGCACGCTTACGCCTGGGGGCGTCAACAAGTCGCGCCGCTCGATTGGGCCGTCCGCTTTGAAGCAAGAGCGCGCGAACTGTTGCTCGCCGGCGACCACGATCCACTCATCGCTTACGAAACGCTAGGACGAGACGCAGTCTTGTCGGTGCCGACACCGGACCACTACTTACCGCTCCTTTACGTGATCGCCCAAATGAGGGAAGGCGAGGCGGTCACCTTTCCGGTGGAGGGCTTCGACGGCGGATCAGTGTCAATGCTCACAGTCCGGATCGGGTGAAGTCGAATCATTTGTTCGACGCTGCGTCTGAGTTCAATGGTCGCGCTACCAGGACCGGACAAGGCGCCTGCCTCAACACGCGATCAGTAGTTGTTCCAAAGAGCGCGTCCAATTTAAACCCCTGGCCGTGCGCGCCTATACAAATCAAATCGATGTCATGTTCCACCGCATATGAAACGATTTCGCGATGATCTCTACCTTCGCGTACTGCGTGCGTCACCTCGCTCCAAAGGTGAACCTCCGCCGGCACTGATTCATGAAGTCGCCTCGCCGCGGCATGATATGGGCCTTCGTTGTCCGGCGACGTCCAGTCGATCTCAGCCTCAGTACTTCTGGAGCCGGTCATCACGTGAACGAGGTGGAGTTCCGATTGATATTCCTGAGCGAGGGACAATCCATACTTGAGCGCCAACTCCGCGTGAACAGAGAAATCAGTCGCAACAAGCAGTTTCTTTAGTTCGAAGTTACGACTGGCTCTTTCGACGTCGCGGGCTGCTGACGCGCGCGTCACGAGCACTGAGCAGGGCGCCGTTCGACAGACGGCTTCCGCGGTCGAGCCCATTACCAAAACGCCTGCGCGCCGGCGTGAACCCATGACGATCAAATTCGCATTCTGGTAAGTAGCCTCGCGGTTTATTGCGTCTTCCGGGCGGTTGCTTTTTACGGCCGTGAAGTCGCAATCGAATCGAGGCGCGTCCGCTGGTCCGGGAAACGAAACGAACGAATGTTCAATCGCTCGCTTTATGCCGGTGCGCATCGCGTCGACTGTTTCGTTATCCGGTAACGATTCATCAATGCACGTCAAGACTGCGAGCTTCGCGCCATAAGAACGCGCGATCAAGATTGCGTACCGCAGACCTTCGTCAGACTCGTGAGCCTCAGCGACCGGGCAGAGAATTCGTTCAAAGTTTAATATTTTGTTCATTTGTTTTGACTCTTAACATCTGACTACACCTGCGACGTAGAAGCTCCGTTCCTCAGTTGCGCGATACTTCGCCGGTTCATCTTTCTTTCCCACAATTCTTTTGCGGACAGCCCACGACGCCGTCGCGCTTTTATCATTCTATGTTTGTAGTTTCCGTAAACGATGCCATTTGCCTGCCGGCCACGACCTTTTGTCTTGTAATGATCTGTATTGACGTTGTTCTTGCTACTCAATTCATCTCCTCCTTCCGTTGTGGCTCCAGCCTAAGCTGAATCGTATGTTTAAACGCGCGTAGTAACACCTGCAATCCGCACGTGATAACACGGTTTGGAGACGGCGGAATCCCACTTACTCTGGTGAGCGTCGGAAGGAGTGAAGAAGATGATTAATAAACATGAAATGGCAGACGAAAAAACAGCGGTCGA
Source organism: Pyrinomonadaceae bacterium (assembly GCA_035760365.1). Classification (GTDB taxonomy): domain Bacteria; phylum Acidobacteriota; class Blastocatellia; order Pyrinomonadales; family Pyrinomonadaceae; genus PSRF01. The sequence continues at coordinate 148,158 of DASTTB010000042.1, forward strand.
AAGGTGGGAAAACGAAGGTGGCAGGACAGGTACTCAGATTTCGATCGGAGGAGGGAATTGAATGACACGCAAACGCAAATCGAGGATCAAGTTTTGGCCGGCGGCGGCCTCAGCGAAGAAACAGGCCGCGTAATCTCGATCCGATCACTCGCCCTGCCGGCGTTCGCGCACATGCAGCGCCAGTTCCACGCGATTGCTCAGATTCTTCTTGTCGAGAATGCGGCTGATGTGACCCTCGATCGTTCTCAAACTCAGCTTTAACTCAGCCGCGATCTCCTTGTTCGAGAGCCCGCGAGCGACGGCCTCAGCAACACGCCACTCCGCATCCGTCAACTCTGCGTCGCGCACAAGTTCTATGTCAGCGCTGTCCTGATCTCCGAACATCCGCGCAAGATCCGAATGCGTGCGCTGCACTCGATCGAGAATGCTCTTCACGATCGCAACCAACTCTTCCGGTTCGAACGGCTTCGTGACGTAGGCATCGACGCCGGTACGAAACCCCGTGATGCGATCAGCGGTTTCATCTTTAGCGGTGAGGAAAACGATCGGCACCAGACGTGTTCGCGGCGCGGCGCGCAGGTTACGCACAAGCGCGTAACCGTCCATACCCGGCATACGAATGTCACTAATGATCAGATCGGGAAGCGACTCAGCAACACGGATCATCGCTTCACCGCCACGACGCGCCGTCTGTACCTCGTAACCTTCGGCCCGCATCGTTTCCGATACTGCCAACAAAAGACTCGGATCGTCGTCAACGACCAACAACTGTTTCGCCATCCTCGCGCTCCTCAACGTTACGTTTATCGCATCCGCCTTCGCGCCACACGGGGAGGTGCAATTTAAACGTGCTGCCACGTCCAACCTCGCTCTGAACGGTGATGCGCCCGCCCATCTGTTCCATCACGTTTCGTGCGAGGTATAACCCAAGTCCGACACCGGAAACATCGGCGTCTTCTAAAAGCTCAGCATCCGTGGTGGCGTTACGCATAGCCTCGGAGTGTCGCGCTGGACGCCCGCGATGAAATTTTTCAAACAGAATCGGCATGTCTTCCGGCGGAATACCGCGTCCGTTATCGGCCACGCTGATAGCTACCTGACCGTCATGTTGGAAAGCAGACAGAACAATGCGCCCGCCGTCCGGCGTGTACTTGATTGCATTCTCGACAACGTTCGACAAAACTCGACGAAGCTCTTTCGGATCACCGCAGGCTGCGGGAACTTCAGAACCCGGCTCAAACCGGAGCTCGTGCCGTCGCTTTTCGGCTGACAATGTTTCCGATTTGACTACGGACGACATGACCTCGCGCACGTCAACTTTCTCGTGCGTGACACGCAGCACACCACCTTCGATACGCGAAAGATCCAGCAGGTTGAGAACAAAATCAATTTGGCGATCGCACTCTACTGAAATCGTTTCGATGTACTCACGTCGTTTCGCTTCATCCAGTCCCTCGCGCATCAAGAGACGCGTCAATGCTTTGATCGTCGTCAACGGTGTACGCAGTTCGTGCGAGACAGTCGAAACAAACTCGGATTTGAGTCGGTCGAGTTCCGCGAATCGTGCTTCTCGTTTCTGAAGCCGCTCGGCCATCGCATTGAAGTTCATGCCGAGTCGTGAGATTTCGTCGCGTCCCTCGGCGGGCGCACGCGCGGAGAAGTTTCCACCGCCAAACTCTTCAGCGGCAAAGTTCAGCAGACGCACAGGTCGCGCGATACTTCGTGCAATCAACAACGCCGCCGTCACCGTACAGAAGACGATTATCAAGCCCGTGATCGCATAGCTCACTAATTGTCGCCATGCTGACGCATAAAGAATCGCGCTTTGAACACCGACCATGACTGAGTAGCCGGTGTTGCCGACGCGGCTCAGACCATACACCCGCTCAACACCGTCAACCGAACTTGTTGTAACGACGACTGCCGTCTTTCGTTCAACCAGCGCCGACAGTTGATCCGTCCCGCTAAGATCCAGGCCGACGGCGGCTTCCGCGGTTTGGCTGCGATAAATGATGCGATGATTCTGATCGACTAATGTAACGACCGCGCGCTCGGGTAAGGTGATCCCGTGCAGCGCGTCCTGTAACGCCGATCCCTCGATCCGCGCAATCACAGCACCACCCTCCAGTGGCACTTCCGCCGCAAGCAGGTAATGTCCTTCTCCGCGCGTCCAGTCGGTTTCGACATCGGAAGCGCCACGCTTCGCTTCGCCGAGAAGTTTTTCGCTCAATCCGGGTGGAAGATCACCCGCGTTGGCAGGTTCCATCGCGATGACTTTTCCCGTCGAGTCTAAAACACGCAGATCGGTCCACTGCGGACGGCGAACTATCGCCGCGTGGAGAGTGTCTTTGAGCGCCTCGGGATCGTTGAGGTGTTCGGATGGGTAGGAGGCGATCGTTTTGAGTGGTTGATACTGAGCGTCGAGCCAGCGGTCGAAAACTACGCCGACTAACTCCGACTGCTGCTCGATCGAGTCGTTTAGCTGGTTTCGCTTTTCACTCCAAACTATCCACAGCACCGCGAGTCCGACGATCAGCAACGGAAGAACACCTCCGATCGCCAAAGTCAGTAATCGCCCACGAATACTCATCTCGTTACAGGAGTATAGCAACGCGGCCGCCGGTCGAGACAGGAGATAACGCCCGCGATCGTTGCGTGAAAACACCCTCGTCCGCGCCCGCCGCGTACATTACGATCAGGTGCAACAAGACGAGGAGCAAACGAAATGATGAAGATATTGATTGCACATGATGGCTCAAAGAGCGCCGACGCTGCGTTGGTCGACTTGCAGCGAGCTGGTTTACCGGACGACGCAGAAGCGCTGGTCGTCTCTGTGGCCGATACCATGCTCGTTGTTCCATCGCCGGACTATGAGTTGTCGGCCCAGGCGATGATGTCGCGAAGAGTGACTTCCGGACTGGCGTACGCGCGAATGCAGACTGCGCACGTGCTCGAACAAGCCGACGAGTTTGCAAACAGAGCAAAGGATCAGTTGGAGACGTATTTTCCGTTTTGGAACGTACGTGCGGAGACACTCGCTGGGACGCCGGCCGCAGAACTGATCAGCAAAGCGAATGATTGGCAGCCTGATCTGATCGTTGTCGGATCGCATGGGCGTTCCGCGATTAGTCGCTTCATTCTCGGCAGTGTTTCGAAAACGATTGTGACGGATTCAGATCACTCGGTTCGCGTGTCGCGTGGCGACGTCGATAAGGATCTCAGCCAGCCTCCGAAGCTCGTGATCCGCGTGGACGGATCAACCGAAGCCGAACAGGCGGTTCGCGCTGTGGGCCGCCGAGTTTGGCCGGATGGGACCGAGGTGCGAATCATCGCGGTTGACGATGGCAGCTCTTCATTGGTTGCGTGGGCAGAGAATGAGTTGAGTGTAATCGGGTTGAACGTTTCGGTCCTGACGGAACGGGGTGATCCACGTCGAGTGCTCGTCGAGCAGGCGAGTGCATGGGATGCAGATTCGATCTTCGTCGGAGGAAGCCCATTTGCAACAGCGTTGATAACAAAAGCGCATTGCTCGGTGGAGGTGATCCGCGCGGGTAAATTCAAACGTTGACTTTTGCCACAGACAGGTCTAGTTTGCTGTACATACCCCCAAAAAACGGATTTGCCTGGACGGAGGGAAACGGGCTATGGACGTCTCCAGACGAACCTTTATCAAGACAACCTTGATAGGAGGTGCCGGTCTCAGTGTCTTTGGGTTCGATCTCGCGCCGGTGTATGCCCAAACACAAGGGTTGAAGATTGAGCGTACAACCGAGACGCGCAGTACCTGTCCATACTGCTCGGTCAGTTGTGGCGTAATCATCCACACGATCGGCGACAAGGCGAAGAACGTGACGCCGCAAGTGGTCCACGTCGAGGGAGACCCCGATCATCCGATCAATCGCGGCACGCTGTGTCCAAAAGGCGCATCGCTGGAGCAGGAAATCGCAAACGAGCGGCGCTTGCTGAAGCCGCAGGTGCGTCGTCCGGGGTCGGATCATTGGGAAGACATCTCGTGGGATGACGCGATCAATGAAATCGGCCGTTGGGTGAAGAAGACGCGCGATGAAACGTTCATCGAGAAAGACGAGAACGGCTACACCGTCAATCGTCTGGAAACGATCGGATGGATCGGCGGCTGCACGGACACCAACGAGCTGAATTTTCTCGCCGTCAAAACCATGCGCAGCATGGGGGTCTGCTATTTCGAAACGCAGGCCCGAGTTTGACACGGTCCGACGGTCTCCAGTTTGGGGCCCACCTTTGGACGCGGCGCGATGACCAACGGCTGGATCGACATCAAGAACACCGACATGATGTTGATCATGGGTGGCAATCCGGCTGAGAACCACCCGTGTGGTTTCAAATGGGCCGTTGAAGCGAAACTTCATCGCAACGCCAAAACGATCGTCGTCGATCCGCGTTTCACTCGCACCGCCACTCAAGCCGATCTCTTCTTACAGATTCGCGCCGGCACTGACATCGCCTTTCTCGGCGGACTGGTCAACTACGCGATTCAGAACAATCGTCTCGCCCGCGATTACCTGATCAACTACACAAATGCCGCATTCGTTGTGAAAGATGGATTCAAGCTTCCCGAAGACGGCTTGTTTTCAGGCTTTGACGGCAAAACCTATGACAAGGAGACCTGGAATTACGAAGCGGGCGGCAATGTTGGACCACAAACACAAAACACGTCCGAAGGAACGCCGTCGTCAACGTCTCCGCAGGCCACACGCCAGGAGCCGGCAACGAACTTCGAACGTACGAGTAGACCCGCTAGCTCGCAGCCCTCGACTCCGCGAGCGGGCGGCGAGGCTATGGGCCAGGGACATCAGGCAGCGGGTGGACCAGGCGCTTCCGCGCAAGGTGGAACGAAGCCCCCGCCGATGCTTCCACCAAACGTCGCTTACGATCTTTCGCTGCAACATCCGCGTTGTGTGTTTCAACTTCTGAAACAGCAGTATTCGCGTTACACACCGGAAATGGTCGAGCGTATCACCGGGATTCCGAAAGATCAGTTTCTAAAAGCCGCCGACCTCTTCACGTCCGTCCGCAAAGATGGCGACATGAAGAAAGCAGCGACGATCATTTATGCCGTGGGTTGGACCCAACATACATCCGGCACGCAGATCATTCGCACGGCCGCGATTCTGCAAATGATTCTCGGTAACGTCGGCCGGTCAGGCGGTGGCGTCAATGCTTTGCGCGGCCACTCCAACATCCAGGGCGCGACGGACATGGGCGGAGTCTTCGACATCTTTCCCGGCTATCTGAAAATTCCGCAGCCGTCAGACATCGACCTTGCGGCTTTCCTGAAGACTACAACGCCGGCGCCGTCGAAGCCGAACGAGTGGGAGTCGTATAACTACTGGTCCAACACGCCGAAGTTTATGGTGTCGTTCCTGAAGGCTCTCTACGGCGATTCAGCCAGGAAGGAAAACGATTTCAACTATCACTATCTGCCGAAGATCGATCGCAAATTCTCGTGGACCGAGATGTGGGACGAGATGTACGCCGGCAAAGTTAAGGGCCTGTTTGCCTTCGGCATGAACGGCGTGGCGATTGGTCCTAACTCACGCAAAAACATCGAGGCGTTGAAGAAAGCGGACTTCCTCGTTGTTTGCGAACTGTTTCCCGAAGAGACGGCGGAGTTTTGGAATTCGCCCGGCATAACGAAAGACGACATGAAGAACATTCAAACGAGCGTCTATCGTTTGCCCGGAGCAGGCTTCGCCGAAAAGGACGGGACGTTCGTCAACTCAGCGCGCTGGCTGCAATGGAAGTACGCTGCCTTGCCGCCGCCCGGCGCGGCGAAAGTGGACCAGGAAATTCTCGCGCGCATCTTTTTGAAAGTCCGCGAGCTCTACCAGAAGGAAGGCGGCAGGTTCCCGGATCCGATCCTCAATCTATCGTGGCCGTATACAACTCCGCTGAATCCGTCGCTTGCGGAAGTCGCGAAGGAGATTAACGGCAGGGCACTCGCCGATCTAACCGATCCGCTCCAGCCCGGCGTCACCATCAAAGCGGGCCAACAACTTCCCGGGTTTGCTTGGTTGCGAGACGACGGCACAACTGCGTGCGGCAACTGGCTCTACTCAGGTTCGTGGACGGAAGCAGGCGCGCAAACACAACGCAGAAACACCGACGATCCGTCAGGTCTTGGAATCTACCAGAATTGGGCCTGGTCGTGGCCTGCCAATCGACGCGTTTTATACAACCGCGCATCTTGCGATCTCTCGGGAAAACCGTGGGACGTTGAGCGGCGGCAAGTTTGGTGGAACGAAGGACAACAGAAATGGGTCGGCAATGATGTGCCTGATTTCAAAGTCGATTCAAACCCTTCGGACCACATGGGGCCATTCATCATGAATCCCGAAGGCGTCGGGCGTATCTTTGGTCCACTCGCGGCCTTTGCTGACGGTCCGTTTCCCGAACACTACGAACCAGTCGAAAGCCCGATTGCAAATCCTTTGCATCCCCAACAGTCGAATAATCCTGTCGCGAAAAGATTCACGTCCGATATGGACAAGCTGGGTACGCCCGAACAGGGGTTCACTGTCGTTTGCACCACGTACCGGCTTACCGAGCACTACCACTATTGGACCAAGAACAATCCGATGAACACGCAACTGGTGCCCGAACCGTTTGTAGAGATCCCGGCGCAACTGGCGGATGAGATGGGAATCACCGGCGGTGAAAAGTTGAAGGTCTCGAGCGCTCGCGGGTTTTACATCGGCAAGGCCATGGTCACAAAGCGAATCAAGCCGATGATGATAGACGGCAAGAAGACGTATCAGATCGGCATTCCGATTCATTGGGGTTATCGAGGTATTGCCGAAGAGGAAGGGCGGACAGGATTGACACCTGTCAATCAGCTTTCGCCGGCAGCGATCGATCCAAACGCGTATACGCCGGAGTTCAAAGGGTTCCTGGTGAAGATCGAGAAAGCATAAGACCATGGCTAACCCACGCACTTTCCAGGTTCAGGAAATCTCGGCACATCCCGGACCTGTGCCTGGACGAGGAACACGTCGTGAAGACGAGGTGTGCAAGTACATCGACGTCTCAACGTGCATCGGTTGCAAGGCGTGCGAAGTTGCCTGTGTTGAATGGAACGATCATCCGTTTCGTGAGACGACGTTCAACGACACTTACCAAACGATGCCCACGACCGAGTGGAACTACTACAACCTCATCAAGTTTGTTGAAGACGAGCGCGACGGCAACTTGATGTGGCTGATGCGTAAAGATCAATGCATGCACTGCGAAGATCCTGGCTGTTTGCGTGCTTGTCCGGCTGATGGAGCCATAATCAAGTACGAAAACGGTATCGTCGATTTTCAGCAGGAGAACTGCATCGGGTGTGGCTACTGCATTTCAGGTTGTCCGTTCGACATCCCGAAGTTTCATCCGAACACGAAGAAAGTTTACAAGTGCACACTCTGTTCTGACCGCGTCGGTCAAGGTCTTGAACCCGCTTGTATCAAGGCATGTCCGACAGGTTGTTTGAAGTTTGGAACGAAATCCGACATGGTCCAGATTGCGGGCTTGCGCGCGAAGCAATTGCGGGAGGTTTCAGGTTTTGCTAACGCCGGCGTTTACGATCCGGCGTCGATCGGCGGAACGCACGTGGTTTACGTGCTGCACGACATCACGCAACCTGAGCGTTATGGTCTGCCCGCGAATCCAGTCATTCCTCCCAGCTACACGTACTGGAAATGGTTAGCAAAACCCACAGGTTTGATCCTGGGTTTGCTGGGCATCGGGGCCGTCTTCTTCCATCGGATCGTCTATGGACCAAAACTACCAAGGCCGGAGCCGCCGCCGCTCGGCGAAACTGGTCCGCGCGACGAAGTAGAAGCCGGCCGAAAGGCGAATCCATGAGTGTGACAGCTAAAAATCTGGACGAGCAGGGTCAAAACGAATTCACACGGTTCGGCACCACACGTGTCCGACGCGGAGAGTTGCTTCGTCACACGGCCTACACGCGCGTTCTGCATTGGTCGGTGGCCATCTTTTTCATCTTGTCGCTGCTTACCGGTTTTGCCATTTACTCACCCTGGCTGTTTCACTGGATTACTCCACTTTTCGGCGGTGGTCCTCGCACGCGTGCACTTCATCCGTGGTTTGGGTTGCTGTTTACTCTCTTCTTCTTTTTCCAGTTTCTTAATTGGATGGCGCCGATGGTGTGGACCGAAAGTGATCGGCGTTGGATGAAGAAGGTCAAGCAGTACGCTAAGAATGAAGAAGGAGCTGAATCCGAGGACGTCGGATTTTTCAACGGCGGGCAGAAGCTTTATTTCTGGGCCATCGTTGTGAGCGCCATTCTATTTCTGATTACGGGATTGTTGTTGTGGTTCACGAACGTGGTGCCTCGTTGGGTAGTCGCGGTCAGTTACGTCGTTCATGATCTCACATCACTCGTGATGTTGGCGGGGTTCATCATCCATGTGTACGAAGGTACAGCGCATCAACCCGGCACATTTCGATCGATGATCGACGGCACAGTGACTAAGAGTTGGGCCTGGACGCATCATCCGGCCTGGTATCGACAGGTTACCGGTCGCGGCGCGCAAGGCTCCCAGGCAGAACCAGACACACGCGATAAGTGATGGATACTCGGCCGAGTTTCAACTGCCGACGCGTTTTGTAACCGTGGTCGGGAAGTATTATGCCGGTTCCGATCTGCGCTTCTATCTGGCAGGGCAACTACTCTCCAACTTCAACGACACCGCTGGACTGACAAACACCGAGACTGCCACGTCGATCGAAGGCGCGTCGAGCGTTGTCTTCGACAATCGCGATAACGGAAAGCCAAGTTGAACAAATCCGCCTTTAGCACCGGACGCGCGCAGATTCCCGCACCGGCGCGCTCCCGCTGTTTCGCGGAATTCCGAGTTACGCGACGCATAACATTCGATCCGAGTTTGCGGCGATATTTACGTTCTGAACAGCTCCAGGTGTAGCTGCCGCTATTAGCAACACACCGCATCCCGAACAGGACTCACGACACCTGCATCGATCCCGATAAGTGTAAATACCCTGACAGTCAGGTGTTAACACGCTACTTCCAGTTAGCGTTCCGCCCTAGTCTATGACTTGTAAGGAGACAGGGGGCGTTACGAATGGCTGTACCGAAAGATCAATACATCGTTCTCCCACAAACGACAGTTGGAAAGAAACATGGCGAAAGGTGGTTGGAAGTTCTTAGACGATGGATCGTCCGATGTCCCGAGTGTTCGGAAGTGCGGTTAGTCGTGGGAGCAGGCGAAAACGATGAATACGTCTGTAAAGACTGTGGCCACAGGTTCAGGATCAAGTTTCGAGAAGGCCACTAATGATTGGAGATTGTCGATGACCTATCGCGGACCGATGTTGATTGCAGAACCTAAACTACGTTGGCCCATTGTCCTGTTAGCCGCAGTTATTACCGCGCTGCTCGCAATACTGACGGCAGGTCTTTACTACCTCGCGATGGCGGTAGAAAAGATAACGTCAGTCACTGGCGCGTGAAGGTGAATGAATGATGGACGCAATAGGGGAACGACTTAGTTTAGAGACCTGGCCCTTTCAATCCGGGCGCGTCGCGCAGATCGGGAGCAAGGTGAAACGTGTCTTTGGTTGTTGGCACCGCAAGCTGAGTCTGCCATTCACTCGAGGCGACGAGACTTATCAAACGTGTATCTCTTGCGGTGCCCGTCGCCGGTACGATTTGGATCAGTGGAAGTCGGTTGGTGAGTTTTATTACCCGAAAGACCGCGCTGTCTTGTATGGCAATTCAGTCGGTCGTGGTTGGAGGAAAAGATGGAAGTTTTAGTTGCGGCAGATTCGATTACTACTCTGCATATTTTGCTTGATGAGATGACTGCTCGTTCATGGCCGGCGGGAACTGAAGCGCAGGTGCTTTCAGTCGTCGACGACGGCGACATCTCGTTGAAAGTCTGGCGCGAGGGAGGTTACGGAGTTTCCACGGTACGAGGAGAAATGCGGAGACGCGGCGAACAGATTTCCGGTTTAGCTGTCGAGCGTCTGCGACAGATCGGAATTGAATCGCGAGTAGTAATCATGCGTGGCGATCCGGCGTACCTGATCTCGTTCGCGGCGCGGAAGTGGCCGGCTGACCTGATCTTGATGCGCGCGCACAATCGCAACGACTTGCGACGGCGGATGCTCGGAAGCGTTGCGAAATCAGTTGTCGAGAGCGCGCCTTGTTCCGTCGAGGTAGTCCGCGAAGCGGATCCGGCGTCAGTAGATCGTGAGTTCAGAGTGTTGCTCGCTGCCGACGGTTCCGCTGCTTCGATAGCGGCGTCGCGAGCGGTCGCGGAAACGACCTGGCCCGAGAACACTGAGGTCAAAGTGGTGAGTGCCGTTAACCCGATTATCTATTCGCTCGAAGAGCTTGGGCTGACTCGTGGCACAGGCACCGAAGAGGCACATCGCGCAATCGGCAACTCCGTTCACGTGTTGAGTCGCGCGCCGGTAAAGATCTCGGCCGAAGTAATTGCCGGGAGGGCTGCGCGACGAATCGTTGAACGGGCGAGACAGTGGGAGGCCGATCTGATCGTTCTAGGAACCAACGAACGACAGGGGCTGAGTCGCTTGATCTTCGGCAGCACCTCTGCCGCTGTCGCAAGCGGAGCGCACTGTTCCGTGACAGTCATTCGTGGGAACGATCCGGCGCAGACCGGCAGTTCGGTGCGACAGAGCAAGCAACAGCAGCGTGCGCGCGCCGAGTCGCGGAGAGCTGCGTAAAAGACCTGAATCAGGAGTTACAAATGAAACGAAGATCAAAAAAGGCAACTAGCATCTACGTAACAGAAATCGACTATAACCGTCTTAATGGATTGATCGATCGAACGCGTGAGAGCAACGGCGTCGACAAGGAATACCTGAACAAGTTGGAAGCGGAACTTGAGCGGGCGGAGGTTGTCGCTCCGAAAGACATTCCCGCGGACGTCATCACAATGCGTTCAAAAGTACGTTTGAAAGATCTCGTCAGCGGCGAGAGCAATACTTACTCGCTCGTGTTTCCGACGGAGGCGGATTTCGCCGAAGGTAAGATTTCCGTTCTGGCGCCGATAGGCACTGCGATTCTGGGTTACAGATTGGGCGACACGATCGAGTGGCAGGTGCCGTCAGGCTTGCGGCGGCTGAAAATCGAGGAAATCCTCTACCAACCGGAGTCGGCGGGCCATCACGAGTTGTAGACTCGGCGGAGACACGAGAAGGCGCAAACATTCTACAGACAGATTTGCGCTTTTCGTGGCTTTTGCGGCGTAGAAGAGTGTCATGAAAGCCCATATAAAGCTCGGCCGCATCTTCGGCGTCGCGGTTGGCCTCCATTACAGTTGGCTCATAATCGCGCTGCTCGTCACACTCTCACTCCGCACGCAGTTCGCGATCGAGCATCCGGCCTGGGAAGCATCAACAACCTGGATCGTCGCCATCATCACCGGGCTCCTATTCTTCGTATCGATCCTGTTGCACGAACTCTCGCACGCTGCCGTCGCCAGACTCAGAGGAATTCCCGTGCGTGGAATCACTCTTTTCGCGTTAGGCGGCGTGGCGCAGATCGACAAAGACGCTGCCGATGCAAAATCTGAATTCTGGATGGGGATTGTTGGACCAATCACCAGCGTCGTGATTGGCATAGTCTGCCTTGCACTCGCATTTTTGCTCGGGTGGAACATGTCGACGGAATCGAACTCGCCTCCGGCCGTCATGTTCATGTGGCTGGGTTACATCAACATCGCGCTCGGAATTTTCAACATGATTCCCGGATTCCCGCTCGACGGTGGACGCGTGCTGCGTGCCGTTGTGTGGTGGATGACGGGAGATGCGAATCGTTCTACTCGGATAGCTTCGAGAGTGGGTCAGGTTGTGGCGTTGGGTTTCATCTTGGTCGGGATCCTGCGTTTCTTTAGCGGCGCGGGTTTCGGAGGTTTGTGGATCGCTTTCATCGGTTGGTTCCTGCTCGATGCGGCGCGTGCCAGTGGCGCGCAGGTCGAGATTACTGAACGGCTGACGGGCGTCAAAGTCGGCGATGTAATGACGCAGCAGTTCGAAACCGTTGATGCAAACTCGAACCTGCAAACGTTTGTGCAGGAACATTTGCTGCCGACGGGTCATCGCTGCTTCGTGGTTGTCCAACAGGGAACACCGGCCGGCATCATCACACCACACGAAGTGAAGACCGTCGATCGCGCGCGCTGGCCTTACACCACGGTTGGAGATGTCATGCGTCCGCTTGAGAGCTTACGCACAGTCAGCGCTGAACGGCCGGTGGCGGAGGCGCTGGAGATGATGGGACGCGAGGACGTAAATCAGATGCCGGTGGTCAAGGAAGGTAAGTTGGCGGGCATCATCTCTCGCGCGCATATCGTCCGCGTGCTACAGACGCGCGCGGAGTTCGACGTCTGAACTTTCGGCAACAGCGGACAGCTGCCGCACGTCGAGACGGATCAATCTGGTGTGCTTCCGGAAACAGAGATACTGTTTGATATGTTTGTTGGTCACTTCAAGTTCGAGTTCTCTCAGCCACTTTTCATTCTTTAGGTCTTTGAACGATTGCTCCTTTTCTTTCTTGATTTTTATCTTGATAGGAATATGAGCGCGAGGTATTCATCACCTGACTCTCTGTGCAGAAGGTCTTTTCCGTGAATGGGTCTGCACCGCTCATCGCCAAGCAGCCAGAATCTTATGACGCCCCGCACCGAGGTGGTGCCGCTCAGCGTGCGGCGCCACCTCTGTGAATCAGAGTGTTAATTTCGATGACGTTCATTAATCAGCCAGTTTCAGACTGTCACCTGTGTTCCGTCAAACCTGGTCAGACTGAAGCCTGCGAAGTCCTCGTTGTAACAGGCTCTTTGATCCGTAAGCAGGCCGATGGCGATCTGTTCGCCGAGTTTGTTCGATTCGGTCGCATCGGAGCGCCAATGAACGCCGGCAATGTCGCGGCCGAGCGCGACGTTTGACGCGAGCTTATTGAGTTCGCCGCCAACAGTCAGATCACCGGCATCTGGTCCATCGTAGACTTCAAGCGAAAGACCATCCGCAGTCGGTTGCATCGGCGTCACGCCTAAATCAACTAACTTCGTCGACTCGTCGAACCAGGCTTTCAAAATCGTCACACACGCGCCCGCAACAGTTGCATGACCCGCGCCGTACGCGGGATGCGTCGGAGAGCCTTCCGAGAATGCCATCGGCAGTAAAGCGTTTCCCGCCGGCATGAACCCGCCAAGTCTCTCGCTGGAAGAGATCGAGTTGAGAATGTCAGTGTGCACCGGGTAACCCGCGGCGTTATAAAGCGTGCGATGAACGCGTGCCGCTTGTACTTCCGGTCGCAACCTGCGATGTACAAACCATTTCTGATACCAAACCGACTTCAATGCGCGCGTCGATACTTCACACAGAACGGTCGCGATATGTGGCCCACCAAATGTTCCGAACCCATCTTGAGTCGGATTGAACTTGTAAGGGTTGCCGTTATCAAGCGGTGCATTCAAACCGGCGAGAATCAGAAACGCATGAAAGTAGGCTTGAAAGAGCACGTCGATATGTACCCACTCACCGATATCACGTCCGTTGCGCATGTAACGGGGGATTGGGTCGAGCGCTGTTGCCGGTTGATTGAGGCCACGCTGCACGTTGAGCCAGGTGGGGAAGTCAGTCATGTAGTTTATACCCGGCAGTGAGGTTGTGATTTTCTGTTCGAGTTTGTTCGCGCCGAAGTTGCACGGTTGATAAAAGAACTGAGACAGGTATGGTCCTTTCTCATTGCCGGAAGCGAGGCCTCGGAAAAGTGTAGCTGGAGTAACGGAGCCGTTATCTTTTGCGCCCTTGAAAGCGGCGCCGTAACTGGTGAGATCGGCGGCAGCCGCATTCGCGATGGGATTGGTGGGGTATGCAGCGAACGGCACGTCGCGTAGTAGCGCCATCCAATAGTTTTCAGAGATTTCAGCAGCCTGCTCACGGCTGGCAAAGGCCGGCGGCGGTGGTTGGACCAGCGCGTGAGCGTCCGGACCTTCCAGGTCGAACGCCAGTCCAGCTTGAGGATTCGTCAGCTTTCGATTGCCGCCAAGTGGAATCGCGTTGAAATCCTGAGGGTTTCCACTGTTCGCGGCCTTAAGCAATGCCTGGTAGGCGCTGAGTAGGACCGTTCCGTCGTTGTTGTGCGGCAGGCCTTTTGAGTAATTCGCGATCTTGTTTGGATAAAGATCTTCGTCTGAGTTCGTCGGATGTTGCAGATTTTGCGGCGTGTTGGACAATCCACTTTGGGCAGCATCGCGACGGAGTTTTGCGCATTCGTTTGCGCGTTGGTTAGAACTTTGATTTGCGGGAGCTGCATGAACCGATGAATGGTTGGATTCAAGGAAAGGATGAACTCCAGCGATTCCCGCGACCACTGTGCCTGCGCCTACGGAACGTAGAAATGTACGGCGAGTTGAGGTTCGTTCTTTGCTCATAAAGATCTCCTGGGCTAATTGTGTTGTCGTGTGACCGAGTTACGGATTGCTGCCGAGTAAACGTTGTCCTGGGCGAATACGGCAACTGCTTCGCTGCCGTACGATCACGCCTTCAGTGTTTATCATCAATGTTGTTAAGGATCTCGTATTAACACGCATCTTGTTTATCGATTCATTCAGAATCTAACAGGCGACCAGCCACGTTGACGTTCTTCATGATTTTGTAAACGGGAAACATCTTTCCTGTTTCAAGGTATGAATCGAAGAAGTTCCAATCAACCAAACCGTCGTCGCTTTCCGCTTCAAGCAGATAGCAAGCAAGCCGGCCGAGCGGTTGGGCGGTCCTTATGATGATCGATCCCGTGGGGAATGTCATATTCTCCGTCTTGTTTTGCCCCGCGACTTTCATCTCGCGGTGATTTTGAAAGGTGCGTTGTGAGCGTGTGACGTTGCCGATTATAAACACCTGAACTTCAGTCTGCACCGGCGAAGTCAGTTCTTCGACGGTGATTCCGTGTTGGACCAGTTTGTCGATCACCACTTCCAGGTTCTTTTCCGGCTTAAAGATGTAAGCCCGTGGTGCGATCACACTTCTTTTTGCGGCAAAGATCCCGTAATCGTCCATTCGCAGCGGCTTGAACTTTTCTTCAACCATCGCCGTCATGTCTTTGCCCGAGCGCGGGTTTTTCACCTTCACAACTTCGCCAATCAGAATGTCCACCGGCTTTGGCAAGCGGCGCATTTCAAACTCAACGCCTAGTTCGACTGTTTCGTCGCTTGAAAACTTACGCACCGTTTCGTCGTCTGCGCGTCTTGTAAGTAAAGCGATCTCTCCAGCGTTTGCAGCAGCGTATTTGAAGATCTCTTCCACAAGCTTTTCCGTCACTTCGACGCGTCTTTTGAAAGTGAGGTAGCTGTAAGCTTCAGAAAGAATCGTCAGTCGATTCCGCAGGCCGTGGTAGTTCTGTCCGATACGCGGCTGATGCGTGAACGCCTCCCAACGCGTCGGCTCACCCGGCGTCGGCAAGTTAGTAAAGCGCGGAAAATTCCCGTAATAGTAAGTCCGCAGCTTATGGTTCTTCAGCATCGCCCTGGTAATGGCAGGCAGCATCTTATCGCGGTGATAACTCAGGATGGCGGCACTCGTATTTGGATTGAGTGGTTGCGAGTAAGTCAGGTGATAACCGTGATACGAGCCGTTGGTGGTGTGTAGATCGACTGTAAGATGTGGATCCCAACGGTTCAATACGTTGACCAGCGCTCGCGCCTCGGATGAGTCGAGTTTCATGTAATCACGATTGAGGTCGTAGCTCCTGGAGTTTTCGCGCACGCCGACACCGGCGATCGGTCCATTCTGCGCCGTGCGGTTATTCAAACTAATCTTCTCATTTCCATCGGCGTTGTAGATGGGGGCGATAAGAATTATCAATTTGTTGAGCAGCGGCTTCAGATCTCCAAACAGGATGCGCCGCGAAAGGTGCAACATCGCCTCCTTGCCTTCGACTTCGCCGGCGTGAATATTTGCCATGATGAAGATAATCGGTTTGCCCGAGCCGCGCGCATCGCGCGGGTTCGAGATTGGCGAGTCGGAGAGAATCATGAGCGGCAGGCTGCGTCCCTCTTCAGACTTACCGAAGGACTTAAGACGAATGAGCGGACTTCGCCTTTGCAGCTCAGCGATGAAATTCAACACTTCTTCATAACGAGTCGTCTCTTCGTAGTTAGTCAGCTCGGCGCGTGATTTCAGTTTGTCGTCTGAACTTTGTTGTGCGGATGTTTTCGTTGTGAGAGCAAGAAGAAAAACGATCGAGATGACAACCACGGATTTGACAAGTCGCATTAAGCGGTCTCCTGAACTGGTCCTCGTGAAATAAAAGAAGCTGAGCTCATTTAACTGGCAAGGTTCATTCTGCGCAGCATTTCATCAAAGCGGGCATTGCCTTTTAGTTGGGCCAAACGTGGCTCGACTTTGAGCCACATCATGCGTTCTTCGCGCACCTCGATACATTTTTCGAGAGCCGCCAGGGCTTCGTCGGTGCGTCCGAGTTCGGCGTAATTCTCCGCGAGTGCGTAGAGGGCTTTGGTGTCGGTCTGCGCCAGTTCTTCCAGTTGTTTGAGTCGTTCGTCTCGCTTTCGATTATGGCCGGAGCGGTGGTGAGAAGTTACGAGGAGCGAGAGCCAGGCGAACTGCTGACTGTTCTTCGCCGTCAGTTCCTGTTCCGCGATTTCGATCACGCGCTGGTATTCGCCGAGGTGAAAGAGAAAAGTAGCGACGCCGCGCAGCCCTCGACGGTACTCTTTATTAAACTTCACGTTCTCCTGCGCCTGCGCCAGCGCCTCCGCGTATTCGCCGCGACCTTCGAGGATCGTCAGATAACCCGATTTGACGTCTTGCGAGAGTGGGTCGATCTCCATCGCACGTTTTATTGCGACGAGGGCTTCATCACCTCGACCGAGGGACGAAAGCAGCAGCGCATACCCGAGATGCGCGCGAGCGTGATTCGGGTTCAGGTCAATGGCACGTTCGAAGTCGCGCTCGGCACCTGCCCAATCCCAGTCGTAAATTCGTTTGACCGTGCCGAGCGCAGCATAAGCTTCCGGCGTTTCCGGATCTAAATCGAGGGCCTTCTGCGCCAGCGCCTTCGACGTGGCGTAGAACTCCGCTGAACTCTTGCCCGGCGTGTTGAAGCCGCGTCGAGTAGAAGCGTCGGCGAGTCCGGCGTAAGCCAATGCGAAGGTCGGATCGAGGGTGACGGCTTTCTGAAATTCGTCAATCGCTTTTTCAAAGTTGTCAGGGTTCTTGGCGTCGAGTATGGCGCGCCCGCGGACGTATGCGCGAAACGCTTCGGGGTTGTCGGTGTAGCGCTTTGTCAGAAGCTCGCGGTCCTTTTCCGGCAGCTCGGAGACGAGCCAGTTCGTCACTTCAGTAGCGACCGCGTCGTGAAGATTGAAGAAATCAGCTTCCGTCGAATCGAATGATCTTTGCCGGAGCTGTGCGCCGTCGCGGAGGTCCCACACCCTTACGTCAGCCCGTAAGCGATTGTCCGTCTGTTGCAGAGTACCTTCCAGAATCACATCGACGTTTAATGTCTGGCCAAACTTTAGCGGGTCCAGATCGGCCTCGGCATAGCCTCTGACGGAACTCAGCGGGCGCACCGAAAAGCGGTTCAAACTTCCAAGTCGTAAGATCAGTGACTCGGTCAACCCGAGCGACAACGATTTGCTGCTCTCGTCTTGCGCCGACGTCTTCAGTGGTAGGACTGCGACCGTGCGGATATTTCTGTTCGTAACGGCGCTGGTCGAAGGTTTCTTTCGCGCGTCGAAACTCCGCCAGATCGCAAAACCGGTGACAAAGAGCAGTCCAAGCAAAACTATGCCGATAAAGTGCCAGCGAATCTTCGGTTTGGGTTGTGCGGTTGTAATCGCAGGTTCGACATGTGGAACCGCGTTTTCCGTGTGACCGTTGGCCGCCAACTCCCGCACATCCGCGACAAAGCGGTAGCCGCGTTTTGGCACGGTCTGAATGAACCGCGCCTTGTCGTCTTTGTCGAGTGTCTTTCGGAGAAGGGAAACGGTGTAGTTGATGTTGCCGTCTTCGACGAACGTATCGCGCCAGATCGTTTCCAACAACTCATCGCGACTGACGATGATGTCGCGTCTGCGCACCAGCAGGAGCAGCATCTCAAGTGCTTTTGGCGGCAGGGCGACGAGCGTCTCCTCGCGCCAAAGACTCGGAGGCTCCGAGTCGAGACGGAAATCACCAAACTCATAACGGTGGCGGTTTTTGTTAGACATTACGCGTGCGGGGCAGGCCTCAGAGATTCCTAATCTTTTCCAAAGGATTTTTCAACGCCGCCAAGATAAATGCCTCCCATCGCGGAACGCAATATTTTTGTCACCGGATGTGACCAAGCCAAGGGAGGAAACAAAGTGAAACGCAGCATCGCATTAGCCGTCGCGCTCGTCGTTATTCTACTGTCGCTCGCAAGTTCTGATTCAGTTTCGCAGGCTCAACAACGCAGGTTGTTTCATTGGGACACAGGTGTGGTCCCGCTCGGACCGAACCAGGTGCTTCGCCTGACGGGCGATTGGAACGGTGACGGCGACACTACCGTCGGGTTTCGGGAGATCAAGTATGGAAAAGGCGCCTGCAATGGTACGGTATGCAAGCTCATCACGTTGAGCACAGCCACCAGCGGCCCACAGACGTTGTCAGCCGGCGAAGCGATTTCACTCGAACTCGTCGCCAGCACATACGGCCGAGGGATACTTACAAGCAATCGCCGAGAAATGCGCGTGACGGCGTCTATCATTAACACAATGACCGGCGAAACCACGTCCCATATCATCATGGCGAATACTGAGGGCGACTTCCACTGATGAAAAGAACAATCTTCGCGGTTTGCCTCGTCATCGCGGCAAGTTTCGCGGTTACAGCGCAAGTTGGTACTAACAGACCGGCAATTGAGTACGATTCGCTCATGAACATGCGGTTCTACGAAGAGACCGGAGGTTTTCTGGTAGAAGGTCTCGAGGTCGTCTTCCCGCCCGCGGGTGCTTCGCCGGCGACGTTTGTGATCACGAAGCCGAACGGCGAGGTCGTCTCGAGTGTTCCACTCCGTTTCGAACCGCTCGAAAAGTTTCCGGCGTTTGGTGTTTTCCGACCGGCGCCGGGCAATCCTGGAAACGTACGAGTCGCTCAGCCCGGCGACTTTGTGATGGCCGTCAAACTCGGCAACCAGACGATCACGACTCTGCCGTTCAGCCTCAAGCAGGAAGTCAGCAGCGACCCGTTCAATCCGTCAAAGAAATTTGTGCGCGATGGATCCTGGCGCGATCTCGCGTTTTTCTCGGTGATAACCGACGACGCGACCGCCATGCTGCATTTCAACTTCTGGCTGAGTACGAGGGAATTGCCGCCGGGTGTGACTCGACCGAAAGTCACTCTTCACCTGCTCGCGAATGGAAAGGAAATCGCGGCGAGTCGGGCGCCCGTCGTGCCGGATACTCTTGATTGGTATTTCTACGAGCGCAAAGAGTTGATAGTGGAGTCGACGCCAAAACAGCGTTGGCTGGCGCTCTCCGACCTGACTAAACAAGACGGCGAGATCGTCATGATCGTGAAGGCGAACGGTCAGCCCGTCAAATCCTACAAGACGCGAGTCGCCGGTGGGCGGCTGCAAACGCTCGAGCGAAACCGTCTCGACACTGAACCGCGCACCGCTTTTATTTCACCACGCTACGTCGATCTAACCGACAGGTCGCGGTCAGATTTTACGATGCGCGACATGTATTGGATTAAGAAGTCGCCGTAACCGGCAGACATTATGAACGGTCCGACGCTGCCGTGGGCGGCCACGCGCCGATCCGTTGCCGTAACGCAACGATCTTGCCAAGGTGATATGCGTTATGGACCGCCACACTGTTCAACTCGTCTTCCATTGTCACGCCCGGCGCCACCTCGGCCGCGAGCCGCTCAGGCGACTGACCCAACGCTGCCGCCGTGCGAGCGCCTTCAAGGAACACTCGCATCAAGTCGTGCCATTGCTGCTCGTGCTCGGGCGCCTCGCTCGGGTACCTGTCGCCGTCCGGGTCGCCATCCGCCACGATACTCTGCTGGTACGCCACAACATGCCATAGCTCCTCGTAGATCGAGTGCGACGCGCCTTCCGGACGCAGCGTGACTTGCTCGAGCGTCAGCCCGGACAGCAGAAGGGCTCGCTCGGGGAACTCGCCGACCAAAAACAAGTGTTCCAGGTTATGCATCGCATCGCTCCTTTTCTCCGTGTGCTCAAATCCCCCCAGGTATATGGCTATTCGCATTGAAGCTGATAGTAAGACACTTCCGGCATTTGCGTGGCGAAAAAGATCCGCTTCGCGATTTCAGACGCGGCGCCATAGAGAAGAGTGATCATGCCAAGAAGCATCAGCGACGAGGCCGGCAATGGCGTGAAACCGAGGATTGAACTTAATGGGCTGTAAGGCAGTGCTAATGTAACGACCAGCACAACGATCATCGCGATAAGTAACGGCCGGCTCAGTTTGCTTTTGTAGAACGGTTTCCAGGTCCGCAGAACCGCAATTATCAGGACCTCCGTCATCACCGACTCGACAAACCAACCAGTCCGGAACTCGTCAGGTCCGGCCTTCAGCACAAATACGAGTGCCGCAAACGTGAGAAAATCAAATACCGAACTGACGATGCCAAAAACAATCATGAAGTTTCGGATGAACTTAACATCCCAAACCTGCGGCGTTTGCAGTTGGTCCTCATCGACGCTGTCAGTTGAGATCGCCATTGCCGGAAAGTCAGTGAGAAAGTTGTTTAGAAGAATCTGCTTTGGCAATAGTGGTAAGAAGGGAAGGAACAGTGCAGCGCCCGCCATGCTGAACATGTTCCCGAAGTTGGCGCTCGTCGTCATGTAAATGTATTTGAGTGTATTGGCGAACGTGCGGCGACCCTCGCGCACACCCGCGGACAGCACGCTTAGATCCTTTTCGAGCAGCACTACTGTAGCCGCTTGTTTCGCAACATCGACTGCGCTGTTAACAGATATTCCGACGTCGGAAGCGTGAAGGGCGGAGGCATCATTTATTCCATCGCCGAGGAACCCGACCGTGTTTCCCGCATGTCGGAAAGCCATAATGATGCGTTCCTTTTGGCTGGGCTCGATCTCCGCGAAAACATCAATCGTGTTCGCGCGAGCGCGAAGCGCATCATTGCTCATCGAGTGCAGTTCTTTACCGGTTAGCACCTTCGGCTCATAGCCGAGAACTCGTCGCGCTACGCTGCCGGCGACCGCTGCATTGTCACCCGTGATCAATTTAACGGTGATGCCAAGTGTCTTCAGATCGTTAAGAGCTTCACTGACGCCCTCCTTTGGTGGATCGAAGAAGACCAGCAGAGTAAGAAACGTCATTCCCGTTTCATCAGTTTTTGTAATGTGAGAACTGTGATCGACTACTTTGTAAGCGAGCCCCAGGGTCCTAAAACCATCGTCGCCGAGCAGCGCGAACTGTTTCTCTATCTGCTCACGTAAGTCGTCAATGTCGCGCCGGTTGCCGTTTACCTCGACCGAGGTACAGACGTCGAGGACATTACGAACAGCGCCTTTTGTGATCATGATGTGCTCACTATTGTGAGCCGCTAAAATGCTTAGTCGCTTTCGCACAAAGTCGTAAGGCACCTCATCGAGCTTTGTGTACTCGTCCAATTCAAAACGCCCGCCGGCGCGAATGGCTTCGTCAATAGGATTTGTAAAGCCGGTTTGATACGAAGAATTCAAATAGGCGTATAGCAGCGCTTTGTCGTTACTCCCGCCCTGTAAATCCCGCACGCCTTCAAACTTCATCCTCCCGTCTGTGAGCGTTCCGGTTTTGTCCACACAGAGAATGTTCATGCTGCCGAGATTTTCGATCGAGGCTAACTGCTTAACGATCACTTTCATTTTTGACATGTGGACGGCGCCGACCGCGAGGTTGATGCTGATGATTGCGGGCAACAGTTCAGGGATAATGCCGACGGCTATTGCCAGTCCGAAAAGAAACGAGTCGATCACGGAGCGATTCAGAAAAACGGTGATCCCGAAGATCACCATCACCAGCACGAGCGTGACTTTCGTCAGCAGGTAACCAAAGCTACGCACGCCATGTTCAAACTCGCTTTCCGGTGGGGCCAGGCTCACATCGACTGATACTTTTCCGAATTCGGTTGAGGTGCCGGTACGAACAACCAGCGCAAGCGCGTTGCCGCTGATCACATGTGTGCCCATGAACAAGCTGTTCATGCGCTTCATCAGCGGAGTTTCTTTTCCGATGACTCCGGTTTCTTTTTCCGCCGGATAACTCTCGCCGGTTAGCGCGGCCTCGTCTACAAACAGGTCTTTGCATTCGATGATCGCGGCGTCAGCGGGAATGATGTCACCCGCGTTGAGCACACAAATGTCGCCGGGGACGATTTCTTCAAAGGGAACATTGATCTGATCGCCGTCGCGCAGGACCGCGGCGTCCATTTTCACGATCGACAACAGAGCTTGAACTGCATCGGTCGCGCGTTTTTCCTGCCAGAACCCGAGCAAGCTGCTCAACAGAACGATTGCAATGATTATCACCGCGTCGATCGATTCGTTGAAAAAGAACGAAAGACCAACAGCCACCAACAAAATGAGAATCAGTGGACTCTTGAACTGCGCAATCAGCAGCGTCAAGGAGCCGGCTCTTTTTGACGTACTCAGGCGGTTTGGTCCATAGGTCCGAACCCTGCGTTTGGCTTCGGCTGAGGTCAGCCCGTCGCGGGTTGTATCAAGACGTTCGGCGAGTTCGTTGAAAGGCACGCTCCAGAAGAACTCGGTTTGTTTATACGTCGCTTGAATCAAGTCCCAACCACCTAAGCAATCCCCTTGGTTTTGTCAGTTCGAGAAACAATTATTCCTGTAGCCGGCTATCAGGACGGGACAGGGCGCCTCACGCAACACGCGATCGACATTCGAGCCCAGAAACTTGTCTAAAAGCCAATCGCCACTACTGGCGCCCATGCAGATCAAATCGATCTCGCGTTCTTTGGCGTAATTCAGTATCTCTTCATGAACCTTGCCATAGCGCACCACGTTGACGAATTCGCACCACAGGCTAACTTCCCTGGGTAGTGCGCCCTGAAGTTTGCGGGCAGTAAATGTATAGGCGCTACTTGTATTGGTGGAGGACCAGGCAAGCTCAGGTTCTTCCTGTCCCGCCGTGGCGAGCACATGCATCAAGTGCACTTGCGCCTGGTATTCCTGCGCCAGCGACACGCCGAATTTCATGGCAGTTTCGGAGTCGCGCGAGAAGTCATGCGCGATGAGAATGCGATTAAGATCGACTTCTCCACTCGACATGCCCACCCACTCGCGTTCACGTGGATGGGTTACAAGGACTGGACAAGGCGCGTTCAGGCAAACTGTCTCAGCCGTCGATCCGAGCAGGATCGCAGCCCTGGGCCGTCGACGTGAGCGCATGACGATCAAATCGACCTTCTGCATCACCGCCTCTTGCACAATCGCATTGCCAACGTTGTAAACGCTGTGACGGAGAATGCCCTGCCAATTCAACTCGTTCATGGTGGCGAGGCCGAGATGAGGCACAAGCGATTCCGTGAACAATCGATTCATCTGCTTCTGCATCTTCTCGCCGTCCTTTTCCCCAGGCAGAGGTTGCTGTTCGCTGCAATGCAACAAGATGAGCTTTGCTTTGTAGGCGCGTGCCAGCGCTACGGCGTAGCGCAACGCCTCATCTGATTCGGTTGACAGGTCGGTCGGACAAAGAATGCGATCTGCTTTGATCATTTTGGTCACCTCATATCTGTTGATTGGCAAGGCTTGTGCCCGTCCGAAATCGCAGGATTTTGGGGCTAATTCGTTGAAAAGGTGCGGAAACGGCTGGTGTTTACTGCGAAGATTTCCTCACTCAGCGGGAGCGAGTCGATTCAGGATTTAGGGGTGTTAATTATGACTCCAGCCCCTCGGATTGCATCATGCTTCAACGCAATCAGGGCGTCGTTAACCTCGTCGAAAGGAAACGCTTGTACGTGCGTACGCACGGGAAGACGCGCCGCTTCAAGCAGAAACTCCCGTCCGTCGGCGCGCGTGTTGTTTGCCACACTTCTTATCGTTCGTTCGCCATAAATCAGTGAGTAATCAAACGATGGAATGGCGCTCATGTGAATGCCGCCGAGAACCACAGTGCCGCCCTTTGCGAGGGTCTTTAGCGCGGCCGGCACGAGTTCGCCGGCAGGTGCAAAGATGATGGCGGTGTCGAGCTTGACTGGTGGCTGTTCGGCGGCGTCTCCCACCCACGTCGCGCCGAGTTCGTTAGCCAATGACTGATGACGTTCTCGATCGCGCGTACACACATAAACCTCCGCGCCGCGAGAGCGTGCGAGTTGAATACAAATGTGACCGGCTGCACCGAAGCCATAGATGCCGAGCCGTGCGCCTTTCCATTCGTGCTCACTAAGCCCGGTCAGACGCAGACAGCGATATCCGATTATGCCGGCGCAAAGTAGTGGCGCTGCTTGAATGTCTTCGAACTGGTCAGGAATGCGGTACGTGAACGACGCCGGTGCAATCGCGTATTCGGCGTATCCACCATTCACACTCCAGCCGGTAAATAACGCTTCTTCACAAAGGTTTTCGCGACCGCTAAGACAATACCTGCATTTGCCACATGTGCGATTAAGCCAGGCGACGCCGACTCGATCGTCAACAGCAAAATCTTTAACGTGAGTTCCGACCGCCGCCACACGTCCGACGATCTGGTGACCCGGAATGACCGGAGAGAGCCGCACCGGCAGTTCGCCTTCGACGACGTGCAGGTCTGTGCGACAGATACCGCACGCTGACACACGTACGAGCAATTCGTCGTTGCGCACGTCGGGAGTGGCAACGTCAGCCAACACGAGCGGCCGCCGGTCAACACTGTCAGGCTTTCTTAAGATCCATGCCTTCATCATCATTAGTGTCGCGCGACAGGCGTCGCCGAGTACAACGCGCGCCGCAGCGCAACGTCTCGCGGGTCGCCGCCCATCGTTACGCCTTTACGGTTGGGAATGTAGCCGTACCCGATTTGAGCGTCAGGATCGGCAAAGCCAAACGACCCGCCGGCTCCGGGAAAACCAAATGCGTTATCAGTGCCAAACGGAAACCCGCGACCAGGTTTCATGAAACCCAACGAAAAAACCGCCTCGCCTTTTATGCACTCGTCATAAAAGCCGTGTGTCGCGGGAACTGCCGGCGCAGTCAACGCTTGCAAAGTCTCAGGGCGTAATCCCAGCTCCTTCCCACCAGTAGCAAAAACGCTGTATGCACGCGCCAGAGATCGTGCCGTGCCAACACCTCCGCCGGCGGGAATCTCGAGATTGCGTGAATAGACGTGTTGCTCGTCATGGGCCAACTCAGACCCGAGCAGCGCTCTGCGAAAGTTGGATCGAGGATTAAAAATCTCCAGAGTCATTCGAAACGGAAAGCCGAAAAGCATCTCGGAACGACTTGGGTCTACAAGTGGCGCGAGCTTCGAATCGGGAATTGATTCAGGCAGGCGAATGTAGAGGTCCAAGCCGAGCGGCGTGGCGATTTCTTCCTGAAAGAACTGGCCCAGACTGCGGTGTTGCGGATCGATCCGGCGCAACAACTCGCCTTCGTAGAATCCTAACGTGACGGCCTGATAAGCCTGACGTGTGCCGGGTTCCCACGCCGGTTTCTGCCGGGCCAAAACGCCTGCGAGACGATCCAGGTCCGCGAGCAGATCTCTATCAATGGGTTCATCGAGAGCGAACAGGCCGGCCTGATGGGCCAGGAGTTGTCTGACGGTGATGCTCTCTTTTCCATTCTGAGCAAACTCCGGCCAGTACTTGCTAACCGGTGCATCGTAGTCCAACCAGCCACGAGAATGCGCCACCGCGAGAGTCATCGCGGCCAATCCCTTGGTCGTCGAATAAACGAGTGCCATCGTGTCTCTTTCCCATGGCTCGCCAGTCGCTTTATTTCTGATACCACCCCAAAGGTCAACGACCTTTTCGCCTTTGTGATACACGCAACACGCGGCGCCGATCTCACGTCGTCGCGTGAAATTGTCGGCGAAGGCTTCGCGTACTGCTTCGTAGCCGGGATGGACGAACCCGTGGATCTCAACCGCGCCGGTTGCAGTCGCTCGTTTCTTTTGGACCAGGACGTAAGCTGCGCCTGCCACAGTCAAACCGATAGCTGCTGTTGTTAGTGGTTTTATTTTCATTTCTACTCCCTTGCGGCGTGTACGCGTTTTTTAGGCAGCAGACGCCTCGAACTTTGGCTGTTTCGCTTCCTCATCAGCGATAACGAGAGACGTCTTGATCGCCGTGTCCGGATTGAGCGAGATCGACGTGATGCCCTGTTCGACCAGCCAACGAGCGAACTCAGGAAAATCCGACGGCGCCTGGCCACAGATACCGATGGGCTTCCGAACTCGTTGCGCTTCGGCGATAACGTCGGCGATTAGACTGAGAACGGCGCGATCGTTTTCGTCGAATAGATGCGAAACCGTGCCGGAGTCGCGGTCGATGCCGAGGACCAGTTGCGTCAGGTCGTTTGAACCAATCGAATATCCATCAAAGACTCGCAGGAATTCCTCAGCTCTCGCGATGTTGGCGGGCAACTCACACATGCCGTAGATTTCAAGACCGTCATCATCTTGTTTCAAGCCATGTTGGGCCATGACTTCGATCACGCGCTTTGCTTCCGCCACAGTGCGGACGAACGGAATCATGATCTTGATGTTGGTCAACCCCATCTCCCGGCGAGCGTGTAGTAACGCCGCACATTCAAGCGCGAAGCCTTCGGCATAACGTGGATCGTAGTAACGAGAAGCCCCGCGGAAACCAAGCATCGGGTTTTCTTCTTGCGGTTCAAACTCACCGCCGCCGAGCAGACGAGCGTATTCGTTGGATTTGAAATCGCTGGTGCGAACGATGACGGGCTTGGGATAAAACGCGGCCGCGATGCGTCCGACGCCTTCACTGAAGCGACGAATGAAGAACTCACGCGGATCCTCGTCGCCGATGCGCCCTGCGATCTTCTGGACCACACCCGCATCGTTAAGTTTTGGATATCGAGCCAGCGCCATCGGATGAATGCCGATGTGATTGGTCACTATGAACTCAGTGCGCGCGAGTCCGACGCCGGCGTTTGGAATGAACGAGGTCTGAAAAGCGCGAGCTGGATCCCCGATGGTGAGCATGACCTTAGTGCGCGTTTGCGGAACTGCGGCAGCCTCAATCTTTTCAACGTTAAAAGCTACACGTCCCGAATAAACATGGCCCTCCGGTCCTTCCGAACATGCAACCGTGACTTCGTCGCCATTGCCAAGTACTTGTGTCGCATTTCCACAGCCAACGATGCAGGGAATGCCAAACTCGCGAGAGACGATCGCCGCGTGCGCGGTGCGTCCTCCCTGATCGGTAACGATCGCGGCGACACGTCGCATCACCGGCTCCCAGTCCGGATCGGTAAGCTCCGCGACCAGAACGTCCCCATCTCTCACTTCCTGAAGTTCAGCAGGTTCGCGCACCACACGCGCATGACCGCAGCCGATCTTCTCCCCGACGGCCTGGCCGGTCACGAGTGCGAGACCGTGTTCGCCGGTGAGCCGATAGATCTCCGTACACGCTTGTATCGCCTTTGACGAATGAACGGTCTCGGGTCGGGCCTGGACAATGAATAGTTGACCTGTCACTCCGTCTTTGGCCCACTCAAGGTCCATCGGCTGCGGATGTCCAGCCTGTGTGGAGTAATGCTCTTCGACAATGCACGCCCATTTTGCGAGTTTGAGAATTTCGTCATCACTGAGCGAGTATCGCTTGCGTTCGACCTCAGGCACCGATTCTCCACGCGTAGTGCGACTGCCATCGCCATAAACGAGGCGCACTTCCTTGCTGCCCAGTCGTCGCCCAACGATGGGACGATGTCCGGTCTTGAGTGTAGGTTTGAAGACCAGCCATTCGTCTGGCGTCACCACGCCCTGCACAACGTACTCACCCAGACCATACGAACTGCTAACCAACACGACATCGCGAAATCCGGATTCAGTGTCGAGCGTGAAGATCACACCTGAGCTGGCTTTGTCTGAGCGCACCATCGGTTGCACACCAACGGAAATCGCAACCTTCAGATGGTCGTAGCCAAGCCGCGCGCGATAGCTAATCGCGCGATCAGTGAATAACGACGCGAAGCAAAGATGCACAGCTCGCAGCAAAGCCTCACGTCCGCGGACGTTGAGAAACGTTTCCGCGGCGCCGGCAAACGACGCTTCCGGTAGATCCTCGGCGGTCGCCGAAGATCGCACGGCCAGTTCCGGTTCGTATCCAAGCCGTTGGCAAAGCTGTTCATACGCGCCGATCACGGCATCGCGCAATTCCTTTGGCAGCGGCATGTCGAGAATGGCTACGCGTGCGGCGTGTCCACGTCGTTTTAGTTCCTCGACGTCTTCGTGATCAAAGTCTGAAACCAGCGAACGAAGCTCGTATTCGAGTTCGCCCTCGGCCAGCAACGCGCGGTAGGCATCGGCTGTGGTGGCAAAACCATCGAGTACGCCCACGCCTTTCGCGCTTAGCGAGTTAAAGAGTTCACCGAGCGAAGCATTCTTTCCCCCTACGCGGCCGACGTCCTTGATGCCGATTTGCGCAAAGTTAAGTGTGTAAACCAGTTGTCTCTGTTTTCTCATGACGGAGCTCCTGACGATTCGTGATCGCAAGGTCCATGCCTGCCGAACAATCAGGTGAGAAGCGAGCGGTTACACGTTTTGCGCAATAGGGAGCGCGAGTTTCCACGCACTTTTGCGAAAGTTTCCACATGAACTGGAGCCAGGCGATGAGGTCAGACGAGGTTTTCCTTGCATGTCACGCGGCATGTTCATTGCTCAAATATGAGTGGTTTGCGAGGGTGAAGCAGCGGCTTCAGCGATGGACCATGAATTTAATCCACTGGCGAAAAGACTTTCACCTGAATCGCTCGCGGCAAATAGCGCGCGTCCTGCTCTCTCATGGCTGGGACTTCTTAAAAAACAACAAACAACCGATTGCGAGCACGAGTTCGCCCGCGCCGAACTCGCGACCACTGCACTTACGACTCGCTCTCGAGGAACTGGGAACGACCTTCATCAAGCTGGGTCAAATTCTCTCAACACGTGCAGATCTCCTGCCTCCCGAGTATCTCGTTGAACTAACAAAGCTTCAGGATTCAGCGTCACCGGTCCCTTTCGAAGAGATTCAAGAGGTTTTGTTGACGGAGTTGGGCCAGTCAGTGGACCACTTCTTTGCGGATTTTGATCCCGTTCCACTTGCCGCGGCATCCATTGGGCAGGCGCACGCGGCCACTCTGCTCGACGGCACCGAAGTCGTCGTCAAAGTTCGCCGGCCCGGAGTGGTCGAACAGGTGAACGAGGATCTGGAAATCCTCAAGGGATTGGCAGCGACTGCCAGCAGGCATTGGGACTTTGCCGATCGATACGATCTGCCGGGATTGGTGGAGGAATTCTCACAAACATTACGCCGGGAACTCGATTACATCCGGGAGTCGCATAATGCCGAGCGGTTCGCCGTTAACTTCGCTAGCGATCCCCATATTCATATTCCGCGTGTGTTTTGGGAAGCAACAACATCTCGTGTGCTTACCCTCGAGAGAATTCGCGGTATCAAGATCAACGATCTAAAAGCCCTCGACGAACAGGGAATAGATCGGCCCTGGCTGGCCGATTATGCAACCAACGTCGTACTCAAAATGGTTTGCGAAGATGGGTTCTTCCATGCCGATCCACATCCGGGGAATTTCTTCATTGAACCTGATGGCACGATCGGTTTGATCGATTTCGGTATGGTGGGCGTCATCGACGAACAGACTCAAGAACTGCTTACCGAGTTATTGATAGCCATTAACCATCAGGATTCCGATCGTCTGGTCGATGTATTTCTCGATCTCGGCGTCACTCGCAAGCGAATCGATCGCGTGTCTGTGCGGCGTGACATTGACCACTTGCTCTCGACTTATTGGGGTTTGCCACTAGGCGAGCTTAAGGTCGCGGCGCTGCTTGCTGACGTCTATACGATCATGCGCCGGCATCATTTGCACCTGCCGTCGAACCTGGCCCTGTTGCTCAAGACAGTGATCATGATCGAGGGACTCGGAGTTGCGCTGAATCCTGATTTTCACTTTCCCAAGGTACTGGCGCCTTACACTGAACGCCTGGTGCTCCATCGGTATTCTCCTTCGAGATGGTTCCGCAGCTTTGGCCGGTCGAGCCTCGAGTTGGCCAGGTTCGCCGTGGAAATGCCGCAACATCTCCGGCGGATCGCGACTGCGGCTGAAAAAGGAAACTTGCAAATCGGCATGCGACCGGAAGGCTTCGATCCGGTGCTCGATCGCCTTGAGCGAATCGCAAACAGAATCGTGCTCGGAGTGATCGCTGCCGCGTTTATCAACGGCCTCGCAGTACTGGTATCAGTCTACAGACCACCGGGTTGGGAACGTTGGGGCTGGGCTGTATTCGCCTTCGGCTTTGTTTGCGCCTTGTTGTTGGGAGCGTATCTGGCCTGGAACATTCTGCGACCAAGGCACATGCCGTCTGATTAGCGGCGGCATCAACGGAAAGTGAAGGAGGGGTAGTGCCTCAGTTTGAAGTCTTCTTTGCGATCTCTGCGTACTTCTCTGTTCTCTGCGTTGAATATGCTCCCAAAATACCGTTTACGCAGAGACCACAGAGGACGCAGAGATCTGAGAATTCAAACTGAGGCACTACCGAAGGAGGTGATTCCATCGTGTTCAGGAACAAAACGAAAGCTAGACTGATTCTTCTTGTTGCAGTCGTTTTGATGTTTCTGACCGTTGAAGCTCGCGCAAGTAGAACGCGTGATCCGAGATCTTCAAAGGCTGCTGAACAACAACTGAGTGCACAGGAGATTCTCGAGGTTGAACAGCGCTTGTGGAACCTGGGCTATTGGGCTGGTCCTGTTGACGGCAAGTTTGATGCTGACTCGCGACATGCCTTGATCGCTTTCCAGAAGATTGAGAGACGTACCCGCAACGGAAAACTCACGTTGGCCGAATTGAATGCTTTGCGTGCTGCTACGCGCCCACTCCCGCGGTACGCAAACTACCCGCACGTCGAGGTCGATTTGCAACGACAGGTATTGTTTATCGTGGACGAAACCGGAGAGGTGGCGCGAATCCTTCCAGTCTCAACAGGTAACGGCGAGCTTTATATGGATCGGGGTCAAATACACCGAGCCCGAACGCCGACGGGAACTTTCAAAGTGCAACGAAAGATCAAGGGCTGGCGGCGCAGTTCTCTTGGGCTGCTCTACTACCCGAGTTACATCGTAAACGGCATAGCCATTCACGGCAGCCCGTCGGTTCCGACTCGTCCGGCTAGTCACGGCTGCATTCGCGTTCCGATGTTTGCGGCGAGGGAACTCAGTTCGCTGCTATCGATTGGAGTTGAGGTATTGATCTACAGCGGCTCGGAGCCAGCTTAAATCAATCATCGTCCGTGAAACTCGAGAGAATCTGTTCGGTCGGGTGTCTTCTCTTGTCCCAGGGATCGGCGAAATATGGTTCTTTTGAGTGATCGTGAATATCGAGCGTGGATAATTCGTGGATTGCTTCGAGCTCGCTTTTCGCAAATTCTTCGGCCGATCCAGCGAATGCGATCTTCCCGGCATCAAGAACGATCAATTTCGTTTTGGGCAGGTTTTCTGAAGGAGCTTCTGCAATTTTGATCTCGCCATTGCTCAGAGCCTCTGCGCGATACTTTGTCAGATAAGGAATTTCATGGATCTTCTTGGTGACGTACAACGACGAGATCTGATTGATATCACGTGCTCGGATCACAAGATCCAGGACGTTGAGAGCGGCCAGAGGATCGAGACTCATGGTTGGCTCGTCAAACAGCATGATTCGCGGCCAGCCGATCAGCGCACGGGCGATTTCAAGCCGGCGCTTCATCCCACCCGACAACTCTTCCGGAAACTTCTTTTCTTCGCCCTCCAGACCGACGAAACGCAACACCTCGGTGACTGCTTGTTCAATTTCTTCCGCAGACCAGCCATGCTCTTCCAATCGGTAGGCGGCGTTTTCATAAACCGTTATTCCGGTGAAGAGCGAGTCTTCCTGAAATACCATGCCCATGAAACCGCCACGCAGCGCTACAAGTTCTGGTTCATCGAGCGCCTGAATTTCTTTGCCTGCGATCAGGATTTGGCCTGAGTCTGGTTTTAGCAGACCCATTGCCAATCGGAGCAGGACGGATTTACCGCTTCCCGACACGCCTGTCAGCAAAATCATTTCACCCTGATCGAGAGTGAAGCTGACGTCGTTAACGGCGACGTTGTCGTCGAAGCTTACAGTTACGTTGCGAAATTCGATCGCGGGTACTTGAGTAACCATACTGTTAGTTGAGCAACCTCTATGCCGCCAGGCGGATGGTTTTCGCCACGTTAGAATAACCAATCAAAGCTGAGCAACGACGCGCTTGAGCTTTTCGTTCACTTGAGCTGCGACCGAGTTGAGACGTTCGTTGCCGTCTACGACCGACAGCATCGCTCCAGCATCGATCGCCGCAACAACTGACTCGCCAGTCTCGTCAGCTTCATAAACGATGACGTTGCAGGGCAGGAGCAATCCTATGTTGATTTCCTGTTGCAGTGTTTCGTATGCAAGCGGAGGATTACACGCGCCGAGAATCACATACTTGCGGAAATCGACACCCAGTTTTTCTTTCAGCTTCTGTTTCAGATCGATCTCACAGAGCACGCCGAAGCCCTCCTCCTTGAGTGCGCCACGTGTCTTTTCGACAGCTTCTTCATAAGGAAGATGGATTGTTTTGCTGAATCCGAATTTTGAGTGTGCTAACCCCTGAGCAGACATGGTACTAACCCCCTTTTCTTTTATCGTGGGCAATCATCATGCCCTCCGAACTCGGAGACAAATTCCACGTGATTCCGACGCCTCCAGGACCAAATTTGCTGGAATTCGCGCAGATCTTTGCGGAAGTTTTCGCAGTAAAACCGCCTGAATCGTCAATAAGAAGCCGTTTTGCCGGGTATGTCGCTTGCTGAATAGTTTGTGCGGTATCCGCATGGTCCACCGCGGATGCTGCAAGGAGGTGTTTATGTACAACAACAGGCTTGAGTTACATGTTCCGTTGACCGTTCTCGACTATACAGCCCGCATCGGCAGCGTCGCCAGCATCACTTTTTTGCTCGTGCTGTTCGCGGCTGAAGGGCTTCACCCGTCAGAGATCTCAACAAACGAATGGGCCGGTCTTATTTTCTTTCCCATCGGGATAGTGATCGGTATGGCCATCGCATGGTGGAAGGAAGGACTGGGATCGATGATTA
Organism: Pyrinomonadaceae bacterium; assembly: GCA_035760365.1. Lineage (GTDB taxonomy): Bacteria > Acidobacteriota > Blastocatellia > Pyrinomonadales > Pyrinomonadaceae > PSRF01. The sequence continues at coordinate 181,518 of DASTTB010000042.1, forward strand.
CACTCGGCAGCCTTCTTGGGTTTTACGTTGTCTGGGGATATCTCCTGCGCAATCACATCGGCGGCTGGTGGTTCATCGTGTTATCCGCACCCGGCTTTCTGTTCCTCCTGCATTGGCTGTTGCGTGACTTTGAGAAAAGACCGGTGATGGGATAACTGAAGTGCTGGCGACAATCCCAGACACCCTAGAGACCCGAGATCCAGCGAAGACGCTTACGCCGGCGTTTGTCGCTCGCGCCATTTCAAAGGTGTACCAGATGGGCGACGTTCAGGTGCACGCCCTGCGTTCCGTCGATCTGGAACTATACGACGGTGAATTGGTCGTGATCCTGGGCGCGTCAGGCAGTGGCAAATCTACACTGCTGAATATTCTGGGTGGCCTCGATGTTCCTACCAGCGGCGACGTCGTATATCGCGATCACAATCTGACAGTTCAAGACGATGCCGCGCTGACGCGTTATCGTCGGGAGCACGTCGGATTCGTGTTTCAGTTCTACAACCTGATCGCCAGCCTTACTGCTCTTGAGAATGTACAACTCGTAACTGACATTGCCGACGACCCCATGCGGCCTGAAGAAGCGCTGGAGCTCGTTGGTCTAAGCGATCGGATGAACCACTTTCCGGCGCAGCTTTCCGGTGGTGAACAACAACGAGTCGCGATTGCGAGAGCAGTCGCGAAACGTCCTGATGTTTTGCTCTGTGACGAACCTACGGGCGCCCTCGATTACACGACCGGCAAACTCGTGCTCGAGGCAATCGAACGTGTAAACCGCGAACTTGGCACGACCACTGCAATCATCACGCATAACGCCGCGATCGCCGATATGGCAGACAGAGTTTTGCACATGCGCAGCGGAGCGATCGCGAGTGAAAGGCGCAATGAAAAGCGAGCCGCGCCCTCGGATCTGATCTGGTGAGTCGGATTATGAGTCCATTGAATCGCAAACTGTTTCGCGACGTCATTCACTTGCGTGGGCAGGTGATTGCAATCACGCTCGTGGTCGCCTGCGGTGTCACGTCGTTCGTTGCAATGCGCGGCACATACAACTCTCTCGGCGCCTCCCAACAGTCGTATTACGAAGCCTATCGCTTTGCGGACGTGTTCGCACAACTGAAACGCGCACCGGATTCACTCTCGGCGCGTGTCAATGAAATTCCCGGCGTCGGAAAAGCCGAATTTCGTGTCGTTGCCGATGTGACACTGGACGTGCCGGGTCTAACAGAGCCCGCAAAAGGACGGATCGTCTCGATACCGGATCAGCAGGTCCCGATGTTGAACGATCTCTACATCAAGGAAGGACGCTACATCGAGTCGGGCCATCAACATGAAGTTCTCGCCAGTGCTGCTTTTGCAAATGCGAACCAGCTAAAGCCCGGCAGCACGATTTCTGCCGTCATCAACGGCAAATGGGAGAAGTTGCAGATCGTCGGGCTCGCACTTTCTCCCGAGTACGTCTACGAGATCAGAAGCGGTGAGATGTTTCCCGATAACCGCCGCTCCGGAGTGTTATGGATGAGCCGCGAGGCTCTTGGTCCAACTTTCAACATGAAAGGCGCGTTCAATGACGTCGCGTTGACACTTGCGCCGGGAGCATCGGAAGCGGAGGTAATTCGCGAACTCGACGATCTGCTCACGAACTATGGCGGGCTTGGGGCCTATAACCGCAACGATCAGGTTTCGCATCATTTTCTTTCGAACGAGATTGCCGAATTGCAGGTCACCGGAACGTTTATTCCGGCGATCTTTCTGTTGACGACGGCGTTCCTGATCCATCTTGTGCTTTCGCGGATGGTCGCAACACAGCGACAGGAGATCGCGGTCTTGAAAGCATTTGGCTACGGAAACTACTCGCTCGGGTTTCATTATCTAAAACTCGCGTTTGTCGTGGTTCTGGGTGGAGTGGTCTTGGGAATCGCGGCGGGTTGGTACTTCGGTTTGAAAATTACCGAGCTCTACATGCAGTTCTTTCGTTTTCCGGTACTCCGTTACTCGCCTGGACCGGTCGTAATTGTTACCGCCATTCTCGTCAGTCTCGGCGCTGCATCAATCGGAGCACTCGCGGCGGTGCGACGCGCGATTAGCCTTCCGCCTGCGGAGGCAATGCGTCCCGAGATGCCTGCCGGGTTTCGTGCGGGTTTCGTCGAGCGCCTAAGAATTCATCAACTCGTGCCCACGTCAGTTCGGATCATTCTTCGCAACCTGGAACGACGTCCGCTGAAGGCATTGATGTCGATCTTTGGAACTGCACTCGCAACAGCTTTGTTGGTCGTTGGCTTCTTTCTCTACTTCGACACTGTCCAACGAATCATCGACGTTCAGTTTAATCACGTTCAGCGAGAGGATGTTTCGGTGGTCTTTCACGAACCGCGGCCAGCCTCAGTGAAATACGATCTCGCCAGTCTGCCTGGGGTCATACGCGTTGAATCGTATCGAGCAGTGCCGGCACGGCTCCGTTTCGCGCATCGAGCACGGCGAATTGCACTACTTGGCTTGCAAGACTCTGCCCAACTTCGTCGCGTTGTCGCCAAAGATCTTCAGCCGGCTGCAATGCCGCCGGAAGGTTTGTTGCTTACCAGTCAACTGGCTGAAGTGCTTGGAGTTGTTCCTGGTCAGGCTATTACGGTCGAGGTGCTTGAAGGCACTCGGCCCGTACGCGACATTCCCGTGACCGGCACAGTCGACGAACTCGTTGGGCTCTCGGCATATATGGATTTGCGTGCGCTACATCGCCTGATGAATGAAGCTGAGACGAGTAGCGGCGCATTCCTGATGGTAGATTCACCGGCTATACCGAAACTGTATGCCGAGTTGAAACAGACGCCCGCGGTCAGCGCGGTTTCGATTCCTGAAACTGCGCGCGCCAGCTTCGATGAAACCATCGCGAAAACTATCAATGTGTCGACCGTGATCCTGATCGCCTTTGCCATGATCATAGCCTTCGGAATGGTCTACAACGGTTCACGCATTGCGTTGTCCGAACGTGGACACGAGCTCGCTTCGTTGCGCGTACTCGGTTTCACACGCGCGGAAATCGGCGTGATGTTGCTCGGCGAACAGGCAATTCTGGCGCTCATTGCTATTCCTGTTGGCTTTGCGTTGGGTTATGGAATTGCAGCGTTGCTGACAGTTGCGGTTGATACTGAGTTGATCCGCTTTCCGCTGCTCATTAGCCGCAAGACTTACGCCGGGGCATTCCTTGTGATCGCCGGTTCGGCGTTTCTTTCCGGATTTCTCGTGCAGTGGCGATTGCGAAATCTTGATCTGGTTGCGGTGTTGAAGACTCGGGAGTGAGTAACCATGAAACGCATTCTGAACACAATAGTTTTACTGATTGTCATTGCCGTGATTGTCGGCTTGCTGGTGACGTTGCTTAAACCGACTCCGGTGAGTGTTGATGTAGCCACGACATCGCGCGGTCCCATGCGCGTCACGGTTGACGGAGAAGGGAAGACGCGTGTTCACGATCGCTTCGTAATTGCAGCTCCAGTCGCCGGGCGATTACGGAGAATCACGTTACGTCGTGGCGATAATGTTGTTCAGCGCCAGTTGATTGCTCAGATCGAACCGCTGCCTTTGGCTCCACTGGATCCGCGCCAACGCGCTGAAGCTGTCGGCCGTGTGCAGGCGGCGGAAGATGCGAAGGCGGAAATCGATCGACTGGTTGAGCGATACAAAGCCAGTACTGATCAGGCTCGTCGAGATCTGCAACGTAGCGAGACTCTGGCGCGCGATGGTGTCGTATCGCAGCAGGAGGTCGAAGACGCCGAAACTGCGGTTGCTACGACTTTGCGCGAATACGAAGCCGTGAGATCTCGCGCGGAAAGAGCTGCGCACGACGTCGAAGTTGCGAGAGCGGCGCTGTTGGCAGTTAACCGATCACCCGCCACCGCAACTGTGAAGGTTGGGGCGCCAACGGACGGCAGAGTCTTGCAGGTGCTGGAGGAAAGCGAACGTGTTGTCAGCGCCGGTACTCCATTACTGGAACTCAGTAATCCTTCAAAACTCGAAGTCGTAATCGAATTGCTGTCGACGGACGCCGTAAAGGTTGTACCTGGCGCGATTGTTTTCATCGAAAACTGGGGTGGACCAAAAGCTCTCGAAGGACGTGTCAAATTGATCGAGCCTTCGGCGTTTACGAAAGTTTCCGCTTTAGGAATTGAAGAACAACGCGTGAACGTCATTGTTGATCTGCTCGAACCGGGAACGAGTTTAGGCGACGGCTATCGCGTTGAGGGAAGAGTTGTGGTTTGGGAGACAACGGATGCGTTGCGAGTCCCGGTGAGTGCTTTGTTTCGCCGTGGTGAAAGGTGGAGTTTATTCCGTGTGACGAATGGCGTCGCTCAGTTACAGGACGTCGAGATCGGTTATTTCACTGCATCGGAAGCCGAGGTCAGAAGCGGTTTGGAAGAAGGCTCGGTGGTAATCATTCATCCTTCGAAAGATATCAGCGATGGGACGCGTGTTGATCCTACCGTAGTCGCCTCTTCGTCAGTGTTTTCCTCACGTTGACCAACGAACCGGCGTTGCCGGATCGACGTGCGTAAAGTTCCACATACGCAATGGTGAAAAGTCGCACGCTTGCACCTCGTACTCTCGTAGACCACGCAGAAGTCACATCAAAGCTCCGCAACGATTCCTCTTCACTATGGGAACGTTGATTGCCCGTGTATCACTCAAACGTGTCTGATTTTCGGAGGTGCTTTTATGTCCAATTTTAAGAAATTACTTGGCGCACTTATCGCCGTGCTTATGCTGTCTGCGGTTGAGACCCGCGCTGAATCTTTCGTGATCACCGACGTTCAGGGCGGGCTATTCGTATCAACATCTCTTGACGGCGGCCCGCCAACTCTCCGGCTCGGGCCGATGTTCTCTTTATCCGGACCAGGGCTGTCGATATTCACGCAGTCCCATCCCAGCGGCGATCCGGGCAATGTCGAGGCCCGTGACCTTTGCCTGGTAGCGCCGGGGTGCACTCCGGGCAGAGTGATCGGAACAAGCAGCAGTTTTTCAGGTCTTATTGCGTCACAGTTCTTCGCCAGTGCGAGAGTCAACGGTGTGCTCTACGACATGGTAAGAGTTACGGGCTCGATGAATTTCGTTAGCCCGTCGATCGTTCTCCCGAGTAGTCCTTCAGCGGTGACCGTCCCGTTCACGTTCTCAGCGGAACTCACGGGCGATGCGTTCCAACCCGGCGCGGTGAATCCGGTCTTTAAAGCGACGCTCAGCGGTCGAGGTCAGGCAATCTTTCATTTCACGATCTTAGGATTTGATCTTACGGATCCGCACTATCGGCTCGACTTCGTCGAGTATCGATTCGAGCCTTTTCCAATCATGATCGACATCAAGCCCGGGACGTTTCCGAATAGCATCAACCCGAAAAGTAAAGGGAAGATTCCGGTGGCCATTCTGACCACGCCTTCCTTTAACGCCGCTACAGTCGATCCGACCACCTTGCTCTTTGGCAGTACTGGCAATGAGGTGGCCCCAGTGCACTCGGCCATGGAAGACGTAGATGGAGACGGGGATCTCGATATGGTCCTCCACTTTGCCACTCAAAACACAGGCATCACATGTGGCAATACCACTGCGTCGCTGACGGGAGCACTCTTCAGCGGAGTGAAGTTCAAGGGTTTCGATTTCATCGAAACGGTGGGATGTAACTGAGAAGTCGTCGTTCAAACAGCCGCATGTAAGGAGGCGCTGTCCAATGCAACCGCTATCAACTCACGAAGTACGTCCGTCGAGGTCGTTCGTCACCAACTTACGTTTACGTCTCGCGGCGGCGATCACGACCGTCATCCTGGCAATATTCTTTTCGGCTGGTCTACAGAGTGATACTGGCGCCAGCGTTGGACCATCGTGCTCAAATCAATTGCTTCAAAACAACGGCTTCGAACTTTCGACTTATCCCTCCAGCGGCCCGTCGAATTGGAATACGAGCTCCTGGAATCCCTCCGCACAGTTCGTTCGTGACAACACTACCCGCCATTCCGGCTTCAGCAGCGCGAGGATTACGGCTGCGACTGAGAATGATGCCTGGTTCGCGCAGGCAGTGACCGTTGAACCCAATAACTTCTACGTGCTTAGTGGATGGATCAAGACGGAGAACGTTTCCTCCGGAGTGGGAGCGAACCTATCGCTGGTTGGGACCTGGACGCACACTCAAGAGCTCCACGGTACTAACAACTGGACTCGCGTCAGTCTCTGGTTCAACTCCGGCGACAGCACTCAAATCACCATCGGCGCACGGCTGGGTTACTGGGCGGGCACGTCTTCCGGCACGGCCTGGTTCGACGACTTGCGCCTGACACGTATCACCGCAGACGGCACCCACCCACGTTGGAAAATTCTGGTGCTCATCTATGACAAAACTGACGCTGTACTGACCGACACGAGCGGTGTGAGCCATCACATGGTTGCCACTATGACCCCTGCCGAAATCGAGCGTGCGACACTCGCGGCCACTCAGTTCGTCGAAACTGACATACCCGCGCTCACCAGCGGGAACATGATCCCGGAGTTGACCATACGATACCCGGACCACGCGTTGACGCAGCTCGACGCTTTTGGCCAGGCGTGGTGGCCCTCGCCGGCGAACACGGCAGCGGACCGTGATCCGGCGTTTGATTCCGTGCTCGTGATCTGGGACCCAAGAGTCGTGGACCAGTACACGGGAACACGCTACTGGATCGGACCAGGCGCCGGCGTTGCCGCTCCAATGGGTGTGGGCCAGACGTATGCTGCGATCATCATCGAAGCCACGGGATACGGTCACCGCAACGTGTTCAAACACGAATGGGGACACTCCATCCTCTTTTACTTCGACGCGGTAGGGCACAGCACCGAAGCCAACTGTAACGAACCACGCGATTATCAATCAGTATGTTCATTGGCCCAGCGGCGAGAATTACGTTTGGCTTGATGAAACGGACGCAAACCCGATCCTGAATTCCATCTACAACAACGCGTCCGGGTTCACTCACGATTACTATTCCGGGACCACGGCTACAGCCGATCAACCCACGCGCCGGTTAGGTATCACGCCGGAAGCATGGATGCTGGGTGGTCCAGTAACAAAGCCCGGCGCACCGTCCGGCACGCCGCCAACGATTACGTGCAGCGCAGACATCGTCGTCGCTAAAGATGCGTGGTCATCTTGTTCGGCGGTGGTTGTTCCCCCGCCGCCCACGGTGTCTGACGCGTGTGAGACAGATCTCAAAGCGGTCGGAACGCGCAGTGATGGCCTGCCGGTGGACGGGGTCTATCCCTGCGGCCAGACCGTCATCACCTGGACCGCGACGAATAGTGAAAACCTTACGACAAGCTGTCAGCAAGTGGTGACTGTCACCGATGAGGAGCCACCGACTTTCATCCGCATTCCGGCTCCCGTCAACGTGACAACTGGACCAGGCGCGACGTCGTGCGGCGCGGTTGTTGACGACAGTCGCCTCGTAGGCCCGGGCTCTGGAGGCAATCCGGTGACGCTCGACCCTGCCGGCGACCTGCACGATCCGTCGTTGCCGCTTCAGAACGATATAGTTTCGAGTAAGGCGACGTTCGATGGCGGAACGCTCACGTTTACGGTCAGCTTCGCCGACAAGATCTTTCCTGCTTCGTCAAATAACGAACGCCGCCTGACAGGCATCGTCGAAATTGACACTGATCAGAACTCTGGAACGGGGCACCGGTCGATCGTTCATATTGCTGGACCGCCGGAATACTCACCGTACCTCGATCTGGGTGTCGATTACCGAATCAATCTGACTAGCGAGTCGCGGCACCCCGGCTTCGTGGAGGTTGAGACAGACGTGTCGTTCGATGAAATCGTCACCGGTACAGTGCCGATCCTGTTTACCGAGAATTCATTCACGATCGCCGTGCCGCTGACAGCCCTGGGCAGCGATAACGGGTTAGTAGACTACGGCCTTCTGATCGCCACGGGTGATGTTGCCTCAGACAGGCTGCCGAACGGCGCTGACCCCGCTACGAGCGTGGCCGTGCCGGCGCTCATCGCCATCGACAACTGTTCCGGTGTAACCGTCAGCCGCACCGGAGTTCCGGCCAACAACTTCTTTCCGGTCGGCGAGACGCTCGTCACCTATACAGCAACTGACGTCAGCGGCAATGCTGTGTCTGTGACACAGACCGTGACTGTCGTCGACAACACGCCTCCGGTGATCTCTGACGTGGCGGCAAGTCCGTCAGTGCTCTGGCCACCGAATCACGCAATGGTGGATGTGGCGTTGATTTACGAGGCGGCCGACAACTGTGCCATCCTCGACACTTGGTTAAGTGTCAGCAGTAACCAGCCAGCCAACTCGGATTGGGAGATAGTGGATGCACATCGCGTGCGGTTGCGTGCGGCAAGAGCCGCGCGCTGGGGCGAACGGCAGTACACGATCACGATAAACGTCAAAGACATTCACGGTAACGTGTCCACGCAAAGTGTTATTGTGAGAGTGCCACATAGTATGGGACGGGGAGGTGGGAAGTTATAGGAACGTACCCTGCTTCTTTGTCTTCTTCGGCACGCCCAGGTAGTTCTTTTACACGATCGTTCCAAAGAGGGCGCCAACGACTGCAGTCAGACCCATAGCGAATGCACCCCAGAATGTCACTCGAATGGCCGATTTCATTATTGGCGCCCCGCCGGCCCGTGCCGCCAGTACGCCTAAGCAAGCAAGAAAAATGAGGGAGACTACAGACACAACGGATACTAACCTTGTCTCTGGAGCTACCAGCACGGTAATGAGCGGCATACCTGCCCCGACGGCAAAAGTGGCGGCAGATGCGAATGCGGCCTGAACAGGTCGCGCCGTCAGGTTTTCGGAGATTCCTAGTTCATCCCTCGCGTGCGCTGCCAGAGCGTCATGGGCCATCAGTTGCTCAGCAACTTGTTTCGCCAGCGATTGATCGAGTCCACGCTGTACATAGATCGAAGCAAGTTCGGCACGTTCAGACGGTTCATCCATTTGAAGTTCTTTGAGTTCACGCGAGAGGTCCGCTTTCTCGGTGTCGGCTTGCGAACTTACTGAGACGTACTCGCCGGCTGCCATTGACATGGCTCCTGCGACGAGGCCCGCCACGCCGGCAATTAGTACTTGATTTCGAGAGGCATGTGCGGCGGCAACCCCAACAACGAGGCTTGCGGTTGAAACAATGCCATCGTTTGCCCCTAAAACCGCGGCCCGCAACCAGCCGATGCGTTGCGTGCGATGAGTTTCTCTATGGACTTTTCGCAAACTGTTTCTACCCCGGCTAAGTAGTAATGTTCCTCGTCTTCTTTTCTGGGTCCTTTCGAGTGCGACCGCTCTATTCTGTCTGAGTTTGTGATTGGGAGCCAGCGCCGAAACTGATTTTCCGTATGTTGAATCTGCCCTCCCGCGTTGGAGGTTCACGCCGTGACAACTGGGAAGCTAAGGTCACGATTTGCTATTGGTGCCGAGGGCTTGACTCGAGCTTTACTACTTATTGACTAAATCAACGAAATCTAAAGATTATTTGGGTTCTCGCTGTCTTGATGTTTTGTTTAGTCGGCACTCTTTGCACGTGCCGCACTCCATTGTGACCTAGTTGTGGGGTGTCATCAGCTCTTTGGGTTTGCTTCACCAGATGCGGGAGATTTGACTGCACATCAACATATTCTACAGTCAGGCTGGATCTGAATTGCGGCATGTGAAGCGATGCTTAGAAGCTTG
>DASTTB010000043.1:0-29816 GCA_035760365.1 Pyrinomonadaceae bacterium
CCCACTTCGCCACGTGTTCCATGATCACCGACACGCCGTCCGTTCCACGGCTCTAACGGTACCTTTGGAGATCTCAGCGTCGAAGGAATAGGTGCCGACGGTTCGCGCTCGACGTTCGATTCGTTCTGCGTATCTTCCAAACTCGGGAAGACACCTTCAGGCTTGCCTGGCTTTGGCCGGCCTTGTCGCCTCGCAGCGTCGTTCTGCGCGCGAACTGTAACGGCGTCAAACAATAACGACGCGTTAGGAGCGACGAACAATGAAATAGAAATCGTTACACCGAGAGTAAGACGCAGCGACCACCAATGAGCGCGGACACGAGTGCGCATGAATGCCTCCAGTGAGAAACGGGGCCAGTCATTTAAATTGGTGGGCTAACCGAGCGACAGTTTCGTTTGACGCGAGGGCGCGCGCGAGTATGTCACAGACCACTGGACCATGTAAATAATTTTCGTTGCAGGGTAATGTCTTAGTTTGTTCAGCATTCTCTGCGTTCCTTCGCGACTCTGCGGTAAAAGACCGCAAGAACAGATAACCGCTGAGACGCGGAGCAACGCGGAGAGGAAATTACGACACTACCCGTTGCAGAAGTTCGCGATGATTATCGTTCCAACACTGCCATGAAGAAGCCGTCACTGCCTTCGCGATGGGGCCAGGTGCGGTGGGTGCGGAGCAGGTGAAAGTCAGGGTGGGTTTGGAGGAAGGAGTCGATGACGTCTTCGTTTTCGTCGCGCTCGACTGAGCAGGTTGAGTAGACGAGGCGGCCGCCGGGTTTCAGGACCGCGATGGCGTTGTGGAGAAATTGTTTTTGCGCGGCAGCGAAGTTTTGGATGTCGTCGTTTGTGAGACGCCAGCGGATCTCGGGGTTGCGGCGGAGTGTGCCCGTGCCGGAGCAGGGGGCGTCGACGAGGATGCGATCGAATGATGCCGCGGCGAAGGGGAGTTGCTGGCCGGCGTCGAGAAGGATCGGTGTGATGTTTTGTATTTGGTGTAGTGATGCGGTTGCGGTGACGGTTGACAGTCGTGTCGGCGAACGATCGGAGGCAATGATTAAGGCACTTTCGCCAGCGGTCAGTGCATCGTCACGCGCGATCAAGGCGCTGTCGCGGGCGCGCTCGGCGATGAGGGTTGTCTTTCCACCGGGCGCGGCGCAGAGATCGAGCGCGCGTTCACCGGGTTGGACGTCGAGCATTTGAGCAACTAGTTGGGAAGATTCGTCCTGAAGATAAATCTGACCGGCGGCGGAGAGATCGCGCAAGACATGCAACGCGCCCGAGATCCGAAACGCGTTTTCCGCGATCGTCGAACGCTCGATCGAACCGCCGGCGTCAATTAGTTTCTTCAAAACATCTTCTGCGGAAGCACGCGAGTGAACGACACGAAATGCCGTCGGCGGAAGTTCGTTGTTCGCGCGTGCAAACGACTCCGCCTCCTCAAGACCAAACGAAGTAACCCAACGCTCAACCAGCCACACAGGATGCGACGTCTCGATCGCGATCTTTTCAAGTGGATGGTCCGAAGTCGGAACGTAATCTGCTTCTCTGATAGCTCGACGCAGCACGGCGTTAACAAACGCCGCCGCCGAGCTCAACTTCGCGCTGTGCACCAGCGTGACTGACTCGTTCACCGCCGCCGACGCCGGAACCCGACTCAAAAAACGCAGTTGATAAAGCCCCATCCGCAGCGCAATTCGCACCGGCACGTCCAAACTCTCGACACTGCGTTTCGCGAAGTGCTCGACGATCTTGTCGAGAAACAGTTGCCGGCGCAGCACGCCAAGCACCAACTCGTGACACAGCGCGCGATCCTGTGGTTTGAGTAGAGGTTCTTCGAGGGCGAGCAGAATAGACGAGAACGCGCCGTCAGCGACGCGGCGAAGTATGTCGAAAGCCGCGCGACGCGCAGGTGAGACGTCTTTACGTGGAGCCAAAGCGATCGCCAACCTTTACGCGCATCCCGTTGATGAACTCGCGCGCGCCGACGCGTTTGCGTGCTTCAGGCTGCACTTCAATCAACCGCAACGCCGTCTCTCCGCCACACTGCACGATCAGATCATCACGGTGCGAAATAACAACCTCACCCGGCGTCGCTGAAGCGAGCGGCGACGTCGCAACTTCCGCGCGCCAGATCGTCAGTCCCCTGGCATTGAACGACGTGTACGCGTTGGGCCACGGCTGAAAACCACGAACACAGCACTCGATCTCGAACGCGGTGCGCGACCAGTCGATCAACCCGTCTTCTTTCGTCAAAATCGGGGCAAACGTTGCGTCCCGATCGTGTTGCGGACGCGGCGTGAGATCGTCGAGCTGCGACAGTGTCTCACCCAACAACTCCGCGCCGATCTCAGAAAGACGCTCCATCAACTCAGGCGCAGTCTCTTTCTCGCCGATCGGAGTTTTACGTTGCAACAGGATGGGACCAGTGTCGAGTGTGGGCTCGATGAACATCGTAGTCACGCCGGTGTGAGTCTCGCCGTTGACGATGGCCCAATTCGCCGGCGCAGCTCCGCGATACAACGGCAACAGCGAAAAGTGAACGTTGATGCAGCCTCGTCGTGGAGTTTGCAGAAAGTGATCCGGAAGAATGCGGCCGTACGCGACGACTACAGCGACGTCCGCATCGTGCGAAGCAAACAAACTCCGCGCTTCTTCGTTTTTGATCCGCGCGGGTTGGAAAACATTGAGGCCGTGGGCCACTGCGAATTCCTTCACTGGTGAGAAGGAAACGCGATGTCCACGGCCTGATGGTTTATCCGGTTGGGTCCAGACGGCAACGACCTCGTGGCCGCCGGCAAGGCATTGCCGTAGCGTGGGAACGGCCGCCTGAGGTGTACCCATGAAGACAATTCGCATCGTTAACCGCAAACACAGATGGAACGGATGTTAATCCGTCGCAGTCGCCTCGGCTACGCGTCGCGTCGTCGCGCCGACACGTTCGGCCGAAACCTTCGCCTGTAAGAACAGCAACAGATAATCGCGGCCGCCGGCTTTCGAATCCGTCCCCGACATATTGAAACCGCCAAACGGATGCACACCCACGAGGGCGCCCGTGCATTTGCGATTCAAGTACAGGTTGCCAACATGAAACTCCCTGCGCGCGCGATGCAGCTTCGCCTCGTCCTGACTGTAAACCGCGCCGGTCAGTCCAAACTGCGTATCGTTTGCGATGTGCAACGCGTCGTCGTAATTCTTCGCCTTGATCACCGCCAGCACTGGTCCAAAGATCTCTTCCTGCTCGATCGTGTCGCCGGGTTTCACGTCGGCAATCACGGTCGGTTCGATGAAGAATCCCTGCTCGCCGTCGGAACCGCCGCCAAACAGCACGCGGCCGCCTTCACTCTTCCCTTTTTCGATGTAAGAGTTGATGGTCTTAAACGCCTTCTCGTTGATGACGGCGCCCATGTTGGTCGCAGGCTCAGACGGATCCGCCATTTTGATCTTCGACGTGCGTTCGACGATCTTGTCGAGCATCGTGTCATAAACACGCTCGTCGATGATCGCGCGCGAACAAGCGGAACACTTCTGTCCCTGAAAACCAAACGCCGACTGGACCACGCCCGTCGCGGCTTCGTCGAGATCCGCGTCGTCGGCGACGATGATTGCGTCCTTGCCGCCCATTTCGGCGACGACACGCTTGATCCAAATCTGTCCCTCGTGCGGCTTCGCGGCGCGCTCGTTGATGCGCAGCCCGACTTCCATCGATCCCGTAAACGCAATGTAACGCGTCTTCGGATGATCGACGATCACGTCGCCGACTTCCGCGCCCGATCCGGTCATGAAGTTGACCACACCCGGCGGCAGTCCCGATTCTTCCAGTATTTCGAAAAACTTGAACGCGATCGTCGGCGCATCCGAAGAAGGCTTCAGTACGACCGTGTTGCCGGTTACAACAGAAGCCACAGTCATGCCGGCCATGATCGCGAGCGGGAAGTTCCATGGTGGAATCACCGCGCCGACGCCGAGCGGAATGTATTCCAAATGGTTGTCTTCACCCGCCACGTTTACCAGCGGCTGTTTGCCTGCGTAGCGCAACATCTCGCGTCCATAAAACTCGCAGAAGTCGATCGCTTCGGCGGTGTCGCCGTCAGCTTCGGGCCACGTCTTCGCCACTTCGTGAATCATCCACGCCGAAAGCTCGTGCTTGCGTTCGCGCATGATCTCGGCGACGCGAAACAACACCGCGGCACGATCTTCCGCCGGCGTATGACTCCACGTCTTGAAAGCTTCCGCTGCTTTCTCAACTGCCTGGGCGGCGAGCTCTTTAGTTGCTTTGTTGAATCGTCCGACGACTTGCGTGCGGTTGGCGGGATTGATGCTGTCGAGTTTGCCGTCGGTGGCGATTCGTTCGCCGCCGATTACGAGCGGATACTCGCGCCCGAGTTGCGAGCGCACTTTCTCGATCGCGTCGCGCATCGCCTGCGCGTTCTCTTCTTTAGTGAAATCAGTAAACGGTTCATTACGAAATTCGGTGATCATTTATGCTACTCCTGGAACAAGGCAGTCCACAGATTACACAGACAAGGAGGTGTAATCTGTGGACTGTTCTGAAATTTGAGGGACGCTGCGCGCGCCCGTGCGCGCCCGCGCTTAGTCCCACTTCCCGGCTTTTTGAAGTTTCTTGATCTTGCGTTTAACGATCTCTCGTTTGATCGTGCTCATCTTGTCGAGAAACACGATACCGTCGCAGTGGTCGGTTTCGTGAAGCATGCAACGTGCTGTCAGTTCCATACCGTCGATCTCGAACCACTGGCCTTTCAGATCCTGAGCCCGAACGACTGCCCGCAGGCTACGTTCGACTGGCGTGAAGATGCCGGGAAACGACAAACAACCTTCATCGCCGTTCTGAGACCCTTCCACACGAAGGACCTCGGGATTTACAAGTACGACTCGCTGCTGCGGATCTTTTCCGCCCGAGCAATCCATCACGAAAAGACGTTGCGGGACGCCCACCTGCACCGCCGCCAAACCCACACCGGGCGCGGCGTACATGGTTTCAAACATATTGCTGACCAGCTTTTCCAGATCCGCGTCGAATTCCGTGACGGGATCGGCGGGGGTGTCGAGCACCGGAGCCGGCCATTTTACGATTTCGAGTACTGCCATGGCGTTATTCTACGACATCAGAGAACGCGGATCTAATAGCCCCGGAGTTGTTCACGATAGCCTTCGAAGTTGCGCTTCATCTCGCCCAAACTGTCGCCGCCGAACTTCTCGCGCATCGCCCGCGCGAGCACGAGTGCCACCATCGACTCGCCGATCACGCCTGCGGCCGGTACTGCCGTCGTGTCCGTTCGCTCGAATCCCGCCTCCTCTTCTTGTTTCGTGTCGATGTCGACTGAGCGAAGCGCGCGGCGCAGTGTCGAGAGCGGTTTAAGGTGACCGCGGACGCGAATCTCCTCGCCGTTCGTGATGCCGCCTTCGAGCCCGCCGGCGCGGTTCGTTTCACGAATAAACTCGCGCGTCTCGGAGTTGTACGCGATCTCGTCGTGGACTTCGGAACCCGGCAAACTGCTCGCTTCGGCGCCGGCGCCAATCGCGACGGCTTTGACGGCGGGAATCGACATCACCGCCTGCGCGAGCAGACCGTCGAGTTTTGTGTCCCAAGAAGTGTGCGATCCGAGACCGGGAATCGCGCCGCGAGCGACAACTTCAAAGATGCCGCCAAGCGTGTCGCCCTTGTGACGCGTTTCATCGATCAGCGTGATCATTCGCTGCTGCGCATCGTCGTCGGCGCAGTGCAACGGAGCGTCGTCGGAAATCGCGGCAATCTGGTTCCACGTCAACTCGAGTGGCACGTCAGGAATACCGCCAAGCTGAATGACATGACTGCGAACTTCTGTCCCAAACGCCGCCAGCAGTTGCTTCGCGAGCGCGCCACACGCGACACGCGCGGTAGTTTCACGCGCCGACGCGCGTTCGAGAATGTTTCGCAGATCGCGGACGTCGTACTTCAAACCGCCGGGCAGATCGGCGTGACCCGGACGCGGGCGTGCCAAACGCCGTGACTTCTCGGGCGCGATCTCACGCGGTTCGGAAGACATGACGTCGGTCCAGTTGGGCCAGTCTTTGTTTTCGATCTGCAAGGCGAGCGGCGAGCCGAGTGTCAAACCGTGTCTGACGCCGGTAAGGATCTCGGCGTGGTCGCGCTCGATCTTCATGCGTCCGCCGCGGCCGTAACCGAGTTGGCGGCGGCGTAGTTCGGCGTCAATCAGTTCCTGGTTGACAGGCAGACCGGCGGGCAGACCTTCGACGATCGCGACGAGCGCGCGTCCGTGTGATTCGCCGGCTGTTGTGAACTTAAGCATGAATTAATTACTGTGCGTCCTCTGCGCTCTCTGCGTCCTCGGCGTTCTCTGCGTCCTCGGCGTTCTCTGCGTAATTAACATTTTCACCCAAACGGAGAGAGCCGCAGAGAGTCGCGGAGATCTCTCATTCTTCGAGCCCCAAAACCTTCCGCCGAATACCATTCTTAAGAGCCATCACGTTGAAGTTTATTATCAGGCCGACCTTCCAACCACCAATCCTTAGATAGGTAAGCAGTTGTGCCTGATGCACTGGCGCGATCGCGTCCACAGCTTTGATTTCAACGACAACAGTATCAGCCACCAAAAAATCAATACGATATCCACACTTCAAGCGCAAGCCTTTGTATTCCAGCGGCAAGGGCCACTCGCACTTATATGGAATGCCTCTCACCGCCAGTTCCCTTGCAAGGCACCGCTGATAGGCTGACTCCAGTAAGCCTGGGCCGAGATGCCGATGCACTTCGATCGCGGCCCCAATGATCTCTCGGGTGAGGACGTTGATATCAGTGAGCATGTGAGGTTCCTTTCCGTTTTTGGAGAGTCTATCTCACTTAAGCCAAAAGAGCCTCCGAAAAGATGTTTCCGCGACCGAGTATTCCGTGCGGATCGAGCGCGCGTTTCAGTGCCGCCATGTCGCGCAGTTGATCGTCACTGTAGAACAGTCGCAGATATTCGCGCTTCAGTTTGCCAACGCCGTGTTCGGCGGAGAGCGTGCCGCCAACGGAGGCGGCGTGTTTTAGGAACTGAACGTAGAGTTCGCGCGCGCGGGCGCCCTCGGCATCGTCGCGCGGCAGGATGTTGACGTGAACGTGGTTGTCGCCGATGTGACCGAAGATCGTGTAACGCAGACCGCTCGCGCGGAGCGTCTCTTGATAAAGGCGAAACAATCCCGGAAACGCATCGTCTGGAACAGCCATGTCGGTCGAGACTTTGCGCTGTCGATAATGAGCGAACCACTCGTTCATCAGCACGGGCAGTTGATGACGAAACTCGCGTAGCTTCGCTTGATCGGCGGCGTTGGTGGCGAACCACGAGTCGGCGAGTGCGTGATGCTGGTCTAACAAACCCGTCCACTGTTCGAAGACCGATTCTTCCGTTGCCGCGGTAGTTTCCTGTTCGAAAAAGATGGCGGCGACGGCGGCCGCGGGAATCGTTGGATACTTCTGGCGCAGAAAGTTCAACGACTCACTGTCGAAAAACTCGATCGCTCGCGCATCGACATGCGCTCTCACTTCAGCGACCAACGCGAGCACGTCTGACTCGTCGGTAAAAAACACGACGCCGCTCAGCAGACCTTCTGGTTTCGGCAACAACCTCGTCGTGATCTCGCAAATCACGCCGAGCGTGCCTTCACTGCCGATAAACAGATCGACCGCGTCCATCTCAGGCACGAGAAAATAGCCGGATGCGTTTTTGCGCGTCGCGGGTCGGGGAAGCTGCGGCAATTTTATTGTGACGCTGCCGACGCGCATTCGTCCTAGCGCATCCGCACGCGTCTCACCGCGTTTCAGATCGAGCACTTCTCCGGAAGCGAGGACAACTTTCAATCCGTCGATATAGTTTCGTGTTGGTCCATACTTGAACGTGCGCGCACCGGATGCGTTCGTCGCCACAGTTCCGCCGAGAAAACAACCTCGTTCGGTCGGATCCGGCGGATAAAGCAGTCCTTCACTCTCGACAGCACGTTGATAGTCAGACAAGATCACGCCCGCTTCAGCCACGCCAATGCGATTCTCACGATCGATATGCTTGATTCGATTCAACCGATCCGTGGCCAAAACGATCCCGCCAAACGGAACACGTCCCCCAACCGTGCCCGTACCCGCGCCCGAAACAGTGACCGGAATGCGATCCTGATTGGCTTTGGCGAGTGTCTGTGAAACTTCATCGGCAGTTTCTGGAATGACAACTCGTTCAGCGAATCCGTCACGTATGAAACTGGCGTCGGTGAGATAAGTTTCGATGTTGTCTGATCTAATAAACACGGATTTAACTGAACTGGAGTTCACGCTCGCGCAAAACCTTGATCCGGTCGCGCAACTCCGCCGCTCTCTCAAACTCAAATCGCTTCGCCGCGCCACGCATCTCCACTTCCAAACGCGCAATCGTAGCTTCGATGTTCGCCGGCGAATAATCTTCGATCTCCTCAACCTCCGAAGGCACTTTGAAGTAGTCTGCTTCAGACGCCGTAATCAGCGTCGCCTCGATCGGTTTTACGATCGTCTGCGGCACGATCCCGTTTTCGCGGTTAAACTTCTCCTGGATCGCACGCCGCCGTTCCGTCTCATCGAGCGCCCGCTTCATCGAGTCCGTGATCCGATCCGCGTACAGTATCGCTTTACCACGCGCGTTTCGCGCCGCGCGCCCGATCGTCTGAATCAACGACTGCTCCGAACGCAGAAAACCTTCCTTATCCGCGTCGAGCACCGCCACCAGCGACACCTCCGGCAAATCGAGACCTTCACGCAAAAGGTTGATGCCGACCAGCACATCAAACTCACCGCGCCGCAGATCGCGCAGGATCTTGATTCGCTCCAGCGTCTCGATATCCGAGTGCAAATAACGAACTCGCACGCCGACTTCAGTGAAGTACTCCGTCAGATCCTCCGCCATGCGCTTCGTCAACGTCGTGACCAGCACGCGCTCGCGACGTTCCGCCCGTTGCCGGCACTCCTCTAATAAATGATCGATCTGCCCCTTCACCGGCTGCACTTCAACTTCCGGATCCATCAAACCCGTCGGCCGAATGATCTGCTCGATAACTTCGCCACTCGCTTTGGTCAGCTCATACGGCCCGGGCGTCGCGGAGACATAGATCGTCTGCCCGATGCGCGACTCGAATTCGCGAAAGTTCAAAGGTCGATTATCCAACGCCGACGGCAAACGAAACCCGTATTCCACGAGCGTCCGCTTGCGCGACTGATCGCCTTCGAACATCCCACGCACCTGCGGGATCGACTGGTGCGACTCGTCGATCACGATCAACGTGTCGCGCGGCAAATAGTCCAGCAGTGTAGGCGGCGGCTCGCCGGGATTCTTCCCGGTCAAATGCCGCGAATAGTTCTCGATCCCGCGACAGAAACCCATCTCCTTGATCATCTCGAGGTCAAACATCGTGCGCTGGTGCAGCCGCTGCGCTTCGACGAGCTTTCCTTCCGCGATCAGTTTTGGTTCCCACCACTCGAGCTCTTCCTTGATCGTCTTGATCGCGCGCTTGATCGTCGGCCGCGACATCACGTAGTGGGTCTTGGGGTAGATAGGAACGCGCGAGGTGTGTTTCTCGATCACTTCACCGAGCAGCGGATCGATCGTGGAAACGGAGTCGATCTCGTCGCCCCACAACTCGATGCGAAAAGCCTGATCCTGGTAACTGGGATAGATCTCGACGACGTCGCCGCGCACGCGAAACGTCCCGCGCTGAAAATTGACGTCCGAGCGCTCGTATTGCAGTTCCACCAAACGCTGTAACAACACATCGCGCGACATCCGGCCGCCGGGTTCGACAAAAAACAGCAAACCGTAATACGCGTCCGGATCGCCGAGACCGTAAATACACGACACACTCGCCACGACGATCACGTCGCGACGTTCGAACAACGCCCGCGTCGCCGACATCCGCAAACGATCGATCTCTTCGTTGACGATCGCTTCCTTCTCGATGTAGACGTCGGCCGCCGGAACGTACGCTTCAGGCTGGTAGTAGTCGTAGTAAGAGACGAAGTATTCGACCTTGTTCTCGGGAAACAGGGTGCGAAACTCCTGGAAAAGCTGTGCGGCGAGTGTTTTGTTGTGCGCGAGCACGAGCGTCGAGCGCTGTACGCGCTGAATCACGCTGGCGATCGTGAACGTCTTACCGCTGCCGGTGATTCCGAGCAGCACCTGATCTTTGGCGCCGTCGTTCAAGCCACGTACGAGCGCCTCGATCGCGGCGGGCTGATCTCCCCTGGGTTCGTATTCCGAATGTATTTTGAATTGCACGTAACACAGATAACACGGATTACGCGGCGGATGAAATGTACTCGGCGACAACACGCCGCACTTCGGGTGGGAGCGAGGTATTTGCGGCCAGGAGACGAAACGCGAATGTCACTTCCCGTTCGCCACTCGACGCGAGAAGTCTGATCAGCGCAAGACTCAGATAGGTGCTCGGATTGTTCTCAATAACTGAGATCAGTGGTTCAACCACACCGGCTTTCGCGACCAGAAACAGCAACGAAAACGCACCGTAGCAGCTTTCGTGATTTTCGCCTTTGAGATCGTCGATCGCTTCGTAAAGCAGGCCGGAATCGGCGAGTGCGGTCCCGATACGGCGTCGTTCTTCAGCCGTGCCGTGACGCAAAGCCTCGTTGACGAGTGTCGCAGCCTGGTCGGGATCGAGTTGATAGAGGTCGCGTACCGTCTTGCGGCGAACCTCGGCGGACGAATCGTCGAGGGATTGCGCGATGCGTTCAAAGGGAGTAAGGACTCTGGGCCGCTGAAGATCGTTGCGCTTTCGCGCCAACTCTTCCGCAGCTCGTCGCAGAGTCGCTATGTCCTGACTCCAGCGATCAGCGGTCATCTTTTGTCATTAACGTTCAGGGTTCAAACTCAGGTCTTCGCCCACACGCGCCACGAGTGTCAATGGCGCCGGCACAGAAAACTCCGGTTCACTTTCTGTAACGACCTCCGGGCTCGTCTCCACCGCCCGCGCTCGAAGCAAGTTGAACTTCGTTAAGACCAGACGACTTACCGACAAACCGATACTGTTATCCAACACGCACAACTGTTCGGCGACGATGCGTTGCGACACTCTCTCCAGCGCCGCTTCGAGTTCGCGGCCCGCTGTCGCTGCATCATCAGCCAAAATCATCTCAAAATCCTGTCCGCCACTGACGCGCCGGCGTGAATGGTTCTGCAACAACACGCCCGCCTCGCGATGAATACGGCCGGTGGCGATGATCACGAGATGCGAAGCTTCGGTGTCGATCTCGAGATCGATGGCCCATCGCGCGAACGCCGGCGTCAGATCTCCATCGCGGGTCACGATCAAAAACGACTCGCCGCAGATGTTCGCCATCAACTGCCCGTAGCCTGTTCCTTCAGACGGTCCGACCGCGATCTCTCGTTCCGGCACGCCCATCTCGCGAAGCAGAAAATGAATACGGCTCACCAGCCACGAACCGTCCTCCAACAACGACGACGCGAGCTGCGTCGGCGCGATCACTTCCTCGACGTTTTCGTCGGCCACAGGCGCGCCGCACTCGCTGCACGTCGCATCGCTGACCGTGACGACCGCGAGCGCGTGTGGATTCGGCAGACGAAATAACGCGTGTCCGGTCTTGCGGCAACTGATCTGCACTTCGCGCTCGACGAGCCCGGCATCTTCGAGTCGTTGGATCGGAATGTTGTCTGACTCGGTGGCGCCGGTGAGCAGTTTGGCTGCGTAACCTTCCTGGTGTGCGTTGCGCGCAGTTCGCAGAAAGACGCGGGCGCGTTCGTCTTCGAGCTTCGACGCCGCGAGAATGCGACGGCTCATCGTCTCCTTGCGGAGACTGGTGTAAAGCGAGTCGGCATCCTGGCGTTCGACAAAAGTGCGAAAGCCTTGCGGCATTGCGGCTTTTCCGAGTTCCCACTGCGGGAAATCGCCGTTGCTTTCGTGTTCGTGAACGAGATTACGCACCTGGTCGCAGAAGGAGTCGAGCTTGCGGAACGGCTCCGGTGTGTTTGCGTCGTAGACGATGCCCGCGCGCAGAAACGAAACGTCTTCCTGTTCGAAGATCAGGAAAAGGACGTAATCGTGAAAGCAAAACAGATCGCCGCGAACGTAAGGCTCGTCGATGGTCGTCTGGTTCGTGGAAGCCAGCGACGACTCGAGATCGCGCACGTGGTCGACGTTCAGCAGCACGTCTTCGAAGAAACGAAGGCGGGTCGAACGGATGAGCGGCGTCAGTTCTCGTTCCTGAAGCTGTTGCAGGAGTCTCGTTCGGGCTTCAGCGTCGACTGCGTGGTTCAGGGTTTTGCTTTCCAGAAACAACATGCGGTTTACCTCTCTTTTTGAACAGTGATCGTGACCGTTTCGCCGCCGTTGACTGTGGGCGCGAAGCGACGTTGGCGGGCGATCCGAAGAGCGAGTGCTTCGTAGCTTTCCATGCCGGGTTTTGGATTGGCGACCGAGGCTTTTAAGACACGACCGTTTTCGACCTGCATCACGACCCTGATTGGTTCGGCATCCGTCTTCTCCGGGACTTTCTTTTTAGGAGCCACGGGTTGAACACGGATTGGTTTTGCAACGGGTTCTGGTGGCGGAGTTGAAATCGTTTGCATGGGATTGGGTTGAGCGCTTGTCGTGATTACAGCAGGCGAATCGCCAGTCTTGAATGCAATAACTGTCAATAAACCAACGCCGATCAAAACCGCGGTGATTAGAAATACGGCGCGTTGTTGCACGAAAGAAGTCGGCGCGGGCGGAAGCGCCAGAGGTTCGTGTCGTATGGGCAGCGCCGTCGGTGTGACGTCAACTTGCAACGCGCTCTCATCCCAACACCCAAGTAACTCCGAAACCACTCTTTGCAACGACGGCTCGATCGAGCGTCGCGGACTCTGAATCAGCGGATTGAAGTTGAACGAAGCGTCGGGTTGGCCCAACGCCACCACGATCGCCTGCAACCCGGTCAATTCGTTCATCCGCGCATCGATCAGCTCGCCGTTCTGAAAAAAGAACGTCGCCGGGCCTTTTGCATACTCGATCAGCAAACGTCCCGACTTACGTTGATGACGAAGAATTCCGACCAGATCAGAAAGGGGATAATTGCTGAGGTGTCCCGTCAGCACTACAAACCGATCACTCATCGCTACTCCTAAAACTACGGGCAGCCCACCGCCAGCCGGCAGGAAAAGTTGTATTGGGGAAAAGTCTGTTCGAGCTTACGCGCGAGGCTCCGATCGAGCCGTTCGAGAAGCCGATGCTCTTGCAACAGACCTTGCGTATTTCCGAGTTCCTGGTACGCGAGACTCAGACCGTAGTGGGCCTTCGCCATCTGTGGGCTCAACGTCGTCGCCTTTTTGAAGGCGTCGGCTGCGTCTTTAAATCTACGTGCGCGGAAGTTTGCTACTGCGAGACCGTATTGGGTCTCAGCCACGTCGGGGTTCAGTTTGACGGATTCCTTGAATGCCTTGATGGCGTCGGCGTTCTTTTCGAGCTTGAGATAGGCGTGACCGAGGTTCAGGAAGACTTCGGCCGAACCGGATTCGAGTTTGATCGATTGCAGGTACGACTCGATGGCCGCGTGCCCGTCGCCGGCGTCGAACTGGTTTCTGCCGTTTACATAGAGATCGTAGGCGCGTTTTTGATCCGTGATCTTTGGATTTGGTACTGCGGGAGCTTCGCCTACTGAATCTAACGAACCTGGAACCTCGCTCAAAGAAACTTCTAAAGTCTCGACTTCAACTTGAGTTATTTTTGGTTCAGGAACAGGGGAAACACGGATTGGTTCTGGGATTGGTTCTGGGATTGGTTCGACAACCGGTTCTGGGGCTGGCTGAGCGACTGCCCTCGCGACATTATCGTCAAAATAATAGGTGAGCGTCCGGCGGGTGACTTCGATCGGCTCGCGCTTCAGTTCCCCATTTTCAAACACGACAAGACTGGTAACCATCTTCGTCCAGTTACCAAACTTATCGAACTCATACGTGTATGCCTCGCGGCTCAGGATCGCGCCGCGATCGTCGCGCAGCGTCATCTCGGTGATGTTGCCGCGCTCGTCGTACTTGTACTCTTCTTTGCCTACAAGCGAGCCGCCGATAGGGTAGGAGGTATTCTCTATCCGATTTCCCTTGATCCCGTACGTCGTTAGTTCGACTAACTTTGCTGGTCCTTCAACAGCCTGGCCGTCTTTGATCTCGATCTTTGCCGTTTCAGTCTTGATACGACGCACTGAGCCTGTAAGACCATCCTGCTCTTTCGTGCTGTCGAGGACTGAGATAGCCGGCCGGGTGGCGGCGCCGACGCTGTTTTGCGCACGTACGGACACCCCGATTGTCAAAACGGACATCGCCAACAGAACCGCTGACAGACTCCGCCTGGAATTACAAATCATTTCTCCGACTCCTGGAAAAGAAGTAAGGCGGGTCGGAGGTCCACATCTTGTAGCAACCGACGCGAAGAATACAATAAGTGGTTGGAAATTAATAGAGGATTCTGTGAGGGATTTCGAATTGCGAATTTCGAAATTCGAATTTCGCAATTCGAAATTTTTATTGCTCGTCGCTGAACTTGTAACCGATGCCCCAAACAGTCAGGACCATCTGCGGGTTCTCGGGGTTCTCCTCGATCTTGGCTCGCAGGCGATTGATGTGCGAGTCGATCGTCCGGTCGTACCCTTCGTAGGAGTAGTCCCAGATCTTTTCGAGCAGGTACTTGCGCGGGAAGACGCGGCCCGGGTTGGACGCGAAGAGTCGCAGTAGATCGAACTCTTTCGGCGTCAACTCAACCTGTCGATCGCCGATCGTGACTTCGCGTTTGGCGGAATCGATGCGCAGGCGTCCACGTACGATTGGTGCTTCGTCGCGCATTCCGTCGGTACTTGGTCCGTTGCGCGTGCGGCGCAACACCGACTTGATGCGCGCTTCGAGCTCGCGCAGGCTAAAAGGCTTCGTGATGTAATCGTCGGCCCCCATTTCGAGGCCGAGGACTTTGTCCACCACGTCGTCCTTGGCGGTTAACATCAGGATCGGCAGGTAGCCGACCTTTTCCCTGAGTTCCTTACACACGGCCAGGCCGTCCATCTTCGGCAACATCAAGTCGAGAACCACCGCATCCGGCGGGTCATCCAAAGCTGCCTTGACGCCGTTGAGGCCGTCTTCGACAGTCTTGACGTTATAGCCGGCGCGCGAAAAGTACTCGCTGATCGCGGTGGAGATGTTTTCATCGTCCTCTACCACGAGCAGAGAAACTTTGCGTTCGCCTGAGTCGGGAACAGGAAATCCTTCTTTGGCGGTTTTCTGTCTGTCAGTAGCTGTAGCCATCAGAGTATTAGTCGATCTGATCTGACAAGCAGGAGGCTCAGAGGGCAAGCACCAGGGGTCTTCGGCGCACTCGGTTCAAGCGCAGATACTACAGGAGAATTGGTCCGGTGTACAAGTGCAAACTTCCCGGTGGCAGTGTCCTGTTCAAAATTCGTTTTCATCCGTGTTCCAGATGAGCGCTGCGTTAGCTGATGTTACGCACACAGCAGAACACGGATTAAAGAGATTACAGTCAGATTAGGACACCACCCTTCGTGGTCGCGAAATACGTGTCCCTGCTCGTTGCTTTGTCGATCTGTTATCCTCCGTACATAAAGGAGAGAATACATAATGACCCCTGAAGAACGAAACGACCTCATTGCAAAGTATGCTGCAGGCTATGACGAAGTGATGCAGGCGCTGGCGGACTTTCCCGCTGAGAGCCTGAGCGCGCATCCGATTCCTGGGAAGTGGAGCGCGAGAGAGATTGTCCATCATCTCGGCGACAGCGAAAGCACTTCGGCGTTTCGCATCCGCAAGCTGCTTGTCGAGGACAACGCGATTATTGAGGGTTACGATCAGGACCACTTTGCGACGCGTTTGCGCTACAACGAGCGCGACATGGCGCCTGCGCTTGACGCCTTCCGCGCCGCGCGTGAGAGTACGGTTCCGCTTTTGAGAATGATGACGGAGGAAGATTGGTTGCGTACGGGAACGCACACGGAGAGCGGTCTCTATACAACTGAAAACTGGTTGGCTATCTATGCGAGTCACGCGCACAACCACGCCGCGCAAATTCGTCGGCTTCGTGAAGCGCTAAACGTTTAGCCACAAGAAGGCACAAGAAGCACAAGAGGCACAAAAGCAAGACACAGAACGAAAGACCTGAATAATAAAAACTTCTTTGGTGCTTCAATAATAAAACTTCTTTTGTGCCTCTTGTGCTTCTTGTGCCTCTTTGTGGTTACTCCTGAGTGATCATAAATCAGAACGCGTCTTGACAAAGTTTTTTCGCGCGAGCAAAATCCGACCTGCCTCTAACAAATTTGAATCTTCGCTGCTACAAGGGCAGCTATCAAACATGGGTGCTGCCACTCTGCTGCAAACATCACTGTCTGACCTTAATCTGGTCCGACGCGGAAAAGTTCGCGACGTCTACGCGGTCGACGACGATCACCTGCTGATCGTCGCCACCGATCGCATCTCTGCTTTCGACTGCATTCTCCCGACGCCAATCGAACGCAAAGGCGAAGTGCTAACCGCACTCTCCGAGTTCTGGTTCGAGAAACTGGGACACGTCGTCGCAAACCATCTCGTCGCCAGCAAGATCGACGACATGCCTGAGCCAGTGCGTCGCAACGCACAAACTCTCGCCGGACGCTCGATGCTCGTGAAACGCGCCGAAGTGTTTCCCGTCGAGTGCGTCGTGCGTGGTTATCTCGTCGGCTCCGGTTGGAAAGACTACAAACGTACGGGCGAAGTCTGCGGTCACAAACTGCCCGAAGGCCTCGTCGAATCAGCAAAACTGCCCGAAGCGATCTTTACCCCGTCAACGAAAGCAGAAGTCGGACACGACGAGAACATCACCGAGGATCAAGTGCGCGAACTGATCGGCGACGAGCAAACGGCTCTCCTTCGCGACACCTCGTTGCGTCTCTACACCGAAGCACACAACTACGCGCGCGAACGCAACATCATCATCGCCGATACCAAATTCGAATTCGGCCTGGATAAAAACGGCGAACTCTTGCTCATCGACGAAGTGCTGACGCCTGACTCGTCACGCTTCTGGCCCGCGGAGTCGTACGCACCCGGCCGTTCACAACCGTCATTCGATAAGCAATACGTCCGCGACTACCTGGAAACCCTCGACTGGGACAAGAAACCGCCGGCTCCGGAGATCCCGGCCGAAGTCGCCGCCGCAACCACGGCACGCTATCTCGAAGCTTACAGACTACTGACAGGAAAAGAGCTTTGATTCACAACCGTCTCGAAACCCTAATCGACGAGATGTTGGAAGGCCATATCCTTCTCGACGAAGCGATATCCGAATTTGAAAAGCTCTATATAAAGAAGGCGCTCGCCCGGCACAAACAGCACCTCTCAAAAACAGCAACCGTGCTCGGCATCCACCGCAACACCCTCGCCAAGCGCGTCGCCACCTACGAAAAGCAGGACCGCAACGGCACCCGTTCCCACAAACGCGCCGCCCGCTAATCCCATTTATCCGTGTTGACAAGCGCGCCACACTGGCTCTATTCTTAGCACTCTCAATCTGCGAGTGCTAACACGGATGTACTAATAATTCATTTTCTCAAGGAAAAGCTGAAAGGAGACCAAGGTTATGGCAACCAACATCAGGCCTCTTCATGACCGCGTGATCGTCAAGCGCATCGAAGAAGGCGAGCAGATCCGGGGCGGAATCATCATCCCCGACACTGCCAAAGAAAAACCCCAGGAAGGCGAAGTCGTTGCAGTCGGCGAAGGCAAGTACAAAGACGACGGCACCCGTCAGGCTCTCGATGTCAAACAGGGCGATCGCGTTCTCTTCGGAAAATACAGCGGCTCGGAAATCAAGATCGACGGCGAAGAACTGCTGATCATGCGCGAGGATGAGATCCTCGGCATCCTCGAGCGCGCCGGCGCGGCGAGCAGCGGAAAGAAAGGTGGAAAATAAGACATGGCAAAGCAAGTTATTCACGGTGAGGACTCGCGTGCAGCGATCTTGCGCGGAATCAACCAGCTCGCCGACGCTGTGAAGATCACCCTCGGTCCAAAAGGCCGCAACGTCGTGATCGACAAGAAGTTTGGCTCACCCACAATCACCAAGGACGGCGTCACCGTCGCGAAAGAGATCGAACTGAAGGACGCCCTCGAAAACATGGGCGCGCAGATGGTTCGCGAAGTCGCTTCGAAGACCTCCGACGTTGCCGGCGACGGCACGACCACCGCGACCGTGCTCGCGCAGGCGATCTTCCGTGAAGGCGTCAAGACTGTCGCCGCGGGCGCCAATCCGATGGCGCTCAAGCGCGGCATCGACAAGGCTGTCGAGCGCGCGACCGGCGAGATCAAGCGCCTTGCGAAGCCAGTCAAAGGTGACGCGATCGCACAGGTCGGAACAGTTTCCGCCAACGGCGACACCACTATCGGCAACATCATCGCCGAAGCGATGAACAAAGTCGGAAAAGACGGCGTCATCACCGTCGAAGAGTCGAAGACGATGGAAACGGCGCTGGAAGTGGTCGAAGGTATGCAGTTCGATCGCGGTTACCTCAGCCCCTACTTCGTGACCGATCCCGAGCGCATGGAAGCAGTGCTCGACAACGCGCTGATCCTGATCAACGAGAAGAAGATCAGCTCGATGAAAGATCTCCTGCCGTTGCTCGAACAGGTTGCCAAGATGGGCAAGCCGATGCTGATCATCGCCGAAGACGTCGAAGGCGAAGCCCTCGCGACCCTCGTAGTGAACAAGCTCCGCGGCACGTTGAACATCGCGGCCGTGAAGGCGCCTGGCTTCGGCGATCGTCGCAAGGCGATGCTCGAAGACATCGCGATTCTCACTGGCGGCAAAGTCATCAGTGAAGATCTCGGCATCAAGCTCGAGAACGTCAAAATCGAAGACCTCGGCCGCGCCAAGAAGATCACGATCGACAAAGACAACACCACGATCGTCGAAGGCAACGGCAAGCAGGGCGACATCGAAGGTCGCGTCAAGACCCTGCGCGCGCAGATCGAAGACACCACTTCGGACTACGATCGCGAGAAATTGCAGGAGCGTTTGGCGAAGCTCGTCGGCGGCGTGGCAGTGATCAAAGTCGGCGCCGCGACCGAGACCGAGATGAAGGAAAAGAAAGCCCGCGTCGAGGATGCGATGCACGCAACCCGCGCCGCGGTTGAAGAAGGTATCGTCCCTGGCGGCGGCGTCGCGTTGGTGAGAGCAGCCAAGGCGCTCGAGAAGTTCACCGTCAGCGAAGACGGCTCAGGCGATCCCGACGAGCAGATCGGCGTGAACATCGTTCGCCGTGCGTTGGAAGAGCCACTGCGTCAGATCGTTCAGAACGCAGGCAAAGAAGGTGCGGTTGTTGTCGAGCGTGTTCGTACTGAGAAGAACGAGAACATCGGCTTCAACGCGGCGACCGAAACGTTCGAAGACCTCGTGAAAGCGGGCGTCATCGATCCGGCGAAGGTCACGCGCACTGCGCTTCAGAATGCAGCTTCGATTGCCGGCTTGATGTTGACGACGGAAGCGATGGTTTCAGAACTTCCTGAAGACGACAAGGGCAGCCCCGCGATGCCGGGCGGTATGGGCGGCATGAGCGGAATGGGTATGTAATTCATTGGATCTTGGGTCTTTGGGCTTAGGTCTTTGCTCAAAGACCCAAGGCCCAAGACCTAAGACCATCTCACATGATCTGCGTAATCTGTGCTTCTTCTTCCAACTCCGGCAGTACGTCCTCCAACAACTCCTCCAACAGCTTCGCGGACATATCGAGCGCTGACAGCAGCGGATGAAGTGAGGCGTGTGCCGATCGTTCGTTGATGTAGCCCTTCGCCACATCCTGTGCAAAGGCCAGCGCAACGTAAGCGCGCGCGAGCCGGCGGGTGTCGGTATCTTGCCAGATCGTCATGATTAGAAACTCAGAAAAACTCTGATTAGCACGGCTAAGGCGATAGCGCCGCCGCCAAGCGTCAGGATCCACTCGACGAGCGGACTCGGGCGTCCAAACACTTTGCGGCAGATCACCATACCGCTCTTCCAGCCGTCGAGCTGATACAACGGCACGAGGTTTCCGACAGCGAGCGCGAGGTTAAGCACACCGAACACTGTTCCCCACGCGATCACCGCCAGCATCAGGTTTACGCCGATTCCCGCGCCAAGCACGAAGAGCTGTTGCAGCAACGGACGTCGCTGTAACGCCGGCATATCCATTTGAATGTATGCTCCGATCGGCAACAGGCGAACCTGATAATCGATCTCGTTGTACCGGACGCCGTAAAGCTTTGGTCCCCAACCGAGACCGGCCTGTTTGATGGGAACCGTGCATAAGCGCGCGGCGAAAAAGTGGCCCATCTCGTGGAGCACGATGGCGGCCAGCAAACTGACAGTGGCGTTGACGACGAAGAGATCCATAGATTAATCGCTGAGTAAGACCGAGAGCTGTTTCTCTAAACTTTCGAGTTGCCGTAAGTCGGCGCGACGAACCTTCAGTTCCTCACGCGTGTCCAGAATTAAGTAGACAAACGCCGCAGTGACGACGACGCCTTCCAACACTTCGATCTTTCCGTCCATGGTCACGAGGACCAGAAAGGCGATTGTCAGTAAGCACACGTAGAGCCTGATAGCGAGCAATGGTCTCTCCTAATTTGTTTCTGCACGACTTTAAAAAGCGCAATCTCGCAGCGCTTCCAGTCTCGTGCAAATCATCCCCTGTTGTAGTCCCGATTCTAGAAGTGGCGTCCATATCTTGGACAAAGCGTTGAACAGTAACGCTGGTCCTATGCGTTTTTGTAGTAGTTTCGACTAAAAACATGTGTGGCCCCCGACTTGCACAAGGCAGCACTGCATTATCTTTAAACCCGTACTTCATAACCTGCCAGCGTGCGCGTGGAAGGCTGATGACTCAGTGGCATACCCTGGGCCACGAAGCGTGTGTCGGTAGCTGTTGAGCTAGCAGTAGGGAACTTTCGAGTTAGCAATATCTCAAGCTTTACCCAAAAACCGTAAGGTCTCGTCCGTTCCCATTTAGTAAACACAACAACGAATCAACGGTCGCCCCTGCCCACCGATAGGTCCCTGACCGTAGAGCTGTCGTCGTAAGTGAGACGACCTAGTTCGTAGTATTCGGAACATCAAGTCGTTTACGCGTTTTCTTATTCCAGTTTCGAAAGGAGTGCTCCGAAAGTCGAATCCCCGCACGGAGACTCACAACCAAATTTTTTGAGGATTTGCCGTACTGGAGTTCAGATTAGTTAATGCCCCTTGCTACTCCCACTGTTATCGATGGTTGGTCCACCAACCAGACAAACAACTCCCCATCCAGCTCGATAGCTCGCGATGCGGAAGAACACCACAATCAGACTACTCCGGGAACATTCACGCTCATCGGCCAGTCGCCGGTGATGAAGAAACTGTTCTCGGTCATCGAACGCGTCGCCCCCACAGACGCCTCGGTGTTGATTACAGGCGCCACCGGAACCGGAAAGGAATTAGCGGCTCGCGCGATTCACGATCTGAGCCCGCGGCGCGACAACGCTTTCGTCGACATCAACTGCTCGGCAATTCCCGAGACACTCATCGAATCCGAACTCTTCGGACATCAGCGCGGCACGTTCACCGGCGCGCATGAAAACCGCAGCGGACTTTTTGAGAAAGCCTCGGGCGGTACGCTGTTTCTCGATGAAGTCGATGCATTGAATCTTTCAGCGCAGGCGAAACTGTTGCGAGTCTTGCAGGAGCGCACGGTGCGTCGCATCGGTGCTCGCGCAAACATCGCGATCGACGTTCGCATTATCTCCGCTACGAATTGCGATCTGGCGCAGGCAGTGGCCGAAGGACGTTTCCGTCCTGACCTTTATTACCGCCTGCGAGTGTTGCCGTTGCAGTTGCCGGAACTTTGCACGCGTGGCGATGATGTTGACTTGCTTGTCGAACATTTCCTCCGGCTGAAGTCGGAAAGAATGGGACAGCCACCGCGCAACTTCACGCCTGATGCATTGAGTGCGTTGCGCGAGTATCCGTGGCCGGGCAACGTCCGTGAGTTGGAAAACGCGATCGAGTACGCGTTGGCCATCGGCATGGGTGAAGAGTTAAGTATTGACGATCTGCCGATCGAGATTGCCAACCACGTTCCGTCCGACCTGCACGACTTCCGCTCGCTGTTACAAGCCTACATGAACGACACAGTCCCGCTGGCTGAGATCGAAAAGCGCTACATCCTGACGGTGTTGCAGCAGTTTGGCGGCAATCAGGTCCGCGCCGCTGCCGCGCTCGGGATCGATCGGAGCAAGCTGTATCGACGTCTGCGACAGTATGGCGTGAAGGCGGTGAAGTTCATCCAGGAAGAGGAACCGCACGGATTACAGTTCCGCGGCGCGAAGACGATTTCGCATTAATTAAATGAGACTTAACCTAACGAATATCCTGTTGCTAGTGTTGATTGTAGGCGGCGTATTGTTCCTGATGATAAGAATCCGGAGTCGCCGGCGTTAAGGCATTCTTCTTTCGACAAAAAACAACGGATAGATCGCGATGCACGCCGTCGCAAAGATGGCGAGTTGTCCGGCGACATTCGGCGCCAACGTCAGCACCATCGTGAAGTGAAGGAGCGTTCCGACCACGACCGCTCCTTTACGCAAATCCTTGATCCAGAATCCCACCGCCAGCGCCAACTCCGTCACAATTGAAGCAATCGCCATCGCCGACAACACGCGCGGATTGAAAAACACCGCCGGAAGCCCACGCCGCAGGTTCTCTCCCAACATGTAACCCGAGAGATACAGCGAATTCATCTTCGTTACAGCGGCGAAGAAATAGACGATCGACAGTTGAATCTGAAGCAACAAAATCGGCCAGCGCCAGACTGACTGCGATCCAAAAGGTCTTCCGATCTCCGACAGCGTCAACAAAAACACGATCAACGTGAGCAGGTACAAGTGCGACGAGTAAAGCTGCTGATCGAGCGTGAGGCTGTAGCCCATTGAGGCTGCGAGAACGAGTCCGGCGATTCTCGTCTGCCAGCCAAGCATGAACGCCACCGACGAAAGAAACCACAACACCAGCACGATCGTCGCACGCGGTCTCGTGAGTTCAGGAAGCCATTCCAGCACCGGAAAACGCATCGTGCCCGGCCGCAAAACACGAGACATCACGCGGTATTCTTCGATCGCGCGCAGGAAGCAGATCGCGCCGATAACAAACCGAATGAAACGAACCGTTCGCGCCGGTAAAGTTTCAGAAAACAAACTCAGCATCGATATTCCCGGGCACTACCTTCGTGCGGCATTAAATAGCGGATGACTTTTGCGTCCGGAATGGCGCGACAGAGTTGCGGCGGAGCGTAACGTTCGTACTCCAGATCGGATCGAAAGTTACCGATGTAAGCGGCGATCGAGATCTCACGCTGGTCCTGCGAGGTGACTACCCAAACACGGTCCGGCACGGATGAGAAGCTGAACATTTGCCAGCCAAACCGAAACGGCGTTCGGAAGAGACCATAAACAGGCACCAGGATCTGTACGGCGAGATAGACAAAGAAAACGATCGCCGGCCATCGTCGTGTTTTGTCGCTCGAATCAGGCATTCGATTCACGGATTCGAAATAAATCTCACCTTATCACGGCGCAAGGTTATCATAGCGGCGACGCAGATGATCCCGACATCGACCACGAAAAGACTCGCCGCCGCCGTCCTGATCATCCTCGCACTGGTGCTGCTTTTTACTCATCAGGGACGAAACCCGCTCCACTTCGACGAAGCGATTTACGCGCAAGTCTCAAAAGAGATGGTCGAGCGCAACGAGTGGCTCACGCCGCACTGGAACGGACGACTGTGGTTTCACAAGTCGCCGATCTATTTCTGGACCACGGCGCTCTTCTTTAAATTGTTCGGGATCTCGGAATTTGGGGCGCGGTTCGCGTCCTCGATTTCCGGGCTCGGCGTCATGCTGTTGTCGTACCTGATCGCGCGCCGGCTATACAACCCAACAGCGGGATTGCTCGCGGTCGTCGTTCTTCTTTCGAGTCAACTCTTCATCTTTTACGCGCGGTTTGGCGGCACGGACACGATGCTGACGCTATGGATCCTGCTCGCCGTGTATGCTTACGTGCGCAGTGAAAGTGACGAACGTTTCTGGCTGCTGGCCGGTGCAGGTTGTGCGCTCGCGCTGATGGTGAAAGGCGCCGCGGGCGTGGTCGCGCCTGGTATTCTTTTCGTAGCGAGTCTGCTCGATCGACGATTTCCGGCGATACTTCGCAGCCGTTGGTTATGGCTGGGCGTCGCACTTGCCGCGGTGATTTCGCTTCCCTGGCATCTCTTGATGTATTCGCGATACGGCGACGCGTTTATCAGCAGTTACTTGTCGCAGCACGTCATCAATCGCGCGACGAGCAACATCAACGAGCACAATCGCGGTTACGGTTTTTACTTTTTAATCCTGCGCGATTATTTTTCGCCCTGGGTTTACCTACTTCCGTTTGGACTGATCTTCTCGCGGCGGCCGCGTTCGTTTGTCGTGATCGTCCTGGGATTGATGGTTTTTGTTTTGTACACGCTCGTCCAAACGAAGTTTCAATGGTATATCCTGCCGGCGATTCCGGCGTTTGCAATTATTATCGGCGGGTTTGTGGCAAGGCTTTTCGAAAACAGACAGCGCGTGGCGATCGCCGCGCTCGCTCTCATTGTGCTTTGGTGTGTTGCTACAGTCGGAGTGATCAGGTTGATCAGAACTTACGATCCGGAAATCGAGTCTGCGGCAAGACTGGCGCGACTCTCCGCCTCGGATCACGGCGGAATCGTCGTATATCCGGAACATCTCGAAACGACGGTTCACTTTTACAGCGGGCGGAAGTTGTGTACCGATCCGATTCTGAGCCAGCTTTCGCATAACGAGAGCTCCGAGTGTGAACCGTCGGAACCGACCAACATCATTATGCGGACAACAGATCGGACGAAAGTCGAAAACAGGTTTGCGATCAATCCTCTGCGCGAAGATGGACCACTAACGTATGCCTCCATTGCCCGGCGGTAGCCGCCGACGATCTCCACTGCAACGGGCGATGACCGCGCCTTTTCTTCTGTGGGGTATCCTGCTTGTCATTACAGGTTTTGGTTTTTACCTGCTCGGGAACCTGATCTCGATCCTGCGGCTGGTGCTGCGTCTTGGTCCGAACGTCTATGAGTGGAACCAGGAGATCATCTGGTACAGTGGAATTCCAACCACGCTGGGGATACTGCTTTGCGCGATCGATCTGGGCTTCATGCTCGGCCGCAAACGAAGAAGTCCGCGCTGGATCGAAGGCGATGAATCCGGAGAAACGCTCGACTCTGACGTGACAGTTGTTCTCACCGCGTATAACGACGAGGACGCCATCGAAGCCGCGGTGAAAGACTTTCGCGAACACCCGGCAGTGAAACGCGTGATCGTTGTCAGTAACAACAGTTCGGATCGCACCATGGAGAAGGCGGAAGCCGCGGGCGCGATTGTGTACAACGAAACGAAGCCCGGTTACGGGCAATGCGTCTATCGCTGCTATCAGGAGGCGTTGAATTGCGCGGATGCGAACATCATCGTTCTTTGCGAAGGCGATCGCACATTTCGCGCGCGCGATATCGATAAGTTTCTCGCGTACCTGCCACATGCGGAGATCGTGAACGGCACGCGCATAGTCGAGCAGTTGCGCGCGTACGACACGCAGCTCAACACGTTCATGTATTACGGCAATTTCTTTGTCGGAAAGTTGCTGGAGATCAAGCACCTCGGCCATGGAACTTTCACTGACGTCGGCACAACGTACAAAGTCCTGCGGCGCGACGCGCTCGAGCGACTGCTTCCCTACTTGAATCCGAACGTCAATCTGGAGTTCAACGCTTATTTTCTCGACACGGCGCTGAGTCTTGGGACGATCGTCGTCGAGTGTCCGGTGACGTTTCATCCACGCGTCGGCGTCAGCAAAGGCGGGAACGTCAACACGCGGCGGGCGATGTCGGTCGGTTTGCGGATGATGAAGGGGATCTTTTTCGGCTGGCCGGGAGATTGACGCCGGAGACTACATTGAACGATCAATACTTCGAAACGCGTTTCGCGGAAGATCCGAGGCGGGAGATACTCTGGCGCACACTCGTCGAGCACTATTTTCAAGCGCAGATTCCGGCGGATGCGTGTGTTCTGGAACTGGGAGCGGGTTACGGAAATTTCATCAACAACGTTCGCGCGCGAAGGCGAATCGCACAGGATCAATGGCCGGATTTTCCGCGGTTTCTCGCGCCTGGAGTTGAATCGCACGTCGGTCCGGTTCATGAACTCTCGTTTGTTGAGGACGACTCTGTGGATTTCGTCTTTGCGAGTAATTTATTCGAACACATCACGCAGGAAGAATTCGCCTCCGTACTCGCGCAGTTGCGCCGAAAGCTGAGACCGAACGGGACGTTGACACTGTTACAGCCAAACTATCGCTATGCGTTTCGTGAGTACTTCGACGATTACACGCACAATACAGTCTATTCACACTTGAGCATCTGCGATTTCTTACGAGCAAACTCGTACGAAGTCCTGACCGTGAAACCACGTTTCCTGCCGCTGACGTTGAAGTCGAGGTTGAAAGTCTCACCCGCGCTGATTCGTCTATATTTGATGTCGCCTGTGAAACCTTTAGGAAAGCAGATGCTCGTGCGAGCTCGGCCTTCTTAAAATTAGATCGCTAATTCTTAAAAATTCACCGTCCGCAAAAAGAATCCTTCGCGCTGAAATCGAATTTCGTGACGATCTCTACGACGGCGCCGGCAGCCTCTCAACTGCGGGCGATCCAGGCAGCGCTTTACCTTTCACTTACGGCGCTACAAAAAACACGTCCCACGCCCAACGGCCAACACCCCAAGTGTCTTTAACCCTTGCCCGATACCGGAACTGATTGCCGTACTCATCCCTTCGCCTCGAATCCCTGAAATCCACAGAGATCGACGCGACATTCAGATCAGAGAGAGTGTGCAATTCCCACGGTTCGGAGATACCGTTGTGATTGGTATCTTGCCACAAACGCAAGGAAGCAAATACCGCGTCGTTTCGGTCAATTACGCCATCGGGATAGCCACCGTTGACCCGCTTATCGTACTCCGCCAATGCAAGAAAGCCGTTACGAGCGACTCCGTAAGGTGGGTCCGGTTGTGGCGTGAAATTGCCGAAGAGCTCAGTACCGTTATCGATCGTGCCGTTGCCATTGCGGTCCAGCACCAGGAACGCGTCATCCGAGCCATCCGCCGTCCATGCTAGTGGCTCTTTCAGGCCATCATTGTCCAAATCGAAGTTGACTCCGCCGAGTGTGTCTGTGAGTCGGAACCCATTTCCGACGACATCGATCAGTATTGGTGACTTGTCGATTATTCCGACACACTTACAAGCCGCATAATCGACGTCCGTACACCACAGTACCCACCAAGCGCTACATCCGCCTCCCCCGTTGCTAGCTAATGGCGTCGGAGTCGGACTGGCATTCGGTGAAGGCGATGGCGAAGGTGACGGAGAAGGTGATGGCGATGGAGATGGTGACGGTGATGGAGACGGTGATGGTGACGGTGATGGAGTTGGTGTGGGCGAAGGAGTTGGAGTCCCAGGTTGCCCCAGCACAGCGAATACGGCCGGCATGGTAGCAGTTCCAATTGTCGCGGAACCGGCAGGTTTGATTTCGTCAATGCGAACTGTGTTCGTTACGCTTGAGGCTCCCACAAAGTTAAAAACACCGCTCCCAGCGCTAATATTCCTGAGTGGCCAAGCGATTGGTTTTACGCCTGAGGGCAGTGCGACAATGGTCACAGCTCGTTTGTTGGCGCCAACAGTCTCCCCACCAGCAGGATCACCGACAGAATATGTTATAGCGTTAAAGTTTACCGTCTCATTTAGCTCAATGAGCGCTGTCGTACCAGCGGGAACGCCTTGAGTAAACGAAATCAAGGCCGTGATCTCCACCGAGCCGTCGACGTTGATAAGTGCCGGGACTGCCACTGCACCACTTACGCTGATCTTTGGGGCCACGACGACCGCGTTCATCACGCTACTGAAATATCCATTCGTTCCTTCGAACACAGCCTCTACTGTGAAGGTCCCATCATTCGGCCAAGTCGGCAAATACTCGGTATCCGTAACCGCCGAGTAATCCCACCCTGTCTGACTGGATGACCACCGACTCCCGTTGGGCGCAACCACCGTAGTCGTTACCAGATATTGATTGAAGTCGCTGTAATCAGAGGAAATCGTACCTGAACCATAAACGTTTTGCCCGTCAATCCAACCGTTACAATACACATAAGCTCCACCGCTTATAGCGGGTGCGGGCGCGTGATGTCGGGCCGCCCGCACGTCTCCCGATTTATACCGAGCCGCGTCTTTGGGATTATTGTCTAGCTTGTTTTGTCGAGCGTTACTGACAGGAACTTTCTTGCTTTTTGGCTTTACTCGGGCGTTGATGTAGGAGCGGATCTTACTTCCTCCATCTTCACCTAAAACCATCGGCAGATAGTGATTCATTCCACGCTCAAGATATTCTTCTTTTTTCTGTTGCAGCTGGGATAATTTTTCCGTGCCACGCCGGGCGCCTTTGATCTTTCGCGCCTCCTGATCAAACAGGCTCATCGCTAATTCAAATGACTGTACATAGTTCAGTGCGTTCCTGATTTGATCTCCATGCAAACCCGCGTCCGTGAAAACATTTTCGGAGGGATAATCCGCAATTGAACGCATGAACAATTCAAAGGCGACCGTGTCAGGAATCGCCTCGGGGTTGTTAGCGCCGCTCACAGTTCCCGGTAAATCGGGCTGTATTGGTTTTCGCTTTACCTGAGGTTTGGCTTGATTTGATTTTGTTTCAACTTTTGCATTCGTTCGGTTCTGCAAACCCGTTGAGGAAACAAGAGCGAAGATGAGAGTAAGCGTAAGGAAAATCGTAAATCGTGCGCGCATCGTGAGTCTCCTTTGAGGAAAGAGATGAGGGCGACATCTCGGAGTTAATAGTGAGTTTCTTTTGAGGCACGAGATTAAGGGTTTGCTGATTTAAACAGTTTAAGCTTCGCTATAATATGGAATCTCGCCGACACCTGCAAAACAAAGTTACATGTGAGCTGCGGAGCTGGGCCATCACGGATGGATTTGGCCGGACCACAGAGACTTGGAAGCGTGATCCGCTGGGTTCCAGACCGTGGCACCGGGTTTGAGAGAAACGGAGTTGTAGATGCGGGCGGCCGAGCTGCGGGCGAGAACGTAGGTCAAGGTGATCACTTTCTGCAGCCGGTAGCTGCTGCAGCACTGTTTGGCGCTATCAATGTCTTGCATACCGATCATCAGTTAACTCTGTCACTTGGCGATCATTCCGGCCATGGACACAACGGCAATAGATCCGGTTTGGATATTGACTTCAGATATCTAAATAATAACGGCGTAAGTTTTCAAAGCCCGACAGCTAGAAGCGATGCTCAATTCAGCGTCGCAAACAATCAAAGGGTCTATGACACCGGGCGATACAAGGAGTGACACCAGCACGAGGCCATAACGATCATGGACATGTCGGTTTCGATCGGGCGAACGCGAACATTTTTAGGCGAACTAATCTGATCATTCGTCCGTGACCCGATCGATACGGGAGAAACAGAGAGTTTTTGGATGCAGAGGAGATGTATATGTGGCGACTTCTGATTGGATCGATGTTTTTGCTCGCATCGGTTTGTGGCGTTGACCATCGCGCCAAACAGCCGAATTCAACTCAGGCAAAGTCAGAGATGGCGCGAGAAACTCATCCGAAAAACATTAACATCGAGAAGACAGTAAGT
>DASTTB010000044.1:0-71666 GCA_035760365.1 Pyrinomonadaceae bacterium
GGTGCCGTTATTGTTTCGATCAAGCGCCAGCCATGCGTCGTCCGCGCCTGCTGCGGTCCACGATAACGGATCACGTGTTCCGTTTCCGTTGAGATCGAACATGACACCACGTGCGACGTCGGTCATAGCGAATCCGTCGCCGTTCACGTCAATCAAGATCGGTGAGCCGCCGCAGACGTCGCATCCCCAGCAGACGCAGTAATGTGCGTCATAGTCTCCGCCGTATTGCAGACATTTACTCTTGAACGCGGTGCTGCGATCGCAAACGCTCCCGCCGAACAGACCCAGGCCACTGTAACAACCCGTGCTGAAGTAGTTGGTCCAGTCTGCCCCACCGCCGCACATGCCGATAGCGGGAGACGAACCACAGGTGGTATTCGTGAAATTCCAGTAGTAGCCAAGAGACTGGCAGGTTGATTGATCAGGTATGACATCAGGTGGCAGAGGGATGCATTCCTTATACGTACATAATGGAAATGGTTGCAATTCGTTGCTTGTTCGAAAATATCCAGGAGGACAGGGCTGCGGTGGTGGTGGCACAATGCCAGCACGTTCACAGGTCATGCGGTAACAGCAGCCAAATTCCTGGTACTGGTACTCGCCGTTACATTTTGGATTCAACGGATCAGAACAATCCGCTGGACCGACTGGCGTCGGGATTTGTGCAATACGTGCACGGTTGAGGTGAGGGTGTTGGCGTCGGAGTAGGCGTCGGCGCTGGACCAAAGCCGCATTCGTGAATCCTAATCGTTTGACAGAAATACGTAACTGCGCCTGCAACACACTCAGTCTTGCCGAACTCCAACTCCGAACAAATGCCATTTTGATCAGGCGTGGGGCGGTTCTGTATCCTG
The DNA here is from genome assembly GCA_035760365.1 of Pyrinomonadaceae bacterium. Taxonomy (GTDB): domain Bacteria; phylum Acidobacteriota; class Blastocatellia; order Pyrinomonadales; family Pyrinomonadaceae; genus PSRF01. Next base: position 855 of record DASTTB010000044.1, read on the forward strand.
CAACGTGCGTTATTAGGATCATTGTCATAGCAAACATACCCGGTCCATGGTATCACCGCACTGCATTCCGGAAACTCGCATATTACAGGAGCCGCCGACGCCTCACTAACACTCTTCGACGGCAAAAAATTAGCCGACATGAATGTCGGCTGGTTGAAGATCGAAGGGCTTTTTGATGGTTTGCCCTGGCTAATCAATCGCTGATTGGGCCTTGATCGCGCTTTCGGAGACTGAGGCTTGTTTAAAGTCGCTCCTCGTCGCTCAGCGGGCGGATACGGTCGCGTTCCGAAGTAACCTGTTCCATCGCCAAAACTGAGCAACTGAATCTCAGCCGTGAATTTAGTCGACTGCGGCCAGCGCTTCTCGCGCACTCCCTGCTCCCAAAGCGGCACGTCACCCATTTTAAAGGTCTGTGTCTCACCTGGCTTAATTGGAACATCATCGCTGGTAGCTTTCGTGACAATACTTCCCAATTCGGCCCGTCCATAGACCACCGGGTAGGTTAGCTCTAAACCGTCTTCTCTATCCTTCACGTTAGTGCCCAACATTATGTAGAGGAAATATATCGGCTTGTCTCCTGTGTTGGTTACTTCAAGCTCAAACTCTCTAAGCCACTTTTCATTATTAAGATCTTTAAAGGATTCCTCCTTCTCTTTCTTTATTTTGATCTTGATGGGAATATCGGCGGGTATCTTGTTTTCGAAGACTCTGCCCTGCAATCCCGCGCTACTCGATGTTACACGCGAGCCGATCATGAGAACACTGACGAGTGAAAGTAGCAGCACGGCGGCGAGAGTTTGGGCCAGTGCGTTTGACTTGTGTGCTGAGGTATTCATCGCGTGCCTTCGTGAAAGCCAATTCGCGAGTGGGTTTTTGCAGCGCTTAGGTGCCAGACACCGGTTAACGGGTTGCTGTCGACCTATACTTGCATCGAAATGCATTCTGATGTCAAGAGGTCAATCGCTGACTGGTTGATTGCGATTACATGGAAATTAAAAACGGCAGACCTTAAGGGGTCTACCGTAATTAATTCTTAATACTGGTGAGCCGAGCAGGGCTCGAACCTGCGACCCGCTGATTAAGAGTCAGCTGCTCTACCAACTGAGCTATCGGCCCGTGAGTGACGCGGGAAAAATTATACGTACGAAGTTGAGGGTGTCAAGCAAGCCTATGTCTCGGGCAGTGTCCTAATTTGAAATTCGTTCTTATCGGTGTTCCCTATGAGCGCTGCCTTAGCTGATGTTACGCACACAGGAAGAACACGGATTAAAAAGATTACAGTCAGATTATGACACCACCTATGTCTCGCATTGAATCCCGTCTCGCGTCAGTCTCGTCCCGGATCGAATCTTGTCTCCCATCAAATACCCCAAATGACCTGTAATGTTTTTACTCCCGTCTCATAACCAACAGGAGACACTCAGTATCTGATGGTATTGACACGCTTCGGATCGGCCCGTATAGTCCCGATGATCTCACGGCTCCTGCTGATATCCAATGGTATCGGCAGTTAGCCTCTCAGTTGAGCAGCGGCCAGCCCGCCAATCTGTCTCGTATGGTTTACTTAACTTCCTCTCACCACTGGAGACTAGCTCATGAACAGCTTAAGCCTCTTGGGCAGAATGCCCTTCTTCCTCATAGCCCTTTGCATCCAGCTATCACGTAACCAGAACCCCGAGAGATTTATTTGTAGCCTTTGTGCCGCCCCCGAGGGTGGACCTGTTTTCCGATTTCTCCGTTAAACCTCAACTTTACACTCTTGCGAGGCTCTTACCCTTCGCAAGCCAGGGAGAAACCATGGCGAATACAACCAGACTCATACTCACGGAATTGTTGATCCTCGTTCTCGGACTCACACTGTTTCCAACAAATATGCTCACGTCGAACGCTCAGCAAAAGCCTGACCAGGATGCGGTGGCAAGGCGTAAAGAGTTGCTGGACCGAAAGCTGGCCCAGGATCGACGTCAAGCCAGGCTCGACCAGATGATCGCGACTTTCAAAAAGACAAAGGAGCTATTAACCAAAAAAGGCGTCCCGTTCGAACCGGCCGTTCTGATGACGCCGAACTGGCGCGACACGCTGGCGCCGCACTTCGAACATATAGCCGATATGCAGACTGTCAGAATTGGACCACGGCGACTCAAAGGCGTTCAGATGGCCCATACGCTTTACTTGCCTGAAGAGGTCGAGCTCGTGGGCGACACGGTGATTCTCGCGCGCAATGTCATCTTTGAAGGCCGTGATGCTGTCATACGAGGAAGTTTCAGCATAGCGCTCTATCCAGTCGATCAAACGGCCCTGCTTGGTTCCACTCTGGAACAAGCACTACAAAGAACCAGCGTTCGATTTCTCAACGCGAATTTCAGCAGCGCGACCACGCGAGCCCTCCCCACCAACTTACCGGTCATTAAAGGCGGCAGTCTCACGATCGACACATCTGGTTTCGGCTATAAACAATGGCTCGAGCAACAAGCAGCCATGAAGAGACGCAAAGGGCCTTTTGTTAACGCTACTTTTGTTCCGCAAGGGGGCGAGGAAAAGAACGGCGCGCCTGGACAGCCAGGCAAGAATATCTTCTCGGCCGCGGATGGCTCCCCCGTAACGGCTGTTGGCGCTACTGGTTCAGCTGGCATTTGCGGCAGCACGTCTACTGTCAACGGACAGATCGGAGGGATTGGGCCAACAGGAAACAATGGACAAAAGGCTACGGAGAATGGCGGTGAGGGAGGAAGCGGTGAGCCCGCAGGGCACATAATCGCGAGTATTCCGGATAAGCCCGTAGAGTTTTATGTCTTTTCCGCGGTGGGCGGAGACGGAGCCCCTGGCGGACAAGGCGGCGCCGGCGGATGGGGCTCAAAAGGTGGAAGGGGCGGACAGGGCGGAGGAGGCGCGGACTGTCCTTGCACTCAGGGCGGCTCGGGATTTGGTGGTCCAGGCGGACCCGGAGGGCCGGGAGGCTCCGGTGCTGACGGAACCAATGGAGGCAAAGGCGGCAGTGGCGGCGACGGTGGCAGCATTACCGTAAGCTATCCAATGTGGTACGGCACAAGCACCATTCAACCCTTTACCGGCGGCGGCAGCCGCAATGTCGGTGGAGCGCCAGGCATTGGCGGCAATGCCGGAGACGGCGGCGACGGTGGCCCCGGCGGTCTGTCCGGTGGGGCAACCATTTGTCCGAATCCAGGCTGGGGCGGCAACACCGGAACGAAGGGGACACCCGGTTTGCCAGGAAACGCCGGGACCCCTGGGCCGCAAGGAGATCGCGACGGCGTCACCGGTCCAGTCAGTCTCATTCCGCGCAGATACTGTGAGTTCGTGGACGACTGCTCCATCTATGGCGATCCGCCGCTGATCTGGAGAGATTATCCCAATTGCCGATGCGAGCGGCGGCCGTCGCCTATCATCTTCGATATCAACGGCGATGGCTTTTCAATGACCGACGCGGCCCACGGTGTGGCATTCGATCTGGACGCCGACGGCCCCGCCGAACGGCTTAGCTGGACTGCCGCTGGATCGGATGACGCTTTTCTCGCTCTTGACTTGAACCAAAACGGCATGATTGACTCTGGGGCGGAACTCTTCGGAAACTATACGCCTCAGCCCCATTCTGTGAGCCCAAACGGTTTCCTCGCCCTGGCAGAGTTCGATAAAGAAGAAAACGGCGGTATTGCAGACGGTACTATCGACACCGAAGATGCTGTCTATGCAAGACTTCTTCTATGGCGCGACACCAATCACGACGGTAAGTCTGATACGGGCGAGCTTCGCCCGTTGGCGCAATCTGGAGTTACCGCTCTCTCGCTCGATTACAAGCAGTCAAAGCAGCGGGATGAGCATGACAATCTGTTCTACTATCGCAGCAGGATACAGGTTGCAAAACACTCACGGGCCGAACACTGGGCGTACGACGTGTTTTTAGTTCCGGCTCTCTGATCTCTTCACTAAAGAGGCACGAAATGATAAAGCAAACTCTCACTGCGACGGCCTTGCTATTCAGCCTGTTTACCTGGACAGCAGCGCAAAGCAGAACCGACGGATTTAAGGACGCTAACCCGAGGCAAACCTTAGAGGGCCTATCCGACATAGGGTTGATCGTTAAGTACGGTCAGGCGGATGGATTGGAAAAGGCGGCGCAACCGTCTCTTTTGCAGGAGCTGCGAGACCGAGCTACGGCTCGACTGAGGGAAAAAGGAATTCCCTTTGTGTCATCAGCCCATGAAGCCGACTTGGTTGGTAAACCCCGCCTCGTTTTTACGGTAACCGTGAAGAGACCGACCGATCCCCCTCCGGCGCTTCTGATCGAAACAAAGCTCTTTCAGCGAGTTCGTTTGTGGCGCGACCGATCGCAGGAAATGGAGCTTGCGACCTGGAGCATGAGCAGCTCAGGCACTCACGGCGAATCCGACATGCTGTTTGCGCTTTTTGACAAGCCACTGGATGCGTTTGTCAGCGCATATCTGGCCGCAAATTCGAACACACCACGAAGTGAGAGTGTGGCGCTGGAGCCGCCGGCGCAACTCAGAAATAAGTCAAACGGTCTGCAAGGGCTGACTGGCATCGACTTCATGGTCACGACTGCGTTTATTGAATTCGTTGATCCGGACCTCAAGAAGTTCTCTGACACGCTGCAAACTGAAGCAGAGAATAAGTTGAAGCAGGCTGGAATTCCGTTGCTGCGTTATGCTCCCGACACGGCCCGAGCAGGCTATCCTCTCTTGAACATAGTCTTAACTCTGGACCAGAACGGGGCTGCGGCAGCGTCTGCAATTGACGTCAGAACGCAATTCTGGCAACGCATCCGCCCCATCCGAGAGCTGAAAAAATACAGTTATGCCGCGACTTGGGAATCACACGCCATTGATGGCCCAACCATAACAGAACCATCTTTACGCAGAATCGTTAACAATCAGCTCGACCAGTTTATTGAGGCTTACAAGGCAGCAAATCCAAAGCCCGCCGCAGAGCCGGTAGTCAAAGCGGAGCGTAGTAAGGGACTGACCGGTTAGTCTCCTCTGAATACATAATCCCGCGTTTCATCCACCGACCGCCGTCGGCCGATATCTCCGCGTAAAAAATTTCCACCCGCCATGTAATGAAACGCTCAATCAGTCATATAGGTTGAGAACCGGATCGTAATGAAAGCCCCTGCTGCGATCGTCGTTGCCCAATTCGTGTTGCTGGCGACTGCCTGCGGTGGTCACAGCACGATAAATGTTAGTCCGCCGCAGGGTTCGGGCGCGCCTTCGGGCAGCTCGGGCCCTGCCGCTAATCAACCCACAAGCCACGCTTCACCGGCGGTTGACACTCCCGGCCAGGATTGCGATCCGAATTACGACCCGTGCGTGCCGATCGCAACGGATGTTGATTGTGCTGGCGGGCGAGGAAATGGGCCGGAGTACGTCCAAGGTCCCGTCAAGGTTGTAGGTAAAGACATTTACGGGTTGGATAAAGACAATAATGGGATAGGCTGTGAATAGCGATTCAACGCAGTTGATTTAACGACCACGCGACCAAAGTCCACCGGGGAGAACAGTGCAGCGAGGCGTGTCCCTCAACTCTGATCATACGCACGCTTCGCACGCACTGTCACAAACTCATCAGTCTCGATAATGTAAGCCGTTAAGTTGTAGCCATAGACGCAACCGGTATCGAGGCCGATCGCCTTCTTACCACGCCGCGGCTCGGGTGAGGGCCAGTGCCCGAACAGCACCGTCTTCTCACCGTAATAGACGTGATACCACGGCGTCCCTTCTTCACTCTCGCGATCCGCCCCAAGCGTGCGCAGACGCGTCAGGTCTCCCGTCGTCTGCGAATACAGCTCGACGTTCGGACGCAAACCAGCATGGACCACCAGATGTGTCCCGAGATCGATCGTAAAAGGCAGTCGATTGAGAAAACTGGCGTACGCGTCTTTTTCACCCTTCAACTCTTTATGCGCTTCCTTCTGCGCCGGCTTTAGCTCCACGTCCTCGCCATACCACTTTCTACGCAGCGCGAGATCGTGATTGCCGATAACGGTGGTGAAGCGCGCGTCGGTCATGAAGACTTCGAGGACCTCGCGGCTCTTCGGCCCTTTCGTGATCAGGTCACCAACAGAGACAATCCGGTCGTCCTGTCCGAGATCAACCTTCTCGCACAACTCCATCAGCTCATCATAACAACCGTGTATGTCTCCCACTACGATCGTCCGACTCATCCAGACCTCCGACCCTCAGGTTAACGCGACGTTGCAGTCTATTGCATCGCAGACATTCAATCAAATGGCACTCTTAAGATATAACGCGTAAAAAAAGCGGGAAAAAGAAAGCGGTTTTTACTTCGTGCTCAACAGGCGTTTTGCACCGTATTGCAACTGGCTGGAATCACCCTTCTGGAAAGCGGGATAACTCGGGCGCGAGAATAAACTATCCGCGTTCCCCCAAGAAACTGCCGGAGAGAACGCGGTTTACAGGAAACTGAGAACCGGTTAGCGGTAGATGTAAGTCTTGCTTTCTTTCTGGTCCCACTCCACGCTGTCGATGTTGTCCGGATCCGACGACAGGACTTCGTCGCTCAACTTGCTCGTACTAATCATCGTGTCGAGGTGTACGAGATAGACGATCTTGCCGAGAGGTTCATCCGCGTCCTGCCGGTTGAGCTCGCGCAGTTCGGAGTCGAAATTGTGACGCGCGAAGATGCGTTTCAGCATGTCGTTCGTCTTGTCGACGTCGCGTGTGGTAACTGAGACTTCCATCGATCGGAAGACCTGGTACTGTTCGAAGTATTCCAAAAGCGAGAGTGCGATCAGGACGAAGAGCGTCAGGATCACGGCCATGTCCCAACGTCCGACGCCGCTGGCGAGACCGACGCCGAGACAGACCAGCAGCACCGTGATCTCTTTCGGATCGCGAATGTTCGTGCGGAAGCGGACGAGTGAAGCGGCGGCGAAGATACCAAACGCTCGCGCCGCGCTGTCGCCGACGACCATCATCATCGCGCCCGCCACTACGGCGATCAGGATCTGCGTTTGCGCTACGTAAGGATTGCGCCGCGCGTTCGAAACGCCGCGTCGCGGTCTGAATGCGAGCAACGATGCGAGAAACGCGGCGAGTGCGAAACGCAGCGCGATTCTGGCTGAAGTCGCTTCCCAACTCGGGATCGTGGAAGGCGTGAGACCCGAAGCGTCTGGTCCAAAGAGTTCGCCTATCAGGGGAATGTTGGGCTGGGGCTGCTGGCCTGGTCCAAGCGCACCCTGGCCGGGAGACGCCGACGGCTCTGCTCGGTATGTGCCTTGTGGTTGCGGGGGATCGCGAAAGACGTAAGCCAAAAATCCGCTTCCCAGCAGGATGACGACAAACGTCGACAACACTGCAAGAGTCAGACGGTTCATATATCGTTACCTTTCTTGGACCACGAAGAGGTAGGAATGTTTAGCCACAAAGAGGCACGAAACTTTAGCCACAAAGAGGCACAAAAGGCACAAGAGGCACAAAAAGGGTTGTTCAGAGTGGGGGTTTTAGAATTGATCATCGCCCGTATATGTTTCGCTCCTGCTTCTGCTGCCTCTGCTGCCTCTCCTGCCGCTGCTGCTGCTGCTGCTGCTGCTTCTGCTGCTGCTGCTGCTTCTGCTGACGCTGCTGCCGCTACTGCTGCCCTGCTTTCTGTATTCTGTTTTTGTGCCTCTTGTGCCTTTTGTGCCTCTTTGTGCCTCTTTGTGGCAAAAGTTTCGTGCCTCTTCGTGGCTAAGTTTCGTGCCTCTTCGTGGCTACTGTTTGGTCCACATGCGATTTCGCTTGAGTGGATGGACGCTGCCCATCTGCGGTGAGCTGTTTGGACCTTCAAAGAATGTCTGGCTGTTGAACGACTCTTCACCCGGCTCCATCGGCGGCATCTCGTAACTGCCATCCGACTTCATCACGCGCGCCTTGACGTTGTCGCGCAAGTACGCCGCGAGCACCATGTCCTTCAAATACTTCTTCAACTGCGTATCGAGCACCGGCGCCACCACTTCGACACGACGATCGAGATTGCGCGTCATCCAATCGGCGGATCCGATGTAAACCTCTTCCTCGCCGCCGTTCGCGAAGTAGAAAATCCGACTGTGCTCGAGAAATCCACCGACCACACTGCGAACGTGAATCGTCTGCGAAAGCCCCGGCTCGCCGGGTCGAATCATACACGCGCCACGCACGATCAGATCGATCTTCACACCGGCCTGCGAAGCCTCGTAAAGCGCTTCGATTATATGAAGGTCGGTGAGGCGATTGATCTTCGCCATGATGTGCGCCGGCCGTCCCTCGACCGCATGAGTCGTCTCGCGTTTGATTAGCGCCATCATCCGTTTGCGCAAGTTCAACGGCGCGACCATCAAACGGCTGTACTCTTTCTGGATCGAGAAGCCGGTCAGGAAGTTGAACAAGTCGGTCGCATCGTCGCCGATTAAGGAGTCGTTAGTGAGCAGTCCCAGATCGGTGTAGATCTTCGACGTTGTCGGGTTGTAGTTGCCGGTGGCGATGTGCGTGTAAGTCTGAAGCCCGTCGTCTTCACGCCGGACAACAAGCGCGACTTTACTGTGCGTTTTTAGTCCCACGACGCCATAGACCACGTGGACACCGGATTGCGCGAGACGCTCCGCCCATTCGATATTGTTCTCTTCGTCGAAGCGAGCTTTGATCTCGACCACGGCCGTCACCTGTTTGCCGCGCTCGCTCGCCCTCATCAACGCCTGCGGAATCGGCGAGTTCTTTCCCGTGCGATACAAACACATCTTGATCGCGACGACCTTCGGATCGTCCGCCGCTGCCTGAATGAAATCGACGACCGTTCCGAACGCTGAATACGGATGGTGCAGCAGCACGTCCTGTTTTCGGATCGCATCAAACAGCGATTCCTTATTGCGCAACGCCGGAGGCACGACCGCTCGCAGCGGCTTATCTTTCAACTCGGGCAGATCGAGACCGTAGAGTTCCATCAAATCAGGAACGTCGAGCAGTCCATTGATCACGTAAACATCGTCGGCTTCGATCTTGAGCGAATTCGTCAGGTACTCAACCATCTCGGCCGGCATCGTCGACGACACTTCGAGTCGCACCGGCAATCCAAAACGACGTTCACGCAACGACTCCTTGATCAACTTCAAAAGATCCGCAGCCTTGTCATCGCGAATCTCGACGTCGGCATCGCGCGTGACGCGGAAAACATGCCCTTTGCTCAAGTGCATGTTCGGGAATAACGAATGAATGTTTGCCTCGATCACCTCTTCGACAAGCGCAAACTTCGTCTCGCCATCGTTGACGGGAATCAAGCGCGGCACGACAGGCGGAACCTTGATTCGTACAAACCGCACTTCCCTGCCCAACGGAAATCCCGCCAGCGTATCTTCCGGATTACTCTCGACCGTCAGACCGATGTTCAAACTCAGGTTCGAGATGTAAGGAAACGGACGCGCCGGATCGACAGCCTGAGGCGTCAGCACCAGGAAGATGTTCTTCATGAAGTATTGCGACAGGCTCTGTTTTTCTTTTTGCGACAACGACGCATAACGCGCGATCACGACACCGTGCGATTGCAGCTCAGGCATCACTTCTTCGCGCAAACAGTTCGTCTGTTCGTCAACGAGCGTGAGCACTCGCTTACGAATGACTCGAAGCTGTTCGTCTGGCGTCAGCTCGCCGGGCATTGGTCCAATGTCTTCGATGTCCAGCATCTCCTTGAGACCCGAAACACGGACCATGAAAAACTCGTCGAGGTTGGAGGAGAACACCGACAGGAACTTCAACTTCTCGAGCACCGGAGTCGTTTTGTCCAGCGCCTCTTCGAGCACTCGCCTGAAGAATTCCAGTTGGGCCAGGTCGCGGTTGAGCACTGACCATGCGAGGAATCGTTTGGGCTTCGACTTCATCTCAGCCGCCATATCAAATTGCTTTAATTCTTTACCCTGGGTCATTTGAGGATCGTCTCTTGGTTTAGTTGGAGCAGCGCGCGTCGATGATCATGCGCGCCTTGCGCTCGAATTCCGCCGCCCACTCCGCGGGTGGCCGATCGCGCTCCGCGTTTCGGGAAGCTGCGAACACGCGCGTGATTGTTTTGTTGCTTTTCTCAGCGTCGAGCAGTCGTTGCAGACCATCAGCCAGCAGCTTGCGGCCTGCTTCGCTGATGTTCGTGTCGCCGACGCTCTTGGCCGTCGTCGTACAACGTCCGCCACTTACCTCGATCGGATCTTTGCGACGCCAGACGTCGAGTCTCGCTTTCTTTTCGCTCGAGCTTGAGTGTCCGAAAGTCGATCCCATGTCGCCGACGTAAAAGACGGCCTCGCCTTCGGGACACGTCCGCGTACCGTCCCTGTTCCTGGCTGGTTTTAGACAGGCAAACTTATGGTTGTCGGTTTTCGTGTCGCCGTGATCGATAAACGCCAGCCAGAGTTTGAAAGCGTCTACCTCAGCGCGCGGCTGCAACTTTTGCAGCGTTTCGGCGAGCGAACCTGAATCCTTGTTGTTGCAGTTGACGTCGATGCCCTTTCCAAGTGGAAGCTCTATACCGGCGGCAGGTTGCGACCCGGAAAACTTCGCGCCTTGAAAACTACGCGTCAGACTCTTTTCGCAATCCGGACAATTGACGTCGGCCACCCATTCGTCATCCGCAAAGAAGCCAAGCGCTTTTGAAAAACGCGAGGAGAGAAACTCGCCGTAGATCTCGCCGTTGCGTCGATCCGGTTGTTGCCCTTTGAAGTGCGGTTTGATCTTGTAGCGAATGAGATGCCCGTCTGCGTCGGTCACGCCCTGCACGGAGCAATGAAACTTCGGAGTTGTGCCGGCGCCCGGGCTGTCGTCTTTATTGGCAACACAGTTCAGCCGCTTCGCGACGCCGTTTTCATCGACTGGCGGCGCGCCGCGACGCGGACCGTTTGCCGGGTTGTAGCCGAGTACCGGATCGTAGCCGGGATCCGGCGTTCGATACACGCGGGCGGTTTGTTCGGCGCGCGCGCGTTCGGCGGCGCTGAAGCAGGGTTGCTGGGCGCGAGCCGGAGATGCGGCTGCTAGTGTCGCGAAAGAAATCAGCAGAAGAAGTATCCACTCCCGAGACCGATTCTGATGCATTGTTTGTCCTTGGATTGTTTCGCCCACGCTGGTTTTTTGGCGCATTTCTGACGCACCGTTAAGTAACGCGCAAAAACAGGCGCTTTCGGATTGAAGTTCGCGCCAAAGATAGCATTGTTGCCACGAGTTTGGCTGTATTTTCAATCGGCATGTGCAAATCGCGACTTCGCCTCGGCCAGCAGTGTTCGGATTCCGGCGTGGGCGGGAATCGAGGTGGCGAGCGCCTCCAGCGTTTCGAGACTCAGGCGGTAGTAAGCCAGCGCCTCCGACCGCGCGCCTTTCTTCGTTAATGCATCGCCGAGTTTAAGCCAGACTTCCGCGAGATCTCGCTGGATGTACGTGTCGGCGCGCGCCGCGGAATATAGATCTTCGCGGAGCTTCAACGCCTGTTGATAGTGCGACAGCGCTTGCCCGACGTTTGTCTCTACGTCGCCCATCTTGATCAACGCGACCGCTTCGTTGCTGCGAAACTGAGCATTTGACGGATCGGCCGCGACCATCTCGCGAATGAGTTCCAACTGTTTGCGATAGTGGTCGTAGGCGCCCTTGCGATCGTCGAGTTTGAAAAGCATGTCGCCGGCGTAGCGATAACTCTCGCCGAGCATGAGACGCAGATCCGTGTTCAACGGATCGGCGGCGACGAGAGACTCGCGCATCTCGAGTCCGCGTCGTTGCCAGTCGAGGGCGGCTCTGGTGTCGCCTGCGGCGTCGGTGGCGAGTCCGAGATATTCGTACGAGATCGTGAGCGCGCGTTTCGCACGAGCCTGGTTTGGATCCGTCGTCGCCAACTCCTCACGGATTCGCAACGCTTCGTGTTGATTTTCGAGTGCGCCTTTCGCGTCGCCCATCAGCATCAACAGACTGCCGATGTATGCATGAGTGCCGGCGAGATTGTAGCGATCGAGAAACTCGGTCGTTTCCGCCGCGGCCAGTTCGCGTCGCGCCGGGAGTTGTTGTTTCAACGTCTCCAACTCACCCGACATGTCGCCTTGCGCTCCGAGCAACGTCGCGATGTACCAGTAACTGTCGAGTAAATCGCGACGGTAATCGCGATTTGACGGTTCCGCAGCGACTAAAGCCTCGCGCAATGCGGCGGCTTTGCGATGACTCTGAAGCGCGCCGGGCAGATCGCCGAGATGTGCGACTGATGGTGTGTACTGAACGGCGCCGAGTTTTTCGTAAGCGGCTGCGAGCTCACGTTGCAGACCGCGATCGCCGGCGGCGTCTTTCGCGAGACTGTCGAGATACGTCAGGCCTCGCTGCACGATCAGGGAACGCGCCGGAGTCGATCCGGGTAAGTTCCAGATCGCGTCGTGTACTTCGAAGACGATCGAATTAGCGAGCTGTCGCACTTCGTTGAAGCGACGCTCGGCGCGCGCGCGTTCTGCTCGCGCGACACGCGCTTGCCACGTTGTCGCGACGATGCCGACGATGAGCGTCAGCGCGACGATCGCGGCGGCTGCGACGCCCACCTTTTGTCTCCGAATAAACTTACCCGCGCGGTAAGTGAACGTGTCCTGGCGCGCGCGCACGGGCCGCCCGTCCAGGTGACGCTGAATGTCTTCCGCAAACTGTTCGGCGGTGGCGTACCGGCGCTGCGGTTCTTTACGCATCGCCATCAGCACGATGTTGTCGAGATCTCCGTTCAGATGCTTTGTGAGTTGGGATGTTTCACCGAGCGCGGTGCTCGGTCGATCGGGGTCTTCTTCGATGACGGCCTTCGCGACTTCGTGTGGAACGCGACTCTTGAACCGATAAGGCGCTCGCCCACTCAGTAACTCGTAAAGCACGACGCCGAGTGAATAGACGTCCGTTGCGGTTGTGACAGACTCACCGCGCATCTGTTCCGGGCTTGCATACTGCGGCGTCATGAACGGCATCGCTGTCGCGGTTGGCTCCGCGCCAAACGTCGCTGTCTGGTCCAACAGTTTCGCGATTCCGAAATCGACGAGCTTGGGAATGCCGTCGCGCGTTACCAGGATGTTGCCGGGCTTGATGTCACGATGAATGACGAGATGTTGATGAGCGTACTGGACCGCGGCGCACACGGTGGTGAAGAGGTTCAAACGTTGCTCGGTTGAGAGTTGGTGCTCGTCGCAGTAAACGTTGATCGGGCTGCCTTCGACGTACTCCATCACCAAATATGGAACGCCGTCCACGGTGTCGCCGGCGTCAAGCAGCCGCGCGATGTTGGCGTGATTCAACTCGGCGAGGATCTGCATCTCGTTGCGAAAGCGTCGGCGAATGACGTCGCCGCCGAGGCCGGGTTTGATCAGCTTGATCGCGACTTGCTGGTGATAGTGTTCGTCGTCGCGTTCCGCGAGGTAGACGGCGCCCATGCCGCCGCGCCCGATCTCGCGCACGAGTTTGTAGGGACCGATGCGCGTGCCGATTCTCGCGCTGTCGACGTTTTCGAACCGCATCATTGCGGCGTCGGCTGCGCACTGTTCCATCATGTCGCTGGAAGTGTCGACGCGTTGGGCCAACAGCAGATCGATCTCCGTGCGTAGATCGACGTCGTTGGCGCAAGCGGAGTCGAGAAACTGTCGCTGCCGGCCAGTGTCCAGTTCCAGCGCTTCGGAAAGCAGCGTCTTTACTTGTTGCCAGCGTTCCGGGGTGATGGTGACTTACCTCCGCTGTTCAATTGGCGACGCAGCCACAGTTTTGCTGAATCCCATTCGCGTTTGGTTGTGGCCGGCGAAACGTTGAGCACTTCGGAAACCTCGTCAATCGTGAGGCCGCCAAAGAACCTCAACTCGACGATCTGGGCTTGTTGCGGATCGAGAGCGGCGAGACCGTTGAGTGCTTCGTCGAGCGCCATCAAGTCGACTTCCCTTTTCTCGTAAAAACTCACGGCCTCGTCCAGGGACACCTTCGCCGCATAGCCCTGGCGCTTCTTTGCGTATCTGTCCTTCGCGTGATTGATCAGGATGCGTCGCATCATCTGCGCGGCGATGCCGAAAAACTGCGCCCGGTTCTGCCAGTTCACCGATCGTTGGTCGATGAGTCGAAGATACGCCTCATGCACGAGTGCGGTCGTTTGCAACGTGTGGTCGGAGCGTTCGCGGCTGAGATGGTATCGGGCGAGGCGGCGCAGTTCGTCATAGACGACGGGCATCAGCGCATCGAGCGCGGCCCTATCCCCGTCGCTCCAGGCTACGAGTAGCTCGGTGACTTCTTGATGCGGCTGAACCATTGAAATCGAGGGGGGAGGGTCAAAATTCTATCCTTCGCTGCGTCTCACTTCAATCCGCCAGAATTTTTTGAGCCGTTTCGCCGTCGATTTCTGCGTTAGGTAATGAACGCAATGGTGGCTTCCGCACTGAAGGAGGAATTATGAATCGACCGTTATTGAAACTCACCGCACTGATTGCAGCGATAGTTGCCGGTGCAAGCGTTGTGACAAACAGTCAAACGCCAGATAAGCCCACAACCAACGACGTCAAGATCCGGCAGAGAATGTCCACCGGCGCAGGCGGCGCGGGCGTTGAGACCCTGCTTTACATAAAAGGGCAGCGAATGCGCAATGAAATGCCCGGGAACGTCGGATTTACGACCATTCTTCAGTGCGATCTGAAGCGTACCCTCACGATCAACGAGAAGACAAAGACGTACATGATCACGCCGACGGACGGCAGCGGCGGCGCGGTGAGCACGGGCGATGGTGACGGCGGTGGGCGCGGAATGTCCGTCCAATCCGCGCAACCCCAAACCACACCACGCGGCGGACTCGTCAACATAACCAACACCATCACCGACACCGGCGAGCGAAAACAAATGTTCGGCTTCACCGCTCGACGCATAAAAACGTCGATGGTGAAAACAGCCAGTCCCGAAGCCTGCGACAAGGATCAGAAAGTCGAAACCGACGGCTGGTACATCGATTTTCAATACTCATTCGAATGCCCGGGTCAAACACAAAAACAACCCGTCCCGGTGCGTCCACAACAACCCGGCTGCAAAGACGAGATTCGCACCAAAACCATCGGCACAGCGAAACTCGGCTTTCCGCTGCTCGTCACCACGACCGTCTACCAACCCGACGGCCGCACCTCAACCATGACGCAGGAAGTGCTCGAACTCTCGCGCGAACAACTGAGCGCGTCTCTGTTCGACATACCTGAAGGCTACGCACTCGCCAAAGACGCAAACGCCCTCTACGGCATCGGCGCCACAGCCGCATACAACCCGCCGTCGTCAAACAACAACGCCGCCGCTTCGACCTCAGCCAGCACAAACGCAAACATCACCAGCAGCTCGACGCCAAAACAACCCGGCGTCATTCGCATCGGACTGATCACTCCCAAAGTCCAGCTAACCAGCGGCGACGTTGCACACGCAACAGAATCGCTGCGCAACAGTTTCGCCAACTATCTCAAAGGTCCGACGATTGAAGTCGTCACACTCTCCGCACGACTCCCCGCCCAGGCACTGGAAGAAGCGCGTCAAACCCAGTGCGACTACGTACTGTCCGTCTCGATGAACGTGAAGAAAGGCGGCGGCGGTTCGATGTTCGGACGCGCGATCGGAAACATCGCCGGCTCGGCCGCGGGCCACATCCCCGGCGGCGGCTCGGCAACAACAGGCGCCGCACGCTCGGCCGCAATCACCGGCGTTTACACCACCGCCGCGATTGCCACGACGATCAAAGCACGCGACGAACTCTCACTCGAATACAAACTCGACAGCGTCGAAACATCAAAATCCGTGCTCAGCGACTCCGCCAAAGCGAAAGCCAAGTCTGACGGCGAAGACATCGTCACACCAATCGTTGAAACCGCGGCGAAGACAATCATTGCAACCGTGAAGAAATAACCGACATGCGCATCATCTTCCTCATTTTGCTGATCTCGGGAACCACTCTCGCGAACCAGTCGCAGCGAGTGAGTCTCGTGCGCTCGCCCAGGACGCTCGCACTGGCCCACGCGTTCAAGTCCGGCAAACTACCCGAACCAGCGCGACTACCAAAAGGCTCGATAGATCAACAAGCCGCGGCGCTCGCGAAAGCGGTCGCAACCGGCGACGAGTCCGCCACCGCGTCGCTCTACGCCGCGATTCTCGCCGCCGGTTACGGCGTGCGCGACACGGACAAGAGCGTCATGCAAACGACCGAACACGGTCAGGGTTTGATCTTCGAGTCAGCCGAAGTCGCGGCGATGTCAAAACTCTACGGCGAGGACTACGGCGTCACGTTGGACCACCTCGCGCAGTCGTTTACTCGCTCGGTGCCGCAGTTCAAAGATCTGCCACTCGCAAACAAGCTCCTCGAAGGCATTCGCAACGCCGCGAAGAGCAATCACGCCGCGACACGTTTCTGGGCGCAGTTCATCATCGAACTCGGAAAGAACTCGGCAATTCCTTACGATCTGTCACTGCAAGTCGACGCCACGAAAACGCGCCTCGATGCGATACAAGTCGCACTGATTATGAGTCGACTCACCGGCGATCTCGCGGTGGCTGAGAAACGAACCGCCGCGCACCATCCACGACCTGCTCTAAGTTCATGTGGCGGCGGCGACGTTCAGGATCTGATTCTTGACTACAACGCGCTCGCTTCAACCACGCTCTTCGGTTTCCTTGCCAACCGGATGGGCGGAGGCGTTGAAAATTACGGCAACGTAGCAGGACTCGCGAATGTCGTACTCACAGTTTTCAAATTCATCATCAGTTACGCGTCGCTCGAAGTTGAGATCACGATGGACGGCGACAAGCTGGTCCGCACCAAGACAAACAGGCCCGGCGAACAACGCACGCTCACCGCGAAGCTGAAGATGGATCCCGGCAAGTGGGAGAAGATCAACTGCCTTCGACCCCTTCTCAACGCGGCGGGACTCGACGTCGACGTGCCTGGCGGTGGTCCATTGTCAGGCGTCAACGTCGTTTGGGTGATGGTCCTCGGAGGCGATAGTCGAGGCTGGGTCGGAACCGTAGAAGACATCTTCAAGATCATGGGCGGCGAGGCCTCGTGGGGCGACGGTATCGTCTTCTTCGATCCTCTTCCGGGAGCGGATCGATCACCGGCCAAACAGATCACCAACGGCGAAGGTGAATCGCAGATTCGCGTCGTCGGCGTTCCTCAGCAAACGGATCTCTCAAAGCGAAAGTTGTTCGAGTTGGTTAAAGGCGCCGGAGTCCGCGTTGATGTTCAGTTAAAACCGATGCGCATCGTCGACAAGCAGCAGGGACTTTCGAACCTGATGGACGTCGTCGGCAACGCGTTCTCGTTTCTTACTAAGGATCCCCTCGGCGGCGCTGTCGGAACAGTAACGGAAACGATGTACCGGTCCAACTGGTACAGTTCGCAACCCTTCTACTTCATCGTGAAAGATTGGGAACCTTGCAAGGGTCAATGGCAAGGCACCATCACCTACAAAGTCTTCTCGAAGAAAGAAGGAACCGCCGAGAGCGTTTCCAACACTTCCTACTGGAACGAAACCGCTTACTACGAAGCACGCGCACAACTCGACGGCACGAAGGACAACCTCGGCTCCCCGATAGCGCGTGTCGAAGCACACGCTTCCGAAGTCAAAGAGTGGGGCGGACAAGGAAAAGGCGCTTGTTACGGCAAAAGTGATCAGGCGCAGTCCGTACGCGGACATACAAACGAAAACACGACCGCATTCAGCATCTCCGTCAATCCGCGAACGCGTCAATACAGCGTGTCCGCACCGACGCCCGTGGTCATCGGCTCGGGTGAGTACAGCATCACGATGGCAAAGCAAGGCGCGTGCAATAACCAGTTCAATAAAGGGTTCACGCGATCAAGCAAGCTCGAGAACTACAAACTCAGCGACGATGCTCCAAATCTGATCGGTCAAGGTTTGATCGATCCTGCGAATCCCGATGAGATTTCAGGAACCGATTCGACGGAGCACGTCACAGTGGGCGGTGTTAAAAAGACGGTCACGATCACCTGGAGCCTGCGTCGCTGTGCCGATCAATAAGAGGTGGAAAGATGTTTCGCTATATCGTTGTTTTCCTACTCCTCAGTCTCACTTTTGCGCCACTTCCAAATCCCATTGCAAACAACGGCGGCGGCACGATCGCGTACGTGCGCGGCAGCACCGAGATCCGCTTGATCGACGCCGACGGTTCAAACGATCGCCGTTTGTGGACGCATCCCGACGCAACGAAAGATCTCGGCATCTTCGACGTCGAGTGGCGGCCGGACGGCAAAGAGCTCGCCTTCTCCAGCGGTCACGCCGCCGCTTACTCTCTCTACCACGCCGATCTCTATGCCATCCGTCCTGACGGCGGCGGGTTTCGCAAACTAACAAACCCACCCGATCGCGGTGAGTTCGCCAAGTATCCAAAAGGTTCAGTCAGCGTTACGGTTCGTAACGACCAACCGATTTATCGGCAATCGCAGGCAAGCGCTGGAGTCTTCATCGTCTACGTTGCCGGAGCAGACGAGCCGCAACAGATCACGCTGCCGCCCGGTTCGACCAAGACATTGCTCTTCAAGAACGTCGCCGACTTCGGAAACATGGCCCAGGCTGTGGTTGCGATGTGGGGCCGCTATCGATGGTTCACGCCGGGACTCGACGTGCACGCGGGACGAATGGCGAAGGCGCCCGTGTTTAGTATCACTGGCGACGGCATCGATCTCCTCGGCGCGTTTCGTCCGACGTGGCGCAGCGACGGCTCACGCGTGAGTTATCGATCGGGGATGTGTACGTTGAACAGCGTGCCCGTGAATCCAACGCCCGGCGAGTACGTCTTCAACCCACTGTTCGGCGGAAAGAACCCGCTCGGCACATGTGTCTGGGACTGGGGACCAACTCCCGCCACCGCCAATCAACTCCTCTACACCGAGAACGATTCCGGCGGCGACTCCAGTGTCTTTCGTATCACCGAAGGCGGAAAACATCCGGGCGAGAAGCTGACGCAGTATTCGAACATCGCGTATCAATTGCTTTTCGATCTTCAGTGGCTTCCGGACGCGTCCGGCTTTGTCTACGCAAACCAGACGTTGATGCGCGACTCAGCCAATCTCTTCCGTTTCGACTTCGCTACACGAAAAACCACTCAGATCACGCGGCTCCAGAACGAGTTTGTCGGCAACTTCAGCATCTCGCCTGACGGCAAAGCAATTGTATTCGAACGAGCAAAGTCGCTCGATGAGAATCGAACGACGGATCTTTGGATCGTTTCCATCGACGGCAACAACCCGCGATTGCTCGTACGCGACGGCTTCTCGCCTTCGTGGCGCTGATCTTTCCACCACAAAATCGGCCTGGACGGTGTTTCCAAGCTGAAAGAGGTGAAAAGATCATGTTCAACTCATCGCGACGAAACTTCGTACGGCAAACCACGCTCGGCCTGGCCGCTATGGGCGCCTCCGGCCTCATTCTTCGCTCCGACGCGCAACCGACGCAAGAAGTAAGCAGAGACGATCGCGTTTCGATCCAGATGGGACCGGCGCCCAAGGAGCCCATCGCGCCCAAGGGCGAACTGCGCAAGGTCGTGCCGCAACCGTATGGTCCATTCTACCGGCCCGGTGCGCCGTTCCGCGGCAAGCTGAGCGTCCCCGGTGAAGCAGGAACAACGTTCATACTCTCCGGTCGCGTGTGGGCTTATGAAACGAAGCGTCCGCTGCCGGGCGCGGTGCTCGATTTCTGGCACGTCGACATGAACGAGAAGTACTCAGACGGCGTGACTGATTTTCGCAATCGCGGCCGGGTGGTTTCCTCAGAAACCGGATTGTACGAGGTCGAGGGCGTTCGACCGATTCCCTATCGCCCGAATCCGACGGGTGCGCCGGAGTTCTGGCGTTGCGCGCATTTTCATCTGGTCGCCGTCAGTCCGGGATACAAGCCGCTTATCACCGAGATCCATTTCCACGGCGATCCGAAAAAGAACGATCCGATGTATCGCGCTGAGAATGCAATCGCGGTCGAACAGCGTAGCGTCAATGGCAAGAGTTTCGAGACTGGAGTTTTCGACGTCGTGTTGGAAAAGATTTAGAGCGCGAAGACTTTTTTCGTGTCGATAACTTCACACTGCGCGCCTAACCGTTTTACCCGTTCGACAAGATCGCGCGTGCCGCCTGGTCCATCGCCGCCTTCGCCGTCCCAAAGTGCGATCAACGTGAGATTGGGATTGCCCGTCTTTTCATCGCAACCTTCGACGAGGGCGTTGGAGAGAATCCAGAGATTCGTTCGTTGCCAGATGTTGTAATCCGACTTGTCGCGAAGCCATGCCGGCAGGAACTCGACGTCATTCACAACGTCAGTGGCCGTGCTCAAGATGCGCACGCGGTTGTGTGCTGCGTTTTCGGCGTGAATGGCCCAGAAACGCTCTACCCAATCAGCATCAGCTTTGCTGACGGAGTGAGTGACATAAATCTGCGGATGCATCGCGAGATACAAATGCGTCGGTATCCCGAGTTCCTTGCAAAGTTCGAGGAAGAGTATGTCGCCGCCACTCGCGCCGCCCGCGTAACCCGACGACACACCTGCGCCGTTATTCATCTCGTTTACAATCGCTTCCTTGATCCTCTCTCGCGCAACCGACTCTTTGTCTGCTGGAAAACGAGGATTCTTGCGATCAGGCGCGTCGATCATGTGACCGGAGAAAACCAGCACGCGTTTGCGCTGAACGACTTCCGCTTCCGGTTTCGCAACTTCGAGCTGCGGTGGTTCGCCTACGACCTTGAACACTTCCGCCAGGTTCTCGGTCAGCACGTTGAGATCTCGATAGATGGCAAGTTGCTTGCGGATCGCGTTGGCGTTGAAATCAGGTTCAGAAGCAAGCACACGACGATAAGCGGCGGCGACGCGTTGCGGCGACTTCGTCGTCAAGAAAGCGAGATCGGCGCGACTAACTTCCAGCCACACGTCTTCTCGCTCTTCGCGTTCGAGTCGCTTTGCGCTCGCGTCCAACGAAAGCTGGACGGCGGACGCGAGTTGCACAGCATAATCCTGATACTCCTCCAGTTTCTCATTCGCTTTTTTATCACTGGGAAACTGCTCAGACCACACGTCAGGAAGAAGCTCGGCGAGCGCGATCATGATCTTCAACATCGCGAGCGCGTTCAGGCCCGAATAAAAGTGATTGAGATATTCGTTGAAGGCAAAGCGATAGTTTTCGAGCGACTCCTGCAAATGCGGCGAGCGCAACGCAGCGGCCGGCCGCTCGTCAGGCGACGCGGCCGTCCAATCGGTGATCCAGCGTCTCTTCAGATTGCTGCCCATCAACGCGTATGCCTCGGCGCGTTGGGCTGGATAAATCGCCGGGTTCGCGAGTGCTCGTTCGAGTGCCTGCGTTGAGTTCACGAGGTCGCCCAGTCGCTGATAAATCGTGCCGAGACGGATGTTTGCTTCGAGATCCTGCGGATCGAGTTTGCGAACGTTCTCCCACGTGGTCCGCGCGCCCGGCAAAGCGTCGATCTCAAACTGCGCGTTCCCAACCACACGCCAGCCGCGCAATTCCCACTCGAGATCGTCGACCTCATGCGAGAACAACGAAAGATCGCCTGCCTGTTGCTGGCTGGCGGCGCGCGAAACGTCCTCGCCAAAATCCTGCGGCACAGGGTTGAACAACGAAGGATCGGGCTCGGTCAACCTCGGCAGTGACGTGAAGACAGGACTGTCCTTGGCCGTGTAATCCTTCTCCATCTCTTCCGTGATACTGCGCAGCGCCGCAATCAACGGTTGCAGACTCGCTTTCGGATCATTCTTGTCGTAGGTGAAGTAGCGATCGGTCTGAAGATCGAACGGAAATGCATCGGCATCGCAGCGCAACATCATCGTGCCGTGATCGCGCAACGCATGGCGAATCCCGAGTTCATAAAAGACGTTTGCGTTGTGAATCGAGAGATCGGCGACGACGAGATCCGCGGTGAGTAAACGACGAAACATGTCCACGCGGATGTTGCCTGACTTGACGATATCGAGCGTCTCACGTCCTTCAGCGCCGACGGCGGCGAGCGCTGGAGCGATCAGCTCGTTCGCGACTCGGTCGAAGTCGATCTCGTTGCCTTTTCCGTCCTGCTTCTTGCCGAACGGACGAATGATAAAAGCTCGCATGAGGAAACCTCGCTCTTAGTAAAACTGGCCGAAACGATCGAGACTGAAGTGCTCGATCTTCACCTCATCCGCCACAGCCTTGCCCACGCGAACGAGATCGGCCACGTGCTCGACCGAATCGAGTTGCGACACCTGCGACGCGTCGACGTCGCCGAGGCCGCGTGAATTCAGCCACCTCGCGGTGAGATCCGCGTTGTAGCGCGCGTAGAGAAAACGCCGTCCCAGATCCTGTGAAAGCGGAATTAAATTACCGGCGTCGTCGCGCGGAATGAGATCGCCGACCTCTTCGTCGATGTCCGAGCCATGAACGCAGCGGCCAACGGTGCGGCAGTTGATGTCCTGGTCCACCTGCGCACCGTACATCAGCGCCGAAGGAAAACTGGCGAGATTCGACACCGCATTCTTGCCGCCGGCATAGATCTCAGCGTCGACTTTCGGCGCGGAACCGGTACCGACCGACATCACGAGCAACTGATCTTCGCCTGTGTCCCAGTTGAGGTGGTATTGCTTCACCGTCGCCATGCGAGCGATCAGAAACGCGGGGTTGTTGTACGGCGTCAACCCGCCGTCCTCGAACACAAACTTCTTCGACGGATCATTCGGATCCCACTGCAAGACTTCCGGCGCAAAGTAGATGGGCGCCGCGGTGCTCGCGCGAACGAGTTGCCAAAGCGGGATCGACAAGTTGCAGTCTGATCTGTCTGGCAGGTTGTATTTCCCATCGGGATTGCTACTGATGGGCCACGGCGAATCGGTGCTGACGTTGCGCGTCACGACCAGCAACAGTGTTTTCAGATCCTTGGGAGCCAGCGTCGTGTCTTTGCCAAACGTCTTCTGCAACTCTTCAGCCAGTGGTTTCGATTCGTAGAGATGTCGCAGACGAAAGAGGATGAACGACTTGTCGAACATCGCTGGTCCAGTCTTCATGTAAAAGTCCGAAAGCTCCTGCGCCGACATGCCACGCGCGAGCCCGGCAGCGATGATGGCGCCGGTGCTTGTGCCGCCGATGTAGTCGAAGAAGTTACAGAGACGAAAGTTTTCACCCTGCCCGCTCTTCTCGCGCAGCAACTCTTCCATCCGAATCAGCACCTGCAAAGTCAGGACGCCACGGATACCGCCGCCGTCGAGCGCCAACAGTTTGCGCGGCCGTTTAGTCGCGTATCTATTCTCCAATGGTCCCCAGAGTGACATTCAGAGCTTTCCTCCTTCTGCGATCGTCAGTGTTTCGGTAGTGCTTAAATTGTCGCCTTCCTTTGGCGGAAGTAACGGGTCGTAAGGATCAATACTATGGAACCACACGGCGGGCGCGTGTGGCGTTCTTGGGTGCAGTTTCGATTTCGGCAGCCGTTTTGGAGACTGTCTTTTGCTGAAGCTCGGCCTGTTCGTAAGGATCCAGCCGGGCGAAGAGATAGAACGGCTCGCCGGAACGGACCACGCCGAGATACCTGAATGTGTTGCGCAGGACCTCGCCGACTTTCAGCGACACAGGCTGTGGCGGCTTCGAGCCGAAAAGCAGGTTCATTTCGTTTGCGGCAACGGCTTCGAGCTCAGGCAGGTAGTCGTTGTGACTCTCGCGCGCGAGACGAATCGCCATCTGTCGCAGTGCTTTTATGCGGTTCGAATTGCGCCGGTAGTACCTCGCACTGACTTCACGACGGCTGGCGCGATCGTCCGTCACTTCCTGTTCGTTGCGCAGGTAACCAAGATAGGCGCGAACCACCGGTCCAAACTCTTCGTCGTCGTCCTGCTTCGCGTGGACACACGTGACCGTGGCAAAAACGATCATCAGTAGAACGATAAATCTCTGAACATTCGCCATGACGCGTGCGGTGTAGACCCGACTATCCTATTTTGATTGCGAACTGGCAATTATAGCAGCAGTCCAGATGACGAAATTGCGCCCGTCTGTCGGCAATGTTACATTGATCTTCGTTTTCCGTTAAGCGGCATGGCCTCTTTCGACTCCCAGGCTTCAGTGAACCACTACAACATCGCGCTCGGCGTCTGCGGCGGCATCGCCGCATACAAAGCCGTCGAAATACTGCGTGGATTGCAGCGCGCGGGCCATACGGTGCGCATCGCGATGACGAAGCGGGCGTGTGAGTTTGTCCAGCCGCTGACGTTTCGCGCGCTTTCAGGCGCGCATGTCGTGGTGGACGATTACGCCCCGGACAATCCGGATCCCATAGCCCACATCACTTTCTCGCAAACAGTCGACTTGTTGATCGTTGCGCCGGCGACGGCGAACATGATCGCAAAGTTTGCCCACGGCGTGGCGGACGACTTTCTCAGTTCGACTTATCTCGCGTGTTTTGCCCCGGTTCTTGTTGCGCCCGCGATGAACACGACGATGTGGGAACATCCGGCGACGCAACGCAACCTCGATCAACTTCGCCGCGACGGCGTTTACGTCATGGAGCCGGATGCCGGCGAGATGGCTTGCGGCACGATCGGTCCAGGCCGTTTGAGTGAACCCGATCAGATCGTTGCGAGAGCGTTGGAGATTCTCGCTTCCGCTGGCGTTAAGGATTTAACGGGTGAAAGATTTTTGATAACTGTCGGCGCCACTCGCGAAGAGATCGATCCCGTTCGCTTCATCTCGAATCGTTCTTCCGGCAGAATGGGTTTCGCGCTTGCGGAAGCAGCGTTGAAGCGTGGCGCTGAGGTAACGGTCGTACGTGGAATCACGACTGTCGCGCCGCCGTCGGGCGTTAGAGTTATCAAGGCACTGTCGGCGGAAGAGATGGCGCAGGCTGTGGCAAAGGAAACGGCGAATGCGTCCGTTTTTATCGGCGCTGCTGCTATCGCCGACTATCGACCGGCGCAACGTGCCGTGGAGAAGATCAAGAAGTCGGAAGACACGCTGACGTTGACGCTCGAACGCACGCCGGATGTGCTCTCGCAAGTTGCGGCTGCGCGTGCGAATGGCATGTTGGTTATCGGGTTTGCGGCGGAAACTGAGAACGTTCTCGATAACGCGATCGATAAACTCAACCGCAAGAACCTCGATGCTATAGTCGCAAATGACGTCTCACGTACCGACTCCGGGTTTGATACGACAACAAACGCGATCACGATCATCACGAAGAACAGCGAACCCGTCGCGCTGCCCGTGATGTCGAAACTTGAAGCTGCGAATCGGGTGTTGGACGCGATCGTCCGTCTCAGATCTCATGGCGACTGAATTAAGCAAAGCGATAAAGAAACAACTGGAACACCTGCGCGAGTTGGGCGTAGATGGAATTCAAATCCGTGTGCCTGAAACACAAGCAATTCCCTCACCCGTCGTTCCACAAACGAAAGCTGAAACGTTCGAACAGATTCACGCAGAGATCGGCGACTGCACGCGTTGCTCTTTGCACGAAGACCGCACGCACGTGGTCCATACCGAAGGCAATCGCAAAGCGCGCCTGATGTTCGTCGGCGAAGCACCCGGCGCCGACGAAGACGCACAGGCACGTCCCTTCGTCGGACGCGCCGGACAGTTGCTGACGAAGATCATCGAAGCCATCGGCATGAAACGCGAAGACGTGCTGATCGGAAACGTCAATCGCTGCCGTCCACCGGGCAACCGCCCCCCCACTCCCGACGAAGCGGCGACGTGCAAACCGTTTCTGCTGCGCGAAATCGCCGTGGTCCAACCGGAAGTGATCGTCGTCCTCGGCAACACGGCGATGAAAAACCTGCTCGAAACGCGCGACGGCATCACGAGAGTGCGCGGGATTTTTCAGGACTACAAGGGAATCAAAGTAATGCCGACCTTTCACCCGGCTTACCTGTTGCGCGATCCGTCGAAGAAACGCGAAACCTGGGAAGACCTGAAGAAAGTCCGCGACTTCCTGGATAATAGCCTGGATAAGACGTGACAAACATCGAGAGCGAACCTCACGACGCCGGCGCCGCTGCAAACCTCACGTACGCTGAAGTGGCAGTGCCGCTGCACGTCTATCAAACCTTCACTTATCGACTGAACCCGGCCGTGAGCGCCGACGCGAAACCGGGCGCGCGCGTGATGGTCCCGCTCGGGCGAAAACTCGTCGCCGGTTACATCGTCGCGCTTCATAACCAACTTCCCGAAGAGCTCGCGGAGATCGACATCAAAGACGCGCAGAGTCTGGTCGATACCGAGCCGGTTTGTAGTCCTGAAATCCTGCAACTGGCGCGCTGGGTCGCCGATTACTACGCGTGCCCGCTCGGCGAGGTCATCAAAGCCGCGCTGCCGCCGGGCATGACGCCGTCGTCGAAACATGGCCCGACGTTCGTCAAACCCAAATTGCGACGCTTCGTTCGACTCACAGGCGCAAACGAACAAAAGCTGACCGAGGCGCAGCAACGCGTCGTCACAACGCTTGCTGAAAGCGGATCGATGTCGCTGCAAGCTTTGTGTGAAGCTGCCGCGGTTGGCGCTTCGACAGTTTCGTCACTCGCAAAGAAAGGTTTACTCGAGATCTACGACGAGGCCGTACGTCGCGATCCGCTGGCCCACACATCAACGCTGAAACGCGAATCGCTCACACTGACGCCGGCCCAAAATTCGGTTCTCCAGGAGATCGAACAACAGATCGCGCGGGGAACTTACGGCGCGTTCCTGCTGCACGGCGTGACCGGCAGCGGCAAAACCGAGGTCTACATTCGCGCGATGCGCAACGCGCTCAATCTCGATCGCTCCTCGATGATGCTCGTTCCCGAGATCGCCCTCACGCCCGTCTTCTCACGCCGTTTGCGCGCTGAGTTCGGCGATCAAGTCGCGATCTTTCATTCGTCGCTGCAAAAAGGCGAGCGATTCGACGAGTGGACGCGTGTGAAGAACGGCGACGCCCGCATCGTGATCGGAACACGTTCCGCCGTGTTTGCGCCAGTGAAAAAACTCGGCTTGATCGTCATCGACGAGGAACACGAATCAAGTTACCGGCAACAGGAATCGCCTTACTACAACGCGCGCGACACCGCGATCGTGCGCGCGCAAAAGGAATCCGCCGCCGTCGTGCTCGGCTCCGCTACGCCTTCGCTCGAATCGTTCTACAACGCGCGTCACGGCAAATACGCATTGCTCACGCTACCGCAGCGCATCGGCTCACGGCCGATGGCAACAGCGACGATGATCGACATGCGAAACGTCTTTGAACGTCACGGAAAACCGCGCGTCTTTTCAGACGAGTTGCTGGAAGCGATTCGCCAAACACACGAACGCAAAGAACAGTCGATCATCCTGCTCAACCGGCGTGGTTATTCGCGGTTCATTCTCTGCCGCTCGTGTGGCGAGACGATCCAGTGTCCAAACTGCGACGTGACGCTCACGTATCATCGCAGCGAGCGCGTGATTGTTTGTCATTACTGCAACCACCGGCAGCCAGTGCCGCGCGTGTGTCCGGCGTGTGGAAAGAAGTACATCTACTACGTCGGCGAAGGAACGGAACAACTCGAGGAGATGCTGACGCAGTTTTTTCCCGCGTTGCGCGTCGCGCGCATCGATCGCGACACGACGGCGCGACGGAAAGTCTTCGAGAAGTCGTTGTCAGACTTTAGCGCGGGAGAGATCGACACGCTCGTCGGCACGCAGATGCTGGCGAAGGGCCATGACTTTCCCAACGTGACGCTCGTCGGCGTCGTTTCCGTCGACACGGGCCTGGCGCTGCCGGACTTCCGTTCCGCCGAACGTACGTTTCAACTCATCACGCAGGTGGCGGGACGCGCGGGACGCGGCGATCGCCCGGGAAAAGTTTTGATTCAAACTTATCATCCGTATCACTACGCGCTCCGACATGCGTGCGCGCAGGATTACGAGGCGTTCTACGACGAAGAGATCAACTATCGTAAGAACCATTCGTACCCGCCGTTTGTGGCGCTCGCGAGTCTGTTAGTCCATGGGCCAGACCTCGGCCGTGTTCGCAACGATAGCCTGGAGCTACGCAAGCAGCTCGATCTGGCGAACAAGGAACGGAAGTGCCGCATACTTGGTCCAGCGCCGGCGCCGCTGGCGCGTTTGAAAGGCGAGCATCGCTTCCAACTGTTAATCAGGTCGCGCAGCCGCAAACACGTGCGCGAAATCGCCGATGCGGCCCTTAAATCCGTTACAAACCTGCGTTCGATCAACCTCGAAATCGATCCAGTATCAATCATGTAACCGGGTGCGCTAAACTGCCGCGCATGAAACTTTCAGAACTCGCAGCTCTGACGGGCGCGCGCATCGAAGGAACCACTGACGACATCGAGATCACCGGCGCCGCCGGACTCGACGAAGCAGCCGCAGGTCACGTCACTTTTCTCGCTAACCCGCGTTACACGCCTCGCGTGAGCTCAACGCGCGCGTCAGCCGTCTATCTCAGCGAAGAAGCTGTAACCGATCGCGCGATCGCGATCCTGCGTGTGAAAGATCCCTATCTCGCGTACACGCGCGCGCTGCGAATCTTCTATCCCGAGCCCGCGTTTCAGCCGTTCATCCATCCTTCAGCCGTGATCGATCCATCAGCACAGTTACCGCAGGGCCTCGTCGCCGTTGGCGCAAATTCCGTCATCGGTCGCAACGTGATCATCGGCGAACGCGTCACGATCCATCCCAACGTCACGATCTACGACGACGTTCGGATCGGCATGGATTCCGTGATCCATTCAGGTGTTGCCGTCCGCGAACGTACGGTGATTGGCGAGCGCGTAGTTATTCATAACAATTCAGTGATCGGCTGCGACGGTTTTGGTTACGCGAAAGACGAAGAACGCCGCTGGCTCAAGATCCCGCAAGCCGGACGTGTCGTGCTTGACGACGACGTCGAGATCGGAGCGGGAACAACGATCGATCGCGCGTCAGTGGGTGAGAGTCGCATCGGACGCGGTTCGAAGATCGACAACCTGGTCCAGATCGGACATTCGTGTACGGTGGGAGAAGATACGCTGCTATGCGCGCAGGTTGGGCTTGCCGGGAGTTCGCACATCGGGAATCGTGTGATTCTTGCCGGACAGGCAGGCGTCGCCGGGCATTTGACGATTGGCGACGACGTCGTCCTGACTGCCAAGAGCGCGACGAGTCACGATATACCGGCGGGGAAAGTTATTTCGGGAATCCCGGCGTTTGATAATCGCGATTGGTTGCGATCGACCGCGGCGTTTCGACGTTTAGGTGATATTCAACGAACGGTGCGCGATCTCGAGCGACGTATGAAAGATGCTAAGTAATCGCGCCGCCGTCGACGATAACGACTTCGCCATTCATAAAACTATTTCTCTCGCTCACCATGAACGCGGCATACTCGGCGAGTTCTTCGGGACGACCGAGCCGGCCGGCTGAGGTCCAGAAGTCGTGCATCTGTAGTAATCGATCGGGTAACGCCTGCGCCAGATCCGTGTCGAAAATGCCTGCCGCAATCGCGTTAACGCGAACACCAAACGTCGCCGCCTCACGCGAGAGACATTTTGTAAATCCGATCATCGCGGCTTTCGACGTCGCATAGTGAACGGCTGTCGGCAGAGCGCGCATCGCCCCGATCGACGTGATGTTGAGAATGATTCCCTTTCGCTGCCGGATCATCTGTTTGTAGATCGGCTTCGTCACGGCGAAAAGGCTATCGACGTTCGTATGGATGACTTCATCCCACGCGCGGTCGGTGGTGGTCGCGAAGTTGTCGCCGCGGTTGATCGCGGCGTTGTTGACGAGGATGTCGATGCCCCCCCACTTCTCGACGAGTTCGCGCGTCATCTTCTTCATGCCGACGCGATCGACAACGGATACTTTCGCATTGAACGCGCGGCGTCCATGAGCCTCGATCTTCTGATCCATTTCCAGGGCGAGGTCGTCGCGCGAGTTGTAACTGAAAGCAACATCGGCGCCTTCGCGGGCAAATACCTCGCACATCGCCGCACCTATACCACGCGTTCCTCCAGTGATGAACGCTCGCTTTCCCTCAAGCAAAAGGCTCACTTAGTTATATCGTCTCCTAGTCTGTGCAAACTTGGCCACAAAAAGGCACAAGAAGAACAAAAGCTACTACCCATCAGTACCGTTTGTACTCTCTTGCGTCTTTTGTGACTTCCTTTTTGTGCCTTTTTGTGGCTAAAAGTCACGCGGAGGCAACTTCACTCAAGACTGCGTTTTCTGGCTGTGGAATCAGTGCCGCGATTTCTTCAACAATGTGCCGTGTCGCGTTCGGAATGGCAAGTCCAACCGTGGCCGCTCGCAAACGCGAGTAGTGCAACTCGTCTTCGACCATGCGGCGAATCACCGGCACGACGTCGCTTGGGTGCTTGAGCATAACACCCGCGCCGCGCTGCACGATCATGTTCGCGGTGCCCGCTTCCTGCGGCATCGGTTCCGTAATCATGTCGGCAATGATTGGAACACGACAGGCGAGCGCTTCGAAAGTCGTCAGGCCGCCGAGTTTTGAGACCATCACGTTCGCCGCGCTCATTAGCTTCTCGATCTCGTCGGAATAGCCGATAACTTTGATCGGAAACGGAGCGTCGAGCGCCATCGTCTCGGCAGCAGCGCGCAAGTCTTCGTTCTTGCCGGCGAGAAAGATCGCCTGCACGTCCAGTTCACCACGCACGAGTTCGCCGAAGATCTGCGGAATGTTGCCGCCGCCGACCCAACCGGCGTTCACGAAGACCGTGAACTTCTCCGGATCGAGTCCCAGCGCGCGGCGTGCAGCCTGCGCGGCTTCCTCGCCAGGATATGCAAACTTGGGATGCACCGGCATTCCCGACACTTTGATCCGTTCCGGCGCGACGCCGTAATCGATCAACTGCCGTCGGGCGTCTTCGCTGGCGACGAGGTAAAGCGTCACAGCGTCACAAGCCCAACCACGCCAAAAGCCGTAATACGGATCCGTCACCACGGAAACCAGCGGAACACGATCCGCGAGGTTCAACTCCTTCAAAACGCGGCCGAAAATGTGTTGCGTCAACGGATGAACACTGACGACGATGTGCGGACACCATCGTTCAAACAAATCCTTCACGTAACCGACGCATCGCTTATGAAAAAACTCGCGCGTATCCGGACGAATGCGGTTGATGAACCAGTAGTAATACTTCATCCAGTGCTGGCGATTGCGCAGGAGCCAGTTGTACAACCGAACCAGCTTTTCCGCGAGATGATGCGACTCCTCGACAGCACGAACAACCCTGACAGCATACGACTCGCCGTCGAAAAACTTCTGCACCCCCGCGACGATAGCCGCGGCTGCGGAACGATGTCCGCCGCCAGTGTCAGACGAGATGATCAGGATCTTCGGTATACGTTGTTGCTGCGAGGACATTGTTGGTTCTTGGTCTTTGGTTTTGGGTCTTCGTTCTTTGTACTTTGTTTCTTGTCTTGGTGCTTTGTTCTTAGTGTCTCTTGTGCCTTTTTGTGGCTAAACTTCCGCTCTGACACCATCGGGCTCGGGATCGACGCGGTCGATCACCTTTCGTGCCTTCTTCATCTCGCGTTCGAGTTTCTTGATCTGAATCAGGTGACCGGGGTTGAACGGCAACGACGGATAGTAACTGTTCGACTCGTGCGTGCAGAAACAACCGTCAGCCACTTTCTGGCGCCGCGCTTTCATCGCCGGCGACAGCCAGAGCTTCTGGAAGTTCCAGTCGAAGTCGCGAAGGTTTCCGATCGGATCGAGGTTCTCGCACGATGAAACGGTGCCTTCATCGTAAATCACACCGCCCGCAGTGCCGGCGTAGCATTTCATCTGCGCGGTCTGCGTTTCCTGTGTTTTCGCGATCAGGCCGTGCATGTAGATGTCGATGGCGGCTTTGAAGAAGCCGGCGTTGCCGCCGTAGTTGTTCTTGATCGCGGCATGACGCGAGTCGTCGTCGATCATCTGCGCGAGCTTCGCGTAACGCGAGTGATCGATTTCGAGCTCTTTCGGATCGGCTGACGGCGGACGAATGTAGTTGAAGTTGACCTTGTCAGGCTTCAAGTCGTACTTCAGAAAATCGTACCACTCGAAGATCGTGTCCTGGTTCGAGTTCATGAAGCACGTACATGTCTGCACGTCGAGCTGTGGATATTCCTTTTTGATCGACTGAAGCTGCCGGGCGGTGTCGATCGCGATGTCCCACGAGCCGGGTTTCTGGCGAATCTTCTCGTGCTCGGTTTTCGGACCATCGATGCCGAGCGCAACAGTGACGTTCAGGTTCGGGCACTCCTGAAGGATGCGCGTCACGTCGGGAAAGATTCGTTTCTGAATCTGCCCGTTCGACATGATGTAGATGGATTCGAGCTTGTTGTTTGTGTAGAACGCCCGCGCGATTTCCGGCAGGTCTTTGCGTGTGAACGGCTCGCCGCCAGCGAGTATCAGAACGCCGAGATTTCCGCCCAAAGTTTCCGAGATCCGTTCGATCTCGTGGGTTTTCATCTGGAGTTTCTTGCGCGGGCGGTCGTCGAGCTCGTCGGTAAAGAAACAGTGCGTGCAGCGCATGTCGCAAACCGACGTGACCAGAATATTCAGCAATACCGGCGAAAATGGTTGTCCGATCGCGAGTTTTGCGTAACGCTTTAGAAGCTCTTTTGTCGTAAAGTCCATTTAAATCCTCAATCATCTGCGAGCACCGCGCCGCAAAATCATGGGATTTTAACACAAATGGTGTTACGACGTGACGCCCCGCTCACGGTTTTGGATGCCGAGAGCGCGCATTCGGCGGTATAGATGACTGCGATCGACGCCCATTAATTCAGCCGCACGCGAAACGTTGCCTTCAGCTTCTTCGAGTTTCCGCTGGATGAACTCGCGATGATACGCCTCGGTCGCTTCTTTAAAGGACGGGAACCTGAACGACGCCGCCGGTGGCTCTTCCTTACCGCGCGGCGGCAAGTCGGTGGCGGCGACTTTCACACCGGGATGCATGATCACCACGCGCTCGATCGTATTTCTCAACTCGCGCACGTTGCCCGGCCACGAGTACGACTGCAACTCTTCGATCGATTCCGCCAGAAACTGTTTCGGCTGCTTGCCGTACGCCTGTGAGAAGTTGCGGTTGAAGTAATCGACAAGCAGCGGAACATCTTCGAGCCGCTCACGCAGCGGCGGTAACTCAAACGGGATCACGTTCAGACGATAAAAAAGATCCGCGCGGAAACTTCCCTGCTCGATCTCTACGTCGAGGCGTTTGTTTGTAGCGGCGATGATGCGAACGTCTACGCTGATCGACGTTCCGCTGCCGACCGGTTCGAAGCGTTGCTCTTCGAGCACGCGCAGGACTTTCGCTTGCACTTTCGGACTCATGTCGCCGACTTCGTCGAGAAAGATCGTGGCGCCGTCAGCCAGTTCAAACTTTCCTTTCTTCGCCGCGGTGGCACCGGTGAAAGCGCCTTTGACGTGTCCGAAAAGCTCCGACTCGATCAGTTCTTCGGGAATCGCCGCCGAATTGACTTCGACGAACGGCGCCGCCGCGCGCAGCGACTCAGCGTGAATCGCATGGGCCACCAGTTCCTTGCCCGTGCCTGACTCGCCGTAGATCAAGACGCGGCCGTCAGTGGGCGCAACGACCGAGATCTGTTTGCGCAGCGCACGCATCGCCACCGACTCGCCCACCATCGTGTACTCACGAGCGAGCGCGGCGGCCATGTCGGCGTTCATCAGTTCGAGTCGTTGCTGGCGCAGTGCGTTGCGAACGGTGAGGACGGTTTTCTCGATCGATAACGGTTTCTCGATGAAGTCGAAGGCGCCGAGCTTGGTGGCGCGAACGGCGGTTTCGATGTTGCCGTGGCCCGAGATGATCACGACCGCGGCGTCGGAGCCGGCGGCACGCAACTGTTTCAGTGTTTCGAGACCGTCAATACCGGGAAGCCACACGTCGAGCAGGATGCAACCATACGCGCGGCGGCCGAGTGCTTTCAGACACTCTTCGCCGCTCGCAACAGCATCGGCGACGAAGCCCTCGTCTTCCATCACCGCCCGCAGCGTGTCGCGAATGCCGCGCTCGTCGTCAACTATGAGAATCGAATCCATCAGTGACTCACATCAGTGGTGCATCGGTAACTCAACCACAAACTTTGCGCCGCGTGGATAATTCCGTTCGGCGCGAATTCTTCCGCGATGTTCGAGGATGATTCGTTGCACTATCGCCAATCCGAGTCCGGTGCCGCTGTCGCGTCGTGAAAAGTACGGCTCGAACAGACGACGATAATCGCCCGGCGCGATTCCCTGTCCGGTGTCCGCGACTTCCACACGCACGAGACCGGCTTCAACGTCGCGATTCGTGCTTATCGTAATCAACTTTTGATCAGTGACAGCATCGAGCGCGTTTAGCGCGTTGTCGATGAGATTCACAAAGACGCGCTTGATTTGCTCGACGTCGAGTAGCGTCGACGAAAGATCGGGATCCAGTTTGGTCTCGATGCGGGCGTCGTCGAGGCGTTCTTCGTAAAGTTTGACAGCCTGGTTCACGACTTCGTTGAGATTCGCTGGTTCCAATCGCGTCGCCGGCAGACGCGCAAATCGCGAAAACTCGTCCACCATCGCTTTCAGTCCAGCGACTTCGCGGCCGATCGTCTCGGTACATTCGGCAATCACGGCAGCGACTCCATTTCCGTTTGCGCGTGCGTAACTCTTCGCGATGCGTTCCGCGGAAAGTTGAATCGGCGTGAGCGGGTTCTTGATCTCGTGGGCCATGCGCCGCGCGACTTCACTCCACGCCGCCGCTCTTTGCGCCGTCAGAAGCTCCGAAAGATCTTCGATAACGAGCACGACGCCGCGTTTCGGACCTTTTGAGTCACGCAACGCGGTCGCCGTCATCGCCACGGGCAATGGTCCACCGCCGTTCATGGATCCGCTTCCGAGTTGTGTCTGCTCGGTGGCGTGGCCGATCCTTCGCGCACGACGCAGCAGTCGATCGACAACGAGCCAATCTTCGTTGACGATCAGAGTATTCAACGGTGGGTTGTCTTCCACTCGATCCAGCAAGCCGAGCATTCGCGACGCAGACGCATTCAACGTCGTCACGCGATCGTTTTCGTCAACTGAAACCACGCCCGTCGACAACGACTGCAATACCGTTTCGATGTAATTGCGACGCTCGCGCAGCGCGAGATGGTTCTCCTCGAGCTGCGTCGTCATCTGATTAAAGGAATCGGCGAGGAGGGCTAATTCGTCGTCGGCGATCGTCGTCACGCGATGCGCGAGATTGCCGCGGGCGATCTCGTTCGACGCTTCCGCGAGGGCTTTGATCGGCGTCGCGATGCCGCGCGCGAGATAGATCGCCACCCAGCTCGAAACAAACAACAGGATCAACGTCATCAGGCCCAGTGTCGAAAGACCCAACAGGCGTACCCTTCGCTGTTTCTTGACCAGTTCCTGGTAGTCGCGTTCCGAAGAAGTAACAAAATCAGTTAAATCATTCGAGGCGCGTTTCTGTGGGGCGATGATCAGCGTTTCCGCTTGATTCAGCGGCGCGGACACGACGTCGAAATCCTTGCCGTCCGTCAATCTCGGATCGATTGCTCCGCGCGACTGCCGCGCCTCGGCGAACAGTTGGTCAAGTTTCGCCACATCCTGAGATTCCAAACTCGCCCGGCTTTTGGCGACGACGCTCCCGTCATTCGCGATGATCTCGATACCCGCAAGTTGCCCCGAAGCGACGATCTGGTCCAACGTCGCCTGGCGATCGTGTGGCGCTTGTTTGTTAAGCAACATCACGAGCAGCGAAGCGTTGTCGCGCAGCGTTTGCTCGTGACTCTCCAGAGTCTCGCGCCTGACTCGCTCCGCCTGTTGAAGAATCTCGTCCGGGAGCGGGTTGAACCACTTCTCAAGCGAGCGATTGAGAAACAGATACGAGAAGACGGCCATCGCCGTGATCGGCAGAAAGCTGATCGAGATGAAATAGACCAGCAGGCGCGTCTTGACCTTCGATCCGAGCTGCCGTTCCTTGCGTTCACGACGCAATTTCAGCAGGTTGCGGACGAAGATGAACAGGAAAACGACGAAAGCGACGAAGTTCAGTGTCGACAACGCGTAGAGAACGAGCGTGTCGGACGCGGTGTCGGGGCGGATGACGGTCCATAACCAGAGCTGCTGCGAAACGATGATCGACAACAGCAAGAGGACGGTTGCGCCGAGTACCCAAAGCAGGCCGCGACGGCGGCGACGAATGCGTTCGCGCTGTTCGAGCGTCAGGTTTTCGCGGGTTTCCGCCATTTAAGGTTCACAAAGTCTAGCACATAGGTAAGGTGAATCCGGCGTATTGCTGGTAGAATGCGCGCCGACGATCAATGAGCCTGCGTAGCATTCTCATCAATGAGTTTGGCCGGCTGCGAAGTGGATGGCGGCTGCTGCTGTACGTGCTTGCGTTTATCGCTGCGTCATTCCTCGTGGCGACGATCGCCGGCGGTGGATACCTGGTCGCGCGTGCCGTTTATCCTTCATTCCCGTACCCACATTACTTCGCCGACCTGATCTTCCGTTTCAGCACCTTGTGCGCCGCGCTGATCGCCGGTTACTTGTGCGCGCGACTGTTTGAAGGTCTGCCGTGGCGTTCGCTCGGGATGACTTTGCACCAGGGCTGGATGCGCGATCTGATGATCGGGACGGCGATCGGCATCGCCGCACTCGCCTTCGCCGTCGGAATCGCTACCGCCGCCGGCGGACTTCGTTTCTCATTCATCGGTAGCGGGCTGTTGTTGTCGGCAGGAAAATCGCTCATCGCTTCGACCGTGCTGTTTCTGGCTGCCGCACTCGCCGAGGAAGCTGCGTTTCGCGGTTATCCATTGCAGACTCTGACACGCGCGCACCTCGTCGTATTGGGTGTGTTGTTGACGTCGCTGCCGTTTGGTTTCGTTCACTTGAACAATCCAAACGTCGTACCCGGAGTCACTTTCGCCAACACCGCACTCGCCGGCGTGTGGCTCGCGGCCGCGTATTTGAAGACTCGAAGTCTCTGGTTTCCGTGGGGCGTACACTTCGGCTGGAACTGGGCCCTCGACTGGTTTTTCGGTTTGCCCGTGAGTGGCACGCGCATCTCCTCTCAATCGCTACTCCAGAGCGCGGACATCGGTCCCGCATGGTTGACCGGCGGACGATACGGTATCGAGGGTGGCGTCGCCTGCACGATCGCCCTCATCGCCTGCACGCTGTTTATCTGGCGCACCGGCTTGGTGTCGGCGACGCCGGAGTTAAAGAAACTTACTTCCGACGAAAACCCGGCAACTCCGCAGGCCGTAGTAACCGTGGTACCCAGCGACAATCGCGCGTAATTTCAGGCGCTTTTGTTAACACTCCATTTCTCTCTCCCGTCTTAAGCCATGTCAAACGCGGAACGAGGCAACGCGATGCACGAGCTAAATGCCACGGCGGACATGCTTCTGATGAAACCTCAGGCACAGGCCGCAACCCGACAATCGAGAGATAACGGAATCGAAGCCGTACTGGTCAGCGCGGCGCTCGCCGGCGACCGCGATGGCTTCGGTCAGCTTTACGGTCTTTTCGCGCCGCTCGTACACGGCATCCTGCTCGCTCGCGTTCCACGTGCTGAAGTTGACGATCTTGTTCAGGACATCTTTCTTCATGCTTTTAAAAAGCTGCACACGTTGCGCGATGCGGCGGCGTTCGGACCGTGGATCGCGATGATTGCACGTAACCGCGCAGTGGATTTTCACCGGCGTTCGAAAGAGACGGTCGAAATCACGGACGACGTGCGTGGCAGCAATACGTCGGACTCGCGGGCCAACGAGATTCTCGAACTGATTCGCAACCTGCCCGACGCCTATCGCGAAACGCTCGTGTTGCGGTTAGTCGAAGGAATGACCGGACCCGAGATCGCGGCCCGCACCGGACTGACGCCCGCATCGGTGCGCGTGAATCTACATCGTGGAATGAAGTTGTTGCGGGAGAAGCTCGGATTTACGGAGGGCTTATGAACGACGATTACCTGTGGGACAAAAGCGGCGAACCAGATCCGGAGATTCAGGAACTGGAAAACATCCTGGCGCCGTTGCGATATCAGCCAACGCCGCTGGAACTGCCCGACGATGTAGTGGTTCGGCGAAAGTGGAATTACTTTCCGCTGCTGGCGATCGCGGCGACGGTATTGATCGCATTGCTTGCGGCAGGCGTATGGCTGCGCGTCCGTACAGAAAAATCAACACCTCCGCAGGAACAGGCCAAATCTGTTCCATCCGTGCCATCCGTGTACAAAGAAACAGCGACGCCCGAAGTCGTACAGAAAAAAGTAATACGTAAGCGCAGCTACGTGAAAAGGCGTGAAAGCCAGGAAGCAATCGCAGCGAAAGAACAGGTGATGTTGGCGTTGCGTCTGGCCAGTGAAAAGTTGAAGTTGGCCCAGAAACAGATGAAATCCCCACACAAAATCGGATAACGGAGTTATAAACATGAAATTACTTTTCCAAAAACTGGCCGCGCCGCTTCTCTTCATCGCCCTCATGACAACGGTCGCGCAAGCTCAGGAGTCGCGGATTCAGACTACGACTCTGGATCACCTCGCGGCCAAGGCCAGCCAATCCGTCGACGTCAACATGGACGAACGGCTGATCACCATCGCGGCAAAGCTCTTCTCCGATAAGGGCGACGAGAAAAAGATCAAGGAGCTGCTCATCGGAATCAAGGGCATTTACGTCAAACACTTCGAGTTTGAAAACGATGGGCAATACACGGCGGCCGACGTCGAAACGATCCGCACGCAGTTGCGGTCGCCATCGTGGTCACGCCTCGCGGGGTTTACCAGCAAAGCGGACGGAAATCTCGAAGTTTACCTGATGATGACTGGCGACAAGGTCGGCGGACTGGCAGTGCTTGCCACTGACGACCGCGAGCTGACGGTAGTGAACATCGTCGGCGCAGTCGATCTCGAGAAGCTCGCTCAACTCGAAGGCCAGTTTGGCGTCCCCGAACTCGGCATCGAACCCGGAAAAGCAAAGCCGAAGAACGAACAGTGAGGTTTTCGATGAACACCACTCGAATCGCCGCGCTGAGTCTCACACTATTGCTCGCAGCCGGAGTCGCCCAGGCGACAGGCGACGACTTCAACTCGGTCGTGAAGCTGATCGAACAGTTTTACGGCGTGAAGCACCAGGGAATTACGTTTCTCGCGAACGCCGGGATGAAAGTCGCCACGACGGCGGCGAAGATCAAAGGCGGAACTGCGAAACGAATCGCTGAGGCAGGCAGTATCAAACTCGCGATCTTCGAAGACCAGGCGTTCGATCGCGAATTCACTCAGTTTCGCACGTCACTAAATTCAGCATTGAATTCGACGTGGACGCCGCTGATTCAAACACTCTCCGCCACAGACGAAGAACAGGTTTACATCTTTCTGCGTGAATCGGGTAAGAAATTCCAGGTTCTCGTAATCACTATCGACCGTCGCGACGCCACCGTGGTCCAGGCCACTCTCTCTCCGGAAAACCTCGCGCTGTTGCTTAAAGATCCGGAAGGCACCGGAAAATCCATCACCGAAGAAGCGACCATCATCGATCAGGAGTAACCTCAATGAAAACCGATTTCCGATTCGCTCTCCTTTTGATCCTGCTTCTCGCGCTTGGCACCCCCACATTTGCGCAGGAAGTCGAAGACACGATCCGCATCAAGACGCGCGTGGTCTTCCTCGATGCGTTAGTCAAAGACAAGAAGACGAATCAGCCCGTCGGCGATCTCACGACCGCGAATTTCGAAGTTCTCGACGACGGCAAGCCGCGCAATATCTCGTACTTCACGCGTGAAGGTCAGGCACGCAAGCCGTTGGCCCTGGTGCTGATTCTCGACATTCGTGAAGACGGCGCCGGCCGTTTTCTAAAACGACCCGAGATCATCAAGGCGATGGAAGAAGAACTCGCGAAGCTGCCGCCGGGAGACGAAGTCGCGATCATGACGATGGACTTCGGCGAGGACGAAGAGCGCTTCTGGCTGACGGAGTTCACCAACGATCGCGCGAAACTCGCCGCCGCGCTTGCTCGCGTGCAGGCGATCTGCGAAGGAAAAGAGAATTCTCCTAACGAAGCGCGACAACAAACAGTGACTGTTACCGAGAATAAGCCGGCCGAGGTCGTCGAAACCGAAACGATCAAAGGCCGCAACGGCGCGGTTGTCACACGCGAAACGCTGAGCGATGGAAGCGTCAATGTGAAGCGCGTCAACAAGGACGGCAACGTTACGATCGAGATTGACGACATCTACGACATGGCTGCCGCCGTGCGCGACGCGACTCGTAAAACCGAAACGCTGCGGCCAAACTCGCAGGCATCGATCGTCTGGATCTCCGATGGCATCGCGCCGATCTTCTTCGAAGACCGCGACGCCACCCAACAGATCCTGATTCGCAAGAACGTCATCTTCAACTCGTTGACGGTCGAGTTGCGGACGTTGTTCAAGTTCCTCATGCCGATCGGAAAGCCGATCGCGGGTTGGGCAGGCGTGAGTATTTACGGCAGCGCGAAACACCTGGCCCAGCAATCGGGAGGCGAAGCGGTCAAAGTCGGCCGGCCCAAAGATTACAGCGCCGGTCTAGCGCGGATCATCGGTAATCTCACCGCGCGTTACAGTCTCGGTTTCACACTCGCGGAAAACGAAACCGACGACGGTCGGCTTCACAACTTGGAAGTGCGAGTAAAAGCGGACGATAAGAAAGGCAAGAAGCGCAAACTCGAGGTCAGTTCACGCCAGGGCTACTACATGTCGAGCGCGACTCCGGCCGAAACAGCCAAACGCGAGCAATAGATTTACTCGAAGTGAACCTCGTCTCCTCGTTTCACACCGAGGATCTCAGCCGCTGAGCCACCGTTTACTGCGATCTCAAGAAAGCCGGCGCTGCCCCAGATGGCAAACAGCTCGCCGGCTTCTCCCGCATTCTCACCGAAGAAATTCCTGAACGCGCCGATCCGATTTCCATTCACAACGAGCGTCGTGCCTTGCTTGTAGGAATCGCGTGTGATGTTTGTGATCAGGTTGCCGAAGTGATCGATATGAATGATTTGCGGGTTGCGCGATATCGACAACCGGATCGGATCAGCGATCCGCGGTCCCAACGACGAAGGATCGATCCCGTTTGAAAGCGCAGCAGCGACGGGCGCGAAGATGTCGCGACCATGAAAAGTGTTGCTGATCGGCTGGCGAAAGTATTCCGAAGCAGTGACGTGAAACACTTCGGAAGCAGAGTCGAGGACGTGAGTAAAAATGCCGTTGTCTGGTCCAACAAAGAACCGGTCCGCCGCGCTCACGACGATCGGACGCCGCGACGATCCGACTCCCGGATCAACCACGGCGACGTGAATCGTCCCTTTCGGAAACGCGTCGTAGGCGGCGAGTAGCGTAAACGCACCCGCCGCCACGTCTTGTGCTGGAATCTCGTGAGTGATGTCGACGATCGTGGCGTGAGGGTTTATCGAGAGAATCACGCCTTTCATTGCGCCCACGAAATAGTCGGCGACGCCGAAATCGGTGAGCAGAGTGATTGCTCTCACAGAATGCTCGTATCGGTTGACGTTCGGATCTTCAACTGTTGTCCGCGTTCGATGCGAAGATCTTTGCCGCGTTGATTCATCACGCCGGCAGTGCCTGCGCCGCCGCCGATGATCGCGCCGATCGCCGCGCCTTTTCCGCCGCCCGCGATCGTACCGATGATGGCGCCAATGCCTGACGCCGCTCCGACTTTCGCCACGTCGTCTTTCGTGGAGTCACTTCCCTTAACGCCGCCTTCGGAATCGACCTGGGGACTGTTGTCGCCCATCGGAGTGATCTCGATCAGTTCGGCGCCGAGTGATGCGGTGCGATTGTCGGTCGAACGGATCTGATCGAAAGCGAGTTGCAGTTGGGCCACGCCTTTGACTTTTCCGGGACGCTTAACCTGCGAGACACGTCCGTCGACGATGAATCCCGCATACTGCGCGGGCTCGACCACACGCGCCTGGAAACGATCGCCGCGCTGGCTGGCTTCGGTCGAAAGCGGAGTCAACAGTTCGAGGGCGAGAATCGTGTTGCGTGGAATCGCGAGTGATGCTGTCTGCGTTGCGGCGGTGACTTGCGTGTCGTTCGCAGCGGCTGTGTCACTGCTGTTACTAACGACACCGGCATCGCCTGTTTCATTGCCACCGACGGTGGTATTTGGTCGTTTCTTCAGTGTGGCCGGCAACGTCGAATCAAAAGCCTGGCGTTCGAAACCGGCGGCATAACCCATTTCGAAACCCTGTCGATATCCGTCGCGGTAATCTTCGATCGGTCCCCACACGTCGTTGTAGGAACGATCGGCGCGTTTGTAGTCTTCTTTATTTTGATAATCGCGGGCGGCTTGATCCGTGACGTCCTTAAAACCCGCCGTGTAACCATCCGAATAACCCGTGCGGTAGCCGCGCTCGAGTGCCGTCGAGCCCTGGGCGGCGACGCTCGTCGTGGAGACGAAACCAAGCAGTCCGGTAAGAGCAACGCCCAGCAGCAGCACCAGGGGAAGCTTGAGATAATTCATGTGTATATCCTTCCGAAGAGATTACGACCTTTGGGAAAAGGTGTAGGTCTTGGGAGAGCCAACCGCAGCAACGCACCCATGCTACACTAACCGTGTTTCTGAAGAAATCGGAAAGTAATCGAAACACGGAAAACTCAGATGCAGCCTTTTTCGAGGAGGTTGCGATCGAGTTGTTTTCAAATGACTGGCCGTCGAATTTACCTGGATCACAGCGCTACCACGCCCGTCGACCCGCGCGTCGCGGCGGCGATGGCCCGTGCGCTGACAGAGAACTACGGAAACCCTTCCAGCGTCCACGGTTTTGGGCAGCAGGCGCGCGCGGCCGTTGACCGGGCACGGCGCGAAGTGGCCGCGCTGATCGGCGCCAAACAGAACGAGATCGTATTCACGTCGGGCGGCACTGAAGCAAACAACCTTGCCATT
Source organism: Pyrinomonadaceae bacterium (assembly GCA_035760365.1). Classification (GTDB taxonomy): domain Bacteria; phylum Acidobacteriota; class Blastocatellia; order Pyrinomonadales; family Pyrinomonadaceae; genus PSRF01. The sequence goes on from DASTTB010000044.1 coordinate 43,771, forward strand.
CGTGGTCTTTGCGAGATGGTGTCCGCGCATGGACGTCACATCATCACTTCCGCGATCGAGCATCCATCAGTTCGCGGAGTTTGCGATTCGCTCGAGAAACGAGGTTGGGAAGTCACGCGTCTGCCGGTTTATGACAATGGCATCGTCAGGATTGAAGACGTGCGCGCCGCGCTTCGCGACGACACTGTGCTCGTGACGTTGATGTGGGCCAACAATGAGATCGGCACGATTCAACCGGTTCGCGAGGTCGGATCGTCGGTCCGCGAAAGACGCGCCAATGGACAGCGTAATCTCTGGTTTCACACGGACGCAGTTCAAGCCGCGGGGCGTCTCTCAGTCAACGTTGAAGATGTCGGTTGCGATCTGCTTTCGATGTCGGCGCACAAGTTGTACGCGCCCAAAGGTGTCGGCGCACTGTACGTTCGGCGCGGCGTGCGACTGGCGGTGCAGAATGTCGGTGGTCATCAGGAACGTGAGCGTCGCGCGGGAACTGAGAACGTTGCGGGCATCGTGGCGTTTGGCGAAGCCGCGAGACTCGCAGGCGAAGAGATGCCCGAACGCGTCGCGCATGATTCGGCGCTCAGAGATCGTTTTGAAAGCCGCGTGCGGGAAACCATTAGCGACGTCGTCATGAACGGAGATCGCGAACACCGTCTCTCGCACTTGTCCAACATCTCTTTCCGGTTCATCGAAGGCGAGGGACTGTTGATCAATCTCGATCTCGAAGGTGTCGCGGTATCGACCGGTTCGGCGTGTTCTTCCGGCACGCTCGAGCCGTCGCCAGTCATTCGCGCGCTTGGCGTTGACGATGAGATCGCGCGCGGATCGATCAGGTTCAGTTTCGGCAAAGACAATACTGATGCGGATGTCGATTACGTTGTCGAAGTTCTTGCACGCGCCGTTGAAAGACTCAGAGCGCTCTCTCCGATGAACGTCGGCGAACTCCCGGAAGCGAATGCCGTTGCTGACGAAAAGAACCCGGTTTGTGGTGACCGAATGCGACTGTCGCTGATCGTAAACAACGATCGGATCGAGACTGCACGATATCTCGCGTACGGCTGCCCGCCGACACTCGTGTCCGGATCGGCATTAACTGAATTAATCAAGGGAAAGACTGTGGCAGAGGCAAGGGCGATTACGAAAAGCGATCTCGTTGGCGCAATCGGTGGACTGCCTTCGCGAAAACAACACGCCGCGGCACTCGCGATCGAGACACTCAACGCTGCGTTGGACCAGTTGCGCCGTTAGCGCGGCTGCGGTGTTCCCACAACGCGCGGACGTCCCGGTCCAGCGGGCTCGATCGTCCGACCGCGGTGATACTCCGGACCGCAATACTTCTTCGGTTCAGTTCCCAACACAAACGTCTTCGTACGAATCACCGGACACGTCTCGACCGCGATCAGTCCAGTCGACGGATCGATATCGAGCGTAATCGTTCCTTCAAGACGGCCGTCCGGCAGAGGCGCTGCTTTACGTGGCGACGGCGACGGCGATGGTCCAGGCAGAGGCGGCAACTCGGCGCCCGGATCGATCTCCGGCGTCGCTTCCGGCAGTTCTTGCGGAGTCGGTTCTTCGGTCACATCTGAAGCATGATTTGGACCAGTGCCGTTGATAAAGAACTCGATCCGTTTCTCGGCATCGCCTGACGCAGTCAGTTCGCCAGTCTCGGGATTGATCTCGACTTGCTCGACACCCGCGGGCATTTCCCAATCGCCTTCCCAGTCGGGATGTTTCGCGAGCGCCACTTGCATGAAGTCAGCCCAGATCGGCAACGCGGAATTCGCGCCTGTCAGACCGAGTTGCGAACCGTCGTCAAAACCAACCCAAACGGCGCAAACCAGATTCGGCGTGTAACCCGCGAACCAGCCGTCGCGCGACGTTCCGGTCTTGCCGGCGAGAACGCCTTTCAAACCACGCGCGCGAACTTTCGCTGCCGTTCCGCGATTCACGACGTCTTTCATAAACGACGTCATGACGTAAGCGACGTCGGAGCGAAGCACTTCGTTTCTTTGCGTCGTCGGCGCTGCGATCGTGACACCGTTTCCGGTCGTGATGCGATTGATCGCGATCGGCGTCGTGCGCGTGCCGAGATTTGCGAACGCTGTGTACGAGGAGGCGATCTGCAATGGCGTCGCTTCGTTCGTACCGAGCGCCATCGCCGGATACGAGCGCGCGGGTTTCGGCAGTCCGGCCTTCGAGGCGAGATTCATCACGCGGCCGATCGTCACTTCCATCGCCACATCGACCGTGACGACGTTCAGACTATGGACCAACGCATCGCGCAACGTCACCGGCTTGTGACTGTACGTTTCGCCAAAGTTTCCGGGCGTATATTCCTGGTTGTCGTACGTAAACGTTTTCGGCTCGTCCATGTACGTCGTCGCCGGAGTGATCACACGCGGCACCGGATCGTAAGCCGTATTCAGCGCGGTCGCGTAAACGAACGGCTTGAAAACCGATCCCGGTTGGCGAAGAGCGTCGGTCGCGCGGTTCAACTGGCTCTTCGAATAATCACGTCCGCCCACCATTGCGACGATCTCGCCCGTCTTCGCGTTCATCGCGACGAGCGCCGCCTGCAACGTTCCGGGCTCGAAACGCTTTGACTGAATCTTGTCGAGCGCCGTGAGTTGTTTCGTGAGCGCAGCGTAGGCCGCACGCTGCAAGTCCATGTCGACGGTCGTGTAGATGCGCAGGTGTTCGGCGCCGCTTCCGGCGATCAGGTCGCCGAGCTGGTTTTGCACATAGTCGGCGAAGTAAGGCGCATCGGAAACGTCGATTCGTCCACGCACCGGCACGACCTGCAACGGAGAAGCTTTCGCCGTCTTCGCTTCTTCATCGGTGAGCGCGCCGGCCTCGACCATCGAATCAAGGACCTGGTTGCGTCGCGCGGTCGCGGTGTCGAGTTTGTTGTACGGGTTGTAGCGATTCGGACTGCGGATCAAACCCGCGAGAAAAGCAGACTCGGAAAGCGTCAGGTTCGTGACGTCTTTATTGAAGTACGCGCTCGACGCCTCGCCGAAGCCGTGAATCGAGAACCCGGCTTGTTGGCCCATGTAAACCTGGTTGCAGTACAGCTCGAAGATCTTCTCTTTACTCAAGCGAGTTTCGAGAATGATTGACATGTACGCTTCGGCCGTTTTGCGTCGCCACGTCTGTTCCGGCGACAGCAAAAGGTTTTTAACGAGCTGTTGCGTGATACTCGAACCGCCCTGTCGCGCGATTGGAGAATTCGGATCGGAATCGACGCGACGAATGAAGGCGCGCATGATGCCGCGGAAGTTAACGCCGTAATGTTCAAAGAAAGAACGATCTTCAGTAACGGTGATCGCTTTGACGAGATGCGGCGGCAGATCGCCGAAGCCAATGACTTTTCGTTTGGCGCGTTCGGTTCCAGTGACCGAACTGATCAACTCCGGTTCCAGCCACGTACGATCCAGCGAGCCGCGTGTGTCGAGATCCATCAGGCCGTTGATCGACTTTCCATTACCCGTAAACTGCACCTTCACGTGCTGGAACTGCTTTTGTCCGTCGACAGTCGACGCGCTGCTCGGTTCGATCTCGACGCTTGTTCCGTTTACGACGTAACGCCCGCGATTCGTATCTGCCTGTTGGGCCTTCTCCACGTAGCCGGCGCGTTTCAAAAACGCGATCAGTTCTTCCTGCGTGGTCGCTTCGCTGACGCGCAATTCCTTCGGCGCAGCGTAAATACCGGCGGAGCGAGTGAAGACTTCGCCCTGTAACAAATTGTCGATGCGGGCTGAAAAGACAGTCCAGTAATAGATCAGGATGCCGAGTAACGCCGCACTCAGAAACGCAATCGGGATGATGACCGGCGCACTAAAGACCCGTCGCAGAACCCTGCGGGCTCTGCTTTGGTGTGGCTCAACATAAGAAACTACGCGCGGATCCCGGCCGCCGGGGTATCTCGGGGTGTTAGGTGGATAGCGTACTGGCATATCAACTGCGGTGCGTTCTTTGTACTTGGTACTTTGTGCTTTGCTTAAAAGCCAAACCACCACCAACATAAACCCAGACACCAAATACAAAGCACAAAGAACCAAGCACCAATACTACGTTACATTTGCGCCGCGGTTCTGTCGACGTTCGTTTGACAGGGCCACCCGCTTTCGTTAACGTGGCTGCCCTGCTACAGTGGCTTTGATGCCACTCTTCAGGGATGAGTCTAACACCAGCGTCATTGCAGGAAAACACTGATTAATGATCACTCTAGTCATCGGCGGCAGCGGCTACCTCGGTACGCACGTGCGCCAATTCTTTCAAGGGATCGACTTCTCCCGTCGCTCAAGCCTGAACATCACTGACGACGCCGACGCCCAAATAGTCGAAAACTATGACGTCGTCATTCACCTTGCCGCACACATCGACAAGAACCCCGAAGCCGCGGAGGAATGCTTCCGCACGAACGCCGACGGCACACGCAACATCATCCGCCGTATGCGTCCGGGCGCAGTTTTCATCTATGCTTCGACCAAAGATGTTTACGGCGAAAACGCGAGTGCTTACGAAGAGGTGCCGGAAGATTGTCCGATTGATGAGGACCCGGCGTCGGCGTTTGAGCTGTCAAAACTGATCGGCGAACAATACGTGCAATACTACGCGGCAGAGCGTGGTGTTCGCGCGTGCATCTTTCGCATGTCGGCGGTCTTTGCCCGTCCGACCGAAGGCAACGCGAACGGTTTCGTCACGCACTATGTCGAATCGGTGAAGTATCGCAGGCCGATTCGGCTTCCGCAGGGCGTCGATCCGGTGCGAGACATTTTGTACGTCGACGACTTCTCGCGAGCGTGTCGTGCGTTTGTTAAGTCCGAGCGCGACTTTGGTCTGTACAACCTCGGCGGTGGACGCCTGAATGCCGTGAGTCTTCGCGATCTCATCGGCCGCATCGGCACGTCGCTGGAGATTGAGCCCGTGATCGAAGAGGATCCGAATCTCCCGGTGCCGGTGCCGCTGCGTTACGTCTCCGATTTGACGCGCATAAGCGAGGAGTTGGACTGGCGGCCGCAGGTCGGAATCGACGACGGGTTGCGCGTGATTTTCTGATTTCGCATGAGCGTGTCTGACATCAAGCGGGTCGTGGTGCGGGGCACGAATTGGGTCGGCGACTCGGTCATGACCGTCCCCGCTCTGCGTGCGCTGCGGCGCGTCCTGCCTGACGCCAGTATCACACTCGCGATTCGTCCATCAGCAAAAGGCATCTTTGCCGGTGTCGATTTTATCGACGACGTGCTGGTCTATGATCGGCGTAACGCGGTTTCAGTCGTTTCGCAAATTCGTGAATGGCGGAAGCGCAGATTCGATCTTGCGGTGCTGTTTCAAAATGCTTTTGAGGCCGCGTTGATTCCCTTCCTCGCCGGTGTTCCGGTCAGACTCGGATACGCTACCGAATCGCGCCAGGCGCTGTTGACGCATCCGCTTCCCTTGCCCGAATGGCGTTCGTCGAAGCACGAAGTCTTTTATTACTTGTACCTGGTGACGGCGCTGGAGCAGTTGTTGACCGGCGCGAACACGGTTTGTGAGACGGATCCCGACATCAGTTTGCCGATTTCCGAATCACGCAAAGCCGAAGCGGCGGATCTGCTTCGTTCGTTCGGTGTGAACGAAGGACAAAGTGTCGTGGCGATCTGTCCCGGATCGATCAACAGCCGTGCAAAGCGCTGGCCCGCCGAACGTTACGCGGCGCTCGCGGATCGACTGATAGACCAACAACGCCAAGTGTTACTGATCGGTTCGAAGGATGAGATTGACGTTACGAATGAAGTAACGGGCCGGATGCAACACCGCCCGATCGTGTTGACAGGCAAGACGTCGTTGGACCAGATCACTGCTGTTCTCGGTCATGTCGATCTCGTTGTGACGAACGACACGGGCCCGGCGCACATCGCAGCCGCGCTTGGTTGTCCCACGATCGTGATCTTCGGTCCTACAAATCCGCTAACGACGCGGCCGTTCTCATTCAAAGCGGAGATCATTCGTCATCCGCCTGACTGCGCGCCGTGCATGTTGCGTGATTGCCCGATCGATCATCGTTGCATGACCGCGATCACGGTCGACGAGATTTTCGAACGGTCGCACGCGCTGCTCAAACGCAGCAGTTTCGCTAAAACAGTGAGGAGTGTTTGCGACTCGGTCGCGTGAGTTTAATGAAACGTCGAGCAGTCTTCATCGATCGCGATGGAACGATTTCGGAAGAAGTCGGTTACGTGAATCATCCTTCACGTTTTCGAGTGTTTCCTTATTCGGCGGATGCGATTCGAACCCTGAACGAGAACGGCTGGCTGGCGATTCTGATCACGAACCAGGCCGGCGTCGCGCGCGGTTATTTCTCGGAGGAGCTGCTCACGAAGGTTCACGATCAGCTCAAACGAGACCTGGAAAACAACTCGGCCCAACTCGACGCGATCTACTACTGCGCGCATCATCCGTCAGCCGGCGAGCCGCCGTACCGCTTTGACTGCGACTGTCGTAAACCGAAGCCGGGTTTGATTCAACAGGCCGCCGCCGATTTCGACATCGATCTGGCTGAGAGCTGGATGGCCGGAGATCGTTACAGCGACGTCGAGCTCGCGCGAAATGCGGGACTCCGATCGGTTTTTCTGTTGAGTGGATATGGACGCGGCGAGTGGGAGTTTCAGAGTCAGACGTGGAAACACCGGCCGGACATGGTTTGTGAGAACCTGCTCGAGGCCGTAAAGTCGATCGTTAATAACGGATGAAACGTTTGATTGAAATCGTGCGCCGGTTCGCGGACCGGCAAATCCTCGTGGCCGGCGACGCGATCGCGGATCAGTTTCTGTATGGAAACATCAGCCGCGTGTCGCGCGAAGCGCCGGTTTTCATACTGCGTCACGAGCAGACGACGACGGTCCCGGGCGGCGCCGCAAACTGTGCGATGAATCTGGCGTCTTTGGGTGCGCGAGTTTCGTTGGTCGCCGTCGTCGGTCGCGATGAACCTGGCGACGAGCTCCGCAGAAAACTCGAAGCCGCCGGCGTTGACGTTAAAGGCGTAATCGTTTCTGATGCCGTCAAAACAACGACGAAGGTGCGAATCCTCGCTGGTCAGTCTCATTCAAACCGGCAGCAGGTCATCCGCATCGACTACGAAGGAACCCCCATCGGCCACGGCGAGCTTCGCGAGTCAATCATTACTGGACTCGTGCAAAGGTCGGCTGCGGCAGACGCTCTGATCATTTCTGACTACAACTATGGCGTCATCGATGATCGTGTAGTGAGCTTGTTGCGCGAGTCGTCCGGTAAACCGATACTGATCGACTCACGTTTTCGATTGTCGGAGTTCACCGGCTTCACTGCCGCGACACCAAACGAAGACGAAGTCGAACACCTGATCGGCCGTTCGATCGATTCCACTGACGATCTGGAACTGGCAGCCAGGACGCTAAAGGAACAACTCAAGCACAAAGCGCTACTCGTCACGCGCGGAGCTCGAGGCATGATGTTGCTGGAAGACGACGGCGCGCCGGTTCACATTCCCGCCGTGGGTTCGCAGCAGTCAGTCGACGTCACGGGCGCCGGCGACACCGTCATCGCCACGTTCGCGCTGGCAGTTGCTACCGACGCATCGTTCGCCGATGCCGCGCGACTCGCAAATTACGCCGGCGGGCTCGTCGTGATGAAACGCGGAACGGCGTCGGTCACGGCTGCCGAACTCGAACACTCCATCATCAACACCGAAAACGACTGAATGTCCCGAATTCTTGACCGTGAAGAGTTACTGGCGCGCGTCGCAGCAGCCCGAGCTGAGGGCGCGACAGTGGTTCTCGCCAACGGTTGTTTCGACGTGCTTCACGTCGGACACGTGCGATATCTCGCGGGTGCGCGTGAACTCGGCGACCTGCTCGTCGTCGGTATCAATTCGGATGAGCAAGTAGTCCGGCTGAAGGGGCCGGGCCGGCCGATACTTCCCGCGGAAGAACGGGCGGAACTTATCGCCGCGCTCGAATCGGTCGATTACGTGACGATTTTCGATGAACCGACAGTGACCGAACTTCTCCTCGCTTTGAAACCCGACGTCCATGCCAAAGGCACCGACTACACCGAAGAAACGGTTCCGGAACGCGCCGTGGTACGATCCTACGGCGGCCGTGTCGCCATCGTGGGCGACCAGAAGGATCATTCGACGTCGGCGATCCTGACCCGTCTGGGAGGTCCAAATGCGTAAGACCTTAACGGTAATCTTTCTCTTGCTGTCGTTGTGCTGCGTCGCGGCAGCGCAAACCGCGGCGCAAACAAAAGAGCGCTTCGATCCGAGCGGCTCCTATTGGATCGAAGGCGAACCGCCGGCGGAGTTCACCGACTTCAGTGCAATAAATCTGAACATGCGGCGACTGCGGCGACTGCCACCTACGGGACTCGATTTAAATAACGGCAAGTCTTTTAAGTTTCGCACCGCGACGGTGAAGCAGGACAACTTCACCTTCAACACGGTGACAGTCGGTGGAGTTTCTTACAGTTTTGCTGGAAAGTTTTTGAAGGGCGGCGACTTCGCAGCGACGTGGCAAGGCGAAGAGACACCGGTGCTGGAAGGAGTCTTAACAAAGTTCAAAGCCGCGAAGAAGGTGGCTTCCGCGAAACTTAAGTTCATTTATTTCGGCGGGACCTGAGCAGTCGGATGAGGATTTTAGTCGTAAAGCTCGGAAGTATCGGCGACATTGTTCACACCTTGCCTGCCCTCGCCGCCCTGCGCGCGGGGTTCCCGGAAGCGGAAATCTCCTGGGTCGTCGAACGAAATTTATCTGAGATTTTGAGAGACAACCCGATTTTAGATCGTCTCATCGAAGTCGACACGAAGGCGTTGAGGCGCGGACTGATGTCTGGGGAGACGCTGCGGGCACCGCGCCAGCAGTTACGTCGGTTACGCGCCTCAGCCTTCGATGTCGCTTTAGACTTCCAGGGACTTCTCAAATCAGCTTCAATAGCGCGCCTTTCGGGCGCGCGACGTGTTTTTGGCTACTCTCGCGCCGGACTCCGCGAACCCGCCAGCAGTATTTTTCTTTCAAAACGAATATCCGTGCCGAAGCACACCCACATCATCCGCAAGGGACTGCTTCTCGTCGAAGGTGCCATGGGGATAACCGTGCCCGTTGCTCCCGAGCAGTTTTCTTTTCCCATTCGCGTGGAGACCGCCGACGAAGATGCGGCGCGCGAGGCCGCAGGCACGGCGGGTGGGAACTATGCGATTCTGAATCCCGGCGGCGGCTGGCCGACAAAACTGTGGAGCGCCGATCGGTTTGGTAAACTTGCGGACGCCCTCTGGTCCAATTACGAGTTCGAGTCACTCGTGACCTACGGGCCAGGCGAGGAAGAGTTGGCCGAATCAGTGCGGCGTTCGTCCCAATCAGGAAAGGCCCGGCCGGTCAGACTTTCATTGAAAGCGTTCTACTCGCTCGCGAAAGACGCGCGCGTTTACGTCGGCGGAGATACAGGACCGACGCATATCGCCGTCGCAGCCGGCGCGCCGATCGTCGGTCTGTTTGGACCGACTGAGTGGTGGCGCAACGGCAGCCCGCGACCGGAAGATATTTGCGTCGAACGCACCGATATCGATTGCCGCGTCGATTGTCATCGACGTGCTTGTTCGAAGTGGATCTGTATGGACATCGAAGTCGAACGCGTGCTGCGGGCTGTAGATAAGAGACTGAATCAAGGATGAGTCGAAGAGGCGGGACATGGATTCAGCGCTGGCGCGTACCGCTCGGATTTTTGTGTGCGGCCCTGTTTCTTTTCTTCGCGCGGCCGACTCCGATCGCGCTCGCCGCGGGCGCGGTGGTTTCGATTTTCGGTCTTGCGATTCGCGCCTGGGCCTCGGGGCATATCCGAAAAAACGCGGAGCTTGCCACGTCTGGTCCTTACGCTTTCACTCGGAACCCACTCTATTTCGGTAGCTTCCTTTTAGGGCTCGGATTCACGATCGCTTCGGGACGGTGGCCACTTGCGTTACTATTTGCGGCGCTGTTTATTGGCATCTATTTGCCCGTGATGCGCGTCGAAGCGACGACAATGGCCCAGCTTTTTGGGCAGGAATTTGAAAGTTACCGGCGTTCAGTGCCACTCTTCTTCCCGCGCCTGACGCCCTACCGGCAGGGAGATTCGCCGGCGGTTCGGTTTGACGGTTCGCTGTATCTGCGTTATCGCGAGTATCGCGCGGCGCTTGGTCTCGTTATCGCGTGGGGATTGTTACTGATTAAATCTTTGTATCTATAAAAGCCTTGAAGATTTTTAAGACATCTATCGCCATATTCGTACTCGCCGTCGTGCTCGGCGTTTCGTCTGTTTACGCGCAGAAACAGGGCCCGACTTCACGTCCGTTTGAAGCGGGCGAAGAGCTTCATTTCGAAGCTGAGTTCTCGCGTTTGATGTTGCGAAAACTGGACGTCGCGGATCTGAAGTTTCGTGCGAGTCGTACGCCGACCGCGGCCGGTGCTGAGAAAACCGAGGTCAGTCCTTACGCGTTGACGTTTACGGCTGACATCGCGAGTAAAGGTTTCTTTGCGCGTCTGTTCAACTTGAAGTTTCGCGAGCGTGTTGAGTCGACAGTCGAGCCGATCTCGTTCACCGTCGAGAAGACCACGATTCTCGACGAACAAGGGAAACGTGTTCGCGAAACGAAAGCGACGTTCGACCGCACCAAGGGCCGCATGACGTGGACATTGCGCGATCCGAACAACCCCGACGCCGAACCGCGTCACAAGATCACTGACTTCTCAGGCCAGCTTCAGGATGTGTTGTCGGCCATCTACTACATCCGCACGCAGCGTTTGGAAGTAGGCAAGAGTTTCGACATCTACATCGGCGACGGCGGAAACGTCTACACGATCCCGGTCAAAGTCGAAGAGAAGAAAAGGATGAAGACGGTGGTTGGTCGCGTTGACGTGCTGCGCGTCACTCCCGAGCTCTTTGGACCAGGCAGGCTGATCGAAGAAGAGCAGGGCGAGTTTTCACTCTGGATCACCGCTGACGCGCGACACATTCCCGTCGGCGGACGCATCAAGACTGACTACGGCACTTTCGACATCAAGCTCAAACGGGTGATCACCGATCCCGCCGCAGCGAAGTAATCCGTGCTAACACCGCTCATCATCGCTCACCGCGGAGCCTCTGCCGTGGCCCCGGAGAACACTATCGCGGCGTTTCAGGCCGCCATCGACGCCGGCGCGGATGGAATCGAGTTTGACGTGCGTCTGTCAGGCGACGGCTTTCCGGTGGTTATTCATGACGACACGTTGTATCGCACTCACGGCAAACGCCGGCGCGTCGGCGAAATGACGTTGAATGAGTTAAATAATGTCGCCGTTCCGAGCCTGGAGCACTTATTCGATTTATTTAGATTAAACCGGCTAATTCTCTACCTGGAGCTGAAGGACGTACAGGTTGAATTAGCTGAAGCGTGTTGCCGGTTAGTTGAAGAATATGATTTGAAAGATCGCGTCGTCTTCGAGTGCTTCGAACACTCCGCGCTCGAAGTAATCAAACGCATCGATCCCGAGTTAAAAACCGCCGCCCTCTTTCAACCACCATCTTCATTCATACTCAAACGAGCGCAAGCCATCGGCGCATCTGAAATTGCTTTACATCACCGCCTGACAAACAAACGTCTCGTCGAAAAAGCCAGACGCGCGGATCTCAACGTCGTGGTTTGGACCGTCGACGATCCCGCGTGGGTTGAACGCGCGCGGGCTTACGGCGTCCACGCGTTGATAACCAACAATCCCTCGGCGCTAATCAAGGCACGGGACGGCGTTTGAAGCAGCCGATTGGTTTCGCGTAGAGTTTGCTTCGATGACGCCTTCCCTGTCCCCGCTGAACCGGTTCTTCGTCTCGCCTGATTACTCGGTTTACTACCGCCGCGCCAAACATCTTCAATGGCAAAACCAGGCCAGCGCCGGTTACTCGCTACTCACTTTGCTCAAAGGAAAGCTCGAGTACACCGTCGACGGTAAGAAACACGAACTCAGCGCCTGGCAATCCGTCGTCTTTGAACCAAACGTCTCGATCACGGCGACGGGTTATCAAGCGGAACTTCTCTTCTTCACTTTCTCCGCTTCGCTCGTTTTGCAGCACGCCACGACGATGCGTTTGATTCCGCCAAAGTCGACCGTGACTTTCGCGCGCACCCACCAGTCCGGAGATCAACGACTCGACACGCTGCTTGCCGAGTTTGCAGTCGAGCTGGCCAACGACGAACCTGGCAAAGAGATCGTGATGCGCGCGCTCGTCGAACAGGTGCTGGTCCATGTCCTGCGCAACTATTCCCAACCACGTCTTTCGGATCAGCTCGAACTCTCGCGCGTCGGTCTCGTGGATCGGCGCATTCGGCGTTCAGTTGAGTTGATGCACACGCAACTCGATCAGGATCTGACACTCAAAGCACTCGCGGCTGCGTCGTACCTCTCGCCCTTTCACTTCGCGCGACTCTTCAAGAAACTAACCGGCGCTACGCCGCACAACTATCTCGCCGGCATTCGCGCCTCACGCGCGCAGTTGTTACTCGCGGACACGGAGCTTTCTGTGACTGAAGTCGGGGCGCAAGTCGGTTATCTCAGCGCCAGCCACTTCACGAAAGCCTTTCGACTCGCAACCGGCACAACGCCACGCGAATTCCGCAAAGCGCTCATTTCGCAGCCGGACGGCGCAATGCGTCGCCAATAATGAGCAAGATCCGGCGCTTCGAATCCCACACTGGCCAGTATGATTCTGTTCAAATCATCGGAGGAGAACCGTCCCAATGTCAGTTGCCAAACAAATAGAGATCAGTCCAGCGGAAGGAAAACTCGGAGTTCTATTAGTCGGCCTCGGCGCCGTCAGTACCACGTTCATCGCCGGTGTCGAAGCGATCAAGAAAGGTTTCGCACAACCAATCGGAAGTTTGACGCAGATGGGAACCGTCCGTCTCGGCAAACGCACCGACAATCGCGTTCCCTTGATCAAAGACTTCGTGCCGTTGGCTCAACTCAAAGATCTCGTCTTCGGCGCGTGGGACATCTTCCCCGACTCGGCTTACGACGCAGCCTTGAACGCGGGCGTGCTGGAAAAAGAATTACTCGGACAACTCAAAGAACCGCTGCGCAAGATCCGCCCGATGAAAGCCGTCTTCGATCAGTCGTATGTGAAACGTCTGAGCGGAACAAACGTCAAGACCGGCAAGAACAAGTTTGAACTCGCCCAGCAACTCATCGACGAAATCAACGAGTGGAAAAAGAAAAACAAATGTTCGCGACTGGTGATGATCTGGGCGGCGTCAACCGAAGTCTTTCTCAAACAACACGCGGTACACAAAACGATCGAGTCGTTTGAAAAGGCAATGCGCGAGAACCACAAAGCGATCGCGCCGTCGATGATCTACGCCTACGCCGCGATGAAGTGCGGCGTGCCCTTCGCGAACGGAGCGCCAAACCTCACGGTCGACATTCCGGCAATCATGACGCTTGCCGAAAAGAACAAGCTGGCGGTCTGCGGCAAAGATTTCAAAACCGGCCAAACGTTGATGAAGACGATTATCGCCCCCGGTTTGAAATCGCGAATGCTCGGACTGCACGGCTGGTACTCGACAAACATTCTCGGCAACCGCGACGGCGAAGTGCTCGACGATCCCGACTCCTTCAAGACAAAAGAAGAGTCGAAACTGTCAGTGCTCGAATACATCCTGCAACCGGATGTCTATCCGAGTCTGTACAAAGACTTCTCGCACGTCGTCCGCATCAACTACTACCCGCCGCGCGGCGACAACAAGGAAGGTTGGGACAACATCGACATTTTCGGCTGGCTCGGCTATCCGATGCAGATCAAGATCGACTTCCTTTGCCGCGATTCAATTCTGGCGGCGCCGATCGTTCTCGATCTGGCGTTGTTTCTCGATCTCGCACAACGCGCCGGCATGAAAGGCGTGCAGGAGTGGCTGTCGTTCTACTTCAAATCTCCGCAAACTGCGCCTGGCTTGTATCCTGAGCACGACATCTTCATTCAGTTGATGAAACTGAAGAACACCTTACGCCATTTACGCGGCGAAGATCTGATCACACACCTCGGTTTGGAATATTACGACTAAGTCAGCAAGCAGATCGACGAATCCGTGTTTGCCTACACGGATTGCCGCGAACTACAACTAATTGTCAGTGATGTTTTGACAGGAAATGTCATAGAAAGATAAGGGATCGGGTGCAACCGCCGGCCAGATCCGATATTTTGTGGTGACATTTCCGGCGGAGTTGTATATATAGCATCCGGTCAGCCGCGGGTCAGTCCGCTGAAACTCAGGTTGGCGAACCCTCGCGGCTTAAAATTGCATCAATTTTAACGAACGGATCGTTCCTTGCAAGAGATGGGTGGGCCAGTGGTTTTCGAGGCCCCGCGCTCGTGAAAACGCCCGCGAAGGCGAACTGGCAAGGAGCAGAGCCGATGTTAGCTGAGATTGAAGTGACAAAAACACGAGACATGAATACTACAGGAACGGTTTTCCTGGACCCTGATCAAAAAAGCCCCCGCGCTCAGGATTTCGAAGAACGGCTTAGCGCGCGCATCGTGGGTCAAGAGCGCGCAGTACGCCGCATGAGCGGCCTTTACCAGATCTTTCTCGCCGGGATGAACCCGCCAAACCGCCCGATTGGAACCATGTTGTTTCTCGGTCCAACCGGTTCCGGTAAAACGCGCGTCATCGAGGCGGCTGCCGAAGTTCTCTATGGCGATCCCAACGCGGTCGTGAAAATCGACTGCGCTGAGTTTCAGCATTCACACGAAATCGCGAAGCTGATCGGTTCCCCTCCGGGATACCTCGGCCACCGCGAAACTTCGCCGATGCTGACGCAGGAAAATCTCGATCGGATGCACACGGACGATATGAAAGTCTCGCTCGTGCTGTTTGACGAGATTGAAAAAGCGTCGGATAGCCTCTGGCAGTTGCTGCTCGGCATTCTCGACAAAGCGACTCTGACGTTGGGCGACAACCGTCGCGTCGATTTTTCGAAGGCGATGGTGATCATGACGTCCAACCTGGGTGCGCGGGAGATGTCGGAGTTGATCTCCGGCGGCATCGGTTTCGCCCCCGGCAAGGGTTCCAAGACGCCGAACGACACTGAAGTGGACCAGAAGATCTACCGCACGGCCGTTGAAGCTGCGCGTCGTAAATTCTCGCCTGAGTTCATGAACCGAATCGACAAGGTCGTGGTGTTCCGCTCGTTGAAAGAGCACCACCTGCGACAAATTCTCGATCTCGAGTTGCAGGCGGTTCAGGATCGCATCATGCAGTCGGCGGGAACGAAGTTTGTCTTCCAGTGTTCGGAAACTGCGAAAGACATGCTGCTCAAGGAAGGACTCGATTTCAAATACGGCGCTCGTCATTTGAAGCGTGCAGTCGAGCGATTCCTCGTCTATCCACTCTCGAACCTGGTTGCGACCGGCCAGATCGGATTGGGAGATCTCGTGCACGTGGACGTGGACCGCATCAAGAACCGGCTCGTCTTCTCGAAGAGCTCAGGCGGCGCGTTGATTCACGACAACATGCCTCAACCTGAAGCAGCAGAAGCACCGAGCGAATCGCTCTCAGGCGGCGTCGGATTACCGATCCCAGCCGTTTCAAAGGCTGCCAAAAAGGGACAAGGCCGCACCGATAAGAGTGAGAGTTAACGACAAGAAACACACACGAATCGTATTTAAAGGGTGGCCCGGTTTGGCCACCCTTAATTTTTTTATAAGAATCACTGCCCGAGCTTTCGCAGGGCTTCGTGTGCTGCTTGAGAGAGATAAGGATCGGAGGCGGTTGAGACCGATCGGAGCGCGGATGCGGCCGCAGGATCGCCGATCAGGCCGAGCGAGCGTGCGGCTTCGCGGCGCACGTCGCTGTCGAGCTTTTCATTACCCAACACGGAGATCAGGGCCGCGGTGCCGGCGCGGCTTTTGATCTTTCCAAGCGCCACAGCCGCTGCTCGCAATACAAAGACGTTCTTCTCTCGCTTGCGTTTCCGGTTTTCACGCGACGACATCTCGGGGGCGAGTGTTCCAACCAGACTGATCACAGCGGCTTCATCGGCGATGTCTCCGAGAGCAACTGCCGCCGCCGCACGCACTCCATCTTCCTTGTCTGTCAGAAGTCGCTCGCTGAGCGCCGCTGTCGCGCTGCGGCTACGCGTTCGGCCCAACGCGTAAGCTGCTTCTCGCCGCACAAACTCGTCCTTGTCGTTCAGCAACGGCAGCAGCGCCGTCACACTCTCGCTCGGATCGAGCGATAAAACGGCTTTCGCCGCATGGGCGCGAACAATCGGCGACACATCAGTCAGCGCCGTGGCGGCGACGCGTGATGCTTCGGCGATATGGAGGTTTCCGAGTCGCATCACCGCATCGCGGCGTTCTTCCACATCCGTGGCGCGCAAACGTTCGCGCTGTTTCTCGATTTCGGCTTGAACGGGTGTGCGGGCTGACTGAGCGAAGACAGACGTAGACAAGAGGGACGAGATAAGGACTATGACGAACCAGAAAGGCGTGTTGACAAGTTTACGCATTCAGATCTGCGCATACACCTTTGCTGCTGCTCGTTTTTCTGCTTTACGACGCACAACTTCCCACTCGAAAGCCTGTCGCGCGCGGCGATTCTCCCGCGCGTCGGCCAAAGCCGTTAACACGTCGTCATCGCCAGCGATTTGCACCGGTTTTGATCGTCGTGACGACTCGATAGCCGAAACATAGTCGAGGACTTCGCCCAGTTCGGAGTCGTTAAGTCCTTCGAGTTTTACCGCAAGAAGTTGGCGTTGGCTCACGGATCTGCCCATAACCGTGCTCCTTATGTTGGGACCAAGCACTATACACGACCAAAAACCGGGGAGGCAAGAATTCCGGGTGTGTTTAGTTATACGAAAATGCGGGCGCGATTAGTCGATGCGCGATGCGAGGCCGTGAACCGTATCGACAATAAGGACAGCAATTGGCGGACAGATAATCAAATCCGGGATAAACAACGCCGCCGAGGCGAAGCCCAGAAGGCTCGACTGTACGTCCGCCACATGATGGCGAAACAGGAGGGTGAGACTGTTGAAGAAATCCTGCGTGTGCCAGCCGATATACAACCCGATCCCGACACTCAGCGCGTAACCAACGAGCAAAAACGTATACGCCGAAAAACGCGTAAACGGCTGCTCCGGAGGTTCCTCAACGCCCATGATCGAACCCTGGATCGGCTGTGGCTTATAAGTGTAGTGGGCCAGATACTCTTTCAAACGGTTCGCGAGGTGCCAAACGCCGATCACGAACAGCGTCAAAATAATCACCTTGCCCCCGGTCGAGAACAATCGCCACAACTGCAACTGCATCATCGCCAGGAAGAAAGTCGATAGAAACAGCGAAACTGTCGTGAAAACCGCGCGCTGACGTTCGCGATTCTCCTGTCGATCCCGCTCCAGCACTTCATCGACGAGACGATCCCACTTCGCCTGCACGGCGAGATTTCGCGCGCGCTTGGCGTGTGGATTATTGGAGTCGAGAATCGAATGGCTCCGATTCTTTTGGTTTTTCAGCTGATCGTCGTAGTAGGCGCGCTCTTGCGGATCGATGAGCGTGTGATACGCCTTGGAGATCAGGTCGAAATCGCGAGCTGCTTGGGAATTGGGATTGAGATCGGGATGACTTTTTCGCGCGAGTTTCCTGTAGGCCGATTTAATCTCAGCCTGCGTTGCGGTGTTCTTAACGCCCAGAATGTTGTAATAGTCGATCACTGTGCTTCTGCAAACTCCTGAAAGCCAGCGATGGATGCCAGGGCTGCCTGAGGAAACCACATCAGCCGCACGAATTATAACACCTTGCGCAAGTCCTTCGGTTCGTTAACTGTCAGTTCTTGAGATGGCTCCTGGGCGAAGGGGGGTGCCAAAGGGGAGCCGGGGAAATTACCTCGAGCGGCATTCGAGGGGGCGAGGACAAAAGAATAAGGCGACTCGCACCCTTTGGCGATTGCTCACTCCTATTACAACCGCCATGCCATGTTTGGAATTCTCAAAAACTCCAGCAAAATCGCAGATCCATGTTTTCCACATGGCCTGAAGTGTCAACTACCGAAGACACCCACTGTCTACCGCTAACGACACACCACTCAGCTTTCCCCTAAAAGTCCTTTGCACCGGCTCTGCCGCCATGATGTGAGGCGAAGGCTCCGCCGCCATGATGTGAGGCGAGGCTGTGCCACCATGATGTGAGGCGAGGCTGTGCCTCGCCGGCTATCCTGGAACGTGGCAGGGGCTATGCCCCCGGTTCGGGCTTTGCCCCAGTGTTTATCGCCAGAGGCCGAACCAGGGGCAGAGCCCTAATTGCTATTTCACAACCTACGGCGAGGCACAGCCTCGCCTCACATCAGGGCGGCAAAGCCGCCACCAATCGACTATTGAAGACATCAAAGCTACCCCGCTCATTTTGCGCTGGCGCGGTCCACGATCCGCAACAAGGTGCGAACGGCGATTCCCGTCGGCCCTTTCGAACGGTAAGGCTTCGCATCGTCGCCCCAGGCCGTGCCCGCGATGTCGAGGTGCGCCCACGAAACGCCGTCGGCAAACTCTTTTAGAAAACACGCAGCGGTAATTGTTCCCGCTTTTCTTCCACCGACGTTCTTGATGTCCGCAATGTCCGACTTGATCTGTTTTGAGTACTCCTTGTCGAGCGGCAACTGCCAGAACTTTTCGCCGACCTCGCGACCGGCGTCGATGATTTCGTCGATCAGTTCCTGGTCTGTTCCGAGGACGGCGGCGTTGACGTCGCCGAGAGCGATCGAGACTGCGCCCGTGAGTGTCGCCATATCGATAATGCGAGTTGCGCCGAGTTTTTTCGCATACGCGATCGCGTCGGCGAGGATGAGACGACCTTCGGCGTCAGTGTTGATGATCTCGATCGTTTTGCCGGTCATCGCTTTGACGACGTCGCCCGGCTTCGTCGCTTTTCCTGACGGAAGATTTTCGGTACACGGAGCCACGCCAAGGACCGGAATCGGTGGTTTGAGCTGCGCGATCGCGCGCATCGCTCCGAGCACAGTCGCGCCGCCGGTCATGTCGTACTTCATCAACTCCATGTTCTCGCCCGGCTTGAGTGAAATACCACCGGAGTCAAACGTTACCCCTTTACCGACAAACGTCAGCAATTCGGAACTCTCACCCTCCATCTTCGCGGGTGTGTACTTCAGGATGATTAGTTTCGCGGGTTGTTCGGAACCACGGGTGACACTGAGCAACGAACCCATGCCTTCCTGTTCCATGCGATCTTCGTCGAGCACGTCGATGCTCAAGCCAAACTCGTTGGCAATGTCACGCGCGCGTGCGGCCATGTCGGTCGGCGTCATGTAAGCGCCGGGTTCGTTGGCGAGATCGCGAGTGAAGTTGATCGCCTCACCGATGATTCTTCCCTTCTCTACGCCGCGATCGATCGCGCCCTGGCCCGCGCCCTCGATGACAACGACCATGCGATCGACTGTCTTCTGCTCTTTCTCAACGGTTCGATACTTATCAGGGTCAAACAAAGCCATGAACGCACCCTGCACTGCCGTTGACGCTGTTTGCTCCGCGTCTGCCGTAGATCGCGGCACGACTGCCACTGTCTTGACGTTCTTGCTGCGCAGTGAGCGAACAGCAGTGCCCGCCATCTGTGAAACCTGCGGCTCCCGGTAATCGGCAGACTCACCAACTCCGACGAGCAACAAGCGGCGCGCTTTTAGTTTGTTATTGCCAACGAGGTGGAAGTAACACTGCTCACCTTCTTTGCCCGAAAACTCTTCCGCCTCGAGTGCTGAGCCTACGAGGCCGCCGGAAAGTTCATCCAGTTTCTTGATAAATCCTGCGTCGGATTTCTCGTCCTTGAAAACAGCTACCGCCAGTGCTTGAACGTCAAGTTCTTCAATCGGTCCCCGATTCGCTTCAACTTGCATGTGAGTGGGTTCTCCTGAGTCTTCAGATCTCGGCCTGAGCAGACCACACCTGGTTCAAAATAAATTATTTATTGCGTTCTTTAAGCTGCGCGCGCGTTTCGCGATCCACCGTGCGTTTCAGCTCGGTCTCCCGCTTGTCGTACAGCTTCTTGCCGCGCGCGACGCCTACCTCTATCTTGATTCGGCCATTCTTTAGGTAAAGCTGTGTGGGAACGAGAGTCATTCCCTGTTTCGCCATTGCTTCATCGAGCTTGGAAATCTCACGCTTGTGAAGCAACAGCTTGCGAGTCCGCAGTGGTTCGTGGTTCTCGCGGTTCCCATGAGAATACGGCGAAATGTGGGCATTGAACAACCACGCCTCGCCCCCGCGCACGGAAACGTAAGCTTCCTTGAGTTGCACGCGGCCATCCATCGCGCTCTTCACTTCCGTGCCCGTCAAAGCAATGCCGGCCTCGTACTTGTCAGAAATGTGATAGTTGTGAAAGGCGGCACGGTTCGCCGCCAACACTTTTTCTTCTTTCGCCATTACAGGGGACCGCGCCAGATAACACGACACTTGGCCGGGTTTATGGTGTCGCGTCTTTCAACTTCAGATCCAGAACATCGTGACGCGTAATGATACCTGTGATCCTGCCGTACTCCTCTACCAGCACCGCCGGACTCGTTTGAAGCCGCCTGAAAACTTCATTCGAGCTTGCGTCGACGTCGACGATCGGAAAACTCGACTCCATCACTTCGCTCACCGGCGACTCCAACAGCGCTCGATCGCGCACAACTTTCGACAGCACCCGATTCTCACGCAGCGAACCGACACACCGGCCTTCTTCGAGAACGGGAATCTGAGTCAGTCCGAGCTCGTCCATCTTTTGGAGCGCGAGGGCGACGTTGTCTGACGGCGCTACAGAAACCAATTCCTTCGGCGCCTGTGGTTTCTTTGTGTCGCTGATCAATCCCGCGGTGATCTTCTGCGGCGCGAGCAGTCGCTTTTCTTTGAGCCACTCGTCTGAGTGATGTTTTGACAGGTAGTGCTCGCCGGTGTCGCAAACAATGAACACCACGATCGCATTCTCGTCGAGCGTACTCGAGACACGCAGAGCGGCGGCGAGGTTCGTTCCCGTCGAACCGCCGCAGAAAATTCCTTCCAGCCGTCCTAACTGTCGCGACATCTCGAACGATTCGCTATCCGTGACGTTGATCACTTCGTCTACATACTTAATGTTGACGTTCGGCGGAACGATCTCCTGTCCGATTCCTTCCACGAGGTATGGAGTAGTTTCGACGATGTTTCCGGTCTCTTTGTAAGTCTTGAAAATCGAACCGTAAGGGTCCGCGCCGATGATCTTTATATGCGGGTTCTTTTCTTTGAGAAACCTTCCGGTGCCTGAAATCGTGCCGCCGGTTCCGATGCCAGCAACAAAGTGCGTGATCTTGCCTTCGGTTTGACGCCAGATCTCAGGACCAGTCGTGCGGTAATGGGCTTCCGGATTCGCCGGATGCGAATATTGATCGGGATAAAAAGAGTTTGGAGTTTCAGCGGCGATTCGTTTGGCCGTTGAAACGTAGTGGTTCGGCGTTCCGGGTTTTGCTGAAACTGGGGTGATGACGACGTCCGCGCCAAGCGCCTTCAGGTATCGCGACTTCTCGACGGAAGCCTTGTCAGTCATCACGAAGATGCATTTGTAACCCTTAACAGCGGCGGCGAGCGCCAGGCCGATGCCGGTGTTTCCCGAAGTCGCTTCTACAACCGTTCCGCCAGGCTTCAGAAGTCCTTCGCGTTCGGCAGCCTCGATCATCGCCACGCCGATTCGATCCTTGACCGAATAACCGGGATTGAGGCTCTCCATTTTCGCGAAAACCTGCGCCTTCACGTCGCGCGCTAACCTGTTGAGCTTGATCAGGGGTGTATTCCCAATCAAGCCGAGAACGTTCTCCTGGAATTCCATCTCTGTCTCCGGCAAGGGTTGTAAGAGCGGGTACTATCTATAACAGAAACGCGAAAGCGCCGCTAATGGCGAGGTAAAAAAAGTACGGGAGGCAACAAAATTTTGACGGATGGAGTGAGGCCGAAAATGTTAGGACCCGGATGTGCTCTCCCCTTCACATCCGGGCCCCCACAAGGCCACTCATCTTTCAATGTGTGACCGAACTTGATTGAGCGCGCGCACGCGCCTCGACGTTAGTAGCGCCGTCGTCTGCTGCGCCAGTCGCCGTCTTTGTCTCGAATTCCGTAAGTGTAGATGGCCGCGCCACCTCCACCGGCTATCGCGCCGATGATCGCACCCTTCTTACCACCAACCAGTGCGCCGATTCCTGCGCCGGCTCCGGCTCCGATTGCCGTGGTAAGTTTGTCGCGGTGCCGATCCCAAAACGATCTGTCTTCCCAGTACTGGCCGTTGTAACGGCGTCCGGTGTAGACGTTATTCCGATAACGCGAATCGACAATTCGTTGCTCGTATCTTCGACCATCGTTCCAACGTCTCGTTCTCTGGGCGCTCGCTGGAATCGCGGTCACTGTCAAAGCCACCAAACACGCTAAACTGATTAACCCCTTTTTCATCCCTTAACTCCTATTCACTCCCTCCGTGCATTCACCTTTTGGCAATGAGTGTGCCAATCTCTCAAACCGTGAAGATCCCTCAATTTTTGCAGTTTTCTCGGACTTCGGATAAAAGACGTAAGGTTTGACGTCAACCAAACCGTGCGAAATCTGTGACCCTGTTCACCTTTTGGGGTATTTAGGATCGGAGGCGACAAATGAGTCTGGACTTTTTCGAGGCTGCGACTAGCGGCGACGTTTCGAAAGTGAAAACGATGCTCGACGAAGACGCGTCGCTCGCGAATGCGCGAGACGAAAACGGCGTGTCAGTGATCATGAAAGCAAGCTATTACGGGAAACGAGACGTCGTCGCGGTTTTATTGGACTCCGGCGCAGAGCTCGACGTGTTTGAGGCAGCCGCGACCGGCCGGACCACGCGACTCCTCGATCTGCTCGCGCACGATCCGTCGCTCGCAAACGCTTACTCGCCTGACGGATTCACGCCGCTTGGCTTTGCCGTCTTCTTTGGTCAGCCTGAAATAGTAAAGGCGTTGCTGGAATCAGGCGCCGAGGTGAACGCTCCGTCGCGTGAGTCGATGAAAGTAACGCCGCTCGCTTCGGCCGCAGCAGCAAAACAGACGGAGATCGCGCGCATGTTGATCGCACACGGCGCGAACGTGAACGCCGTCGCCGCAAGCGGTCACATTCCACTTCACGAAGCTTCTGCAACGGGAAATGTCGAACTGGTGAGACTACTGATCGAGAACGGCGCGAACGTCAACGCCAAAACCGATGACGGAAAGACACCTCTTGATTTCGCGACTGAATACAACCGTCCGGAAGTGATCGAAATACTAAAAGAGTCCTGAAGAAAAACCCTTGTCGTAGGCGTACCAAACACCAAACGCGATACTCAGCACCGCCGCCGCAGTTTGCAGGTGACGATGAACCGCACCGACGTTGCGCGTGGTCAGCGCGAACGGAAGTCCGATCAAACCCGACATCAGAATCATTCCCACGATCGATCCCAAACCGAAGATCAAGAGATAGAAAAACCCGACCCAGGCGGATTCGATTTGCGTCAGCACCAACAACGTCAACGCGCCCGAGCCCGCGAGCCCGTGCATCGTTCCAATCAACATCGGTTTGAGACCGACCGCCGAGATGGCGTGATTGTGTGAACGTGCAGGAGTATGACGCGTTTGCGATTCGTGAAAGTGAACGTGAATGTGCGGAACGCCGTCGTGACTATGCTCGTGAACGTGAACGTCTTCCCTCTTGTACAACGCTCGCCACAGCGCCGCCGCGCCGAGCCCGATGATCATCAGCGCCACGCCAAACTCCAGCCACGCACTGACGCGCTCGGGAATCGCGACTCGCAACGACAAAACAATCACCCCGATGATCAGCAGCGACGCCGTGTGGCCCACGCCCCACATCGCGCCGACCAACGCCGACCGCATCACATTGCGATGCCGGCTCACGATCGTCGACACCGCGACAACGTGATCGACCTCCGTCGCATGTTTCAGGCCAAACAACAGACCCAGTCCCAAAACCCACGCCATTTCAGTCATTTACCTCGTCAACCCTCGTCAACCTCGGTCAGATAAGTCTGTCGCCCGTTACCGTAACCGAATCCTGTCGATAATGACAGCCGCGACTCTGGCGGTTGTGCTGCGCGGCATGTGCGACGATCAACGCCGCCTCGATCGCATTGCGTAGTCCGATCAATCCGTCCGACAACTTCGT
Source organism: Pyrinomonadaceae bacterium (assembly GCA_035760365.1). Lineage (GTDB taxonomy): Bacteria > Acidobacteriota > Blastocatellia > Pyrinomonadales > Pyrinomonadaceae > PSRF01. The sequence goes on from DASTTB010000044.1 coordinate 67,977, forward strand.
GCTTCGATAAAACGTCTCGATCTCGTTCCACAGGTGGCGCAACTCGCGAATCGCCCGCGAGAGTCGATCGGCGCTGCGCACGAGACCGACGTAGTGCCACATGATGTTTTGAATCGTCTGCATGTCGCCCTGGATTAACGCCGGATCGGGCTCGGCACTCAGTCCGCTTTCGTCCCATGGCGGAATGTCCGCGAATCGCGCTCGCTGTCCGTTCGACGGATTGTCGAGGGCTCGTTCGATCTCCATCGCCGCGCGATTTCCCCAAACGAGACCTTCGAGTAACGAAGTCGACGCCAATCGATTCGCGCCGTGAACGCCCGTGCAACTGATCTCGCCCACAGCGTACAAGTTATCGATCGTGGACTTGGCCCATTCGTCAACCAGCACGCCGCCGCAGAAGTAATGCGCCGCGGGAACGACGGGCACCGGTTCACGCGAGATGTCCAGTCCGACTTTCAAACAAGAATCATAGATAAACGGAAACCGCTCACGAATCGCATCCGCCGGCATGTGTGACGCGATGTCGAGCAGCACGTACGAGTAACCGCGTTGCTCCATCTCGTGATGAATCGCGCGGGCGACTACGTCGCGCGGAGCGAGATCTTTCCATTCGGGCGAATAGTCGGCCATGAACGGACGCAGCTCCGGCGTCAACAAAACACCGCCTTCACCACGCACTGCTTCGCTAATCAGCAAACCTTCGGCGCCCGGAGCGGCCAGCGCCGTCGGATGAAACTGAACGTATTCAGCATTCGCGATTCGTGCGCCTGCGCGATGGGCCATGGCGAGACCGTCGCCGCGTGCGCCGATCGGATTCGTCGTGTTGCGATAGATTCGTCCGAGGCCGCCGGTCGCCAGCACTGTCGCTTGCGCAAGATAACGATGGACGGTTTTCTCGTCGCGATCGAACACGTAACAACCGTGACAGGAGATCGGGCGATAGTTATCCAGCGGATCGCGCGAGTGGTGGGGAAACGTGATCAGATCGACTGCCGTCGAGTTCGATTCGATCTTGATGTTTGGACATTCTTTAAGGGCGGCAACCAGGCCGGCCATGATCGCGCGACCGGTTGCGTCGCCGACGTGCAGAATGCGGCGTCGCGAGTGCGCGGCTTCCTGTCCCCAAACGGGACTACCGTCGTCGTTGTGATCGAAGACTACGCCGGCGGTGCGTTCGAGCACTTCGTTGAGTAGCGGCGGTCCTTCTTCGGCGAGAATCCGCGCGGCGTGCGGCGAAGTTACGCCGGCGCCCGCGGCAACAATGTCTTCGAACAGTAACTCGGAAGTGTCTTCAGGACCGCGACCGATGATGCCGCCCTGCGCGTAGCGAGTATTTGACTCGTGAGGGTCGCCGGCGCGGGTGATGATTGTGATTTGACGTTGCGGATTGCGGGCGAGCCGAAGCGCAGTCGTCGCACCTGCGATTCCGCAACCGATGATCAGGATCTCAGCATTTTCCATTTATCATTTAACACTTATCATTCAACATTTCCGTTTGTCATTTCGGAACAAATGAAAAATGGGAAATGTGAAATGACAAATGGAAAATACTTCAGTCTTCGCGTCCGATTTCCAGCATCCGCTCAACCGAGCGAAGGGCACGTTTGCGAATCTCCTCGTCGATGACGATCTCGTACTGCTCTTTGACTAAGGATTCGAGTGTTTCCTCGAGCGTGATCTCGTTCATGTGCGGACAGCGGACGCTGCACAAACGCAGCATCTCCTTGTCCGGATTCGCGGCCGCGATGTTGTCGCCCATCGAGCACTCGGTCAACAGCAGATAGCGCGGCGCGCGCGTCTTTTCGACGTAACGGATCATCGCGGTCGTGCTGCCTGAGTAATCCGACGCAGCCACAACTTCCGGACTACACTCCGGATGGGCCAGGATCACGACGTCGGGAAACTGCTTCCGCACGTTCTTGATGTCTTCAACACTGAACTTCTCGTGAACCTCGCAACGTCCGGGCCAGCCGATCATTTGGTAATCGAGCTCGTCCGAAAAACGCTTCGTTGGATCGCGAGTCGGGAAGATGATCTTCTTGCCTGTTTCGCGTGCGACGTTGCCGGCGAGATATTCATCGGGAATGAAGATCACGCGATCGGTTTTGAGCGAGTTAACGACGTCGACCGCATTTGACGACGTACAGCAGATGTCTGATTCGGCTTTCACGTCCGCGTAAGTGTTTATGTAAGTGACGACGGGAACGCCCGGGAAACGTTTCTTCAACTCGCGCACATCGTCGGCGGTGATACTCGCGGCCAGCGAACAGCCCGCTTTCTTCGACGGAATCAGGACCTTCTTAGTCGGGTTCAGGATCTTCGCAGTCTCGGCCATGAACCTGACGCCGCAGAAGACAATGATGTCTTTGTCAGTCTCCGCCGCTCTGCGACTCAGTTCGAGTGAATCGCCGACGTAGTCCGGAATCGAGTGAAACAACGCCGGCTCCATGTAGTTGTGACCGAGTATGACGGCGTTCTTTTGGACCTTGAGACGGTTGATCTCGGCGGCGATTTCCGCTTTGAGACGCAATTCGAAATCGGGAACGGTGTCGGCCAGGAGACGGCTCAACTTTTCGTACATTTCTTCAGTAGTAGTGGTATCAGTAATCATCTTTTAATCCGGGCCTGTTAACCAACCCACTCCAAACTCATGTCAAAAACACGCGGCGAATGCGTCAACGCGCCGACTGAGATGTAGTCGACGCCCGTGCGAGCAACTTCGAGTACGTTTTCGAGCGTAACGTTGCCGGACGCTTCGAGTTTTGCTCGACCATTCGTCAGCGTTACTGCCTCGCGCATCGTGTCGAGCGACATGTTGTCGAGCAGGATGCGCTCGACTCCAAGCGCCAACGCTTCGCGTACATTTTCCAACGTGCGAGTCTCAACTTCAATCGGCAACGGGGTTCCACTCGCGCGGACGCGTTCGACCGCCGCCGTGATCGAACCCGCGAAGTCGATGTGGTTGTCCTTGATAAGGACCATGTCAAACAACCCGGTGCGATGATTTTGTCCACCGCCGAGTTCGACCGCGCGTTTGTCGAGCAGACGCAGACCGGGCGCGGTCTTGCGCGTGTCGAGAATCGTTGCGTTGGTCCCGGCGACAGCGTCGACGAACTCGCGCGTCAAGGTCGCGATGCCTGACATGCGTCCGAGAAAGTTCAACGCGGTGCGTTCGCCGGTCAGCAACGCGCGCGCGTCGCCGCTCAGTTCCGCCAACACAGTGCCGCGCGTCACGCGTGATCCATCTTCGACTTTCGCCTCACACGTTACTTGCGGGCTCAAAGCACGGAACACTTCGCTTGCGACATTGAGTCCAGCGACGACGCCGTTCTGCTTGGCGACGATGCGGCCATGGAGCGTCGCGCCTGCGGGCACAATGCTGTCCGTGGTGACATCGCCGGCGCCGATGTCCTCCTCCAAAGCACGGTTTATGCAATGGGAAATATCGAGGGGCGGTTCGGATTCTGTTATGTGCTTCTGGGTCAAGCCGTAGTTTGCAACATTGCGCAGTCTCACGCAAAGCACGCAGGCGGGTTTCTTTACCTAACAGCTTTGATGTTATGAAGCAAGCGCCTCCCGCCTTGAGTAAACTCAGGGCGTCTTTGACAAGAGACTGAAAGGAGGCGCTATGAACACAATATATATTGGCGTTGACTTTCATGCACGACAACAGACGATTTGTTATTTGAC